>NZ_JBKFAH010000001.1:0-1799827 GCF_053345535.1 Sphingomonas sp. M1A8_2b | reverse complement strand
TTCATCTTAACCTACAATGTCAAAGAGCCGACAAAAATACCGACACTCGCATAACCTCCTCGGTAGAAGAAGCTTGCAGCATCTGGTTTTTTGCGACCGTAGCAACCAGACCGTGTGGTCGTTCGCTGCGGTGACACCCCTCTAGGCGGCGTTCGCAGAACCGTCAAATGCTTTTTTACAGTTTTTGGTCGGTCTTCCATTTTTCGACGCCAAGGACTGAGCGGGCTTCCTACCCACGCCGGTGGGTCACCGCGGGTGAAGCTTGGCAAGCGCGATCCCGGCGAGGTTCTGGGTACGACCGATATGGCGTAGGCGAACACGGTCAAAACCGGCAGCGAGTTCAACGAACCGCAACCGATGCGCTTCCAGTGCTTCCGAGCGGCACCGCGCCGTGCCGTTGGCTTGCGTGACGACCAGTGTGGAGTCGCCCAGTAGCGTGATATCGCGGTCGCCGTTTCGGGCCGCGACTTCCAACGCATGGATGGCGGCCAGCCATTCGGCGTCGCTGTTGGTGCCCTCGGCCAGATCGTGCCGGTAATGGGTGACGCCCTTGCGGACCACCGCGCATTCGATCGGACCGGGGTTTGGCCGCGATCCGCCGTCGAAGAACATCTTGGTCGATCGTCCATAGGCCATCAGTGCCTGGCTCCTAGGGTCTTGGTCACCTCGTCGGATGCAGCCCGCTTCCTGTGTGCCAGCGCTGCGCCGATAGCGAGCATGCCAAGACCCGCTACCGGCGACCCACGACGGATCGACCTCAGGCCGCCAAGCGCCAGCAGCGATGCGGGTAGACCTGCATGTAGGCCGCTGAGATGCGCTACTGCCAACACCCCTGCCCCGTCCGGCTCCGCATACCGGGCGACGGGCACAGGCACAGCCTCGGTCACCACCTTATCAGCGACAGTTGCGTCTATCGGACTCGTCGCCTGATGTTCGAGTTCGGCATTGAGCTCGGCGCCGAGCAGGAAGACGTACGCCGAAAGCCACAGCCATGTCAGCAGCACGATGACCGCGCTCAGCGAGCCATAGGTCGCGCCGTAATTGCCGAAGCGCGAGACGTAGACGCCGAACCCGATCGTCGCGCCCAGCCAGACCAATGTCGCGGCGAGCGATCCCGGCGTCAGCCACGCCCATTTCGCCGTGTGACGATTGGGACCGAACCGATACAGGCAGGCCGCTGCGGTCACGCCCAGCGAGGCGAGCACGCCGTAACTGGCGAGACGGATCGGCAGCAGCAGCACTTCCGGGGCACCGGGTATCAGGCTGTCGAGAAGCGCGAACGCCGCGGTCGACAGGGCGGCGACCAATGCCAGCATCACCGCACCACCCGTGATTGCGAACGCGAGCAGGTTCAGGGCGATGAACCCGCGCGTTTCCTTCTCTTCATACGCAATGTTGAGCGCGGTGACGATCGACGACGCGCCCTTCGTGCCGCCGTACAACGCGATGCCCAGCGCGACGACGAGGCCGAAACCCTTCTTGCCTTCCGACGTGTTGACCACCGTTGCGAGCTGTTCGCCGACCACGCGAGCGGCGTCCTCGGGCAACACGGTGAACAGCGCGCGAATGTTGGCGACGACCGTCGCGGTGTCGGCGACCAGGCCGTAGATCAACACCACCGATGCGAGAAGCGGCACGATCGCCGCGAACCCGTAGAACGCCGTCCCCGCCGCGATCAGCCCGATATTGTCGTTGCCCGCCTCGGCCCAGGTCCGCTTCAGGACTTTCCACCAGTCGCGCGCCGACATCGACCAGGGGCTGGTGTTGGGCGCAGAGTTCGTATCGGCCAGCGTCTGGGTCCTCGGAAAGGGCACGCGAGGATCGTCCCGCGTCAGCCTAACGCCGCGTGACGCGAAACGTGCCGGATGTTCGACGCCTCAGAGTTGCCGCAACGCCTGTGCCGGACGCGCGCCGAGAATCGGCCATGTACCGATCAGCCCGATCGCCATCGTCAGCCCCGCCCCACCGATCAACGTCGCGAACACCGTCCCGTAATCGGGCAGCCATTCGAACGTGAAGAGTTGCGTCACGACATACCACGCGCCGCCCAGCCCCAGCACCAAGGCGAGCAGCGACAGGATCACGCTGAGAAACGCGTATTCGAGCGCCTGGACCGCCAGCACCTGGCGACGTGTGGCGCCCAAGGTCCGCAGTATCACGCCGTCATAGGTTCGCGCTTCACGGGCAGCAGCGATCGCGCCGATCAGGACGGCGACGCCGGCGAGGATCGCGACCGACGCCGCCGCCGTGATCGCGGTCGCCATCTGCGAGACGATCACGCGGACCTGCCCCAGCACGCCGCGCACTTCGATCACCGATACCGACGGGAACCGCGGCAACAGCGCACGCGTGACCATCGCCTCCTGGCCGGGCGCCAAATCGATCGTCGCGGCGAGATTATGTGGCGCGTCCTGGATCGCGTTGGGGGAGAACACCATCACGAAGTTGAAGCCGAGCGTATCCCAGCGGATCCGGCGGAACGACGCGATCATCGCGGTGCGCTCGACCCCGAGCAGCGTATAGCTCAGCGGATCGCCGATCTTCAGGTCGAGCACCTTGGCCAGTCGCTCGTCGACCGAGACGAGGGGTGGCCCTTTGTAATGACGGGGCCACCAGCGGCCGACGGTCAGCGCGCTCCCCTCAGGCAGCGTCTCGGCGTAGGTCAGCCCACGCTCTCCGCGCAGGGCCCAAGCGCCTTCGGGCAGCGTCTTCAAGTCGGCGACGCGAGTCGTACCATAGCCGGTGATCGTGCCGCGCATCGCCGGCACCGTTCGGATCACAGGGGGGATGGCGACGGCTGCGACGACGTGGCGAAACTCCGCCTCGCGATCGGGGGGCACGTCGAGCGCGAACAAGGCAGGCGCACGCGCCGGCACGGTCCGTGCGATATTGGCATCGATGCTCGTCCGGATCCCGGCAAGCAGGACGAACAGTGTCAGGCCAAGGCCAAGCGCGACGACCAGGGTTCCGGTGCGTGCACCCGGGCGATGCAGCCCAGCGACCGCCAGCCGAAGCAGCGGTCGTCGCGACCGTGGCAGCAAGGCGGCGCCGCGACGGACGCACCAGCCGAACAGCGCAAGGATCCCGAGGACGCCTGCCACCGCCGCGAGGAAGCCAGCGCTGAGGCCGGGCTGTTCGGCGGTCAGCAGCGCGAGCCCCACGATCGCCGCCCCCGCGCCGATCACCCAGGGCAGCGTCCGCCGCAGCGGCACGCGCCGCTCTCCCGGCAAGCCGCGCAACAGTCCGGCGGCGGGGATGCGCCCCGCCTCGATCAACGGCGGCGCGGTGAAGGCGAGCGCGATCAGCATGCCGTACGCGGCGGCGAGCGCGAGCGGCGCGACCTGCACGGTGAAGCGTGGCGCGACCGGCAGGACGTCGCCGGCGAGCCAGACGATCAGCGGCACGGTGACGACGCCCGCGACCAGCCCGGCGGCAATCCCCATAGCCGCGACTACTGCGACCTGCAGGATGTAGATCCGCGCGATGATCCCCGAGGTGGCACCGAGCACCTTCAACGCGGCGATGCTGCCACGGCGCGCGGTGAGGTAGGACGATACGCCGTTACCGACGCCGATCCCGGCGATGACCAAAGCGGATAGCCCGACGAGCAGCAGGAACTGGCCCATCCGGTCGACGAAGCGCTCGGCACCGGGGGCAGCACGATCGCGCGTCTTGGTTTCCCAGCCACCGGTCGCGAACGCCGCCTTGAAGCGGTTGGTGGCGGTGGTCGGCGAGGCACCTTCGGGGAGGCGGACGCGGTATTTGCTTTCGTACAGGCTGCCGGGCTGGACGAGCCCGGTCCGCGCGATCCCCGCCAGCGAGACGATTGCCACGGGGCCGAGCGTGAACCCCTCCCCCAACCGGTCCGGCTCGCTCGTGACGATCCCGCCGACGGTGAACGCCGCAGTACCGAGCTTGAGTTGCGCGCCGGATGCTATGCCGAGCCGCTCAGCCAGCGCCGGGACGATCAGCACGGTGTTCGCGTCGAGCGGCTTGGCCGAGCGCCCACCGCGCAATTCCAGCACGCCGTAAAGCGGATAGGCGGTATCGACGCCCTTCAGCTCGATCGGCACGCTGTTGGTGCCGCGCACCGCCATCGCCTGCATCCGCACCGTCTCGGAGACGGCACCGAGCCGAGCCATCGCCGCGCGCTCCTTCGGCGTCGCAGCACGCTGCGAGGCGGCGAATTCGACGTCGCCGCCGAGGATCGCGCTACCGCGCGCGGCGAGTTCGGTGTCGATCGCCTGCGTCAGGCTGCCGATCGCAGCGAGCGCGCCGACGCCGAGGAACAGGCATGCGAGCAACAGCCGCAGCCCGCGAAACCGCAGGTCGAGTTCGCGTCGCGCAAGCCGCCACGCCAGCCGCCAGTCGTTCACCGCAAGCGATCCGCGACGATGCGGCCATCGCCGAGCTCGACGATCCGGTCGCACCGTGCCGCCAGCGCCGCGTCGTGCGTGATGACGATCAGCGTCGCGCCGGTCGCGGCCCGGCGGTCGAACAGCAGGTCCATGATCGACGCGCCGGTCGCGGTGTCGAGATTGCCGGTCGGCTCGTCGGCGAACACGATATCCGGACGAGGCCCGAGGGCGCGGGCGATCGCCACGCGCTGCTGTTCGCCGCCCGACAATTGGGTCGGGTAATGGCCGATCCGGTGCGAGAGGCCGACTGCCTGCAATTCGGCCTCGGCGCGCGCGAACGCGTCGGGCATTCCGGCCAGCTCCATCGGCACCGCGACGTTCTCCAGCGCGGTCATCGTCGGCAGCAGGTGGAAGGCCTGGAGTACGATTCCGATCCGGCCGCGCCGCGCCCGTGACAGCGCATCCTCGTCGAGCGCACCGAAATCGAGCCCGGCGACGCGCACGCTGCCGCCACTCGCCTGTTCGAGCCCCGACAGGATCGCCATCAGCGACGACTTGCCCGACCCCGACGGTCCGAGCAGCGCGATGCTGGTGCCGCGCGCGATATCGAGGTCGATGCCCTTCAGGATCGTCGTCGCCGCGCTCGCCGCGCCGAGCGTCAGGGTGACATCGCGGATCGTGATCACCATGTCCTCATTGGCGTCGTCTTCGGCGGTAGTGGCGACAGGATTTGCCGCGGTGTTCGCACTCTCGGTCATGGGCGGTTGGAGATCTTTACGTTGGAGCGAAATCGAAACAGCAGGCACTGGACACTCTATGGGGTCAGCGCCGTGCTTCTCCAAGCCGGCTTGCTCGCAGGCTGTGATCGCAGCGCCGAGGCCCCTGCCCCCGCGCCCACCGCAAACGCCGTTGCTTCGGTCGCCGCGACGCCGGCACCCAAAGGCCCGGCCAAGCTGATCCTGGCATTCGGTGACAGCCTGTATGCGGGTTATGGGCTCGATCGCGGCCAGAGCCTGCCCGATGCGGTGCAAGCACGGCTGCGACGCGATGGGATCAATGCGACAATCGTCAACGCAGGCGTCTCGGGCGATACCAGCGCGGCCGGCCGTCAGCGGTTCGCGTTCGCGCTCGATAATATGGCGCGGAAACCTGATCTCGTGTTGATCGGTCTCGGAGGGAATGACGTGCTGCGGCAGATTTCGCCAGCCGAGACGCGGACGAACATGATCGCGATGCTCGACGAGGCGAAGCGTCGCGGTATCCCCGTGATGCTCACCGGAATGATGGCGCCGCCCAATCTCGGGCCGGACTTCGCCAATCAGTTCAACGCGATCTGGCCGGATTTGGCCAAGCGGTACGACGCTGCGCTGTATCCTTTCATTCTGGACGGGGTGATCGGCGATGCGCAGTTGATGCAGGGCGATCATGTTCATCCCAATTCGGGCGGGGTCGCCAAGATCGCGGCAAAGGTCACGCCGGTGGTCGAGACAGCGCTTGGAAAAGCCAATTAACCCCTTCGCTTGAGCAGCGCTGTTCGCAGGCATTGGCAGACGATCTCGTCGCGCTGGTTGATCAGGCGGTGGGTGAAGGTGATGATGCCCGCCTCGGGACGCGACTTGCTCGGCTTGAGCTCTGTAACCTCCGTCTCCGCGCGCATCGTGTCGCCGATGAACACGGGCTTGGGGTGCACCAGCTTGTCGTAGCCGAGATTGGCGACGAGCGTACCGAGCGTCGTCTCGCCGACCGACAGCCCGACCATCAGCGCGAAGGTGAAGGTGCCGTTGACGAGGATTCGGCCGAACTCGCTCGCCTTGGCCGCCTCGATGTCGAGGTGGAGCGGCTGCGGGTTGTGAGTCATCGTCGAGAACAGGAGGTTGTCCGTCTCGGTCACCGTGCGGCGGATCTCGTGCTCGATCCGGTCGCCGATGCTCCAGTCGTCGAAATAGCGGCCGGCCATCAGGCGTCCTTCTCGATACGGACGAGCATGGTGCCCTCGGTCACCTGCCCGCCCTCTGTTGCGTTGAGGTCCGCGACGATGCCGTCGAACGGTGCGGTCAGCGAGTGCTCCATCTTCATTGCCTCGAGCGTGACGAGTTTCTGGCCCTTCGTGACGGTGTCGCCCGCAGCGACGTCGACCGCGATGATGCGGCCGGGCATCGGCGACAGGATAGCGCCGTCGGCCGCTCCACCCGCAGCGACACCGGTCGCACGCCAAGGTTTTAGCTGCCAGGTTTGGCCGCTCTCGGAAATCAGGACGTCTTCGAACGGCGGCATCGTCCCGGCGTGTCCGTCGAGTTCGACTTCGACCGGTTCGCCGTCCAGCAGAAACGTAGCGCTACGGCGCGGCGCGGCATTGAGGCGGAAGCCGGCGATCGGATTTGTGGAGACTAGCGCACCGGCAGCCTCGGTTAAGGCCTCCTCTGTCGGGTGCGTCGGTGGCATGAGCGCGTCGCCTTCACGCGCGATCAGCCCGGTGTCGAGCGTGCCCGCCACGAAGTCGGGATGGTCGAGCGCCTCGACCAGGAACCCGGCGTTGGAGCGCACCGGCCACACGACCGCGCCGTCGAGCGCAGACGCCAACGCCTCGCGTGCAATTTCGCGGTCTTCGCCCCAGGCGATCACCTTGGCGATCATCGGGTCGTAGAAGGGCGAGATTTCGGCGCCCTGCTCTACGCCGGTGTCGACACGGGCGGTGGTGCCGAGATCGAAGCGTTCGAGCGTTCCGATGGAGGGCAGGAAACCCTTGGCGGGATCTTCCGCATACAGCCGCGCTTCCATCGCCCAGCCGTCGATCGCCAGTTCGTCCTGACGCTTGGGCAAAGGCTCGCCGGATGCGACGCGAAGTTGCCATTCGACGAGGTCTTGGCCGGTGATCTCTTCGGTGACCGGGTGCTCGACCTGCAACCGCGTGTTCATTTCCATGAACCAGATGCGGTCGGCGCGGAGGCCTTCGCTGGCGTCGGCGATGAACTCGATCGTGCCGGCGCCGACGTAATCGACCGCCTTGGCGGCCTTTACCGCGGCGGCGCAGATCGCTTCGCGGGTGGCGGCGTCCATGCCGGGTGCGGGCGCTTCCTCGATCACCTTCTGGTGGCGGCGCTGGAGCGAGCAGTCGCGTTCGAACAAATGGACGACGTTACCGTGGCTGTCGCCGAAGACCTGCACCTCGATATGGCGCGGCGACTGGATATATTTTTCCAGCAGAACGCGATCGTCGCCAAAGCTCGACGCTGCCTCGCGCCGGCAAGATCCGTACGCGACGTCGAACTCGTGGATATCCTCGACGAGGCGCATTCCTTTTCCGCCACCGCCGGCAACGGCCTTGATCAATACCGGAAGCCCGAGCTTCTCTGCTTCTGCGATCATGCGGCCAAGGGTTTGATCCTCCCCTTGATAGCCCGGCGTGACGGGCACTCCGGCGGCAATCATGCGCGCCTTCGCGGCGTCCTTCAGGCCCATCGCGCGGATGCTGTCGGGGTTGGGCCCCACCCAGATCAGCCCGGCGTCGAGCACGGCTTGGGCGAAATCGGCATTCTCGGACAGGAAGCCGTAGCCCGGGTGGACCGCCTCGGCGCCGGTCTGCTTCGCGGCGGCGACGATGCGCTCCCCGACCAGATAGCTTTCGCGCGCCGGGGACGCGCCGATGTGGACGGCTTCGTCGGCCTGGCGGACGTGGAGCGCGTTCGCGTCGGCCTCCGAATAGACCGCGACGGTGCGGATGCCGAGACCGCGTGCGGTGCGGATGATACGGCAGGCGATCTCGCCGCGGTTGGCGATCAGAAGCGACGCGATCATCGGCTCGGGCCCACGAGATCCAGAGTGAAGTGCAGAAAGTGCAGACGCTGGACGCGTATCGTTTCGGCGTCCGATGACGCGTCTGCAACACTGCTAGACGCGGAAAAGAGGGCATTAATCGTCGTCATGCTCTCGGCATAGACCGCGGCGAGGTTTGTAGGACAGCGCATATCAGCCCGCGCATCCGGTGGTCCGCGAGGACCAGGTGATGTTGGCGATCTTCCACCGGCCAGCGTCGCGGACCATGTCGAAATGATCGGTGCCGCAGTGTGCGACCTTGCGGTCGATCGTGAAGACATAGGGCGACCAGACCATCGCGATGTCGCCGTCGATGTCGACCGCGGGATCGGTGAGGCGCTCGGCGTAGCGCTCGGGGCCGGGTTTGATCATGGCGGCGAACTCGGGCCAGCTCATGCGGCGGACGGTGCGCGTGCCGTCGGGCTTTTCCTCGGCGACGGTGGCGCCCCCGTCCGGCCGGACGTGCGCGAGGATCGCCTGGCCGTCGCGCGCGGCGAGCGCGGCGAAGAGCGCGTCGATCGGGACCATGACGCCCGCCTCTTCGGTCGCCCCCTTCTGCATTTCCGCCGGCGGCAGGCCGGTGCCCTTGACGATCGGCTGGACCGGGGTGACCTGGCCAGCGGCGAGGAGAAGTGACAGCAGGATCATCGGGTTACATCCGGAACA
Organism: Sphingomonas sp. M1A8_2b; assembly: GCF_053345535.1. Classification (NCBI taxonomy): domain Bacteria; kingdom Pseudomonadati; phylum Pseudomonadota; class Alphaproteobacteria; order Sphingomonadales; family Sphingomonadaceae; genus Sphingomonas; species Sphingomonas sp. M1A8_2b. Next base: position 1,790,990 of record NZ_JBKFAH010000001.1, on the reverse strand, counting down.
CGCCGAACGCGGGGCGTTCGGGGATGGGAGCGTTGAGCGTCGCGGCGAAGGCGAGGCCGAGCACGTCGCGGGTCTGCGCGGGATCGATGATGCCATCGTCCCACAGACGCGCGGTCGCGTACCAGGGGTTGCCCTCGTCCTCGTATTTCTGGCGGACGGGTGCCTTGAAGGCTTCGGCCTGGTCGGGCGTCCAGCTCTCCGCGTCGCGGTGGACGGTGGCGAGGACCGAGGCCGCCTGTTCTCCGCCCATCACGCTGATCCGGCTGTTGGGCCAGGTGAACAGGAAGCGCGGCGAATAGGCGCGGCCGCACATCCCGTAATTGCCCGCGCCGAAGCTGCCGCCGATCAGGACGGTGATCTTCGGAACGGTCGCGGTGGCGACCGCCGTGACGAGCTTTGCGCCATGCTTCGCAATGCCTTCCGCCTCGTACTTGCCACCGACCATGAAGCCGGAGATGTTTTGGAGGAACAGCAGCGGGATTTTCCGCTGGCAGGCGAGTTCGATGAAGTGCGCGCCCTTCTGCGCGCTCTCGCTGAACAGCACGCCGTTGTTGGCGAGGATCGCGACGGGGATGCCCCAGATGTGCGCGAACCCGCAGACGAGCGAGGTACCGTAGAGCGCCTTGAACTCGTGGAACTCGCTGCCGTCGACGAGGCGCGCGATAACTTCATGGACGTCGTAGGGCGCGCGGACGTCGCTCGGGACGATGCCGTACAGTTCTTCGGGGGCGAACTTCGGGGGCCTGGGCTGCTGGAGGTTCACCGCGGTCTGCGTCTGCGGTTGCAGCGTCGAGACGATATCGCGGACGATCGTCAGCGCGTGCTCGTCGTTCTCGGCGACGTGATCGACCACGCCCGAGCGGCGGCCATGCGTGTCGGCGCCCCCCAGTTCCTCCGCGGAGATGACCTCGCCGGTCGCGGCCTTCACCAGCGGCGGGCCGGCGAGGAAGATCGTCCCCTGCCCGCGGACGATGATCGTCTCGTCGGACATTGCGGGCACATACGCGCCGCCGGCGGTGCAACTGCCCATGACGCAGGCGATCTGCGGGATGCCGAGCGCGGACATGTTGGCCTGGTTGAAGAAGATGCGACCGAAGTGATCGCGGTCGGGGAAGACCTCCGCCTGATGCGGCAGGTTGGCGCCGCCGCTGTCGACAAGGTAGATGCAGGGAAGCCTGTTTTCCTGAGCGATTTCCTGGGCTCGCAGGTGTTTCTTGACGGTCAGCGGGAAGTAGGTGCCGCCCTTCACCGTCGCGTCGTTGCACAGGATCATGCACTGGCGGCCGGAGACGCGGCCGATCCCGATGATCAGGCCGGCGCCGGGGACTTCGTCGTCGTAGAGGCCGTTCGCGACGAGCTGGCCGATCTCGAGGAAGGGGGAGCCGGGGTCGAGCAGACGTTCGACGCGGTCGCGGGGGAGCAGCTTGCCGCGCGCGGTGTGGCGCTCGCGGGACTTGGCGTTGCCGCCTAGCGCGGTGCGGGCGACGTCCTCGCGGAGGGTTTCGGCGAGCGCGCGGTTGTGCGTTGCGTTGGCGCGGAAGGTCTCGCTTTCGGTGAGGACGGGCGCGGTCACTTGATTCCCCTCCCGCTTGCGGGAGGGGTTAGGGGAGGGAATGCGGCCAGGAAGGACGCTTGTGGCAGGCCCTCCCCCGACCCCTCCCGCAAGCGGGAGGGGAGCAGTAGGCGCATCACTGTGCCACCTTCGGGGCGGCACCTATCAACTCACGCCCGATCAACATCCGCCGAATCTCGTTCGTCCCTGCACCGATGTCGAGCAGCTTGGCATCCCGCATGAAGCGTTCGACCGGCCAGTCCTTGGTATACCCAGCCCCGCCGAGCGCCTGGATCGACTCGAGCGATACCTTCACCGCACTCTCGCTCGCCAGCAGGATCGCGCCCGCCGCGTCGAACCGCGTGGTCTTGCCTGCATCGCATGACTTGGCGACCGCATAGACGTACGCACGTGCCGAGCTGAGCGCGACGTACATGTCGGCGACCTTCGCCTGGATCAGCTGGAACTGGCCGATCGGCGTGCCGAACTGCTTGCGCTCACGGACATACGGAATCACCACGTCTAAGCACGCCTGCATGATGCCGAGCTGAATCCCGGCGAGCACCGCGCGCTCGTAATCGAGGCCCGACATCAAGACGCCGACGCCGCCATTCTCGGGGCCCATGACGTTCTCGGCCGGGACCACGCAATCGGTAAAGACGAGTTCGGCGGTCGGCGACCCGCGCATACCCATCTTGTCGATCTTCTGACCGATCGAGAAGCCGGGCATGTCCTTCTCGATCAGGAACGCGGTGATCCCGCGCGAGCCCTCGCCGGTCTTCGCGTAGACTACGAGGGTATCCGCGTAAGTCGCGTTGGTGATCCAGAATTTCGTGCCGTTGAGGACGTAGCCCGCGTCGGTCCTGACCGCCTTGAGCTTCATCGAGACGACGTCGGAGCCAGCCCCCGCCTCGGACATGGCGAGGCTGCCGACATGCTCGCCGGAGACGAGCTTGGGGAGGTATTTCGCCTTCTGCTCGGGATTACCCCAGCGGCGGATCTGGTTGACGCAGAGGTTCGAATGCGCGCCATAGCTGAGTCCGATAGAGGCGGAGGCGCGCGAGACTTCCTCCACCGCGACGACATGCTCGAGATAACCGAGGCCGAGGCCGCCATATTCCTCCTCGACGGTGATGCCATGGAGGCCGAGTTCGCCCATCGCCGGCCACAGCTCGCGCGGGAACCAGTCGTCCGCATCGATCTTCGCCGCCAGCGGCGCGATCTTGTCGGTGGCGAAACGCTTGGTGGATTCGCGGATCATGTCCGCCGATTCACCCAAGGCGAAATCGAAATCGTTCAGCATGCCATCTCCGTGTCGCCCCGCTTGCCGAGGCTTGTTGCGCGGCGACTAGCACAGCGTTTCCTTGCGCGAAACCAGCGGTGAAACGGTCATCCCCCCTTCCCGCTGGGCGATGTTCGTGCGAACGATATCCGTTCATGGGGCGTGGACGTAAGGCACGAAGATGCAATTGAGCGGTTTGATCGCGCGGCTGGGTCGACATCTCGACCTGACCGATGCGGAGCGGGAAGCGATTCTGCAGGCGGAGAAGGGCGAACGACGCCTGAAAGCGGGCGACGTGCTGATGGCGGAGGGTGGCGAAAGCCATGCGCTGTACGTCGTGCGGCAGGGCTGGCTGCATTCGTCCACCAAGCTGATCACCGGTGGCCGGCAGATCCTGCGGTTCCATTATGCGGGCGACCTGATCGGGACGTCGAGCATGGCGTGGTCGCAGGCGGCGGCGACGCTGACCGCGATCTCCGACTGCATCGTGATCGAAATGCCGAAGGCCTCGCTCGGGCAATTGTTCCGCGCACAGCCGCGAATCGCCGGGCTGCTCTACGCTATCGCCGCGGCCGAGAACGTCGCGATGAGCGACCGGCTGACGACGATCGGCCGGATGGGGGCGAGCGAGCGGCTGTCGACGCTGCTGCTCGATATCATGGCGCGGCTGCGCGTCACCGCGGGCGGGATCGTTGACTCGTTCGATCTGCCGCTGACGCAGACCGATATCGGCGATGCGCTCGGGCTGACCAAGGTCCACGTCAACCGGACGATCCGCGCGCTCGAGAAATCCGGGGTGATCGAGCGGACCGGCCGGCGGGTGAAGATCGTCGACGAGAAGGCGCTCGTCGCGGCGACCGGGTTCGTCGATCGCTACGGCGAGATCGAGACGGCGTGGCTGCCCGCCGCCGCGTGAAATTCAGGTGCGGTCGACCACGAACAACGTGACCCGGTCGTACTTGATGTCGCCGGGATTGAAGATCGCATCGGGGACGAACGGGCGATCGATGACCTCGATATCCTTCAGGCCGGCGAGCTTGAACGTGCCGAGCTTGATCTCTTTCGGCGGCTGGCCGTCGCGCTCGAGCGTGATCGCATCGACGAACACGTCGTCATGCTTGGTGTAGAGGATGTGCGGGGCGAGCGTGCAGACCATCCGGTTATACGTCGCGGTGATGCACTGGCGCAGCGCGATCGCCTGCAACAGCAGGGCGTTCGCGTTGGCAGGCGAGGACTGGTCGGGGGTCGAGGTCATGTTGTGCATCGCAGCATAAGTTTGGGGATCGGAGCCGTTAGGCCGAACGCGACGCTCGCGACAAGACCTAACTTGCCGCAAGCGCCGGTTTAGCCCGCGGCGTCGACCTCGTCGGTGTGGACGTCGAAGCCGACCAGTCGTGCCGGACCGAAGCTGGTGGTGAGCGCCGTATCGGTCGCATCACGACCCCGCGCCATCAGGATCCGGCCGATCCGTGGGCGATTATGGCGCGCGTCGAGCGTATGCCACGTGCCGCCGAGATACACGTCGAACCACGCGGAGAAGTCCATCGGCGCATCGACCGGCGGGATGCCGATGTCGCCGAGATAGCCGGTGCAATAGCGTGCGGGGATGTTCATGCAGCGGCACAGCGTGATCGCAAGATGCGCGAAGTCTCGGCATACGCCCTGGCGCTCCTGGTAGACGTCCCACGCGGTCTTGGTCGAGCGCGCGAAGTGATAGCCGAACTCGACATGGTTATGCGCGAAGTCGACGATCGCCTGCACCCGTTGCCAGCCGGCGGGGACATGCCCGAACAACGACCATGCGGTGTCGGACAGGCGATCGGTCTCGCAGTAGCGGCTGCCTAGCAGGTAGATCAGGATATCGTCGGGCAGATCCTCGACCGCGTGCTGGACCGCGTCGGGGGAGACCGGGTCGGGCAAACCGCTGTCCTCGATCGTGAAGTCGCATGACAGCGTCATGCCACCCTTCGGGACGGTGAACCGCGTGCAGACGTTGCCGAATGCGTCGAGATAATCATAGGTCGGCACGTCGGGATCGGCCGCGAGCCGGTGCGGCGTGACCAGATCCTTGTTGCGTGACGGATGCAGGCTGAGCATCGCCATCATCGGCGTCGCCACGTCGGTTTCGAAACGAATGTCGTAGCCGGCTCTGATCAGCATCGATGTCCCCCTTGGATGCCTGGTGTCACGCGGATTGCGATGATGGATGCTGGTGAACGGCGGTCTCGGCATCCTCGTCGACGGTGATGTCGACCGACACGCTCATGTCGAGGAAGCTGCCGGGGAAGCCACTCCAGGTGCCGGAGACGGGCACCGCCTGGTATATGTCGCGCGCGATGGCGACGCGGACGAGGCCGCGATTGCCGACGATGCCGTTGGTCGGATCGAACTCGACCCAGCCCGAGCCGGGCAGGTAGACGCGGACCCAGGCATGCGTGTTGCCGCCGCCGGAACGATGCTCCCGACGTGTCGGGTTGTAGACATAGCCCGAGACGAACCGCGCCGCGAAGCCAAGCGCGCGAACCGCCTCGATCATCAGCATCGCATAATCGCGACACGTGCCCTTGCGCGTGGCGAGCGTTTCGATCGGCGTCTGCGTGCCCTTTTCGGGGCGCTGGACATAGGTGAACTCGCGTTTGATCGCGGCGGTCATTTCGGACAGCATCGCCAGCGTGTCGGTCTTCGCGCCAGTCCCGACGAAACGCCGCGCCCAGCTGTCGATCTGGCGTTGCGGGTCGTGATGCTGACGTTCGATCGATCGGAGCAGGTCGGGCATTTCCTCCGACGAATAGGTGAACGGATACTGCCGCGCATAGCGTTCGATATCGACCCGCTGCAGGTCCCCGGGGCTGTGATCGAGGCGGACGGTACTGTCGATCACGAGATCCTTCGCGCGCTTGGCGAAAGTGGCGATCGCGACCGAATTACCGAACACGTCGTGCAGCCAGCGGATGTCGGAGGGCTCCGGGCTGATCGTCAGCGTGGCATCGATCAGGCGCTGGTCGTAGCTTTCGCGCGGTCGGACCATGATCCGGTGCTCGCCGAACGCAACCGGTTGGCGATACGCGTATTTGGTTACATGAGAGAGCGTTAGAGATGGCATCGAGGATCCACGTCGCATGAACAGCACTGCCAGCCAAACGCTGCTGGGGACCGAAGATGCCGCACCGGTCATGGTGGTCAACCCCAAAGGTGCGTCATCGTTCCTGCTGATCGGCGATCATGCCGGCAATGCGGTGCCGAAGGCGCTGGGATCTCTGGGATTGAGCGACGGCGACCTGTCGCGGCATATCGGCTGGGACATCGGCATCGGCGACCTCGGCGCGATGTTGGCGGAGCGGCTCGACGCGGTGTTCGTCCGCCAGACCTATTCGCGGCTCGTGATCGACTGCAATCGCAACGAAACCCAGCCGGACCTGATCGCCGAAGTCAGCGACGGGACGGTCGTGCCGGGCAATGCCAGGCTCGCCGAAACCGACCGCGCGGCGCGGCTGGCGGAGATCCATTTGCCGTATCAAGCAGCGATCGCGGCCGAGCTTGCGCGACGCGATGCCGCGGGAATGACCACGGTGATCGTCGCGCTGCACAGCTTCACGCCGGCGATGCGCGGGCCTCTGCGCGACCAGCAACGCCCCTGGCATATCGGCATCCTGCACGACGGCGGCGACACCGGATTCGCGCACACGCTGCTGTCGGTGCTGCGCGACGAGCCCGACCTCGTCGTCGGCGACAACGAGCCGTACCGGATGGACCTGATCGATTATACCATTCCGCGCCACGCCTATCCGGCGCGACGGCCCTATGCGGAGATCGAGATACGTCAGGACCTCCTCGAATCCACCGAGGGCTGCGCGGCTTGGGCGGATCGGTTAGCGCGGCTGCTGCCGATGGCGTTTGCGCGGCTCGCGGTTTGACGATCTTCCGCCTTTATTCAGCGAGCTAGCTAGCGCTTCTCAATACGCCTGTCAGTATCTCCCGGTGTTATGGCGCCCATGTCGACGCCTTCCCGTCGCCTCCATGCTGACGCGCCCGCCTAATCTGTGTTGCATTGCGGCAACAGCCACGCGCCGATGCACCCACCCTGCCCGTTTCTAACTTGATATGATGTATCATAAAGTTTTAATCGCTCGTTCATTCAGGGACGACACAGGGAAATTCGATGAAGACGATGCTGTTCGGCGCCAGTGCCCTGGCCGCCCTCCTGGCCGCGCAGGCGCACGCGCAGACGACGGCCCCGGATCCCGCGGCCCAACCCGCGGCCGCGACTAACCAGCGCGACATCATTGTGACCGCGCCGCTCCAAACCAGCGAGCGCGACGTGTTGCAGGGCACCACCGTTCTCACCGGCCAGGAACTCACCCGCCAGCTGCGCCCGTCGATCGGCGAGACGCTCGCCCGCCAGCCCGGCGTGTCGGCCAGCTCGTTCGGCCCGAGCGCCTCGCGTCCGATCCTGCGCGGCTTCCAGGGTGATCGCATCCGCGTGCTGACCGACGGGATCGGCTCGATCGACGTGTCGAACACCTCGGTCGATCACGCGGTGATCATCGACCCCTTGCTGTCCGAGCGCATCGAGATTCTCCGCGGGCCGAGCGCCTTGCTGTACGGCTCGTCGGCGGTCGGCGGCGTCGTCAACGTGATCGACACGCGGATCCCGCGGACCGTGCCCGAGAACGGCTACCGCGTGAACGGCATCGGCACCTATGGCTCGGCCGCGAACGAGCGGTCGGGCGGCATGGCCGGTGACGTGGCGGTCGGCCAGCACCTCGTGCTCCACGCCGACGGCTCGTACCTGAAGTCGGGCGACCTGCGCACCGGTGGCTACATCCTGTCGCGCGATCAGCGCGCGCAAGCGCTGGCAACGGCCGCCACCACACCCGTCGATCCGAACGATGCCGAGTCGATCGATTATGCCGGATCGGCGCAGTTGAAGGGCAAGCTGCCCAACACGCAGGCGGAGACGTGGACGGCGGGCGCCGGCGCCTCGATCATCACCGACACCGGCAGCCTTGGGGTGTCGTACAGCCACTACGACAGCCTGTACGGCGTGCCGATCCGCTACGCCACGCAACCCGGCCAGGAGCAGGAAGCGCCGCGCCTCGACATCGTCCAGAACCGCGTCGACCTGCGCGGCGAGATCGACACCGGCGGCGACGTGCTGAGCAAGATCCGCGTCCGCGTCGGGCAGGCGAGCTATCGCCATTTCGAGCTCGAGGAAGACAATTCGGTCGGCACCGCGTTCTACAACAAAGGCCTCGAAGGACGTCTCGAAGTGGTCCAGGCGAACCGCGGCGGCTGGCAGGGCGCATCGGGCGTGCAATTCTACAACCGGATCTTCAACGTCGTCGGGGACGAAGCCTTCCTGCCGAAGAACGAGACCAACCAGACGGGGCTCTTCACGCTCCAACAATATGAGTCGGGCAAGTTCCGCGCCGAGGGTGGTTTGCGCTACGAGATCACCGATCTCGCCGCGCGGACGCCCGAGGATGATTTGCGGTTCTTCCGCGGCAGCCAGAGTTACAATGCTGTGTCGGGCTCGCTCGGGGCGTCGTATGGCGTGACCGACAGCGTCCGGCTCGGGCTGAACCTATCGCGCACCGAACGCGCGCCGTCGGCCGAGGAACTGTTCGCGAACGGCGCGCATGCCGGGACGCAGGCGTACGAACTCGGCAATCCCGACTTCAGACTCGAGAAGTCCTGGGGACTCGAAGGCACGCTGCACGCGCATGGCGACGGCTTCAGCTTCGACGCGTCGGCCTATTACAACTGGTTCTCAAACTATATCTCGGAGAACCAGGTCGCGTCGTCGGTCTGCCAGGCCGCCGCCGATCCGTCGGGCCGCGTGGTCGACCTGCCCTGCTTCCAATATCAGCAGGCCGACGCGCGCTATTACGGGTTCGAGGCGGATGCGTCGGTGAAGGTCGCGCAGATCGGCGGCTATGCGGTGAACGCCGACGTGCTGGGCGACTATGTCCATGCCAACATCGTCGACCAGGGCCCCGTCCCGCGCATCCCGCCGATGCGCGTGCTCGGCGGGATCGAGGCGCAGGGCGACCGGCTGAACGGCCGCGTCGAGGTCGAGCACGTGTTCGACCAGAACCGGATCGCCGCGTTCGAGACGAAGACCAACGCGTACACGATGGTCAACGCCTCGATCGGTCTGAGCCCGTTCGGTAAGGATTCGAAGACGACGTTGCTGCTGAGCGCGAACAACCTGTTCGACGTCAACGCGCGGCGGTCGACGAGCTTCCTCAAGGACTTCGCGCCACTCTCCGGGCGCGATTTCCGCGCGACGTTGCGCTTCGGGTTGTAAGGCCCAAATCTCGCCGTCGTCACTGCACGGTGACGACGGCGGCGGTTCAGGCGTCCGCGTGCAGGATTTCGATCGACACGGCCTCTGCACCGAACAGGTCGGCTAGCGTTTCCCCCGATGCAAGCGCAGTGTCGGCCCACCAGTCGCGCGCGGCGATCCGGTCGAGATGGCGGTCGGCACAGCGCAACGCCACCAATGAGCGCACCGTCACGCCATCATGCCGGCGGTTGAAGGCCAAGGCTTGGGTTGCACGGGGGCCGGTGAGCGCGATTGGGTCATAGTCCCCCTCAGCGAAGACCGCCGGATGGGCCCGCCGCATCTCGAGCAGTCGTGCGATCAGCGCCATCTTCGGCGGTGGGATACCGTCGAGCGTCGCCTGCAGCTTGGCGTAGTCGACCGCGCGGCGATTGTCGGGATCGACCAGGCTCAGGTCGGCGATCTCGGTGCCCTGATACAGGTCCGGAATGCCGGGTACCGTGTATCGCAGGGCGACCTGTGCGAGACTGTTCGCCTCCGCTGCGGGCGCAATCCGGGCGACACAGGCCGTCAGGTCATCCAAGAATATTGCCGAGCGCGCGGAGTCGAGGAGCGCGCGCGCCAGTTCATGGCAGCGCGCTTCATACGCCTGATCCGGCGCTTCCCATGACGACCGCAGCTTGGCCTCGCGCAGCGCCTTTTCCTGCCACGCGACGATACGCTCGGCGAAGGCGGCGAGCCCTGTCGCGTCCGACGCCGTCAGCCCTTCCGGCCAGGCGCCGAAGAGGGTCTGGAGCAGCATGTAGACGTCTGCCGGATCGACCGCGCTTGCGAGCGGCGCGGCCAGCCCCAGCCAATGCTCGACCCGAGCGCGCCACTCGTCCGGAATTTCGCTGAGCACCGCGAGCCGCGCGCGGACGTCTTCGCCGCGCTTGTGGTCATGCGTAGCGGTCGCGAGCATCGCCGCCGGCCAATCGCGCGCGCGGTCGACCATTGCGGCGTGGAAATCGTCGATATCGAGCGACATGCGGGCCGCGTCGAAGCCGACGTCGTTGCGCGAAAGCAGGCGACCATAGCGATAGAACGCGGTGTCCTCGACCGCCTTGGCGGCAATCGGTGCGGAGAGTTGCTGGAATTTGCGCACCGCATCCGCGGCGAGCGCGGCATCGCCCTGCCCCTCGCCAGCCAGCCACGTGAGCACCGCGTCCACGACAAAGTCCTCACCCGGCGGCACGAACTGCGCGACACGTTGGCGCACCGTCTCGCGGATCGCGGCGTCCGCCGCCGGGGCGGCATCGCCCGTTCCATAGGTTCGGTAGACCGGGAAGACCCAGAGCAGGCGTTCGATCGCGCGGTGGAGCATGCCCCTCGTCATGCCGTCGCCCTCGGGCGTGGACCGGGCGAGCGCCACGAATGCTTCGACGCACCGACGGTGCTGGCCGTCGAACTGCCACGACAGCAATTCCTGCCGCGCGCGCAGTTCCTCGGGGGCGAAGTCGGCGGACCGGCCGCTGATCTCATCCCAGAGATCGGCGAGCGGCTCGGCGCCGGCGGGGGCGTGGAGCAAGGCGGTGACCTGCTCCATGAAGTCGTACCCGCTGGTGCCGTCGACGCCCCAGTCTGTGCCGAGCGGTTCGCCGTCGGCGAGGATCTTCTCGATGACGATGTAGGCCCGGCCAGCGGGAGCACCGGCGGGACGCTCGATCGCATCGAACCTTGCACGAAGCTGGCGGCAATAGCCCGCAGGGTCGGTCAGTCCGTCGACGTGATCGACACGAACGCCGTCGATCAGGCCCTCGGCGTACAGGCGGAAATAGAGTGCGTGCGTAGCGTCGAACACGACCGGGTCTTCGGCGCGGAGGCCGGCGAGATCGTTGATCGTGAAGAACCGCCGCCAATTGAGCTCATCGTTCGCGACGCGCCACGAGGCCAGGCGGTAGTGCTGGCGGTCGACCAGCGCGGCAATGTCGTCGGTCGCGGCAGTCGCCTGGTCCTCATCGCGGATAGGCAGGCGGTGTTCGCCATACGCTTCTAGGACATAGCGGCCGTCGATATGCTCGACCTTCAGCGCGCCGCTTGCCAGCGTTTCGCCCAGCGGATCGCCGAGGATCGGGAGCACGAGCTTCTCGCGCCAGTCGACGTCGAAGTAGCGCGCGAATTCGCTGGTTTCACCGTGCGTCAGGACATCATTCCACCACGCATTCTCACCACCGGCGACGCCCATATGGTTGGGGACGATGTCGATGATGACGCCCATGTCGCGCGACCGGAGCGCGGCGACGAGGCTACGGAACGCGTCTTCGCCGCCGAGTTCGGGGTTGATCCGGGTCGGGTCGACGACGTCGTAACCGTGCGTCGAGCCACTGCGGGCGGTGGTGATCGGCGAGGCGTAGAGGTGGCTGATGCCGAGCTTGTCGAGATACGGCACCAGCGCTTCGGCATCGGCGAAGGTGAAGTCCTTGTGGAACTGGAAGCGGTAGGTTGCGCGGGGGGTCATGCGGGTCTTTTCGCGTTGAGCGTGGCGATGCGGGCAGCGACCTCGGGACGTTGCAGGAGGGCTTCAGTCGTGTCGGGCATGCGGCGGCGCCAATTGGGATGTTCGTCGATCGTGCCGGGGAGGTTGGGCTGCTCGATCATCCCGGCCAGATCCTCGATGGGTATGATCGCGAGCGTACACGGCGTGCTGGCGACATGGGCGATTGCGGCGTCGACGACCGGGTCGGTGTCATTGAGCGATGGCTGTTTGGCCCCCGTGTCGAAGGCGGACCAGAGTGCCGCACGATCATCGACGCGAGCGGCGCGGTCTGCGGGTTCATCGACAGCGTCGGACTTACGGCCGAGGTCCCAGGTCCAGTCGATGTCGCGGCCGCTCCACCAGCCTGCGATCGTCGCGAGGTCGTGCGTGCCGGTCATCGCGACCGCATCGCGCGACCACTTTGCGGGAGGGACGAAGCCGTCCGCATCGCGCTCGAACCAGAGCACGCGCATCCCGAGCATGGCGCGCGCGTCCATCGCCTCGCGAAAGCCGTCGGGAACGGTACCGAGGTCTTCGCCGATGACGATCGCCTTGGCACGCTGCGATTCCATGGCGATGATCCGCATCAGGTCGTCGAAGGGCATGTCGAGATAGGCGCCTTCCGCCGCCGACGCGCCCTCGGGGACGACCCACAGGCGGCGCATGCCGAACGCATGATCGATGCGGATGCCGCCGGCGTGCGCGAGCGCGGCGCGGATCGTCGCGATGAACGGGGCGAACCCGGTCTCGCGGAGCGCGTGCGGATCGAAACCAGTGATGCCCCAGCTTTGGCCGTCCGGGCCCAACGGATCGGGTGGTGCGCCGATCGACAGGCCGGTCAGCAGGTCGCCGCGGCGGCTCCAGCCGTGGCTGCCGCCCGGGTCCATGCCGACGGCGAGATCGGCGATGAGGCCGATCACCATGCCGGCGTCCTTCGCGGCGGTTTGTGCCGCGTCGAGATCGCGGCGAGCGAGCCATTGGAGGAAGACGTAGAAGGTGACGTCGTCGGCATGTTCCGTGACGAAGCGGCGGACGGCCGGGCTGGCGGGATCTTGATACTCGGCCGGCCATTGCTGCCAGCCTCGTGCTCCGGAGATGGCGAAGAAATGGGCGTGGAGGGCATCGAACTCGGCGTGACGTTCCAGGTCGCCTCCGCCTTCCCGCCGGAATGCGTCGAGAGATTCGCGAAGTTGCCGAGCATCTTGGTCGAAGGTCTTGCGAAGATGTACGAGCTTTGCCGGTATCGCGCTCTGCCAGTCTATCAGGTCGGGCGCGGGGTCGTCCGACGTCCCGGCGAATGCGGACGCATCGGCATAGAGGCCGTTGAGGAATTGCCGGCTCGACGGCGCGTAGGGACTGTAGCGGCCGGCATCCGCAGGAAAGAGCGCGTGCGTGGGGCTGATCGCGAGGGCATCGGCGCCGCGCTGGCCGAATGCTCGGGCGGTTTCCGCGAGTGTGCCGAAGTCCCCGAATGCCTTGGCAGTCTCGGCGCGTAGGCTGGGAATCTGGACCGCGGGCGCCCAGAGTTTGCGGCCCGGTACGGCGTCGGCGATCGTGAAGCAGCGGCGGGGAGCGACCAGCAGGTCGATCACCTCGTCACCGACTTCGAGACGGTGATAACCGGTATGCTCGATTGGCGTGAGCGCGCCTCGGTCGATCGCAATCGATGTTCTCGTACCGTTTTCCAGGGTGAGTTCGGCGTTGCCCGATAGCGTCGTCGACAGCTGGATCGGGTCGCCGACACCGACAGACAGGAAGCGGGGCGCTCGCGCGGTCCTCGCGGCGATCGCAGCGAGGCTGTCGGCGATCTGCTTGGCGGTCGCCGAGGGGTGGCCGAGGCGATCGAGGATCGCCTTCAACGCCGCGTCCGACACCGTCTGGCGTTGACCGGCGGCATCCTGCCATTCGAGTTGCAGACCCGCCGCGGTCGCCAGCGTTTGCCGGCTGCTCATCGTTCCAGCCAGACTGCGACGCTGCCGGATTGGCCGGGTTCGCCATCGGCGAAGATCGGTGCAGCCTCGATCTCCGGGAATGATACGGCGGCCTCCCCGAGGTTCAGCGCGATCGTGAGGAGCGCGCCGTCGGCCATCGTCCAGCGGGCGACGACCGCCCCCTCCCCGATCGCTTCGGCGCCGATCGCGGTGGTGCCACGGAGACGAGGGATGATCTCGGCGTGGCGGATCGCAAGGAGCGTGCGGTACAGATCCTGCCATTCCGCAGCATCCAGGCCTGGTTTAGCGCGCGATCGGTGGAAGGTCTCGTGTGCGTTCGGATCGGGGATCGCCTTGCGCGCCTCGGGATCGGCGAAGGCGGCGAACTTGGCAAATTCCTTGCGGCGGCCTTCGCGCACAGCGTCAGCGAGATCGTCGTGGAAGTCGGTGAAGAACAGGAACGGGCTTTCGCTGCCGTGGTCGTCGCCGATGAACAGGAGCGGTATCTGGGGGCCGAGCAGGAGCAACGCGGTAGCCGCGCGAAGCTTCTGGCGGTCGGCGAGCAGCGTCAGACGTTCGCCGAGCGCGCGGTTGCCGATCTGGTCGTGGTTCTGGAGGAACGCGACGAATGCCGTCGGCGAGAGGTGCGCGCTCGGCTTGCCGCGTGGCTTGCCGTCGTGGTTGGGAGAACCCTCCCCCTGGTAGATGAAGCCTTCACCAAGACAGCGCGCGAGGCGCTCGGCGGGGCGGTCGGCGAAGTCGGCGTAATAAGCGCTGGTCTCGCCGGTGAGCAGGACGTGGAGGACGTTGTGGAAATCGTCGTTCCACTGCGCGTCGAACGCGGCGGGGTGGAGGCGGTCGGCGTCGTTGCCTTCGTTCTCGAGGACGAGGTGGATGTGGCGGCCTTCGGTCTGCTCGCGGAGTTCGGCGGCCATCGCGTCGAGGAAGGCGTCGTTTTCGATCGCGTGGACTGCGTCGAAGCGGAGGCCGTCGAAGCGGTATTCGTTGAGCCACATCAGCGCGTTGTCGACGAAATAGCGGTGGACCGGCGCTTGGTCGACCGCAACTGCGCCGCCCCAGGGGGTGTCGACTTCGGCGTGGAAGAAGCCCTTTGCATACGCGCCGAGGTAGTTTCCGTCGGGTCCGAAGTGATTGTAGACCACGTCGAGGAACACCGCGAGACCGAGTTCGTGGGCGCGATCGACCAACGCCTTCAGGTCGTCGGGCGTGCCGTAGCTTTCGGCGGGAGCGTAGGGGAGCACGCCGTCATAGCCCCAGTTGCGGGTGCCGCCGAATGCGTTGACGGGCATGAGTTCGATTGCGGTGATGCCGAGCGCGGCGATCGCCGGAAGCTGGTCCGCGACACCTGCGAAGCCGCCCAGCGCGCCGACATGGAGCTCCTGGATAACCATCTCCTCCCAAGGCCGGCCGCGCCAATCCGGGGTGCGCCATTCGTAGGCGCCGTGGTCGACGACAACGCTCCAGCTGTGGACGCCGCCATCCTGCGCCCGTGCTGCGGGGTCGGGGACGGTCAGATCATCCGCAAGCCGGAACCGGTATCGGGCACCGGCCCCGGCCAGGGCGTCGGCGCTGAACCAACCGTCCGGTTGGCGGGTCATGGGAACACCGTCGCCATCGGCGAACTCGAGCGTTATCCCGTCGCGGTCGGGTGCCCATAGGCGGAAGGTCGCCCCGTTATCGGCCAGCGTCGGTCCCCAGCGCGTCATGCCGCGGCGATCGTCCAGGACAGCAATGCCGCGCCCTGCGGGGGTAGTTCGTAGCTGTCCCTGATCATGGTTGTGCCCTGATCGGGCTTACTACTGTCGATCAGGACGGTACGCTCGACCTCTGCCGGAGGCGGCATGTGGAAGGTCAGCGGGCCTTCCGACGCGTTGAGTAGCAGCGAAATCACCTGGACCTCGCCCGATTCCATCTCACAGGCGCGACGCATCACCAGCGCGCGGCCGTTGGTGTTCTGCCAGTCCTCGGGGGTGAGTTGCTGACCGCGCTCGTCCCACCATTCGATGTCCTTCAGCCCCTCGGCCGGCGTGTCCTCCCCGTAGAGGAAGTTGCCGGCGCGGAGCATCGGATAGTCGCGGCGCAGGGCGATCAGCCGCGCGGTAAAGTCGATCAGTTTGCTGCCCTCGGGCGCCTTGGCCTTCTCCCAGTCGAGCCAGCTGATCTCGTTGTCCTGGCAATAGGCGTTGTTGTTGCCGTTCTGCGTGCGGCCGAACTCGTCGCCGGCGACGAGCATCGGGGTGCCGAGCGACGCGAACAACGTGGTCAGCATCGACCGCATCACGCGCTGGCGGGTCTCGAGGATCGCCGGGTCTTCGGTTGGGCCTTCGACGCCCCAGTTGCGCGAGCAATTGTTCGAATGACCGTCGTTATTGTCCTCGCCGTTCGCCTCGTTATGGCGTTCCTCGTAGGCGACCGTGTCGGCGAGCGTGTAGCCGTCATGCGCGCCGAGCAGGTTGACGCTCGCCCAGGGGCGGCGTGCGCGGCGGTCGAACAGATCGGCCGAGCCGGTCAGACGGGCGGCGAGATCGGCGCGTTGCGCATGATCGCCGCGCCAGAACTTTCGCACGGTGTCGCGGTACTTGTCGTTCCACTCGGCGAAACCGGGGGGGAAGTTGCCGAGCTGATAGCCGCCGGGGCCGATGTCCCAGGGCTCGGTGATCAGCTTCAGCTTGCCCAGCACGGGATCCTGCCGGAGCACGTCGAAGAAGCCGGCGCCGGGATCGAAGCCGGTGTCCGTCCGCCCCAAAGTCAGGCCGAGATCGAAGCGGAAACCGTCGATGCCGAAGCTGGTCGCCCAGTAGCGCAGCGAATCCGCGACCATCTGGATCACGCGCGCCTTGGTCAGGTTGAGCGTGTTGCCAGTGCCGGTGTCGTTGATCGAGAAGCGCGGGTCGTCCTTGACGAGGCGGTAGTAGCTGGCGTTGTCGAGCCCGCGCCACGACAGCGTCGGCCCCTGTTCCGAGCCTTCGCACGTATGGTTGTAGACAACGTCGAGGATCACCTCGATCCCGGCGGCATGCAGGCGGCGGATCGAGCGGCGGAGTTCGTCGTGGCTGTCGGTCGCGAAGTACGAGCGCTCGGGGGTGAAGAAATTGAGGGTGTTGTAGCCCCAGTAATTGCGCAGGCCCTTTTCCTGCAGGAACCGATCCTGGATGTAGGTGTGGATCGGCAGCAACTCCATCGCGGTGACACCCAGGCGCTTGAGGTGATCGATGACCTTCGGGTTGCCGAGTGCCGCAAAGGTGCCGCGTTCGGAGGGCTGGACCTCCTCGAACAGCTTGGTCAGGCCCTTGGTATGCGCCTCGTAGATCACCGTCTCGGACCAGGGCGTGTTGGGGCGCACGTCGCGCGACCAGTCGAAATGGCTGTCGGTCACGACGCCCTTGGGCATCGTCAGCGCATTGTCGCGCCGATCGAAGCTGAGGTCGGCGCGCGGCGACTTCACCTGATAGCCGTACATCGCGTCGGTCCACCGGAGTTCGCCGATCATCTGCTTGGCGTACGGGTCGAGCAGCAGCTTGTTCGGGTTGAAGCGGTGGCCTTCCTCAGGCGCGTACCGGCCATGCGCGCGGTAGCCGTAGACCAGGCCCGGCTGCGCGTCGGGCAGGTAGCCGTGCCAGACTTCGTCGGTCCATTCGGGGAGCGCATAGCGCTTCAGCTCGCGGCGGCCGGTCTCGTCATAGACGCAGAGCTCGATCTTCTCGGCATTGGCGGAATAGACCGCGAAGTTCACGCCGAGGCCGTCGAACGTCGCGCCGAGGGGATAGGCCGAGCCGGCGTCGAGCGTGTCGGGCAGTAGATGCAATGCGTGGACCCTTTTCGTGTTGCCGACCGCGGCTTTATCGCGGTGCAGCATTCCTTGCCATGAAACCCGCCCGCCACTTCCTATGTTCCGCACGGCACGGCGAGTTTCGCCACACTCCTCTACGTATCAAGGACATGCACATGGCTTACACCATCGGATCGATCCTCGCATGAGCGGGCCGAAACTGTTCGAGCCGCTCAAGGTCGGCAACCTGACACTCGCGAACCGGATCGTGATCGCGCCGATGTGCCAGTATTCGGCTGAAAACGGCTGCATGAACGACTGGCACCAGATCCATCTGGGGCACCTGGCGCTGTCGGGCGCGGCGCTGCTGACGATCGAGGCGAGCGCGGTGCTGCCCGAGGGGCGGATCACGCATGGCGATGTCGGGCTGTACGACGATGCGACCGAGGCGGCGATGGCGCGCGTGATCGAGAGCGTGCGGCGCTGGTCGGACATGCCGATCGCGATCCAGCTCTCGCATGCCGGGCGCAAGGCGTCGTGCGAGGTACCGTGGAAGGGCGGGCTCCAGATTGCACCGGGCGCGCCGAACGGCTGGCAGACCGAAGGGCCTTCGACGGTGCCGTTCCTGCCAGAGGAGAATGCACCGGTCGCGCTCGACGCCGAGGGGCTGACGCGGGTACGCGACGCTTTCGTGGCGGCGGCGGTACGGGCTGCGCGGCTCGGGATCGATGCGGTGCAGTTGCATGCGGCGCATGGGTATCTGCTGCACGAGTTCCTGTCGCCGCTCTCGAACCGGCGTGAGGACGAGTATGGCGGCAGTCTCGAAAACCGGATGCGATTCCCGCTCGAGGTGTATGACGCGGTACGCGCTGCGTTCCCGGCCGAGCGCGCGGTGACGATGCGCGTGTCGGGGACCGACTGGGCCGAGGGCGGTTGGGATTCCGACCAGACGGTGGCGTTTGCGAAGGCTCTCGAGGCGCGTGGGTGCAGTGCGATCCACGTGTCGAGTGGCGGGATTACGCCGGCGCAGCAGATCCCGGTCGGGCCGAGCTATCAGGTGCCGCTCGCGCGCGCGGTGAAGCAGGCGGTGTCGATCCCGGTCGTCGCGGTCGGGCTGATCACCGATTTCGAGCAGGCCGAGGCGATCATCGGGACGGGCGATGCGGACATGATCGCGCTGGCCCGGACGATTTTGTACGATCCGCGCTGGCCCTGGCATGCGGCGGCGCATCTCGGGGGCAAGGTGAAGGCGCCAGACCAGTATCTTCGGTCGCAGCCTCGGCAGTATAAGGATTTGTTCGAGGGGTAGTGCTCGCTTTTGCAATCCTCCCCCTGGCGGGGGAGGATTGCCCGGTTCCGCTCCGGTAGGAGTGGTGATCGTTGGCGGCTTAACCGGCGACGGTCATCACCGAGCCCGAATCCACCCTGATGTCCGCGCCGTTGATGAAGCTCGCGCGCTCGGAGCACAGGAATACGATCGCCGACGCGACCTCTTCCGCCTTCCCGCGACGCTTGAGCGTCATTCCCGGCCGCTCCTCCTCCAAGAACGTCTCGATCGCCTCGTCGAAGCTCACCCCCTTCTCGTCGGCGCGCTTCTGCATCATCGTGTCCGTCATCGGCGTGGCGATGAACGCGGGCGATACGGTGTTCACCAGCACGTTGTCGCAGCCGTAAGCCTTGGAAAGCCCCTTCGACAGGCTCGAAATCCCGGCCTTCGACGCGCAATAGGCGAGTTCGTCGACATAGGGCTGCACCGCGTCCTCCGAGCTCATCAGCACGATGCGGCCCCATTTCGCCGCGCGCATCGCCGGGATCGCCTCGCGGCAGACGCGCACCGCGCCCATCAAATTGATGTCGAGCGTCGACTGCCAGCCGGCATCGTCGACGTCGAGGAAGTCGCCGGTCGCGCCCGTCACGCCCGCGCAATTGACCAGGATGTCGGGCTCGCCGAGCTGTTCGCGGACCTTGGCGAACAAAGTTTTCACGTCGTCGAGCTTGGTCAGGTCGGCCTCGAGCGCGATCACCTCGCCGTGCGTCTTCAGCTCCGAAACACTCGCGTCGAGGTCGCCGCCGGGTTGGTCGGTGATCGCAACGCGGACGCCTTCCTCGAGCAGCATCCGGGCGGTTTCCTTGCCCATGCCGCTGTCCGCGCCGGTGATGAGCGCGATCCTGCCTGCGATATCGAGGTTCATGCTGTCGTCCTTACGTCAGTGAAAATTGTCATGCCCATTCCCGCGGACCGGCGCTGTCGAGCGCACGGTCGAGATAGAAGGCGGCGCTGATGAGCGCCAAATGGCTGAAGCCTTGCGGGAAATTGCCAAGAAAGCTGCCGTCCTGCGCGATCTCCTCGGCGAACAAACCGAGATGATTGCCGTGCGCGAGCAGCTTCTCGAAGTTCAACCGCGCCTGGTCGAGCCGCCCGGCCCGCGCGAGGCATTCGACGTACCAGAACGAGCAGGCGACGAACGTCCCCTCCTGCCCCGGCAAACCGTCGTCGATCCGGTAGCGATAGACCTGCCCGTCGTCGGACAGGTCCGCGCCGATCGCCTCCAGCGTCGCGAGCCACTTGGGATCGGTCGCGCCGACGAAGCGGACCAGCGGCATCATCAGCAACGCGCCGTCGACCGCCAGATCCTCGGGCGCATCGCCGATCGCGCGGACGAACCGGCCGAGATCGTCGTTCCAGAAATTCGCCCAGATATCGTCGTGGATCGCCGTCCGCGTCTCCGACCAGCGGACCAGCGGCGCGGGCAGCGAACGCTTCTGCGCCAGCCGCACCGCACGATCGACCGCGACCCAGCTCATCAGGCGCGAGTGGAGATAATGCTTCTTCGGCCCGCGGACTTCCCAAATCCCCGAGTCCGGCGTGTCCCATGTCTCGCAGACCTGATCGACGATGCGCGAGATCGCGACCCAGGAATCATGCGCGATCGGCTCGCCATATTTACTGCCGAGATAGGTCGCGTCGAGCAGCGCGCCGTAGATGTCGTGCTGCGTTTGGTCCTTCGCCTCGTTGCCGACGACGATCGGGGTCGCGCCCTCGAACCCGGCGAGGTCGAGCTTGCGTTCGTCGGCGATCTCGCCGCCATCAAGCGCATACATCACGCCGAGATGGCCCTTCGAACACGCCTGCGCGCGGTCCATCGCCCAATGGAGGAAGCCGACCGCCTCGCCCTGATAACCCAGTCGCAGCAAAGCGTAGACGGTGAACGAGGAGTCGCGGATCCACGTCGCGCGGTAATCCCAGTTGCGCACGCCGCCGGGCGCTTCGGGCAGGCCGAAGGTGGCGGCGGCGGCGATCGAACCGTGCTTGCGCGAGGTGAGCAGCTTTAGTGCCATTGCCGAGCGCTCGACCGTCTCGCGCCAGCGGCCACGGTAGCGCGACTTGCGACTCCATGCGCGCCAATACGCGATGTCCTTCTCAACGATCGCATCGAGCGCGTCGGTATCGAGCGAAACGTCGTCCGGGTTGCTGAGGATCAGCGAGACGGTGTCGCCTTCGGTCAGGTGGATATCGGCGGTCAGGTCGCAACCGTCGGCGACGAGCGTCGCGGCACCGTGAGCCGCGAGGGCAAGGCCGCTTTCGTGGTCGAACCGGCCGCGCGACACGTCCGCCTCCGACATCGTGACGGAAGCCGTGCGTCCCATCACGCCGTAATCGAACCGCGGGGCGCAGCGGACCCGGACCATCGCAGATCCGCGCGTGCAGGTCAGCCGCCGGACCAGCCGCGACGGCGCGTCGTCCTTGTCGTTGCCGACCGGCATGAGGTCGACCAGATCGACGCTCGCCGCGTTCGCCATCCAGCGGGTGAGCAGGATGTTGGTCTCGGGCAGGTACATCTGCACGATGTTCGCGTCGGGCAGATGGGGCTCGATCGAGAAATGCCCGCCTTTGTCGCCATCGAGCAGCCGCGCGAAGACCGACGCGCTGTCGAGGCACGGCCAGCAGAGGTAATCGATCGTGCCCGCCGTATCGACCAGCGCGATCGTCTCCAGGTTACCGATCGCGCCGTGATCCGCGATCGATATGCCAAGCTTATCCATTATCGCGGAAGCCGGGATACAGGCTCATGCCGCCGTCGATCGTCAGCGTCGATCCGACGATATAGTCCGCCGCATCCGACACCAGGAACAGCGCGGCGCGCGCGACGTCCTCGGGATCGCCGATCCGGCCGTAGGGGATGAGTTCGAGCAGCTTGTCCTGGTCAGCGGTCGCATCCTCGTTGATCTCCGTCGCGATCGCACCGGGGGCGATGCCGTTCACGCGGATCCGATCGCCGGCAATTTCCTGCGCGAGCGTCCGCATCAGCATCCCGCTGCCACCCTTCGACGCGGCGTAGTTGGCGTGGCCCGCCCAGGGGATGACCTCGTGCACCGAACTCATGAACAGGATCTTGCCGATCGACCGGCTGAACCCGCGGTCGCCCTGCTGGCGGAACCGTCGCACGGCCTCGCGCGAGACGAGAAACTGCCCGGTCAGGTTGACGTCGATGACGCGCTTCCAGTCTTCCAGCGTCATCTCGGCATAGGCCGCATCCTTTTGCATGCCGGCATTGGCGAAGACGATGTCGACGCCGCCGAACCGCTCGACGGTTTCGTCGAACAACCGGATCACCGCCGCCTCGTCGGACGTGTCCGCCGCGCACGCAAAGGCCTTGCCACCGGCCTGCACGATCTGGTCGACGACCTCGCGCGCCTTGTCCTCGCTGCTGTTGTAGTTGACCGCGACCGATGCCCCAGCTGCACCAAAGGCGAGCGCCGCCGCGCGGCCCAATCCCGAACTCGCGCCGGTGATGATCGCGGCCTGGCCCGTCAGGTCGATGTGCATGATTGGTCTTTCCTAGGAGATGTCCGACGCTGAACGCACCGGGCCTAGACTCTATCCAATCCCGGCCAATCTAGCTGATCCGGATCAAGGGACGTAAAAATCGACGCAACTCGTTGGCGTCGCCAAGCTTTGTAGTCTTTACACAAACGGCGGGGACAGCATGTGAGCAAGACGATCGCTGATCACGAGCAAAAACTGCGCCTTGTCGATTGCCAATTTGATCGACAGTGGCAGCATCCATGCTGCCCGATATCGGTCCAAGACGCTTCAAAGTCATGAGACTTTCTCCGGCTATCTGTTCGGCAGCGAATAGAAGGCACGTGGCTGTCGCCATCCCGGTCAAGAACGAGGAGCAGCATCTTCCGGCCTGTCTCGCAGCAATAGACCGAGCCGCACAAATGTTCGGCGGACGCGTGACGATCATCGCCGTGTTGAACGATTGTTCCGACGGGACGCTGGATATCCTGACCGCATGGCGACCCCGTTTCGCCGAAGTCTCGTGGTCCGCGGTATCGCTCCTTGCCGGGTATCGGCACGCGGGATGGGCGCGCCGTCTCGCATGGGACAGCGCCGCGGCGTTGCTGCAAGGCGATGACGATCTGCTGCTGTCGACGGATGCCGATACCAATGTGGCGCCGGACTGGATCGTCCGGACGGTCGCACATATCGAGGCTGGCTACGACGCGGTCGCGGGTCGCGCGTTGACGGTTCGGGGCGACCGGGCGGACTTGGGCGCCACCGCACGGCGGCGGCTCGAGATGATCGGGCGGTATTACACCGCGCTCGATTATCTGCGCGCCGATGCCGTAAGCCTGCCGCACGATCCGTGGCCGCGGCATTTCTACGAGGGCGGCGCGAGCATCGCCCTGACGCGCGGCCTGTACCGACGGATCGGCGGCGCGCCTACCCCGCCGGTGGCCGAGGATCGCGCGCTGTTCGAGCGCATCCGACACCATGGCGGCCGCGTGCGTCACCCGCTCGATGTGCGCGTGTTCACCTCGTGTCGCACGGCGGGGCGCGCGCCGGGGGGCATGGCGGATGCGGTGGCCAGGTGGATCGATCAGCCGCACGATGCGCCGCTCCACGAGACGTATAGCGTGGATGCAGCGCTCGCCCCCGATCAAGCGACCGGGCAAGACCAGCTTAGTTTTGCGACCTTGCCCGCCGCGATTGCCGAAGCGCAACGACGGATCAGGCTAGTCCGCCGCGCCAAGGCGCCAAAGGTCGAGCCGATACGCCTCGTGCCGATCGCTGCGGACGACGTGCGCCGCGTCGCCAAGCGCCGACCGGAGTTCGACGACCGCGTCGTCCCCGCTCTTGGGATAGTCGGTTTCGCCGATCCAGTGGACCAGGAGAACGTGACCGCCTGACACGATGGCGGTACGGAGATAGTCCGCCAATCCGACGATATCGGCGCTGTCCCAGTAATAGACGACCTCCGACAGCAGCACGAGATCGAAGGCACCGCCGGGCGCTTCGGCGGGCAGGCGCCGCCGTTCGACACGGACGTTCGGCTGATCCGCGCACCGGGCGGACGCCGCGGCGAGCGCGGTATCGGACACGTCGACCGCCAGCAGCGCGTCGCAACGCTCCGCCAACCGCGTCGTCAGAACGCCGTTCGCGCAACCGACCTCCAGCGCAGTGACGAACCGGTCCCGGGGTAGCGCGGCGAGCGTTGCCTCGTATTTGGCGGCTTCGTACGCGCTGGTTTCGAAATGCCAGGGATCGCCCTCAGCCTTGTACAGCGCCTCGAAATATTCGGATTCGATCGATCGTTCACGGCGCACGGCGGCTCTCCAGCAAGATGGTGTTCGGACGGTCGATCAGCCGCAGCATCGCGTGCGGCAGGCGGAAATTCTCGCGAGCACCGACGATCCGCCCGCCACGCTGACTCCGATGACAGGCCATCGCCCGGCGCTGGCGCGGTCGCCCGGCTTGGCTGTCGACCGACCAAGCTTGGCTGCCGCGCAACCTCGGCAACAGACCGTCGACCGTCCAGCCCCACACCAGATAATCGTAGAGCCGGCAACGAAGGCGCGACGCGACGGCGACCGCCAAGGCTGCTGCCGCCTCATGATCGCAATGCGGCTCGCCCGACCACGTCACCGCGATCTGCCGAACGCCGCGCCGCCTGCACCAGGCCACCAGCCGATCAACGCTGCGGGCGAACAGCGCGTCCCCCGGCTTGGCGGGCACCGCATCGGGCCAGTCGAGGCGCAGGATATCGGACGCTCCTCCGAGCACGCGGATCGCCTCCCGCGCTTCGCGGCGACGCAGGGCCGCGATCCGCTGCGCACTCCAGCCGGGTGCGTCGGGATGCGACCCCGATCCATCCGTCAGGAACGCCGTATGGACCCGGCCACCGGCAGCAGACACCGCGGCGATCAGCGCGCCGCAGCCGAGCGTCTCGTCGTCGGGATGCGGCGCGAGCACGAGCCAGGGTCCCTGCCGCACGGCGTCGCTCGCCGAGATCCGCCGGGCGCGGCGGGTGAGCGATCGCCATGCGTCCGCGCCCGGCGCTACCACCACCGATCGTCGCCCCAGCAATCGTCCTCGAGCCACGCCGCCGCCGCCCGGTCGCGCGCCTGGTCGGGGACCGGCTGACGCAGATACAGCCCTAGATCGCGCGTGATCCGGTCGATCCGGCTCTTGGCGAAGAACGACGCGGTGCCGACCGACCGGGCCGCCGCCTCCATCGTCCGCAAGCCGGCTTCCTCGACCACACCGCGAGTCATCAGCACGAACGGGATCGCCTCGGCCGCCTCGGACTCCGCCAGATGCGCGGCCCGCCGGACCCAGAGCCCGGCACTGCGCGTCTCGGTCAGACAGGCGGCAAACCGCGCGCGCTGAATTGGATCGTTCCCCTTGCCGCTCGCGACGAGGTGATCGCGCAAATGCCGCACCAGCGCCTCGACCGCGCCGAGCTGCACCGCCGTGAACCGCCACGCGCCCGCACTGAACCGTGGCTCGCGTTCATAGTCGTTCGGGTCGCCGATCAGGTTCTCGCGTCCGATCACCATGCCGGAGAAATCGAACGCACCGCTGCACGTCCCCCGCATGCCGCGAACCTGCCAAGCTTTATTGTCCGTGCGGGCAATCTCTCCGGCGATCGGAACGAGGACGAGCTGCTTTCCGCCCGTCTCGTCCCGCGCGGTGACGAGAATACGATCGAGATGCCCCGCCCCGGTCGCGAAGACCTTGGCCCCATCGAGCGTCCAGCGATCCTCGTCGGTCTTGCGGATCGAAAGGCCAGGTGCAGGCTCGGTGTTCCAGACGCCGAACACCCGTCCCGCCGCGACATCGTCATCCAGCGCCTGGCGCTGGTCCGGATCGCCATAGCCTGCGATCAACTGGACGGCGTTGACGTGCCCCTCATACACCCGACCGAGACTGAGGTCGGCGCCGCCGATCGCGCGCAACACGTCGAGCAGCGCATCGGTCGACTCGCCCGCAGTGACGGTCTTGAACGCCCCCAGCGCGCCCGCCTGGGACAGCGCTAGAAGCCGCTCGGCGGGAAAATCCTCGTGCGTGTTCTCCTGGTCCCACGATGCGGCGAGGTGGCGGACGGTTTCGAGAACGGACCAGCCTGATGGATATTTCGTCAGTGAATCGATCCCGCACCATCCGGCCGCGGTGCGCGCCGGTCCCGAACAAAGAACGTCGGACGCCCGCGTGCGTTGCGTGTCGCGGTCCGTCAGAGCTCAAACAGTTACGCAATCGTGAAACGCATCCCAACCATCGGTTAACGCTTGGCCGGCATAGTCGCACGATCGGACAGGACGAGATCGATGGCAAGCAAACAGGACGTCTTCACACTGGTCGGCAAACGCATGCGCGGCACCCCGAGCGCCCCTTGCAACGTCGACATGCCGCCGATCGCCGAACTCGTCCGCCGGATCGATCGCGCGCTACGCGAGCGTCGCGCCGCCTGATCCACTCCGCGTGAGCACGCGTCAGTCCGGTCGGTCGGCGATGGACATTGCCGACGCGTACATCTGGGCAGCACGCTGCTCGCGCAGGTCGTCGAACGCGTCGCGCGGATCGGGCGCTTCGCCGGTCGCGCGCAACACCGCCCACAACGCGAAGCGCCGACCAGGTTCGCGCTCGGTCCCGAACGCGATAGCGACCTTCTCGCGCCCGTCGTCGATCGCGCCCTGGTCGAGCGCGTCGATATCGGCCGTGCCGAAGAAATGTCGTAAAACCGCGTCGAGATCCATCACAGCCTCCTGTAGCCAGCGGCGCCGAAACGCAATCCATGCCCTGTGCCGCGCCGCGATCGAGACGGTTGCGATCCCGCTCTCGACGCCGTAGACGCCCGCCCAGACCCACGTATCCCGGACGGGTGGCCGAGTGGTTTAAGGCAACGGTCTTGAAAACCGTCGTAGGGGTAACTCTACCGTGGGTTCGAATCCCACCCCGTCCGCCAATTCACCAGTATCTGCGCCAAAGCTCAGTTGGACCGCTCCGGCGGGACGATCGGGAGCGGCAGCGCGGCGATCGGGACGCCTTCCTCCGCCAGCGCCCTCGCTTCGGCGACACTGGCCTGACCGTGGATCGTCGACTGTTTCTCGTCGCCGAGATGCATGGCGCGGGCGCGATCGGCAAAGGCGGTGCCGACCCATTGCGACGATTCCAGCGCCTTGGCCTGCCGCATCGCGAGCGTCGCCAAGGCCGACTTGATCGCCTCCGCGTTCGGTGGCGGCGGTTTGCTGTTGGCCTTCGCGGGGATCGCTGGCGCCATGACCGCCTTGGTTACCGCACTGTCGTCGCAGATCGGGCAGCGGACCTGCCCAGCCTCGCGTTGTACCTCGTAGGCGCTACTCGACCCGAACCACGCCTCGAACACATGGCCGCCGCCGCATTTCAGATCGAAGACGATCACCGGACGACAGCGACGGCGGGGATCGCGCGACGATGCGCGATCACCGGAATCCGCGTCCGGACGTCGCGCAGTCGATCGAGGTCGACCTCCGCATAACCGAGCCCCGCGGTCTCTCCCATGTCGAGCAGCACGTCGCCCCAGGGATCGACCACCAGCGAATGGCCATAGGTCGTGCGCCCATCGGCATGCTCGCCGGTCTGCGCCGCCGCGACGACGAACGCCCCCGCCTCGATCGCGCGGGCGCGCAACAGGATGTGCCAATGCGCCGAGCCGGTCGGTCGCGTGAAGGCCGCGGGGACCGACAGCACGGTCGCGCCGGCATCGCTGAGCGCGCGGTACAGGTCGGCGAAGCGAAGATCGTAGCAGATCGACGGGCCGACCATGCCGGCCGGCGTTTCGACCACGGTCGCGGTTTCTCCTGCCACATAGGCGGCGGATTCGCGCCAGGTTTCGCCTGTCGGAAGATCGACGTCGAACAGATGCAGTTTATCGTATCGCGCCCGGATCGCGCCGCGGTCGTCGATGACGAACCCGCGATTGGCGAACCTGCCGTCCGCACACCGCACCGCGAGCGAGCCGAGGTGGACCCACAGACCCGCCTCGGCGGCCGCAGCACGGACCGACGCGAGTACGGGGTCGTGCGCCTCGGTCACGATCGACCGGCCGGCGCGGATACGATCGCGGTCGATCAAGCCCGACATTTCCGGCGTGAACAGCATCGCGGCACCCTCGCCCGCCGCAAGACCGATCGCATTGACGATCGTGGCGACATTGACGACCGGATCGATGCCGCTCGTCATCTGGAGAATGCCGATCTTGGCCATCAGGCCAGCAGAGCGTCGAGCCCGCCCTTCGCTTCGAGCGCCGCGAGATCGTCGGATCCGCCGATATGCTGACCGTCGATGAAGACCTGCGGCATCGTCATGCGGCCGCCCGACCGCTCGACCATTTCAGCCTTTTTCGGGCCGCCCATCGTCACGTCGAACTGCTCGGGCTCGACCCCCTTGGAGGCGAGGAGTTTCAGCGCGCGCGTGCAATACGGACAGAACGCCTTGGTATAGATCTCTACTTTTGCCATGCGCCGGAGATGTGGTTTCCACCGATCCCTGTCAACTCGCCAGCGGCCAACCGCGGGCGATCATTCGTCCGACGTCGGCGACAACACGCGCGCCCAGCACAGGATGGTGACGGACCGCGCACCCGCCCTGAGCAGTGCACGGGTGCAGCCATCCGCGGTCGCGCCGCTGGTGTAGACGTCGTCGACCAGTACGATCGACTGCCCACGAACGCGGTCCGGACCGACGATAGCGAACGCGCCTGAGACCGCCTTGGCTCGCGCCTTCCCGCCCAGTCCGCGCAACACCAGCGTACGGCGCGGCCGGACCAGAACGTCGCGATCATGGGCCACGCCGGAAAGGTTGGCGACGGCCCCCGCGATTAGCGCGGCCTGATTGAACCCGCGCGACCAGATTCGCGATCGATGCAGCGGGACCGGTACCAGCAGGTCGACGCCGTCGGGCAGCAGCCGGTGCATATGCCGCGCCATCGTTTCGGCGAAGGCGATCCGTCCGCCATATTTGAGACGCAGCACGAGGCTGCTTGCGATCGGCCCATAGGCGACGGCGGCGCGAACGCCGGCATGCCGCGGCGGTTCGGCGAGGCATGGCGCGCAGACCGCGCCCTCGCCGCGATCGAACGCGAACGGCCGGTTACACCGCGCGCACCAGGGCGGACCGAGAAACCGCAGTCCCATCCAGCAGAGCGCGCAGAACCGATGGTCCTCGCCAACCGGTACCCCACACCCGGCGCAGCGCGGCGGGAGGGCGAGTCCGAGAATCCGGCGAAGCGGTCCGATCATTCCGACGCCCCCTTCCCTTCCGCCAGACCTTGTCGTGGAAGCGCGACCACGGCACAAGCGCGCTCGTGTCCGACAGCCCCCCAGAAATCTTCGACCGCGCAGCACGCCGCCTCCGCCGCGACCGCGCAGAGCCCGGTTACGCCGATCACGACTTCCTGCGCGCGACGATGCTCGACGGAATCGCCGAGCGGCTCGATGCGGTCACCCGCAGTTTCACCGACATCCTCGATCTTGGCTGTTTCGACGGTGCCTTCCAACCGCCGCCGGGCGCGCGCGTGGTGCGGTGCGACGCGGGCTTTGCGTTCGCCGCGCAGGCTCGAGGCATCCAGACCGACGAGGATCGCCTGCCGTTCGCTGACGCTTCATTCGATCTGGTGGTGAGCGGCGGCGTGCTCGACCAGGTCAACGACCTGCCCGGCGCGCTGTCGCTGATCCGCCGCGTCCTGCGCCCCGACGGCCTGTTTCTCGGCGCTTTCGTCGGCGCAGGCAGCCTGCGTGCCCTGCGCGCTGCCTTGCGGATCGGCGACAGCGAGCGCCCTGCCGCGCGCCTCCATCCCCAGATCGACGTGCGGTCGGCGGGCGATCTGCTGATGCGTGCCGGGTTCGCGTTGCCGGTCGCCGACGTGGAAACGCTCGACGTGCGCTATTCCGACCTGGGCCGGTTGCTCGGGGACCTGCGCGGCATGGCGGCGGGCAACATGCTGGCACACCGCCAGACTTTGACCCGCGACGTGCTCGCGCGGACATTTGCCGCGTTTGCGGATGCCGCCGACGATACCGGCAAGACCCGGGAGACGTTCCAGATCGTCTTTCTGACCGGCTGGTCGCCCGATCCGTCGCAACCCAAGCCCGCGCGGCGAGGCAGCGCGACGGCATCGCTGGGTGATGCGCTCAAGCGCTAGGCGATCAGCCCGTCGCCCTCGGCGGCACGCGCCAGGATCCTCCCCATCGCCTCGAACAGGGCGTCCATCGCTACCGGCTTGAAGATCACGTCGTCCGCGCCGGCAGCGAGACAGCGCTGGCGCAGATCGGGCGCGATGTCCGCCGTGACGACGATGATGGGCACGGTCGCCTTGGCATCGCCACGCGCGCGAATGTGCTGAATCGCGGTGATGCCATCCATGCCAGGCATCCGCAGATCGACGAGCACGATCGCGAACTCGTCTTCATCGAGGATCTGCAAACCGATCTCGGCGCTCTCCGCCTCCACCATCGTTGCCCCGGCAACGTCCAGCATGTCCTTGACAACACGCCGGTTCATCCGGTCGTCTTCGATGAAAAGAACGTTCATACCACCGGCCGCGAGAGGAGGTCGAGGGGAAGCAAAAAGGCGGCCATGGACCTGTGTCTACGCGTCATGCAGCCCGAGATACAAGGTCAGGAATTGAGTGTTTTTTTGAAACTGATCTGTGTAATAAGGCTCCGATAAGATCGACGCCGCTGACAGGCTTGGCGACGACGCGCGTGATGCCGGTGGCGATCAATTCGTCGCGTTCCCGATCAGCCGAAACGGGCCAGAGCAACGTCGTCTCGACATCGGCCGATGCGGCAATCTCTGCAATCCGCGTCAACGCCGCAAGGTGATCGCCCTCCCCCCGTATCGTCGCGTCATCGATCAGCACGCGTGCGATATTCCCCTGTTCCAGCCGCATGACGGCTTCATCGACCGACGTGCTACTCGCAACCGGCCCGCAGTGCGGTTCCAGCAGCGTCTTGAACATGCTCCGTGTGATCGGGTTGCGATCGAGCACCAGCGTCGCCGCACCGTCCACCCCGGAGGGCTCGGCGATCATGGCGGGTTCGGTGCGGATCAATGGCAGCGTCAGCGTGAACGTCGCGCCGCGCCCGATCGCGCTGCTGACCGCGACGTCGCCGCCCATCGCGCGCGCCAGATTGCGGCAGATCGACAGGCCGAGCCCGGTTCCACCGTATTGCCGCGTCGTGCCTGCGTCGGCCTGTTTGAAGGATTCGAAGATTTCTTCGAACTTGCCGGTGGAGATGCCGATCCCGGAATCGGTGACGGCGATGCGCAGACGATCGTCGCCATCGACATCGACTTTCAGCGCCACCTCGCCCGATTTCGTGAATTTGAGGGCGTTCGACAGCAGGTTGAAGACGATCTGTCGGACGCGCGCGGCATCGCCCATGATCAGGTCCGGACAGCCGTCCAGATCGACCGCGAACGACAATCCCTTGGCGCGGGCTTGCTCCTCCCACATCCGGGTCGCGTCGATAACGGTGGCACGGATATCGAACGGCGCGGATTCGATCGCCAGATTGCCCGTTTCCATCTTGGCGACATCGAGAATGTCGTCGACCAGCGCGCGCATCCTGACCCCGGCGCCGTGAACGATGCCGAGACGGTCACGGATCCCGGGTTCAATCGCCCGATCCGCGAGCATCACCTGCGTCATGCCGAGGATCCCGTTGAGCGGCGTCCGGATCTCATGGCTCGTGGTCGCCAGGAATTCGGTCTTGGCCGCGAGCGCCTTGCCAAGAGCGTCGTTGGTCACCGCAAGGTCGTTGTTCGCCGCCGTTACCCGATCGCGGCTCCGGCGGATCGTGAGCAGCCCGAACGCAAGCACCGCGATCACCACCGCCACCGCGGCCGCCGCGCCGAGAAACATGTAACGCTGGGTCTGCGCATGGGCGCGTTCGAACGCGATGCTTCTTTGAAGTTCGGTTGCCTTGAGCTGGCTGATTTTCAGCTCTTGGTTCGCGAAGTCGAACCGCGCCGCCATGAGGGCCGTCTTCGTGTCAGTCGCCAGTTTCGTTGCGTCGTCGTCCATCCGCTTCAGTGCTTGAAGCTGGACCAATGCGCCCTTCGGATCACCGGTTAACATATAAATGTCGTACGCCGTCTGGTGCACGTCCCTGTACGTCGTATCGGTGTCCTTGGGGCTAAGGCCGATCAGTGATTTGACCATCGCCGCGTATGCCCGCGCGATATCGCCGCGCTGCAACGAAATCTGCGCATCGGTCGCAAACAATCTGCTACGAAGGCCTAGGTCGCTGGGGTCCTCCACTTTGCGCGCCATTTCTAGCGCTTTTGTCGCCCGGGCCAGATTCCCGATCTTGAGCTCAATCCAGGCGGTATTAATGTATATCTGCTCGAGAAGATTTCGGCTGCCTAGATTTTTCGCAATCGCAAGGGCCTGTGCAAGCTCGTCTCGTGCTTCTGGATATCGACGAAACAGAGCAAGAGACAGCGCGCGATTGTTGTGGATCGAAAGCGAAAGATTTACGTCAGATTTATACGTATCTAGCGCTTGTTGATAATATTTTAGTGCAGTCTGCTGCTCGCGGGCTTGGTCGTACAACGATGCGATGAAAACCAGCGCACGAGCCTGTCCGCGGGGATCGTCGAGCTTCCGGTATATCTCGAATGCACCCTGATAATCACGCAATGCCTCGCCCATCCTGCCCCGATTGCTGTCTAGCCACCCGAGCGACAGAAGAAGATCCCCATGAAGCTTTGAATTTGGTTGGCGCAGCGTAACTTCGGCGATCGCACTGCTGATCGGGGCCTCCGCCATGTCCGAGTCATTGGTTCGCAGATGCGCTTCTCCCTGGAGCCACCGCGCGGCAGCGATGGCAATACCGCGATGATCTGCTTGAGGAAGATGCGCGGCAAGGCGCTCCGCCTCGATCGCCTTGGTCAACGCTTTCCTAGGGTCGACCAGCATGGCCGCTTTCGCTCCGGCAACCGCCGCTTCATACCTTTCGCTTGTCGCTCTCGCCGGCGGGGTCTGCGCTGCCTTTGCCGACGACGGGGCGGTACACACCAGAAGTAACGCCATGACCAAAGCGAAACTCCGAAGAGTGACTGAGATCAGGCGCGCTTCCACACGGTCGCCAATCGATTGAACGGGGCCCGGACGTCGGTTGCCATAGCCAGCGATTTCCCGTCGTCGAGAAAATGGATCAGCGCATCGATATTAATGGGACGACTGATCAGAAACCCCTGGATCATGTCGCAACCCATCACCGATAGCAGCGCCATCGCCGCGGGTGTCTCGACGCCCTCCGCCACGACTTCCATTTCCAGCGCATGCGCCAGATCGATGGTGGAGCGGACAATCAGCGGATCGCGGTTCGAGCTCGTCAGCTGCGTGACGAACAGCTTGTCGATCTTCAATTCGCGCGCAGGCAACTGCTTCAGATAGGCCAGCGAGGACAGCCCGGCCCCGTAATCGTCGATCGCGATGACAATGCCGATCTCCGCAAAAACCTTGAGGTTCGCGATCGCGCTTTCCGGATCGCGAATGACCGACGTTTCGGTGATCTCGAACCCGAGCTGGGCGCCGCTTTCCTCGACCAACGCGCAGGCCTGTCTGACGAACCACGCGTCCGCCAGAAGCACACCGGAGATATTGATGAACACCCGCAGGTCGTGCCCGGCCCGCGACAATATCTTCTGATCCTCGATCGAGCGACGGATCGTCCACAGCGTCAAGGCGACGATATCGTGGGTTTCTTCGGCCAGCGGAATGAAGTCGCTCGGCAGCACCAATCCCCGGGTCGGGTGATTCCAGCGAACCAAGGCCTCGACGCTCGTGATCTGCTGCCGCCGAAGATGCACCTTCGGTTGATATTGCAGGAAGAGCTCTTCGTTTTCGATCGCCGCAGTCAGGTCCTCGACGAGTTGGGCGCGATCGATCGCTTCTGTGCTACCAGCTACGTCGAGCGCAATCGGGACTCGATCCTTTCGAGCTTCTGCCAACGCCTGCTCTGCCGCCTCTACAAGGTGGACCTCGTCGCGATGTGGCGCCGCCGCGGCACCACCGAGCCGCGCCTGGATGACATGCGTTTCTCCATCGAT
Source organism: Sphingomonas sp. M1A8_2b (assembly GCF_053345535.1). NCBI lineage: Bacteria > Pseudomonadati > Pseudomonadota > Alphaproteobacteria > Sphingomonadales > Sphingomonadaceae > Sphingomonas > Sphingomonas sp. M1A8_2b. The sequence continues at coordinate 1,757,244 of NZ_JBKFAH010000001.1, read as the reverse complement.
GTCGAAAGGGACTTCGAAGGCGTTTTGCAACGCTGCGATGGCGACATCCAGCGCCAGTCGTGCCCCGCTCTCGAATGCAATTTCCAGCATTTCACGACCGATGACCACGATACGGGCATCTGGAAGAGCCTCGCCGACCCGCGTCGCGACATCGAGAATCAGGGTTTCGGAACGCGCCCTGCCAACATGGCGTCTGAGCGCCGCAAAATTGGCAACTTCCGCCAGGATCAGGAAACGCCAATCGTTCGGAGCCTTGTCACCGAGGCCCTCTTGCCCGAGCGCGCCGAGCGCAACCGGATTTGCCAGCCGCGCAGTAGTTTGCGCCGTGCTGCACTCGAGCTGCGAGTACGGATGTTCCCTCATCCCACCGTGCTATCCGCGAGCCTTAAACATACTCTTAACCGAAACCGAAACGGGCCGATAATGTATGGTTAACAGAGTATAACTGTGATTGTTTAACGCCGCGTTAGTGATATGTTGAGCGGGCACCGTTATCGGTGCCCATAAGGGAGCATAAAAATGCTGAATATCATTGCCCTCATCCTCGGCGTCACCATCAAGCCTTGGTGAATGACGTTCGTCGGTCCGGAAATGGACCCGCCACTGGTTGGCGGGTCCGGTTTTCGGGCCGACACTTAATCTATATTAGTCAATGGTAAGCGTATCGAACTTGATACGTGATGGGCACGCTAAACGCCTTAGGCTTTCCAGTATTTGCGCTGACGGAACTTGGCCACCTCCAGTCCGCGCGGCACCACATGAACGCGCGACGAATCGCCTAATCTAGATGTCCCGCATCGCATTGGAGAACTAAGGCCGTCGAGTGACCGTCATGCCTTCATCAAATCGCGGCTCGATCGAACCGGCTTCGCCGGGTTCGAGAAAATCATCGAGTCATCGACCGACCCGAATTTCAACACCAGCAGATCCAGCGCATAATTCTGGTTCAATTTCCAGGGCTTGCGCTCACCCTGGACGGGCAGTGCTGCTGCCGCACGTTGCACGTAGCCGGAGGTGAAATCCAGGAACGCCTCGCGCTTCATGCTAGGATCGCCATTGGTCGGCGTCGCCTGCCGCAATCCACGCTTCGTCATCGTGTTGAGCAACCGACAGACGTACACGGCGGTGAGATCCGCCTTCAGCGTCCACGATGCGTTGGTGTAACCGAACGTCGACGACAGGTTCGGTACGCCGTCGAACATCATGCCCTTGTATTGAAGCCGCCCCGCGAGTTGGATCGGCTGTCCGTCGAGGCTGAACGCGACTCCGCTCATCAGCTGCAATTCGAGCCCGGTCGCGGTGACGATCACGTCGGCGGGCAGATCCTTCCCCGAATCGAGCTGGATACCCTCGGGCGTGATCCTGGCGATTGTATCGGTAACGATCGACGCGGTGCCGGCGTTGATCGCGGTGAACAGGTCGCCGTCGGGCACCAGGCAGACGCGCTGGTCCCAGGGATTGTAGCGCGGCGTGAAATGCGTTGCGACGTCATAGTCCGGACCGAGTTGATCGCGGACCATGCCGATCATCCGCTCTTTGATCTTCGCCGGTTTCTTGCGCGCGAGCCGGTAGAAGACCATCCCCATCAGGACGTTCTTCCACCGCGTGATGCCGTATGCGGCCTTCGCAGGCAGCTTGCCGCGCAGCCAGTTCGCGACGCTGTCCTCGCCGGGGCGCGCGACGATGTAGGTCGGCGAGCGCTGGAGCATCGTCACATGTGCGGCCGTCTTCGCCATCGTCGGCACGAGCGTCACCGCAGTCGCGCCGCTGCCGATGACGACGACGCGCTTACCCGCGTAGTCGAGGTCTTCGGGCCAGAACTGGGGGTGGACGATCCGCCCCGCGAAACTCTCCGCCCCCTCGAATTCGGGCGAATAGGCTTTGGCATAATTGTAGTAGCCCGCGCACATCGAGAGGAAGTTGCAGGTCAGCGTTACCGGACCATCCGGTCCCGTAGCCTCGACCGTCCAGCGTGCGTCCTCGGTCGACCATTCGGCGGACTTCACGTGATGGCCGTAGCGGATCTTCCGGTCGATGCCGTACTCCTTCGCCGTATCCTCGACATAGGCGCGGATCGACGGGCCGTCGGCGATGGATTTCGCTGCGGTCCAGGGGTGGAAGGCGAACCCCAGCGTGTGCATGTCCGAATCGGACCGGATGCCGGGATAGCGGAACAAGTCCCACGTCCCGCCCATCGACTGCCGCCCCTCGAGAATCATGTAGGTTCGGTCAGGGCAGCGCGTTTGCAGGTGGTAGCCGGTCCCTATGCCGGAAATGCCGGCGCCCACCACGATCACGTCGACATGTTCGGTCATGCTGCATCCTCATGCCCCGGCGTTACGCCGTAGGTTTCATAACCGAACCTATCCTGTTGCGATCTTTACTCAATAGTCCTTCGAATATTTGACGCTGGCGCTCTGGCCGCCGCTTGACCCCGCCGCCGACAACAGGCTGAGTGCCTTCGTCAATGCGATCTCGAGCTGGGTCGAGGTAAAGCCCTTCGCGTCGGTTACGATCTCCACATAAATGTTCTTCGTGATGTACTTGCCCGCAGCGAGACTCGTGCCGCGGCCGGTCGCCGAGTCGGCACCGAGCACGCGCAACCGGTCGAACCCGGTCGCCGAGCGCAGCTTGCCGAGCGGGTTCAAACCGCCCCCGCCCGACCCGCGCAGCGAGTTCAGCGCGGACGCCAGCTGGATCGCCTCGGTTGCGGACAGATTAGCCGGGCTAGCCCCGAACAGCAGCCGGCTGAGCACCTCGTCCTGCGGCAGCGTCGGCGTCGAGGTGAACGCGATCTGCGGCTTCTGGCCGGTGCCGGTGATCACGATCGTGACGGTGATGTCGCTGGTGGTGGTGCTCGCCTCGATGTTGATGTCCGGATCGGTCAGCGCGCCGCCGCGGAAGCGGATCTGCCCCTTGGTGACGTCGAACCGCTTGCCCGAGAACGAATAGGTGCCGCGGACGATATCGAGCCCGCCGGTGACGATCGGCGCGGCGGACGTGCCGCCGATCCGCATGTCCATCTCCCATTCGGACTCGAGGCCCATGCCCGAGACGAACAGCTGGTTCGGCGCGCGAACGCGCAGGTCGAGCTTGAACGATCCGGCGGTCGGCACCTGCGACCGATCGGTCGACAGCGGCGTGCGGACATCGCCCTTACGCCGCACCCCGGTCAGTTCGGGGACTTCGGCCTGGCCCTGGCGGATGATCTGATACCGGGCCTCGGGGATCTGGAGATCGCCCTGGATCAGCCCGCCGTTGCGATCATGCGTGAGGTGGACCGTGCCCGTCGTGGTCGCGCTGATGGCATCGCTCTTCGCCAGCTGCGCCTTGTTCAGCGTGGCGCGGATATCGATCGGGAAGCCGCTATCCGCCGCAAAACCGATCCTGCCCTGTGCCTGCACGGTCCCGTCGCCAGCCTTGGCAGTCAGCTGCGTCAGTTGCAAATCGGTGTTCGAGAAGCGGCCGACGATCCGCATCTGCGACAGGCGCGTCCCGTAGGTCTCGTTGTCGTAGGTCAGGTTGTCGGCGCGGACGACTCCGTTCAACTGCGGCGCCTGCACGCGCCCGGAGAAGTCGGCGGCGACCGCGATCGGTCCGCTGAGCTGTTGGTTGGGGATGGCGGCGAAGCTGAACAGCACCGCCGAGGGGCCGTTGTAGCGGATCCCGCCCGACAGGGGCGCGGCCATCAGGCGCGTGCTCCACGAACCACCGCCTGCTGGCAACGGGCGCAAATTGGCGACCATCCGACCGATCACCGACGGGCCGCGACGTACCAGCGCCCGACCGGTCGCGCCGTCGCCACCGAGCGTGCCTGCGAATACGATATCGACGGGTTCGGAGACGGCGGCGAGGCCCGAGCGGGTAAAGTTGGTGACGGTCACGCGGGCGTCCGCGGTCGGCACCGCGGCCGAACTGGCCTGCGAGAAGTCGAGGCTGCCGGTCGCCTTGCCGCCGATACCCAGATTGGGGACCAGCGCGGACAAGGTCGACAGGTCGAGACGATCCAGGCGGACCTGCGCGTTCGTACCACGGCCGTAGCTGCCCGCCAGACGCGCGGAACCGCCACCGGCACCGCCGAAGTCGATCCGGGTCGGCGACAGGCGATATTCGCCCTTCACCGCCTGGATGCGCGCCGGATTGACGGTGCGGAAGTCGATGCCGTTGGCCTGGCCCTGCGCGGCGACGAGGTAAGTGTTCGGGCTGAGCTTGGCGTTGACCGCGAGGCGGAAGGGCACGCCGTTCGAGCCGGTCAGCACCGCCTGCGCGGTACCGTTGCCGCCGACATAGTTCACCTTGGCGCGTGCCGCCGACAGGACGATCGCCCCGTAGCGCATGTCCGCGATCTGGGCGTCGGCGACGATCTGCGGCGTCGGCGTCAGCACCGCGGTCGCGCTGACGATCGCGCGGCCGATCGTGAAGTCGACCATGCCGGGGATCTTGGCGCCGTTTGCACGGGCCGCGACGTCGGCGCGCTGATAGCCGCCCTGGTTGGCGAGACGGACATTGCCCGTCAGGCCCTGCCCTGCGAACTGGAGCGCGCCAGCGAACGGGCCCGGCGCGGTCTGCACGATCCGGCCCCGACCGGTAATGCCAGCGAACACGACGCGGCGAACATCGATCGCGAGTTGGGTACCGGGCGTCGCCAGCACGTCGGCGGTGAACGGCCCGTAATTTGTGCCACCACTCGCGGTGACGGCATAGGCACCGCCGCGGCCGACGATCCGCGCGTTGAGGTTGACGAGCCCGACGCCGACACCGGGACGGGGTGCGCGGAGCACGACGACGGGCGCAGTCGCGCTTCCCGTGACGCGCGCGGTCAGCGGGCCGTAGACGGTGGAATAGGCATCGGCGTTGACCAGCATTGCGCCGGTGGCCGGGTCGAACCGGCCTTCGCCGCGCGTCACGCGGAACTGTGGCGCGTTCATGCGGAGATTGCGGAAGGTGACGATGCCTTCGGGGCTATAGCCGATGTCCGAGCGGACGATCGCGTTGCCGCCGAGAAAGCTGCGTGCGCCTTCGTTGAAGATCTGCGCGGTCTGCGCGACGACGTGACCGGTGATCCCGAACCCGCCCTTAGGCCCCGGCACCAGCTTGGCGTCGGTCGTCAGGTTGACGATGCCGATGCCGTCGACGCGGTAGTTGTTGACCCGCCCCTTGAGCGCGCCGGTGTAGCGGCCGGTGGACATGTTCGCGACGACCACGGCGGTCGCATCGACCTTGTCCGAGCGGATCTTGAGATTGTCGGAGAGGACATTGACGCCCGAGATCGCGAAGTCGCCGTCGATCGCGACGTTGGTGGCAAGCCCGCCGACTGCGGCGTTCAGGCCCGTGACGCGCTTTGCCCGCGCCTTGATGGGAACGAGGATGCGGTCCGCGTTCACACGCGCTAGACCCTCGGCGTAGAGGTTCTCGACGCCCATGTCGCCGAACGCGATCGTCGCGGCCTTGACCTTGTAATCGACGGTCGGCGTCGCAAACGCACCGTCGAGCACGACGCGCGCCGTGACGTCACGCCCGCGCAGGTTCGGCAGGATCGCGCCGGGGGTCAGCAGCTTCGCGCTCACCGCGAAATTGCCGAAGCGATTGTTGGCGAGATCGATCAGGCCGCCGGCATCGACCGCGAGCGCGTCCGACTTCAGCGTCATCCGCGTGTCGGCTTTACGATCGTTGAGCGTCGTGTCGATCGCCACGTCGAGCTGCGGCGCCGTCAGCCGCTCGACCGGCCCTTCGAGATACAGGCCGGGACGTGTCGAGCCGCGGACTTCGATATGCCCGTTCCTGGCGGTCAGTGCGAGGTTGGCGAGTTGGCCGCCTCCGAGCGTCGCAATCGCGCGCCCCTGCCACGACGCCCAGCTGCCACGCCCATCAACGGTCGCGGTGAGCGGCGCCTTCAGCGAGCCCATCGTCGAGACGACGCCGCCGACCGGTGCGGTCAGCTTCACATTGACGTCGAGCTTGTTCTGATCGGGCACCGCGTCGAGCTTGAGCATCAGGCGATCGCCACCGGCGATCCCGGGTCCGGTCAGCGCGACGGCATTGGTCGTCAGTTGCGCGCGCTTGTCGGCGACATGCACGGTGCCGTCGATCCTGACGATATGCGTCTGGCCGGTGACGGGCTTGGCGATCAGGAAACGGTCGATCGCCAGACGGTTGATGTCGATATCGAGATCGGGAAGCAGCGGCGCGTTGGGATCGGTCGGCGTCGCGTTCAGGACTGGGCGGCGCTGCAGCGTGACGAGCGGCGTCGTCAGCGAGCGCACGTCGACATGATTGCTGGCGAACGCGAAGGGACGCCAGTCGACGGCGAGCTTGGGGCTGGTCAGGAAGACGCCCTTGGGGTCCGACACGCGGACATCGCTCAAGGTCATTGCGCCGTAGATCGAGCCATCGATCCGGCCGACCTTGATGTTCAGCCCCGATGCGGTCGTGTAGCCACCGATCTGGTCGGCGACGAGGCGTCGGCCCGGATCGGTGTTGATCCCGAACAGCACGATCAGGACGAGCGCGACGAGGCCGACGACCACGATCGCGAGCCATTTCAGAACACGCTGCCACAGAGGGCGACGGTCGACGATCACCGTTTCGGTCTGTTCGAACTGGTCCCGCTCAGCAGGGGGTGTGCCGTTTTCGGCCATCAGAATGCCTGCCCGATCGAGATGTAGAGCGCGATCTTGCCGTCACCCTTGCGCGGGTTCAGCGGAGTCGCGACGTCGAACCGCATCGGTCCGAAGCTGGTGTAGAACCGGCCGCCGATGCCCGCGCCGTAGCGCAGCGACGACAGGTTGGGCGTGCTGCTCTCGTAGCTGTTGCCGGCATCGATGAACGGCACGATGCCGTAGTCGCCGAACCGATACCGGGCCTCGAGCGCGAATTCGTTGAGCGAGCGGCCGCCGACCGGGTTGCCGTTGGGATCGAACGGCCCGAGGCGCTGATAGCCATAGCCGCGCACCGATCCGCCGCCGCCGCCGTAATAGCGCCGCGACGGCGCGAGATCATCGCGATCGATACCCTGGATCGTACCGGCCTTGGCGCGCCCGGCGATCACGATGCTGGACGACACCGGATAGTAGAACGTCCCCTCGATCATCGCGCGGACATAGGGCTTCACCGACCCCTGCACCGACGTCTCGGGGCTGAGGTTCAATTTCAGGCGATAGCCCTTGGCCGGATTGAGCAGGCTGTCCGAGCGATCGAACAACACTTGGCCGGGCAGCGCGACGATGCCGTAGGTTCGGCGGACGTCCTTGTCCTGCGTGAAGTCGTAGACGCTCTCGTTCGTGCCGACGAGTTCGCCGCCATAATAATAGGTCAGCGGCTTCTGCCAGATCGGCGTCGAATCGTAGCTCCAGCGCACGCCGACGCTGGTCGTGAACGCATCATACGCGTCGTAATTCGAATGGTTGGCGCCGGCGGTCAGGCTGAAAGTCCTGTCGCGCTTGCCGGCATTCGCGCGGCGGAACGTGCCCGACACGCCCTGCTCCTGCGTACCCCCGACGACCGATGCGATCAGCGCGCCCTCGTACGGGAACAGGTTGCGGTGCTGCCAGGTACCTTCCGCGCGGAAGCCCTGCCCGGTCGCGTACCCGACGTTGCCGCCCAGCGTCCGCACCTTGCCGGCATTCTGGCGGACCAGCACGTCGACCTGTTCGGTGCCGTCCGGGTTTATCGTCCCCGTCCGCACCGGCTCGACCGACACGGTCGAGAACATCGACGTCGCGACCAGCGCATCGCGCAGATCGTCGGTCAGCCGGTTGTCGTACAACTGGCCCGACTTGAACCGCGGGAACAGATCGAGATGCTCGAGATCGAACACCGGATCGCCTTCGGTCCGCACCTGCCCGAACGACGAGCGCGGCCCCGTGTCCACCGGCAGCGTGTACGCGCCGGTCGGGGTCTGGTCGTCGAGCAGGATGTCGCGCTCGCCGATCTTGACGAATGGATAGCCCTGCTGCGGCAGCGTCAGGCTGACGTTCGCCTCCGCGCCCTGAATGCGAGCGGCCTCGATCGGGTCGCCGACCTTCAGCGGCAGTTCGTTGCGGACCAGATCGGGGGGTGTCGTCGGATCTGCCTTTACGGTGATCGACGACAGCGAATACAGCCGACCGGGCTGCGCGCTGACCATTGCCTTCAGGCGCGCGGGTTTGGATTTGTCGGCGTCGGGGAAAGTCTCGATCGTCGAGATCGCGGTCGCGTCGTAATAACCGAGCGACTTCAGCAACCGCACCGCCAGCGCCTCGTCCTCGCGCGCCCGCGCCGCGACCTGCGTGGCGTTCGCCGCCTTACCCTTGCCCTCGGCGAGCGCGGAGAGCGCCTTGTATTCGCCTTCCAGCCCGTCACCCGCCTTGTCGAGCCCCTTGGTCGCGGTTTCGTAGCGGATCTCGGGCGCGTCCTTGTCCTTGATGTCCGCCGCGGTCTGGAGCGGGGTCGTGTCGAAGCTGGACAGCGGCGTCAGCGGCTGGGCGAGTTGCGGATCACTCGGGCCGGTCGGCGGCAGCACGTCGCCGGTGACGGTTGTCGCGGACTGCGTCGCGGTTGCGGGTGCAGCGGCGGTTGCCGGCATGGCCGCCATCGGTTCCAGTGGCGCGTTCAGGTCGTTGCTGAGCGGTGGCAATGCGCTGTCGAACTCGGCATCGGGCACGATCGGCGCATCGTTCGGTTGCGCGGCGTCGCCGGCTTTCGAAGAGTCGGGTTTGGGCGCATCGGGACCCTTGGCCGGCGCGGTGCCCGGCTTGGCAATCTGTGCGGAGACGACCCCCGCAAATCCCGTAGATGACGCTACCAACGCCAAAGCGAGCCACTGATGCCGGCTAGTCGAAGCTGTCACACAATCCCCTTTACGGGAAGCGATCGTATTCGACTCACCCCCATCTTCGCCCACGTAACGCATGGGCGTTAGCTTGGTTTCACGAACATTTACTTTAAGCTCAGCGAGATTGCGTCTCGCGATCTCCTGAAAAAAGGCTTTAAACACAGCCGATAAGGCCACCGACCGGCACCACGATCGTATCGCGACCGGGGCGATCGATCCGCAGCGAGGCGTCGGTGACGGTAGCGCCCGCGGTGATGTCGCCGCGCGTCGCGATCGCCATGTCGAGCGTCGCGGTTACGTCGCCGCCGCGATATTGCGTCACGCCGGCGAACCCGAAACCGGCCGCGCCGGACTGCGTCGCGAGCGCGAAATCACGTGGCTTGCCGTCGATCGAGAGCCTGATCTGCGCCGGGTCCGCACTCGCCATCGCCACCAGCTGGCGATCGGACAGAGTCCAGAGATAGGCCGCGCAGCCCTTTGCCGGCAGCTTCTGCTTACCGATCGCCGCGAGCGGACCGGGGCCGGGATTGGGGCCGGGATTGGGGCCGGGATTGGGCGATGGCACCGACCCGGCGGCCTGCACCGCGAGCATAAGAGCGAACGATATCATGGGGTCAGGCCTATCATGAACAGCCACGCCGGATAAGCCGCGATCGCCAGCAACGCGCCGAACGGAAGCGCGGTGTCTGCCGCCATCGCCCGCCCCTTCATCTGCGCGGCAAGCACGACGCCGAGCCCGACCATGCTCGCGATCAACAGGACGGCGGGCAGCATCTGCCAACCGAGCCACAGTCCGATGGCGCCGAACAGCTTGGGATCGCCGCCGCCCATGCCGTCGCGGCCGCGCACGCGCTTGTAGCCGACTGCGACCAGCCAGAGCACGCCGAACCCGGCCGCGCCGCCGATCAGCCGGTCGGTGATCGACGGGGCGATGCCCGGCGCCGCGCTCGCCAAACCAGCCAGGGCGAGCAGCGATGTCAGCCGGTCGGGCAGCCAGAACGCAACCAGATCAAGGCTCGCCAGGGCCAGAAGCAGCCAGCCGAACACCGCGCCCGCGATACCGATCGGTCCCGGTGCGACGTACCCCGCCGTGGCTCCAATCACGAGCCCGGCCAGTTCGATCCGCCAGTGGACCGGGCTGATCGGCGCCCGGCATCCGCGACATCGACCGCGCAGAACCAGCGCGCTGAGCAGCGGTACGAGGTCCGCGGCGCGCAACGTCCGCCCGCATGCATCGCACGCCGAGCGCCCGCGAATCACCGATCGCCCCTCGGGCCAGCGCATCACCAGCGCCGCGACGAAACTGCCGATGATCGCGCCGAGCACGCCCAGCAGCACTGCCCAGACTGCGGCTTCAGTCACCCGTCTTGCGGACCAGATAGCGATAGACGCCGAGCAGGTTGATCCCGAACAACACGATGTTCTGCGTGCCGAGCGCCCAGTCTCCGGTCAAGGCCGCACCCGACAGCCAGGCGATCGACGAGCCGACGAACAGCACGAACCCGCCCCCCGTCACGCGCCGGCCGAAATCAAGCGACACCATCAAGGCCGCGATCACCCCCGACCCTGCTGCACACCATTTGAGCGTCGTGATGAGGGTTTCCATGCCGACGGGTCTAGGCGCGTCCCGTCGCGCTTTGTATTGCCGCACATCAACCCCAGATACGGGGCAGAAAAATACTTGGAGAGTTGCAGTGGCCGTCGATCGAGATCCCATCGTCATCCTGTCCTATGCGCGCACGCCGATGGGCTCGTTCCAGGGCGCGCTGGCGGGCGCGACCGCGACACAGCTCGGCGCCGATGCGGTGCGCGGTGCCGTCGAGCGCTCCGGCGTGTCCGCCGCCGAGATCGCGCGGATCTACATGGGCTGCGTCCTGCCGGCCGGACTGGGTCAGGCACCGGCGCGACAGGCGGCGATCAACGCAGGGCTTGGCGATCATGTCGAGGCGACGACCGTCAACAAGATGTGCGGATCGGGGATGCAGGCGGCGATTCTTGCCGCCGATGCGCTCGCGGCCGGGTCGGTCGACCTGCTCGTCGCGGGCGGCATGGAGAGCATGACCAACGCGCCGTATCTGTCGAAAAGTCACCGCGGTGGCGCCCGGATCGGCCATGACCGTATGTACGACCATATGTATCTCGACGGGCTTGAAGACGCCTACGAACCCGGCAAGCTGATGGGCAATTTCGCCGAGGACACCGCGCACGACTACCAGTTCACGCGGGCGCAGATGGACGAGTACGCGATCGAATCGCTCCACCGCGCACAGGCCGCGCAAAGGTCCGGGGCGTTCGACCGCGAGATCGTCGCGGTCGAGATCGCCGGTCGCAAGGGCCCGACGACGGTGTCGCTCGACGAACAGCCTGCCAAGGGCGATGTCGCCAAGATCCCGACGCTGAAGCCCGCCTTCTCGAAGGACGGTACGATCACCGCCGCCAACGCCTCGTCGATCTCCGACGGCGCCGCCGCGCTGGTGATGACGCGCATGAGCGTCGCCGACCGGCTCGGCATCACGCCGATCGCACGCGTCGTCGCGCATGCCGCGCACGCGCACGCGCCGTCGCTGTTCACGACCGCGCCGGTGTTCGCGATGCGCAAAGCGATGGAGAAGGCGGGCTGGTCCGCGTCGGACATCGACCTGTTCGAGGTCAACGAGGCGTTCGCCGTCGTCGCGATGATCGCGATGCGCGACCTTGGCCTGCCGCACGACCGCGTCAACATCCACGGCGGTGCGTGTGCGCTCGGCCATCCGATCGGTGCGAGCGGTGCGCGTATTCTCGCGACGTTGCTGTCGGCGTTGGAGACGACCGGCCAGAAGCGCGGCCTCGCCTCGCTGTGCATCGGCGGCGGCGAAGCGACCGCGATGGCGGTGGAACTGATGAACTGACACTCCTGAGGGGCCCGAGGGGGCGACGCCGCTCCCTCGGCCTTTCAGGGTTACAGTTCGGCGGTGTAATAAGCCGCGAACACCCTATCGCTATAGGATCCGAACGGATCGCAGGCGGTAAATCCGGCACTATCGTACAACGCATGCGCCGCCGCGAATGCCGGCGTCGTTCCCGTTTCGAGACTAATCCGCCGATACCCCTGCTTCCGAGCCTCCGCCATCACGTGATCGAGCATCATGCGCCCGAGGCCGCGTCGCAGGTGGGTCGGCGCGGTGCGCATCGATTTTACTTCGCAATGCGTATCGTCGAGCCGCTTCAACGCCGCCAATCCGACCACGCGATCATCGTCCCATGCCGACCAGACCGTGACGGTCGGATCGCGCAAGCCGGTCAGGTCGAGCGCGAAAACGCTCCCCGGCGGCGAATTTTCGTGCGCCGCACGCAAGTGCAATTCAACCAGCGCGACGACCTCCGACTTGGTCAGATCATCGCGGACGATCCGCCACGGCGTCGCGCCGTCATTCAAGGCAGAGTCTCGCCCGCCTCGACGCCCCAGAGACCGCCGATGTCGACGAACCCCGCCTGCCCCTTCACGTCGAACCGGCACCAGCCGTTGCCGCACTGGCTCAGCCGCCCGACGACTCCCGGCGCAGCGCGCCACAGCACTTTTCCCGAGCTTCTGGGCTGGTCGTGCAACTCGACCGGCGATGCCCCGCGGACGATCGCGGTGCGCGTGCTGCTGAGCAGGTTCGCCTGCATCCAGCCCTCGGTGCCATCGGGATCGGCGACCTTGCGCCATTCCTTGAAGATCGCGACCACCTTGATCGGCAAGTCCGCGCGCTGGTACAGCCAGCTCGCCGGATAGGTGCGTGCCGGGCCGGTCCGCATCCGCGCCCGCGCCGCCGAGATCGACGCGTAATAGGGCAAGCTCCGCTTCGGATCCGCGGCGCCGGCGGGGTCGGGTATCAGCGACGCGGCAACGAGTACGGAAAGCGCGAAGACGAAAAGGCGCATGGTCGTGTCCTGTTTGGCAAGCCATCTGATACCGCGATGCCCCCCGCCCCTCAACAGGCTTGCCGCAACCAAGTTGACGCGTCGGCGCGGCTTCGCCAAGCCGTCCGGATGACCGACACCCGCCGCTGTCCGAACCCCAAGGTGATCGTCACGCGCGAGCTGGCCGACACGCTGATGGACCGTCTCGAAACGCTGTTCGACACCACCAACAACCGCGCCGATGCGAAGCTCACGCGCGATCAGCTCGCCGCCGCGATGGCCGACTGCGACGTGTTGGTGCCGACCGTCACCGACGACATCGACGCCGCGCTGATCGCGGGCGCCGGAGACCGGCTGAAGCTGATCGCCAACTACGGCGCGGGCGTGAACCATATCGACCTGAAGGCGGCGCGCGCGCGGGGGATCATCGTCACCAACACGCCGGGGGTTCTCACCGAGGATACCGCCGACATGACGATGGCGCTGATACTCTCCGTTCCCCGGCGACTGGCGGAGGGCGAGAAGCTGGTGCGATCGGGTCAATGGAAGGGGTGGAGCCCGGGCGGGATGCTCGGCCACCGGATCGGTGGCAAGGCGCTCGGCATCGTCGGGATGGGGCGGATCGGCCAGGCGGTCGCACTGAGAGCGCGCGCGTTCGGGCTGACGATCCATTACCACAACCGCCACCGCCTGCCCGCTGTCCGCGAGGCGCAGCTGGCGGCGACGTGGCACGAGTCGCTCGACGAAATGCTCGGCGCGGTCGACATCGTCACGATCCACACGCCGCTCAACGCCGACAGCCGCACCCTGATCGACGCGCGCCGAATCGCGCTGATGCGGCCGTCGGTCTATCTGATCAATGCGGCGCGCGGCGGGATCGTCGACGAGGGTGCGTTGGTCGATGCGCTGGAGGCCGGACGACTGGCAGGCGCAGGGCTGGACGTCTGGGCGCACGAGCCAGAGATCGATCCCCGCCTGCTCGCGCTGCCCAACGTCGTGATGCTGCCGCACATGGGCTCCGCCACGCTCGAAGGCCGGATGGCGTCGGGCGAGCGCGTCATCCAGAACATCCGCATGTGGGCGGACGGCCACCGCCCCCCCGACCAGGTTCTCGACGGCTGGATCTGACCGGCCGGTCGGTGGAGCGCGACTAGATCGCGCGCATCCAGTGTGTCCGCGCCACCGTGCCGGTGAGAACCTTCGATCCGAACGCCTTGATGATCTTGGCGGCATCGGCGCTGTTCATCAGCACCACGCGCGTGCCGCCCGACGGCAGTGTTTCGATCGCGCTGATGGTCGCGTCGTGCTTCTTGCACATCGCGACGACCTGCGGCTGTTCGACGCTGACGTTGACCGCGCGCGAGATCGGCACGACCGTGTCGGTGCCTGTCGTCACGACGAATGTCCGGAGTTCGCTGAGGTTGAATGAAGACGCATACGGCATTCCCGGCTCGGAGCGGGAGCTTAAAGCATCTCTCAGTCACGGCCCGCTCGTAGAAGGCACCGCAATGCAATCGTTATGCGCGCTTCACCCCCGGACGGCAAGGCAGACCGCTATGGTCGCACTCGCAACAACGCTAGCCCGAAGCCGACGAAGATCGCCCCGGTCGCGCGGTCGAACGCCCGCCGCAACGCCGGTCGCGTCAGATACTTCGCCAGCGTCTGCCCGCCTGCGGCATAGACGCCGTACCAGAAGCTCTCTACCACCGCGAACGTCGCCACCAGGATCGCGAACTGCGGCGCTTGCGGCGAGGCGCGGTCGACGAATTGCGGCAGGAACGCTGCCGCGAACAGCAGCAGCTTGGGGTTGCTGATCCCGATCACGAACCCGCCGCGGTACAGGCGACGCTTCGAGACCGTCGCCGGCAGCGTATCCTCGCCTACGTCAATCGGCGACCCGGCGCCGCGCCATGCCTTGATTCCGAGAAAGATCAGGTATGCGACGCCCGCATAGCGCAACGCGTCGAATACGCGGGGCCATGCCGCCAGCAATGCGGACACCCCCGCCGCCGAGGCCGCGAGCACCAGCACCAGCGCGGTGAGACAGCCTGCCATCGCAGCGATGCTGCGCCGCACGCCGAACGACACGCTGCGCGTCATGACGTGGAGCATGTTCGGACCTGGCGTCCCGCACAGCAGGAACACCGCGACCACGAACAGCCACCACAGATGCAAAGTCATGCGCGTTCTCCGTTCGCCGTTCGTGGCATCGCATCAGATCATTCGCGGCCATCGCCCGGCCTCGACCGTCACCCCAGCGAAAGCTGGGGTATCAGCGTGGGACTCCGGTCGTCTGCAACGAAGGATACCCCAGCTTTCGCTGGGGTGACGGTTGTTGGGCGGCGGTGGAGGTCGTAACGCGCCGCCGCCCTCAAACCCCAGTTCAATCCCCGGTCAGGATCCGATCCACCAGCTGCCCGACGCTCGGCACGAACCCGTTCGAATAGAACGGGTCCTTCTTGAAATTATACGCCGCATGGCCCGCGAACATCAGGTTCTGGTCGATGTCGCCGCCATGCGCGATGTCCTGCAGCGTCTTCTGGATGCAGAAGCTGCGCGGATCGGCGAGGCGGCCGGTCGAGTTCGTATCGGTATCCGCCCAGCTCGAGAACGAGCATTGCGACAAGCAGCCCATGCAGTCGGCTTGGTCCTTGCGGATCATGCCCTTCTCGGTCGGGCTGACGAACACCAGCGTGTTGTCCGGCGTCTTGAGCGCATCGGTGTAGCCCTCGCCGAACCACTGCCGCGCACGCAGCAGGTCGTTGCGCGTGACCCAGAAGTTCTTGCCCTTCACGCCGACGTCGAGCTGGAACACGTGATCGCCCGCCTCCTGCGTCGAGAACGCGATCTGGCGCTCCGAGCGTGCTTCGAGCGAGCGCAGGAACGGATTGCGCACCGCTGACGAATAGAAGCCGGTCGGCGAGAATTTGTGCAGCAGCACGTCGCCGGGCTCGATCTGCGTCAGCGCGTTCTTCCAGCCCTCGGGGATCGGGCTCTCGCGGGTCAGCAAGGGTCGCGTGCCGAACTGGAACGCGATCGTGCCGAGTTCGGGATTGTCGATCCAGTCGTTCCAGTCGCGCAGATACCAGACCCCGCCCGCCATCACGATCGGCACATCGTCGCTGATGCCGCCCTCGCGCATCACGTCACGTAGTTCCTTCACGCGAGGATACGGGTTCTGCGGCTTTAGTGGGTCCTCGGCATTCGACAGGCCGTTATGCCCGCCTGCGAGCCACGGATCCTCGTACACTACCGCGGCAAGCCATTCGGCCGCCTTCGAATAGGCGCGCTTCCACAGTGCGCGGAACGCACGCCCCGAACTGACGATCGGGAGATAACTGACGCCGTAGGACGCGGTGATCTCGGAGAGCTTGTACGGCATGCCCGCACCGCAGGTGACGCCGGCCACCTTGCCACGCGTCCGTTCCAGCACGCCGTGCAGGATCCGCTGCGCGCCGCCCATTTCCCACAGGACGTTGATGTTGATCGCGCCCTTGCCGTCGGCGATCTCGTACGCACGCTCGACCTGCTGGACCGCGCCCTCGATCGCGTATTCGACCAGTTCCTCGTGACGCGCGCGCCGCGTCAATGCCTGATAGACCTGCGGAATGATCTTGCCGTCGGGATCGTAGCTGTCGGCGTTGACCGCCGAGACGGTACCGATCCCGCCCGCGGCGGCCCAGGCGCCGGCCGAGGCATGGTTGGTCGCCGCGACTCCTTTGCCGCCTTCCACCAGAGGCCAGACTTCCCGACCGTTATAGACGATAGGCTTCAGGCCCTTGAACACGACGTCACCTCTCCCGGAAAATACGGCCTACTAGAACGCACGGACGCATCGTGCGAGCAAAATTGCGACCTACGTCAGCGCACCCGGCCGCTGCAATGCGGCTTCGTACAGGTCGCGGTAGCGGGCGATCATCACGCCCTCGTCATATTCGGCGCGTGCCTTCGCCTGGTTCGCCGCGCCGACCGAGGCGCGCAGCGCAGGGTCGGACACCAACGCCTGCAACGCGTCGCGCAACCGGACTTCGTTGGCGATGTCGGTGACGAACGGCAGGTTCTCGGGTGCGACCATTCGCTTAAGGTCGCCGACCGGATAGCTGGCGATCGGCAGGCCCGCCGCCATCGCCTCGACTACCGAAATGGGAAACTGCTCGCTCCGCGACGACAGCGCGAGCATGTCGAAATGACCGATATACCGGTACGGCCGATCGAGGAATCCGGGCAGCACCAGCTTGTCCGCCATCCCCATCGCCGCGGCGGCCTGAACGATGTTGGCGCGCTCAGGCCCCTCGCCGACGATCACTAGCCGCACCCGACCCGAGACGCCGCCGACCGCCCGCACAAGCGCGGTGAGGTCTTTCACCTCGCGCAGACCCGCCAGCGCGCCGATCACGACTTCCTTGGCGTTGCGCGTGAAACCGGGGATCGCCTTGGGCTCGGGCTTCTGCGCGTAATAGGCGGTGCCGATGCCGTTGACGATCCGGTGTACGCGGTCGCGCGGCTGTTTCCAGGTGTTCAGCGCGATCCCCTCGAGCACCTCGGACGGCACCGCGAGCGCATACGCAGCACTCAGCGCGAGCCGCCGATAGATGTTGCGCTCGATCTTCAGTCCGGACGCCTCGTCGGCGTTGAACCCATCCTCGTGATGGACGAGCGGGGGCGCGCCCTTGCCGAACGCGCGGCGCGCCATCGCCCCGTCGATCGCGCCCCAGTTGTACGTCAACACCAGATCGAACCGCCGCATGTATTGCGCGATCGCCTCGTAGCGTTGCACGGAGGGCTTGCCGGTCAGCGGCGGCGGGGTCTGCGCGATTTCGTAACGGATGCCCTTGGCGATCGACTCCCGCGCACTGGTCTGCTCGGGCATTCCGGAGACGATGGTATGCCTCGCGCGATCGCCGAACGCGTTCATCAACCGAACCGCCCGCGCCTCCTTCCCGCCGAGATCGAACGAGGAATGGAGATGGAGGATGTTCACGGGTGCGGCCATGCGGCGGGGGATGCCGATTTTCGCGTCCGCTTTCAAGGGTGCCGCAAGCCCGTCTGGCGGGCGCCGGACTTGCAAGATCGGTGAGGCAGTGCCATTAAATGGCGACAACGTCATGCGCACCAAGCAGCGTGACGACATCCCAAGACTATCAGAGAGTTGGACGAGGATTTCGAGCAGCGGTCGCGCTCGATCGATGGTTTTTGCCCGATTGCGGCAGATTCCTCGCGCGGCCCGAACGACAATCCGGTGATGGTTTCCGGTCCCCGCTCTCGACGCGCTGGAGGCCAGGCCAGACCGCAATGATGAGGCACGACGATGCGGCTCCCTTCCAACGACAATAGTATCGCTCCCGACTCCGTCGGCGTGACCAAGGCCGCCGCGGGCGTGACGCGGCGCGGACTGCTGGGCTCGGCGATCACCGCGGGCGGCGCAGCGATGCTGCCTCTCGCCGCCGCCGACGCCGCGCCGACCGAGCGCAACGTCGACGTGCTGCTGGTGGGCGGTGGGATCATGAGCGCGACGCTCGCAGTGCTGCTCCACCAGCTCGAACCGAGCTGGACGATCGAACTGGTCGAGCGCCTCGACAAGGTCGCGGAGGAAAGCTCGAACGGCTGGAACAACGCCGGCACCGGTCATTCGGCGCTGTGCGAACTGAACTACACGCCGGTCAACAGCGCCGACGGCCTGGTCGAGATCAAGAAGGCGATCGAGATCAACGAGCAGTTCCAGGTCACGCGCCAGTTCCTCAGCCATCAGGTCGACGCGGGGATGCTCGTCAATCCGCGCTCGTTCATCAATTCGACGCCGCACATGAACCTGGTGTGGGGCGATGCGAACGTCGCTTTCCTGCGCAAGCGGCATGCCGCGTTGCAGGCGAGCCCGCTGTTCTCGGGGATGGAATTCTCGACCGATTCCAGGCAGATCGCGCAGTGGGTGCCCGTGATGATGCAGGGCCGCGACCCGGCGATGAAACTTGCCGCGACGCGCTCGCCGCTCGGCACTGATTGCAACTGGGGCGAGGTCACGCGCCAATATGTCGACGCGATGCGCAGGCAGCCCGGCTTCACGCTGACCACCGGCCACGAGGTCCGCTCGCTCGAACGCAGTGCCGACAAGCGCTGGCGGGTGACCGCGCGCGACATGAAGAGCGACGAGAAGCGGATCATCAATGCGCGCTTCGTGTTCGCCGGCGCGGGCGGTGGCGCGCTGCCGATCCTGCAGAAGTCGGGCATCCCCGAGGCCGACGATTATGCCGGCTTCCCGGTCGGCGGCTCGTTCCTGGTCACCGACAAGCCCGAGGTGGCGCAGCGTCACCTCGCCAAGGTGTACGGCAAGGCGGCGGTCGGCTCGCCGCCGATGTCGGTGCCGCATCTCGACACGCGCTATCTCGACGGCAAGCAGGCGCTGCTGTTCGGACCGTTCGCGACCTTCTCGACCAAGTTCCTGAAAGAAGGCTCGTATTTCGATCTGCCGGCGTCGGTGACGCTCGACAATTTCCGGCCGATGATCGCGGTCGGCTGGGACGATTTCGATCTCGTCGAATATCTCGCCGGGCAGCTGATCATGTCCGACGCCGACCGGATGACCGCGCTGCGTGAATATTTCCCGGGGGCGAAGGACGGCGACTGGCGGCTGTGGCAGGCGGGCCAGCGCGTCCAGATCATCAAGCGCGATCCGAACAAGGGCGGCGTACTGAAGCTCGGCACCGAGATCGTCGCGTCGAAGGACGGCTCGATCGCGGCCTTGCTCGGCGCGTCGCCGGGCGCCTCGACCGCGCCGTCGATCATGCTCGACCTGTTGAAAAAGGTGTTTCCCAACCATCTCGCTACCGCGGCGTGGCAGGGCAAGATCCGCGAGATCGTCCCGAGCTACGGCGTCACGCTCAACGACAAGCCCGACCTGATCGCCAAGACCTGGGCGGCGACCGCGCAGACGCTGCAGCTTACGGTACCATCGCCGACGGTGCAGGTCGCGACGCAGCCGAAGCCCGCCGCCACGCGCGTCAAGGTCGACCGCAGCCCCGATCTGGCGCTGTAACCGGAACGGATCGATCTAGGGATTTAGCGTAGCCGACCAGGTTTTGACGTCGAGCATCACGATCCGGTGGCGGTTTTCACGCCGCCACCGGAAGGCTTGCCGAAACCACTCTCGCGCGACTGACATCAAGACAATCGTATCGCCAACAGTATTCGTGGAAACTCTCTCCATTTCACAGACATATTCGCAGATATTACTGCGTTATGGAGCAGGTTCAAATTGTCGACGATAACAGATCAGCTCTAACCATCCGTTACCGGGATTCCCCGGATAACGAGGATGATTGCCATGGCTGCTTATGATTTCGACGCAAAGCATATCCAGAGCGCTGTCGATGCCGCTGCGCATCATGCGAAGACTGCAAATCTGGCGGCAATCACGACGACGACCGATGTATCCCAAGGCGGCGCGCTCGTTCTCGCCGGTGGGTGCATCAGCGTCACGGTCAACAACGGGCAAATCTGCGTCAATCTGCCGTTCGGCTTCGGATCGGTCTGTTTGCCAATCCCCTCGATATTTCCCAACGGCACCGCGGCGCAGGCCTGCATCGACATCTGCACGACGTGGGGCATCCCGACCGGGGTCAAGGTGACGATTTCGATCGCCGGCCAGGTCATCGTGTCGAAGTCGATCGGCCGCTGCTGACGCAACCGGCAGGAGAACATCGGTGCGAAGTTCTCCTGCCGGGCTCGTCCATCGGCGGCGTCTAGGCTCCGAAAACACCCTTCGGGATATGCGTGATGCGGCACGCCAGATCCGCCTCGCCGCTCGCCACCACGTAGAAGTCGCCCGCGTCCGCGATGCCGGTCGTGAAGACGACGTTGTCGAGGTACATCTGGTCCTTCAGCGGTTCGGTCAGCGCCGGGTTTGGCTCCAGCAGCGCGGTATGCTCCGTCGCAACGGTGATCGACGGATCGTCCTTGTCGAGGATCGACCAATAGGTGCGGTAGATGCCGACCACGCCCGATGGCTCGACACCGTGCCACAGCGTCAGCCAGCCGCGATCGGTCAGGATCGGAGGGGCCCCGCCGCCCATCCGCGCGGTCGCGACGGTGGCGGCATGCGGCCGGATACCGGGCTTGTCGTGCGGTTTCCAGTGGAGCGCGTCGGGCGAGCGCGACAGATTGATCGAGGGGCCGCTGCGCCATTCGCTGCCCGGCGGGTAGGCGAAATACAGGTCGCCGAGCGGGCGGGTCTGCGCCCAATATTGCCCGTCGATCAGCCCTTCGAAGATCAGCATGTCCTTGTTCTGGTGATCGAGGACGATCCCTTCGAGGTGCCAGTCGAGCGCGTCGGCGGACGTATAGAGCGTGGTCGAATGCCGCTCGGGGCTGACCGAGCAGGTGGTCATCAGATAGCGGTCGCCGACCTTCGAGATCCGCGCATCCTCGACGCCGTAGCATTGGTACGACGTGCGCGGCGCGATGGCCTTGTCGTAATGCACCGCGACCACCGATCGTCCTTCGGCGTCGAGCTCGACCGGGAGGAGCCACGACAGCGACGTCAGCGCCATCACCTTCCACCCGCCGCCGGGGATCAGGAATTTACGCGGATCCTTGGTATCGACCATCTGCAACGGCCACGCATCGAGCAGGTATGCGCCGTCCTGCCACCGGATCGCGTGGACGTTGCCGTTCTTGACCGGCTGCTTGAGCGCCTCGGCAACGCGCACCATCAGCAGCAGATTGCCGTTCGCCAGCCGCGTCATCCCCGGATTGAACGCGCCGAGCACATAGGTCTCGGCACCGACCTTCCCCGCCAGCGGCGAGCGCGACAGGTCGATGTCGGCGGGGGTGAAGACGAGCTGGTCGAACATGCTATTCTCCTTTGATTTACGTCTGGCGACTTCCACCTGCTCCGTCATCCTGACGAAAGTCAGGATCCAGGGTCATCAAGGGCAGTTCGCCGTTACTCTGGATCCTGACTTTCGTCAGGATGACGGGACGGGCGCCGCGCGAACGGGGGCATGGGTTAGCCGTCTCGCTTATTCCCCCTCAAGCGCCCGCGGGACGATGACGATCTGCTGGATCACGGTGCGCGTCGGTTGCGTCAGCAGGAACTCGACCCCCGCGGCGATGTCCTCCGCGCGCAGCATCTGCTCCGCCTTGATCATCGCGCGCTGCTTGTCGTCGGGTACGTCGGGATACTGCATGTTAGAGCCGACCTTGCCCGGCTCGACCAGCGACACCTTGATCCCTTTCGGTCCGAGTTCACGCCGCAACGCCTCCGAAAAGCCCGCGATCCCCGCCTTGACCCCGGCATAGACCGTCGAGCTCGGCCCGAGGATGTGCGCGCTCAGCGAGCCGATGATGACGATGTCGCTGATCGGCTTCATCCGGTGCGCGGCGTGATGTGCGCTCAGCATGTAGGCGGTGAAGTCGACCGCGATCGCGTAGCGGAGTTCGTCCTCGCTCATCTGCATCAGGCCGCCCGCCGCGACCGCGGCATTGATGACGGTGATGTCGAAGCCGCCCATCGCCGCCTCGCCCGCATCGAAGAACGCACGGACCTTGTCGGGATCGGCGAGCTCGGTGATCATCCCCTCGCCCTCGCCGACCTCGCGGATACGCGCGAGCGCGTCCGCCAGATAGCGTTCGTCGCGCCCGCAGATGAAGACCTTCGCCCCCTCCGCCGCGAGCAGCACCGCGATCGCCCGCCCAATCCCGGTGGTCCCGCCGGTGATGATCGCGCGGCGGCCCTTCAGCGGGCGAACGGTCGTGTGTGCGTCGGAGAGATCGGTCATCAAGTATCCCGGTTGTCGGTAGAATATCGGCAGGAGGCGGGTCCTAAGCGCGAATACCCCCACCCTCAAGGGCACCCTCATGGTCACGCTCAAGCGCGCGCTCCAGTAGCCGGTCGATCGGCGCCTGCACGATCGTCTCGGTCAGCGTCGGCGCGTGTCCGACCCCCGGCACCGTCACGAGTTCGACCTGGTCGAGCGACGCCGCCATCCGCTCCGCCGTCGCCGCGGACAACAGGTCCGATCGACCGCCGCGCACGATCAGCGTCGGCACATCACGGAGCGACGCCAGCGCCTGCCACATGTCCGGCCCCGCCTCGTTGCCCGGCACGCGGAACGGCTCGGCGATCTTCACGTCGTAATCGAGCACGATCCGCCCCGAGCTGTTGAGCCGGTACAGCCGCTTGGCCATCGCCAGCCAGTCCTCGATCCCGAAGTCGGGATAGACGTCGTCGTTATTCTCGGCGACGCAGCGCGCGGTGTGCATCCAGGTTGGGAACACGTTCGCCTTGCCGACATAACCACGAATCCGCGACAGCCCCTGCGCATCGATCTCCGGCCCGACATCGTTGAGCAACGCACCGAGCATCCGTCCCCGCGACGGCTCCGCCATCAGCATCGTCACGATCCCGCCGAGCGACGTGCCGAATGCGATGTACCGATCGATCCCCTGCTCGGTCAGCAGCGCGTCGACGTCGTCGACATAGGTGGTCGGGACATACGACGTGGGATCCTTGGCGTACGCGCTCTCGCCACGCCCGCGAAAGTCGATCGCGATCACGCGCCAGCGCCCCGCCAGCCGCGCGGCGAGCGCATCGAAATCGCGCGCGTTGCGAGTCAGTCCGGGCATGCAGAGGATCGGCGGCTGGCCCTCCGCCCCGCCCGGATAGTCGCGCGCATGCAGTTTGAGGCCGTCGCCGGACGACCAATAGAGGTTTTCGTAAGCGGCCATGGTTGCGTCCTTCGGGTAGCGGCCACCATATCGCCGCATGCCTATCGACCCGCAAGCCTATCGCCCCGAAGCTGCACTCCTGACGCTCGGGGACGCGTTCTTCGATCCGGTCGCGCCGGCCGACTTCCCCGAGACACGGCTGAGATTCCGCAACGATCGCGCCGCCGCGCAGATCGGCCTCGACGCGCTCGCCGACGATGAGTGGACCCGGCATTTCGGGCGGTTCGCGCCGTTGCCGGACACGCTCCCCCAGCCCTTAGCCCTCCGCTATCACGGTCACCAATTCCGCACTTACAATCCCGATCTCGGCGACGGCCGCGGCTTCACCTTCGCCCAGATGCGCGACGATCGTGGTCGCCTGATGGACCTCGGCACCAAGGGCTCGGGCCAGACCCCGTGGAGCCGCGCGGGCGACGGTCGCCTCACGCTCAAGGGCGGCGTTCGCGAGATCCTCGCGACCGAGATGCTCGAAGCCCTCAACGTCCCCACCTCGCGGACGCTGTCACTGATCGAAACCGGTGAGCACCTCCACCGCGGCGACGAGCCCAGCCCGACACGCTCCGCCGTTCTCGTCCGCCTCAACCACAGCCACGTCCGCATCGGCAGCTTCCAGCGCCTCGCCTACGAGCGCGACGAAGCTGGCCTTCGCAAGCTCGTCGGTTACACGCTCCGCAACCTCTACGACGAGGACAGCGACGATCCCATCCGCCTGCTCGACCTCGTCGTCGCCCGCACCGCGCGCCTTGCCGCGCGCTACATGGCGGCGGGCTTCGTCCACGGCGTGCTCAATTCGGACAACATCAACGTCACCGGCGAGAGCTTCGACTACGGCCCGTGGCGGTTTGCCCCGACCTGGGACCCTGCCTTCACCGCCGCCTATTTCGATCATCAGGGGTTGTACGCGTTCGGCCGCCAGCCCGAAGCGATCCACTGGGACGTCATGCAGCTTGCTGTTGCACTCCGCCAGATCGCCGAGAGCGACCCGCTGGTCGCCGCGCTCGACCAATTCGGCCCGCGCTACCAACCCGAAGTCACGGAGGCGATCCTCTGGCGTCTTGGCGTCCGTCCGGGCGATCCCGGCGCCGACCGCGATCTCGTCCAGGCGACCGAACGCGCGCTGCGCACCTCGGGAGCCGGCATCGACCGCTTCTTCTTCGACGCGTTCGGCGGCACGCTGCCCGACACCTACGGCGAACCCTGGAGCGAAGTCCGCGCCGCGCTCGCCGCCTACGAACCACGCAAGGACCGCGCGCATCCGTATTGGTCGGGCGAGCCGTGCAGCATGCTGATCGACGAGGTCGAGGCGATCTGGGCGCCGATCGCAGAGCACGACGACTGGAATGCGCTGACCGCCAAGGTCGCCGCAATCCGCACCATGGCCGACGCGCTCGCCTGACCCGATCCTCCCCCGCCAAGGGGAGGATCGCAAAACCGATTGTCGATCCGCGTTTTCCGCGACCAGTGGAAACTCCCCGCGAATCAAGGCAAGAGCGGCGCATGTCCGACGAGATCATCTCCTACGAACCGGCCACCGGCGCGATTCTCTGGCGCCACCCGATCGGCGATGTCGATGCCGAAGTCGCCGCCGCGCGGTCCGGCTGGGCGACCTGGGCCTCCAAACCGCTCGCCTTCCGGATCGAGACGATGCGGCGCTTCGCCAACATCGTCCGCCAGCGCAACGACGCGTTTACCGACCTGATCGCGCGCGAGACCGGCAAGCCGATCTGGGAAGCGCGCGGCGAGGTCGAGACGGTCATCGCCAAGGTCGACATCTCGGTCAGCGCCTATGCCGACCGCACCGCACAGCGCCGCCTGGAAGCGACGATGGGCTCGCGCATCGCCGTCCGCCACAAACCGCACGGCGTGCTGGCGGTGCTCGGGCCGTACAATTTCCCCGCGCATCTCCCCAACGGGCACATCGTCCCCGCGCTGATCGCCGGCAACGCGGTGGTCTTCAAACCGTCCGAAAAGACTCCCGCGGTCGGCGCGTTCCTGGTCGAATGCTTCCGCGCCGCGGGCGTGCCACCCGAATGCATCCGCCTCGTCATCGGTGGCCCGAACGAAGGCAAGGCGCTTGCCGCGCACCCCGATATCGACGGGCTGTTGTTCACCGGCTCGGCGCGCACCGGCCTCGCGCTCAACCGCGCGTTCGCCGAGAAGCCCGAGAAGATCCTCGCGCTCGAGATGGGCGGCAACAACCCGATCGTCGTGTGGGACACGCCGGACCTGCACACCGCAGCGATCCTGATCATCCAGTCGGCCTTTACCACCGCCGGGCAGCGCTGCACCGCGGCGCGCCGGCTGATCGTCGACACCAAGCTCTACGACCCGTTGATCGCCACCGTCGACAAGATGGTCGGCCGGATCATCGTTGGCGAACCGCACGCCAACCCCGCCCCGTTCATGGGCCCGGTGATCGACAACGAAGCCGCCGAGCAGCTGACCGAAAGCTTCCTCGAACTGCTTACGCGCGGCGGCCGCGCGATCCGCCACCTCGAACGCCCGGTCGCGGACCTGCCATTCCTGAAACCCGCCCTGATCGACGTCACCGATATCGCTGACCGACCCGATATCGAGCTGTTCGGCCCAATCCTGCAGGTCGTCCGCGTCGACGATTTCGACGCGGCGATCGTCGAGGCGAACGCCACCCGCTACGGCCTGTCCGCGTCGCTGATCAGCCAGACGCCTGCGCTCTACGACCGGTTCTGGGCGAACATCCGCGCCGGCATCGTCAACTGGAACAAGCCGACCAATGGCGCCTCGTCGGGCGCGCCGTTCGGTGGTATCGGCTGGTCGGGCAACCACCGGCCGAGCGCCTATTACGCCGCCGACTATTGCGCCTACCCGGTTGTCAGCAGCGAATCCGAGAGCGCGCGCGCGTCGATCGGCATCGGCCTCAGCGACGGCTGATCGCGTTTCGGCGCGTTCGAAAGCAATCCTACCTCCCGCCAAAGCATCATTCGGTTGCGGTGCAGCGGGTTGCCGTCCATCTCCTGCTCCATGGCAAGCCTTCTAGATCCCACCGCCCGCGGGCGCGTCATCCTCGTCGGCGCGGGGCCAGGCGATCCCGGTCTCCTCACCGTCCGCGCGGTCGAGGCGCTCAAGACCGCCGACGTCGTCGTCCATGACGGCCTGATCGATCCGCGCGTGCTCGACATCGCGCCGCCGTCTGCGCAGCGCATCTCGGTCGCCAAGCAGCGCGCACGCCACACGCTGCCGCAGGAGGCGATCAACGCGCTGATCATCGCGCATGTGAAGACCGGCGCGATCGTCATCCGCCTGAAGGGCGGCGACCCGTTCGTGTTCGGCCGCGGCGGCGAGGAAGTCGAAGCGGTGCGCGCCGCCGGCCTGCCCGTCGAAGTGATCCCCGGTGTCTCGGCCGCACTCGGCTGTGCCGCTGAGGCGATGCTGCCGCTCACCCACCGCGATCATTCGAGTGCAGTCAGCTTCGTCGCGGGCCAGTGCAAGGGGTTGAGCGAGCAAAACTGGGCCGGCCTCGCGGGGCAAGGCCGTACGCTCGTGATCTACATGGGCATCGCGTCGGCGACCGACATTGCCGACAAGCTCATGACCGACGGCGTCGCGCCCGACATGCCGGTGGCGGTGCTCGAACGCGGCACGCTGGAGGGCAGCCGCGCGATCCGCACGCTGCTCGCCGATCTGGGCGCGATGGTCGCGCGCGAGGCGGTGAAGAGCCCCGCGATCATCGTCGTCGGAGAGGTCGTCGAACTCTCCGACGCGCAAGACAAACTCGCCCGCTGGGCCCGCGTAGCAGAGGACGCCGCCGCATGAAGCTGTTGACCGGAAACGACCTTCCTACCGGCGACGTGATCTGGTGGACCGGCAATGGCTGGTCGCGCCACATCGAGGATGCGGTCGACGTCGGCGTCGCGGGTGAATCGATCCTTCGGGCCGAAGAAGGCGCGCGCCGCGTCAACGTCCCCTATCTGATCGAGGCGACGCAGACCGAAGACGGCCCCCGCCCCGCGCACATCAAGGACCGGATCCGCGCGCTCGGCCCGACGATGCGACCCGACCTGACTCTCAAACCCGCCGACCCCAACGCCGGCAGCTGGGTAATCTGACATGTATAAATACGACGAATACGACCAGGCGATCGTCGACCAGCGCGTCGACGAGTTCCGCGATCAGGTCCGCCGCCGCCTCTCCGGCGAGCTGACCGAGGACCAGTTCAAGCCGCTGCGCCTGATGAACGGGCTGTACCTCCAGCTGCACGCATACATGCTGCGAGTCGCGGTGCCGTATGGGACGCTCGACGGGCGCCAGATGCGGATGCTCGGGCATATCGCGCGAAAATACGATCGTGGTTACGGCCACTTCACTACGCGGCAGAACATCCAGTTCAACTGGATCCAGCTCGACCAGACTCCGGACATCCTCCAGGAACTGGCGACGGTCGAGATGCATGCCATCCAGACCAGCGGCAACTGCATCCGCAACATCAGCTCCGACCAGTTCGCCGGCGCCGCCGCGGACGAGGTCGCCGACCCGCGCCCCTGGGCAGAGCTGATCCGCCAATGGTCGACGTTCCACCCCGAGTTCACGTACCTGCCGCGCAAATTCAAGATCTGCGTGATCGCGGCGGACGAGGATCGCGCGGCGATGCGGCTGCACGACATCGGCATCGGGCTGCACGTCCGCGACGGTGAACTCGGCGCGAAGATCTTCGTCGGTGGCGGCATGGGCCGCACGCCGATGATCAGTCACGAGATCCGCGACTTCGTGCCTGCCGACGACCTGATGAGCTATCTCGAGGCGTGCCTGCGCGTCTACAATCGCTACGGCAGGCGCGACAACATCTACAAGGCGCGGATCAAGATCCTGCTCCACGAGATCGGCCCCGACGAATATCGCCGCCAAGTCGAGGAGGAATTCACTGCGGTGAAGGGCCTCGGCCTCGATCCGCCGCGGGCCGAGCTGGAGCGCATCACCAGCCACTTCGGCGCGCCCGATTTCGACGCCAACGCGTCGACCGATATCGACCGCAGCGATCCCGACTTCGCGGTCTGGCTCGACCAGAACGTGAAGGCGCACAAGCAGCCGGGCTATGCGATCGTCAACATCAGCCTCAAGCCGATCGGCGGCATCCCCGGCGACGCCTCGGCGGACCAGATCGACGTGATGGCCGATCTCGGCACGCGCTACAGCTTCGACGAACTGCGCGTCACGCATGCGCAGAACATCGTCCTGCCGCACGTCAAGATCGCCGACCTCCACGCGGTGTGGTCGGCGCTGAACGAGGCAGGGCTTGCTGAGGCCAATCTCGACCTGATCAGCGATATCATCGCCTGCCCCGGTCTCGATTATTGCAGCCTCGCCAACGCGCGATCGATCCCGCTCGCACAGAAGATCGCGACGCGCTTCGGCAGTCTCGCTCGCCAGCGTGACCTTGGCGAACTGAAGCTCAAGATCAGCGGCTGCATCAATGCGTGCGGGCACCATCACGCGGGCCACATCGGCATCCTCGGCGTCGACAAGAAGGGCACTGAGAATTACCAGCTCTCGCTCGGAGGGTCGGGCGCAGAGGATGTGAGCCTCGCCAAGATCACCGGCCCCGGTTTCTCGGAGGACGGCGTGGTCGACGCGATCGAGCGCGTTACCGACCGGTACCTGCAGGTCCGCGATCCCGGCGAGCGCTTCCTCGACACCTATCGCCGCGTCGGCTTCGAGACGTTCAAGGAGGCGATCTATGGTTGAGTATCCGGACCAGACGCTGCTCCGCTTCCGCGACGACGAGCCGCATGACGAGCCGGCGGTGACGCTCGATTCGTTCATCGGCCAGAGCAACGCCGCCGCCGTGCGCCTGGAAGCGGGCGACGATGCACGCGCGCTGTTGCCGCAGATCGACCAGCTCGCGCTGATCGAGGTGAGCTTTCCGGGCTACCGCGACGGGCGTGGATATTCGTCGGCGCGAATCCTGCGCGAAGCAGGGTATACCGGCGAGCTGCGCGCGCAGGGCGATGTGCTGGTCGACCAGATTCCGCTGATGCGGCGCTGTGGGTTCGACAGCTTCGCACCGCAGGCGCCGATCGACATCGACGTGCTGCGCGCGAGCCTCGAGCGCTACGATACGCCGTACCAGAAGGCGGCGGACGGTGCGGTGCCGGTGTGGAAGCTGCGCCATGGGTGAGCCCGCGCGCCAACTCGACATGATCGACGTCACGCCGGCGTTCACGCGCGCCGACGCGATGGCGATGCAGGCGCGCTTCGAAGGTATCTCCGCGCAGGAGATGCTGCGCGAACTGCTGGTCGGGGAGTTGCGCGGGCGGATCGCGGCGGTGTCGTCGTTCGGTGCGGAGTCGGCGGTGCTGCTCCACATGGTTGCGCAGGTCGATGTCGACGTGCCGGTGGTGTTTACGAATACGCAGAAGATGTTCGGCGAGACCTTGGCGTATCGTGACGAGCTGGCGGAGAAGCTGGGCTTTACCGATCTCCGCGTCTTCCGTCCCGATCCACGGTTGCTTGCGATCAAGGACAAGACGGGGTTGCGGTGGTCGTATGATCCGGATGGGTGTTGCGATCTGCGCAAGGTCGAGCCGTTGCGGCGGGCGCTGGCGCCGTTCGATGCCTGGATTTCGGGGCGGAAGGGGTTCCAGTCGGGGACTCGTACCGCGCTGCCCCGGTTCGAGGAGGACGAGGGCCGCTTGAAGATCAACCCGCTCGCGGATTGGGACAAGGCTAAGCTCGACGCGTATTTTGCGGAGCATGAGTTGCCGCGGCATCCGTTGGAGGCGCAGGGCTATCTCTCGATCGGCTGCGCGCCTTGCACGACGAAGGTCGCCCCCGGCGAAGACCCGCGCGCGGGCCGGTGGCGGAGTTTCGACAAGGTGGAATGCGGCATCCACGCGCCGACCGATTACGATCCGATGATCTGACCGCTTTCCCTCGCCCCTGCGGGGAGAGGGAGGGAGGAGCCACTTGGCGACGGAAGGGAGAGGGGTGGTTGGGATGAACCGTCCCGAGCCTCACTCCCCTCTCCCTTCCCACGGCAAGAGCCGCGGGCCCCTTCCCTCTCCCCGGAGGGGAGAGGGACACGATGGCCTCAATACTCGGCGAGATCCGAGAACTTCGTGATCGTCGGATCGAACTTCATCCGGACCTTCCCCGTCGCACCGTGTCGCTGTTTCGCGATGATCAGCTCCGCCAGGCCGTAGACCCGCTCCATCTC
This sequence comes from Sphingomonas sp. M1A8_2b, assembly GCF_053345535.1. Lineage (NCBI taxonomy): Bacteria > Pseudomonadati > Pseudomonadota > Alphaproteobacteria > Sphingomonadales > Sphingomonadaceae > Sphingomonas > Sphingomonas sp. M1A8_2b. Next base: position 1,726,639 of record NZ_JBKFAH010000001.1, on the reverse strand, counting down.
AGCCGCCCACGATGCATGGTCCTCGAAGATCTTCGAGCTATCCCCTTCCGCCGGGCGCTTGGGCTCCTTCGACGCGACGTAGTAATCCTCGCGGTACACGAACCAGACCATGTCGGCGTCCTGCTCGATCGAGCCGGACTCGCGAAGATCCGAGAGCATCGGCGTCTTGTCCTCGCGAGACTCCACCGCTCGCGACAGCTGCGACAGCGCCAGAACGGGGACGTTGAGATCCTTCGCCAGCGTCTTCAACCCGCGAGAAATCTCGGAGATTTCCTGGACGCGGTTGCCGTCCTTGCTCTTGCCCGACCCCGACAAAAGCTGGAGGTAGTCGACCACCACCAGCCCGATCTCGTTGTTATGCCGACGCTGCAACCGGCGCACGCGCGTATGCAGTGCGCCGATCGAGAGACCGCCGGTGTCGTCGATGAACAGCGGCAAATTCTCCAACTCGGCCGCGGCGGCAGCAAGCTGCGCGAACTCGGTCCGGCTGATCTTGCCCATGCGGAGCGACTCGGACGAAATCTGCGATTGCTCGGCGAGAATACGCGTCGCGAGCTGGTCCGCGGACATTTCCAGCGAGAAGAACGCGACCTTCGCGCCGACCGAATCCTTCGGCGCGATCCCGTCGGCCATGTCGCGCATCCAGCGTCGCGCCGCATTGAACGCGATGTTGGTGGCGAGCGACGTCTTGCCCATGCCCGGACGGCCCGCGAGAATCATGAGATCGCTGTGATGCATGCCACCGATCTTCGCGTTGATCGAATCGATGCCGGTGGTGACGCCCGACAGATTGCCGCCCGAATTGAGCGCACGCTCGGCCATCTTCACTGCCGCCGTGGTTGCCTGCGCGAACGACTTCACCGTGTTCTCTGAGCCGCCGTCGGCTGCAACCTTGAACAGCTCCTCCTCGGCGAGCTCGATCTGTGCGCGCGGATTGACCTCTTCGGAGGTGTCCATCGCGCGATCGACCAGCGTCCGCCCGACCGACACGAGCGCGCGGAGCATCGCGAGGTCGTAGATCTGCTGCGCGAACTGGCGCGCGCCGATCAGCCCCGCACCGCTGCCCGTCAGGCCGGCAAGATACGCCGGCCCGCCGAGCTCGCGCATGCCCTCGTCGGCATCGAACATCGGCCGCAGCGTTACCGGCGTCACCAGCATGTCATTGCCACGCAGCGTCTTGATCGCGGCGAAGATCCGGCCGTGAACGGGCTCGAAGAAGTGTCCCGGTTCGAGCTTGTCGACGAGATCGTCGGCGAGCCGGTTGTCGATCATCATCGCGCCGAGCATCGCCGCTTCGGCCTCGACGTTGCGGGGAAGCTGCTGCGGCTCGGCGGCGGCGGGAACGGGGAATGCGAGAGTTGCCATCTGCTTCACCTACGCGATGCGCGAGGCGGGGTCCAAGGGGGCGTGCGGCGGAATGATGGGGATAAGTCGGCGATTGGCGTTCGCATGCTTACCCCTCCGTTCCAACGAAGCGAGATTTCCCTGCCCCCTTCCTTCCTCATCAAAAGGCAGGGAGAATTCCGTGGGTGTCGCGACAAGTGACAGGCGATACGTGCGCCGCTATCGAACCGGTATGGCCGACCCGCGGATCATCGATGTGCAACTCGACGAGACCAGTCTCGGCTGGCGCTCGCCCGACGTCGAGCAAGAGCGCCGGATCGCGATCTTCGACCTGATCGAGGGCAATCACTTCGCCCCGCAGCGCGCTTACCCGGACGGCTATGCCGGCCCGTACAAGATCAAGCTGCAGTCTGAGGAAGGGCGCCTCGGCATCCATATCCACCGCGAGGACGACACGCATCTCGAGACACTAGTGCTCGCGCTCGGCCGGTTCCGCCGGCCGATCCGTGATTATTTCGCGATTTGCGACAGTTATTACCAGGCGATCCGGCAATCCTCCCCGGCGCAGATCGAGACGGTCGACATGGCCCGCCGCGGCGTCCACAACGAAGCGGCAGAGCTGCTGAAAGAGCGCCTCGACGGCAAGATCGAGGTCGATTTCGATACCGCGCGACGGCTGTTCACGCTGATCTGCGTTCTCCACATCCGCAACTAGAAGACCCATGGCTCACGCACTTCTGAAATTCGCGGCCGCGCTCGCCGCAACCGGCTTTGTCGGCATCTGCGGCTGGACCGCTGCGACCGGCTGGCACCCCGACGTCAAACACTACCCGTTGCAGGGCATCGACCTCGTCGAAAACCCCGGCCCGGTCGAATGGGGCACGGTCCGCGCGAGCGGTGCCGACTTCGCCTACATCGTCGCGACCTCGGGCACCGACCGCCGCGATCCAGCCTTCGAGGCGAACTGGGCGGCGCTGCCTGAAGCCGGCCTGCGCCGCGGCGCGGTCCACGTCTATTCCTTGTGCCAGCGCGCGGACGAGCAGGCCAACGCGTTCAACACCTTCGTGCCGCGGACGTCGGACGCACTGCCGACCGCTGTCGACATCGCGTTCCACGACGACTGCACCGCGCGACCGGATCGCGCGACGCTGATCGCCGACATCGCGCAGTTCGTGACGATGGTCGAGACGCACACCCGGCAGCCGGTAATGCTGCGGATCAGCAAGGCCGTCGATTCGAAATACAGCCTGTCGGACGCAGTCCCGCGGCCGCTATGGGCGGTGGAGAATATTCTCAAGCCCGACTACACCGCGCGGCCGTGGCGGATGTGGCGCGCGAGCGATTTCCGCCGCATCGACGGAATCGAGGGACCGGTGAACTGGGACGTGGTGGCATCATGACCGAACAAGCAACCAAACTCGTCGCGGCAGCGCGCGACGCCGCCCGCAACGCGCACGCCCCCTATTCGCGATTCGCGGTGGGCGCCGCGGTGCTGCTCGACGACGGCACGGTCATCACCGGCGCGAACTTCGAGAACGCCAGCTACGGCTTGTCGCTGTGCGCCGAGACGGTCGCGATCGCCACCGCGAGCGCCGCGGGGCGGCTGCGCGATATCGTCGCGATCGGCGTGATCGGGGGCGCGATGGACGCCGACGGCCGCGCGACCGGCTCATCCCCGGTCAGCCCCTGTGGTCGCTGCCGCCAGGTCATCAACGAAGCCGCGCAGATGGCTGGCCGCGACCTGCCCGTGCACTGCGGCGCGGCGGCAGGCGCTGCGATCCGCACCTATACAGTCTCGGAACTGCTCCCCGACGCGTTCGGTCCTGCCGATCTTGGCATTGCCTAAGGCGGCGACCGCTCTCTAATCCCCGATCTCGGCGTGCGCGACGATCGCCTCGCACAGCCGATGCGTTTCGAGAATGTCCTGGGACGCGGTCGCGCGCCCGGCCTTCACGCCTGCGAGGAAATCCGTGCACATCGCGTCGAACCCGCGCTGGACGGTAACGGGAGTCCAGTCGCCCCGACGACGCCGCCCGATCGTGCCGTCATGATCGAACCGCTCCGACAGGTCGACGATCGACCGCTTGCGGCCCGCACCGATCAGATCGATCCTTTCCTCGTCCAGCCCCGAATTGCGCTGCATCGTCCCGACGGCGTGGTGATCGCTGCCGGCCAACATCAACGTCACGCCGTGCAGCAGACCGTCCTCGACGAGCGTCTCGATCGTGACCTGCGGGCTCGGCGCGTCGGTCAGGAAGCGGAGCGTATCGACGACATGGATGAAATCGTCGAACACGACTCGGCGCGGCAGGTCGGGCTGCGCGCGGCGATGCTTCTGCATCAGGATGAACGGACGCGGTTCGTGCCGAAGCGCGGCATAATCGGGCGCGAATCGCCGATTGAAACCGATCGTCAGCAGGCACCCCTGTGCATCGGCCAGCGCGACCAGCCGTTCCGCCTCCACGAACCTATCCGCCAGCGGCTTGTCGACGAAGGTCGGGATGCGCAGGGTCAGCAAGCGCTCGACGATCGCCGGATGCGCCGAAGTCGCACTGTGCACGAACGCCGCGTCGAACGACGCCGCAGCAAGCGCCGAGTCGAGACTGGGGTGGAGGTCCGCCAGCCGATAGGTAGCGCCCAGTTCGGCCAACACCGCAGGATCGCGAGTCGCGAGATGCAGCTCTAATTCCGGAATCGCCGCCAGCACCGGCAGATAGGCCTTCCGCGCGATATCGCCCAAGCCGCACATCAGAACCCGCATCACCCACCTGCCCGTCTTTGCTTCCAGCCTCGAACCCCGGCTCTAGCGCACAAATCCCCGCTGTCGACGGGGCCGACGCAATCGCCCTCTTGCCGTCCCGCAGCATCCGCGCGATGGCGCAGCACAAAGGGGAATGCGTCTATGTCCGTGATGTCCGACCGCTGGATCCGCGAACGCGCGCTGGGCGATGCGATGATCGAACCGTTCCACGAGGCGCAGCGCCGCGACGGCTGCATCTCATACGGGCTGTCGTCCTATGGCTATGACGCGCGCGTTGCCGACGAATTCAAGATTTTCACCAACGTCGACAGCGCGATCGTCGACCCCAAGGATTTCGCGGCGAACAGCTTCGTCGACCGCAAGACCGACGTGTGCATCATCCCGCCGAACAGTTTCGCGCTGGCGCGGACCGTCGAATATTTCCGCGTGCCGCGCGACGTGCTGGTGATCTGCCTCGGCAAGTCGACCTATGCGCGCTGCGGGATCATCGTCAACGTGACGCCGCTCGAGCCCGAATGGGAGGGGCATGTGACGCTCGAATTCTCGAACACGACGCCGTTGCCCGCGAAGATCTACGCCAACGAGGGCGCGTGCCAGTTCCTGTTTCTCAAGGGGAACGAGCCGTGTGAGGTGAGTTATGCGGACCGGGCTGGGAAATATATGGGGCAGCGCGGGGTGACCCTGCCGCGGCTTTAGATTTGATTGGGGTGTCCGGGCGCGGCATCCCGGCACCGACCCAGCTCGGATCAGGCCCCCAGAATCGCTCACGGTAGCGATGCTCCTCTTTGCGTTCCCTCCCGGCAAAGACCTGGGCCTAGCGGGAAGGGCTGACATAACGACGCCCTGACGCATATCATCCACGTTTCCCACTTGGGCCCCCGCCTTCGCCGAGGGGGGTGAGCTGTCAGCGTCACCAAGATGGGTCTCAGCAACACCGGGCGCGCCGTGTTCTGGGATCAAGTCTGGGCTGGCGCCTTCGCGGGACAACAGGCGGTGAAAGTTGGCTCTTCTCGGCAGGTCTACCTGCTCAGACATTTGCGATCTTCAGCGAACGCGAAACCGCGAGCGCACCGCTAACCTCCCAGACCGGATCGGCGTTTGGTTGACCTAACCCAAAAAGCTCCAGGCTCCGCTTCCTGAAAAGGACAGGCTGGGGGGTTGGTCCACTTATGCCTCGGGCGTTGTGGAATATGAAAGCCCCCCTTCCCCTTTCAGGAAGGAGCAGAAGCGCGCGCGTGGCCAATGTCGATCCGTCGCGATGGATCGTCCCTCAGTCCCCTCTCCCGCACACAACAAAAAAGGGCGGCCCCGAAAGACCGCCCTTTGGACATTCGAATCAGTACGCCGATCGACCTAGAAGTCGTTGCGATACTGTTCGTTGCCGATGAAGCCGAGCTTGGTGATCGCGGACCGTTTGATCACGGCCAGCGTGCGATCGACCACTTCGTAGCGCGCCTGCGGATCAGGCTGGAAATGGAGCTCGGGCTCGGGCGTCATGCCCGCGCTCTGATCCAGATACTGGCGCAGCGTGACCTCATCGACCGGCGCACCGTTCCACGCCACGACACCCGCCGGATCGATCGAGATCTTGTTCTTCTGCGGATCGACCGGATTCTGCGGCTGGTTCTTGCTGTTGACCGGAAGGTCAACCTTGACCGCGTGCGTCTGAATGGGGATCGTGATGATGAACATGATGAGGAGAACGAGCAGGACGTCGATCAACGGCGTCATGTTCATTTCCATCATCGGGCCGTCGTCTTCTTTGCCGCCGCTCATTGCCATTGCATGCTACTCCTAATTACGTCCGAGCGAACGTCAGCGTTCGGTGGTGCCGCCGGGAGGCGGTTCTGAGATGAAGCCGACCCGGGCGAACCCTGCCTGCTGCATCGTGTAGATCGTCGCGCCGATGCAACGATACGGTGCGTTCACGTCGCCGCGGATGTGTGCCTCGGGCAATTCGAGACCAGCGGCATCGGCACCGCCCTGACGCGCAATCTCCGCCTTCAGCTTGTCGACGGCGCGCTGCAGCAGTTCTTCATGCGTGACCGGCGAAAGACCCCAGTAAACCTGGCACTGTCCGTTCGCCGACGTCACCGACAGCGAAACGTTCTCGGGCTTGGTCATGGTCGGATCGAAGCGGACATCGGGAAGCTTCAGCTGCACCGCCTGGACCGCGACGGTCGTCGTCACCAGGAAGATGATCAGAAGCACGAGCATGACGTCGACCAGCGGCGTCGTATTGATGTCCGATATCGATTTCTCGGTGGAATCGCCACCAACACTCATCGCCATGTGCGAACTATCCTATTCATATAATCGCCACCGGAACCACCGGCGGGAAGGAAACGGGGCCGCTGCCGAGAGCAGCCCCGCCTTTTTCGCGTCTTAGTTGGCGCGCGGCACGCCGCCAGCCTGGCCGGCGGTCGTCGTAGCAGGCTTGGTCGCAACCGGCTTGGGACCCGAAGCGATCGACGGACGGACGGCGCCGTTCGAAGCGAGGAAGCCGAGCACGTCGTTCGAGAAGGCCGACAGGTCCTCTGCGATCGACTTGTTGCGACGCTGCAGCCAGTTGTACGACAGCACGGCGGGAACCGCGACGACCAGACCGAGGGCGGTCATGATCAGCGCTTCACCGACCGGCCCTGCGACCTTGTCGATCGATGCCTGACCCGATGCACCGATCTTCACGAGTGCGCGGTAGATGCCGATAACCGTACCGAACAGACCGATGAACGGCGAAACCGAACCGACCGTCGCGAGGAAGGCGAGACCGCCACCCAGCTTCGAGTTGATCGCGGCTTCCGAACGCGCCAGCGAACCGTGCAGCCAGTCATGTGCCTCGACCGGATCGGTCAGCTTCGAATGCTGCTCCTGGGCGGCCAGGCCGTCGTCGACGATCTGCTTGTAGGCCGAGTTCTTCTCGAGCTTGGCCGAACCTTCGCGGAGGCTGTTCGACGACCAGAAGGCCTGACGGACGCGCTTGCCCTGGCCGATGATCTTCTGCTGCTCGAACAGCTTCGAGAACAGGATGTAGAACGACACGACCGACATCAGCACCAGGATGCCGAACACGGTCTGCGAGATCAGGCCGCCTTCCTTGAGAGCCTGCTGGAGGCCGTACGGGTTGGCGTCGGCAGCAGCGGTCCCGGCCGCTGCAAGAATGGTGGTGATCATGGTCGATTAGTCCTCTGACTATTAGGTCTATGTCTGAAACAAAAAACTACAGCGTGTGATGTCGCCGAGTGTGGTCGCCGATTACTGGGGCGGGATCTTCCACGTCACACGACGCGAAGAGCTCGACCGGATCGGGTTACCCGCTTGATCCATCGCCGGCGAATACCGACCACGCCGCGTGATCGCCGCGCATGCCGCACGATCGAGAGCGGACGAACCACTCGACGACGTGACGCGGCAATTCTCGACACGACCCTGCGTGTTGATGTCCCAGGCGATCCCGACGGTGCCTTCTTCCTCGGCGCGCAACGAACTCGGCGGATAATCGTCCGTCGAAACCCACTGCGCAGGATCACCCTTTGCACCTGCCGCCTTGCTGACGACTGGGGCGGGCGGCGCTGCCGGTGCCGGTGGCGCCGGCGGCGCCGGCGGAGCCGTCGGCTGGAAGCGTGGAATGATGCTCGACGTCGTCAGCGCGGGCGCTGGCTGCGGCGTTACAACGACCGGCGGCGGCGTGACGACAGTCGTCGGCGGCGGCGGCAGGTTTGGCTGTTCGGGCGGCGGCGGCGGGGGCTCGTCGGGTGGAGGCGGCGGCGGTGGCGGCTCCACGTCGAACGTATTAAGCTTTTCTTGGGCCTTTTTCACGTACTGGTACGCGAGGCCGGTGACGAAAGCATAGCCCAAGGCCGCATGAATCAGCGCGACGATAACGATCGCGACGATTTTGCCTCCGGACATCTTCTGGTCAACATAGGCCATTCAGCAACGACACTCCCTTAATCTGCCTGCTCCGTACACACGTGCCCGTATCGGATACGTCGCACATGCGTCTGCCGTTGGCCGGAATAACCACGGGGCAGTACCCGAGTCCTATCGCCACGTTCTGCGACACGCAAACGCTTTGTCGGACGCAACAAACGTACAACCTCAGCATGGCAGAATTATTTCTGTATCGTTCAGCGTCAATGGCGTAGCGCTAAGCGATGAAAATCGCCCTTCACGTTACGGCTTCCGTCGGCCTCGTCGCGCTCGCTGCGGGCCCGATCATGGCCTCGCAGACCGCGGATTCCGCCGGTTATACGACAAATGCGTCGCCGACCGCGCCATCGGGGATCGCCTATGCGGACCTCGCCGACCTCGTACTATCGGCGCCGGTGATCGCCGACGCGACGGTGCGATCGACCACCAAGATCAAGCCGTCGGAGGCGCCTGGTCTCACTTCGGGACAGGTACGACTTTATGTCGAGGTCGACGTCGGAACGCTGATCCGGGGCGCAAATGGGCTGCCGCCGCGAATCGGGTATCTGCTCGACGTCGCACCCGATGCGCGGGGTCGGATCCCCAAATTGAAGAAGGCGCGCGTGCTGCTCTTCGCGCGTCCGGTCGCCGGGTCGGTCGATCAGGTCCAGCTCGTCGCGCCCGATGCGCAGATCGACTGGACGCCTGCCGCACAGGCCACCGTCCGCCAGATCGCCGAGGCCGCGCTTGCCGCCGATGCGCCGCCGGTGATCACCGGAGTCGGCAATGCCTTCCACGTCGCCGGTGCGCTGCCCGGCGAGGGCGAGACGCAGATCTTCCTGACCACCGCCGATCAGCGCCCCGTCTCGCTGTCCATCCTGCGGCGACCGGGCGAACAGCCGCGCTGGGCGGTCGCGCTCAGCGAGATCGTCGACGAATCGGCCGCCCCGCCGAAACCCGACACGCTGTTATGGTATCGCCTGACGTGCGCTCTCCCGCAGACGCTGCCGGAGCACAGCACAACGTCGCTCGAAGCCGCCGACGCAGCAATTGCCCGCGAGGATTACGCGTTCGTTCTGAAAGCGCTCGGCCCCTGCGGTCGAACGCGGAAGATCTAGGCAGGAGCTTGCGGGCGGACGTCGACGATCTGCCCGGTGGTCGACCGGGCCCGATCGAGGAAGTCCGCCGCCGCGTCGATATCTGCCGGCAACGCGCCTTCTCCCGCAAAGACCGCGTTGACCCGGCAGCCCGGCGCCCGCTCGATCGCGAGCGGTCCGATTGCTGCGCGCGCGAAAGCAGTCCAGATCGCGTCCGCGGAAGGGTGCGCAACGACGACGATCGAATCGGCGTCGGCGTTCCGGACCAGTGACACGATATCGCCGTCCGACTCGAGGTTGAGCCGCATCGCCGGGCCCCGTGCGTCAGCGACGATGGCGGACGAGAGTCACGCCGATCGCCTCGTCCGCCTCGGCGATCGCCAGCTTCACGATCTTGACCTGCACGCGCAGCACGCGCGCGTCCTGCAGGAACAACGTCTCGCAGATATGATCCGCCACGCCCTCGATCAGCGTGAAGTGCACGCCGGGCGGCAGCGCCGTCGTCGCCGCATTCTTCAGGTCGAGATAATTCTTCGACGCGGACAACGGCGTGTCGGGATCGAACCGCTCGGGGCAGACCATGTCGACGGTCAGCGAGATCCGCAGCGGTTGCGGCAGATGCGTCTCTTCCGAGTAGATGCCGGTCAGGACCTGCACTTCGAGATCGTGGACTTCGAGTTGAAGACTGTCTTCCATCGTCGCGCCTCTAGCAGACGCGCGCGTAGAAGAAAGTCGCGGCGCGATGAAAGTCATGCCGCGGCGCTGGGCCGCGCGGTCGCTGCCGCGTGCCAGCGCCGGACCGCCCGTGCCTCCTCGGGCAGCGCCAGCTTGCAGCGCGCCGCGAAGTCTATCGTCACCAGCGCAGTGATGTCGGCAAAGCTGTACGCATCGGTGGCGATCCACGTCCGGTCGGCCAGCTGCGTCTCCAACGTCTCGACGAACACGTCCCACATGATCACGCCGCGCGCGGCGAGTTCGGGGATCTGCGGCATCGCCGGCCATTTGCCCGCGGCGCCGCGGTCGCGGAACGCATCGACGGTGTTGCGCAGGACATAGACCGCGGCGGCATAGCCATCGCTCTCGATCCGCCGCGTCCACGATTCAATCCGCGCCACGTCGATCGGCGTGATCCCGAACAGCGACGACGTAGGATGCAGTGCCTCGAAATATCGGCAGATCGCCGCCGATTCGCAGATCACCTCGCCGTCGTCGAGTTCGAGCGCCGGTACCGCGCCGCGCGGGTTGATCGCCAGGAAAGCGTCCTGCAACTGCTCGTCGGCGCGCAGATCGATCGTCACGCGCTCGACCGTGATCCCCTTCTCGGCGAGATAGATGCGGACGCGGCGGGGGCTCGGGGCGCCGCGCGAATCATACAGCTTCATCGATCGGGTTATCCTTGCGTTCAGGCGCACCGAAGTTAAAGCGCGCTGCCCCCGCCGTCCATGCGCCGCCGCATCGGCCATGCCCGGGAGCTGGAGATGCCGGTGATCACTCTCGTCCCCCTCGACAGCATCGATCCGACCGCGGTCGAGTCGCTGCTCGATCGCGCATTCGGGCCGGACCGGTTCCGGCGCACCGCCTACACGATCCGCGGCGCCGGCACGCCGATCGCCGCGCTCAGTTTCGCGGCGATCGCGGGCGACACGCTGGTCGGCTCGATCCAGTGCTGGCCGGTCGCGCTGATCGATGACGGTCGCGAAATTCCGCTCGTCATGCTCGGTCCGGTCGCCGTCGAGCCGGCGCATCAGGGCGACGGGGTCGGCCGCCGGTTGATGACCCAGGCGCTCGATGCGGCCGCCAGCTACGGCCTCGATGGTGCGCTCATGCTGATCGGGGACCCGGACTATTATGGCCGGTTCTTCGGCTTCACCGCCGAGCGCACCGCCCATTGGCGCGCACCCGGCCCGGTCGAGCGCCACCGCCTGCTTGCGCGCGGCGCGGCGGTGCCCGAAACCGCCGGCATGCTCGGGCCCCGGACCTCCGCCGTCCTACCGGCCGTCGCATCTGCGTAAGGCGCCGCTTTACCTCGGCCCCCCGCCCGCCTAGTCCGCCGCTATGCCCATGGATCCCATTCCCGACATCGCCTCGCTCAGTCTCGCCGAGATCGCGAAACTGGTCGAGGAGGCCAAGCTTCCGCCCGTCGAGAAGTGGACCCCCACGCATTGCGGCGACAGCGAGATGCGGATCGCCCGCGACGGCACCTGGTATCACCAGGGATCGCCCATCGGTCGCCCGGCGATGGTCCGGCTGTTCTCGACGATCCTGCGCCGCGAGCCCGACGGAAGCCATGTCCTCGTCACACCGGTCGAAAAGCTCGACATCGAGGTCGAGGACGCGCCGTTCATCGCGGTTGAGATGAAGGCCGAGGGCAGCGGTCGCGACGCCAAACTCGCGTTCCGGCTCAACACCGGCGACTTCGTCACGGCAGGCCCCGAACATCCCTTGCGTTTCGTCGAGGACGCAGACGGTCCCCGCCCCTACCTCGCCGTCCGCGGCGGCATGGAGGCGCTGGTCGTGCGCCCGGTCTATTACGAGCTCGCCGAACGCGCGATCGCCGACGGTACGACACCCCCGGGAATCTGGAGCGACGGCGCCTTCTTCGCGCTGGAGCCGGCTGCGTGAACCTTGCAGAACGGCTGACCGCGGCGCTGGCGAAGGGCACCGGGTCGCACATGATCCTGCTCACCGGCGACCAGCATGACGGCGACCTCACGGAGACCGAGACACTGCTGCCTGCCGCCGTCCTGATCGCGGTGACGGACCGCGCCGACCCCGGCGTGATCCTGACGCAGCGCACCGACACGCTGAGCCGCCATCCCGGCCAGATCGCGTTTCCCGGCGGCCGGATCGATCCCGGCGAAGACGTCGTCACCGCCGCGTTGCGCGAGGCCGAGGAGGAGATCGCGCTCGCCCGCGACAAGGTGCGGGTGGTCGGCGAGGCCGACAGCTATCGTACGGTCACCGGCTTCCAGGTAACGCCGGTGATCGCTATCATTCCCCCCGACCTCGTCTTCACCCCGAGTGAGGCCGAAGTCGCCAGCGTTTTCGAAGTCCCGCTCGCGTTCCTGCTGGACGAGGCGAACCATGTCGAGGCGACGCTCGAATGGCAGGGCCACGACCGGCATTATTACGAGATCCAGTGGAACGAGCATCGTATCTGGGGCGCGACCGCGGCGATGATCGTCAACCTCGCGCGCCGCCTGAGGTGGTCTTGATACTCCCCGACGCGCCGTGGCGCCGGCGTGAAGGTCTCGACGCGCTGTCGAAGGTCCTTGGCGCGGCCGAGGGTGAATCGCGGTTCGTCGGCGGGGCGGTGCGCGATACGCTGCTCGGGATCGACGTCGCCGATGTCGACATCGCGACGCGCCTGCCGCCGCAGGAGGTGATCGAGCGGCTTGAGGATGCGCGGATCAAGGCGGTACCGACCGGCCTAGCGCACGGCACCGTCACCGCGGTCACCGCCGGCGGTCCGGTCGAGGTGACGACGCTGCGCCGCGACGTCTCGACCGACGGCCGCCACGCGATCATCGCCTATACCGACGACTGGCGCGAGGATGCCGCACGCCGCGACTTCACGATGAACGCGCTCTACGCCGATCCGGCGACGGGTGAAATCTTCGACTATTTCGGCGGCCTCGACGACCTCGCGGCGCGGCGCGTCCGGTTTATCGGCGACCCGTTGCAGCGCATCGCCGAGGATCATTTGCGCATCCTCCGCTTCTTCCGCTTCCACGCGCGCTTCGGCACGACGATCGACCAGGCCGGCCTCGACGCGTGCACCACGCGCGCCAACGACCTGATGGCCCTTTCACGCGAACGCATCGCCAGCGAAGTCCTGAAACTGCTGGTCGCCGCCAACGCGGTGCCGGTCGTCGCGCTGATGGTCGACCGCGGCATCTTCCGCGCCGTCCTCCCCGAGATCGACGCTTCGGGTGCCAAGCGTCTGGCCTTGCTGGCCGATCGCGAAACCGCGGCCGGGATCGCCCCGGACCCGATCCGTCGCCTCGCGATGACGATCGCCCCCGCAGCCGCCGAATCCGTCGGTGCGCGTCTGAAGCTCTCCAACACCGACCGCAAACGCCTGATCGCCGCCACCGCCGGCGCCGGAACCGAAGGCCCGCACGCGCTCGCCTACCGCGTGGGCACCGCCGGCGCGATCGACCGCCTCTTGATCGCGGACGACGACGTCGCCGCCATCAGGGACTGGACACCACCCAAGTTTCCGTTCTCGGGCGGCGCACTGGTGGAACGGGGCTTGCGCAAAGGCCCCGACGTCGCGGCGATGCTGCGCCAGGTCGAGACACGCTGGATCGCGGAGGGTTTTCCCGATGCACCGCGGGTGGCGGCAATCGCCGACGAGATGGTCGCAGCGGTGGTAAGTTAGGACGCATTTCCTGCGCCCGGATCTAGACCTCGGTTGGTACGATCATCGCATACGCCGCATCCGCCTCGAGCGGCCGCGCATAGAAATAGCCCTGCCCATAGGTGCAGCCAAGCGCCGCCAGCGTCTGCGAAAGCTCGAACGTCTCGACCCCTTCCGCGGTCGTCTTCATCCCCAGTGCCTGCGCCAAGCTCAGGATCGCGCGCACGATCGAGACCTTGTCGCGGTCCGCGAGCATCCCCGTCACGAAGCTCCGGTCGATCTTCAGAACGTCGATCGGCAGCTTCTGGAGATAGGCCAGATTCGAATAGCCCGTCCCGAAATCGTCCATCGCCAGCGTCGTGCCGAGCGCTTTCAACGCGTGCATCGTCTTTGCGATACGGTCCGGATCGGTCACGATCGCACTTTCGGTCAGTTCCAGCGTAAACCGCTCGCCGGCAAGGCCGGTCGACGCGAGCGCAGTTTCGACAACCGGCGCGATCGCGTCGCGCTGAAGCTGGATCGCCGACAGGTTGACCGCCAGCCTGACGCCGCAATCCCCGCCATACCGCGCATCCCAGCTTGCCAGCGTCCGCGCCGCCTCGTCGATAGCCCACCGTCCGAGCGGCACGATCAGCCCCGATTCCTCGGCCACCGGAATGAAGGCGGTCGGGCAATGCCGCTGACCGCTGTCGTCGGTCCACCGTGCCAGCGCCTCAAACGACACGATCTTGCCGGTCGCGAGATCGCAGATCGGCTGATAGGCGAGCCGCAGTTCACGGTTCTCGATCGCGCGACGCAGCGCGGTTTCCATGCTGAACTGCGCGCGCGCAATCGCGAAGTCCTGCGGCAGATAGCTCTCGGCCAGCCCACTCGCCTTGGCGCGTTTCACCGCGAACTGCGCGTGGCGGATCAGCTCGGCGACGTCGCCAGCCTCGTCGCCGCCATAGGCGATACCGACCGAGCATTCGACGCTGATCTCGTAATCGGTCAGCCGGAACGGGGTGGTCAGCGTCCGCTGGATCCGGTCGGCAAGCGCGTGCGCCTCCTTTCGATCGCTGTCGATCGTCATCAGGATGCCGAACTGATCGCCGCCAAGCCGTGCCAGGATATCTTGTCCGCGCAATGCGCCCTTGATTCGCCGCGCCATCGTGATCAGCAACTCATCGCCGGCCAGCGATCCGAGACACGAGTTCAACCGGCCGAACCGTTCCAGATCGACCGCGAGCACCGCACTGGCGCTACGATCGACCACCGACTCGATCAGCTCCTCGAAGCCCTCACGATTGGGCAGTCCGGTCAGGCTGTCAGTCGTCATCTCGCGGCGCAGGCTGCGTTCGGTCTGGATCTGCGAGGTCTGGTCGATGAAGCTGATCGTGCACCGGTCGTGCATCCAGGCGAAGGTCCGCGCCATCGTCACGCGATAATAGCGGCAATCGACCGCCTCCCCCAGCCTCCAATCCATATCGCATCGCAGCTGCGGGCTTTCGAGAAACGCGCGAATCCGCGGCCCGAGGTCGACGATCATCGGCGATCGCTCGGCAACCACGCCCAGCCCAGCAAGCCGGTAGGCGCGGTTCATCGCAAACAGCTCGAACGCATCATCGTTGAGATGGACATGTACGGCCGGGATCGGGATGAGCTCCAGCGCCCGCGAAACCAGATCGGTCGCGGTCGTCAGTTGCGCTGTCGCATCCGGGGCTGTCGATGCCATAACATCCGCTTAACCGAGCTTCGTTAAGACGAACTAAAGGAACCGAAACGGATTATTTCATAATGTTACGGTAAGCGTTTGTTTTTCCAGCAAGCTAGCCAAAGCGATTGTCCCGCGGAAATCCCGTCGGCGGCATTCTTCCAGCAGCACCACGGGCCGCACGCCACGGCCCAAGGTCCGATTCGGTCCTTGTGCGCCCGGTGCCGCCACCCATCGCCCAGCTCAGTCCCTCGGCGAACGTGAACGTGATCGCATCCGCCAATCCGCCGTCACGATAGCGCTGCAATTGAAGCCCCTGCCCGCGCGTCATCTCGACCAGTTCGGCGAGCGGGAACACCAGCATCTTCCGGTTGTCGCCGATCGCTGCGACATAATCGTCGGTCGGCCCGATCGGACGGACGATCTTCAACTGCGCGCCCGGCCGCGGCGTCATCACCGTCTTGCCCTTGCGCGTCTCGGCGATCACGTCCGCGCTGCTGACTGAGAAACCGCGTCCGTCGGTCGCGACTATGAGCAGTTTGGGATGCTTGCTCGCGGGCAACAACGCAACGATCCCGATGCTGCCATCCAGATCGATCATCGCGCGCACCGGCTCGCCAAAGCCACGCCCGCCCGGCAGCTTATCCGCCGCCAGCGTATAGAACCGCCCATTCTCCGCCGCGAGCAACAGCTTGTCGGTGGTCTGTGCATGGAACGCAAACGCCGGGCCGTCGCCCTCCTTGAACTTCAGCGCCTCCGGGCTGGTCAGGTCGTTATGCCCGCGCATCGCCCGGATCCAGCCACGCTGAGACAGGATGACGGTGATCGGCTCGCGCTCGATCATCGCCTCCAGCGGGATGTCGCGCGTCGGTGCGGCCTCCTCGATCGTCGTGCGCCGCTTGCCGAGCACCGTCTCCAGCCCGTAGCGATCGCGGATCTTCGCCATGTCCCGCTTCATCCGCGCCCGCTGCTTCTTCGGATCCGCGAGCAATGCGGCCAGCGTCGCCTGCTCCTTGTCGAGCTTGTCGCGCTCGGTCTTGATCTCGAACTCTTCCAGGCGACGCAAAGACCGCAACCGCATGTTGAGGATCGCCTCGGCCTGGCGATCGGTCAGCGCGAACTCGTCGATCATGACCTTTTTCGGCTCGTCCTCGGTACGGATGATCTCGATCACGCGGTCGAGATTGAGATACGCGATCAGATAGCCATCGAGCAGCTCGACGCGGTCGGCGATCTTCGCCAGCCGGTGCTCGGTCCGCCGGCGCAACACGACGAACTGGTGATCGACCCACGCCGCCAGCGCCTCGCGCAACGACATCACGCGCGGCGTGCGATCCTTGTCGAGCACGTTGAGGTTAAGGCTGATCCGCGTCTCGAGATCGGTCAGCCGGAACAGCCCGTCCATCAGGATCTGCGGATCGACCGTGCGGCTGCGTGGCTCGAGCACGATGCGGATTTCGGTATCCGATTCGTCGCGCACGTCGGCGAGGATCGGCAGGCGCTTGGCGTTGATCAGATCGGCGATCTGCTCGATCAGCTTGCCCTTCTGCACGCCGTACGGGATCTCGGTGACGATCAGCTGCCACCCGCCACCCTTCTCGCGCTCGGTTTCCCAACGCGCCCGGACGCGAAAGCCACCACGCCCGGTCGCGTAGGACTCACGGATGACGGCAGGCGGATCGACGACTAGCCCACCGGTCGGAAAGTCAGGCCCCTTCACATGCTCCAGGATCGCCGCATCGTCGGCGTCGGGCGTCTCGATCAACACGATCGCCGCCTCCAGCAGCTCGGCCGCGTTGTGCGGCGGAATGCTCGTCGCCATGCCGACCGCGATCCCGCTTGCGCCGTTCGCCAGCAGGTTCGGGAACAGTCCCGGGAACAGCTCGGGCTCGTGATCCTCGCCGTTATAGGTCGGGCGATACGCGACCGCGTCCTCGTCGAGCCCGTCCATCAGGTCGATTGCGACCTGTGTCAGTCGCGCCTCGGTGTAGCGGTAGGCTGCGGCGTTATCGCCGTCGATGTTGCCGAAATTGCCCTGCCCATCGACCAGCGGATAGCGCATCGCGAACGACTGCGCCAAGCGCACCATCGCGTCGTAGACCGACTGGTCGCCATGCGGATGATACTTACCGATGACGTCGCCGACGACGCGCGCGCATTTCTTGTAGCCCTGCGCCGGATCGAGCTTCAGCAGGCGCATCGCCCAGAGAAGGCGCCGATGCACCGGCTTCATCCCGTCGCGCACATCGGGCAGCGACCGCGCGGTGATCGTCGACAGCGCATAGACGAGATACCGCTCGCTGAGCGCGCTATCGAACGGGGCGTCGACGATGGAGTCGAAGGGATCTTTGAAGTCGCTGCTGGCCATTGCCGACAGCGGTAGCAGGTGAAAACGCAACGATCAAAGCATGAACGTACCGCGCGCTTCGGCGGCGTGCGGAAGGCCAGATGCCCGCATGACGCGGCGGACCGAGCCCGCTACACCAACCCCATGATCCGCTTTGCCTTTCTCGCGCTCGCCGCCGTTACCGTTCCGGCAACAGCCCAAGACCCCACTCCCGCCGCGCCGAAGCTGCTGACCTGGCCCGACCTGACCAAGCGCCCGAAGCCGATTCCGGATGCGACCGTAGACTACGGCACCAACGCCATGCAGAAAATCGACGTCTGGATCCCACAGGGCAAGGGTGCGTTCCCGGTCGTGCTCATGGTGCATGGCGGCTGCTGGACGAGCAGCATCGCCGATCTCAGCCTGATGAACTGGATCGCCGACGACCTGCGCAAGAACGGCGTCGCGGTGTGGAACATCGACTATCGCGGCGTCGATCTGGCGGGGGGCGGCTATCCGGGCACGTTCGCCGATGCTGCCAAAGCCGCCGACCAACTCGCGGTAAACGCAAAGAAGTTCAACCTCGATACCCGCCGCCTCGTCGCCGTCGGTCATTCGGCCGGCGGCCATCTCGCGCTCTGGCTCGCGGCCCGCCGGAAGCTGCCCGAGACGAGCGCGCTCCATACCGCGCGCCCGCTCCGCATTCGTCACGTCATCAGCCTCGGTGGGCTCCCCGATCTCGAAGCCACCGCCGCCGACCCGACCAATGGCTGCGGCACGGAGGTCGTCACGAAACTCGTCGGCACCGCCACGCCACAGCACAACGACGTCTACGCCGACACCTCGGTCCCCCGCCTCCTCCCGCTCGGCGCGTCGCAGGACCTCGTCAACGGGCGCGACGACCGCATCATCCCGTTCCGCATGGCTACCGACTATCTCGCAAAGGCCAGGTCCGCGGGCGATCGCGTCACGCTTCACACCGTCCCCGCCACCGGTCACGTCGAACTGATCGCGCCCGAAACCGCCGCATGGGCGGAGACGAAACGCCTCGTTATGGCCGCGCTGAAGTGAGCCCGATGACGCTAGACCAAGCCCGCGCGCTCGACTTCACAGACCCGCTAGCCGCCTATCGCGACAAGTTCGCCCTCCCCGAAGGCGTAATCTACCTAGACGGCAACTCGCTCGGCGCGCTTCCCAAAGCCACGCCAGCAGCGCTCGCCGACGTCGCAACCCGCCAATGGGGCGACCGGCTGATCCGCAGCTGGAACGAAGGCTGGATCGACGCCCCCCAGCGAATCGGCGCGAAGATCGCGCCCCTGATTGGCGCAGGCGAGGACGAGGTCATCATCGGTGACACGACCTCGACGCATCTTTTCAAGGCCTTGGTTGCCGCTCTTCGCAGCAATCCCGAACGCCACACCGTCGTGAGTGAGGCCGGCAACTTTCCTACCGACCTGCACATTGCCGAAGGCGCCGTCGCCTGCGTTCCCGACGCACGGCTGAAGGTCGTCGCGCGCGAAGATCTTGCAGCCGCGCTTGACGGCGACACAGCCGTCCTCCTGCTCACCCACGTCCACTACAAGACCAGCGATCGCTTCGACATGGCGGAATGGACCGCCTGCGCTCACGACGCCGGCGCGTTAATGCTCTGGGACCTGAGTCACAGCGTCGGCGCGGTCCCGATCGACCTCGACGGCGCGAACGCCGATCTCGCCGTCGGCTGCACGTACAAATACCTCAACGGAGGCCCCGGCGCGCCTGCCTTCCTCTACGTCGCCAGACGCTGGCAGGATAAACTCGCCAGCCCGCTGTCAGGCTGGATGGGCCACGCCGCCCCGTTCGCGTTCGAGGACGCCTACCGCCCCGCCCCCGGCATGAAGCGCTGGCTCGCCGGCACCCCCGCGATGCTCTCGACGGCGGCACTGGAAACCGCACTCGACCTCTGGGCCGACATCGACCAGAGCGCCATCGCCACCAAGAGCGCTCGCCTGTTCGACATCCTCGCCGCCGCCGGCGACGCACTGGGCCTCGACTGCATCAGCCCCCGAGACCCCGCCAACCGCGGCAGCCACATCAGCTTCCGCCACCCGCACGCCTACGCGCTGACCCAAGCGCTCATCGCCCGCGGCGTCATCGGCGACTTCCGCGACCCAGACATCCTTCGCTTGGGGCTCACGCCGTTATATCTCAGACACGAAGACGTCTGGAGAGCTGGCAACATCCTGCGCGAAACGATCGAAACCGAAGCGTGGCGTGATCCGGCGTTTTCGCAACGGCTTGCGGTCACCTGATTGACCGAACCTCCCAATCCTTGCTTCGTGGCCGAGTTGAGGACGATGCCCTGCTTATTGCCAGCCATGTGCCACGTGATTGATCCAATTCTGTACCAATAGATTTTTAAAATATTTATCGTCGTGATACGCAGTCCACCATTGCCGTTGGTAAGGACTTTATTATGTCGTGGAGCTATCAGCAAATAGAGGCGTTTGTCGCCCAACAGAGTGGCGAAAAAACAGAGCGATCAGTTGAAGGCCCCGCAATTCTTGGAACACACCAGGTCTGGCGGGTTTGGACCTTCGCCAATAACGAATACAATGCTCATTATGTTCTCGGAAATGAGTTAATGAATGAGCTGACGCTTTTTGAAAATTTTCAGCCCTTTGCAAATTGGCTCATGAAAGCCTTTAATGCAGCAGAGCGCCATAATAGGGGATTGGACTGGCTGCGTAGCACGGTAGCCTCCGTGATAACCTTAACGCTATTAGCGCTCGTTGTTTGGGCCGTCCTCAGCGGCAAGGCATCCGGCCTTGATTTCAAGTGGCTGGTTGGAGCGCTGGCGACAACTGCTCTCGGATACTTGTTAGGCGGATGGGTTAGAAAATCCCCCTGACATTTCACAACCGTGCGCCGCAACTGGTCGATCGAGCGCAGCATATAACGCACGAACGCCCGTTGAAGGCTGATCGTATACAGCATACCGTTGCAGCACCTGCCTCCCTGCTTATCGGCCAAGCACCGATCCGATTGCACCCCCCGCACCCTTCGCCTATAGGCGCGGCCTATTCCGGCCTCGGCTTCGCGGTGCATAGCGCGTAGGCGGGGGCCGCTCGATTTTCACCGCTCGATTTCCAGGGGACCGCGCATGGCTCGCCGCCGCCAGATCTACGAAGGCAAGGCCAAGATCCTCTACGAGGGTCCCGAGCCGGGCACGCTGATCCAGTATTTCAAGGACGACGCGACCGCGTTCAATGCCCAGAAAAAGGGCACCATCAACGGCAAGGGTGTGCTCAACAACCGGATTTCCGAGCACATCTTCACGCTGCTCGATCATATCGGCGTGCCGACGCACTTCATCCGCCGGCTCAACATGCGCGAGCAGCTGATCCGCCAGGTCGAGATCGTCCCGATCGAAGTCGTCGTGCGCAACGTCGCCGCCGGCTCGATCTCGACGCGCCTTGGGATCGAGGAGGGAACCAAGCTGCCCCGCACGATCATCGAATATTACTACAAGGACGATGCGCTCGGCGATCCGATGATCTCCGACGAACACATCGCCGCGTTCGGCTGGGCGAGCCAGGAGGAGATGCACGACATCGCCGACCTCGCGATCCGCGTGAACGATTTCCTGTGCGGGCTGTTCGCCGGCGTTGGTATCCGCCTGGTCGACTTCAAGCTCGAATTCGGCCGCATCTTCGACAACGACTTCGGTCGCATCATCCTTGCCGACGAGATCAGCCCCGATGGCTGCCGCCTGTGGGACATGGAAACCAACGAGAAGATGGACAAGGATCGCTTCCGTCGTGATCTGGGCGGCGAAGTCGAAGCGTATCAAGAGGTTGCACGCCGTCTCGGCCTGCTGCCCGAGGGTGCGGACAACGCCGTCCTCGACCTCGAAAAGCATCGCAAGAACCGGGGCAAGTAAATGAAACTCAAGGTTTTCGTGACATTGAAGCCCGGCGTGCTCGATCCGCAGGGCCGGGCGATCCACCACGCGCTCGGCAGCCTTGGCTTCGACGGCGTGCAGGACGTCCGCCAGGGCAAGCTGATCGAACTCGAAGTTGCAGACGATACCGACGACGCGACCATCGACGGCATGTGCCGCAAGCTGCTCGCCAACACGGTGATCGAGAATTACCGGGTCGAGCGCGCATGAAGACCGCCGTCATCGTCTTTCCGGGCTCCAACTGCGACCGCGACATCGCCGTCGCGCTGGAGGCGGTGACCGGCGTCAAGCCGCTCATGGTCTGGCACGGTGACGTGGACGTGCCGGCGGATGTCGGCCTGGTCGCGGTCCCCGGTGGCTTCTCGTACGGCGATTACCTCCGCTCGGGCGCAATCGCGGCGCGCTCGCCGATCATGCGCGCGGTTGTCGAGCAGGCGGGCAAGGGTTTGCCCGTGCTCGGCATTTGCAACGGCTTCCAGGTGCTGACCGAAGCGGGGCTGCTGCCCGGCGCGCTAATGCGCAACGAGGGCCTGAACTTCGTCTGCCGCGACGTCGCGCTGACGGTCGAAACCGCAAGCTCGACCTTCACCTCGGGCTACACGGCCGGCGAGCGCGTCTCCTTTCCGGTCGCGCATCATGACGGCAATTACTTCGCCGACACCGAGACGCTCGATCGCCTCGAAGGCGAAGGTCGCATCGCGTTCCGGTACGCGGAGAGCGTCAACGGCTCGGCGCGCAACATCGCCGGGTTGTTGAACGACAAGGGCAACGTGCTCGGCATGATGCCGCACCCTGAACGTCGTATCGAAGCGGCGCACGGCGGCACCGATGGCAGGCGCTTGTTCGAGGGCCTGCTGGAAGCCGTCAGCGCCTGATCATTACCCGTTCCCCCGCGAAAGCGGGGGCCCAGGATACCATCCGCAACATTGGAACCCTGGACTCCCGCGTCCGCGGGAGAACGGAGGGTGTGGTCGCGCTTCTATACCCGCGTGCGGATTCAAACCCGGGTCCGGAACGGCGAGAAATCGGTGCCCCGGTCATACACATCGACGCCCTCGCGGCGCTTGAGCCACCCAACCACCAGATATGTCACTGGCGTCAGCAAAACTTCCCACGACACCTTCAGCAGGAACTGGCTGACCATCACCATCAGCATCGCGTGCACCGGCCAGTCGGGCGCGCCGTAAAACGCGAGCGGGTAGAAGATCAGGCTGTCGAACGCCTGGCCCACGACCGTGCTGCCGATCGTCCGCGTCCACAGCATCCGCCCCTGCGTCCAGATCTTCATCCGCGCGAGCACGAAGCTGTTGGCGAACTCGCCCACCCAGAACGCGCAGATCGACGCGAATACGATCCGCGGCACCTGTCCGAACACCGACTCATACGCCGCCTGACCGGTCCACCCCGAATCGGGCGGCAACGCGACGACGACCGCCGACATGAACACCATGAACAGCATCGCCCCGAACCCCGCCCAGATGCACCGCCGCGCCCGTGCGTAGCCATAGACTTCGGTCAGCACGTCGCCGATCACATAGCTGACCGGAAAGAACAGGATCCCCGCGCCGAACGGCCACGCGCCGATGAACGGCAGGTCGATCACCGCGCGTTTGCCCGCACCGATCACGTTCGACAGCAGCAGGATCGTGACGAACGCGGCCATCACGAAATCATAATAGCGGAACTGCCCGCCCGACACGTCGCTCGCGGCGACTCCGATGGCGTCCGACGCCACGCCCCTGCCCTGATCGATATCCATGTGGCGCGTTATGATGACGGTTCCAAGCGCGCGCAATCCACGCTAATCGGTCCTCAGCGCGCGCCCGTAGCTCAGTTGGATAGAGCAAGGAGCTTCTACCTCCTCGGTCGGGGGTTCGACTCCCTCCGGGCGCGCCAATCTGCCTCTATCGTGATACCGAGAATCGGGTGGCAGCGCTGATATCGTTACCAGCGGACCATTATCGCCGATAACTGCAGCTCGCTAGGCTTTCGACCAGCTCGATGGCTGGTAAGACATATCCGATCCAAGGGCCGCTTTCCGCGACAGAGCGTCACGCCGGTAGATCGTCCTTCAATCACGCCCGGCCGCATTTATAAGACGAAAGTCGTATGATTCGCCGTTGCGCTAGCTGGTCCGCCGATTGCATAGGGTCCGAGACACAGGACCGGGACTTGACGACTCCGCCAAGCAGCATACGGTAACGCTAACAAATTCGGAGGGGATGACATCGTGGACATCGCATTCGCATCGGCGCGGGCGCTGCCTGCCGATTGGGAACAGGCGGCCTTGCTCGGTCGGATCGACCTGGGCGACGGACCGACCCCGGTCATCGTCCGCGGGGGACGCGTGTACGACATGTCGTACGTGGCGCCGACCGTCGCCGGGCTGATCGAGCGCGGCAGTTTCGATACCAGCGCCGGCACCGATCTCGGCCATCTCGACGATCTGTCGCTGTCGGTCGACGCGGACGCGACACCGCGACTGCTGAGCCCGATCGACCTGCACTGCGTCAAGGCGTCCGGCGTGACGTTCGCGGTCTCCGCACTCGAACGCGTCATCGAAGAGCGTGCCCGCGGTGATGCCTCGGCGGCGGCGGCGGTTCGCACCCGTCTCGAGGAACGCGTCGGCGGCAGCATCCGCTCGGTCGTGCCCGGATCGCCCGAAGCGGCGGCGCTGAAAGCGGCGCTGATCGAGGACGGCATGTGGTCGCAGTATCTTGAGGTCGCGATCGGCCCGGATGCGGAGATCTTCACCAAGAGCCCGACGCTGTCGACGATCGGCTGGGGCGGCGAGGTCGGTATCCGCTCCGACTCGACCTGGAACAACCCCGAGCCCGAGGTCGTGCTGGTCGTCGACCGTAATGGGAAGACGATCGGTGCGACGCTCGGCAACGACGTCAATCTGCGCGATTTCGAAGGCCGCAGCGCACTGCTGCTCGGCAAGGCGAAGGACAATAACGCGTCCTGCTCGCTCGGGCCGTTCATCCGCCTGTTCGACGAGACGTTCGGGATGGACGACGTCCGCGCGTCCGAGATCGTGCTGACGATCGACGGCACCGACGGCTACCGGCTCGAGGGCAGCAGTTCGATGGACCAGATCAGCCGCGATCCCGAGGACCTCGTCCGCCAGGCGATGAGCGAGCACCAGTATCCCGACGGCTTCGTGCTGTTCCTCGGTACGCTGTTCGCGCCGACGCAGGATCGCGACGAGCCCGGCCGCGGCTTTACGCACGCGGTCGGCGACGTCGTCACGATCTCGAACCCGAAGCTCGGTGCGCTGGTCAATCCGGTAACGACGTCGAAGGACGCCGCGCCGTGGAATTACGGGATCGGTGATCTCATGCGCAATCTGGCGGGCCGTGGCCTGCTGGCGCAAACCAAGAACCAGGGAGCGTAACCCCGTGCTGCAGAAGACCCAAGCCGCCGACCAGACGGCGATCTATCCAAGCCTCAAAGGCAAACGCGTCCTGATCACCGGCGGCGCGTCGGGAATCGGCGCCGGGCTGGTCGAGGCGTTCGCGCGGCAGGGCGCGCACGTTGCGTTCGTCGACATGGCCGAGGATGCCGCGCACGATTTGATCGCCACGCTGACGCCTGCCGTCGCGACGGCGCCGATCTTCCTGCCGCTCGACCTGCGCGATATCGATGCGTTGAAGACCACGGTCGCGACGATCGAGAGCCGGCTCGGCGGGATCGACATCCTGATCAACAACGCCGCCAACGACGATCGCCATACGATCGAGGAAATCACGCCCGACTATTGGGACGAGCGGATGGCGACCAATCTTCGCCACCTGTTCTTCGCAGCGCAGGCGGTGGTGCCGTCGATGAAGCGTGCGGGCGGCGGCGTGATCCTGAATTTCGGGTCGATCTCGTGGCATCTCGCGCTGCCCGAACTGATGCTCTATCAGACCGCCAAGGCCGGTATCGAGGGCATGACGCGAGCGATGGCGCGCGATCTGGGCGGCGACGGTATCCGCGTCAACACGATCGTCCCCGGCAATGTCGAGACGCCGCGCCAGCTGAAATGGTACACGCCAGAGGGCGAGGCCGAGATCATCGCCGCGCAGTGCCTGAAGACCCGCGTCCAGCCCGCCGACGTCGCCGCACTGGTGCTGTTCCTCGCCTCCGACGATGCGCGGATGTGTACCGGTCACGATTATTTCGTCGATGCGGGGTGGCGCTGAGATGCCCGCCGAGACCCATGCGACCAGCATCTGCGACGTCGGTGCGACGCTCGGCGAAGGCCCGATCTGGGTCGCTCGCGACAGCGCGCTCTGGTTCGTCGATATCAAGGCGCCCTGCGTGTACCGGTTCGATCCCGACTCGGCATCGCTGGACTCGTGGGAAGCACCCGATCAGGTCGGCTGGGTGATCCCGGAAACCGGTGGCGGTTTTCTCGCCGGTGTCCGCGGCGGGCTGCACCGGTTTGACCCGGCGACTGGTTCGTTCAACCTGCTCGCGCCCGTTCACGTCGAGATGCCCGGCAACCGCCTCAACGACGCGGCACGCGCGCCCGATGGCCGGGTCTGGTTCGGGACGATGGACAATGCCGAGACTGCCAAGTCCGGGCACGTCCACCACTGGCAGGACGGCACACTGACGCAGACCGACGTGCCGCCCGTCGCGATCACCAACGGTCCGGCGATCTCGCCCGATGGCCGCACGCTCTACACGGTCGATACGCTCGGCAAGCAGATCGACGCGTGGACGGTCGGTGCCGATGGCACGCTCGACGATCGCCGTCCGTTCATCGTCGTGGGCCCCGACGATGGCCATCCCGACGGTGCGATCTGCGATTCCGAAGGCGGCGTCTGGGTCGGCTTCTTCGGTGGCTGGGCCGCGCGCCGCTTTGCGCCGGACGGCACCTGCACCGATGTGGTGCGCTTCCCGGTCGCCAACATCACCAAGATCGCGCTCGGTGGCGCGGACGGCCGGACCGCCTATGCGACGACCGCGGCGAAGGGCCTCGACGCCGCAGCGCTTGCGGAACAGCCGCTCGCCGGCAATCTGTTCACTTTCCGCGTCGACGTCCCCGGCGTTCCGGTCGAGCCGGTCACGCTGTAAGACGCGGTATGGCCATCCCGGCGAACGGGATGGCCATATTGCCCTCAGTGGTTATGCCGCGGCGTTTTGGCGGAAATCCCACGATACTTTACCGCGAAGTCCAGCACGCCGCCCTCGGCGAGCTGTCCGGTCTTCTCGCGGTACAGTTCCTCCCACGGCGTATTGCTTTCGGGCACCGGTGGCAGCCCCTCGCCCTTGCGTCGCGCGATCTCGTCCGGCTCGACCAGCGCGTCGCAGGTGCCCGCGACCAGATCGATCCGCACGACGTCGCCCGTCCGGATCCACGACAATCCGCCGCCGACCGCGCTCTCGGGCGAGACGTTCAGGATCGACGGACTGTCCGACGTCCCCGACTGCCGCCCGTCGCCGAGCGTCGGCAGCGCGAGCACGCCGCGCTGGATCAGCGCGTCGGGCGGCTGCATGTTGACGACTTCCGCCGAGCCCGGCCAGCCGATCGGCCCCGCGCCGCGGATCACCAGGATACAGCCCTCGTCGATGTCGAGCGCAGGGTCGTTGATCCGGTGGTGATAATCGTCCGAACCCTCGAACACGATCGCCCGCGCCTCGAACCGATCTTCCGCGCCCGGCGTCGAGAGATAGCGCGCGCGGAACGCCGGCGAGATCACCGACGTCTTCATGATCCCGAAATCGAACAGATTGCCCTTGAGCACCAGGAAGCCGGCGCGCTCCATCATCGGCGCGTCGAACGGCTTGATCATCTCGCGATCACGCGTCTCGCGGCCCGCGATGTTCTCACCGATCGATCGCCCCGTGACGGTCAGGCACGACGTGTCGAGCTTCCCGCCCGCGATCAGTTCGTGCAGCACCGCGGGCACGCCGCCCGCCCGGTGAAACCGCTCGCCGAGATACTTGCCCGCCGGCTGCATGTTCACCAGCAACGGCAGGTCGTAGCCATGATCCGACCAGTCCTCCGGGTATAGCGTCACCCCGGCATGCTGCGCCATCGCCATGATATGCGGCTGCGCATTGCTCGACCCGCCGATCGCGCTGACCACGCGGATCGCATTCAGGAAGCTCTCGCGCGTGAGGATCTTCGACGGGCGCAGATCCTCATACGCCATCTCGACGATCCGCCGCCCGGTCTCGTACGCCATCTGCCCGCGCTCGCGGTACGGCGCGGGGATTGCCGCGCAGCCGGTCAGCGACAATCCGAGCGCCTCAGCGACTGCGTTCATCGTCGAGGCCGTGCCCATCGTGTTGCAATGCCCGGCCGAGGGCGCACTGTCGGTGGCGCGGTTGAGGAATTCCTCCTCGTCGATCTCGCCCGCGGCCAGCTTGCGCCGGCTGCGCCAGATCACCGTCCCCGACCCGACCAGTTCGCCGTCGTGCCAGCCGTCGAGCATCGGCCCGCCCGACAGCACGATCGCCGGAATATCGACGGTCGACGCCGCCATGATGCCGCTCGGCGTGGTCTTGTCGCACCCGGTGGTCAGCACGACCGCGTCGATCGGATAGCCGTAGAGCGTCTCGACCAGCCCCAGATACGCCAGGTTGCGATCGAGCGCCGCGGTCGGCCGCCGGCAATTCTCGAAAATCGGGTGAACCGGAAACTCCATCGCGATCCCGCCTGCATCGCGGATGCCGTCACGCGTCCGCTTGGCGAGGTCTAGATGGATGCGATTGCAGGGGCTGAGATCGCTGCCCGACTGCGCGATGCCGATGATCGGTCTCCCTGACCGCAGTTCCGCAGGGGTCAGCCCGTAATTCATGAACCGTTCGAGGTAGAGCGCCGTCATATCGGAGCGGGCAGGATCCGCGAACCAGTCACGCGATCGGAACGGCCTTACCGGTACACGGTCCACTGCAAACTCTCCTGAACGCTATTCTTCGATGGGAGCGCTACCGCAGCGGCCTCCCTGAGGTCAACCATGGACTCACCCGTGCAAAATGCCGCCCCGGTGCGGCATCCGATTGATCCCATACCAGATATTTGTCGGGCATGACACGATCCGCCCCGCTCCTCCCCGATGACCACGCGCTCCGGATGCTCGCTGCGGGCTTGCTCCGAGCGAAATGCGAAACGCAGTTCGCTGGGAGCCGCTACGAGGACTGGCCGTTATGCAGGAGTAACTGGCATACGTCGGATCCTCGGTTTGTCCTGCGTGTCGCGGCGCAGCCGTGTCCGCCGCGAGCAGTCCTTACCTTGCGTGTTATCGGTCACACCCTTATTTCGCCTGCGACACCAAGCGATCCGATACCGAAATGTCGCGACGAGGCCCAGGCCCGCCGCGACCGACCTGGAGAATTGATATGGACGGCACCTTCCCGATCGGCGCGCGCGCCGTAAGCAGCGACGTCACCTTCCTCGCGATCGATCCCTCGACCGACGCGAAGATCGAGCCCGCCTTCGCGGTATCCAGCGAGGCAGACGTTGCCGACGCGTGCAAGCTCGCCGAAGCCGCATTCGACACCTTCCGCGAGATCGATCCGGAGGCCCGCGCGGTCTTCCTCGAGACGATCGCCGACGAGATCGAGGCGATCCACGAGCCGCTCGTCGCGCGCGCGATCCAGGAAAGCGGCCTGCCCCGCCCGCGCCTCGAGGGTGAGCGCGGTCGTACCACCGGCCAGCTCCGACTGTTCGCCAAGCATCTGCGCGCCGGCACCTGGGCGTCGGTCGTGATCGATCAGGCACAGCCGGACCGCAAGCCGATGCCGCGCTCAGACCTGCGCCAGCGCCGGATCGCGGTCGGCCCGGTCGCGGTGTTCGGTGCGTCGAACTTCCCGCTCGCCTTCTCGGTCGCGGGCGGCGACACCGCCTCCGCACTCGCCGCCGGTTGCCCGGTCGTCGTCAAGGGTCACCCCGCGCATCCTGGTACGTCGGTGATGGTCGGCAAGGCGATCCAGGCTGCGGTCGCCAAATGCGGTCTACCCGAGGGCGTGTTCTCGCTGGTCCAGGGTCCGGCGAACGAGCTCGGCGCGGCACTCGTCACCGATCCGCGGATCAAGGCAGTCGGCTTCACCGGTTCGCGGGGCGGCGGCCTTGCACTGGTCGCGCTCGCCGCAGCACGTGCCGAGCCGATCCCGGTCTATGCCGAGATGAGCAGCATCAACCCGGTGATCCTGTTCCCGGCTGCGCTCGCGGCGCGGGGCGAAGCGCTCGGCAAGGCCTATGTCGGGTCGCTGACGATGGGTTCGGGCCAGTTCTGCACCAACCCCGGCATCGTCGTCGCGGTCGACGGTCCTGACCTCGACACCTTCGTCGACGCCGCCGCCGCCGCGCTCGGCGAGGCCGCGCCTCAGGTCATGCTGACTCCCGGCATCCACGCCAGCTACGAGCAGGGCGTCGCGGCGCTCGCCGGTCATGACGCGGTCGAGACGCTCGCCCGCGGGACCGAAGCCGAGGGCTCGAATCGCGGTCGTGCGGCTCTGTTCTCCACCACCGGCAAGGCGTTCGTCGCCGACCCGGCGCTGTCCCACGAAGTGTTCGGCGCTGCGTCGATCATCGTCCGCTGCACCGACCTCGCCGAGGTCCACAGCGTGCTCGAAAAGATCGAGGGTCAGCTGACGGTCACGCTGCAGATCGACGAGGGCGACTATGCGGACGCGGCGGCGCTGTTGCCGGTGCTGGAGCGCAAGGCCGGTCGCATTCTCGCCAATGGCTGGCCGACCGGCGTCGAGGTCGCCCCGGCGATGGTGCATGGCGGGCCGTTCCCGGCGACGTCCGATCCACGCACGACCTCGGTCGGCACCGCGGCGATCGAGCGCTTCCTGCGCCCGGTCTGCTATCAGGACCTGCCCGACGCGTTGCTGCCGAAGGCGGTCAAGCACGGCAACCCGCTCGGTCTGCCGCGTACCGAGGGTTGAGTCAGTAAGCGACAAGGGGGCGGGAGCCGGTCAGTGCAAATCGCCGGACGCCCCTCGCCCCCTTGCTCTCCCGCGAAGGCGGGAGCCCAGTCTGGATCCCCGCCTTCGCGGGGAAACAAAAGTGAGACTCGGCTACCTTCACCAAGGACCACCCCGGCGAAGGCTGGGGCCCAATTGGAGAGGTGGCAATAATAGCGCGCAACGCTCTGTTAACGACGTCACCCAATTGGGCCCCGGCCTCCGCCGGGGTGGTACCTGGGGGACACACGCCCTTTCCAGACCGCCCCTAACCACGTGTATTCATTGACACGCGTGCGCCGCAAACCCACTAGTCCGGCATGACAACCCCCGTCTCGTCGCCAGTCCCGTCGCCAGTCTCGTCGCGTACCATTTCCCTGCCATCCGACCTCGGCAGCTACATCGACGACCTCACTGCCGCAGGGCATGGCGATGCCACTGCGATCGTCCGCACCGCGCTCGAACAGATGCGCGAGCGCGGCGCACCCGCCAGACCCGCCGAAACCCTGATCGGTGGCGGCGAATGCGGCATGCTGGTCCGCCAGCGCGACTGGAGCGCGACCTCCCTCGGCCCGATCGACTCGTGGCCCGCCGAGCTCCGCGTCACGCTCGCTAACATCCTCAACTCGCCGGTCGCCAAGGTCGTGATGTGGGGCCCCGAGCACATCATGCTCTACAACGACAGCTATCGCGCCGTCGCCGGCGACCGCCACCCCGCCGCGCTTGGCAGCCCGGTCGCGACCGCCTTCCCCGAAGTCTGGGACTGGAACCGCGCCGTCCTCGACGCCGGCTTCCGCGGCGAGACCGTCGCCTATCGTGACCAGCCGATCCTGTTCCAGCGCCCTGAGGGTCCCGAGACGCTGACGCTCGACCTGTTCTATACCCCCGTCTACCGCCCGCATGCCGGCGTCGGTGGGGTGCTCTGCACGATGGTCGACAATACCGGCCGGGTCGAAGCCGAACACCGCCTCGCCGCCAGCGAAGCCGAACTGCGCCGCGTCACCGATGCGGTGCCGATGCTGATCTCCTATGTCGACCGCGATCACGTCTACCGCCTCGCCAACGCGCAGTATGAAGAGTGGCTCGGTGCCGACCCCGCAGCGATGATCGGCAAACCGGTCCGCGAGGTGCTCGGCGATGCGGCGTATGCGGATCGCCGCCCGTCGTTCGACCGCGCCTTCGCCGGCGAGAGCTTCACGACCGAGGCGATCTTCCCGCATAAGGACGGTCGCCACCGCCGGTCAGAGTTCCGCTACGTGCCGCACATCGCCGCGGATGGCTCGATCCCCGGCATCTACATCCTCGGCATCGACGTCGAAGAACGCGCCGAACGCGAGGCGGCGGTCGGGATCAGCAACGGCCGCTTCCGCACCGCGATGGACGCGGTCCACGGCGTGCTCTGGACCAACAGCCCGGACGGCCGGATGATCGGCGAACAGCCCGGCTGGGCGACGCTCACCGGCCAGTCGATCGACGAATACCAGAATTTCGGCTGGGCCGACGCGATCCATCCCGACGACGTCGCCTCGACGATCAAGGCCTGGACCGCCGCCGTCCTGAGCAAGTCGATGTTCGTGTTCGAACACCGCGTCCGCCGCCATTGCGGCACGTGGCGCACGTTCGCGGTCCGCAGCCTGCCGATCCTCGATGAGGCGGGCGAGGTCCTCGAATGGGTCGGCGTCCACACCGACATAACCCACCAGCGCGCCGCCGAAGCGGCCCTTCGTGAGCAGGCAGAGGCACTCGCTCGTCAGGTCCGTCACCGCGAGCGCGCCGAGGATCAGCTCCGCCAGCTCAACGAAACGCTCGAAGCGCGCGTCATCCGCGAGATCGACGAGCGCCGCCAAGCCGAGGCCAAGCTCGCCCAGTCGCAGAAGATGGAGACGGTCGGCAAGCTCACCGGCGGCGTCGCGCATGACTTCAACAATCTGTTGCAAGTCGTCTCGGGCAATCTCCAGTTGCTCGGCAAGAACCTGGCCGGCAACGCGCGCGCCGAACGCTGGGTCGAGAACGCGATGGCCGGCGTATCGCGCGGCTCCAAACTCGCTTCGCAGCTGCTAGCCTTCGGCCGTCGCCAGGCGCTCGAACCGAAGGTCGTCAACGTCACGCGGTTCGTGCGCGGGATGGACGACATGCTGCGGCGGGCGATCGGCGAGGGCATCGAAATCGAGACGATCGTCGGCGGTGGCCTGTGGAACACCTTCATCGACCCCGCACAGATCGAGAATGCCCTGCTCAACCTCGCGATCAACGCGCGCGACGCGATGGACGGCCAGGGCAAGCTGACGATCGAGCTCGGCAACGCGCATCTCGACGACGCCTATGCGCTCGGTCACGACGAGGTCCAGGCGGGCCAGTACGTCATGCTCGCGGTGTCCGACACCGGCAGCGGCATGTCGCCGGAGATCATCGAGAAGGTGTTCGAACCGTTCTTCTCGACCAAGAGCGAAGGCAAGGGCTCGGGCCTCGGCCTGTCGATGGTCTACGGCTTCGTCAAACAGTCCGGCGGCCATGTGAAGATCTATTCCGAGGTCGGCGAAGGCACCACGATCAAGCTCTATCTGCCCCGCGCGATGGAAAGCGAGGACGTCGAGGTGATCATGGACGCCGGTCCGATCGCCGGTGGCACCGAAACCGTGCTGGTCGTCGAGGACGATGACGAGGTGCGTGCGACCGTGGTCGAGCTGCTGACCGATCTCGGCTATAGCGTCCTCAAGGCGGTTGATGCCGCCAGCGCGCTCAACGTGGTCGAGAGTGGCGTGCCGATCGACCTGCTGTTCACCGACGTGGTGATGCCCGGGACGCTGAAAAGCCCTGAGCTTGCGCGGAAAGCCAAGGAGCGCCTGCCCGATCTCGCGGTGCTGTTCACATCCGGATATACCGAGAATTCGATCGTCCACGGCGGCAAGCTGGACGCCGGGATCGACCTGTTGTCGAAACCCTACACGCGCGAGGCGCTGGCACGGAAATTCCGCCAGGTGCTCGCCAACCGCCAGCGCCCCGTCGTCGCCGAGAAGGTTGCGCGGGACGCCAGGATCGATACCGATCGCCGTCTAGACGCCCCTGCCCGCCGCACCGTGCTGCTGGTCGAGGACGACGCGCTGATCCGCGCCAACACCGCCGAGATGCTGCAGGGCAGCGGCTTCGTCGTGGTCGACGCGGCGAGCGCGGAGGATGCGATGACCGCGCTCCAGACCGTGCCGATCGACGCGCTGGTGACCGACGTGAACCTGCCGGGCGTGTCCGGACCCGACTTCGCCCGGACCGCGCGGACGCTCAGGCCGGGCGTCGGCATCGTCTTCGCGACCGGGGATACCGCATCGGTCGCCGACGAAACCGATGCGATCATGCTGGAGAAGCCATACGGCCTCGACGCGCTGGCGGCGGCAGTGCTCGCGTCGCTTGGTGAAACGGCGCTGGCAGAGCCGCTTACGGCGACGGTCGCCGACCGGGTGCCCGAAGCAGACTGACGCCCCGAGAGGGAACAGCGACGTGACTGTTCCCCCGCGAAAGCGGGGGAACAGGGTTACTTAGCGAACCACGTGTGATCCCTGGACTCCCTCGGGCGCGGGAGTCCAGCATGGAGCGTGTAACATTCTTCACAACGCGACATCCCTGGCCCCGACGCAACCGACACCAACACCCGCCGCCGCGCGGTATTCCCAGTAAAAACCCTGTCAACAACCCTACACGACGATCAACGCAGCAGCGAAGGATCGCCCGTGACCTACCAGACTCACATCGCCCAGTTGACCAACCTCATCGCCGACCGGAACGGTACCTGGGACGCGATCTCGCCCGAATCGGTCGCGCGGATGCGGCTCCAGAACCGCTTCGCGACCGGGCTCGACATCGCCCGCTACACTGCGGCGATCATGCGCAAGGACATAGCCGCCTACGACGCGGACCCGGCCAACTACACCCAGTCGCTCGGCTGCTGGCACGGGTTCATCGCGCAGCAGAAGATGATCAGCATCAAGAAGCATTTCGGCACCACCGACCGCCGGTATCTGTACCTCTCGGGCTGGATGGTCGCGGCGATGCGCAGCGAATTCGGCCCGCTGCCTGACCAGTCGATGCACGAGAAGACCAGCGTCCCCGCGTTGATCGAGGAACTCTACACCTTCCTCCGCCAGGCCGACGCCCGCGAACTCGGCATGATGTTCCGCGACGTCGACGCGGCCCGTGCCGCCGGCAATGCGATCGAGGAACAGCGCCTGCTCAACGCGATCGAAAACCACCAGACGCACGTCGTCCCGATCATCGCCGACATCGACGCCGGCTTCGGCAATGCCGAGGCAACGTACCTGCTCGCGCGGAAAATGATCGAGGCGGGGGCTTGCGCGCTCCAGATCGAGAACCAGGTGAGCGACGAGAAGCAGTGCGGCCACCAGGACGGCAAGGTCACCGTGCCGCACGAGGACTTCCTCGCGAAGGTCCGCGCCTGCCGCTACGCCTTCCTCGAACTCGGCGTCGAGGACGGCATCATCGTCACGCGCACCGACTCGCTCGGCGCTGGTCTCACCAAGCAGATCGCAGTCAGCAAGGAGCCGGGCGATCTCGGCGACCAGTATAACTCGTACCTCGACTGCGAGGAGATCGATCCCACGACCGCACGGAACGGCGACGTCATCCTCAACCGCGACGGCAAGCTGCTCCGTCCGAAGCGCCTGCCCTCGAACCTGTTCCAGTTCCGCGCCGGCTCGGGCGAAGATCGCTGCGTGATGGACTGCATCGCGTCGCTCCAGAACGGTGCCGACCTGCTCTGGATCGAGACCGAGAAGCCGCACATCGAACAGATCGCCGGCATGGTCGATCGGATCCGCGAAGTCGTGCCTAACGCGAAGCTCGTCTACAACAACTCGCCGAGCTTCAACTGGACGCTGAACTTCCGCCAGCAGGTGTTCGATGCTTGGGTCTCCGAGGGCATGGACGTATCCGCCTATGATCGCGCGCGCCTGATGAGCGTCGACTATGACGGCACCGCGCTCGCTGACGAAGCCGACGAACGCATCCGCACTTTCCAGGCGGATTCGGCCAAGCGCGCCGGCATCTTCCACCACCTGATCACGCTGCCGACCTACCACACGGCCGCGCTCTCGACCGACAATCTCGCCAAGGAGTATTTCGGCGATGCGGGGATGCTTGGCTATGTGAAGGGGGTGCAGCGCAAGGAAATCCGCGAGGGTATCGCCTGCGTGAAGCACCAGAACATGTCCGGCTCGGACCTCGGCGACGACCACAAGGAGTATTTCGCGGGCGAGGCGGCGCTGAAGGCGGGCGGCGCGCACAACACGATGAACCAGTTCGCGGCGTGATGCCCAAGCCGGAGCGAAAGCTCCGGCGCGGACCCGGCATCACGCCCGGCCGGCGGGGCCCGCAGCCCCGTTCGACGTAGCCTGTCCTGAGCGCCTGCCTTCGCAGGTAGTCGAAGGGCGGCTTAGCCGCGGCACGCGTCAAGGGAAGTCCAGCCCTCACCATACCACCCCGGCGAAGGCCGGGGCCCAATTGGGAAGGTCAGAGTAACTGGAGGCAACGCTCTCCCCGCATCGTCCCCCAATTGGGCCCCGGCCTTCGCCGGGGTGGTCAGCGTGTTTGACGTCGGATCGTTACGCAACTCTGGCACCCCGCCCCGTCCGCCGCTACGCACGCCCGCATGGACACCGATATCGCCATCGCCCGCAGCGTCGCGCTGCGCCCCATCGCCACCATCGCGGACGGCCTTGGCATCCCCGACGCGGCGATCGAGCCCTATGGCCGCTACAAGGCCAAGATCGCGCTCGACTGGCTCGAAACGCGCAAATCGAGCGCGAAAGGCCGCCTGATCCTCGTCACCGCGATCAACCCGACTCCCGCGGGCGAAGGCAAGACGACCACCTCGATCGGTCTCGCCGATGCGCTGCGCCACACCGGGCGCAAAGCGGTTCTGGCGTTACGCGAACCCTCGCTCGGCCCCTGCTTCGGCACCAAGGGCGGCGCGACCGGCGGCGGACGCGCGCAGGTCGCGCCGATGGAGGACATCAACCTCCACTTCACCGGTGATTTTCACGCAATTACCGCCGCGCACAACCTGCTCGCGGCGATGATCGACAACCACATCCACTGGGGCAACGCGCTCCAGATCGACGTCCGCCGCGTGGTCTGGCGCCGCGTCCTCGACATGAACGACCGTGCACTACGCGACATCGTCCAGTCGATCGGCGGCGTCGCCAACGGCTATCCGCGCGAATCGGGGTTCGACATCACCGTTGCCTCCGAAGTCATGGCGATCCTGTGCCTCGCCAACGACCTCGCCGACATGGAGCGGCGACTGGGCGATATCGTCGTTGCCTACACCCGCGACCGCAAGCCGATCACCGCGCGCGATCTCAAGGCCGACGGCGCGATGGCGGTGCTGCTGGCCGAAGCGATCAAGCCAAATCTCGTCCAGTCGCTCGAAGGCACGCCCGCCTTCCTTCACGGCGGCCCTTTCGCCAACATCGCGCATGGCTGCAACTCGGTCATCGCGACGCGGGCGGCGCTGTCGCTCGGCGATTACGTCGTTACAGAAGCCGGCTTTGGCGCCGACCTGGGCGCAGAGAAGTTCTTCGACATCAAGTGCCGCCAGGCGGGTCTCGCCCCCGACGCGGTCGTGATCGTCGCCACCGCGCGCGCGCTGAAGATGAACGGCGGCGTGGCGAAGGCCGATCTCGCGCACGAGAACGTCGAGGCGGTCCGCAAGGGCGCGGTCAACCTCGTCCGCCATATCGAGAACATCCGCCAGTTCGGCGTCCCCGCGATCGTCGCGATCAACCATTTCTACACCGACAGCGATGCCGAGATCGCCGCGATCCAGGAGGCCGCGGCCCAGCACGGCTCGCGCGCGATCCTCTGCCGGCATTGGGCCGAAGGCGGCGCCGGCGCAGTCGAGCTGGCCGACGCGGTCGCCGAAATCTGCGAGACGCATGGCGGCGGATTTGCGCCGATCTATGGCGACGAACTGTCGCTGTTCGACAAGATCGACACGGTCGCGCGGCGCATCTATCGCGCCGAACACGCGGTCGCCGAGCCGAGCGTATTGGCGCAGCTCAGGCGCTGGGAGGACGCGGGCTATGGGCATCTGCCCGTGTGCCTTGCCAAGACCCAGTACAGCTTCTCGACCGATCCCGCCTTGTTAGGCGCGCCAACCGGCCACATCGTTCCGGTCCGCGAAGTCCGCCTCGCCGCTGGTGCGGGGTTCGTCGTGGCGATCTGCGGCGAGATCATGACCATGCCGGGCCTGCCGCGCGTGCCGGCGGCGGAGGCGATCCATTTGAACGAGGACGGGCTGATCGAGGGGCTGTTCTAAGAGCAGGGTGGAAGATCCCCCACACTCCCGTCATCCTGACGAAAGTCAGGACCCAGGATAC
This sequence comes from Sphingomonas sp. M1A8_2b, assembly GCF_053345535.1. Taxonomy (NCBI): domain Bacteria; kingdom Pseudomonadati; phylum Pseudomonadota; class Alphaproteobacteria; order Sphingomonadales; family Sphingomonadaceae; genus Sphingomonas; species Sphingomonas sp. M1A8_2b. The sequence goes on along the minus strand of NZ_JBKFAH010000001.1, from coordinate 1,688,905 downwards.
CAGATGCCGACCATCGTGGCTTGGGGTCCTGACGTCGTCAGGATGACGAGCGGGGGCGTGTCAGTCTCGCGTGAGGGCAAGCCCGTCCGCACGCGCCGCCACCGATAGCCCGATATAATCGGCCGCCGTAGGATGCGACGTCTTCACCCCGTGCGAATGCGTGGCGGTGATAACCAGCACATCCGCCCCCGCCGCTTCACCCGCCGCGATCCCAGCGGCGGCGTCCTCGAACACGAGGCAATCGCCCGCCGCAAAGCCGAGCCGTTTGGCCGCGACTAGGAAACAATCGGGTGCCGGCTTGCCGTTGGGGATGTCATCGGCCGCGATCATGGTCGAAGGGATCGGCAGGCCAGCCGCCTTTAACCGGACTTCGGCCAACGCTCGCGGTGCCGAAGTGACGATCGTCCAGCGTTCGGGCGGCAGGCTTGCCAGGAACGCCGCGGCGCCGGCGATGGGCTCAATATCGTCCACGTCCTTCATCTCGGCCGCGGTGATCGCTGCGGCTTCGGCAACCGGATCCACACCGGGGAGGTTCAGGCGTCGGACAGTCTCGACCGATTGCACGCCGTGGATCGTCGGGACGAACGTCGCGGCGTCGAGGCCGTGCGCGATCGCCCATTTGGTCCAGGTGCGCTCGGCCGACGCGATCGAGGTCAGGATCGTGCCGTCCATGTCGAACAGGAAGGCGGCATAGCTGCGGGTGGGGAGAGTCATGCGGGTGCTCGTGAGGGAGGTTGGCGGGTTGGGCAAGGTGGTTTGGTTCGGTTCTCTGCACCACCCCGGCGAAGGCCGGGGCCCAATTGGCATGTCCGAGGTAACGGCGCCCCGCCCTTTATCAGAATCGTCCCCCAATTGGGCCCCGGCCTTCGCCGGGGTGGTGGCAGTTCTGATAGTGGCGGCAGTAAAAACCTACCGGACAAAGAAAAGGCCGCTCCGGTTTCCCGAAGCGGCCTGTATTCCCACACCAAGCTAAAGCTTAGATGTCGTCGCCGAGTGCGCCCTTGACGCTGCCCTTGACGTTCTGCGCAGTGCCCTTGGCCTGCTGCGCCTCGCCCTCGGCTACCAGCTTCTCGTTATCGGTCGCCTTGCCGACGGCTTCCTTGACGTTGCCTGCAACCTTGTTGCCTGCTGCTGCGACCTTATCGGTGAACTCACCCATCAGAGCCTCCATCATCTTTGCAGACCCGACTGCCGGGCCGCTTGAACTTGTGGAGATATAACGGCTGTCTTTACCGTGGGTTCCGTGACGTTCTCGTCATGACCCCTGTTTCAGATCAGACTGTTTCAGATCAGACCTGCCAGCGGGCTCGACGGATCGGCATAGCGGCGCTGGCCCATGCGCCCGGCGCGATAGGCCAGACGCCCTGATTCGATAGCCAGCTTCATTGCCGCGGCCATCATCAGCGGGTCCTTCGCCTCGGCAATCGCGGTGTTCATCAGCACGCCGTCGCAACCGAGCTCCATCGCCACCGCCGCATCCGACGCGGTGCCGACGCCGGCATCGACCAGCACGGGCACCCCTGCCCCCTCGACGATCAACCGGATCGTCACGCGGTTCTGGATGCCCAGCCCCGAACCGATCGGCGCGCCCAGCGGCATGATCGCGACAGCGCCGGCGTTCTCGAGGCGCTTGGTGGCGATCGGATCGTCGACGCAATAGACCATCGGCTTGAAGCCCTCGTTCGCCAGGATCTCGGTCGCGCGCAGTGTCTCGACCATGTCGGGATAAAGCGTCTTCGCCTCGCCGAGCACTTCGAGCTTCACCAGCTCCCAGCCGCCCGCCTCGCGCGCCAGTCGCAGCGTGCGAATCGCCGATTCGGCGTCGAAGCAGCCGGCGGTGTTGGGGAGGTAGGTGATCTTCTTCGGATCGATGAAGTCGGTCAGCATCGGCGCGTTGCGATCCGACACGTTGACGCGGCGCACGGCGACAGTGACGATCTCCGCGCCTGATGCCTCGACCGCGGCGGCGTTCTGCGCGAAATCCTTGTATTTGCCGGTGCCGACGATCAGCCGCGACTTGAAGGTCTGGCCCGCGACCGTCCAGCTGTCCTCATGCCCGCTATCATCATGGTCCCCGCCTCCGACGAAATGCACGATCTCGAGATCGTCGCCGTCCTCGACCATCACGTCCGCCAAGGTCGAGCGCGGCACCACCTCCATGTTGCGCTCGACCGCAATCTTCTCGGGTACGAGGCCGAGTTCGGTCGCGAGTCCCGCGAGGCTCAACCCGGCAGCGACACGCTTGTGCTCGCCGTTGACGGTGATCGAGACGGTGCCGTCTGAATGGGGCATGGGTACAGTATCCATTATATAGCGACGGCGCGGCTCGACTTGTCGCGAGACGGGCCTGTAAGGAATGGCGTGAGCCGCATATAGAGACCGCTCCGTAGCACCCGCAACCGACCCGTAACCGAAAGGCCGCCCTTGCCCGATACGATATTCGTCCTGAACGGCCCCAACCTCAATCTGCTGGGAACGCGCGAGCCGGAAATCTATGGCGACGAGACGCTCGACGATATCGCCGGGATGCTGGAAGACCGCGCGCGCGAGCTCGACCTGGAGATCGACATGCGCCAGTCGAATCACGAGGGCCACCTCGTCGACTGGATCCAGGAGGCGCAGGCACGCGGGGCGAAGGCGGTGATCCTCAACGCCGGCGCGTTCACGCATACCTCGGTCGCGGTCCACGACGCGATCAAGGGCGTGAAGACGCCGGTCATCGAAGTGCATCTTTCCAATCCCCACACCCGTGAATCGTTCAGGCATGTGAGCCTGGTCGGTCAGGCGGCGAAGGGTACGATCGCGGGTTTCGGCGCGCTTTCGTATCTGCTCGCGCTTGAAGCCGTCGCACGGTTCTGACAGGAGGCCCCGCCATGAACGATACACCAGAAACCACCCCCTTTGGCAGCACGGGCGCAATGCAGGTCGACGTGACCCTGGTGCGCCAGCTCGCCGAACTGCTCGACACCACGCAGCTGACCGAGATCGAAGTCGAGGACGGCTCGCGCCGGATTCGCGTCGCGCGGAAAGCCGCCCAGGCGGCACCCGTAGCGCACTATGCGCAGGCGCCCGCCCCGGCCCCCGTGTCGCCACCGCTGTCGATCCCGCAGGCTGAGGTCGGCGCGTCCGCCCCCGCGATCAGCGCGAGTGCGGTCAAGTCGCCGATGGTCGGCACCGTCTATCTCGCCGCCAACCCCGAGGCTAAGCCGTTCTCGACGGTCGGCCAAAAGGTCAATGCGGGCGATACGCTGCTGATCATCGAGGCGATGAAGGTGATGAACACGATCGTCGCGCCCTCGGCCGGCACCGTGACCGCGATCCTGGTCGAGAACGGCCAGCCGGTCGAGTTCGACCAGCCGCTGGTCGTGGTGGAATAATGCGGCAAATCAACAAGCTGCTCATTGCGAATCGCGGCGAGATCGCGCTGCGGATCCACCGTGCCTGCCACGAGATGGGCATCAAGACGGTCGCGGTGCACTCTACCGCCGACGCCGACGCGATGCACGTTCGGCTCGCGGACGAGGCGATCTGCATCGGACCGCCATCGGCGACCGACAGCTATCTGAACATCCCGAACATCATCTCGGCGGCAGAGATCAGCGGCGCCGACGCGATCCATCCGGGCTACGGCTTCCTCAGCGAGAACGCGCAGTTCGCCGAGATCGTCGAGCTGCACAACATCCTGTTCGTCGGGCCCAAGCCCGAGCACATCCGCACGATGGGCGACAAGGTCCAGGCGAAGCGCACCGCGGGCGCGCTCGGGTTGCCGCTCGTCCCCGGTTCGGACGGCGCAATCAGCGACATTGCCGAGGCAAAGGCGATCGCCGAGTCGATCGGCTATCCGGTGATCATCAAGGCGGCATCGGGCGGCGGCGGGCGCGGGATGAAGGTCGTCAACGATGCCGAAGATCTCGAAACGCAGATGCAGCAGGCCGGCAGCGAGGCGAAGGCCGCGTTCGGCGACGCGACCGTCTACATGGAAAAATACCTCGGCAATCCGCGGCATATCGAATTCCAGATCTTCGGCGACGGTGAGGGTAACGCGATTCACTTGGGCGAGCGCGACTGCTCGTTGCAGCGTCGCCACCAGAAGGTGCTCGAGGAAGCGCCCTCGCCGATCATCACCGCGGAAGAGCGCGAGCGGATGGGCGGGATCGTCGCCAAGGCGATGGCTGACATGGGCTATCGCGGCGCGGGGACGATCGAGTTCCTGTGGGAAGCGGGCGAGTTCTACTTCATCGAGATGAATACCCGGCTCCAGGTCGAGCATCCGGTGACCGAGATGATAACCGGCCTGGATCTGGTGCGCGAGCAGATCCGCGTGGCGGAAGGCCATCCGCTGACGCTCCGCCAGCAGGACGTCCAGTTCCGCGGCCATGCGATCGAGTGCCGCATCAACGCCGAGGACCCGCGCACGTTCGCGCCGTCGCCGGGGCTGGTGAAGGTGTATCATGCGCCAGGTGGGATGCACGTCCGCGTCGATAGCGGGCTGTACGCGGGGTATCGCGTGCCGCCCTACTACGACTCGATGATCGCCAAGCTGATCGTCTACGGAACGACGCGGCAGGGTGCGCTGCGCCGGTTGCGGCGGGCGCTCGAGGAAATGGTGATCGAAGGCGTCACGACGACGATCCCGCTGCATCAGTCCCTGCTCGACGACCCCGAGTTCCAGGAAGGCGCGTACACGATCAAGTGGCTGGAAGAGTGGTTGGCCAAGCAGGGGGCGTAGGGACGATGTCGCGGTGGATGTTACTTGCCGTTCCGGTCCTGCTGGCTGCGGGACCGGCATCCCCCGATCCGGTCAAGGGATTGGCCGGGCGCTATTACGCCCAGTTTGCCGACGGCACGGTGACCGGCGAAAAATACACGGGCGAGAATGTCGTCGAGATCGTGCCCGTAGCTGCGAACGCAGCCTATGTCCGCGCGCATCTCGATTTCTTCAACGGTCATCAGTGCGACATCGCTGGCATCGCGACTTCCCGCGGGGCGACACTCGTCTATCGCGACCTCGAAACGCCGTTACCCGGAGAACCGGCGTGCGTGCTCACGGTCTCGCGCGCCGGGTCTTCGCTCAAACTCGACGATGGCAATCGGGGGTGCAGCACCTATTGCGGCGCACGGGGAAGCCTGACGAACATGAGCGTGCCGTTCGCAAGCCGCCGCCCGATCCGCTACATGCCGCGTCTCAAGGCATCCGAGCAGTATCGGCGCGCGATGACGGAATGGCGTACGGGAAAAGCTGCATCGTGAAGGCGACGATCTACCACAACCCGCGTTGCTCGAAGTCCCGCGAGGCGCTCGCCCTGCTGCAGGAGGCCGGGGCGGACGTCACGATCGTCGAATATCTGAAGACCCCGCCGACCCGCACGGAACTCGTCCGCCTCTACGACCGCGCGGGCATGACGCCGCGCCAGGGTCTCCGCATGGCCGAGGACGGCGCCAAGGCCGTGAAGCATGGCGACGCCGAGGCGATCCTCGATGCGATGATGATCGATCCATTGCTGATCGAACGCCCGCTGGTCGAGACCGACAAGGGCGTCCGGCTCGGCCGTCCGATCGCGCGGCTGCACGAGATCCTGTGATCGACCGCCCTGCCCTTACATTGCGCAAGCACCGCCCAGGTGCCGCAATTTCGGGCAGTGAAATCAACGATATTCCACGGTTGCCCGAGGGCGCTGCGGCTGGCACGCTTGGTGCAAGGCGCCCGCAAGGGCGAGGGTTTCAACGACTGTCAGGGGCGTAGCTGTGAAAAAGATCGAAGCCATCATCAAGCCGTTCAAGCTCGATGAGGTGAAGGAAGCGCTCCACGAGATCGGCGTGAGCGGCATCACCGTGACCGAGGCCAAGGGCTTCGGCCGGCAGAAGGGCCACACCGAGCTGTATCGCGGTGCGGAATACGTCGTCGATTTCCTGCCCAAGGTGAAGCTCGAAGTCGTCGTCGAGGACGGGCTTGCGCAGCGCGTCGTCGAGGCGATCGCGGCCGCCGCACAGACTGGCCGGATCGGCGATGGCAAGATTTTCGTCATTCCGGTCGAGAGCGCGCTTCGCATCCGCACCGGCGAACGCGACGACGACGCGATCTAGGTCGAAACCACACATACGGCGTTGACGACGCGTGACGACATCGTCATTTGACGCAGCGCAACATTGTGTGGAAATCCAGTTCCATACAGCAATTAGATTCCCCCGCACGGCGTGGGCAATCTCTTAAACGAAGGGCAAGCATCATGGCGAATTCGGCCTCCGACGTTCTCAAGATGATCAAGGAGCAGGAGATCGAGTGGGTCGATCTGCGGTTCACCGATCCCAAGGGCAAGTGGCAGCATCTGACGATGGTCGCCAGCCTGATCGGCGAAGACGAGTTGACCGACGGCCTGATGTTCGACGGTTCGTCGATCGAGGGCTGGAAGGCGATCAACGAGAGCGACATGACGCTCAAGCCCGATCTCGATGCGATCTACATCGATCCGTTCTCGGCGACTCCGATGATGATCCTGATCTGCGACATCGCCGATCCGGTCACCGGCGAGCTGTACGCCCGCGACCCGCGCTCGACCGCCAAGCGCGCCGAGGCGTATTTGCTGACTACCGGCGTCGGCGACACCGTCTATGTCGGCCCCGAAGCCGAATTCTTCATGTTCGACGACGTCCGCTTCGAAAACACCTATTCGAGCAGCTACTACAAGATCGACGACATCGAGCTGCCGGGCAATTCCGGTCGCGAATATGAAGGTGGCAATATGGGCCATCGTCCGCGCGCGAAGGGCGGGTATTTCCCGGTCGCGCCGGTCGACTCGGCCGTCGACATCCGCGGCGAGATGGTCTCGACGATGATCGAGATGGGCCTGCCCTGCGACAAGCATCACCACGAGGTCGCGGCCGCGCAGCATGAGCTGGGCCTGACCTTCGGCACGCTGACGCAGACCGCGGATCGCATGCAGATCTACAAGTACGTCGTCCACCAGGTCGCGCACGCCTACGGCAAGACCGCGACGTTCATGCCGAAGCCGATCAAGGAGGACAACGGCTCGGGCATGCACACGCATTTCTCGATCTGGAACGGCAAGACGCCGCTGTTCGCCGGCAACGGCTATGCGGGCCTGAGCGACATGTGCCTGTATTTCATCGGTGGCGTGATCAAGCACGCCAAGGCGGTCAACGCCTTCACCAACCCGTCGACCAACAGCTACAAGCGCCTCGTCCCCGGCTACGAAGCCCCGGTGCTGCTCGCTTATTCGGCACGCAACCGCTCGGCCTCGTGCCGCATTCCCTACGGCACCGGCCCCAAGGCGAAGCGCGTCGAAGTGCGCTTCCCCGACGCGCTCGCCAACCCGTATCTCGCCTATGCGGCGCTGATGATGGCGGGCATGGACGGCATCCTCAACAAGATCCATCCGGGCGAAGCGATGGACAAGAATCTGTACGACCTGCCGCCGGCAGAGCTCGCGCAGGTCCCGACCGTCGCGGGTTCGCTCCGCGAGGCGCTCGACTGCCTGGCGGCGGACCACGATTTCCTGCTCAAGGGCGACGTGTTCTCGGCGGACCAGATCGAGGCGTATATCGAGATCAAGCGCGCCGAAGTCGCGCGCTGGGAGATGACGCCCAGCCCGGTCGAGTATGATATGTACTATAGCGGCTGAGCAGCCGTGCCGGCAGCGGTGCGCGAGAGCGCACAGCCGCTGTCGGCCGGCGTCGAGCAGCGACGACCGACGGCGTGGCTTCGCCACGTCGCGAATTGAAAAGAGGGCGCGCGGAGCAATCCGGGCGCCCTTTTTCTGTTGTAACGCCGAAATCACCGGGCCGTGTGACAGCTGAATCACTGTCCCGTGACCCAGCTATCCCATGACCCCAACGAAAACTGCGATCTTCCTCGTGACACGCGACGTCTACCTCACGCTGATATCCCAGCTTTCGCTGGGATGACGGCCGGGCGGGCGGGAGCGCCGGTGAGATCGGGAGACGCTCGAGGGCGAGATTGCTCGGTAAAGTCTTTGGTTCTCCCGCGAACGCGGGAGTCCAAAGCCATAGCGTTCGAACCCCCGGGGCTCCCGGGTTCGCGGGCGAACACCAGGGTAGCATCGGTTAACTTCGCGCGGGTGCTCCAATTGATCGACCGCTCCCGCCACCCATATCTCGTGAGAAAGCTTCCCCAAAATCAAGGAACACCCGTGACCGAAGACAGCGGAAACGCCGGCGCCGGACGCGCCATCCCGAGCGGCCGCCTCGCGCGCCTCGGCATCTTCGGCAAACTCGCCGGTGGCGTCGCGGGCGGGGTCGTTGCCGAAGGCGCGCGCCGCCTCGCGAGCGGTGAACGGCCCAAGCTCGGCGACCTTCTGATGACCCCCGCCAACGCCACCCGCGTCGCCGACCAGCTATCCCACCTGCGTGGTGCTGCGATGAAGCTGGGCCAGATGATCTCGATGGACGCGGGCGACATGCTCCCGCCCGAACTCGCGACGATCCTCGCACGGCTGCGCAACAACGCCTACCATATGCCGCCGCAGCAGCTCGACCGCGTGCTTGCCGCCGAATGGGGCAAGGACTGGCGCCGCAAGTTCGCGCATTTCCAGGCGCACCCGGTCGCCGCCGCTTCAATCGGTCAGGTTCACCGCGCTCGAATGCCGGACGGCACTGAACTCGCGATCAAGGTCCAGTATCCCGGCGTGAAGGAGAGCATCGACGCCGATGTCGACAACGTTGCGACGCTGCTGCGCGTGTCGGGCATGCTCCCCAAGTCGCTCGACATCGCGCCTTTGCTCGCCGAAGCGAAGAAGCAACTCCATGAGGAAGCCGATTACCTCCGTGAGGCGCAGATGCTCGCGCGCTACGGCGAGCTGCTCGCCGATCAGACAGCGTTCGTCGTCCCCAAGCTGTATTCCGATCTCACCACGCCGCGCGTCCTGGCGATGAGCTTCGTCGCCGGCGTGCCGGTCGAGACGCTGGAAACCGCGTCGCAAACGGTGCGCGATGCGGTGATGCACGACCTGATATCGCTGGTACTGCGCGAGCTGTTCGACTGGCATCTGATGCAGACCGATCCGAACTTCGCCAATTACCGCTGGCAGCCCGACACTGAAAAGCTCGTCCTGCTCGACTTCGGTGCTGCCCGCCCGATACCGGCCGAGACCGCGCTAGGCTATCGACGCCTGCTGACCGCCGCGCTCGCCGGTGACCGCGACGCGGTGCGCGAGGCCGCGATCGCCGCCGGTTTTCTCGGCGAAGCAGCGGTGCTCCAGCACCGCGCGCTGGTCGACCGGATGATCGACGTGATTCTCGCCGAACTCGCCAAGCCTGGCCCGTTCGACTTCGGTGACCGCGCGTTCGTCAGCGTGCTCCGCGACCAGGGCACCGAGATCGCGCGCGACCGCGGCACCTGGCACCTCCCGCCGATCGACACGCTGTTCGTCCAGCGCAAGATCAGTGGCACCGCGCTGCTCGCCGCGCGGTTGAAAGCGCGCATCGACATCCGCGCGATGATTGCCGACGCGTTCGGCTGAACGCACCGCCGCCTGAAAACATGGGCGCCTGAAAACATGGCCGCCTGAAAACACGGCAAAAAAATCGCAGGGGGCCGCGCCGGCAATAGTCGCGCGGTGCGCGCCCGCACGATGTAGACTCGGATACTCGAGTCGGGGGCAATCGGAATGGTCGGCGGCGGCGCGTTTGCTCGCCCCCTTCGTGGCGTCACGATCGGCAAGCCACGCCCGTTGCGATTCTGGATCGGCACGCCACCACCGCGCCCCAACATTAAACGAACATTAAAGATACCCTACACGCGATTCTTAAATCCGTAACCAAGGCGCCACGTCCGCCTCCTATCGCGCCCCTCAAGGCAAAGGTGTCTGAAAAGGGAAATCTCGATGTTGAATGCAGCAAGCCTGCGCGTGCGGTTGCTGGCCGGCGCCGCGCTGACCGTGGCGATCGCCTCGCCCGCTCTCGCGCATGCCGATCCGGTGAATGCCAAGGACGCCGCCGTAACCGCTCCCGCGACGACGACGCCGACCGATCCAACCGATCCGGCAGTAGCGCCAGCCGCCGACCCCGCAGACCAGACCGGTCTCGGCGAGATCGTCGTCACCGCGACCAAGCGCGAGACGAACCTGCAGAAGACCCCGATCGCGATCAACGTGCTCAGCAGCCAGGCGCTGACCGATCGTCACGTCCAGAGCCTCTACGATCTCGCCGACGGCGCCGTGCCGTCGTTGCGCGTCGCGACGTTCGAGGCGCGCCAGTCCGCGCTCACGATCGGTATCCGCGGCATCGTTCCGCTCGACGCCAATCAGCCCGCCCGCGAGCAGGGCGTCGGCGTCTATATCGACGGCGTCTATCTCGGTCGCCAGCACGGCCTGAACGCGGCGCTGTTCGACGTCGACCGGATCGAGGTTCTCAAGGGTCCGCAGGGCACGCTGTTCGGTCGCAACACCGAAGGCGGCGCGCTGAGCATCGTCACCAAGGGCCCGAGCGGCAAATGGGGCGGCAGCGCCACCGCGGGCATCGCCAACTATGGCGGCTATAACGGCGCGCTGCGGCTCGACCTTCCCGAAGTCTACGGCGTGTCGCTGAAGCTCGATGGCGTCGTCCAGTATCAGGGCCCGACCACCAAGAACCCGCTCGCCGGCCAGACCGGCTTCAACTATTACGATCGTCGCGGCTTCAAGGCGACAGCGCGGATCCACCCGGTCTCGGGCATGACCGCCGATTTCAGCTACGACAACGGCTACGACTCGAACAGCCCGTTCTACAGCCAGCTGCTGAACTACAACCCGAACGGCTGTAAGGCCGGGACGCAGGCCGCGTCGTCCGCCTGCTACCTGCCGGGTTCGAACTACGCCACGCTGACCGGCACGGTGAAGCCGCTGCCGAGCCAGGTCGTCGTCAATGGCACCAGCCGGATGAAGACCGCCGATATCGGCGTGCCGCAGCAGCCGAGCATCGACAAGACGCACGGCTTCACCTCGAACATCCGTTGGGATGTCGCGCCCGAGATCGAACTCCGGTCGATCACCGCATGGCGCGGCGTCAGCGCAACGCAGTGGGACAATAGCGGCGGGTATCACCGCGTGCCCGTCGTCGCCGCTGGTTGCACCGGCAGCGCGTGTAACTTCAGCCGCTACAGCCTCGCCGACCTGCATCAGAACCAGTTCAGCCAGGAATTCCAGGCGGTCGGCACCGTCGGCCAGATCGATTATGTCGCCGGCCTGTATTACTTCAACGAGCACATCAGCGACGACGCGGCGACGCCGAACTCGCTCGCGTTCAACTCCGCGCTGACGACCATCTCGGTTCTCGATCCGTGCACTGGCTCGGGTGGGTTCGGGTCGCAGGTCGGCTGCCGCTCGATCGATCGTGCATCGGAAGTCTTCTCGAAGAGCTATGCGGGCTACGGCCAGGTGACGTGGAACGCGACCGACGCGATCCACCTGACCGCCGGTGGTCGCTACACGCATGACGAGAAGCAGGGCGTCCTGCACTTCTCGCGCAACCTGAACTACGACACCGCCACCCCGGCACAGCTGACCGCGGCGGGCTACAAGCCGCTCGACGCCAGCTGGAACCGCTTCAATCCGATGGCGACGCTCGCCTACGACGCCAGCGATTCGGTGCATCTGTATGCGAAATACGCGACCGGCTACCGCGCCGGTGGTGCCAGCTCGCGCACGTCGAACTACCAGACGTTCAACCCCGAGGACGTGAAGTCGTACGAGATCGGCGCGAAGACCGATTTCTGGAACCACCGCGCACGCCTGAACCTTGCCGGCTACATCATGGACCGCAAGAACAGCCAGGTCGACATCAGCTCGATCCAGACCACCGCGTCGGGCAGCTTCAACAACCTGGTCACGATCAATGCCCCCGGCATCACCAAGATCCGCGGCATCGAGGCCGATCTGACGGTGCAGCCGGTCACCGGCCTGACGCTGACCGCGGGCTACGCCTATACCTACACCAAGATCCCGCCCGTGCTGATCGCGTCGACCGGCGTGTACCAAAACTTCTACATCGTGTTCACGCCGCGCAATGCCGCCAACGGCGCGATCGACTACACGATGCCGCTCGGCGACATGGATCTGAAGTTCCACCTCGACGGCAACTACTCGCAGGCCACGCAGGCCTTCGATCAGTTCGCGACCAAGAACGATGCCTCGTTCCTCGTCAACGGTCGTGTCGCACTCGCCAATATCCGGGTGAGCGACACGAACATGGTGACGATCTCGGCATGGGTCCGCAACATGTTCGACAAGCAGTATATCTTCCGTCGCGACCCGTCGAACAGCCTGCCGGGTGCACCGACCTCGGCCACCTCGACGTCGGGTAGCATCAACAATATCCTCGGCGACTACGGCAACTTCAACGCGCCGCGCACCTTCGGCGCGGAGGCCTCGGTCAAGTTCTGATCCGAGCATAGGTTGGCATCGCGACCCGAGCAGGCACCAGCGCCCGCTCGGGTCGTTTTGCGTTCAGGCTCTGAGCAGGCCTTTGGGCAGGCTGACGACGACGCGCAGTCCGGGGCCGGCGTCTTCCAGCGCCAGCGTGCCGCGATGCAACTTCGCAATCGCATCGACCAGCGGCAGGCCCAGGCCATGCCCCGAATCGTGACGGCTCTGGTCGAGCCGACCGAACCGCCGCCGCGCCACGTCGTGGCGATCGTCCGGAATGCCCGGCCCGTCATCGGTCACGCTGAGGATAGCGAAATCGCCGCGCGTCGCGATCGCGATCTCGATCCGGCTGCCGACCGGCGTATGGCGGATCGCATTCTCGATCAGGTTGACGACGATCTGGCCGAGCAGCTGCCGGTCGCCGACGATCGGCGTCCGCGGGGCGGCGGCGATGACCAGCGTCCGGCCGCCATCGACCACCACCGGCTGCATCATCGACGCCACATCATCGACCAGCGCCGCGAGATCGAACGACGTGAAGGCCGCGCGGCGATCGCCCTCCTCGAGTTCGGCTATCCGCAGGATGGCGGCGAACATCGCAAGCACGTCGTCGCTCATCGCGATCGCCGCGGTCAGGTCGTCGCGCTGCCGATCGCCCACCGCATGCTCGAGCGACAGCGCGAGCTGGCTCCGCAACCGCGCCAACGGCGTGCGAAGATCATGCGCGATATCGTTGGAAACGTTGCTGATGTTCGCCATCAGCTCGGCGATGCGATCGAGCATGCGATTGAACGCGACCGCCAGTTGCGCGAACTCGCCGTCCGATCGATCGACCGGGATGCGGTGCCCGACATCGCCGTCGATGATCGCATCGACCGCGACTCGCACCGCGCCGATCCGCCGCCGCACCGTCATCGCGAACGCCAGCGTACCGCCGACGACGAGCAGGACGATCGATCCGAACCCGATCACCGTGATGCGAACCAGCGCGGCGTCCGCATCGTCGAACGGCTCGGTCTCGGCGATCGTCGTCAGCGTCATGCCGCCGCCGACGTTGCGAACCAGCGAGCGCCCCGCCGAGAGACCCGCGATCCGGTCCCCCTCTTCCAGCGTCGAGAAGCCGAGCGGCAGGCGGCGCGACGGCGTGATGTTGCCAGCCAGCACATGGCCATCGGCTGCGCGCAAAACGAAGCCGATATCGCCGGTGTCGCGCTGCCGTATCGCCGCCTCGATCCGGCGGAGGATATCGGCGGGTCGCCGCGCGCCGTTCCCGCCGCCCACGCTATCGTTCACCGCCAGGATACGGCGATCGACCAACTGCTCCACGGTCTGGCGGGTCGCGCTGTGGATCGCCAGCCCGGTACCCAGCGTCGCGACGAGAAACGCCAGCAGGAACGTCAGCGTCAGGGCCCGCAGCGACCGGAAGCGCATCAGCCGCGCAGCATGTAACCGACGCCGCGCACCGTCACGATCGGGTCCTCGCCCCCCGCCGCGGTCAGCTTGACGCGCAGGTGGCGGATATAGACGTCGACGATGTTGGTGGTCGGCGCGAAGTCATACCCCCAGACCCGCTCGACCAGCATCGCCCGCGTCAGCACCGCATCGGCGTTGGCGACGAATTCGGCGAGCAGCTTGAATTCGAGCTTGCCGAGATCGAGCGCGATGCCGTCGCGCCACGCGCGAAACTTGGTCGGGCTGACGACGATATCGCTCGCGCGGATCGTGTCGGCGCTGCCGCCCGTCCAGCCGCGCCCGCGGACGATCGCACCCAGCCGCGCGCTGAGTTCCTCCGCGGCGACCGGCTTGACGACGTAATCGTCGGCGCCCGCCTGCAATCCCTCGATCTTCTCGACCGACCGGCCGAGCGCGGTGAGCATGATCACCGGCAGCGTCATGTTGCCGCCGCGTAGCCGTTCCAGCACCGACATTCCGTCGACCTTGGGCAACATCCGATCGAGCACGACTGCATCGAACGGCGCGCTGTCGACCGCCGCCAGTGCCTCGCGGCCATCGACCGCGACCGTGACGGAATGATCGAGTCCGCGGAGTTCCTCCGCCAGCGTCTGCGCGAACATCGCATCATCTTCGACCAGCAACAGGTTCAGGCTCATCGTCGTCTCACTCGGGCAGGCGCTTGCGCTATCATCGTGCGCGGAAGCGATAGCCTAGCATGGATTCACGCGAAGGCGCGAAGGCGCAAAGACGAGAGTAGAATGGGTTCGCGCGGAGACGCGGAGACGCGGAGGTGGTGAATATGGGACCAACGGTCCTCCTCATCATCGACGGCCAAAGTGCGCGCGACAGAGATCCCGCTCGCGACACCTCCGCGTCTCCGCGTCTCCGCGCGAACAAATCTTCTTCGCGCCTTCGCGCCCCTTCGGCTTCGCTCAGGACAAGCTTCGCGTGAACCAATCTCTTTCGTGAGCTGCGCTCGGACTAAGGGAGCAGCAGCGTGCTGCCGGACGTCGCGCCGCCCTCGATCGCGCGGTGCGCTTCGACTGCGTCCTCGAGCGCGAAGGTCTGGCCGATCTCGGGGGTGATCGCACCGTTCTCGATCATCGCGAACAGGCGAGCGATGCCGGCCTTCCGCTCCTCGGGCGTGACGTAATAATCGAACAGCGTCGGACGCGTGACGAACAGCGAGCCCTTCCGCGCAAGGACGCCGATGTTCACGCCGTCCACCACACCGCCGGCATTGCCATAGCTGACGATCAATCCCCGCCGTGCCGCGCTGTCGAGCGAGGCGGCCCACGTCGCGCCGCCGACGCCGTCGAGCACCACGGGAACGCCCTTGCCGTCGGTGATCTCGCGGACACGTGCGGCGATGTCTTCGGACTTGTGGAGGATGATGTGATCGGCACCCGCCTTGCGCGTCCGCTCAGCTTTGTCCTCGCTGCCGACGCTTGCGATCACCGACGCGCCGATCGCCTTCAACCACCCGACGAGGATGTGGCCGACGCCGCCCGCCGCCGCATGGACAAGCACGGTCTGCCCCGCCTGGACCTTGGCGCAGCGCTCGACCAGAAACTCCGCGGTGCAGCCCTTGAGCAGCATCGCCGCCGCGGTGCGATCGTCGAGCGTATCGGGCAGATGGAAGAGTTCGGTCGCGGGCACGTTGCGCTCAGTCGCATAGGCGCCACGCGATGGGCCGAAAATACCGACGCGGTCGCCGGGCGCGAAGTCGGTGACGCCTTCGCCGACCGTCATCACCACGCCCGCCGCCTCGCTGCCGAGGCCAGAGGGCAGGTCAACCGGGTACACGCCGCCGCGGTGATAGGTGTCGATATAGTTGAGTCCGACCGCCGTGTTGCGCATCCACACCTCGCCCTTGCCTGGCGGCGGCAGCGTCACGTCGCGCCACTGGATCACCTCGGGGCCGCCGGTCTTCTCGATGAATGCTACTCTCGCCATGCCGGCCTCCTGGTGAATTTCCCGGTCAACCTATCGAACGCGTTTCGGGTTGCAACCGATCGGCGCCGAGCCCAAACCTTTGCACGACAAGATGCGGAGAGGCATGATGAAAAGCTATCTGAACCAGTATATCGACGGCGCGTGGGTCCCGAGCGAAGGCGGTACCGTCTACCAGGTCATCGACCCGTCGACCGAACAGCCCTGCACCGAGATCACGCTCGGCACCGCGGCCGATGTCGACAAGGCGGTCGCCGCGGCACGCTCGGCATTCGAGAGCTGGAGCCAGACCAGCGTGCAGGAAAGGCTCGACCTGCTCGGCCGGATCATGACCGAATACAAGGCGCGGATGCCCGATCTGGCGAAGGCGATGTCGCAGGAAATGGGCGCACCGATGGCGCTCGCGTCGATGGCGCAGGCGCCAACGGGGCTCGCGCATTTCTCCGCGACCGCGAAGGCGCTGGCGGCGTTCGAGTTCTCCGAAGTCATCGGCAATGCGACCGTCGTGCACGAGCCGCTCGGCGTCGTCGCGATGATCACGCCGTGGAACTGGCCGCTCAACCAGATCTGCGCGAAGGTGGCCCCGGCGCTGGCGGCGGGCGACACGATGATCCTGAAACCGTCCGAGGAGGCACCATCGTGCGCGGTGATCCTGGCGGAGATCATGGACGCGGCGGGCGTGCCGGCGGGGGTCTTCAACCTCGTCAACGGCGACGGTCCGGGCGTCGGCGCGGCGCTGTGCGCGCACCGCGACGTCGACATGGTGAGTTTTACGGGCTCGACGCGGGCCGGCATCGCAGTGGCACTGGCCGCAGCACCGACGGTGAAGCGCGTCCATCAGGAACTCGGTGGCAAGGCGGCGAACCTCGTGCTGGAGGGCTCCGATCTGGCGGCCGTATTGCCGCCGACCGTCGCGGGCGTGCTCGCCAATTCGGGCCAGAGCTGCATCGCGCCGACCCGGCTGCTGGTGCATGCGAGCCAGGTCGCGGAGGCGACTGCGATCGTAAAGTCGATGATGGAGCAAACCAAGGTCGGCGATCCCGCCGAGATGGGCCAGCATATCGGCCCGGTCGTCAACAAGGCGCAGTTCGACAAGATCCAGGGGCTGATCCAGTCGGCGATCGACGAAGGCGCGACCTTGGTGACGGGCGGCGTCGGGCGACCGGACGGACGCAATGCGGGCTTCTACATCCAGCCGACGCTGTTCACCGACGTGCGACCGGACATGCGGATCGCGCAGGAGGAAACCTTCGGCCCGGTCGCGACGATCACGTCCTATGCCGATCAGGACGAGGGCATCCGCATCGCCAACGCGACCGAATACGGGCTGTCGGCGACGATCTCGGGCGATCCGGTGGCGGCGGCAAAGGTCGCGCCGCGGTTGCGCGCGGGGCTGGTGACGATCAACTCGTGGAGCCCGGACATCGGCGCGCCGTTCGGTGGCTACAAGCAATCGGGCAACGGCCGCGAGAACGGGCGGTATGGGCTGACGGACTTCATGGAGGTGAAGACGATTACCGGCCTGCCGGGGGACGTTCGCGAGGGCAAGCCGGCTGAGGCTGGCGCGTAATCCCTTTCCCGGAGAGACGCGGAATCTTCTTCTGATCCTCCCCCGCCAGGGGGAGGTGGCGCCGTAGGCGACGGAGGGGGAGGACACGGAACAGATGTGACCCTTTCCTCCCCCTCCGTCTGGCAAGGGCCAGCCACCTCCCCCTGGCGGGGGAGGATTTAGGTGGGCTAGTGCATTGGCCAGACCGCTACGATTAGCGGGGTGCCTATTAGCAACACCAGCAGCGACAGCGGCGCGCCGAGCCGTGCGTAGTCGCTGAACCTGTACCCGCCCGGCCCCATCACCAGCGTGTTGCACTGGTGGCCGATCGGGGTGAGGAAATCGCACCCTGCCCCGACCGCAGTCGCCATCAGGAACGCCTCCGGCCGAAACCCGAGATCACCCGCGAAGGTGGCGGCGATCGGCGCCATCACCAGCACGGTCGCGGCATTGTTGAGGAACGGCGTCACCGCCATCGCCGCCGCCAGGATCAGCGCGACCGCGCCCCAGGGCGGCAAGGTCGCCGCAGTCGACGACAGCCAGGTTGCGATCACCTCCGACGCGCCGGTGGTGCGCAGCGAATCGCTGACCGGGATCAGCGCGCCGAGCATGATCAGGATCGGCCATTCGACATGGTCGTACGCCTCGCGCACCGGCAGCACGCCGGTCGCCATGATCAGGCCCGCCGCGGCGAAGAACGCGACCGCCACCGGGACGAACCCCAGCGCGGTCGCGCTCATCGCCACGGCCAGGATGCCGATCGGCAACCAACTCCGCTTCGACACGCCGAGCCGCATCTCGCGCTGCGCCAACGGCAGACAGCCGAGATCGCGCAGTTTGCCCGGCAATTGCTCGAGTGGCCCCTGCAACACCAGTACGTCGCCGGCGCGCAACTCGGTGTTGGCGAGACGGCGCGAGAGA
Organism: Sphingomonas sp. M1A8_2b; assembly: GCF_053345535.1. Taxonomy (NCBI): domain Bacteria; kingdom Pseudomonadati; phylum Pseudomonadota; class Alphaproteobacteria; order Sphingomonadales; family Sphingomonadaceae; genus Sphingomonas; species Sphingomonas sp. M1A8_2b. Next base: position 1,670,650 of record NZ_JBKFAH010000001.1, on the reverse strand, counting down.
TGCTCGCCCTGCCGCGAGATCGCGATCAGGTTGACGCCGTAGCGCGCCTGCAACGCGAGCCGCGCCGCGGTCTTGCCCACCAGCGCCGAGCCGAGCCCGATCACCGCCTCGATCACGCCGACCTCGTCGTCGTCATCCTCGTCCGCCTTCTCGCGGTCCTCGCCCTCCAGCTTCAGCCGGTCGCGCGCGATCACGCGTTCGAGCGCGTCGGGATCGCCGCCGAGGATCAGCGTGTCGCCCGCGCGGAGATGCGTGTGCTCATGCGGCGCGCTGCGCATCCCGGCGCGCAGGATCCGCGTGATCGTCACCTCGCGGTCGTGGCGGTCGAGGAACGCGTCGACCGTATCGTCGACCGCTGGAGACCCCTCCGGGATCATCGCCTCGGTCACGTACCCCTTGATGTCGAGCGCCTCGCCCATCGTCGGGGCGGCGCGACGATCGCGCGGCAGCAGCCGGTACGCAAAGCGGAGATAGATCAGCCCCATCAGCGTGAGGCCTAGGCCGACAGGGGCATAGTCGAACATGCCGAACGGATGCCCGGTCATCTGTTCGCGGACGCGGCTGACGATGATGTTCGGCGATGTGCCGACCAGCGTGATGAGCCCGCCGAGCAAAGATGCGGACGCCATCGGCATCAGGAAGACTGACGGAGACGTGTCGTTCTTCTTCGCCATCTGGAACGCGGCGGGCATCAGCATCGCCAGCGCGCCGATGTTCTTCACCAGCGCGGAGGCGAACCCGACCGACGCGGTCAGCAGCAGCAATTGCGAGCGGACGCGGGTCACGCGGCTGGCGAACTTGGCGAGCGCGCGTTCGATGATACCCGAGCGCTGCACCGCCGCCGAGATCACCAGCGCCGAGCCGACGATGATGACGATGTCGTCGGAGAAGCCCTTGAACGCGTCCTTCGGGCTGACGATGCCGAGCGCGATGCTGGCGAGCAGCGCGAGGATCGCGGTGACGTCGTAGCGGAACCTGCCCCAGATGAAGAGCGCCATCATGCCGAACAGCGTGGCGATCGAGAGATACTGGGGAACGGTCATTGGGTCTCCGCTTGTGGACCCATAATAAGCGCGGGCTCGCGGCGGTTGTTCCGCGCGCGAGCCCGGACCTTAGTCTAGGTTAGGACGAAGCCAGCGTTCTGCGGTCTTCAGGTCCGCACCACGCCGTGCGGCGTAATCCTCGAGCTGGTCGCGGCCGACGCGCGCGACGCCGAAATACTCGGCCTGCGGGTGGCCGAAATAGAAGCCCGACACCGCTGCGGTCGGGAACATCGCGAAGCTCTCGGTGAGTTCGAGCCCGGTCGCGGTCGGCGCGTCGAGCAGGTCGAACAGGATCGGCTTGAGGCTGTGGTCCGGGCACGCGGGGTAACCCGGTGCCGGGCGGATGCCGCGATACTGCTCCTTGATCAGCGCGTCGTTGGTCAGCTGCTCCTCGGGCGCATAGCCCCAGAGTTCCTGGCGGACATGCTTGTGGAGGCGTTCGGCGAAGGCTTCGGCGAAGCGGTCGGCGAGCGCCTTGAGCAGGATGTCGTTGTAATCGTCATGCCCGGCCTTGAACCGCGCGATATGCTCGTCGATCCCGTGGATGCCGACCGCGAAGCCGCCGAACCAGTCGTCCTGCGTGTCGACAAAATCGGCCAGACACATATTGGCGCGCCCTTCGCGCTTGGCGATCTGCTGGCGCAGCATGGGGAGACGGACGTCCTTCTGCTCCCTCTCCCCTCCGGGGAGAGGGTCGGGGTGAGGGGCTGTTCCGGGCGCAGCACTGCTTGGCTGCCCCTCACCCCAGCCCTCTCCCCGCAGGGGAGAGGGAGCAGTGACCACCACATCATCACCCTCACGCCGCGCCGGCCACAGCCCCGCAACACCGCGCGGTGTCAGCCACTTCTCCGCGACGATCGTGTCGAGCATCGCCTGCGCGTCCGCATACAGCGCACTCGCGCTCTCGCCGACGACCTCGTCGGTCAGGATCGCCGGGAAATTCCCCGCCAGCTCCCAAGCGCGAAAGAACGGCGTCCAGTCGATATACTCGCGCAGGTCCGACAGATCCCAGTCCGCAAAGACATGCACGCCGGGCTTGGCCGGCGCCGCAGGCTTCAGCGAAAAGTCCGCCACGAACTTACGCTCCCGCGCGGTCGCCAGGGGCAGCAACTCGCTCTGCCCCTTGTTCGCGCGCGAGATTCGTACCGCCTCATACTCGTCCGCTGTCTTCACCACGAACTCGTCGCGGATCGTGTCGCTGACGAGCGTCGACGCGACGCCCACCGCACGGCTCGCATCGAGCACATGCACCACCGGACCGTCATACGCTGGCGCGATCCGAAGCGCGGTATGCACCTTCGAGGTCGTCGCGCCACCGATCAGCAGCGGCATCGTCATCCCCGCGCGCTTCATCTCCTCGGCGACCGTCACCATCTCGTCGAGCGACGGCGTGATCAGCCCGCTGAGGCCAATCATGTCCGCGTCGTTCTCGTTCGCAGACTCGAGGATTCTCGACCACGGCACCATCACACCGAGATCGACCACGTCGAAGCCGTTGCACTGCAGCACCACGCCGACGATGTTCTTGCCGATATCGTGCACGTCGCCCTTGACGGTCGCCATGATGATCTTGCCCTTCCCGCGCGCACCGGGCTCCTTGGCCGCCTCGATATACGGCAGCAGATGCGCGACCGCCTTCTTCATCACGCGCGCCGATTTCACGACCTGCGGCAGGAACATCTTGCCCGATCCAAACAGGTCGCCGACGACGTTCATGCCGTCCATCAGCGGCCCCTCGATGACCTCGATGGGGCGCCCGCCATTACCGGCGATGATCAGCCGAGCCTCTTCGGTATCCTCGACCACGTGAAGGTCGATACCCTTGACCAGCGCATATTCGAGCCGCTTGTTCACCCCCAGCGACCGCCATTCCGCCGCCGCCTTCTCGGCGACCACGTCGGTGCCGCGATAGCGTTCGGCGAGCGCGACCAGCCGGTCGCCGGCCTCGGGATCGGTGTTGAGCACGACATCCTCGACCGCCTTGCGCAGTTCGGGATCGATATCATCGTAGATGTCGAGCTGCCCGGCGTTGACGATCGCCATGTCCATGCCCGCGGGAATCGCATAATACAGGAACACGCTGTGCATCGCCCGGCGCACGGGTTCGTTGCCGCGGAACGAGAAGCTGAAGTTCGAGAGCCCGCCCGAGATGTGGACGTGCGGGCAGCGTGCCTTGATCTCCTTGCACGCCTCGATGAAGTCGACGCCGTAGTTGTTATGCTCCTCGATCCCCGTCGCGACCGCAAACACGTTGGGATCGAAGATGATGTCCTCGGGCGGGAAACCGATCCCGACGAGCAGCTTGTAGGCGCGCTCGCAAATCTCGACTTTCCGATCCTTGGTATCGGCCTGGCCGACCTCGTCGAACGCCATCACGACGACCGCCGCGCCGTACGCCATGCATTTCTTGGCCTGTGCCAGGAACTGCTCCTCGCCCTCCTTCATGCTGATCGAATTGACGATCGGCTTGCCGCTGACGCACTTCAGCCCGGCCTCGATCACGCTCCATTTCGAGCTGTCGACCATGAACGGAATGCGCGCGATGTCGGGTTCGGCGGCGATCAGCTTCAGGAACGTCGTCATCGCGTGATGCGCGTCGAGCAGCCCCTCGTCCATGTTGACGTCGAGCACCTGCGCGCCGCTCTCGACCTGCTGGCGCGCGACCTCGACCGCGGCGGGGTAGTCGCCGGCCATGATCAGCTTCTTGAAGCGCGCCGAGCCCGTGACGTTGGTGCGCTCGCCGATGTTGACGAAGGAGGAGGAGGAAGTGGTCATCGGTTCGTTTCTTCTAGCCCCCTCTCCCCTCCGGGGAGAGGGTTGGGGTGAGGGGTAGTTGGGGAGGGTAGCGTTTGCGGCGCCTCTCACCCCGGCCCTCTCCCCGACGGGGAGAGGGAGCAGCGGCCTAAGCCGCCATCGTGAACGGTTCGAGTCCGGCCAGCTTGGTCCGCACCTCCGGCTTCGCGACCGCACGCGGTTCGAGCCCGCGCACGCCGTCCGCCATCGCCTTGATATGTGCCGGGGTCGAGCCGCAGCAGCCGCCGAGCACGTTGACCTGCTTGGCCACCGCCCACTCGCCGACCAGACCCGCGGTCGTCTCCGGCTGCTCGTCATACTCACCGAGTTCGTTGGGCAGCCCGGCGTTCGGATAGATCATGATCAGCGTATCGGCGATCGCGCTCAGCGTCTTCACGTGTGGCCGCAACTGTTCCGCCCCGAACGAGCAATTCAGCCCGATCGTGATCGGCTTGGCATGCCGCACCGCGTGCCAGAACGCCTCGACCGTATGCCCCGACAAATTACGCCCCGAAAGATCGGTCAGCGTCATCGACAGCATGATCGGCACCTCGCGGCCGAGCGCGTCGCCCGCCTCGATCGCCGCCATGATGCCCGCCTTGGCGTTGAGCGTATCGAACACCGTCTCGATCAGGATGAAGTCGACGCCGACCCCCTCGCCGCCCTCCAGCAACGCGTCGATCTGCTCGCGGTACACGCCCTTCAGATAATCGAAGTCGATCTCGCGAAAGCCGGGATCGTTGACATCGGGCGACAGCGACAGCGTCTTGTTGGTCGGCCCGATCGCCCCCGCCACGAACCGCGGCCGGCCGTCCTTCGCCTCATATTCGGTCGCGAGCCGACGGGCGATCTTGGCGCTCTCGACGTTGATGTCGCGCACCAGTGCCTCGGCGCCGTAATCCGCCTGGCTGATGACGTTCGCGCTGAACGTGTTGGTCGAGACGATGTCTGACCCCGCCTCCAGATATTCGCGCGTGATCGTCTCGGGGACTTCCGGCTTGGTGATCGCCAGGATGTCGTTGTTGCCCTTCTGGTCATGGCTCAAGCCGAGATTGCCCGCATAGGCCGCCTCGTCGAGCTTCCAGTTCTGGATCTCGGTGCCGAACGCGCCGTCGGTGATCAGGATGCGCTTGGCGGCTTCCGCGTTGAATCGTTCACGTGGTGTCATCGTCAATCTCCTCCCCTCCCGCAAGCGGGAGGGGAGTTACGCCGCGGCGATCTTGTCGATCGGCTTCGCGCGGACTCCGAGCATGTGGCAGATCGCATAGGCCAGTTCCGCGCGGTTGAGCGTGTAGAAGTGGAAATCCTTCACGCCGCCCGCATAGAGCCGCCGGCACATCTCGGCCGCGATCGTCGCCGCCACGAGCTGCCGTGCCGAGGGATGATCGTCGAGCCCCTCGAACAAGCGGTCCATCCACGCCGGGATCTCGGCCCCGCAGAGTCCCGCGAATTTCCGCGTCTGCGCGACGTTCGACACCGGCAGGATGCCCGGCAGGATCTGTGCGGTGATTCCCGCCGCCGCGACCCGGTCGCGAAACCGGAAATACGCCTCGGGCGAGAAGAAGAACTGCGTGATCGCGCGGGTCGCACCGGCATCGATCTTGCGCTTGAGATTGTCGATGTCCGCGTCGTGCCCACCCGATTCAGGATGGCATTCGGGATAGGCCGCGACCGAAATCTCGAACGGGTGCAGCTTCCTGAGGCCAGCGACCAAGGCCGCCGCATTCTCATACCCGCCCAGATGTGCCTGATACGGCTGGCCCAAGGTGGGCATGTCGCCGCGCAAAGCGACGATGTGGCGCACGCCCGCCGCCCAATATTCCTCGGCGACCTGGTCGATCTCCGCCTTGGTCGCCTCGACGCAGGTCAGATGCGCCGCCGCATTCATCGACGTCTCGCGCTGGATCCGCGCCACCGTCGCATGCGTCCGCTCGCGCGTCGACCCGCCGGCGCCATAGGTCACCGACACGAAATCGGGCTGGAGCGGCTCCAAAGTGCGGATCGCCTCCCAGAGCTGCGTCTCCATCTTGTCGCTTTTCGGCGGGAAGAATTCGAAGCTGATGCCGACGTCGCCCGCCAGATCCGCGAACAGCGGTTCCTCGAGCGCGCGGCGCGCCTCGGTCGGATTGGGGGCCAATTGGGAAATCGAAGAGTTCGTCATGCCGCCTTCACCTCACGCAAGCTCGCGCCGATCTTCCGACCGAGCCATAATTTTACCGTCAACTCGCCGCCCTCGAGCGTCTCAACGCGCGCCGTCTGCAAGCCCGCCGCCTCGAACCACGCTGCCATCTGCTCGTCCGCAAACCCGAGCCGCGTATGCGCATCACGCACCCGCAACTCCTCGCGGTCGTGGCTCGCGAAATCCGCGATAAGCAACCGACCGCCGGGCGCGAGGACGCGCGCCGCCTCGCTGACCGCGGCCCCGGGCTGCTGCGCGAAATGCAGCACATGGTGCAGGATCGCGACATCGGCGGCGGCATCCGCCATCGGCAGCGCATACAGGTCCGCCTGACGCAGTTCCGCGTGCGTCATGTCGTGCAGCTTGGCACGCGCGAGCCGCAACATCTCCGAACTGCGATCGATCCCGAGCGCCACCGTCGCACGCCCGCCGAACAGTTCGAGCATCCGCCCGGTCCCCGTGCCGATATCGATCAGCGTACCGACGGGAGCGTCACCGAGCACCGCCGACATCGCCGCCTCGACCTCGCTGTCGGCAACGTGCAACGACCGGATCGCGTCCCACTCGTCGGCATGCCCCTCGAACCATGCCGCCGCCGACGCCGCCCGATCCGCGCGCACCGCCGCCAACCGCGCCGCGTCCGCCACCGCCCAGTGATCCGGTTCGGCCTTCGCCCAGGCATCAAGCGCACCCGCGACAGGCTCGACCACATCCGGCGCGCCCAGCGCGACGAACACCCAGCTGCCCTCCTTGCGCCGTTCGGCCAGCCCGGCATCGCACAGGATCTTCACGTGCCGCGAAACGCGCGGCTGGCTCTGCCCGAGCACCTGCGCGAGTTCGCCGACCGACAACTCCATCCGCCGCAACAGCGCGAGGATCCGCAACCGGGTCGCGTCCGCCAAAGCACGGAAGATTTCGAGCGCCATCGTCATGACAGGTCATATAAAGATTTCTTTATATGAGGTCAACGCGGGCGTAAGCGTCTGCGACTTATCGCATCCCGGTCGATCGTGACGGATCGGAAACGCTCGACCCGCGTTCGATTGCGCTATGGGCCGGACTTTCGCTGGTCCACAAGACGACATCCACGGGAGTGCATACGCATGAAGAAGTTCCTGATCCCCGCCCTGGCGCTCACCGCCGGTCTCGCCGCCTGCAGCAACAACGCACAGGACCAGACCGCCCAGGCCGCCAACGCGATCGCCGCCGACGCAAGCGCAACTACCGAGAATGCCGTCGACGACGTCGCTGCAGCCAGCGACCGTGCGCTGGGCTCGGCCGAGAACTCGCTCGATCGAGCCGGTGCGCATCTCGACAACGCCGCCGATCATGCCGACGAAAAGGCCGACCATGCTGGCGACAAGATCGAGAACGGCGCCAAGCATGTTGGCAACGCGATCAGCAACGGTGCCGACCGCGCCGCCGACGCCACCGGCAACGCGCTGACCCGCGCCGGCAACGCGATCAAGGACTAAGCCGTGGCCAGACGCCCCCACCTCTCCGCCATCTCGGCGAGCGCTCGGGTGGGGGCGTTTCTCGTTGCCGTGGTGCTCGGCGCCTGCTCGCCGGCCAGCGAACCCGGCGCGGTCACCGCTGACGAAGCGCATCAGTTGAACGAAGCCGCCGCGATGCTCGATGCGAACAGCGTCGACCTTAACGCGGTGTCCGCCGATCCTGACGGTACCGAAACACCCTCGAATCAAAGCGATCAGACCCGATGACCCTACGCCGCCTCGGTTCGACCGACCTCAAGATCGCCCCGCTCGTGCTCGGCGGCAACGTGTTCGGCTGGACCGCCGACCGCGCCGCCAGCTTTGCCGTGCTCGACGCGTTCGTCGCCGGCGGCGGCACGATGATCGACACCGCGGACGTCTATTCAGCCTGGGTCGACGGCCATAAGGGCGGCGAGTCCGAGAGCATGATCGGGGAGTGGCTGAAGGCCAGCGGCAAGCGCGACGACGTGCTGATCGCGACTAAGGTCGGCATGCTCCCCGGCGAAGGCGGCGAGAAACTGGCCCCTGCGCGCATCGCCGCCGCTGCCGAAGCGTCGCTCAAACGTCTCGGCACCGATCGGATCGACCTTTATTACGCGCATCAGGATGACGAGGACGTGCCGCAGGACGCGGTGCTCGACGCGTTCGGCAAGCTCGTCGACGCTGGGAAAGTCCGCGTGATCGGTGCGTCGAACTTCCATGCCGCTCGCCTGAAATCCGCGGTCGAGGCCGCCAAGACGTCGGACCTGCCGCGCTATCACGTCCTCCAGCCCGAATATAACCTGGTCAGCCGGACCAAGTTCGAGGGCGAGTTGCAAGACTATTGCGTGACCGAGAACATCGGCGTGCTGCCCTATTACGGCCTCGCGTCGGGTTTCCTCACCGGTAAGTACCGCACCAAGCAAGATCTCGGGCAGAGCGTCCGTGGAGGCCGGATGGGCGAACTACTCGAAGGCAAGGGCAAGGTCGTTCTCGACGCGATGGACTCGGTGGTGGAGGCGACTGGGGCGACGCATGCGCAGGTCGCGCTGGCTTGGTTGATCGCGCAACCGGGCGTCACCGCCCCGATCGCCAGTGCGACCAGCGTGAAGCAGATCGAAGACCTCCTCCCCGCGATGACGCTGGAATTGACCAAGGACCAGTTGGACGCGCTGACCGACGCGGGCGCCTGACCTGATGATCTTCCCCCGCCAGGGGGGGGTGGCTGGCGCTTGCCAGACGGAGGGGGCGGAAAGGGTAACGCTCGTTGCGTCTCCGCCCCCTCCGTCACCTTCGGTGCCACCTCCCCCTGGCGGGGGAGGATTGGTTCCAGGGTCGTCCTTTCGATCAGTCGCCTGCGAACGTCAGGGCGGACGTGCGCCGCTCGCGTTCGTTGATCAGCAGCGCCCGACCTGCCGGCGCGACCGAGCGTTGCGGGCAGTCGTTGCGAAAGCAGGCTCGGCAGCCAAGCCCGATCGGCATCGCCCTTCCCGCCAGATCGAAACCGCTTGCCGCCGCGAGCACGCCCGCCTGTGACGCCGCGACGCCGAGGCCGATCGCGAACTCGGCGTGGACCGCACCAAAGCGGCTCCCCTGCGGCGTCACCGTGCGCGCCATCGTCAGCCAGCGTGCGCCATCCTCCAGTTCGACGAGCTGCACCATCAGGCCACCCGGCCGATCGAACGCGTGGTGGAGCCGCCACAGCGGACAGCGCCCATCCGCCTCGACCAGCGCCGCACCGCTTGCGCCGGGATAGCGCTTCGATGCCTGCCCCGCGCGATCGATCCGGATCATGAAAAACGGCAGCCCCCGGGCCCCGACGCGCTGCAATGTCGTCAGCCGGTGGGCGACCTGTTCGAAGCCCGCGCCGAACCGACGTTGGAGCAGTTCGATATCGTAGCCGGTCGTCTCGCACGCGCGCAGGAACCGCGCATAGGGCATCATCAGTGCCGCAGCGAAATACCCGAGCAGGTGGCGCCGATAGAGCCTTTCCGCGGCGCGGTCGGTGAAGCCTGCACCTTTCGCCAAAGCGTCGATCTCCGCCTTCGCTTCGATCTGGCCGAGTTGGAACGCCACCGCAAACGTGCGCGAGGCGGGGTCGAGCATTTCGCTCAACTGCAATTGCCGCGCGTGCAGGTCGAGTCGGCGAAGTGTGTCGGGCAGCACGTCTGCGGGCAGCACGCGGATCGTCAGGCCATGTTTCGCGCGCAACCGCTCGGCGATCGCGCCGTACAGATCGCCCGCGCCGAGCCGCAATTCGTCCGCCAGCGCTTCGGCCGCGGCGTCGAGATCGGCGAAATGGTTGCGCCAACGCTCGATCTCGCGCCGCACGAGCGTGACCGGATCGTCGCCCGCCTCGATCACCGCGCCGCCGCCGATCCGGTCGAACACGCGCGCGAACGCCGCCGCGCCACCGGGGGCGCTGGCGAGCCACTCTTCGACCTCGTTGCGGTCGATCTCGAGGTCGGCGAACATCGGGTCCGCCAGCCGCCGCCGGATCGCGTCCGCACCGCCGCCCGGCTCGGCCGCGGTAAGCGAGCGCGGATCGAAGTCGAAGCTCTCCGCCAGCTTGATCAGCAACGTCGCTGAAACCGGCCGCTGGTTTCGCTCGACGAGGTTGAGATAGCTCGGGCTGATCGAGAGCATGTCGGCCATCGCCGCCTGGGTCAGCCCCGCCCCGCGCCGCAACCGCCGGATCGCATGTCCCGCCAGCAATTTGCGTTCGGCCATCGCAGTACCCTCCTGTCACGATCTTTACAGATCGACACGCGAGGCACAAGGGTGAAGCACAGCGCGACGCTAGTCCAGTGCGGTCATGCATTCCAACCGGGCGGCAATGTTGGCTATTCGGTGTGCATCGCCTCGCTCCGCACAGGGCCACTGTAAAGAGAGAGACAAGATTATTGAAGGAGGCAAGCCATGCAGACGACCACCGAACAACCCCGCGCCCGCGCCGTCTTCTCGACCAATGATTTCGCGCTGATGAAGGAAGTGCTGGGCGAGATGATCAGCAAGACCTCGATCGACGACGAGCGGCTGACGCGGATGAGCGCGCTCTATCATCGCCTCGGCCGGCTCGGCTGAAAGTTTCAAGAAGTTTCCTGGGGAGGAAAGGTGTCCGCCGGTGGTTCGTCCACCGGCGGATATTCCTGTTTTTGGCGGGCAAGGAGGGCGACACCCTTCCCCTCACCCTCCCCCTTGCGGGGGAGGATCAGTAAACTCCGCACCCCCAACCTGTTGCGAAGCGGCCCCTTTCCAACCCCGCTGCCTCGTGTAGGACAGCGACATGGCCAAAGGATTGATCGCTCACATCAAGGACGACGTCGTCCTGTACGGCGCACTCGCCGCCAATCTCGGGATCGGCGTGGCGAAATTCGTCGCCGCCGGGATGACCGGATCGTCGTCAATGCTCACCGAAGGGTTCCACTCGGTGGTCGACAGCGGCAACCAGGTGCTGCTGCTCTATGGCCAGCGCAAGGCCAAACGCCCCGCCGACGAGGCGCACCCGTTCGGCTATGGCCGCGAACTCTATTTCTGGGCGTTCGTCGTTGCGATCCTGATCTTCGCGATCGGCGCGGGCGTCTCGATCTTCGAAGGCTGGCGGCATATCCAGGAGCCCGAGCCGCTTGCGAGCCCGACAATCAACTATATCGTGCTGGCGATCTCGTTCGCGCTCGAGGGCAGCAGCTGGACGATCGCGGTGCACGAATTCTCCAAGGCAAAGGGCGACATGGGCTGGTGGGACGCGATCCACCGGTCGAAGGATCCGGCGGGCTTCATCGTCCTGTTCGAGGATTCGGCGGCGCTGGCCGGGCTTGTCATCGCCGGGATCGGTGTGTGGGCGAGCCACGCGTTCAACGATCCGCGGATCGACGGCGCCGCCTCGATCGCGATCGGCGTGATTCTCGCGCTGGTGGCCGTGCTCCTCGCGCGCGAATCGAAGGGGCTGCTGATCGGCGAGCGCGCCGACCCGGCAGTGATTGCCAAGATCCGCGGCATCGTCGCGGCGCACCCCGCGATCGTGTCGGTCAACCACGTCCGCACGATCCACACCGCGCCTGACAGCATCTTCGCTGCGATCAGCGCCGACTTCGACGATTCGATCACGATGGGCGCCGGCGAGACGATGATCGAGGCGATGGAAACCGAGCTGCGTGCTGCGGTGCCGATGCTGTCGTCGATCTATATCCGCCCCGAAAAGCAGGAGAACGCTACGCTCGCGCCGATTTCGCCCGCTACCCCGGAACCCGCCTGAGCTGTCAGGCGTCGCTAACAGAAATCAGACCGAACACGGGTTGAGCGCCCGCTCGCTAGCCGGCAGGGACCAGCTCGACCACGTCGAGGACCGATTCGAACCGCGGATAGGGCAGAACCACGCGCCAGCGCTGCGGCCCGACCCGTTCGATCAACCCGGCCATGTCGCGGTTCGCGTCGCGGCCATAACGCATCGGCCGTTTCTCATCGCCGAGCTCCATCGTCCCCAGAAACACGGCCCGCGCGTCGGTGTCGGGAAAGATCGTGCCGACCGGCCGTTGCGATCCGTCGAGCTTGATCAGGCTGACCGTACTCTCGCCGCCGGCATCGCCATCGTTTTCCCCGTCCTGCTTGGTCGTGCCGAACCGGCAGGCGAACCAGCCCGAGATCGTAAAGGTCGGGCCGATTTTTGCACGTGCGCCGAGCTTGTAGGTGCGGCACCGATACGCGCCGGCGGGCGGCAGCGGATCGACCAGCGAACGGTCGGGGTTGAACAGCACGGGATCGCGCGCGAGCTCCTGCGCATCGACCTGTGCCAAGGCGTCGATCCACGCTTCACGCCAGTTCCGCAGCCGCGCGCGATCCGCACTGGTGGCGACGCGCCGCCAGTCGAGCGCGGCGCGCGAGGAGTCGCCGCGCGCAGTCCCGGCCCCGATAACGGTCGAGCCGCAGACCGCGACCATCATGCACGCACTCGTGCCGAACCAAGTCCGCATCGTCGGGTGCCCCGCTGGCCTGCGCAAAACCACGCCTGCATCACCTTGATCTGAAACGGTTTTCATGAGGCTGGCAAGCCCCTTTCTCACGCCGCGGTCCAGCCGCCATCCATCGACAGGTTCGCGCCGGTGATAGACTTGGCCTCGTCGCGGCACAGATACAGCGCGAACGCCGCGACCTGCTCGGGGGTGACGAACGCCTTGGTCGGCTGCGCGGCCAGTAGCACGTCGTTCATCACCTGGTCGCGCGTCATGCCCCTTGCCGCCATCGTGTCGGGGATCTGGTTCTCCACCAGCGGCGTCCAAACATAGCCCGGCGAGATGCAGTTGACGGTGATCCCGTCGGTCGCGGTCTCAAGCGCGATCGTCTTGGTCAGCCCGGCGATCGCGTGCTTGGCCATCACGTAGGCGGACTTGTTGGGGCTCGCGACCAGCGAATGCGCCGACGCGGTCGAGATGATCCGCCCCCAGCCCTTTTCGCGCATGAGCGGCACGGCGGCGCGCATCATGTGCCATGCCGAAGACAGGTTGATCGCGATGATCGCGTCGAACTTGTCGACCGGAAAGTCGGCGATCCCCGCGACATGCTGGATTCCGGCGTTGTTGACGACGATGTCGACGCTGCCGGTTTCCGTCGCCGCGCGCGCTACCATTGCGGCGATCTCGTCGGGCCTGGTCATGTCCGCTGCATCGTAGAGCGCGGCGGCCCCGCTGGTCTGCGCGAGCGCGGCGCGTTCGCGCTCGATCGCATCCGCATCACCGAAGCCATTGAGGACGACCGCCGCGCCCTCGGTCGCGAACGCCTTGGCGTAGGCGAGCCCGATTCCCGACGTCGATCCGGTGATGACCGCGGTCTTGCCCTGCAGGAACATGCGCACTCCTCCTTTGCGTCCGGCCGATGCGACGGCCTTGCAACTCTAGCGCCACCTTGCGCATTTCGTTCCCAAGCAGAAACGAAAAGGGGCATATCATGCGGCTCGACGACTTCGATCCGAACATCAACGTCGAGGATCAGCGCGGCTCGGGCGGCGGTGGCGGCGGCTTCGGCGGCGGTGGCGGCCTGCTGATGGGACTGTTGCCGATGATCGGCAGCCGGTTCGGGTGCGGCGGGATCGTCGTGGTGCTGATCCTGATGGCGGTGTTCGGCGGCATGGGCGGCCTTGGCGGGCTGCTCGGTGGCGGGCAAACCTCGGCACCGACCACGCAGAGCGGCCCGCGCGCAGGCACCGACACGACGTCGAGCTGCACCCTGACCCCAGAGAGCAAGGCGGCGTGCAACGCGTTCAGCTCGGCCGATCACACCTGGGAGGCGATCTTCGCCAAGAACGGCCAGAAATTCGAAGCGCCCAAGCTCGTCTTCTATGACGGCACCGGTCGCTCGGGCTGCGGCGCGGCGCAGTCGGCGATGGGACCGTTCTATTGCCCGACCGACCAGGGCATCTATCTCGACACCAGCTTTTTCAACGAGCTGTCGACCCGCTTCCGCGCACAGGGCGATTTCGCGCAAGATTACGTGATCGCGCACGAATTCGGGCATCACATCCAGAAATTGCTCGGCACCAACGCGCAGGTCCAACAGGCGCAACGCCAGGCAAGCGAGACAGAAGGCAACGCGCTATCGGTGCGGCTCGAATTGCAGGCGGATTGCTATGCGGGCGTGTGGGCGGCCGCAAATCGGTCGCGATTGGAAGACGGCGACATCCAGGAAGGCATGACCGCGGCGCAGGCGATCGGCGACGACACCCTCCAGAAGGAAACGCAGGGCCGCGTCGTGCCCGACAGCTTCACGCACGGGACGTCGGCACAGCGTCAGTCATGGCTGAAGCGCGGCCTGGACAGCGGCGATCCGGCGCAGTGCGATACGTTCTCGGGCGCGATCTGACGCAGGATCGGTCCGCCCCACTCCCGTTCCCCCGCGAAAGCGGGAGTCCAGGAGCTACTAACGCCGTCCTGCTTGACCCTGGACTCCCGCCTTCGCGGGAGAACAAGGCGCGGGGCGGCGGCCGCGGATCAGCCGACCGTCACGCCCTTCCAGAACGCATATCGGTCCTTGATCTCGGCCGCGGCGGAATTCGGGTCGGGATAATACCAGACCGCATCGACGTTGCGCTTCCCGTCGACGACCAGTGTCTTGTAGCTCGCCACGCCCTTCCACGGGCAGTTCGAGTGAGTCGCGCTGTCCTCCAGCAGGGCCGGATCGACGCTGTTCGCGGGGAAATAATGATTGCCCTCGACGACGACGGTATCGTCGGACCGGGCAATTTCCTGGCCGTTCCAAGTTGCGACAGGCATATCAGTCTCCTTCAGGCAGGTCCCAATCCCGCCGCCTCATACCGCTCGGGCTTGAACCCGACCAGCAGCGTCTCGCCGGTGTCGAGCACCGGCCGCTTGATCATCGACGGTTGCGCCAGCATCAGCGCCACCGCCTTGTCCGCATCGAGATCGGCACGGTCCGCCTCGGGCAGTTTCCGGAACGTCGTACCCGCGCGGTTGAGCACCACCTCCCAGCCGACCCGATCAATCCAGTCGCGCAGATGCGCCGCATCGATCCCGGCGGTCTTATAGTCGTGGAACGCATAGGCGACGCCGCGCTCGTCGAGCCAGGCGCGCGCCTTCTTGATCGTGTCGCAGTTCTTGATCCCGAACATCGTGATCGTCAAAACCATGTCCTCCGTACTCGCGACCGATCTTACCCGGCCCTGCCCGCGTAGATCGTGCGGGCGTCGCGCTTGAACGCCGCGCCGCTATCCTGCCGGCTGTAAAACATGTGCCCGCCCGGATAGACGGTGAGCTTCACCCGCTCCGCCGCGCCGAAGCTCGGCATCTGGTCGACGATCAGCCGCGAGGCGAAGAACGGGCAGGACAGGTCGTCCCAGCCGTGCACGATCATTACCGCCATCTTCGGATCGTTGGCGATCGCCTTCCGCAGGTCGGTCACCGGCGTGTCGTCGGGCTTGCCGCGATCCCAGGCCTCGTTCACCGCGTAGGACAGCGCATGATAGCGCGCGTCGGTCTTCCAGCCGACCACGCGCGTGACGAAATCGACCATCGCGCTGGTCGTCGGCGCGATCAGCGCGTCAAGGATCGGATCGTTCGACTGGCGCTGCGCGGACCAGGGGAAGGGATCGAACGCCGTCACGTTCGAATCATAGACGCTGCCGATCGTCCCGTCGGCACGGTGGATCTCGCGCAGGAACGTCGCCGAATCGACTCGCCCGCCGAGCCGCTGCACCAGCGCCGGGTCGAGCCCGGTCAGCCGGCTGACATTGGATACCAGCCGCGAGACCGCCTGCGGATCGGTCCGCCCGCGCAGCAGGTCGGTCGCGAACGCGCCCCTGGTATACGCCTCGACATCGGCCATCGCGGCGGGCGTCAGTTGATGCTGCTGCTCGAGATGCGCCGCCGCCATCGACGGCAGGTCGATCATCCACGGCAACGGCGAGAGCGCGGTGGCGCCGTCGCCCGAGGCGGGATCGAGATACGGCGAGACCATGACGATCCCGTTGACCCCGACGCCGATCTGCGACTGGAGTTCGTACGCGATCCGCGGCGCGCGGTAGCCACCATAGCTTTCGCCCATGACGTATTTGGGCGAGCGCAGACGTCCGGCCTTCACGAGCCAGTCGTAAACGACCTTCGACAGATATTTGATGTCGGGATCGTTGGCGTAGAACGCCTTCTTGGTCTTCTCCTCGTCGACCAGGCTGCGGCTGAAGCCGGTGCCGACCGGATCGATGAAGACGAGATCGGTGAAGTCGAGCCAGCTGTTGGGATTGTCGGTCGTGATCGGTGCGTCGGACGGCGCATTGCCCTGTGCGCCGAACTGGACGCGCTTGGGTCCGACCGCGCCGAGGTTGAGGTAGACCGACGACGCGCCGGGCCCACCGTTGAACGCGAACGTCACCGGGCGGTTGGTCGCTCCACCGGTTGCGACATAGGACGTGTAGACGACCTGACCGATCTCCTTGCCCTTGTCGTCGCGAACCGAGATCGTCCCGATCGTCGCGTCGTACGCAATCGACCGGCCGCCGATCGACGCCGACTGGCGCACGGTCTTGTCGGCGGGGAGCGGCGGGAACTTGACCTCTTCGTCGACCTTCTTCTCGACGGTCGAGGTCTCCTTCTTGTCCTGCGCCGCGATCGGCGCGGCGAGCAGGCTGGCGGCGGCCAGTGCGGTGAGCATGCGCGCGATCACTTGGCTGCCCCCCCGCCGACCGCGATCCACGCGTCGATCTTGCGTTCGAGCACCGGCATCGGCAGCGACCCGGTATCGAGCACCTGCGCATGGAAATCGCGCGGATCGAACTTCGCCCCGAGCGCCGCCTGCGCCTTCGCCTTGGTCCGCGCGATCGTCAGCTGGCCGATCTTGTACGCCAGCGCCTGGCCCGGGATCGCGATATACCGCTCAACCTCGGCGGTCGCGTCGGTCCGCGACATCGGCGAGTTGGCCAGCATGTAGGCGATCGCCTGGTCGCGCGTCCAACCCTTGGCATGGATGCCGCTGTCGACCACCAGCCGCATCGCGCGCAGCATCTCGTCGTTCAGCCCACCCATCCGCTGATACGGATCGGTCTCCATGCCGAGCTCCTTCCACAAGCTCTCGGCGTACAGCGCCCAGCCCTCGACGTAGGCGGTGTTGCCGCCGAACCGCATGAAGGCGGGGAGAGCGGTGTTCTCCTGCGCGAGGCTGATCTGGAAATGGTGCCCCGGTACGCCTTCGTGGAGGAACAGAGTCTCCATCTCCCACATGTAGCGCGAGGGCAGATCGTAGCTGTTGTAGTAGAACACGCCCGGCCGCGATCCGTCTGGCGTGCCGCCCTCGTACGATCCGCCCGCGGCGGTCTTTTCCTTGAACGCGGGCACCGGCCGGATTTCGAGCGCGGTCTTCGGCGTCAGCGAGAACTGCTCGGGGATGCGCTGATAGATGCGCTTCTCAATCGCCTGATAGCCGTCGCGTAGCTGCGCGACCGAGCCCGGCTGGAACTGCTTGTCGGTGCGCAGGAACGTGAAGAACGCGGGCAGATCGCCCTTGAACCCGACCGCCTGCTTCTGCGCCTCCATCCCCTTCAGGATCCGCGCCACCTCCGACAGCCCGAGCCGATGGACCTGCTCGGCGGTCATCGGCAGCGTCGTGCGCTGCTGGATCAGATACGCGTAATAGGCATCGCCGCCGGGCAGCGCGGACAGCCCCACCGTATCGCGCGCGACCGGCAGATACGTCTTGGCGAGGAAATCGCGCATCCGCTGGTGCGCGGGCGTGATGACGTCGCGGATCTGCGCCGCATAGGCCGCCTTGAGACGCGCCTGATCGGCCGCGGAGATCGTCGCGGGGAAGGTTTTCACCGGGCCGTAGAAGGTCGAGCCCTCGACGCCTTCCGCGATCAGATTGTCGAACTCCTGGATCATGTTGGTGACGACCAGCTTGGGCTGGACGATCTTGTCCATCATGCCCTGGCGAAACAGTCCGATCGCACGGTCTAGCACCACCGCATATTGCGCGTTGCGCTTGAGGTTGTTCTCATAGTCGGCGAGCGTCTTGAACGGCGCGGCACCCTTTCCCGACGCGAAGTCGGGGTAGAAGGTCTGGAATCCCCCGAAATGGTCGATCGGCAGGTCGCGCTGGACCTTGAGGATCGCCGGCGCATAACCGGCAAGATCGGTCTCGTTGCGCGTCTTGAACACGTCATAGGCGATCTGGTCGGTCGGCGTCAGCTTGGTCCGGTCGATCACCTTGAGCGCGGCAAGATCATGCTCGATCGCAGCGCGTTCGGCGGCAAGATACGCGTCGGTCAGATAGTCGCCCAGCCGGTCGGCATAGCGCAGATCGCCGCGGAAGATCGCCTCGATCGGATTGCGCTTCAGGCTCGCCTCGTCGCTGTCGTAGAACAACCGCTTGAGCCGGGCATCGTCGGCACTTTCGCCGGATTGTGCGGTCGGCGGCGGCAGCGCCTGCGCGGTCGCAACATTGGCTAGGAGCGTGGTGGACAACAAGGCGGCGATCACCAATTTCACGGTCAACAGGCGTTCCTTCGAATGCGACGACGCAGGGGTAGGATGCGACAGGTTTGCCCGCAAGCGTCCGCGAGCAGATCGGGCCATCCGGACCCGCATCTCGCCGATATCGAAGGTCAGAGCATACCGAGATCGTGCAGCCACTGTCCGACCTCCCCCGGCCACTCCCGCGTGACCGGATCCGCCGTCGGCCGCATGCCGAAGGCATGGCGACCCTTGGCATAGAGGCGCAGATCGACCGGCACGCCGACCTCGTTCAACGCGAGCGCATACGCCATCGCATGCCGGACATTGTCGGTCGGATCGTTCATCGCGTGGATCAGCAGCGTCGGCGGCGCCTTCGCGCTGATCGTCACCCACGGTGCCAATCCGAGATCGGTCTTGGCGTTGCTCCGATCCCAGATACGCCCGGTATAGGCCAGCACCGCGAAGTCGGGCCGCGACGGCTCGCGGTCGGCTGCATCGACCGTCGGATAGGTGCGGCGCTCGGCATTGCTCAGCGACGCCGCAACGTAGGCGCCGGCCGAAAAACCCATGACGCCGAGCTTGTGCGGATCGATGCCATAGCTGGCGGCACGATGTCGTAGCAACGCCATCGCGCGCTGCGCGTCCTGCAACGCCAACAGCACTTCGGGTCGCCGACCGAACCCCGTTGTCTTGTCGACGATCCATTCCTGGGGCGCGCGGTATTTCAGGATCACGCAGGTCATGCCCTGCCGGACGACCCAATCGCAGATCTCGGTGCCTTCGAGATCGATCGCCACCGCCGAGAAGCCGCCACCCGGCAGGACCAGGATCGTCGCCCCGGTAGTCTTTCGCTTCGGTCGATAGAGCGCCATCGTGGGTCGCGAGACATAGCTTGCCCAATGCCACGCTCGCCCGCCGACGAGCGGCGAGCCGTTGCCTGTTTCCTCGGGATGGTCGCCGGTGTCGGGTTTGCGGATCGCAAGGTCGGCCGGCCACAGCGGCATCTGCGTGCCGCCCGGCCCCGCTTGCCACACCCCGACCGTCGCGACCTTCGCGATCTCGGTAGCATGATCGGCGGTCGGCGCGGTCTGCGCTGGTCCGATCGCGACCGCGCCGATCGCCAGCAGCGATGCCGAGACGAGGGCCAAGACAGTGTTCAAACCCACGACTCCTTTTGCGCGCGCCGATAAACGCCAAGCCGGTGGCGCGACGCGGGCTTGGCGTTTATCGGTGGGGTATGACGCATCCGTTCTTCGCGATCCATCGCCACGGCATGATCCGGGTTGCCGCCGCCACGCCGCGCGCGTCGGTCGGGGACACCGCCGCCAACGCAGACGCGACGATCGCGCTGGCAAAGGAGGCGGACGCGCGGGGTGTCGACCTCGTCGTGTTCCCCGAACTGAACCTGACCTCCTACGCGATCGACGACCTGCATCTGCAGACCGCGCAGCAGCGGGCGACTCTGACCGCGATTGCGGCCGTGGTGGCGGCCAGTGCAGAGGTGATGTCGGTGCTGCTGGTCGGCGCGGCACTGGTGCGAAACGGGCGCCTCTATAACTGCGCGCTAGTGATCGCTCGGGGCAAGATCCTCGGCGTCGTCCCCAAGACGTTCCTGCCGAACTACCGCGAATTCTACGAGAAGCGCTGGTTCGCGAGCGGGGCCGGCCTGACCGGGCTGACGATCGACCTGGGTGGCGAGGAGGTGCCGTTCGGGACCGATCTGATCTTCGCCGCGCGCGACCTGCCCGGCTTCGTGTTCCATGCCGAGATCTGCGAGGATTACTGGGCCCCTACCCCGCCCTCGACCGCAGGTGCGCTCGCCGGGGCGCTGATCTGCTGCAACCTGTCGGCCTCGAACATCGTCATCGGCAAGGCGCGCGAGCGGGCGATGCTGGCGGCGGCGCAGTCGGCGCGTGCGGTCTGCGCGTACGTCTATTCCGCAGCCGGCCCGGGCGAGAGCACCACCGAAGTCGCCTGGGATGGCCAAGGCTTGATCCACGAACTCGGCGAACAGATCGCGGAGTCGGCGCGGTTCTCGACCGAGCCCGAACTGGTGATCGCCGACATCGACTGCGAGCGCATCACGCAGGAGCGTCTGCGCAACGGCACGTTCAACGATGCCGCTGTATTCGCCGGCAATCCCGAGACCCGCTTCCGGCGGATTGCGTTCGATCATCTGGCTGAGCGTGAAGCCGAAATCGACGGTCAAGCCAGCGATCCTCCCCCGCCAGGGGGAGGTGGCAG
This sequence comes from Sphingomonas sp. M1A8_2b, assembly GCF_053345535.1. Lineage (NCBI taxonomy): Bacteria > Pseudomonadati > Pseudomonadota > Alphaproteobacteria > Sphingomonadales > Sphingomonadaceae > Sphingomonas > Sphingomonas sp. M1A8_2b. The sequence goes on along the minus strand of NZ_JBKFAH010000001.1, from coordinate 1,649,970 downwards.
GCGCAGCCTGACGGAGGGGGAGGAAAGGGCAACCTCTGTTCCGTGCCCTCCCCCTCCGTCGCCTACGGCGCCACCTCCCCCTGGCGGGGGAGGATCGGACAGGCTGGAGCGCGCCGTCCGTCGTTTCCCGTTCGTGCCCAACGACCCGGCGCGGCGTGACGACGACTGCTACGAAGCGTTCAACATCCAGGTCGAGGCGCTGTCGAAGCGCCTCGCCGCCGCGCAGGCCGAAACGATCGTGATCGGCGTCTCCGGCGGGCTCGACTCGACCCACGCGCTCATCGTGGCCGCCAAGGCGATGGACCGCCTCGGCCGCCCCCGCAGCGCGATCCTAGGCTTTACCATGCCCGGCTTCGCGACCGGCGACGGCACCAAGGCGAACGCCTGGGCGCTGATGCGCGCGCTCGGCATCACCGCCGAGGAGATCGACATCCGCCCCGCCGCACGCCGCATGCTCGAGGACATCGGTCACCCGTTCAGCGATGGCGAACCGGTCTACGACATCACCTTCGAGAACGTGCAGGCGGGCCTCCGCACCGATTATCTCTTCCGCCTGGCCAACCAGCGGCGCGGGATCGTGCTCGGCACCGGCGATCTCAGCGAGATGGCGCTCGGCTGGTGCACGTACGGAGTCGGCGACCAGATGAGCCATTACGCCGTGAATGCGGGCGTGCCGAAGACGCTGATCCAGTTCCTGATCCGCTGGTGCATCCGCACCGACCAGTATGACGCGGCGACCGATGCGATCCTGTCGACGATCCTCGCGCAGGAAATCTCGCCCGAGCTCGTGCCGGCAGGCGCGGACGGCGCGTTGCAGAGCACCGAGTCGATGATCGGGCCGTACGCGCTCAACGACTTCTTCGCGCATTACGTGATCCGCCACGGCCTCGCGCCGTCGAAGATCGCGTTTCTCGCCTGGCACGCCTGGCGCGACGTGAGCGTGGGCGCATGGCCTGAGGACCTGCCCGACGATGCGCGCGTGGCCTACGACCTGCCGACGATCATGACGTGGCTGGAAAAGTTCCTTTTCAGATTCTTCACCACCAGCCAGTTCAAGCGCTCGGCGATTCCCAATGGCCCGAAGGTCTCGGCGGGTGGCGCACTGTCGCCGCGTGGCGATTGGCGGGCGCCGTCGGACGGCATCGCAACGGCCTGGATCGAAGAATTGCGGTCAAGCGTTCCTTAAGGTTCGCCGCGCCGCCTTGCATAAATCGGCCGCCCGGCGCATTATGAAAATCCTATGACAGTGGCTCCACCGGATGGATCGCGCGATCGCCGGATCGAGATCCCATCTAACCTTTGGCTGATACACCCGGCGGGCCGTGCGCTGCTGCCGCTCGCGCTCGCGCGTGGCATTTCGGCCAATGCGGTGTCGGTCATGGGACTCTGCTTTGGCGGTGCCGCCGCGCTGGCGTACGCGAATTGGCATAGCTGGGCGCTCGCTCTGGTCGGCCTGGTCCTGTCGGTCGGCTGGCTGATCGCCGATGGACTCGACGGAATGGTCGCGCGCGCGACCAAGACCGCAAGTCCGCTCGGCCGCATGCTCGACGGGCTGTGCGATCACGGCGTGTTCGCGCTGATCTACACCGCGCTGGCGATCACTATCGCCACGCCGGAAGGCTGGGTTCTCGCCTTTGCCGCCGGTGGCGTCCATGCAGTCCAGTCGAACCTGTACGAAGGCGAGCGCGCGCGCTTCCATCGTCGGCTAAAGGGCTTGGCGCTTGCGGCGCCTCCCGTACCCACCGGTAACGCACTCGTCCGCTTCTACGACGGCGTCGCGAGCAGCATCGATCGAATCGCCATGCCGTTCGAACGCGCGCTCGGTCAGGCGAGCGATCCGATCGCGCTTGGTGCCAGTTATGGGGCCCGCGCCGTCGCGCCATTGCGGTTCATGGCCTTGCTTACCGCGAATGTCCGGGTATGGGCGATCTTCGTCGCCTGCTTCGCGGGCAACCCACGCATCTTCTGGTGGTTCGAGATCGTCCCTCTGACGCTCGTGGCCATCGTCGGGCTCGTCTGGCACCGTCGTGTCGAACGTGCCTTTGTTCGTAGTACAACGCCGCCGCGACCGAAGACCGCGTCGCGCATGCATCTATCGTAAGGAACAGGGTCAGTAATGAATAGCATTCGGATCGCCGTGGTCGGCATCGGCAACTGCGCGAGCTCGCTCGTGCAAGGCCTCGAGCACTACCGTGAGGGCGCCAACGACCAGGTCGGCCTGATGCATTTCGATATGGGCGGCTACAAGCCGAGCGACATCAAGGTCGTCGCGGCTTGGGACATCGATCGGCGGAAAGTCGGCAAGGACGTCGCCGAGGCGATCTTCGCCAAGCCCAACTGCACCGCGGTGTTCGCACCCAATGTCGGCAACACCGGCACGATCGTGAAGATGGGCAAGAAGCTGGACGGCGTCGCCGATCACATGGCCGACTTCAAGGACGATCGCACGTTCCTGATGTCCGACGCCGCCGAGCCGACGCGTGAAGAGGTCATCGCCGACCTGAAGGCATCGGGCGCCGACGTGCTCATGAATTACCTGCCGGTCGGTTCGCAGGAAGCGACCGAATTCTACGCCGACTGCGCGATCGAAGCCGGCGTGGCGTTCGTCAACAACATCCCCGTGTTCATCGCGTCGAACCCGGTTTGGGCGAAGAAGTTCGAAGACGCCGGCGTGGCGATCATCGGCGACGACATCAAGGCACAGCTCGGCGCGACGATCGTCCACCGCGTACTGACCGACCTGTTCGCCAAGCGTGGCGTGAAGCTGGATCGCACCTACCAGCTCAACACCGGCGGCAACACCGACTTCCTCAACATGTCGAACCATCGCCGTCTCGAATCGAAGAAGATCTCGAAGACCGAAGCCGTCCAGTCGGTCGCGGCCGAGCGGATGGACGACGACAACGTCCATATCGGTCCGTCGGATTACGTCCCCTGGCAGAACGACAACAAGGTCTGCTTCCTACGCATGGAAGGCCAGCTGTTCGGCGGCGTGCCGATGAACCTCGAACTGCGTCTCTCGGTCGAAGACAGCCCCAACTCGGCGGGTGTCGCGATCGACATGATCCGCTGCGCCAAGATCGCCAAGGATCGCGGCATCGCCGGCGTGATCGACCCTGCCTCGGCGTATTTCTGCAAGCACCCGCGCACGCAGATGACCGACGATCTCGCGCAGATCGAAGTCGAGCGGTTCATCAAGGCCGCCTGACGTGACCGATACGCCCCGGATTCAAACGGCGATCATCCTCGCCGCCGGGGAAGGCAGCCGCCTTCGCACCTCCGCCCCGTACAAGCCGCTCTGCGCGGTCGCGGGGCGGCCGTTGATCGCCCACGCGCTCGAAGGGCTGGCGGAAGCCGGTTTCGCGCGGGCGATCGTGACGGTGAGCTACGGACGTGAGGCGATCGAAGCGTATCTCGGTAGCCGGCGCTGGCCGCTGAAGGTCGAGACGGTGCTCGCCGACCACCGCGAACCCAACGGCGTTTCGGTCCTCGCGGCACGCGATGCGCTGGCCGGCGGCGAAGCGGTGCTGGCGATGTGCGACCACCTCGTCAGCCCAGACCTCTACGCACGGATGGCGAAAGCCGGCGCTGGCGGTGGTCTACGGCTCGGCATCGACCGACGTCTCGGCCACGACTGGGTCGACCCCGAGGACGTGACCTGCGTCGCCACCGAAGGCGACCGCATCGTCGCAATCGGCAAGGGCCTCGAACCGCACGACTGCTACGATACCGGCGTTTTCGCGATCGGCCCTGCGCTGTCGGATGCACTCGCGACGCTGGCGAGCCCTTCGCTCACCGAAGGCGTCCGGTTGCTGGCCGCGCAAGGCCTCGCCCGCATCGTGGATTGCAGCGACATCGACTGGATCGACGTCGACGACGCCCCCGCGCTGGCCAAGGCAGAGGCGTGGATGGCGACCAAAGCGGACGCGGTCGCGGCGTAACTTTTTCGCGATCCTCCCCCGCCAGGGGGAGGTGGATCGCGTAGCGAGACGGAGGGGGAGGAACGTGCAACGGACGTTGCGTATCCTCCCCCTGGCGGGGGAGGATCGCGCACGCAACGCCTATCCCGCTTCCTCGACCCGCGGATCGGGTACGTCCAGCGTCGCGCACGTCCCGACCGCCGCGTTCTCGATCGTCACCGTCCCGCGCAGCTGGCGCGCGAGGCTGCCGATCATCCGCATCCCGAGGCTTTTCCGCGATGCCGCCTTCAGGTCGAAGTCCACCGGCAATCCATCGCCCTCGTCGGACACCGTCAACACGATCCGCCCATCCGCGCTGCGCACAGTGATCAGGATCACCCCGCCGTTGTCGCCATACGCATATTTGATCGCGTTGGTGACGAGTTCGGTCACCAACAGGCCGACCGGTATCGCGACGTCCGCGCTGATCAGGATCGGCTCGATATCGCACTCGATCCGGTGCTTGAGCGATTGCTCGCCCAGCCCCGTCGCGATCCCGCAGACCAGGTCGTTGAGCGCGACGATGCCGACCTGATCGCCGCGCCACAGCTGGTCGTGCGTCTGCGCGATCGCCGTGATCCGCGCCTGCGCGTCCCCGAGCAGCCGCCGGATTCGCGGATCGTCGTCCTCCTGCATCTGCAGGTTGAGCATCGCCGAGACGAGCGCGAGGCTGTTCTTGACGCGGTGGCTGGCCTCGCGCGTGAGCAGCTCCTGGTGCTCCATCGCCTCGCTCAGCCGCTGCTCCGCCTGCTGCCGTTCGATCGCGACGCCGATGAGATTGGCGAACCCCTGCATGAACGCGAAGTCGGCAGGCTCGAACTGGCCCTCGTCGGGGCTGTCGACCTCGAGCACGCCAAACCGCTTGCCCGACGTCTCGACCAGCACGTTGATCGCCCGTCGGATATTGTGTCGCGCCATGAACTCGGGCGTCCGAAACCGCTGCTCGTTCTCGAGATGGTTCGAGATCACCGGCAGGCCCGTCTCCAGCGCGAACCCAGCGGGCGAGCCGAGATCGGTGCGCATCTCGGTCGACCCGACCACGCCGGGCTCCCAGCCGATGCCGGCACGCACCAGCAACGTGTCCTGCTCGGGGCGATATTCGAGGAACTTGCAATATTTCGAGCGCATCCCCTCGCCGCACAGCTCGGTCGCGCGCTGCAACATCGGCTGCAGATCCCGCGCGCGCAGTGCCTCGATCCCGAAATCGGCCAGGATCGACTGCTGGCGAAGGCGATACTGAAGCTCGCCCGCACCCGGAGGAGTATCCCCGCCGGGAGAAGGTTCGATAACTGCCACGTATGCTCCGTTCGTCGATACCAAGCGTCTCTAGTACCGACCTTCCCTGAAGGATCAACATGGCGCTTGCATGGCGGCTGTCGGGGGCGACTGTTGGGGGCGGCGATCGGCCGTGATACATGAACGGCGTGAACGTCCATGCGCCCATCCTGCATCGCGATCCCGTTCCGCTGACGATCGACGACTTCATCCTGCTGAAGCGGGCGGGAAGCTTCGCCGGTTACGGCAAGGTCGAGCTTCTCGACGGGGAACTCTCGGGCGTTCGACTCCAGGATGACGACGAACCGGAATATGATGGCTCGAAGCCGATCAAGCTCGACAGTCGCGCATATCGCCTGCGCGCCGATGCGGGATCGTTGCAAGGTCATGGCAAAACGGAGATGCTCGATGGCGCAATCTACGCGCTGAGTCCGCAATATCGTCCGCACGGTTTCGTGAAGGACGAGATCGCCTACCGGTTGCGGCGTGCCTTGGAAGCGCTGGGATCGTCGCTGCACGTGGCGACCGAGCAATCCGCGGCGCTGTCTTCGTTCAGCGAACCCCAGCCCGATATCATGCTGACCCGCGAACCGCGGGGCGATGGCCCAATCCCGGGCGCGTCGGTGGCTCTGATCTGCGAGGTATCGGCAAGCACGCTTGCGTTCGACTTGCGTGAGAAGGCCCGGATCTACGCAGAGGCCGGCATTCCGGAATATTGGGTCGCCGATGTCGCGGCGCGGATGATCCACCAGATGTGGGCGCCGGTAGGCGATCGCCTTAATCAGTCACGGGACGTCCCGTTCGATGCGAGGATCGAGTCGGTGACGATACCTGGCCTGAAGATCGAGACCATCACGCTTTGATAAGCACATTGATGCGCGGCTTGTGGATGGTCGCTCGGTAGAGTTACAGCTGATCAACTGGTTGTTCGACCGAGACCTGTTCGGCGGACATTCCTCTCAACCACGTAAGCACTGTTTCCCCGCGAAGGCGGGGATCCAGACTGGGCTCCCGCCTTCGCGGGAGAACATGGGAGAGAGTGGCGGCAGCGGATCGTGGTCTTGCCCCTAGTTGAAAGAGACAAGCGCCGACCTGAGCCGCTACCCCCCCAGATCCAAATTCACCTAGCCCAAGGGCTTGGAATGACGGGAAAGACGGGCCGACCTCCCCCAGGTGGTCTCCCAGCAATCCTCCCCCGCCAGGGGGAGGTGGCGCCGGAGGCGACGGAGGGGGAGGACACGGAACAGAGGTTTTCCCTTTCCTCCCCCTCCGTCTGGCAAGTGCCAGCCACCTCCCCCTTGCAGGGGAGGATTGCAAGGTGGTCGCGCTGCCCCTTTAGGCGATCAGCGGGTCAGTTTCTTGTACGCCAGACGCGTAGGACGATCGGCGGCGTCACCCATCCGGCGACGCTTGTCCTCCTCGTACGACGCGTAGTTGCCCTCGAACCACTCGACGTGGCTGTCGCCCTCGAATGCGAGGATGTGCGTCGCGAGGCGATCGAGGAAGAAGCGGTCATGGCTGATGACCACCGCGCAGCCCGCGAACGTCTCCAGCGCCTCTTCGAGCGCGCGGAGAGTCTCGACGTCGAGATCGTTGGTCGGCTCGTCGAGCAGGAGGACGTTGCCACCCTCCTTGAGCATCTTGGCCATGTGAACGCGGTTGCGCTCACCGCCCGACAGCTGGCCGACCTTCTTCTGCTGGTCCGGCCCGCGGAAGTTGAACGCGCCGACATAGGCGCGCGTGCCCATCTCCTGCTTGCCGAAGCGGAAGATCTCGAGCTCGTCGGAGATTTCCTGCCAGACGTTCTTGTTCGGATCGAGATCGTCGCGGCTCTGGTCGACATAGCCGAGCTTGACGGTCGAACCGACTTCGATCGTGCCCTCGTCGGGCGTTTCCTGGCCTGTGATGAGCTTGAACAAGGTCGACTTGCCCGCGCCGTTGGGGCCGATCACGCCGACGATGCCGCCGGGGGGAAGCGTGAAGTCGAGACCGTCGAACAACAGCTTGTCGCCATACGACTTGGTCAGGCCCTTCGCCTCGATCACCTTGCCGCCGAGACGCGCCGGCAGCTGGATCAGGATCGCCGCCTTGCCGGCGACGCGGTTCTCCTGCTTCTCCATCAGCTCGTCGAACGCACGGATACGCGCCTTCGACTTGGTCTGGCGGGCCTTGGGGGTCTGGCGCATCCACGCCAGCTCGTCGGCGATCGCCTTCTGCTTGCCGGCCTCTTCGCGCTCTTCCTGGCTGAGGCGCTGTGCCTTCTTCTCCAGATAGCCCGAATAGTTGCTCTCGTAGGTGTAATAGCGCCCGCGATCGAGCTCGAGGACCCAGTTGACGACGTTGTCGAGGAAGTAGCGGTCATGCGTCACGAGGATGACGTTGCCGGTATATTCCTTGAGGTAGTTCTCCAGCCACGACACGCTTTCGGCGTCGAGATGGTTGGTCGGCTCATCGAGCAGCAGGATCTGCGGCTTCTCCAGCAGCAGCTTGCAGAGCGCGACGCGGCGCTTCTCGCCGCCCGAGAGGTTGACCACCGACGCATCGCCCGGCGGGCAGCGCAAGGCCTCCATCGCCTGTTCGAGCTGGCTGTCGAGCGCCCAGCCGTCGACCGCGTCGATCTTGGCCTGGAGCTCGCCCATCTCCTCCATCAGCGCGTCGAAGTCGGTGTCGTCCTTCGGATCGCCCATCTCGGCCGAGATCGCGTTGAACCGGTCGACCAGGTCCGCGACGGGCCGCACGCCGTCCTTGACGTTGCCCATCACGTCCTTGGTCGGATCGAGCTGAGGCTCCTGCGCCAGGTAGCCGACGTTTACGCCTTCCGCCGCCCAGGCCTCGCCCGTAAAATCGGGATCCATGCCGGCCATGATCTTCATCAGGGTCGACTTGCCCGAACCGTTTGGGCCGATGATCGCGATCTTCGCCGACGGAATGAACTGCAGATGTATGTTGTTGAGAACGGGCTTGTTGGCACCGGGGAAGGTCTTAGACAGACCCTTCATGACGTAGGTATACTGGACGGCCATGTGGGTGCCGAGCTCCGTTCTGAATAAGGGCGGGATTTGACGTGCGCAGATAGCGATGCGGCGAGCCGTTGGCAAACGGCGAGCGCCGCCATACGCTACCCTGATGATGAAACGCACCCTGCTCGCGGCGCTGGCCGCTTCCGCCCTCACCTCTCCCCTGATGGCGCAGCGTACCGCCGCCCCGCCGACCGCGGCCGATGCAAAGGTCGCAGCGCTCCGCGACAAGGCGCTGACCGACGACACCGCGTACAAGATCGTCGAGGGGATCACGACCGAGGTCGGCCCACGCATGACCGGTACCGAGGCGGCACCGCGGGCGCGCGCCTGGTCGCTCGCCAAGCTGAAGGCGCTCGGATTCAAGAACGTGCGGATCGAGAAATACCAGCTGCCGGTCTGGTCGCGCGGCACGGAGAGCGGGGAGTTGGTCGCACCCTATGCGCAGAAACTTCATCTGGTCGGCCTCGGCAATTCAGGCGCGACGCCGCCGGGCGGGCTGACCCTGCCGATCGTGTATTTCCCGACATACAATGATCTCGCGCTGGCCGCAGACGGCAGCCTCAAAGGCAAGATCGCGTTCGTCTCCAATTCGATGCAGCCGACGCAGGACGGATCGAGCTATGGATCGCAGGGCACCGCGCGCTTCGTCGGACCGAACGTCGCCGCCAGGAAGGGTGCAGCGGCGATCGTGATCCGGTCGATCGGCACCGATCACGGCCGCGGGCCGCACGCGGGCACCACCAATTTCGAAGCGGGCGTGGCTCCGATCCCCGCGGCGGCGCTGTCGGTCGCGGACGCCGAGCATGTCGAGCGGCTGGTGAAGCTCGGCAAGCCGGTGACGCTGAAGCTGGTGCTCGAAGACAAGCAGGCCGGGATGCAGGAATCGGGTAACGTCGTCGCCGAGGTTCCGGGCACCGACCCCAAGGCGGGCATCGTCCTCGTCGGTGGCCATCTCGACAGCTGGGATCTCGGCACCGGCGCGATCGACGACGGCGCGGGCATCGCGATCACCGCCGCTGCCGCCAAACTCGTCATGGACAGCGGCCAGCGGCCACGCCGGACGATCCGCGTCGTCTGGTTCGGTGACGAGGAGAGCGGCGGATTCGGCGGGGCCGCCTATGCCAAGGCGCACGCCGGCGAGCGCCACGCCACCGCCGCCGAATCGGATTTCGGTGCGGATCGCGTCTGGCGGTTCGAAAGCAGCCTGCCCGCCGCTGCCAAGCCTATCGAGGACCGCCTAGCCGTCGCACTCGCGCCGCTCGGGATCATCCGCGGGACCGCTGCGCCGCATGGTGGCACCGACGTCGGCCCGACCATCGCGACGGGTGTCGCCGGGATCGACCTCAACCAGTCGGGTCTGCGCTACTTCGACTACCACCACACGCCCGAGGATACGCTGGAACGGATCGATCCCGAACAGCTTCGCCAGAACGTCGCCGCGTGGACCGCGATGATCGCGACGGTCGCCAATGCGCGCGAGGAAATCGGTCCGGTCGTGCCCCGAAAGTGACCAATTGCATGGGCCGATCTGTCATCGTTCTGCCGCAAACCTTGCGGACAGATGAATTTAGCGGATTGACCGGCCGCCGCGGTCCGCTATTTGACGTGACTTCGCGACGGCAATCGGGTCGGCCGCGAGTGAAACTATGCTTGGGAGCATTCGAATGAAGAAGATCGTTCTGATCGCTGCTGCCGCCGGCCTGATGTCCGTCGCAGCCTGCAGCAAGTCGCCAGAAGCCGCCGCCGTTGAGAACAACGCGGACATGCTGGCTGACAACATGGAAATGCAGGCTGACAACATGGACGCCATGGCGGACAACACCTCGAACGCAGTCGCTACCGACGTGCTCGAGAACGCAGCCGACAACATGAACGCTGCTGCCGACAACGTCCGTGACGCTGCCGACGCAAAGACCGACAACATGAACTAATATTCCATCGGGCGTTCGCGCCCGATAGGATTTAGTGTCGGAAAGGGCGTTCCTTCGGGGGCGCCCTTTTTCTTTGTGTCTTTTGCTTTGCAAATGCTTGCGCTAACGCGGGCGCCGGTGGGGCCTGTAGCTCAACGGTTAGAGCTGGCCGCTCATAACGGCTAGGTTGCGGGTTCGATTCCTGCCGGGCCCACCAACCCTTCACACGTAGCCAGAGCCGCCCATGAGCGGCCCCAGACACGACTTCACCACGACTTCACCACGATGCGCGGAAAGTTCCGGGCACCGTGGCGTCAGTCCTTCATGTGCGGCCTAGAGCGTGACGACCGACAACGGCCGCGCGGCGGCCTTGGTCAGCGTGTTGCGCAGCGGCAGCGTGAACGGCGCCGCCTCGATCTCGAACACATCGCCCTCGCGGGTCGTCACGCCGTCCGCGAACGACAGCGTCGCAGTTCCAAAGAAATGGACATGGACGTCGCCGGGCCGGCGGAACAGGTCGTATTTGAAATGATGCGCCTCGAGGTTGGCGATCGTGTGCGACATGTTCGCCTCGCCCGACAGGAACGGCTTTTCCCACAGCACCGCGCCATCGCGGTGGATGCGGCTCGCCCCCTCGATATGCTCGGGCGGCGTGCCGACCAGCAGTTCGGGGCCGAGCGACGCCTGGCGCAGCTTCGAATGCGCGAGCCACAGATAATTGTGCCGCTCGGTCACATGGTCGCTGAACTCGTTGGCAAGGCACAGCCCGAGCCGGAACGGCGTTCCGTCGGGGCCGATCAGGTAGATCCCGGCGAGTTCGGGCTCCTCGCCGCCGTCCTCGGCGAAGTCGGGCATCGTCAGCGCGCCGCCCGGTGCGACCAGTCCCGAGCCGTCGCCCTTGTAGAACCATTCGGGCTGCTGGCCGCGCTGGCCCGGCGCCGGCTTGCCGCCCTCGACGCCCTCGAGGAACATCCGCATCGAATCGGTCTGCTTCGCCGTGTCGGCGGCGGCGCGGTGCATCTTGTCGCGTCCCTCGGCCGAGCCGAGATGAGTCAGGCCGGTGCCGGTCATGATCAGATGCGCCGGATCGACATGGTCGATCGGCGACACCAGACGTCCGGCGTCCAGCTCGGCCGCGATGTCGACGCCCGCGCCCGTTCCGCAGGCGGCTACGGTGGCCGCAAGGTCACTGCCGTCGGCGATCGCCTTGGCCGCGAGCGCACGGACGCTGTCGACCCCCTTCACGACCGCCGCGCCCTCGGCGGTCGCGGCGATCACCGAGCGCGTACCGTCGGCGCCGACATGCTGCAGCAAACGTAACGTCATCATTCTCTCCTGATGGACCCAACGGTCCCGGGTTGCACCGATACGCGGCGGAATTCCGCCATCAAACGCGCGAACGCCCCGATCGGCAAGAGCACGATCGAGGCGTATATATCGTATAAATGAACTGGCTAGAATAGTCGGACATGACACGCGGCAGACGGGATCGCCGGCCGCGCCTCCTTTTCAGGCTTAGGCGACCGGCTGAACGGGAGTCGGATCGGGCAGCGGATCGGTGACCTTGGAGCCCCACACCGCGTAGAACAGCACGTAGAGTTCACACGCCGCGGTCAGCAGGAACGACGACTGCAGGCCGTAGGTATCCGCCAGCCAGCCCTGCACGATCACCAGCGCACCACCGGCGATCGCCATGATCAGCAGCCCCGAGCCTTCCTCGGTCAACGGCCCGAGGCCCTTGATGCCGAGCGTGAAGATCGTCGGGAACATGATCGAGTGGAACAGCCCGACCGAGATCAGCGCCCACATCGCGACATGGCCGGTGGTGAAGGTCGCGATCAGCATGACGACGCACGCGCCGATGCTGGCGAACGCCAGCACGCGCTCGGCGGGAATCGTTCGCATGACGACGCTGCCGATCAGGCGGCCGACCATCATGCCGCCCCACAGGATGAACAGGTAGTGCGACGCCTGTTCGTGGCTGAGGTTGCCGATCTGCGGCTGGCTGACGAAGTTGATGAACAGGTTGGCGACGCCGATCTCGGCGACCAGGTAGATGAAGATCGCCGGGATGCCGAACACCAGGTTGCGGTGCGACCAGAGCGACAGGCCCTTGCGCGCCTCCTTGGCGGAGCGCTGCGTCGACGAGCCCATCGCCGGCAGCGGGAACTTGGCGATCACGATCGCAAGCACCACGAGAACGCCCGCGACGATCAGATACGGCAACACCACCGACTGCGCATCCGCGAGTCGCTCGGCGGCAGTCAGCGCGGTGGTCGATCCGGCCGCAGCCGTGCCCGAAGTCGAACGGCCAAGGATCAGATACCCGCCGAACAGCGGCGCCAGCGTCGCGCCGGCCGAGTTGAACGCCTGTACGAGGTTCAACCGCGACGACGCGGTCTCGGGCGGCCCGACCACTGCGACATAAGGGTTCGCCGCGACCTGCAGCAGCGTGATCCCGCTCGCGATGATGAACAACGCGACCAGCGTGACGCCGTAGGACGGGATCCGCGCCGCGGGCACCATCAGTAGCGCACCGCCCGCCATCAGCGCGAGGCCGAACACCATCGACTTCTGATAGCCGATCCGCTCGATCAGCTTGGCCGACGGGATCGACGCGAAGAAATAGGCGATGAACCAGACGCTCTCGATCAGCGTCGTCTGCGTGTAGCTCAGGTCGAACACGCTGCGCAGGTGCGGCAGCAGCGTGTTGTTGATGACCGTGATGAAGCCCCACATGAAGAACAGGCTGGCCAGCAATGTCAGCGCCGACCGATAGCTCGGCCCCGCCTCCTGCGTTCCCTGCTCCAAGGGTCGTGTCGTCTGTGTAGGCTGTATCGGCATCGCCATGTTCGTCCATCCTCCGTGCCATGTCGGCGACCGATCGACAGTCTTTCACCGCATGGCTTGCTCAGAAATATATTGTCGGACTATATACCCCGGCAAGGCGCGTCAACGGCGTCGGACGATTAAGGATGGGAACCTAAATGCGCGGACTGGGGAAGACGGGGATCATCGTGGCGACGTTACTGGCGGTCATGCCGACACAGGCTGCGCACGCTGCCGAGGCGAAGCGTTCGCCCGCGGGCACGCTGAAGGACGGCACCGCGATCGAGGCGATCACGCTCAGCAACGCGCACGGCATCTCCGCGCGCGTCCTGTCCTATGGCGCGACGCTGCAATCGCTGATGGGCCCGGACCGCAGCGGCAAGATCGCCGACGTCATGCTCGGCTATGACGACCTCGCCTCCTATGTCGATCATCCCAATTTCTTCGGCGTCACCGTCGGCCGCTATGCCAACCGCATCGCTGGCGGCAAGTTCACGCTCGACGGCAAGACCTACCAGTTGCCGCTCAACGACAAGACCAACTCGCTGCACGGCGGCGGCAAGGGTTTCGACAAGACCGCGTGGAAGGTCCTTTCGGTCAAGAGCGGCCCGGTCGCCACGCTGGTGCTCGGCCATCGCAGCCCCGATGGCGAAGCCGGCTATCCGGGCAACCTCGACGTCACCGTCACCTACACGCTCGACGAGGCGGGCAATCTCGGCATCGCCTATGACGCGAAGACCGACAAGCCGACGGTGGTCAACATGACCAACCACGCGATCTTCGATCTCGGCGGCGAAGGCTCGCGGATCGGCACCTATGGCCACCGCCTGACGATTCCCGCCAAGGCGATCACCCCGGTCGACGCCAGGCTGATCCCGACCGGCGCGCTGCAACCGGTCGACGGCACCGTGTTCGACTTCCGGGCCGGCCGTATCGTCGGCGACGGCATCCGCGACGGCCGCGACCAGCAGATCCGCTACGGCCAGGGCTACGATCACAATTTCGCGCTCGACAAGGGCCTGACCGCCAAGCCGGAACTGGCCGCGCGGCTCGAGGATCCCGCATCCGGCCGCGTGCTCGAAGTGCTGACGACCGAGCCCGGCGTGCAGTTCTACACCGGCAATTTCCTTGACGGGACGTATGTCGGCAAGCACGGCCATCTTTACCGGATGGGTGACGGGATCGCGCTCGAACCGCAGAAATTCCCCGATGCCCCGAACAAACCGAACTTCGTCTCCGCGCGCGTCGATCCGGGCAAGCCGTATCACCACGCGATGATCTACCGCCTTTCCGTCGCCCGCTGACACCCGATCTCCAGAAAGCTCCCGATGACCGACATGTCCCCCGCTTCCAGCAAGCTCCGCAGCCGCGCGTGGTTCGACAACCCCGAGAATATCGACATGACCGCGCTCTATCTCGAGCGTTATCTGAACTTCGGGCTGAGCCTCGAGGAACTGCGCTCGGGCAAGCCGATCATCGGCATCGCGCAGACCGGCAGCGACCTGAGCCCTTGCAACCGCCATCACCTCGTGCTCGCCGAACGTCTGCGCGAGGGTATCCGTGAAGCCGGCGGCATCGCGCTCGAATTCCCGGTCCATCCGATCCAGGAAACCGGCAAGCGCCCGACCGCCGGGCTCGACCGCAACCTCGCGTACCTGGCGCTGGTCGAGGTGCTCTACGGCTATCCGCTCGACGGCGTGGTGCTGACGATCGGCTGCGACAAGACCACGCCGGCCTGCCTGATGGCGGCAGCAACCGTCAACATCCCGGCGATCGCGCTGTCGGTCGGGCCGATGCTCAACGGCTGGCACAAGGGCGAGCGGACCGGTTCGGGGACGATCGTGTGGAAAGCGCGCGAACTGCTCGCGACCGGCGCGATCGACGACGAGGGCTTTATCAAGCTCGTGGCGTCCTCCGCCCCGTCGACCGGCTATTGCAACACGATGGGCACCGCGACGACGATGAACAGCCTTGCCGAGGCACTTGGCATGCAGCTGCCCGGCTCGGCCGCGATTCCTGCGCCGTACCGTGACCGCCAGGAGATCGCCTACAAGACCGGGAAGCGGATCGTCGACATGGTCGCCGAAGACCTGAAGCCCAGCGACATCCTGACCAAGGAGGCGTTCCACAACGCGATCGTCGTCAATTCGGCGATCGGCGGTTCGACCAACGCACCGATCCACCTGGCCGCGATCGCGCGTCACATCGGCGTCGACCTGCCGATCGACGACTGGCAGACGCACGGCCACAAGGTGCCGCTGATGGTCAACCTCCAGCCCGCCGGCGAGTATCTCGGCGAGGATTATTATCATGCGGGCGGCGTCCCCGCCGTGGTCGGTGAACTGATCAAGCAGGGTCTGATCCACGAAGACGCGATGACCGCCAACGGCAGGACGATGGGCGACAATTGCCGCGATGCGACGATCGAGGACGAGCGAGTCATCCGTCCGTTCGCGACGCCGCTGCTCCAGGACGCGGGCTTCATCGTGTTGCGCGGCAATCTGTTCGACAGTGCGATCATGAAGACCAGCGTGATCTCGCCCGAATTCCGTGCGCGCTACCTTTCGAACCCCGACGATCCCGAGGCGTTCGAAGGCCCCGCGGTCGTGTTCGACGGGCCGGAGGATTATCACCACCGGATCGACGATCCCTCGCTCGGGATCACCACCGACACGCTGCTGTTCATGCGTGGCGCGGGGCCGATCGGCTATCCGGGTGCCGCCGAAGTCGTCAACATGCGGCCGCCCGCGTATCTGATCCGCGAAGGCGTCCATGCGCTGCCGTGCATCGGCGACGGGCGCCAGTCGGGCACGTCGGGGTCGCCGTCGATCCTCAACGCCAGCCCTGAAGCCGCGGCGATGGGCGGCCTCGCGCTGATCCGCACCGGCGACCGAGTCCGCATCGATCTCGGCAAGGGCACTGCCGACGTGCTAATCTCCGACGAGGAACTCGCCGAACGCCGCCGGACGCTGACCGCGGCGGGCGGCTATGCCTATCCCGGCTCGCAGACTCCGTGGCAGGAAATCCAGCGCGCCACCGTCGGCCAGCTACAGACCGGCGCGATCCTCGAAGGCGCCGAGAAGTACCAGCGCATCGCGCAGACCATGGGCCTCCCCCGCGACAACCACTGATCGCGGTAAACGTAGCGCCCACGACTCTTCCCCCCTCCCTGAAAGGGAGGGGTCGGGGGTGGGTCGGCTTCCGCATATTAGAACGTCGGCGGCACAAGCGGGCCTACCCACCCCCAGCGCCTCCCTTCCAGGGAGGGGAGCCCGTACCGCCCGTGGTTAGGCCGGTGGCATCTCGCCCCGCACTCCCAACGCCCCGCACAATCTTACCGATTGCCCAACGACGTCGCCGATGCGAAACGATGCCATGACGCACGGACGGCATCGACGGTGAAACGGGTCACGATACGCGACGTCGCGATCGCGAGCGGAACGTCGATCAAGACCGTCAGCCGCGTTCTCAACAAGGAGCGCTATGTCGGGGCCGAGACGCGCGAGAAGGTCGAGCGCGCCGTTGCAGACCTGAACTTCCGCCCCAGTTTCGCCGCGCGCACGCTCGCCGGGAATCGCTCGTTCCAGGTTGCGCTCGTCTGCGACAACCCCAGCCCTGCCTATGTCTACGCGATGCAGCAGGGCATCCGCGATCGGTGCGAGGTCGACGGGGTTCGCGTCCTCACCCAGCCCTACGACCGGGGCTCGCCGCGCCTGCTCGCCGATCTCGACGCACTGATCGCGACCAGCGGCCCCGATGGGATCATCCTCACGCCGCCGCTATCGGATAACGACGAGGTGCTGGCGCTGCTCGCGGCGCGCGCGATCCCGTTCGTCCGCGTGTCGCCCGGGACTCGGGCAGGCCTCGCGCCGGCGACGTTCATCGACAATGTCACCGCCGCGCATGAACTGACCGCCCATTTGCTCGAGCGTGGTCATCGCCGGATCGCACACATCGCCGGCCCACGCGACTACGCGACGAGCGCACAGCGCCGGACCGGCTACGAGGCCGCGCTGCTGGCGGCCGGCATCGCGCCCGATACCGATCTGATCGTCGAGGGCCGGTACGACTTCGCCAGCGGTGCGGAGGCCGCGGAAGCGTTGCTCGCGCTCCGCTCCCCGCCGACCGCGATCTTCGCGGGCTCGGACGAGATGGCGGCGGGTGCCTTGATGGTCGCGCATCGCCGCGGCCTGCGCATCCCGACCGACATCGCGATCGCCGGGTTCGGCGACGATGCCTTGGCGAGCTATGTCTGGCCGCCGCTGACGACGGTCCGCCAGCCGGTCCGCGATCTCGCCTGGCAGGCAGCGGACTTGCTGCTGAGCCGTGCCGATCCCGACGAGCTGCGCCAGGTCCCGCACGCGCTGGTGGTGCGCGCCTCGACCTAGCCGATCAGCAACTCGGCCGCGGCGAGCGACAGCACGAACGCGGTCACGGTCGCCGCCAGGATCACGAGCAACGGCCGCGGCCCCGCCTTCAGCAACTGCGCCATCGGCGAGCGGATCGCGGTCGCCGTCACCGCCGCCGCGAGCAGCCCGGTCGCCAGTGCCTCCGCACCACCGATCACCACGGTTGGAATGACGACCAGCGAATTGACCCCGGCCAGCAAGAAGAACCCGACGACGAACCACGGGATGCCGACGCCCTTTCCCGCCGTACCGCGCGGCAGGAACAGCGCGACGATCGCCAGCACGGGCGCCAGCAGCGCGACGCGGGTCAGCTTCACGATCGCCGCGATCTGTCCCGCGCCTTCAGAATAGGAATAGCCCGCGCCCAAGGCTTGCGCGACGTCGTGGATCGACGCGCCGAGCAGGAACCCCGCGCGCAGATCGGACAGCCCGAGCGCGTGCGCGGCGAGCGGATACAGCACCATCGCGGTCGCGCTCATCGCAGAAATCCCGACCAGCACCAAAGTCAGTTGCGCCTGGCTCGCGCGCCGTTCACCGAGCAACGTCGCCAGCGCCAGCGCGGCGGACGCGCCGCAGATCGCAACCGCGCCGCCCGCCAGCGTCCCGAACGCGGTGTCGTAGCCGAACCGCCGCGCGGCCAGGATACCCACCCCCATCGTCGCCGCGACAATCACAAGCACCGACAGCAGCGCGACCGGCCCCAGCGCGGCGATCTGCCCGAAGGTGATCCGCACGCCGACGAGCACGATGCCCCAGCGCAGCAGCGAGCGCGACGCGAACGCGAGCCCCGGCGTCAGTCGTGAATCCGCCGATAGGAAATTGAGCGCAAGCCCGATCAGCAGCGCCATCAGCGTCAGCGGTGCGCCATACCGGTCGGCAAGGAACCCCGCCGCCAATGTCCCCGCCGCGACGACGGTCAGCCCCGGCGCGAAACTGCGCCACGTGACCTGCGGGCTAGGCTCCAGATCGCCATAGAGGTCGGCCGCGGCTGGCGCCGGCCGTTGCAGAGGGCGTTGCGGGTTGGCGCCCGGGGCTGCATGAAGGCTCATACGACGAAGGTCTAGCGCGATCGGTGCGCCTATGACACCGTTATCGGAACGATGAAATCAGGAGAGCCTATGCCCACCGATCGCAGGCGCTGGATCATCGTCGCGCTCGTCTTCGTGGCGATCATGCTGAACTATGTCGACCGCCAGATCCTCTCGCTGTTGAAGCCGACGCTCGAGGCCGAGTTCCACTGGTCGGACCAGGATTACGCCAACATGCTGTCGGCGTTCCAGGTCGCGGCGGCGGTCGCCTTTCTCGGCACCGGCTGGTTCATCGACCGCGTCGGGCTGAAGCTCGGCTTCGCGCTCGGCGTCGCGGTGTGGAGCCTTGCTGGGATGGCGCATGCTGTGGTCAGCAGCGTCGGCGGCTTCATCGCCGCGCGCGTCGTTCTGGGCGGCGCGGAATCGATCGGCACCCCCGCCGCGGTCAAGTCGGCGGCGACCTATTTCACGCAGCGCGAGCGATCGATCGCGCTCGGGATCGGCAACACCGCGCCCAACATCGGCGCGGTCATCACCCCGCTGGTAGTCCCCGCGCTGGCCGTCGCCTATGGCTGGCGCGCAGCGTTCCTCGCAGCCGGCGCGCTTGGGCTCGTCTGGGTCGTGGTCTGGTTCTCGGTGCGGATCCCCGCGGTCGCCGAGAGCAGCGTGCGGCCCGCGCCGATCCGCTGGTCCGATCTGTTCAAGCGCCGCGAAACCGCCGCGATCGCGATCGCCAAGGTTCTGTCGGATCAGGTCTGGTTCTTTATGCTCGCGTGGCTGCCCGACCTGTTCCACCGGATGTTTGGCCTGCCGCAGGGCACCGTCGGGCTCCCGGTCGCGCTGGCCTATGCGATGGCGGCGGCGGGGGCGCTGACCGGCGGCTGGCTGCCGACGCGGCTGATGGCGCGCGGCTGGAGCGTCGATCGCGCGCGCAAGGGCACGATGCTGCTCTACGCGCTGCTCGTCCTGCCGGTGACGCTGGTGCTGGTGGTCGACGATGCGTGGTCGGCAGCGCTGCTGCTCGGGCTCGGGCTGTTCGCGCATCAGGGATTTTCGACCAACGTCTTCGCGCTCGCCACTGATATCGTCCCCGCGCGCGCGGTCGGCTCGACGATCGGGATCGCCGCATTCTGCGGCAACATGTGGTCGATCGTGCTGATCCAGCTGGCCGCGGTGTCGCTGGCGGCGGGCTATGGCTACGGCCCGCTGCTAGGCGTCTGCTCGGTGTCCTACCTATTAGCGCTGGGGCTGGTCCAGCTCATCATCCCGACCATCGTCGCGGTTCCGGATGACGGGTCGGACGTCGTGGCGATGGCCCACTGACGTCCGACCTGAAGGTCAGAAGTTGATCCGGCCGGTCACCCCGTAATAGCGATCCGCCTCGCGCGGGATGATGTAGCGATACGCGCCACCCGGCCCGCCGCTCGTGATCGCCGAGGCGAAGCTCGTATCGAACACGTTTTTGACCGCGAAGGTCAGGCGAAACCGGTCGTCGCGCTCGACGATCCCCGCCGACAGGTCGAGCAGGCCGTAGCCCTTGATCGTCGTCGCGTCGCGGATCGCCGCGCTCGCGTCGAGCTGCGAGATCTGCTTCGATTGGTAGCTGCTCTGTGCGCCCAGCGCGAAGTCGATCCGCCCACCCGTGCGATAGCGATAGTCGGCGCCGAGCGACCCCTTCCATTTCGGCGCATAGCCGAGCGGCGTGCCCGAGGGCACCACGCCGGTCGTCACGCCGTTGGTCGGCACCTTGAACTGATCGATATGCGCGTCGGTATAGGCGAGCCCACCCGAAAAGCTCAGGTCGCGGACCGGCTGAAACACCAGATCCAGTTCGCCGCCGCGCGTCGAAATCTCGCCCGCATTGGTGAACCGGGTCACCAGCACGCCCGCGACGATGTCGGGGTTGTTCGCCTGGAAATTATGATATTTCGCATAGAACGCCGCGAGGTTGACGACCAGCTTGCCACCCAACAGCGTGTTCTTCAGGCCAAGCTCGTAGCTGTCGGCGGTCTCCGGCGCGATCACGTTGGTCCCGGTCGCGGTCAGGTTGTAGAAGATATTGAACGCCGGCCCCTTATAGCCGCGCGAATAGGTGGCGTAGGCGGTCGACTGCCGGACGATGTCGAACTGCACGCCGCCCTTGCCCGACCAATTGTCGTTGGTGGTCTTGGCGGTGAACGGCACGCCGTTCGAGAACGCCACCGCCTGTGTCGCGGCGAGGGTCGGAACGACACCCTGCCCGACCAGCCGGACATAGGCGTCGTTCACGCCCTGGTCGAAATTGGGGTTGATGCCGGGGCCGGTCAGCGTGGTCCGGCGGATATGCGACACGTCGAGCTGGTCGGTCGTATAGCGAACCCCGCCGATCAGGCGAAGGCGATCCGTGAGCCGCAGCGTCCCCTGCCCGAACAGCGCGAAGTTCTTGAACACCGAACCGAAGTCCGCAGTCCCGGTCGGTCGCGTCGTCGCCGTGCCCGCAGCCCCGCACGGAGTCAGCACGGTGGTCGAGGTCGCCCCGGTGCACGCGATGTCGTTGCGCGTGAAATTCCGCTCGGTCTCGGCGCGCGAATAATAGGCGCCCAGCACATAGCTGAAGAACTGGTTCGATGGCGACGTCAGCCGCAGTTCCTGCGTCAGCGTGTTGCTCACCTGCGGCCCGAAATCGTGCAGCTGGTTCAGCCCGACATAGGCCCGCGGCAGCCAATCGCCATCGCGGATCTCCTCGTTGTCGTATTCGCGGTACGAGCCGATATAGGTCAGCGTCTGGCTGCCGAGCGTCCAGTCGACCTGACCCGAAGCCCCCCAACTCTTCTCGTTCGAGCGCGTCACCAGATCCTGATTGATCACCCGCGACTTGTCGCCCCGCGGCGTCGGAAGGACGGTGGCCGACAGGTTGTTGGGCACGGTCCCGATCACCTCGGCGCAGCAATTGTCCTTGCTCCGGCGATAGTCGGCGATCAGCGTGATGGTCAGATCGGGCGTCGGATCGGCGACGACGATCCCGCGCACGCCGTAATGCTTGTAGCCATTGACGCGATCATTGCCCTGCGCGAGGTTACGGATGTTGCCGTCGTAATGGCCATAGAAGCCCGTGATCCGGCTCTTGATGATCCCCGAGATCGGCAGATCGACCGCACCGCGCACGCGGTACTCGCTGCCGTTGCTGTAATAGCCGCCCTCGACATAGCCGCCGAAGTCGTTGCCGGGCCGCTTGGTGACGATGTTGATCACGCCCGCGCTGGTGTTCTTGCCGAACAGCGTGCCCTGCGGTCCGCGCAGCACCTCGATCCGGTCGACGTCGATCAGGTCGCTGAACGCTTCCCCGGCGCGGCTGTAGACCACGCCGTCGACCACCGTGGAGATCGACGGTTCGCCGGCGATCGAGAAGGTCGAGGTCCCGACCCCGCGCAGGAACAGCGACTGGTTGATCGCGGTGCCCGATTTGCGGAAGTTGAGCGTCGGCACGAGATATTGCGCGCTTTCGAGGTTGGTGCCGCCCTTCGCGCTGATCGCATCGCCCGATATCACCGACACCGCGACCGGCACGTCCTGCAACCGCTCGGACCGCTTCTGCGCGGTGACGACGATATCGCCCGGCTGGTTCTGCGTGCCCGCAACCGGAGCCCCAGCGTCTGCAACGGGCGCAGCCTGTGCCGCATCGGTCGGCGGGGCCGCCGGCGCCTGCTGCGCGAAGGCCGGGGTCGCGATCGCCAGTGCGACGAGGCCGACGCCCGTCAACAATCCCGTGTTCATCTCTGCTCTCCCTTTTCCCATCTGTTCGATAGGTTATAGTTGAAACTCCGCCTTGTCGTCGGCGGTTCGTCTTTGGTCCGGGCAAGGCCCGCTATCCTCGAAACTCCAGCGTCAGAACCCCAGTTCGCGCATCTCCACGACGCGGTGTTCCCGCGCGCTGATCTCGGCCGCGGTGCCGATCGCGACCGCCATCAGCCCGTCGCGCGCGGTCACTTCGACGGCCCCCTCGCCGCGCACCGCCGCGATGAATTTCTGATGCTCGTAGAAGGTCGACCCGTGATGGCTGCCCGCGTCGAGCGCGACCGGATCGACCGCGACCACGCGGCGCATCGCCCGCTTGGGATTGCGGAAGCCGACGCGCGGCGAATGAATCAAAGCACCCTCGGGGATCAGCACCTCGAGCCGCGCGGCGTCGCCGACCGCGGCGATCTCCTCCTGGTTCTCGGCCCCATCGGCGAACATCGACAGATCGAGCATCGCGCGGACGCCATTGGCGAAGTCGATCGTCGTGTAGCTGTTGTCGATGATGTCGGGGCGCTCTCCGTCATAGCGCTCGTCGAGATGGTTCACGTCCATCGCCCCCGAGCAATAGACGCGCACCGCCTCGGACTGCGTGATCAGCCGCATCAGATCGAAGAAATGGCAGCATTTCTCGACCATCGTCCCGCCGGTGTTGCGCGCGAACCGGTTCCAGTCGCCGACCTTGGGCAGGAAAGGAAAGCGGTGCTCGCGGATCGACAGCATCTTCAGCGCGCCGATCGCGCCGTCGTGTATCTCGTCGATGAACGCGGCGGCGGGCGGCATGTAGCGATATTCCATCGCGGTCCAAAACGGCACGTCGCTCGCCTCGGCTTGTTCGACGATCCAGCGCGCATCGTCGATCGTCGTCGCCAGCGGCTTTTCGCACAGGATCGCGATCCCCTCGCCGAACAGCGGGGTCAACACGTCGCGGTGCGTGTTGTTCGGGCTCGCGACGATGACTGCATCGACCAGACCGCTTTTGGCCAGCGCGCCAGAATCGGCAAACGCGGTCACGCCATCCGCCCCCGCGCCCAGCGCATCGCGGGCCCAGCCGAGCGAGGCCTCGGTCGGATCGGCGATCGCGGTCACCACCGCGCCCGGCGTGACGGCGAGGTTGGCGAGATGCTCCACGCCCATCATGCCGGTGCCTACCAACCCGTAACGGACTTGCTCAACCGGCATTCGCACCCCTATCATGACAACGATGTCTGATCTTCATGTTACACCTGATTCGCGTCCCCTCGGCAAGAGCGGAATCCTCGTCTCACCGATCGCCTGGGGCATGTGGCGGTTCGCCGGCAACTCGGAGCAGGAGGGCCGTGCGCTGATCGACGCGGCGTTCGACGCCGGCGTGACGCTGTTCGACACCGCCGACATCTACGGGTTCGACGGCAGCGGCGGGTTCGGCGATGCCGAGACGCTGCTCGGCCGCATCTTCGCCGCATCGCCGGGCTTGCGCGACCGCATGGTGCTCGCGACCAAGGGCGGCATCACCCCGCCGGTGCCCTATGATTCGAGCCGCGACTATCTGATGGCCGCGCTTGAGGCGTCGCTCAAGCGGATGCAGGTCGAGCAGGTCGATCTCTACCAGATCCATCGCCCCGATATCCTGACGCACCCGCACGAGATCGCCCGCACGCTCGAAGACATGGTGACGGCGGGCAAGGTGCGCAGCATCGGCGTGTCGAACTACACGCCTGCGCAGACCGCAACGCTCGCATCGTTCCTGACGAACGTGTCGATCGCGACGCAGCAGCCCGAATTTTCGCCGCTGTTCCTCGATCCGATGACCAACGGGCTGTTCGATCAGGCGATCGAGCACGACATCGCCGTCCTTGCCTGGTCACCGCTCGGCGGCGGTCGCATCGCCAAGCCGACGACGCCGCACGAAACCGCGGTCGCCGATGCGCTCGACACGGTCGCGGCGAAGTTCGGCGTCAGTCGCTCGGTCGCCACCTACAGCTGGATCATGGCGCATCCGGCGCGCGTGATTCCGATCGTCGGCACGCAGAATGCCGGCCGGATCGCCGAACTGCGCGACATCTTCAAGGTCAGCTGGTCGCGCGACGACTGGTACGCGGTCCTGACCGCCGCCTGCGGGGAGCCGCTGCCATGACGGCCCGTTCAGCGCCGAAGAGCCCTTGCGAGGTTTCGTGGTTCTCGGCGCTCTGCGACGACGATTACGAATTTCTCGGCCAGCCCGATCCCGCACTGGCGTCGAGCTGGGAGCATTGCCGCGACATCGTGATGCAGGCCGAAACCGGCGGCTTCGACAATATCCTGCTGCCGTCGGGCTATGCGCTGGGGATCGACACGACCGCGTTCGCCGCGGGGATCGCTGCGCTGACCAAGCGGATCAAGCTGCTGATGGCGGTGCGCGTCGGCGAATCCTGGCCGCCGCAGCTCGCACGCCAGATCGCGACGCTCGACCAGATGACCGGCGGTCGCCTGACGATCAACATCATCTCGTCGGACATGCCCGGCGAAACGCTCGCCTCGGCGCCACGCTACGCCCGCACAGTCGAGGCGATGCATATCCTCAAGACGCTGCTCAACGGCGAAGCGCTCGATCACCAGGGCGAGTTCTGGCAATTGAAGGTCGATCCACCACGAGTCCGCACGGTCTCGGGGAAGGCACCCCTGCTCTATTTCGGCGGCCTGTCGCCCGACGCGCGCGAGGCGGCGGCCAAGGGCTGCGACGTCTTCCTGATGTGGCCCGACAAGAAGGAGACGGTCGCCGCGATCATCGCCGACATGACCGCGCGCGCCGCCGCGCATGGCCGCACGCTCCGCTTCGGCTACCGCGCGCATGTCATCGTTCGCGATACAGAGGCGGAGGCGCGCACCTATGCCGACCGGCTGCTGTCGAAGCTCGACGCGCAACAGGGTGCCGAGATCCGCGCGAAGTCGCTCGACTCCAATTCGGCGGGCGTCGCCGCGCAGGCTGCGTTGCGCGAAACCGCCGCCGATGACGGCTATGCCGAGGAGAATCTGTGGACCGGCGTCGGTCGCGCGCGCTCGGGCTGCGGCGCGGCGATCGTCGGCGACCCCAATCAGGTCCTCGCCAAGCTGCGCATGTACCAGGACATGGGGATCGAGGCGTTTATCCTCTCTGGCTACCCCCACGCCGCCGAGGCCGACCTGTTCGCCCGCCACGTCCTGCCGCACATCGATCACGCGCCTTTGGCCCGGTAACGGCACCACTGTAACGCGCCACTGTGAGGATCGCCGGACGCCCGCCGACGACCGACATTTATACCTGTCGCGCTGGTAGTTTCCGATCGCTCGCCCGCGGTCAAACGCCGGTAAGGAACCCGCCACTCTAACGCAGGCGGTGGCCATGACGGATCAACATAACGACGGCGCTGCGATCGCACCGGACGACTACGACAACGACGACGCGGCCTATTTCCGCACGCGCGCGGCATGGCATCTCGACCGCGCATCAGTCGCGTCCGATGCTTCGACCCGCAACCTGCATCACAAGTTCGCGAAGCTGTATCACGCCCGCGCGTTGGCCTGAGAAACGCAGTGGCCTGAGTACCGCTCTGTCCTATGATGGTACAATCCCCCTAGTATTCTCGACAAAACTACCAGGAACCAAGTGGTTAGGATTGGGTTTAAGCGCCTGATCCGATTGCACGTCGCCGTCGGACGACCACTGGAGCGTTGCCCATGAAGCGCATGTTTGGAACCGCCGGGGCCTTGCCCTCGTGCCGCGCCTTGCCTGCTGCGTCGCTCCTCGGATGCGACGCGCCGGCCGTATAGCGACCCTCCGGCAGCCGCATCCCGCACTCGGGATCCGCCCCCCTCCCCAGACTCCGCGCAATTCGTGCGTCGGCTCAGTGTCAGGCGGGCGACGATCTTTTCAACCAAAGGACACGACCATGAACAAGGACGAATTTCAGGGCGGTGCACGCTATGTCGGCGGCAAGGTCGAAAAGGCCATCGGCGACACCGTGAACAGTCGTGACTGGCAGGTTGACGGCGTCGTCGATCAGGTCGCGGGTGGCGCGCAGAACCTGTACGGCCGCGCCAAGTCGGCGATCGGCGACGTCGTCGACGGTGCCCCCGAACTCGCCGACAAGCTCGGCAGCGAGGCCCGTCATGCCGCCGACCGCACCGCCGAGGTCGCGCGTCAGGGCGCCCGCACTGCGCAGAGCTCCGCCAAGGATGCGCCCCTGCTCCAGGCACTCGGCGCAGCGGCGGTCGGCTATGGCCTCGCCTGGCTCGTTCACGGTCAGCGCGACTAAGCCGGTGACGTTGGTCCCGATCCTCAAATCGCTTCGCGACTCCGCCGATCTGCGTCATCTGCGCCAGATCATCGCGGGGCTCGACGAAGGGGTGATCCTGATCGATCCCGATCAATCGATCCTGTGGGCAAACGCTGCGGCGCTCGCCATGCACGGGGTGGACTCGCTCGAGGATATCGGGGCCAACGTCGACGATTACCGCGGGCGCTTTCAATTGCGCTATCGCAACAACCACCGGCTGAACGGCGCCGACTATCCGATCGAGCGCGTCGTGTCGGGCGAGGCGTTCTCGCAGGTCGTGGTCGAGGTTGCGGTCTCTGGCGAGGATGATCCGCGCTGGGTCCATCAGGTCCGCAGCCTGGTCCTGACCGACGAAGACGACGCCCCCGAATGCCTCGTCATGATCATCCAGGACGTGTCGGCGCAGTTCGAGGCGGAGGACCGCTTTGAACAGTCGTTCAACGCGAACCCGGCACCGGCGGTAATCTGTCGCCTGAGCGATCTTCGCTTTGTGAAGGTCAATCAGGGGTTCGTCGACATGACGGGCCACGACAAGGCCACCGTTCTGTCGCGTACCCTGTACGACATCGATGTGCTCGAACGTGCCGAAAAGCGCGATCTGGCGAAGCAGCGGCTGTCCGAAGGGCGAACGATTCCGCAGATGGAGGCGGAACTCGATCTGCCCGACGGCGGGACCAAGCTCGTCATCGTTGCGGGTCAGCCAATCGATATGGGGGATCAGCCCTGCATGCTGTTCACCTTCGCCGATCTCGAACCGCGCCGGAAGGCCGAGACCGCGCTGCGCCAGAGCGAGGATCGTTTCATGCGGACCTTCTCGCTTGCCCCCGTGGCACTGGCGATCGGCTCGCTCGACGGTCACCGCATGTGCGACGTGAACGAAGCCTTCACCGCTCTGACCGGCTATGCGCCGCAGGAGATCGTCGGCCGCCCGCTGGGCGAGGTCGGGCTATGGGAAACGCCGGCGATCCGGACCGCAATCGAGGCGGAAATCGACGCGGGTATTCCCATTCGCGATCGTGAGACGCGCATCCGGGAGAAAGACGGCGAAGTTCTCGACTGCATGATCTCCGCCGAGCCGATCCAGCTCGGCGACGAACCCTGCGTGCTGTGGGCGATGCGCGATATCAGCACGAGAAAAGCGTCCGAGCGCGAGCTCGTCAACGCGATCGAGGCGGTGATGAAGGATACGAGCTGGCTCAGCCGCTCGATCATGGAAAAGCTTGCCCGGATCAGGACCCCGGAAACCGCGCCGATCGGCGTCGGTCTCGACGAGCTGACCCAGCGCGAGCGCGAGGTGCTGGCGCTCATCTGCCGCGGTCTCGACGACAAATCGATCGCCCGCACGCTCGACGTATCGGGCAACACCGTTCGTAACCACGTCGCCCGGATTTATTCGAAGATCGGCGTCAATCGTCGCAATGCCGCCGCCGCTTGGGCGCGCGCGCGCGGGTTTGACGGTGACTCGATGCCGGTGCCGACGCCGCAGCGCTCCAGCGCGCCCGCCAAGGAGATGGCCGCATGACCAGCAAAAAAGACGCCGACGAGATTAAGGAGAGCCGCGTCCGCCAGGCCAAAGGCTCGGTGCAGGAAGCGATCGGCAAGATCATCGGCGACGTCGCCGTCGAGAAGCGAGGCTCAAGCGAAAGCGAGGCCGGCGCCCGACAGGCGAAAGCCAAGCGCCCCGCCAAGGGCCCCGCAAATCCCCCCATCGACCGGGACGACGACAAGTAGGCGTCCCTCGACACGATTAAATCAACAGGAGTGAGTATGGCTATCAATACGACAACCGGCGTTTTGCCGGAACATGAAGCACGATTCGTGAAGACGCCCGCGCGCATCTCGTGGGGCGCGATCTTTGCCGGCGTGGTGATCGCGATCGCGGTCCAGCTCGTCCTCGGCATCCTCGGCACCGGCATCGGGCTCAGCCTCGTCGACCCGGTCGAAGGCACCACCCCGGGCGCAGCCGGCTTCGGCATCGGCGCTGGCATCTATTGGGTCATCACGACCGTCATCGCGCTCGGCGCCGGTGGCTATTCGGCGGCGCGTCTCGCTGGCGTCCATGACCGTTTCGATGGTCTCGTCCACGGGCTGGTCGTCTGGGGCGTGACCCTCATCCTCACGCTGTACCTGCTCACCTCGGCCGTCGGCGGCATCATCGGCGGCGCATTCCGCACCGTCGGTTCGGTCGCGACCGCAGCCGGCAGCGGCATCGGCGCAGCAGCCCCCAAGGTCGCCGACGTTGCCGGCGTCGACACTACCGACGTGCGCGACGAGGCGTCGGCTTATCTGTCGACCGCACCGTCGGACCCCGCCCAGATGACCCCTGAGCAGGCTCAGAAGGAAATCGCCAAGGAACTGCCGGCGCTTGCTCGTGGTGGCCAGGACGGTGCGCAGGCTGAAAGCCGCATCGTCGACATCGTCGCCGCCCAGCGCAAGATCAGCCGTCCCGAGGCTCAGGCTCAGGTGACGCGCGCCAAGGCGCAGTTCGTGAAGACCAAGGATACTGCGATCCAGACCGCCAAGTCGGCTGCCGATACGGCTGCCGGGGCAGCCGCCGGGACGTCGTTCATGGTCGTGATCGCACTGTTGATCGGTGCCGCTGCTGCCGGCTTCGGGGCGACCGCCGCGACGCGCCGCCGCGTCTGATAATCGCGCCTGACAGTGATGCGGGGACGGTATCAGCCAAACCGGTAACGTCCCCGTTCAGTATACGATTTCACGACACTACACTACGCCGCTGCCGACGAGTTCGTGCAGCGGCGTAATAGTATGTCCTTCATACTCAATATCTTACGAGGCATACCATGACCAAGCCGCCGTCCGACGACCATCTTCTCAACGCGGCGATTCAGCAGGCGCTTGCGATTGCCGATGCGCAGGGCAACAATCTGGTCGCGGCCTTACTGGCCGAAGCACTCGACGCGGCGGGCGACAGCGACGACCGTTGAAACCTGTTGATACACAAGCCTGCTGGAGACCTTCTCCCACGCTTTTCATCTCCGTGCCGTGCTGATCAACGCCTTCTTCACGCCTCGTTGGCCGAGCCCGACGATCGAATATTGATCGAGATGACGTTTTTACGATCCACGCCATAAACGCGCTCGCGCGATCATTGCGTTTGGCTCAAGCAACTCCCACCCTCCTTAAGCCTTATGTCAGTCTTAACGCAATTAAACCGAACCTGAATGAGATCATTCAGCTTTGCGTGCTGAACTCTCGCTATGCCGTATTCTGCTGAACTGCCTAGATCGACAGCGTTCGATGAAAAGATGTTCATGCTGGAACTTACAATAGCAAAATAGCCTTTTCGAGATCGGCTGAACCACCGCGAGGACGGGCGACTATGGCAAGCAAGGCTCTGACGCCGTCCGGCGAACGACACGATAGCAAACAGAAACACGGCGATGTCGATCGCGCGAAGACGGCACTCCAGTCGCTCAATTTCTTCATGGCGGACATGCAGGCGGGCATCGGTCCGTTCCTCGGCGTGTTCCTCCAGCAGCGCGGCTGGTCGACCGGGCCGATCGGTACGGTGATGACCGCCGGCGGCGTCGCCGGGATGATCATGACGGTCCCAGCCGGCGCGTTCATCGACCATACCGAGAAGAAGCGGATGGTGGTGATCGTCACCGGCATCTGCACGGTGATGGCGTCGTTCCTGATCCTGCTGTCGCAATCCGCCTGGGTCGTCACCGTCAGCCAGGTCGCGACCGCGATCGCCGGCGCTGCGATCGGTCCCGCCGTCGCGGGCATGACGCTCGGCGTCGTGCGCCAGCGCGGGTTCAACGCGCAGAACGGTCGCAACCAGGCGTGGAACCATGCGGGCAACATGGTCGGTGCGGGGCTGTCCGGCTTTCTCGGCTGGAAGTTCGGCATGCCCGCGATCTTCTATCTCGCCGCGGTCTTCGGCGTGCTGGCGATCGTCAGCGTCCTGATGATCCCCGAAAAGGCGATCGATCACCAGGCCGCGCGCGGTCTGGAAGCGGGTGACGACGATCCCGGTAGCGACGGAGAGAGCGGCAAGGCGGAAGGCTTCAAGGCGCTGCTTCGCAACAAACCGATGCTGATCCTGGCCGCGGCGCTTGCCTGCTTCCACCTCGGCAACGGTGCGATGCTGCCGCTCTACGGGCTGGCGGTGGTCGGTGCGGGCAAGGGCAACGCCGCGCTCTTCACCGCCGAGACCGTCGTCGTCGCGCAGGCGGTGATGATCGTCGCGTCGTTGCTGGCGATGCGGATGTCCGCGGGCAAGGGCTATTGGCTGGTGCTGCTGATCTCGTTCGCCGCGCTGCCGTTGCGCGGGTTTCTCGCCGGAACCTTCATCGAACATTGGGGCGTCTGGCCGGTCCAGGCGCTCGACGGGATCGGCGCGGGACTGCAGAGCGTCGCCGTGCCCGGACTCGTGGCGTGCCTACTCGACGGCACCGGCCGCGTGAACGTCGGCCAGGGTGCGGTGATGACCGTGCAGGGCGTCGGCGCCTCGCTCAGCCCCGCGATCGGCGGCTGGCTCGCGCAGGAACTCGGCTACAATATCGCCTTCTACATCCTCGGCAGTTTCGCGATCGTCAGCGTCGCGCTCTGGGTCGGGTTCGCGGGAACGCTGCGCCCCGCCTGTTCGGGATCACGGTCGCAGCATAAGGAACAAACGGCATGACGCCCTCGCTCACCTGGGTCCATATCGGCGACCTCCACATGGACGAGGCGAACGGCTGGCAGAGCCGCGACCGGCTCGCCGCGATCGTCGCCGAGATCAACGCGCATATCGGCGACGCCGCCGATTTCGTCTATCTGCCCGGCGACAACGCGAACCACGCGACCGCCGAGCAATACCGCGTCATCACCGACACGCTCGCGCCGCTGTCGCTCCCCTACCGCGTCATCCCCGGCGATCATGATTTCGAACTTGGCGATCTCGCCAATTACGAGGCTGCGTTCCCCAAGGCGAACCGCCCCGAGGCGGAGGTCATCGCCGGCCATCGCTGCATCTTTCTCGACATCATTTCGGCCGGCGCGGGCGGTCCCGACTTCCGGCTGACGATGCACCACCGCAACCGCCTGCTCGAAGAACTCGCGCGCGCCGAAGCCGAGGGCCAGACCCCGGTCGTCTTCATGCACGCCTATCCCGGCGATCTCGCCGCCGATGGCGAGGATATCGCGCGGACCCTGGCCGATGCGCGAGTCGCCTTCGTCGACACCGGCCACACGCATTACAACGAACTGCTCAACGACGGCCGCGTGATCTACGGCGCGACCCGCTCGACCGGCGAAATCGAGGAAGGCGGCGGCAGGCCCGGCTTCTCGATCACGACCATCCACGGCCGTGTGCCGAGTTGGCGGTTCAAGGAAACCGGCGGCGATTGGCCGTTCGTCCAGATCGTCGCGCCCGCCGACCTCCGCCTGGTCACGCGCCCCGCCGATCCGACGCAGGTCCCGCGCCCCGGCGAGGTCGAGATCGTCGCCAAGCTGTTCGGCACCACGTCCGACACGGTCACGCTGTCGGTCGATGGCACCGCGCACACGATGATCGCGACGCCCGGCACCGCGTTCTGGACCGCCCGCGTTCCGCTCGACGCCGGCTTGCATCGGGTCGAAGCTGCCATCGGCGCCGATCGCGACGTGATCGACATTCTCGTCCGCGGCGAAAAGGATATTCCCCGTCGCGGCATGCCGATCGCGCCGGGCCGCGATATCCACAGTATCGGCCCCTGGCCCGAACACGGTATTGAGGGGTCTAGGCTCGGCCCCAACAAGAACGGGAAGCATTGGTGATATTGGCGACGGGCGCGACATGGGGAATTTGCGCCGCCTCGACCGCCGCGGTGATTGCGCGACCGTTCCGCTGGCCCGAAGCCATCTGGGCGGTCGCCGGCGCGGTGCTGCTGCTGCTGTTCGGCCTGATGCCCTTCCCCGCGGCGCTGCATGCGGTCAAAAAGGGCATGGACGTCTACCTGTTCCTGATCGGCATGATGCTGCTCAGCGAAACGGCGCGCGCGGAAGGATTGTTCGACTGGGTCGCGGCCACCGCGGCGATCCACGCCAAGGGATCGCGCGCGCGCCTGTTCGCGCTCGTCTACGTCACGGGAATCGTCACGACGACGTTCCTGTCCAACGATGCGACCGCGGTGGTGCTGACCCCGGCGGTGTATGCTGCCGCCAAGAAGGCGAAGGCGGACCCGCTGCCGCTGTTGTTCGCCTGCGCGCTGATTGCCAACGCGGCGAGCTTCGTGCTGCCGATCTCCAACCCCGCCAACCTCGTCCTCTACGGCGGCAAGATGCCGCCGCTCGGTGAGTGGTTCGCCTCCTTCGCGCTGCCCTCGCTCGCCTCGATCCTTGTCACTTTCCTCGTCCTGCGCTGGCTCGAGCGCAAGCGACTGGCGGGCGACTGCGTCAGCGATGTCGAGCGCACGCCGCTGACCGCAGGCGGCAAGGCCGCGTTCGTCGGGATCGTCGCGACTGCAGTCGTGTTGCTGGTCGTCTCCGCGCTCGACATGGAACTGGGCCTGCCGACCGCGATCGCCGGGATCGTCACGACGCTGGCGGTGTCGGCGATCGCGAAGTCGTCGCCGATGAAACTCGCGCGTGAGATTTCGTGGAGCGTACTGCCGCTCGTCGCCGGCCTGTTCGTGCTGGTCGAGGCGCTCGACCTGACCGGCGTGATCGCGCAGGTCGCGCAATTCCTGCGAACGCTGTCGGTCGATCCCGCCCACGGTGCGGCAATCTCGGGGACGATCCTCGCCTTCGGGTCGAACCTGATGAACAACCTCCCCGCCGGCCTCGTCGCGAGCACCGCGGTCGCGCAGGCGCATCCACCGCGGCTGATCGTCGACGGCCTGCTGATCGGCGTCGATCTCGGCCCGAACCTGTCGATCACCGGCAGCCTCGCGACGATCCTGTGGTTGCAGGCGATCCGCCGCGAAGGCGAGGACGTCGGCTTCTGGCGGTTCCTGAAGGTCGGCGCGGTGGCGATGCCGCTTGCGTTGCTCGCCGCGCTCGGCACGCGTATCGCGCTCGGATGACCCGCACCCGCCCCTGGCGCAAAGTCCTGATCGCGCTGTTCGTCGCCGTCGTGGCGTTTACCGGCTATCACGCGGTCCGCACCGTCAGCGACGCGATCTACTGGAACGCGCACCGTGACGAGCCGATCGAACGCTGGATGACGATCGGCTATGTCGCGCATTCCTATCACGTACCGCCGCACATCCTGCACCAGGCGTTGAACCTGCCCCCCGCCCCCGACCACCGCACGCTCGGCCGGATCGCCAAGGACAGCGGCCGGTCGATGGCGCAGGTCGAGGCCAAGCTCAGCTATGCGATCGTTCACGCACGTCCCCCCTACCCGCCGCCGGGCCCGCCGCCTCGATCGTTCATGCCTGCGCCGTCGCCCAAATCGTGACGGAACAGCTCCTCGAACTCCTCACCACCTACGGCCTGCCCGCGCTGTTCGGCGCGATGGTGCTGGCGGCGGCGGGCATGCCATTCCCGAGTTCGCTGACGCTCGTCGCGATGGGATCGTTCGTCGCGCAAGGTGAACTCGACTTCTGGCCGGTAGTGTTCGCCGGCGCGGCAGGCGCAGTCCTCGGCGACCAGATCGGCTATGCGTTCGGTCGCTACGGCGGCCGCCCGCTGCTGGCGGCGGTGACGCGGCGGATCGGCGGCGCGGACAAGGTCGAGCAGGCTGAGGCCTATTCGCGCAAATGGGCCGGCTGGGGAATCTTCTTCAGCCGCTGGCTGATCGGGCCGCTCGGTCCGTGGATCAACGTCACCAGCGGGCTGACCGAATATCCCTGGATCCGGTTCATCGTCCTCGACGTCGCCGGCGAATTCCTGTGGCTGCTGATCTACGTTTCACTGGGCCGCGCGTTCAGCGACCAGGTCCAGACCATCGCGAGCCTGCTCGGCAACCTCACCTGGGTCATCGTCGGCCTTCTGGTCGCCGGCCTGCTCGGCTGGAAACTCTTCGCCAAATCGTCCACTGCCGAGCCGACCTCGGACGAAGCGCTGGCACCCGACGAACGCACGTCGACCAAACGCTGATCCTTCGATCGCGGTGTCGAGTTCCGGCCAGTGTCCGATTTCATTCGTAGACCCGGTTATTCACACTGGTCGCGCCGCGTCCCGGATCCGACCGACGGTTCAGGGTCTCATGCCGGAAAACGCCCCTTGCGATGAAGCGACGACCGTAAGGTTGATAATCCGGCCTTCCGTGGCGCTGACGGCTAAGCCAGGAGATCGGCAAAAGACCGCCTCACATCGCCTGCCGGAATTCACGCATCGGGTTTCCACAAAGACCCCGGTGGATCCGCACGACAAGGGCCACGGCCGGTTGGCGCTCCAAGTGCCGACCCTAATCAGGTAGATTTGACGCCGTGTGGGCAGGGACGGATCGATGGTCGCGCGCTCAGACAATCAGGAATATGATCGTCGCCCACAATGCCAGGCTGACCGGCAAAGCCAATAATATGCCGTGAGGGCCAAAAGGATATTCGCCGCGATAAAAACGGTCGTACCACATCGGCTCGGCCATAGCATCCTCTCTCCACGCGGCTGTTTTGGCCGTCTATGACCCAATATGGCGCAATATTGTACGCAATCAAATATCTTTTATCGCCATATCGAATATTATTTTCGAAGCCTCTACTTTGCGCGTCGATCAAATACCCATTTTTAATGTTACGCCGAAGATCAATGATATTATTTCTCGGAAAGTCCGCTCCTACAGCCACGTCGAACACGGCAGCACCAGGCCCGGAACTACTTGAAGTCGGCCTCGTAATCGACAGATTTTACTGAGTGTGGGGTGAATGGTGTCGGCGTCGGACAACCCTAGCCAATGGCCCGCAGGAGCAGTACTTTTAAGCGAAAAATCCCGCGTACATACCTAGCGCCAATGTCCAGAAAGGCAGGCTGATCGCCAGCGCGACGATCACACCATGGAGCGACTGCGCTTCCCTGGCCGTCATTCTCCCGACGCAAATATATTCAACCAGGACGGTCACACCACACTCTCCTCGTCGGTCTTTCTGACCGCCTGATCGTAATGCTACGACAAAGCGCGACGTCAATGGCGGTAATTTACAAATCTTCATAAATTATTCCGACTGGAACAATTTGCTGGATTGGCCTGATCGATGATTTCATACACGGCTACGAACACTGATTCTTGAATCATTGTCACGCAAAGCGCATTTTCTGCTTGTGGGCAACTGAAGGTTGAGCCCTAAAGGATCGATGCCTCCATCACGACAAACACATTTACCTCGAACCCGCTCGCCCGAACTTTCTTATTTTATCGCTGTGCGACCTAAACCAAATTCGGGGTGATGGTTCGCCTGACAAATGCCAATTACCTGAGGCGTTTACCAATATATCCAAGAGATTCCTGTTCTCTGCCTCGAATCCGGTTCCGTTCCTCATTGAGACAATAGAAATCGTTAAATAACTAACTGTGGCACGCTGGTGTTGCTGCAACGCAAAAGTTCGTTCATGAGGTTCTAGGGGATTCACTGAATGCACAGCTTCGTAGCGACACAGGCCGGCTCGACGACGCAAGCCGATGCTGGTGTCGCTGGATCTTCGGTTCGCGATTCGGTTGTTACGAAATCGGCTCTCGACGATGCTTTGATCCGGTGTTTGGATATTACAATCGCATTGGTCGCTCTGATTTTCTTTGCCCCGTTGATGGCGCTGATCATATTGGCGTTGCGCTTGACCGATGCCGGCCCGTTGATGTTCAAGCAACAGCGACTGGGCAAGAGCGGCCAAGTGTTCCCGTGCTACAAATTCCGGACGATGCGGATCGATGCTGAGGAGGTCCTCGCAGCGTTACTCGCCAGTGACCCGATGATCCAGGCTGAATGGACGCGTGACCACAAATTGCGGAAGGACCCGCGCGTCAGTAGGATCGGCAACTTGCTCCGCCGCAGCAGCCTCGACGAAGTCCCGCAATTGTTCAACGTGTTGAAAGGTCACATGAGCATCGTCGGACCGCGGCCGATCACCGAACGCGAGCGCATGCGTTATGGTCGCCACTTCAAATATTACCTCGCCGTGAGGCCGGGTATCACGGGTGTCTGGCAGGTTTCCGGACGAAGCAGCACCACCTACCGTCGGCGCGTGGCGTGCGATATTGTTTATGCGCGTAAGCGATCGTTCGCGACGAACGTTCGGCTCATCGCGGTCACGGTTCCCATGGTTCTAATGGCCCGCGGCGCGTACTGATACCGAGCTGAACGGTCTCGTGCGACATCGGGTTCGTGCCGGGTCAGGACAATGCGAAGCCCCGACGCGGCTTGGATTCGATCCAGCGACGCGGTGAAAGTCGGACGAGTGGCGTCCCGCAATCCTTGCATATGCTGCGACATACCGGCCCGTCGACCCAGGCCCGCGAGGCGGAGCGACGATGCTGCTTGATGAGGCACGACAGCTTCATAGGTCGAAAATCCAAAGTGCTTGAGCGCACCCAAGACCTAGCGGCCAACCTTCAACCAACGATTAAGCCGCATCCGTCAGTCCGGGGTTGGCTGCGCAGTCGCCGCCCCCGGTATCCAGCACCCACTGCGCATTCCCCTCGAGACCGACTGCGGACAGGCGGCCTGTGCGCACGGCGCCCGTATCGACACCGATCCGGTTCGACTTCAACGATACGCCGTCCTCGAAGACGGTATGCCCATGCACCACGATCGCACCGTGATCGGCATCGCTGGCGATGAACTCGTCACGGATCCACAGCAGGTCGTCGGGGGTCTGCTTGCGGATCGGAATGCCCGGCCGGATGCCGGCGTGCACAAAGACATAATTGCCCAGGCGATACAGCATCGGCAATTTAACCAACCAGGTCGCGATCGGCTTGGGGATAATTCGACGCACCGTCTCGAGCAGCTCGCGGGTGTCACGAGGAAATATTTCGGCCTCGGACGCACCGAAGCTGCGCAAGGTGGCGTCGCCGCCATGGTCGATCCACAAATCGAGTGCAGCGCGGTCGCCGCGCAGACCGTCGATCAGGGCGGCTTCGTGATTGCCCTTCAAGACGACGAAACCGGAACGTGCTTTCTGCGCGGCGAAGATCGTGGCGATTTTCACGGAATCCGGACCGCGATCGATGAAATCGCCAAGCACGACGATCTGAGTCTTGGCAGGCGGCCGGTCGGCAATGTCGCGCTCGATCTGGGCGAGCAGACCGCGCAACAGGTCGAGCCGACCATGAATGTCACCGATGGCATAGATGCGCTTGCCCGGCGGCATGTCAGGGGCGCGACCTTTACGCCGGAGGGCAAACTGCAGGGGCATCGTTCGCGGTGTATCAGCAACGCCGCGCAGCTTGCCAGCAAAGAACCCACACGCAGGTGTTCACACGCCCCCAGCATCACGCTGCATCGCAAACATCGTTAGTGCGAGCGCCGCCAAGATCAACCCGACGACCAAGACGGCACTGGCGATCGAGGGCAGCGCGGCGCGCGCCTGCGACAGCGCAAGGCTTGCAGAGAACCGCCTGCCAGCACGGATGCCGATGGGTGGAGCGACCGCCGGCAGCACCCGCCGCAGCAAGGGGCGTTCGACGAGGAACCACAGTGCGTTGGCGAGCGCAACGATCACGGGCAACGAGACGATGAAGTTGAACGCGGCATTTTGCCGGTTCGGACCGAACGCAACCCAGGATTGCTGGATCGGATACGCGATCAACAGCATACGCCATAATACCGGCTCCGCGACGGGCGCCCAGTGCCGAAGCGGCCATGGCAACGAACAGACATAGATCGCCAGATAGGCGATCGGTATCGCCGTCCCCGCGCTGACCAGCGCATTGTCCAGCCATGAGCGACTTCCCAGCACGGCGACCAGCACAAGCGCGAACACGGTGACGGCAGCCACGCGCCAATCGACCGGAACCGCGCGACGCACGCGGTAGAGGAGAGCGCCCAGGATGAAGCACAGCAGCGCACCAAGCCCCTGCCCCGCGAGCAGCGTGGTCAACAGCCCCTCCCGCCTGCCGAGATCGACATCCGCAACCAGGAGCCCGACGGCGGTAACCGCTAGCAAACCACCGACGGCCCCGAGGATTCGCGTCCGCAAATTCGGCCGCCACGCCGTGGCCGCCAGCACCGCTGCCGCCAGATACGCGACGGGCACCGCCCACAGAATGGGGTTCACCACGCCTGCAGACGCATTGAACGGGAAAACCTGGGGTAGCTTCATCTCGGGAAGACCGACGATATTAAGCAGATAGACCGCCGTATCGACGTCAAGCAGATAGGCGTACCGGGAACCGGTCGTCACGACCGTGCCCAGTGCATAGGCGGTTGCGACGACCACCAGCACCAACGCTGGCAGGAACCGGACCGCGGTCCGTGCCGCCGCCGCGGCCGTGCCGTTCCGCTCGACGCTGCGCATCGCGGTAAATCCCGCAAGCGCAAACAGCGCGGCGATACTCCAGCCCGGCACTACCCACAGCGCGGTCCCGACGATGCTGCCATAGCTCTCGCTAACCTCGATGCTCTGGTACGCCACCAATCCCAGAACGAGACCGCACCGCAACACGTTGACGCTTCGCAGCGTCCCGCCCTGCCGTTCCATGCCCATATCGATAGCCAATGCACCAGCCCCCTTACGAGAGCGATACCGGCTTCTGGCTAGCGTGCAATGGATAGTATCGGCCTAAGTAATGTCAAAGATATCCCGCTACGCTGCACTGCCGCGATTATGTCTTGTATGCACGCCCATGCGATGCGAATGAAGTCGTTCTACTGGGGGGTGCTCCGCCGATACTGGATGCTGGCAAGTCCATCGTTCGATGCCGGCATATAGCCTAAATAAAGGAATGGGGTTTGGCGGACGGGGCGACGACGACGGATCAGGCGATCCCGGCTGCTAACGAGACGGAAATTTCGGAAGTTGCGATTGGAAACAGTTCGTTGCTGCCCGATCCTCGCCAATTGCTGTTGATCTTGTGGCGGCGCATCTGGATTTTTCTGATCGTCGTGGCGGCGGTTCTTGCAGCCGTCGTGGCGTATGCCCAGTTGACTCCAAAACGCTATTCGGCGACCGCCAGCGTGTTGATCGAACCGCGCAAGGGCGACCCGATCCAGCCCCGCGAAACCGCGCCGGCGGACCAGGCGCCGACATCCGACTTCATCGATACGCAGATCCTGGTCATCGATTCGGAGCAAACCGCCAGCGCGGTGGTCCGCTCGCTCGACCTCACCAGTGACCCCGAATTCGCGGCCGAGAAGACTCGCGCCGCCGTCATCGGGCAGAGCGAGGCCGAACGGGAGAACGCCGGCGTCTTTTCCGCTGCGCAGCGGCTACGCGCCGCCGTGACCGTCCGCCGCGCGGGTCAGACCGCGCTGATCGAAATCATTGCGACATCAAAGTCGCCTGCGCAGGCGGCGCGCATCGCCAACGCCTATATCAGCCAGTATCTGGCCGGCATCACGGCCTCCAAGCGCGCCAGCGAAATGCAGGCCAATGCGCAGATCGACAGCCGCCTGAGCCAGTTGCGCGTCCAGGCCGAGCAGGCCGATGCCGCATTGCAACGGTACAAGATCGCGAACGGCCTGATGAGCGCGGAGGGTGCGACGATGGCGGAGCAGGAAACCTCCTCGCTCAACCAGCAGATCGCCGCCGCGCGCGCCGCGCTTGCCGAGCGGCAGGGACGCCTCGCGGCGGCGCGCCGCCAGGTCACGCAAGGTGGCGGCGGTGGGGATGTCGCGTCGGCACTGAATTCGGGCACGATCGGTGCTCTGCGCGGACAGGAAGCCGACAGCAGCCGAACGCTTGCCCAGCTCCGCGCCCGCTACGGCGAACGACATCCGGCGATTGCGCAGGAGGAGCAACGGCTCGCGGATGTCCGCCGGCAGATCCAGCTTGAAATCGATCGTATCCTATCGAGCCTTCAGGCCGAGGTGAACGTCGCGCAGTCCGGCCTCGCCTCGCTGCTCGGCAGCCAGTCGCAGTCGCGCGCGAAACTCGCCGGCAACGCGCAGGCGCAGGTCGGCTACATGGAGCTCGATCGCAAGGCGACCGCGGCGCGAACGATCTACGAGGCGTTCCTCAACCGATCGCGCGGTACCGCCGCGCGCGACGGGATCGACGCGCCGATCGCCAGCGTGTCCCAATCCGCGGTCGAGCCGACCACCCCCTCCTCGCCCAACACGCGGCTCGCCTACCTGCTGGGGTCGGTGTTCGCGATCATCGCCGGACTGCTTGCGGTCGTTGTGAGCGAGTTTCTCGACGGCGGCATCCGGACGAAGCTCGATATCGAGAAGCGGCTTGGCGCGCGGTACCTGGGGGCCGTGCCCGATGTCCTGTCGACGCTGGGTGGGTTGCGTCTGACCGAGACGCCACAGGACTATGTCGTGTCGCATCCGCTTTCGACGTTCGCCGAATCGCTGCGCAGCCTGCGCGCTGCGGCCACGCTCCGGGGCAATCGCCGTCCGAAAGTCATCGCGCTGACGTCGGCGTTGCCGCGTGAGGGCAAGACGACGACGGCGGTGTGTCTCGCGCGGACCCTCGCGATGTCGGGCGCAACGACGGTGCTGGTCGATTGCGACCTGCGGCGTCACTCGGCGAGCGACCTGATGCTCGACGGGCGCCCCGGCCGTTTCGGCGAGGTGCTCGGCGGCACGACCAGTATCGCCGACGCGCTGCTCAAGGATACCGCCACCGATCTGCAGATCCTCGGCATCTCCGAAGCGCCGAGCGATGGTCGCGACCTGCTTGCCGCCGAGCGCATCGGGCGGGTATTGGCCGAACTGCGTACGACGTTCGATTATGTGGTGATCGATACCGCGCCAGTGCTCGGCATCGCCGATGCCCGCGCCGTCGCGAGCCAGGCCGATGCCGTCGTGCTGCTCGCCCGCTGGCGCAGCACGTCGCTGCGCGCTGCCGATACGGCGCTCGATCTGCTGCTCGCCTCGCAGGCGAAGGTCATCGGCGTGGCCCTGACGCTGGTCGATATCCGTAAATATGCGAGCACCGGCCACGAGGACCTCTACGGCTACCACAAGAAGTTCAAGGGCTATTACGTCAATTAAAGGACCTTGCCGGTGACGATCCCTTTGCCCGACCGACGGCACATACTCCAACTGGCCGCCGCCACCGTACTGCTCGCAGGCGCATCCGCCGCTGCGCTCAGGCCTTCCGGACCGGGGCCCGGTGCGTCGTTCTTCGAGCCGTTCGACGGGATCGACGGCAGGCGCTGGATGGTGTCGGACGGCTGGGTCAACGGCGCGCACCAGGGGTGCACCTGGTCGCGCGCGACAACCGTTTCCGGCGGCGGGATGCTCCATCTTCGCGTCGCCAAGTCCCCCAATCGGCTCCGCCCCTACGCCTGTGCGGAACTCCAGACCAACGCGCGGTACGGCTATGGTACGTACGAGGCGCGGATCCGTATCGCCGGGGGGTCGGGGCTCAATACCGCGATGTTCACCTATTCGGGGCCACCGCTCACGCCTAGACACGACGAGATCGACTTCGAATTTCTCGGCAAGAATACACGAAGCGTCCAGCTCAATTATTTCACGGACGCCCGCGGCGGTCACGAGACCTTCGCCGCCGTTCCCGCCGACGCGACCTCGGCGTTCCACAGCTACGCCTTTGTGTGGGCGCCGGGCACGATCAAATGGTATATCGACGGGCTGCTCGCGCGCACGGCTATCGGCGCCGATCTGCCGAGCATGCCGGGCAAATTCTATCTGACCCTGTGGTCGGGATCGTCGCGCGTTGACGGCTGGCTCGGCGCATTCGACGCGACGCGCCTGCCCGCGACGGCCGATGTCGACTGGACGGCGTTCACCGCGGCCGGCGAACGCTGCCGCTTTCCGCAGTCGATCACCTGCAAGGGCGCTTAGCCGTCAATACGCGTATTTGGCGGCGATACCGAGCGTTGCGGCGTGATAGCGCAGGAAGCTGCTATCCGAATTGCGGCGGTCGTACCGTGCATTGAGCGTCGCCGACCAGTGGCGATCCACCAGATACCGCGCGCTGGCGCCGACGCCATATTCCTTGCCGCCGAACCCGGCGCCGTTGGGCGTAAAACTGCCGTAGCGCAGCGTCCCGGTCAGGATGAGGTACCGATATAATTCATGATCCGCCGCGACCGAGAAATCGTTCCGGACGTTGCCTGCAACCGTCGTCGAGCTCGTGTCCTCGACCGAGCGCGCCGCACGGAATCGCACGGTGGTCAGCGGCGTGACGTTCCACAAGATGTTGACGTTGTACGACAGGCCCGAGAAATCGTGGAGCCGCGGGTCGCGATAATTGCGGTTGAGCAGACCCAATTGGGCCGCGCCGAAGATCAGCGAGCTCAGCTCGAACGTCAGCCCACCCTGGAGCGAATTGCCGGAGGACTGGCGATCCAGCGTCGTCCGCGGATCGAACCCCGGGTCACCGGGATGAAAACTGTAGGTGTTCTTGTTGGCCTCGCCGCTGAGGATCAGCCCAAGCCCGCTACCGACATCGTATTTGACGCTCCCCGAGCCCGCCAGCGTCCGGTAATCGCGAAAATCCTGATCGATGACCGAGCCGTCCAGTCCGCGGACGTCGTGGAAATTCGTGGCGTTCGCGCCGAGCGACACGTTGATGTCGAGGCGGTTGAAATTCTGCGCCGCGCCGATCGCGCCGTGATAGGCCTCGTACGCGACCGGCTCGCGCGAATTGCGAAAGCTGCCCAGGCTCGATCGGCTCTCGACATAATGCCCCGCCGACAGTTCACCGGTCAGGATCGACTGCCGCGTGATATCGATCACCCCATTCGCATTCCCGCCATATTGCGTCACGTTCTCGCGGGGCAGTCGGGCATGCACGCTGCGGTCCGCGAACACGCGGCCATTCAGTCGATTGCGGTTCCAGTTGCTTGCCGCGCGCACCTCCGGCGACAGCGTGAGAAACACGTCGCTCAGCCGGTTCGCGTCCGTCGCGCGGTAATTGTCGGTCGCGTCGACGCGGGCGGTTACCGAGGGATAGAGCAGGAACGAGCCTGCCCCCCGCCCCAGCGGATCATAATCCGGCCGCGAGCGGTCGGCGACGCCGATACCGCGCTGATCGTCCTGCGCAAGGGCGGGCGCGCCGACAGCGCCAATCATCACCGCGAACGCGATGCCCGACATAAGCGCTGGCTTCACCAAACTTCCCCCTTGTCCCCGGATCAGCCATAGCGACATGCCGCAGCACACGACAAGAGAATTGCGCATTCCAACAGCACGTGGTCAACGGAAATACTTTGCTTCGCGTGAATCTTACAATTGATCGTAGCGCCGTTCATGTAAAAACCTCCACGAACATCAATAAGATATCGCCATAGATTTTATCTCGACTGCCGATGGCACACGGTATCTCCGCGAAAAGTGGCCATATCTTTTGCAAAACATGGCCGGCCTGCACGCGTGCGGAATCGTTTCGCAGTGTCGGCATTAGCCGGCCGTGCTGGGCTCCGCCTTCGCGCGACGGGCGAGCAATGTGCCGCCATGCGAGATCGCGAAGCGGGCCAGTTCGAACGTGTAATCGCGGCCGGCGCGGGTCAGGCAGCTGGTCAGGAAGGCGGCGCAATAGGCCAGTACCACCGCCACTGCGAACATCGGCAAGAATGGCAGGCCGCCGCCAAGCTCGCGAACCGCAAAAGCGACCGCGACCGCGCCGATCAGCGGCTCGATCTGCGCGCCATACAGATCCGCGGTCGACACCGGCGTGTCCTTCGTGCTCCAGCGGTACAGTATCGGCAATCGGACGGCCATGCTGAAGAACAACGCTTCGGCAATGCCGACCGCGCCCCAGCGAATGCCGATCGCGAAGGCCGCGATGGTGATGATCGCCG
Source organism: Sphingomonas sp. M1A8_2b (assembly GCF_053345535.1). Classification (NCBI taxonomy): domain Bacteria; kingdom Pseudomonadati; phylum Pseudomonadota; class Alphaproteobacteria; order Sphingomonadales; family Sphingomonadaceae; genus Sphingomonas; species Sphingomonas sp. M1A8_2b. The sequence continues at coordinate 1,605,689 of NZ_JBKFAH010000001.1, read as the reverse complement.
ATACGACGCCCCATCGCATCATTGCCGCACCGCGCCCGGTGGTTATGAAGAGCAGTCCGGTCAGATTGGCGATCGGCTGGATCAGGCCGGTCAGGCCGAGCCAGAAGAATATCGGCCCTGCCTTCACCCATTGCCCGCCCAGCAACCACGGCATCAGGCGCTCGCTGAGCAATGCCGCCACCGCCACGCCGGGTGCGATCACGAGCATGGTCCCACGAAGCGCCAGTGCAAAGATTCGGCGATAGCGTTCGGGTTCGTCGCGCAGTCGCGCCAGGATCGGCTGCAGGATGCGGTTGATCGGGCCGTTGATGTTCTGGATCGGCATCATCATCAACCGATAGCTGCGATCGTACAGGCCGGCCGCGCCCGCGCCCGCGAACCGCGCGACCAGCACGTCGTCGAGATTACGGACGCAGAAATTGAGCAGGCCGAAGCCCGTCATATGCCCGCCGAACCGCGCCAGAGCGCCGATCCCGCGCAGCCTGGGCCGTCCCGGACGAAATGGCGACGCATACCAATAGAGCAGGTTCTGCACGAAACTGCCCGCGAGCGTTCCGATCACGAGCGCCCAATAGCTCCGCAACTCGATCGCCAGCACGATCGACGTTCCGTACATCACCAGCAGCCCGAAAATATCGATGACGCCGAGCCACGCAAAGCGCAATTCGCGATTGAGCAGCGCGGAGTGCTGAAGGCCGCTGCCCGAAATCAACAACCCGACCCCGAGCACCGCGGCGACGTGACCAGCGCGCACGTCGCCATAGAACCAGCCGATCGCCGGCGAAACTGCGACCAGAAATAACGCCAGCCCGAGCGAGGCCAGCATATTCAGCCAGAACAGCGCGTTGGACTGTTCCCGGCTGATCGCCTCAGCCTGGATCGCGGCCGTTCCGAGGCCAAGATCCTGAAACATCACGATGAGCGCCAGGATCGGCCCGACCATGGCGATGACCCCATAATCGTCAGGGGCCAGAACACGCGCGATGATCGCGGTGGACAGGAAGGTGAGCCCGATCCTGACGATCTGCGCCGACCCGAGCCAGGCTGCGCCGCTGGCTGCGGTTTTGCCGAAAGCGGCAACGCGCGGCGGCTCGTCTGGAGTGTCGATCGTCATCATCGGGCGATAACCGCAGCGACAGACGAAGGCGATAGCCATTTGCGCAGCGCAACATGAATATTTGTCCGGCACGAATCCGTCGATGCCGTAATTTACCGATTACTGAAGCCGATTACCTCGGTGAGATAAATGGCAAGCAGTATCTCTATATTTAATAGTGCAGCAAATATTTGTGCATCGCACACTGGCTGTGGTCGCACGATAGGGACTGTGCAATATGCCAGGAAATTGCCTGTGCGGGACAGGTCCATTGGTCGGGGGACGCACGTGCGGGGAGTTTGGCGGATCAAACATTGGGCGTGGGAGCGCCGCCAAGCGCGGGCGCTGCGCGCTGCCGAACATGCGGTGCGACGTTTTCCAATCGTAGCGGACAAACGGTCGCACCGGCTGGACGGCGAACTCATCGTATCGCTTACGTCGTATCCAGCACGATTTCCTACACTTGCGAACACGCTGCGTTCTTTGCTCGATCAAAAGACGACGCCGGATCGGACAATTCTCTGGCTCGCATATGGCGACGAACGAACGCTGCCGACCGACGTACTCGCTCTGGTTTCACAGGGGCTGGAGATCTGCGAATGTGCCGACACTCGCTCATACAAAAAGATCATTCCGGCACTTCGGGCCTACCCGAACGCTTTCATCGTCACCGCGGACGATGACATCTATTATCCACCGGACTGGCTCGGCTCGCTAGTCGAGCAATTCGATCCTGCCGATCCGGCGATCCTCGCGCATCGTGCGCACATGGCCGCGATGAAGTCGGACGGGCATCTGACACCCTATGCCTCCTGGGAACTCGACACCCAGAGGATACACGACGCCCCGCCGCACCAATTGCTGTTTCCAACCGGCGTGGGAGGCGTTCTGTATCCGCCCCGAAGCTTGGGAGACGACGCGCTCGACGAGGCCTTGTTCATGCAACTCTGCCCGACCGGCGACGACCTGTGGCTGTTCTGGATGGCGGAACGCGCCGGCACCCCGCACCGCCGCGTGCCCGGCCGGATGAAGCTGGTGCACTGGCACGGTTCCCAGGAGGCGGGGCTGGTTCATCACAACCTGTTCGATAGCGGCAACGATATCCAGATCGCGGCCCTTGAGCAGCATTTGGGACGGCTCGATCGATCCGAGATCAATACTCCAGCTCGACGGCAGGCATCATGAAGCGACTGCGGATCGTCTTTGCAAGCGGCAATGGCTACCTGCCGGAATTCAGCGGCGGGGTTCAGTCCAGTACCGATCATCTTGTCCGCCAATGCAATGCCGCGGGTCATCGGGCCTGGGTGCTGGCCGCGCTGTTCGGACTTGGGCCCGCGGGCCTCGCTTCCCGTATCAAACTCAAATTCTCGCGATCCGCGGTGGCCACCGATCACCGCCTCGGGTATCCGGTCATGCGCGCGTGGTCCCCTTGGATCGCGGCCGGCGACGTGATGCGCAAAGTGCGCCCCGACGTCGTTCTGGTCCAGTGCCAGCATGCGGTCAGGATCGGCAAGGCGTTCGCAGCCCACGACGCGCCACTGGTCGTCTATCTTCGCAACGTCGAGTTTTCCGAACTCGACGGCGACCCGAACGACTTGCCCGGCGCGCTCTTCATCGCCAATTCGCAATTTACGGCGGGGGCGTACAAAGCGCGATTTGGGATCGACAGCATCGTCATCCCACCCCTGATCGATAGCGATCGCTATCGCACGCAAACAACGCGCGAATTTGTCACATTCATCAATCCCGATCCCAAAAAGGGCTTGGCCAAGGCGCTTGAGATTGCGGCGGCCTGTCCCACAATTCCGTTTCTCTTCGTCGAAAGCTGGACACTCAGCGGTGAGCGCCTGACGGAGATGACACGCGTCCTCAAAGATCTGCCGAATGTCACGTTCCAACGACGGGTCGACGACATGCGGACGGTCTTTTCGCGGACTCGCATCTTGCTCGCACCCAGTCAGTGGGAAGAGGCCTGGGGCCGGGTCGCGTCAGAAGCCCATTGCAGCGGTATTCCGGTGCTCGGATCCAATCGCGGCGGCCTGCCGGAGGCAATCGGCCCCGGCGGCACAGTGCTGGATTACGACGCGCCACTTGAAAAGTGGGTGAGCGCCTTGCGTGAGTTATGGTCTGACGATGACGCGTACCGGAAATACTCAGATGCAGCGCTCGGCCATATGCAGCGGCCCGAGATGAACCCGGAGCGCCAGTTTGAAAAGTTTCTGTCCGTTTTGATCAACGCGACAAACCGGTGGACGGACAGCGACACGCGCCAGCCCGCCAGAGCCTAGAGGCGTCGCTCGATCCACCCGCCGCGCGGCAGTGTGCGCGCGATCGGCGGAGATCGATCGCCAAGCCCGCTACAGGCGTATACGCCGGCCGCAACCCACAGGAACGTGAGCATGTTGAAGGGACCGATCAGCGTGCTTTCGGCATAGCTGCGGATGTAGAGCACGATCAGCAGCGACAGCAGGAAGGCGACGGGCACCGTGGCCTTGGTGAGCTGACGTACGAGGCCGGCCGCCGCGATCCCCGCGCAGGTGATGAGGAATAGGATCGCGCCGACCCATCCGAGGTCGACCTTCATCTCGACGAAGATATTGTGGAAGTTGAAACCGCTGCGATTGGCGATCCCGCCCCAGCGCCACAAGCCTTCCGCGTCGATGTTGCCAACCCGCCAAAACGCGTAATAACCATGCCCGAGCAACGGCCGCTCGGCGGTGATCCGGGCGGCGAAATCCCACAGATAGGTGCGCCCGGTAAGCGTCGCGTCCTTCTTGAGCACATGGACCTGGAAATCGGTCCAGGCGGCCAGGATATCCGGCAGAAACGCCAGCGCCAGTACCACCATCAGCACCATGCCCACCACAATGGCGATGCGGAGCGACGGGCGGACGCGACCCAGCACCAGCACGGCAGGAAATGTCACCAGGGTCACCGCCACGGACGTGCCGGCCCCCGCCGACTGCGCAAGCGCCACGAGCACGAGGGAGAGCGGAATCGTCGCGAGTGCGCCGATCCGCAGCAGCGCATTTTGCCGCCGATCGGCGAGGACGGCGAGCCCGAGGGCGAACAGCAGATGCGCAACGAACGCGAATTGGTTCTTGCTGTCGAACAATCCGGTCATCGGGACCCGGCGGCTGATCGCAGCCGGCAGTTCGACCAGTGATGCTAGGCACATCGCCGCATAGGCCGCGAACAGGACGGCGATCAGCGTCGGCCCGGACACCCGCCGGCAGACGATGATGGCGGTCATGACGGTCAGCATCAGCTGGATCGCCGCGCGCAGCGTCCGCTCGGGCGCATCCGACCAGATCGTCGAGATCATCGCGAGCAGCGGAAACACCAGCAGCGGTGCGAAGCGTGCCAGATCGCGCGCGGATCGCGCGGGGTTGAGTGCCATCAGCGCGATCGCCGAAACCAGGAAGATCGCAGCGCCGGCGGTACCGGCCAGCAGCGTCCCAGCCATCGCCAGCACGGCCACGATGCCCAGGACGACCTCGATCTGCGCCAGCGCAAAGCGGGGCCGGTGCCCGAGCGCCGGGGTGCGTGCCACCTCCGCCGGCGCCGTCCGCCGCGGCGCTCCGCGTTGCATGGCTGGGCTGCGCATCGTTAGTGCCATCGCTAGCAGCTCCGCTCACGGTGTGACGCGCGTCCACGAAAAGCAGCGCGGCGGCGCCCGCATGCAGCGGCTTCGATCGCGATCACGCGGTTGGCGGCCGGTATTCGCGGTAGGGTGCAAAACCCAGCGCCGACGCGACGACGCCTGCGTGCAACAGGCCGCGCAACGCGCTCTGCCGGCCGCGGTCGGGCGAGACGATCTGCGTCAGGGCCCGCGCACCAAACACCATCGCCTTGGCGGCGGCAGCAAGGCCCAGCGTGCAGCGACCGCGTCCTTGGAGCAGGAAATGGATCTGCCCGGACCGGAAGCGGCGTCGTGCCAGCCACGCGAAATTCGCGCGCGCCGCCGCGGTTTCCTCGTACACGATGGCGCGCGGTGCATAGCCGAAGCGCGCGCCGACCCGGTGTGCCGCAAGGAAGAACGCCGTATCCTCGCCGCCGGTCTGGCCCAGCGCCTCGGCGAATCGCAGGCCATGTCGTTCGACGACGCGGCGATCGATCATGACGTTGGCCGTGTAGCCGTTCCAGGGAGCATCGTTGCCGGCGATCCGGTTGGAGTGCAGATCGGCCTCGGCGACCCAGGGCGCGATGCCGGGATCCGAATAGAGCGCCTGCGACACGCCGAACACGATATCGGCGTCTGCGCGGTGGGCGATCAGCATCGCGATCCAGTCCGGGGCAGCCTCCTCGTCGTCGTCGATAAACGCGATCCAGTCGCTGACCGCGGCATCGAGGCACGCGTTGCGCGCAATCGAGATGTTGCCCGCCGGCGCGTGGACATAGTGGAGATCGAGGCCGAGCGCCTGTCCGATCCCGAGGATCTCGGTGCGTCGGCAGTCGGTGGTATCGTTGTCGGCGACGACCACGCGGAGCGCGACCCCGGGCGGCAGGTCCTGCGCGGCGATCGAGGCAAGGGCGCGTTCGAGCGACGGCCGCCGGAACGTGCAGATGCAGATCGAGATGGTCTCTGGTCTCATGCCCTGCCCCGCGTGACCGCCAGCGCCGCTGCAACGACCGCAGCGGCCGCCGGGTCGGCCTTGGTGATCATCGACGTCGCCGGCCGTCCGGCGATCCTGCGAAGCGCGGCGCCGATCGGCATCCGGAGCATCGGTATCGTCGCCGGCGTCCGCGCCATGATCGTCAGAGCAGAAGCCGCCCGCCGCGCCTTCAGCGCATCGATGAGCCGGGCGAAGGCTTCCGAGCGCGCGAAGCCCGCATGGCGTGCCCCAAGCAGCGCCAGAATGTCGGCAGGAGCAGCAACTTCGGCGGCAACCATCCGAGCGGACGCCGCCAGCATGGCCGACGCGTTGCTGCTCGAAAGGCGGTGCGACGTCGAATTGCCGTGGCGCCGATAGGCATAGCCCGGCTGCGGCTCCAGCCAGTAGCGCAGGCCCGCCGCCAGCATCCGCAGGACGAAATCCTCATCCTCCGCGATCCGCAGGCGCGGATCGTAGCGCAGGTCGAATTCGCGCAATCGGTCGGTGCGGATCACCGGCTTCAGATACCCGAGGTTCGGGCCGGCGTCGTACATTCGGGTGCGCTGCAGATAGCCCGCGTGGTCGATCCATCCAGCCCGTGCGTGCTTGCCGAGAAAGGATGTGGCGTGCGCGGAATCCACATCGTCGAAGACAGCCAGATCATCGACGACGATATCGGCACCGACGCGATCGGCGACCGCGACAAGGCGCTCAAGCCGGTCGGGCGCATAGAGATCGTCGCTGTCGAGCACGGCGAACCATTCGCCCCGCGCCAGCGTGAGCGCTCGGTTGCGCGCCACGGCGGGGCCGCCATTGCTGGCCAGTTGGTCGACGACGATGCGCGCGTCTGCACGGGCAAGATCGGTCGCCAGCGCCATCGTGCCGTCGGTTGAACAATCGTCGACGATGACGATTTCGATGCCGGCCAGGGTCTGCGCCAACGCTGAGGCGACCGCCGCATGGAGGTGCGCCTGCGCGTTGTACGTCGCGATGGCGACCGTGACGCGCGGCCGCTGCCCCGGATCAGAAGAGATAGGCCACCCCCGCCGGTCGCGCCGGTATCGGGGCCAGTTTGTCGCGCGCGACCGCATAGATCACCCAAGGCCATGCCGATGGCCGCATCGACGAGAGCGCACCAGCCAGTCCCTGCTCGCGCTTGGTATCGAGAAACCGCCGATGATCGACCTTGACCGCCAAATGCGCACGATGACGGCGAATCGCTGTCCGAGCGGGTGCGGGCAACGCCGGCGTGGCTTCCAGCTTCCGGTCGAACGCCAACAGGGCGACGAGATCGGCCGTGCGGTGCTGCCCGCTCAAGGACGATGCCCGCTCGACCGCGACATAGCCGCAGCGGGCGATCGTCAGAAAATTCGCGCCTCGCACGAGCATGCTTGTGTACAACGCAAAATCCTCGCCGAGCCGCAGCGTCTCGTCATAGGCCAAGCCCGCCCCCAGCAGGAACGCGCGCCGCATCACGGGCTTGGCGAAGCCGAGTTCCCGGCGGGCATGGCCGCGCCGCGAGATGTTACGCGTGACGAAGTCCGCAAGCGTCAGCCGCTCGGGCGGCGCATCGCGTAAGCTGACGTCGGAAAGCCGAAAATCGGGAAGCGCGTCTTCGGTCACGAATGCGATATTATCGGCGATCGCATCCCATCCCGGCACCGCAAACAACGCGGCAAAGCGGTTGGGCACGAAGAAGTCGTCGGCATCGAGCAAGGCCACGAAGGGAGATACGCTGGCGTCGAGGCCGGCATTGCGTGCGGCGGCCGGACCACGATTACCCGCCAGGGCGACGATCTGTACGCGATTGCCGCCATCATCGACGGCACGCGCAACCGCTACCGTGCCATCCGTCGACCCATCGTCGACGACGATCACCGCGCTGACCTCGGGCTGGATCAGGGCGGACGCCACGGCGCGACCGATCGTCGCCTCGGCATTCCACGCGGCAATGATGACCGATACGCTCGGTAATTCGGCTTGCATCATTCCCCCCCAGGCCGCCCTGGTCCGAGCCTTAGCGGTTTTGTGATAGTTTGCCAGCGCCCAGGCTCGCCTTAATCAATATTTAGCCGGCACGACCCCGCGTACATAACTTGCAGACCCGCCGCGCAGTGCTTATGCAACCTGCTCGCGGGGGCACGGGGGACTTTATCGACATGCGACGGATAATATTGACAGCTTTCACGATACTTGCGGGTATTGGCGCCGACGCCCCCGGAATGGCGCAGCTCGTTGCCCCTGCCACGGCACCTGCGCAGAATAGTGCGATGGCACCGATCGGCGCCGACGATGCCGAATACCGCCTGGCGCCGGGCGACAAGATGCACATTATCGTGTTCGGCGAAGACACGCTGACCGGGGACTATGTCCTGACGAGTGCTGGCAATCTCAGTTTCCCGCTGGTCGGCAACATTTCCGCGACCAACAAGACCGTGGAGCAATTGCAGGCTTCGCTGGCCGCGGGGCTTGCCGATGGTTTCGTCAAAAACCCGCGGGTCAGCATGCAGGTGATCTCGTTCCGGCCGTTCTACATCCTCGGCGAGGTCAACAAGCCGGGTGAATATCCGGTGTCGACCGGGTTAACGCTCGAACAGGCAGTCGCCTCGGCGGGCGGCTACACCTACCGCGCGAACACGCACAGGATAGCCTTGAAACGCGCCACCGAAACGAGCGAGTCGTTGATCGATCTGCGCAAGTCGTCATCCGTCGTCATCCGCGCAGGCGATACGATCCGGATCAAGGAACGTCATTTCTGATCGCGTCGCCAAGGATCGTATCGACGATCGCGCGAATTTCTACAGCAGTCATTTCGGTCGCTTCGCGCGGCAGCGCCGCAACATCCGCGGCGAACCCGGCATAGGTCTCTGCCGTCATTGCCGATAGGCGATCCGCCAGGACTGCGGGTCCGTCGATCACGATACCGACCTGATGGCGCGTCAACCACGCGCCGGTTTCGACATTTGCCAGCGCGATCGGCACTGCGCCGTGCCCGAGCGCCTCGTACAACCTATTGGGCAAAAGCCAGGAGGAATTGAGCCCGTCTTCGAAGAAGTCGATCGCCCACGCGAAATGAACCCGGCCGTACAGCGCGGGTAGATCGGCTGCCGTATACCGGCCGACGAAGGTCACACCTGCCATGCCGCCGACCGTATCGGCAAAGTCGGTGAATTCGGCGTCCGACGGAATACCCGCGATCAGCACCTCGATCTGCCCGTTCGACGCGGCCGCCAGCTCGCTGAGGATGGCCAGACTGCGCTTGCAGCGCAACATGCCGAACCAGCCGATGATCCATGGCGCACCCGGCTTGAGCGCGATGTCGACACGCTCGGTCGGCAGGTCCTCCCGGGGCCTTTTATTCTCGACGAGCAGGACCGGCGTCTCGATGCCCCGGCGGTCCCGGAAATAGGCATCGGCAAAGCGCGGAGAACTGGTGACGATCAGGTCGACCTTGCGCAGCGCGGCGCGCTCGACGCGCTGGACCAGCGCCGGCAACGCGCCATCGGTAAGTAGCAGGCGGTGGATATCGAGGCATTCGTAGACGAGCCGACGCCCCTTCGCCGCGCGCGCCGCCAGCACCAGCGTCTCCAGATTACGCGCCATGATGACATCGACGTCGGCGACCGCCGCACGGACCGCGCCGAACGCGGCCATCGTCTTCACGACCGCCCATATCCGCTGAACAAAGCGCCCATCGCCGGTCTGACCGAGATCGACCACGCGCGCGTCATCGACCGAATCCAGCCGCCCCTCACTCCGCCGGAAACCGATGACCGTTACCGTCACGCCTTCAGCCCGCATCATCCGGACCCGGCGCAGGACCGCTGCATCGGCAACGTCATGAACGAAGTACGCCAGACGGGCTTGTGGCCGCGCCAATTCCAGCCGAGCTAGCCTTGCCAAGAGCTCAGGTCGCCTTCGGCTTGAACGCGGGATCATACTGGATGTTGGCGTCCTTGCGCAATTTGTTCATCGATCCCTGGACCGATTTCATCAACCGCTCGCGCTTGATGGCGGCAACCGCGCTGGCCGACCAGGCGCTCGGCAAGTTCGCGGCACTGCTGCGGGAGATGATCGCGCTCACGAATGTCTGGCCGCCGGTCGAAATATCGAAGACTTCGCCGTTGCGCAGGACGGTGATCTGGCCGGCGACCGCCGGATCGAGCGTTGCCGTATCGAGCACCGGCGTGCCGCGGGTGAAGGCGATCCCATTGGCGGTCAGTTGCTGCACGACCGCATCGATCGATGCCAGATTGGATAACGCCTTGAGCCTGGCGGCGTCGTCGAGGGTCGGGAACTGCACCTGGTCGAGCGTCAGTTGCTGGCGCTGAGCGAACAGGGTCGGATGCGCGGCGACGAACGCCTGTGCCTCAGCCGGCGTCGGTTCGGACTGTGTTCCTGCGAGCTTGCGCATCCCGAGTTCAGCCAGCAGGGTCTGCTCCATCAGGCGCCGCCGGGCGACATATTCGGGGCCGCGATCGAGCCCTTGCTCCTGCGCATAGCTCGCGAGCAGGTTGCGATCGATCACCCGTTGCAGGATCGCAGACGTCGCCGCCTGCTTGTCCGCCGTCGCGGGAATGCGTGCGGCCTGAGCCTCAGCCTGCAGGTCCTGCTGCGTGACCTCCTCATCGCTCACCACGGCGACCACCTGACCGCCCGGCTTCTTCGTACACCCGCTGACCATCGCGAGCGTCAGGGGCAGCGCCATTGTCGCGACTAGCCTGCGCGCAAGACCGGTACGCTTCGCTTCGCTCTTCATCATCGCAGTCGTTCCCCTCGGGTGGGTCGATGCCGATCCGGCACTCGCCCGTCTTGTCATCTGGTTTCTGCTTGACCGGTGGCCGTCGCGCGCACCATGCGGCGAGGCGACAGGAGCCATGACCAATAGCCTGTCGACCAGCCTGCATGCATCAGCATCGCCGCGGTGCCCGACGCCAGCACGCACCAGGATCGCGCCCGCTTCGCCAACACGACGGCGAAAGCCTGGCACAAGACGAGCCAGCATATCGCCGGCAATGCCAGCAAAGCGAACCGGACATCCACCGCGGCGGCCAGCATCACCCCGACCAGGGCCAGCGCGACGGACGGAGCGATGACGAGCGGCGCGGCCTGGCGAAGTTTGAGACGGAGCCCGTGCTTGGCGACCGTCCGTGCCCGGCCGCGCCCATAATTTCGATATTGCCGGAGCAAAGCAGCAGGGGTCCGGCGCGGATAATAGATGACGCTGGCGTTCGGCTCGAGCCAGATACGCCCGCCGGCGAGCCCCAAGCGGTGATCGAGTTCGGCATCCTCGTTGTGCGAGAAGCTCTCGTCATAGCCGCCGACCGCCAGGAATCCGGCCAGGTCGAACAAGGCATGGTGGCCATGGTCGACATAGCGCCCGGCGACGAGATGGCGATGCGGCGATCCCCCCGTCCCCATGACCGAATTCTGCGCCGCCGCCGCCGCGCCCTGAAAACATGCCTGGCCGCGAGTGACCATCGGCACCACCACGCTGGTCGCATCGTGCCGTTCGGCGGACTCCAGCAACAGGTCGACATAATTCACGGGATAGCCGCAATGCGCATCGATCCGGATCAACCAGTCGCGATCCGCACCGAAGGTTCGGGCTGCCAGATTCACGCCCGCGCTCTGCACGCGTCGCGCATTGTGAAGCAGACGCACAGCGGGATGACGCTGCGCGAAATCCTCGACGATCGCCACGCTTCGATCCTTGCTGCCGCCATCCACGACCACGATCAGTGCGCCGTCTGCCGCCCTGTCGACGAGCCACCTCAGCAAATCGGGCAGAGCGTTTTCCTCGTCCAGACAGGGCACGACGATCAAATAGCGAGAAGTATGCGGCATCGGTTCTCCAGTGTTCCGATGTTCCTCTAGCCCAGATTTCATAGAGTTTAGCAATCGCCCTGGCATCCATCCCAACTGGTATTTTGTCTCAACACGGGATAGGAGGTGACAGGGGGAATATAGCGCATGGCAAAAACAGACCAAAAGCGGAATCGCCGCCAAGTCATGAAGGGCGGCATGATCCTGTGGGCAGTGCTGGTTTCGCTATTCTTTCTGTGGCAAGTCGTTCAATACAATGGCGTAATGGCGCTGCTTGCCGAATGGCAGTTCGGTCACATCGGCCATTATTATCCAAGCCTGACGTATCTCGCGCTCGTCGTCCTGCTCGTATCGCCGGGGCTGCTGATCTTCCTGAATGCGCGCAAACGCGGGTCCGACCAGCGCCTCGCCGCGACCACGTTGCGGTCGGCGACGGTCTTCCGGCGCACCGTGCTCGGCCTTGCGGCTGCCTGTTTTGCCGCTGCGATCACGACGCTGCTGCTGTTGTTCACGCTTCCCAGCGGCGTCGGCACGCCGCGTCGAATCGATCTTGCACGGCCTGTGCTCGCCTTGCCGAGCGAGGGACCGACGACAATCAACGGAATGATCCTGTACAATCGCACCGCCGCGTTCGACCAGGATCGGTTCGTCGCCCGCCGCACGCTGCGGTTCGCACCGATAATTGCGCCGCGTTCGACAAGCCTCGATCTGCAATTCTTCGTCGAACTTCCGTCCGAAACGGCGTCGCAGGTCGACGGTGTGTCGTCGCTGACAGGTTTACTCAAGCGAAACGCGCTCCCCGGCGAGATCGTCCGGTTGTTCCGCTACGCCGGCTACCGCGTCGAACCGCCACATTATGTTTTATTCGCGAGCAACGCTGCGATGCGCTGGCCATATTTCGAGATTGCAGCCGAACTCGGGTTCGTCGCCCTGATTTTTCTGGCGATCGGGTTGTGGCAGCATCACCGGGTCAAAAGGCTCGAAGACGCAATAAAGCTGCCCGTCGTCGCCCCTCCCCTGGCAACAGCCTAACGCCGGCTTAACTCTGTCGGGAAACCTAATTTTCAGCGCGGTCTGCCAGATGGGAGATCATGCTCAAGCTGTTTGTCCTTTCGGGAACTATTCTGCTCGCGTCTGCTGGCGCATCGCTTGGCATGCCGGCCACGCCGTCTCCGGCCGCCAAGACGTTCGCACTGGCGGTTCCGTCGCTGAAAACAGCGGCCAATGCTCAGCCATCCGCCGGCACGTCGCACCGGTTCGCCCGTGCCAGCGACGGACTGTTCTACGTCAACGCCAAGGTCAACGGCACGCCCATTCGCTTCGTGGTCGATACGGGATCCAATATCGTCGTGCTGACCCGTCGCGATGCCGCTCGAGCCCGACTGGCGCCGGCGGGAGCATCTGCGCTCGCGTTGCAGACGGTCGGCGGCGCGACCCGGATGCAGGGCGCCACGGTCGACCGGCTCGAAATCGCCGGACAGTCGCTCGAACATGTCGATGCGGCCACGGTCGAGAACGGGCTGGACGTATCGCTGTTGGGCCAGAGCGCGCTGTCGCAACTCGGGTCGATCAGGTTTGCAGGCGACCGGCTCGAATTGAACTGACCGCACTCCGGTTCCGGCGCAGGAGCGCGCCCAAACCGAAAAATCCCGCCACCATCATCGCCCAGGTTGCAGGCTCGGGTACCGGGCCGACCGGGATGACCGGCGTGGTGGTTTCGCCGCCCGCGGCCGGCGTCGTCGGTGTGGTGGGATTGGCCGGCGTCGCCGCCCCCGCACCGGTCGCTCCGGGACCAAAGGAGGCCGGGCCCGCCCCGGCCAACGGCGCGCCGGTGATCCCACGCCCGGCAGGAGAAATTCCCGTCGGATCGAGCAATGCGAGTTGTACCGGCGCCGACTCGCCGCTCGTCGGCGGTATTGCGCCCGACGTCACCGCAGCCGGATCGGCGCGGGCGAACGCATCGGGCGCCACGCTCCCCGGCCGTGGTCCGCGCCGCGGCGTATTGATCCGCAACCCCCGTGGCACGTATCGCGCCAAGTCATTGAAGAGCCCGTTGAAAGCAACCGGCGGGGCGATCGCTGCAAAGGCCTTCGGGGTTGGACGGCTGCCGGTCACGAACAGGGCGCGCTCGTTACGCGGCGCCAGGCTACCCACCAGAGCAAGCATCATGCCGCCGATGATCATATATTGCTGGTTGCGGTGGTTCCGCGCGTAAATCTTCGCCAAGTCGATCATCTGGTTAGCATAGCGTTAAAACAGTCTCCACGGCGAGAATAATATTCTCTCTATTTGGGACGCCGTGCCCGCCGGGCTTTGCACCTTGCAATTGGTAAATGACCGCTTAAGGTTTGCTGATGACACCATCGCATCAAAACGTCTCCAAAAGTATTGCGGGACTGTTGCGCGCCGTTGCCAGCACCGCAGCGCTTACAGCCGGTACAGCAGCGCTTGCAGGATGCAGTGCAGCGTCGCAGGCGCCCGCCGATGATGCGGCGCAAGTGATGCAGTCCTTGTTGTCGGTGCTCACCGCCGACGGCAAACCGACGTGCATCGACAGCCGCACCCGGGGCGAGCCGCTGGCGATCTTCCGAGCGATGATGACGGCACCCGCCCCTTCCCGCCGGCCGCTTTCGTGGTTCGCGCCACGGCCTTTGCGGCCGAATGATAGGCTGTCCGGTCGGCCAGTGTTCGAAGACCAGATCCATCCGGACCGCGTCGTGCCGGAGACGACGCAACCCTCGGCCCGCCCGCTGACCAACCTGCTACAAAGCCAGCTCAACGCGGCAGCCACGCAATTGTCGGCATATCAGGATCCGGACGGCGTCTCGATCGACAGCGCGCTTTCGGCGCCGCGCGCTACAGTGCGGTGGTGGGTTCGCAATCGGCTCGACCACGCGTGTACGCCGGTCTTTACCGCATCCAACCCGGTGGTGGCGAAGAACATCGCCTTTGTCTCCGTGACCGCCGGCCATTGGGGCACGACTTACGCGTTCCGGAAAGATTCATCGGCTTGGTCGCCGGTCGGCCAGTGGACCAACTGGCTTTATTGATCCGCACGATACGCAGCAGGTGCCGGTGAACGCCAAGCCGCACGTCGACGTCCCGATACGGCAGACTATAGCCGGGTTTTCATGGACGCCCCCCCCCCGTCCAGAGAGGTTTCATCCCTCGCAAAAAGCAGGCATGCCGGACACCGCTGCCTTACGCGTGAGAGATTCACAGGCCAGCGCGTGTCAACCTGACCGAGACGTCACTGCCGATTGCCTGCTGTGCTGAGATACCGGCCCCAAGTGCCGACCCCACATGCTGGCACCGCCGTACTGGCACCGCAAATATCGAGACGCGCGCGAAGCGCTACCGGTAACAAACGAAAACGCCACCCTGCGCGAGCAGGGTGGCGTTTTCGAAACGCTAGGCAACGCTAGCCAATGCCGCTCAGGCGAGCGCGAGCTTTGCTCGGCGGCGCGAACGCAGGCCCATACCGGCAAAGCCGAAGCCCAGGATCATCATCGCCCACGTGCCCGGCTCGGGCGCTGCACTTGCGATGTTTTCGATCTCGAACGAATTCTGACTGGACAGGAACGACGCCGCGCTGATCAGGAAAGTAGAGGAGCCGGTATCGAACGTGACACGGCCGTCACCATTCAGAGTGCCGAGCTGCGAGCCCGTGAACGTCTGGAAAGACTTGTACGCAATATCGGTGCTGGCAAGCGAGGTGTTCACCAAGGTCAGCGTTACCGAATTATACGCATCGATCGTACCGGCGAGAAACGAAAATACCGGTGCGAACGCTGGCAGACTTACCGTGTACGTTCCGCCGCCGAGGACCGCGGCGTAGTTGCCGGACGCGCCATTTGGCGTCTTGCCGTAGCCGGGGACATTGCTGTTATAGGCATAGGTGTTGACCCCGATGGGTGCGCCGGTGGTTGCGCCATCGAAATTCTCGAAGATGACACCGTTGTTCACAGTCGTCGTGACACCGGACGCGAAGTTCACAGTGACGGCTGCCGCCGGAGCGGCGGTCACTGTGGCCGCGAGTGCTGCCATAAGAGATAGTGTAAGCTTTCGCATCTTTCTGCTCCCTGTAACGGCATTTTTATTGCCGGCCCTGCTTTATTGCCGGCCCTGTATTTCAACAGCGAATCAGCTGTTGGCGGACCCGGTTGTTGACAGTTCACTATTTGTTAACGCCAAGCCGCGCAATGGCCATGGCGCCCAAACAAGGCCGTTCCGTACCGATTTCGGACACTTGTAAGTTTTTGACAATCATCAGCCAGAACAGGATCACGCGGTATGCTCGCGCGTGCAATGGCTTTGATGTAAACGTTCTGCTCCGAGGCCATCGTGCCGATAAAGAAATGGACGAGGCCGATGAATACCGTTTTCGATATACTGACGATGATGATTTTCGCAGGGTTGATCGTCCTCTTTCTACAGAGATCGATCGGCGAAACCGACTATAATGATTCGCTTTGGCAGTATTTGGTCGCTGCTATCGGGTGCGCCGGCGCCAATTATCTTGGCAACAACGGGTATACGATCCCCGCGGTCGTGGTGATCGTCGCCACGCTCGCGTTCATTTTCTATGTCCTGCACCCGTTCGCGCGATCGCCGCAGCCATAACGTCGCCGACCAGGATCGAGCGGGCGGCTGCGGAGTCATCGATCAGCGCTGCCGAAAACGCCGCCATGGCCTGATCGGACACGCCGATGTCGGGGCCGATCGTCGACATGCGGACCAGAATGCCGTCAGGGACTACACCGTGAAGCACGCTGCTGACGATCGCCCGGTATTCCTCAGCGGTGCTGCGCGGGAAGGACCCGGCGATACGCGTCCAATAGATCAGACGCTCGATGCGGTCGTCTCGCGTAGCCGTGAAGGTGCGCGCCGCAATCTGCTCGCCGGCAGCCGGGCGCAGCGTCAGGTCGGAAAAGCCCGACATCTTGAAGCCCTGTCCCGGATAGCAGGTTTCCGGACGGTGCAGTTGGAGGCTGCCACCCTGCGTGCTGCCATAGGCGATCAACAGCATGATCGATGGCAGACCTTCGGCGTCATACACGCGCGTTAGCACCTGATCATAGCCATCGACCGGCCCGTCCTGGCTCGGCACCACGACACCATCGTTCGTGGCATAGCGCCACGCGCCGATCTGCAGCGGGATCAACTGGCTGAGCTTAGCCTTGGCCAACCGGTGCTCGGAGCGTCGCGGTGTCGCGGCAAACGACGTTGCCGCAGCAACCGCAAATGCTCCGCCGACAGCCAGGGACCGTGTCAGCATCCTGCGCCGATCAAGGGTCGCGGGCACGCTCACGTCGTACGCTCCGACGCCAGCGCCCGCCGCAGCGGCCCAGCGATGCGATCGAACACGAATACCCCACCCAGCGCGACCGTGAACATCGTCAATCCGGCGAATTCGTGGAGAAAACCCTGCGCCGCGCGGTCACCCAGATAATGCGTGATCAGGACAAGCATGATCACGCGGACGAAATTCGCCGCGATCGCCATCGCGATCGTCACCAAAAACAGGAGAACGGTGTACCGCACATTGGCGTTGTGAAGAATATAGGCGTAAAAAAGTCCTATCGCGGTCAGGCTGATCATCGAGTTGAGCCCCCCGCACGCCGCTTTCACTTCCAGGACATATTGGTCGACGTAGATCAGCAAGCCCGATCGAGCGACCGAAAATCCGAGGAATGCCAGCACATCGACCGCCCGCTGCGACAGCTCCAGCCGCAGAGGCTGCGTTGCGTCGGCGACCCAGCTTCCAGGTGGCGGCAACACGAACAATAGATAGGCGATCGGAAACCACGCTTCGCGCATCGCCGCAAACCCGACGAACAGGTACAGCGCGGCCACCAGCGCGAGATACATCATGGCGCTTTCGATCACGATGCTGCCGATCACCCGCGCGGCGAGATAGCCGACGAGCGCGCCCGCGACCGCCAGCCCGCCGATCCATGCATTGCCCGGAACGGCGTGCGCCGTCATGCCAGGCCATGCGCGAATAACCAGCCACAGGCCGATCGCGAGGACAATAGGACCATGGGCACCCTGTTCCGTTGCCCATGACACTTTGCCGACGCCCATCATGGTCGGCACGACCAGCGCCGTGATGCCGACGATCAGGGGTGCAAGCCAGAGATAGGAGCGCCAGTCGATGTCGCGGTACGCGGGCATCTTAGGCGCGCCCGGCGTGACCAACCTCGACATCACGCCCCCAATCGAATTGAACACACCGAACACCGGCGGATGCTGATTTCAGCATGCACCTCCGTCCATGTCCTAGTCATCGCCGATCGACAAGATATTAAAGCCGCTGGTCCCGATAACCGACGCGGCTGGGTAATCGGGCCTGCTAGACTTTTCGGTTGCGGAGTACGAAAGCGAATACTTGGCGCACGACTGTCTTTTCATCGCTTTCCATCGCCGACCCGGCCTGCGCGAGCGCGCTATTCTCTCGTGTCGCTGTCGCTTGAGACTGGCCAACCAAGGCCTTCAGGTAGAGCTGGCGCACGGGCCTGCAAAGATCCAGCGCTTCGACCACAATCTGTACCGGCGTCTTGGCGCCTAGCGACTCGACTTGCGCATAGGAAAACAGGCAGTCGCGCCATGCGTCACGTTGCGGTGTGCTTGTGGGCGCGGCGAGTGCGAGCGTGAGCATCGTTGCAAACATCTGCAGCATTTGCCGGATCAAGCCCTAAGATCATAGCGTCTTCTTTTACGCTATCCGACAAATCAGACGGCAAGCCATACGAGCACGAGTGCCGCCCATGCCGCTCCTGCAGAACTTAGCATGACGACAATCCGGGTCCGCCGCGACCATCGATCGGTATTTTCGACACGATCATCATCGAAATGCTTGACGTCGTCGGTGCTGTCACCATCGGTATTGCCGCCGATCGTCGCAAGTATTTCGCTATACCTGAAGGCCGCGGCCACCTTTTCGGGACTCAACGGCTCGAGAAACTCGGCGCCGTAGGTCGAGTTCGTGCGACGGACGATCTGTGCAGGAGCCGTACCCGCGCCTCCGAGCCCGAGGCGGACTATCGCACCGACCGCCAGATCCATCGGTGCGTCGACCGAAAAACCGGTGGCGGAAAGGTCGGTGACCTGGACATCGATCGGCGTGTTTTCGCCATGGCGCAACGTACTGTTCCGCAACACGATTTTTCGAGCCGATCGATCGTGCGAACGCGGTACGTCTGAAAGATCATGCGCGGGTGCGGGCAATACGGCTCTCCAACTACAAGCCTGACCATCCCCCCTTCGCGGTTTACATGGCGTTAATATCCATCACACTCAACCAAATAAAGCGGCGCGGCATGGGGCGACGTATGCGCGACGTGCCGCTCGGTGCGGCCATGGGATGCGAACGACGACGATTGCCATTCAGACAGCCGCCGCGGAACGACGTTCAAGGAATACTATGATCCAGCGAGAACGAGCCGGGCCCGGCGCGCTCCCCCGCAGGAACTGAACCACGCCCTCACACGTAATCAAACAGATCTTACCGCAAAGAGGACTGGTCTGGTGATTGATAAGGGTGTCTCATACCGGCTGGAAAAGCCGTCTGGTCGCTTTGTCGAAAGCCCGCCAAGTCGATTGGGCCGGATGAAGATCCGGTATCATGTGAACCTCGTAATCGCCCAGACCCAGCAATTGAACGAGCGGCTGAAAATCGACGCCATCCGAGGGGTGATGATTGCCGTTGTCTTGTCGCTGATACTATGGATGGTCATCAGTGCTGCGGTTTTCGAGTTCTAAACCGGATCGGTCCGCCTGCCGCGGTGTGGTCGGTATCGCCGACCCCCTTCCTGAACTTGAAGCCCATTTTCGCGTGTTATCGGAAACGGCCGAATTGTATCGAGTGCGTCACTGGTAAACGTCGATCCGATCGAGCGTCATGTCATTGTGCCATTGACTATCGGCATTGGGCGGACCGCTCGATAGAAGGCCGACTGCAGTGTTCACGATAATGTACATGGGCTGGTTGAAGGGGTTGCGGCGGCGATGCACTTCTTTCCCGTCGACCAGCGTGATCAGCCAGTCGGGGGTCCAGTCCAGTCCATAAGTGTGCCAATCGCCATCCGCTTTGAACTCGGTTGCGACTCCCTCCATCGAACCTTTCGGGTCGTTCTTGAAGTGCACGGTGCTCGTGAGCGGCCCCCCGTTGAGGAATTCGAAAATATCGATCTCGGGTGGCCACGCGCCGCTCGACGGCAACAGCCAGAAGGCGGGCGTCACCCCGTTCGCGGGCCGCACTTTCGCCCGCAACTGGATATAGCCGTATTGAAAACTGTACCAACCCTGGGTCGATAGCATAGAGGCCGAATAGGCGAAGCTTTTGGCGCCATCCCTGGTAGGCACTTTCTCGGCCCGGAGGGTTCGGTATCCGTCGATTATCGGATGCGGATTGGTGCCTGGGTCCGTCGTCGCATCCGCGTAGGGCGCAGCCTCGTTGTTGCCGGACTGCCACCGGCCCCAATCGAACCGCGTCCGCCACACACCCTGCCCGCCCAAAGGACTGATCGGACCTTGGAAATTTGAGCTGAAGACCTGTTGCCGCCCGGTCATTGCAGCCGCATCGACAAGATCGTAGCCGGGCGATCCACTTACGGCAGTGGCGGTTGCGCTGCCGCCGATGATCTTTCCGCTGGCCCCGGCAACTGCCGGTACATTTCTTGTCCAGCCAACATCGATTTTGAAGTATGTACCAGCAGCGAGGCCACGTATCGGCACCGAGATGACCTTGTCATACTCGCCTGGCCGGAAGATCAGGACACCTTGAGTGCGACTAAACTGGCTTCCTTCCTTCGCGGTGCCGTTGGACGTTAGGTACCCAAACGAAAGCTGCCGATCGACCGCACGCGACAGCCGCACGTGCACGGCCGCGCTCGGGGCATCAGACGCGACGATGGTATCTGGAATAGTAACAGCGACGTCCGCGAGCAGGTTGGGTGCCGCGAGCAGGTTGGGTGCGGCGGGCAGGCTTGCAGCGGCAGGCGTGGAAGCAGGTGTGGGCGAGGATGTTGCTACCGCCGTTGAGGTGGATGCGGTCGAGGAAACCACGACGACCGGCGCCGATGCCGAGCTCACCACACCGCTTACATCTTCGGCACCGTCGGCACCTCCGCATCCGCCCACCAGCAACGCCGTCGCAGCGACAAGTATCAGTTTTGGCGAACGGTTTGATGCTGCGTTACCCATGAGCCGGGAGCTATCGGCGAGACTTTAACGGACTCTAAAATAGGCATTCTGGGTTCAATGTGACGGTGTATTCGGGGAAAGCCGCCAGTCGCAATTTCACTCGCGAGGATGGACCGCGAAACCGGCCAAGCGAGCCGATCGCGCCTCCTCCGGCAGAGCCGAAACCGGCCAGCGAGAAAACGGTTGAACCCGCGCTTGCGCTTCCACGGCACGCGGCGGGGGCTCACGCGCCGGAGGATCCGGAAAACCCTCGGATCTCCGCGGCCGGCAAAGTCCTGCGAGATGTCATGAAATCGGAAAATGGAGCGGGTGAAGGGAATCGAACCCTCGTCACTTGCTTGGGAAGCAAAAGCTCTACCATTGAGCTACACCCGCATAGCCTTGAGATTACCGCGTAATGTCAGGCACCGGCGGTCGCTGTCCAGCGCGCCGATGCCCCCGCCTCTATCCGCTGCCCGTGACCGACGCAAGAGTCCCTTTTGCCTGCACGGCGCCATGCGTTCCTGTTACCGTGAGAGCATGGACGAACTGACGCTCAGCGTGGTCGGCATCGACTTTCCCAATGCGGACCGGAGCCGAAGCAAACGGCGCATGGAACTGCTGCTGTGCGCACCCGGCGAACCGGTCGACCTCCGCCGCGAGCCGAAGAACCCGCACGACGCCAACGCCGTCGCGGTGTTCAGCGGACGCGGCGTCCAGATGGGCTATCTCTCCGCCGAGCGCGCACCATTGATCGGCCGGCGGATGCAGCAGGAGGAGCATGTCGCAATCTTCCAGGCGCTAGTCGGCAGCATGGGCTATGTCCGCATCCGCTTCGGCGGCGGTTTGCCGACACTGCCGGACGTCGCCGAGGCCGGACCGCAATCCCGCACCGCGACGTTCGACCCGGACGTCTTCTATCCCGATCCCGAAGGCCCCGAATGGGGCGCCTGACCCGCTCTAGATGGCCTCCGCGCTGACCGTCCGCCCAGTCGCCTCGAGATCCCGCTTGAGATCGGTGAGACAGCGATCCACGAGCGCCTCGTCCGAACTGCGCACCACGAAGTTCGCGCCGGTCTTCCCGTCGCGAAAGAACGGATAGCTGCCGATCGCGACGCCCTCGTGAGTCTTCTCGGCATCGCGCAACAGATCGGCAACCTCCGACTCCGCGACCCAGCAGCCGATCGTCTTCGACACCACCGGCCGCCCGCCCTCGAGCGTCCCCGTCAGAGCATCGAGCATCCCCGCGGTGATGTGTGGCACGCCCGCCATGATGAAGATGTTGCCGATCCGAATCCCCGGCGCGCCCGACACCTTGTTGTCGATCAGGTCCGCCCCGGCCGGCACCCGCGCCATCCGCGCCCGCGCCTCGGTCAGTCCGCCACGCGTCGCGTAATATGCCTCCAGCACCGCCATCGCGCGCGGATGATGCTCGACCGCGACGCCCAGCGCCTCGGCGATCGCATCCACCGTGATGTCGTCGTGAGTCGGCCCGATCCCGCCGGTGGTGAACAGATAGTCGTTGCGTTCGCGCAGGATGTTGACCGCCTCGACGATCGCCTCGGTCTTGTCGGCGACCACGCGCACCTCGGCGAGCCGGATGCCCTGCACGTTGAGCCACGCCGCGATCTGCGCAACGTTCTTGTCCTGCGTGCGGCCCGACAGGATTTCATCGCCGATGATCGTCAGCGCGGCGGTCCAGATGCGTTCTTGTGACGGGTCTTGGGTCATGCCCCTCGCATAGCCTCGCAAAAGCGCGCCCGCCACGCTATATCGCGCGACATGACCGAATATGTGACCGTCACGTCCGACGCCCCCGAAACGCGCACCGGCGCCATCAAGCTGTACGGCCCCGCCGCGTTCGACGGCATGATGAAGGCGGGCAGGCTGGCCGCCGAGACGCTCGACATGATCGTCCCGCACATGGTGCCAGGGGTGACCACTGCCGAGATCGACCGACTGATCTACGACTTCATCATCGCCGGCGGC
Source organism: Sphingomonas sp. M1A8_2b (assembly GCF_053345535.1). Lineage (NCBI taxonomy): Bacteria > Pseudomonadati > Pseudomonadota > Alphaproteobacteria > Sphingomonadales > Sphingomonadaceae > Sphingomonas > Sphingomonas sp. M1A8_2b. The sequence goes on along the minus strand of NZ_JBKFAH010000001.1, from coordinate 1,582,997 downwards.
GGCGTGCCCGCGACGCTCGGCTATCGCGGCTACACGCACAGCGTCTGCATCTCGATCAACCATGTCGTCTGCCACGGCATCCCGAGCGAGAAGACGCTGAAATCGGGCGATATTGTCAACGTCGACGTGACGCCGTTGCTCGACGGCTGGCACGGCGACACGAGCCGGATGTACCTGGTCGGCGACGTGCCGATCAAGGCCAAGCGCCTCGTCGAAGTCACCTATGAATGCCTGATGCTGGGTATCGAGCAGGCCAAGCCCGGCAACCGCATGGGCGACGTCGCCAACGCGATCCAGCGTCACGCCGAGAAGCACCGTTACGGCGTGGTCCGCGATTTCTGCGGGCACGGCGTCGGCCGGCTGTTCCACGACGCCCCCGAAGTCGTCCATGTCGGCAAGCCCGGCACCGGACCCGAACTTCGCCCCGGGATGATCTTCACGATCGAGCCGATGATCAACATCGGTCGCCCCGACGTGAAGCTGCTTGACGACGGCTGGACGGCGGTCACGCGCGATCGCTCGCTGTCCGCGCAGTTCGAGCATTCGATCGGCATCACGGAAGACGGCTGCGAGATCTTTACGCTGAGCCCGAAGGGTTACACGCAGCCGCCTTACGTATAGGATCAGCCGGTGGAGACGTTCTTCACCGTGCAGTCGGTGATGACGTTGCCATTATATTCGAACGATCCCTTGCCGTTCCAATCTTTCGTGACGGCAAGCGCGACACTGAAGTGCGCCGTATAGGATCCGATCGCAGGCGGCGGGAATGACACGTAATATTGCCCGGTGAGATGCACGAGCAGCGTGTCGTGGCCGAATCCGGTGTGAAGGATAGCGCCCGTGACATGCGGAATGATCGTCGTGCCATAGGGTGGCGGTAATGCCTGCGTGATTTGCGCAGAGCCTATGACCTGTCCGGACACGGCATTCACGCCCAGATCGAGATGAAGCACCGGCGCACCGGCGAAACCACCATGCTGAACTTGTAGCTTTACTAGATAATATCCAACTGCCTCGGTCATGAATATTTCCTCCTGAGGATCCATGCTGATCCTTCATTGGAGTTCCTCATAGGACGACTGTCGAGTCCAGCGGGATTGGGTCCGAAACGAACCGGCCGAAGCCGGAGCGGCTGGCCGATACCCTCTTCCACGACTGTGCCATACGAATCTGACGTACAAAGGGTGACGCGGACCGTCCGCGCCGCTATCTGCGCCCCATGACCGAGATCACACCGCAGATCGTCGCCGACCACGGCCTGTCCCCCGAAGAATATGAGCGCGTCCTGCGCGCCATCGGCCGTGAGCCGAACATGGTCGAGCTCGGCATCTTCTCGGTCATGTGGTCCGAGCATTGCAGCTACAAATCCAGCAAGATCCACCTGATGAAGCTGCCCACCAAGGGCCCCCGCGTCATCTGCGGCCCCGGCGAGAATGCCGGCGTCGTCGATATCGGCGACAATCAGGCGGCGATCTTCAAGATGGAGAGCCACAACCACCCGTCCTATATCGAGCCCTATCAGGGCGCGGCGACCGGCGTCGGCGGCATCCTGCGCGACGTCTTCACGATGGGCGCGCGACCCATCGCCAACCTCAACGCGCTCCGCTTCGGCCGTCCCGATCACCCCAAGATGCGCCACCTGATCTCGGGCGTGGTCCACGGCATCGGCGGCTACGGCAATTGCGTCGGCGTGCCGACCGTCGGCGGCGAGGTGAATTTCCACGCGGCCTATGACGGCAACATCCTGGTCAACGCGATGACCGTCGGGATCGCCGATCAGGACAAAATCTTCTATTCGGCCGCGAGCGGCATCGGCAATCCGATCGTCTATGTCGGCAGCAAGACCGGCCGCGACGGGATCCACGGCGCGACGATGGCCTCGGCCGATTTCGGCGAGGATTCGGACGCCAAGCGCCCGACCGTCCAGGTCGGCGATCCGTTCACCGAGAAACTGCTGATCGAGGCCTGCCTCGAGCTCATGGCAACGGATGTCATCGTCGCGATCCAGGACATGGGCGCCGCCGGCCTCACCTCGTCGTCGGTCGAGATGGCGTCGAAGGGCGGCGTCGGCATCGAACTCGTCATGGACGACGTACCGCAGCGCGAGACCGGCATGACGCCGTACGAGATGATGCTCTCGGAATCGCAGGAGCGGATGCTGATGGTCCTCAAGCCCGGCCGCGAAGCCGAGGCCGAGGCGATCTTCAAGAAGTGGGAACTCGATTTCGCGGTGATCGGCCGCGTCACCGACACGGGCCGCATGGTGCTGACGTTCAAGGGCGAGACCGTCTGCGACATCCCGCTCGGGCCGCTCGCCGACGAAGCGCCGCTCTACGATCGCCCGCACGTGCCGACGCCAAAGCCCGCGCCGCTCGAAAACGCGCCGCACAGCAACGACATCGCCGCCGACCTGCTCACGTTGATGGGCTCGCCCGACATCGCCTCGCGCCGCTGGATCTGGGAGCAGTACGACCACATGGTCGGTGCCGACACGGTGCAGCGCCCCGGTGGCGACGCTGCGGTCGTCCGCGTCCACGGCACACAGAAGGCGCTGGCGATGACCACCGACTGCACCCCACGCTATTGCTTCGCCGATCCCGTGGAGGGCGGCAAGCAGGCGGTCGCCGAAGCCTGGCGCAACCTCACCGCGGTCGGCGCGCTGCCGTTGGCGGTGACGAACTGCCTCAACTTCGCCAACCCGCAGCGCCCCGAGATCATGGGCCAGATCGTCGGCTGCCTCGAAGGCATGAGCGACGCCTGTATCGCGCTCGACTTCCCGATCGTGTCGGGCAACGTCTCGCTCTACAATGAATCGAAGGCGACCGGTGGCGGCTCGGCGATCCTGCCGACCCCGGCGATCGGCGCGATCGGGTTGCTCGCCGACTGGCAGAAGAATGCGACGATCGCGTTCAAGGGCTCGGGCGACATCATCCTCGCGGTCGGCACGCGCGGCGGCCATCTCGGCCAGTCGCTGTGGCTGCGCGAATGCCACGGCCGCGAACAGCTCGACGCCGGCCCGCCGCCGCCGGTCGATCTAGCCGCCGAGCGCCGCGTCGGCGACCTCATCCGCGAAGCGATCGCGCTGGGTCAGCTGACCGCGGTCCACGACGTCTCCGACGGCGGCATCGCGGTGACGCTGGCCGAGATGGCGCTCGCCGGCGGCATCGGTGCGATGATCGACCGGAAGCAGCCGTTCGACTGCGCGCGCTCTTTCTTCGCGGAGGACCAGGGCGTCTACATCGTCACCGTCGAGGATCATGCGCTGCTCGACTTCCTCGGCGCAGCGCACGCGGCGGACGTCGAGGCCGAGCCGCTCGGTCGCACCGGCGGCAAGCGCCTGATCTTCGAACGCCCCGACCGCGACGACGTCATCGCGCTCGACACCCTCCGCAACGCGCACGAAGGTTTTTTCCCGAAGCTGATGGGCGCCGACGCCGCACTGGCCTGAAGCCTCTCCCCTACCCGATCAACCACCCCGGCGAAGGCCGGGGCCCAGTTGGGGAGGTCGCAATGAAGGAGCACCGCGGCTCATCATAACCGTCCCCCAATTGGGCCCCGGCCTCCACCGGGGTGGTTGCGGTTGGGTTGCACGACCGCCGAAACCAGAACCTTTTTCCCCGCGAAGGCGCGCAGAGCGGCCATCGGATGGGTCCGATGCATACGCGAGCGTCAAAACCAAGCTGTCCTACCCAGCCGGCTTGTGTCAGCGTTCCCGGATGCCGAAGACAGCCGTCATGCCCACGCCGGAAGCAGCGCCCCCAACCGGATTTGCGCGCGTGGACCATCCGCGCCAGCGTCTGTACTTTCTGCACTTCACTCTCCGGACGCCCCCCATTTCCGCCCCAATCCGCCCCTGCGCAAACCCGCGCCAGCGTCTGCACTTCCTGCACTTCACTCTCTGGACGCCCCCCATTTCCGCTCCAATCCGTCCCTGCGCAAACCCGCGCCAGCGTCTGCACTTCCTGCACTTCACTCCCGGATCATGACCCCCGTCCCCGCCAGATTCGCCTCCCTCGACATCATCAGGGGCGTCGCCGTGATGGGCATCCTTGCCGCCAACATCGCTGCATTCGCGCTGCCCGAATTCGCCTATATGACACCCGCGTCGATGGGCCCGCCGAGCACGCCCGACCTGTTCGCGTGGGTCGCCACCTTCGTCCTCGTCGACGGCAAGATGCGCGGCCTGTTCTCGGTCCTGTTCGGCGCCTCGATGCTGCTCGTTATCGAACGCGCGCAGACGAACGACGAGGACGCGGCGACGGTCCACTTCCGCCGCATGGCGTGGCTGTTCGCGTTCGGGATCGCGCACCTCTATCTGCTCTGGTGGGGCGACATCCTCGCGCATTATGCGCTGGTCGGCGCGATCGCCTTCATGCTCGTCCGGCTTCCGGTCGGTTGGCTGATCGGCGTCGCGCTCCTCTGCATCGGCGTCCAGATCGTCGAGATGGCGACGCTCGCAACCTATGCGTTCGACCTGCACGCCGCCGCCCACGCCCCCGGTGCGAGCGCACGCGTCATCGCGAAATGGCAGACGCTCGCGGATCAGTTCGGCCAACCCTCCCCCGCCGCGATCGCCCGCGAACTCGCGATCGGACGCGGCAGCTGGACGGACATGGTCGCGTGGCGCTGGACTCACGTAACCGGCCCGCTGACCTATCTGACCGTCGGCGGCTCCGAGACGCTCGGCTTCATGCTGCTCGGCATGGCGGGATTACGCTCGGGGTTCCTTACCGGTGGCTGGTCGCGCCGTCGCTATGTCGGCGTCGCAGCGTTCAGTCTCGGCATCGGCGTGATCGGCTATGCGCTGATCGCCACCTACGCCATCGCGCACGCTTTCGCCGCGCAGTACGTGGCGCTGTGTTGGCTCACGCTGGCGGCCCCGCTACGACCACTGATGATTGCGGGATACGCTGCGGCGATCATCCTGCTCGCCCGACCCGGCGGCTGGCTGACCACGCGTATTGCGGCGGCCGGGCGGATGGCATTCACGAACTATCTCGGCACCTCGCTGATCTGCACGACCTTGTTCTACGGCTATGGGGCGGGCCTGTTCGGCCATCTCCCGCGCGCGACCCTGTACGCGATTGTCGTGCTGATCTGTATCGCGATGCTCGCCTGGTCGAAGCCGTGGCTCGATCGCTTTCGCTACGGTCCGCTCGAATGGCTATGGCGTAGCCTCGCCCGATTCGCATGGCAGCCGATGCGCGGGACCGCATTCGAGACAAACCGATGATCCTTTTTGCGAATAAGACGCAAAACAGCTTGCGAGTGGTTCGCATTATCCGTATTCCCGGCTCACAGCTAGGGAGTTCCCATGGTCGTCTGCGTTTGCAATGCCATACGAGAATCCGACGTCCGCAACTGCGCACGCGGCGGTTGCACCACACCGTGCCAAGCCTTTCGTTCAATGGGCCGCCAGCCCAAATGCGGCCAGTGCACGTCGGTAGCGCGAGCGATTATCAACGAGGAACGCGCTGCTGCATAAGCGTCGCAACAGCTTCTAAACCGCAGAAATCCGCCGTTTTTCGGGTTGCGGTTGCTGCGTGCGTAGCGCTACATGCCCGTCAGAGGTGACGGAGATATGGCCATGCGCGGCGACCCCCAAGTAATCGATTACCTGAACGAGGCGCTCAAGAACGAGCTGACCGCGGTCAATCAATATTGGCTCCATTACCGGATGCTCGAGCATTGGGGCGTCTATAAGCTCGCCCAGTACGAGCGGATGGAATCGATCGACGAGATGAAGCACGCCGACTGGCTGTCGGAGCGCATCCTGTTCCTCGATGGCCTGCCGAACTTCCAGCTGCTCGGCCGCCTCCGCATTGGCGAGACCGTCGAGGAAGTCCTGAAGTCGGATCTGGCGCTTGAAGTCGAGGCGACGGTCCAGCTAAAGGGCGCGATCTCGTACTGCGAAGAGGTCAAGGACTACATCAGCCGCGACCTGTTCGCCCGCATCCTCGCCAGCGAGGAAGAACATGTCGACACGCTCGAGCGCCAGTTCGAGATGATCGCACGGATGGGGATCCACAACTACATCCAGCTCAACTCGATCTCGGAGCATGATTCGCCCAAGGCCGGCGCTGCGCCCTATCTGAAGGGATAAGCGATCAGGCGGTGTCGCGAACGCGGTACCGCCCGATCGTCTGCAATCAAGACCACCCCGGCCTTCGCCGCAGGGGCGATTACGAAGACCCGGTGGAGCAGCAGTCCGGTGGCACGAAGCCAGCGACTATTCTTCGCCGAACCCTGTCGGCACAGCCCGGCGACCGAAACCACTCGCGGCAGGCTTGCGGACGATGACCGGGTTGGCTTCCCGCTCGAGCAGCGTCAGCGTCTCTTCGAACAGCGAACGCAGCCGGGCGATATGCTCCAAGGCCTCGTCAGGCGTATCCTGCCGTTCGACGCAGTCGCGCGCGATTTCCTCGATCGCCTCGGCGAGATCGGCCAGCGGTTCCGCCCCGAACTGTCGCGATTCGCCCTTGAGCGTATGCGCGGGAATTACCATGCCAGCGGCGTTCATCGCGCGCATCGCCGCTTCGATCGCAGCGACCGACTTAACGCCATCCTCGCGGAAGTAACCGAGAATACGGACAAATCCCGCACCCAGTTCGCTCCGAGCCTGCGAATATGCCGGCCAGTTGATCAACGTGCTGCCTTCGAACGACATCGTCGCCATCTCCCGTTCGGCCAACGCACCATAAAGAACACTCGGTCGCCTTACGCGCGTTGGGTAAATACACTGTTGCGCCGTTCTATCCTCGTCACGCGAAAAATACGAAGAGTTGCATCCAAAACGATTTCGATCGTCGCCCCCTCGGCCTTGGCGACCGCCTGGAGTTCGGCCGGCGCCTGAGGGTCGTCGGCAATGATCTCGATGATGCAGGGCGCCCGTTCACGAAGCGCCCGCGCCAAACGCACCGCGGGCCAGGGACATCGCATACCCCGGGCATCGATGCGAACCGCGCCGGACACCACGGCCTAGTTGCCGCCGCCGCCCCTGCCGTTGTCGTCGTAGGGGTTCTTGGGTGCGCGGAACATCAGACGTACCGGCACAGCGCCAAACCCCAGATCCTTGCGCATTGAGTTGACCAGATAGCGTTCGTAGCTCGCCGGCAGCTGATCGACACGCGTGCCGAAGATGACGAAGCTGGGCGGCCGCGTCTTGACCTGCGTGACGTAGCGCATCTTGATCCGCTTGCCGCCAGGGGCCGGCGGCGGCGTCGCCTCGATCGCGCGCTCGAACCAGCGGTTCAGTTCGCCTGTGCCGACCCGCTTCGACCACGCGTCACGCGTGTCGAAACATGCCTGCAGCAACTGGTCGATTCCCTTGCCGGTCGCGCCCGACACGGTCATCACGGTGACGCCCTTGACCTGTGACAGGCCGTCCTCGAGCGCGCGCTTTACGCCGTTGAACAGCGACGACGCGCTCTCGGCGATATCCCATTTGTTGAGCGCGATGACGAGAGCCCGCCCCTCCTGCAGCACCTTGTCGGCGATGCGGAGATCCTGGGCCTCAAGCCCGAGCGTAGCGTCGAGCAGCAGGACGACGACCTCGGCGAAGTCGACCGCGTGAAGCGCGTCCTCGACCGACATCTTCTCGAGCTTGTCCTGCACCTTGGCGCGCTTGCGCATCCCGGCGGTGTCGATCAGGCGAACCTTGCGCGCTTCGCCACCGGTCGGGTGCCAGTCATAATCGACGCTGATCGAATCGCGCGTGATGCCGGCTTCGGGGCCGGTGATCATGCGGTCTTCGCCGAGGATGCGGTTGACGAGTGTCGACTTGCCCGCGTTCGGGCGACCGACGATCGCAAGCTTCAGGGGGCCTTCGTATTCGTTGTCGGGCTGTTCCTCGGGAACCTCGTCCTTGCCTTCGAGCAGCGGGAGCAGGCCTTCGAACAGGTCGCCCATGCCTTCGCCATGCTCGGCCGAAAGCTGGACCGGATCGCCGAAACCGAGCGCAAGCGATTCGAGAATGCCGTCTTCACCAGCGCGGCCTTCGGCCTTGTTGGCGACGAGGATCACCGGGACGTCGGCGGTACGGAGCCAGCGCGCGATCTCTTCGTCAAGCGGCACGATGCCGGCACGCGCGTCGAACAGGAAGAGTGCGACATCGGCTTGCGCGACCGCGGCTTCGGTCTGCTGGCGCATCCGCCCGGGCAGCGTCTGCGCGTCGTGATCTTCGTAACCGGCGGTATCGATGATGCGGAATTCGAGGCCGATCAGCGACGCGTCGCCTTCGCGCCGATCGCGCGTGACGCCGGGCCGGTCATCGACCAGCGCGAGCTTCTTGCCGACGAGGCGGTTGAACAGGGTCGACTTGCCGACGTTAGGGCGGCCGACGATTGCGACCACGGGGAGTTTGGACATCGCGTGCCCTTAGCGCGTGAACACGCTGGCGTCACGTCCTCCCCTCTCTCCGCCGAAGAGAGGGGAGCGGAGATCACCGGTACGCGGTGATCTTACCCTTCTGGTCGAGCGTGTAGAGCGTCGAGTTCACGACGATCGGCGACAGCGAGAACGGCGTCTTGGTTTCGATCGTCGAGCTGATCGTGCCATCGGTTGGCGAGACGAAGTCGATCTCGCCGCGCGAATTGGTCAGCACAAGGTGATTGCCTGCCAGGACCGGCCCGAACCACGTGATCGCGTTGCTACGCTTCTTCTCGTTCTGGAACCGAGGCAGCTGGGCGATCCAGCGCGCCTTGCCGTTGGACCGCGAGAGGCAGACGAGCTTGGCATCGTCGGTGACCACGAACAGCCATTCGCCGGCAATCCACGGCGTCGAGATACCGGCGAAATTCTGCTCCCAGAGCCGCTGCCCGGTCGCCAGCTCGAGCGCGACCATCCGGCCACCCTGCCCGACCGCGTAGACCCGGCCGCCGTCGATCACCGGCGCCGCATCGATATCCGACAAACTCGACACAGAGGTCGTGATCGAGGTCCGCGAGAGCGCATCCTGCCACAGGATACGACCATTTTCGTAGCGATACGCGCTGAGTTCGCCGCTCGAGAAGCCCGCGACGACAGTGCCTTGGCTTACCGCGGGTGCCGCGACGCCGAACACGCCCTGCGTTTCCAGCGTACCCGACTGGACCCATTGGACCTTGCCGTCGGTCTGGTTCAGCGAGAACACCTGGTTGTCCTGGGTCAGGACATAAACCGCGCCGTTCGCGACGGTCGGCGAGCCGCGAAGCGGAGCGCCAGGCTTGGCGCGCCACAGGATCTTGCCGTCGGCGGCGTTCATTGCGACGACATCCCCGACGCCGTCGGTGGCGTACAGCTTGCCGTCGTCATAACTGACGCCGCCGCCGAAGCGGGCTGCACGGTTGATCTTGCCCTCGGTGATACCCGAGCTCCAGAGCGCCGCGCCGGTATCGGCTTTGAACGCGTGGATCGTCGCGGTGACGTCGCTTACGAACAGCATGCCGTCCGCGACGACGGGCGGCGCGCCCAGCCGTTCGCGGTTCGACCCGCCGTCGATCGACGCCTGCCACGCGCGCTTGGGCTGGTCGGCAAGCGCGAGCTGGCCCATCGACTTGGCCGGATTGCCGCCGGGCTGCGCCCATGCGTCGTTGACCGCAGGCGCCGGCAAGAGGACCTGGACGTCGGCGATCGTCTTGTCGGTCTCGACCTCGTTCTCGGACACCAGGATCGATACGCGGTCTCCCACAGTCGGCGTCTTCTTGCCGCCGCTCTTGAAAATTCCGCAACCGCTCAAGGCCACCAGCGCAGCGACGGCCACCGTCACCCGATATGTCTTCATCATTGCGCCTTGGTATCCTCGTTTGATGCAGCCGTTTTAGTGGTTCCGGCGCGCGCCTCGGTGTTCGCAACCGCGTCGACACCCAGTACGCCCGCCATCTGAACCGCGCGTTGACGGATTGTGTCGGGCACGTTCGCATCCCGGGCGATCTGGCCGAACATCGTGCCGGCCTGCTGACGCTGGTTCATCCGGAGATAGGCGATCGCGACCATCTCGCCCGCGCTGCCGAGCCATGCGCCGCCGGGTACAGCCAAAGGCCGCAGCCGCTCGACCACGACCTGTGGCTTCAGCGTATCGAACTCGGCCGAGGTTTGACGCACCAGCGCGAGATCGCGGAAGGGCTTGGCGAGCGACGTATCCGCGGCGATTGCGCCCAGCTTGGCGGCGGCGCCCTTCAGGTCGTCTTTTTGAAGCAGCACATCGGCCTGCGTGAACTGCGCCAGCGCGCGGTAGCCGTCACGATTAGACTTGGCCAGTTCGGCGAGCGGCTTGGCGGCCGCGGCGGCATTGTTCGCGCCGAGTGCATCATAGGCTACTTGGAGCTGTTCGCCCTCGACGCCGGCAGCTTCGCCATTGTGATGCTGCCAGTACAGAAAACCGGCAAGGGCGGCGAGCGCGGCAACGACACCGGCCGCGACCCACAGGCCCCAGGTCGTCCAGAACCCGGCGAGCTTGTCACGACGCAGTTCTTCGTCGACCTCGCGCAGGAATGCTTCATCGGTTTTCGGCGGGAGGGCCAAGGACAGCTCCGGAATAAGTGAAGGGGTGGGCGGCGCGGACCTTAGCCGCGCCGGGACCGAAACGGAAGCGGATCAATCCTTGGGAGCATAGACCTGCGCCGGCCCCGGAAATGTGCGGGTCCGGACGTCCTCGGCGTAGGTTTGCGCCGCCGCTGAAATCGTGTCGGCGATATCGGCGAACCGCTTCACGAACTTGGCGGTGCGATCGAACAGCCCGAGCATATCCTCGGCGACCAGGACCTGCCCGTCGCACTGCGCAGACGCGCCGATACCGATCGTCGGGCACGCGACGGTGTTGGTGATCTCGATCGCGATCGGCTCGACCACGCCTTCGATCACGAGCGCAAACGCGCCCGCCTCGGCGATGCTGCGGGCATCCTCGACGATCTTCGCAGCCTCCTCCGGCGTGCGGCCGCGCGCGCCATAGCCGCCGAGCACGTTGACCGCCTGCGGGGTCAGCCCGACATGGCCCATAACCGGGATGCCGCGCTCGGTCAGAAACTTCACGGTCGGCGCCATCGCCGTGCCCCCCTCGAGCTTCACCGCCGCCGCGCCGGTCTGCTTCAGCAGATACGCCGCGCTCTCGAAGGCCTTTTCCGGAGACGCTTCGTAGCTCCCGAACGGCATGTCGATGACGACCACAGCGTGATAGCTGCCCCGCACGACCGCGGCACCGTGCGCGGCCATCATCTCGAGCGTCACGGGCACGGTCGACGGCAGCCCATAAATCACCTGCCCGAGGCTGTCGCCGACCAGCAGCATGTCGCAGTGCGGGTCGAGCAGCTGCGCGTTGCGCACGGTATACGCCGTCAACATGACGAGCGGGGTAGTGCCCTTCTGGCGACGGATCGCCGGGACGGTAAGGCGCTTGAGCGGCGCAGGCGTCGGGTTGGCGCGACTCGTCGCGGTGTCGAGCGTATAGGTCGTGGACATCCGCGCGTTCTAGCGACAGTCGCAGCGCTCGCCCAGCCGCCGATATTTCAGACGACCCAACGGTGTGCCCGGGCATGGCCGACCAGCCAAAGCGCGAAGACTGCGATGACGACGATCAGGAAGCCCAGCGTCGCGACCATACCTTGTTGTGCGACGATATCGGTGGAGGCGAAAAGCCAGCCGAACCGGACTAGGCTCGCGATCAGCGAGGCAACCAGATAAGGCTGCGCTCGCCCGCGGCGCATGAACAACAGGACTGCGCCGATCAGCCCGGTGACGGCTGAGACCGCGAACAGCGGATCGTACCAGAGCGGCAATGCCGGATGCGGAACAGCATCGATGATCAGGCCAAGCCCGTTCGCTTCAGGTCCCAGTCGCAATTGCTGGAAACAGCCGAAGCACCAGACCAGTCCCCACAAGACCAGCGCTCCCGTCACCACCCGGAACCAAAGCGGGCCTTGCCGAACGAAGAACATCACGCAACCCCTTGCTTATCCTGAGTTAAGCAGCCTGCGCTGCAACTGAGGGGTACGCAAGGGGCGCGGTTGTCCGAAGGCGCGGACCGGGAAGAGCGGGAGCTTCCAACTACAGCCCTTCCCGGCGTCGCAGCGCAATCGTGCAACGCCGCGCATTAACGCGCGCTGAGCGGTTGGGGTCCGCTCAGGTCGCCGCCTTCCTCTGGAAAGGCGGCACCAAGATCAGACTAGGCGGCTTTGCTTGACCGCGGCTTCGATGAAGCTGGCGAACAGGGGGTGTGGATCGAACGGCTTGGACTTCAGTTCGGGATGGAACTGGACGCCGACAAACCAGGGATGATCGGGGCGTTCGACGATCTCGGGGAGCGTGCCGTCGGGTGACATGCCTGAGAACACGAGGCCGCCCTGTTCGAGCGCTTCCTTGTATCCCGTGTTGACCTCGTAACGGTGTCGATGGCGCTCCGAGATCTCGGTACCGCCGTAGATCGACGCCACCACGCTGTTGCCGGTGAGCTTCGCGTCATACGCGCCGAGCCGCATCGTGCCGCCCATGTCGCCTTCGGCCGCACGGGTTTCGAGACCTTCGCGGCCCATCCATTCGGTGATCATGCCGACCACCGGTTCGTCGGTCGGGCCGAACTCGGTCGACGACGCATTGGGTATCCCGGCGAGATCGCGGGCGCCCTCGACGCAGGCCATCTGCATGCCGAAGCAGATCCCGAAATACGGGATTTTCCGCTCCCGCGCGAACTTGACGGAAGCGATCTTGCCTTCCGCGCCACGCTCGCCGAACGCGCCGGGGACGAGGATCGCGTCGCACGGCTCGAGCTGGCCGGCGATGTCGCTTTCGGCGTTCTCAAACAGTTCGGCGTCGATCCAGCGAACGTTGACCTTCACGCGATTCGCGATGCCGCCATGGACCAGCGCCTCGTTGAGCGACTTGTACGCATCCTGGAGACCGACGTACTTGCCGACCACACCGATCGTGACTTCGCCCTGCGGGTTGGTCAGGCGGTCCATGATCTCGGTCCAGCGCGACAGATCGGGCGCCTCGGCGGGCTCGATCCCGAACGCGCGGAGCACTTCGATGTCGAGGCCTTCGCCGTGATACTGGAGCGGGACGGCATAGATGCTCTTCGCGTCGAGCGCGGGGATCACCGCGCTCGCGGGGACGTTGCAGAACAGCGCGATCTTGGCGCGCTCCGACGGCGGCAGCGGGTGCTCGCAGCGGCAGACGAGCACGTCCGGCTGCACGCCCAAGGCTGCGAGTTCCCTGACCGAATGCTGCGTCGGCTTGGTCTTCAGCTCGCCCGCAGCCGCAATGTACGGCACCAGCGTCACGTGGATGCTGATCGCGTTGCCGCGGCCTTCCTCGTTCTTGAGCTGGCGAATCGCCTCGATGAACGGGAGCGATTCGATATCGCCGACGGTGCCGCCGATCTCGCAGAGGATGAAATCGATGCCGTCTGTCTCGGCGCGGGCGAACGCCTTGATCGCGTCGGTGACGTGCGGGATCACCTGCACAGTGGCGCCGAGATAGTCGCCGCGACGCTCGCGGGTGATGATCTGTTGGTAGATGCGGCCCGAGGTGACGTTGTCCGACTGGCGCGAGGGAACGCCGGTGAAGCGCTCGTAATGGCCGAGATCGAGATCGGTCTCGGCGCCGTCGTCAGTGACGTAGACCTCGCCGTGCTGATACGGCGACATCGTACCGGGATCGACGTTCAGATACGGATCGAACTTCCGAATCCTGACGGTATACCCGCGCGCCTGGAGGAGAGCGGCAAGCGATGCCGCCATGAGACCTTTACCGAGCGACGAAACCACGCCCCCGGTGATGAAAATGTACCGAGCCATGGGAAGAGTCTCGTAGCGTGTGTTGGGGACGAACGACAAGAGCCCCGCGGATCACGCAGGGGCCATTTATCGGCGAATGGAGTGTTTAGTTGGCTAGCGGGACCGCGCCGTTGTCGGCGGGCTTGGTCGTGCCGGCGGGTACGCCAGCGTTCTCGGCGCCACCGGCGAACGGTGCCGCGTCGCCCTTGGGCTGCGCGGTCGGGACGGTCGTTGCCGCCGCCGGGGTGCGGGCGAGCGACGTGTCGATCGTCGTGGTGCGGTGATTCGCCGCGAGGACCGCGAGCAGGATCGAGAACAGCACGAACATCGTCGCGAGGACGCCGGTCGCGCGGGTCAGAAAATCGGCCGCGCCGCGGGCCGACATCAGGCCGGACGGGCTACCGCCCATGCCCAGACCGCCGCCTTCCGACCGCTGCATGAGGATCACCGTGACGAGGGCGGCCGCGATGATCGCGTGGATGACGAGCAGGAAGGCGAACATTGCGCGGAAAACCCCGGAACTTTTGCGAAGGCGCGCACATAGGCGACACCGAGGTTTCGATCAACCGCAACACGGGCTCCGCATATCGCAAGCCAATCGCAAAACGACGGAAACATGACGTCCGGGGGGCGTTGTGACCCCGTAATGACGCTCATGACTGGGTATCGTGCATATAAATTCAGATGGCGGATCAACGCTGTGGCATCAATGGCAGCCAATACCTTATCGACCTGGATGACCGCTCTGGTGGATTATGTCCGCTCGGGTGAACCCGATCTGACCAATCGTCAGATGGCATTGCTACTGCTCGTCTACCTCAAACCGGGGCCGCACACGGTACGCGGCTTGGCGCGTGCGCTGAACGTATCGAAGCCGGTCGTCACGCGCGCCTTGAACAGATTGGGTGCCCTCGGCTATCTGCGCCGGCAACGCGACGATAGCGACAAGCGTAACATCTTCGTCGCGCGCACCACCGAAGGGGCAGATTTTCTTGAAGAGTTCGGGCAATTCATCGGCGACGGCCCCGCCCCAGCCGGCTCCAACGGTCACGCCGCTCACGCTTGAGCCGTTCGACGACAAGGCCCGCACGAGCTTTGCGCTGACGGGCCGCTCGGTCGAGCTCGACCCGCGCACACACGCCGTTCGCCGCGATATCGCCGATATTCGCCTCGCCGAATACGTATTCGCTCCACACTATGCGGTGCCGATGATACGGCCCGTCGCGCGCACAGCTTTGTTGCGCAGCGGACGAGACGAAGCGAGCGATACGATGGTCGACCTCAACCCTGGCGACAGTTTCGAAGTGCTGGAGATTGCCGGCGTTTCCGCATGGGGCGTTGCGCGTCCCAGCGGGCTGGTCGGCTATGTCGAGGCCGCTGCGCTCGACCTGTCGACGACGGACGCGGCATGACCACGGTCTTCATCGACGGCGCGGTCGGCACCACCGGTCTTGAGATCCGCGAACGGCTTGCGGGTCGGACCGACATCACGCTGGCGTTGCTGCCCGAGGATCGGCGTAAGGACCCGGCTGCGCGTCGCGAGGCGCTGAACGATGCCGACTTCGTTATCCTCTGCCTGCCCGACGACGCGTCGCGCGAGGCGGTGACGCTGATCGACAATGAACGCACGCGAGTCATCGATGCATCGAGCGCGCACCGCGTCGCCGATGGCTGGACCTACGGCTTCCCCGAATTACCGGGTCAGGCGGAGAAGGTCGCGACCGCGATGCGCGTGTCGAACCCCGGCTGCTACCCCACCGGGTTCCTCGCGCTAATCGCGCCATTGGTCAGCGCCGGACTTATTCCCGCCGATCTTCCGCTCAGCGTCAACGCGACCTCGGGCTATTCGGGTGGCGGCAAGGCGATGATCGCCGCGTTCGAGAATGGCGAGCCTGCGACGGCGTTCCGCGCCTACGCGCTTGGCCTCGCGCACAAGCATATCGCCGAGATGACGCAGCATGCGGGCCTCGCGCACGCGCCGATCTTCGCGCCTGCGGTTGCCAACACCTATCGCGGCATGGTCGTCGAGGTGCCGCTGCATTTGCACGCCCTGCCCGGCCGCCCGTCGCTCGCTGCGATCGAGGACGTGCTGCGCGCGGCGTTCGATGGCTCGAAGCTCGTCTCGGTCGCCCCCGGCGATATCGGCGCGGTCGATATCGAGGAGAATGCGGGGACCGATCGGCTGACTCTGCGGGTCTGCGGCAACGACGCGGTCGGCCATGCACGGCTGATCGCGACGCTCGACAATCTGGGCAAGGGTGCCGGCGGCGCCGCGGTCCAGAACCTCAACATCATGGCCGGGGTCGACCCGGTCGCCGGCCTGGTTTTCTAAAGAAACCGGCTAGTTCCAGGAGCTTTCATGCACCGTAATCCCGTAGCCAAGCTGCTCCTGTTCGGCGCGACCGGCGATCTCGCGCAGCGCATGCTGCTGCCGTCGCTCTATGGCCTGCACGCCGATGGGTTGCTGCCCGAAGACCTGACGATCACCGGTGCTGCGCGTCACGAGCATGACGACAAGGATTACCGCAAGTTCGCGAAGAAGGCGCTCGACGAGTTCCTGCCCGAGGATCGCAAGGACGAGAGCGCGATCGGGACGTTCCTCGACCGGCTGTTCTATCAGGCGACCGATCTGTCGGACCCCGCCGCGTTCCAGCCGCTGGCGGACAAGATCGGCGATATCTCCGGCGGCCTCGCAATCTACCTCTCGACCGCGCCGTCGCTGTTCGAATCGGCGATCGAAGGGCTTCACAAGGTAGGCCTCGCCGGCGAGACGGTCCGTGTCGGACTCGAGAAGCCGCTCGGCTACGACCTCGACACCAGCCGCGAGATCAACGACGCGGTGGCGAAGGCCTTCCCCGAGGACCGGACCTACCGGATCGATCATTATCTCGGCAAGGAAACCGTCCAGAACATCCTCGCGCTGCGCTTCGGCAACTCGTTCTTCGAGCCGGTGTGGAACGCGCAGGGGATCGACAACGTCCAGATCACGATCTCCGAGACCGTCGGCCTGGAGGAGCGCGCCGGCTATTACGAAAGCGCCGGCGCGCTGCGCGACATGGTCCAGAACCATATGCTGCAACTGCTCGCGCTGATCGCGATGGAGCCGCCCGCACGCTTCGAGGGCACCGACGTCCGCGACGAAAAGTCGAAGGTCTTCCGGTCGCTGCGCCTGATCAAGCCCGAGGAAGTGCCGAACGTCACCGTCACCGGCCAATATGGCGAAGGCGCGGTGAAGGGGAAGTTCGTCAAGAGCTACTCCGACGAGCTCGGCGAGCCGTCGAACACCGAGACATTCGTGGCGATCAAGGCGCATGTCGACAATTGGCGCTGGCGCGGCGTGCCCTTCTATCTGCGCACCGGCAAGCGCATGGCCGCGCGCCGCAGCGAGATCGCGATCCAGTTCAAGTCGGTGCCGCATTCGATGTTCGCCGGGCGCGGTGGCCTGTTGCAGCCCAACATGCTGATCATTCGCCTCCAGCCGGAAGAATATGTCCAGCTGCTGGTGATGGCGAAGGAGCCTGGTCTCGATCGCGACGGCGTCCGCCTGCGCGAAGTGCCGCTGAACCTCAGCATGGACGCCGAGTTCGCCGGCACGCGGCGACGGATAGCGTACGAGCGGCTGCTGCTCGACCTGATCGAGGGCGACCAGACCTTGTTCGTGCGGCGCGACGAGGTCGAGGCGCAATGGACCTGGATCGACGCGATCCGCGAGGGCTGGAAGGCCAACGCGATGAAGCCCAAAAGCTATGCGTCGGGCAGCTGGGGTCCGTCCGCGGCGATCGCACTCACCGAACGCGATGGCGTGACCTGGCAGGACGACTAACCGTCACCCCGGACTTGTTCCGGGGTCCACCGTGCAACATGAGCGCGGTGAGTTTGGATAAGTGGATGCCGGAACAAGTCCGGCATGACGAATGGATTGATATATGACCGAGATCGAATGGTGGGAATATGACGATGCGGACGAGCTCGCCAACGCAGTCGCGGGCGATATCCAGTTCGTCATCGAGAGTGCGCTCGACGCGCGCGGCTCGGCGGTGATCGCGCTGGCGGGCGGCAAGACGCCGTTCGCCGCATATGAGAAGCTCGCCCAGGCGAAGCTCGACTGGAAGAAGGTCACGATCATCCCCGGCGACGAGCGCATCGTGAAGCTCGGCGATCCGCTGTCCAACGTGACCGCGCTGGCGAAGATCTTCCTGCCCAAGGGCGCGCGCGTGAAACCGATCGTCCCCGAGGCGATGTCGGACTACAAGGCTGCCGGTCGCTCGGCGGATGCGCTGATGCAGGATTTGCACTGGCCGCTCGACTTCTGCCTGCTCGGCATGGGCGGCGACGGGCATACCGCATCGATCTTCCCCGGCCCCGATTACGACGAGGCGCTGAGCGGTCCGAAGGAGCGTCGTGCGCTCGGCGTGATGCCCGCCCCGCTGCCGCCCGAGGCTCCGCTGGCGCGCGTGACGCTGTCGGCGGCGGCGATCGCATCGTCGAAGGCGCTGATGATCATGATCACCGGCGACGCGAAGAAGAAGGTGCTCGAGCAGGCGATCGAACAGGGGCCGTCGTCGTCCTACCCGATCGGCCGCGTGCTGGCCGAGGTCGAGCTGCCGGTTGACGTGCACTGGGCGCCGTGACGATGCTCAACACCGTTGTCTCCGCGGTCACCGACCGGATCATCGAGCGCTCGCGCGACAGCCGCGCCGCCTACCTCGCGCTGATCGAGCGCGAGGCGGCGGCGCAGGTCCGGCGTCCGGGTCTGGGCTGTGCGAACCTCGCGCATGCCTATGCCGGGACCGAGGAAGACCGCGACGCGATGAAGGCCGATGCCGGCATGAACATCGGTATCGTCACCGCGTATAACGACATGCTTTCCGCACACGCCGTCTACTATCGCTACCCGGAGCTGATGAAGATCTGGGCACGCGAGGCCGGTGCGACCGCGCAGGTCGCGGGCGGCGTGCCGGCGATGTGCGACGGCGTGACGCAGGGCTATCCGGGGATGGAGCTGTCGCTGTTCAGCCGCGACACGATCGCGCTGAGCACTGCAATCGCCTTATCGCACGGCACGTTCGAGGGCGCCGCGTTGCTCGGCATCTGCGACAAGATCGTCCCCGGGTTGCTGATGGGCGCGCTGCGCTTCGGGCATCTGCCGATGGTACTGATCCCCGGCGGACCGATGCCGACCGGCTTGCCGAACAAGGCCAAGGCGGCGGTTCGTGAGAAATTCGCTGAGGGCTTGGTCGGGCGCGAGGAACTGCTCGAAGCCGAGATCGGCGCGTATCATTCGAAGGGCACGTGTACCTTCTACGGCACGGCCAACACCAACCAGATGATGATGGAGGTCATGGGCCTCCACATGCCGGGCGCGGCGTTCGTCAATCCGGGCACGAAGCTGCGGCAGGAACTGACTCGGGCGGCGGTGCACCGGCTGGCGAAGATCGGCGCACGCGGCGATTCGTACCGGCCGCTCGGACATTGCGTCGACGAGAAGGCGATCGTGAATGCTGCGGTCGGCCTGCTCGCGACGGGAGGCTCGACCAACCATCTGCTCCACGTGCCGGCGATCGCTCGTGCGGCCGGGATCATCATCGACTGGGAGGATTTCGACCGCCTTTCCTGCGCTGTCCCGCTGATCGCGCGCGTGTATCCCAACGGCTCGGCCGACGTGAACGCGTTCGAGGCAGCCGGGGGCATGCCCTATGTGATCCGCGAACTGCTCGGCGAGGGGCTGCTGCACGGCGACATCATGACGATCGGTGGCGAGGACCTGTCGGCCTACGCAAAGACCGCGGTCGTCGAGGGCGACACACTGGCCTGGCGTGATACGCCGGACAGCGGCGACGAGACCATCCTGCGCCCTGCCACCGCGCCGTTCTCGCCGGATGGCGGGATGCGGATTCTCGCGGGCAATATCGGCCGGGCGTGCATCAAGGTGTCCGCAGTCGAACGCGAGCGCTGGATCGTGGAGGCGCCTGCGATGGTGTTCGATGATCAGCTCGATGTGATCGAGGCGTTCAAGCGCGGCGAGCTGGAGAAGGACGTCGTCGTCGTCGTCCGCTTCCAGGGGCCGCGCGCGAACGGGATGCCGGAATTGCACAAGCTCACGCCGCCTTTGGGGGTGCTGCAGAACCGCGGGTTCAAGGTGGCGCTGGTCACCGATGGGCGGATGTCGGGGGCGAGCGGGAAAGTGCCGTGCGCGATCCATTGCTCGCCCGAGGCGCTGCTCGATGGTGCGATCGGGTTGATCCGCGATGGCGACATGATCCGGGTGGACGCGGTGAACGGCACACTCGAGGCGTTGGTCGATGCGGACGTCTGGGCAACACGCGAGATGGTCGCGATACCGCCACCGGTGAGCGGCATGGGTCGCGAGCTGTTCGGGATGTTCCGCGGGCTTGCCGACGAGGCCGAAAAGGGTGCGTCGGCAATGCTGGCGGGCGCTGGGCTTTAGAACAAGTCTCAAACGCCGCCGTCACCTCAGCCACACCCCCGTCATCCCGGCAAAAGCCGGGACCTCGCGCCACGGGGACGGACTATGCGGCCTGAGATCCCAGCTTTCGCTGGGATGACGGGGGGACAATAATAATAGACGGAGGATGACATGGAAATCGTAGCGGCAGATATCGGTGGCACGCATGCGCGCTTCGCGATCGCCGAGGTCGAGAACGGTCGCGTCGTTTCGCTCGGCGAGCCGGCGACGCTGAAGACCGCGGACCACGCGTCGCTCCAGACCGCATACCAGGCGTTCGAGGCGGGGCTAGGTCGCCCCCTCCCCCGCGCGCTCGCGATCGCGGTCGCGTCGCCGGTTGCGAACGACGTCATCCGGCTGACCAACAACCCGTGGATCATCCGCAAGTCGCTGATCACCGAACGGCTGAAGGCGGACCAGTGGGTGGTGGTCAATGATTTTGGCGCGGTCGGCCATGCCGTCGCGCAGGTGCCGAGCAGCGACTTCATCCACCTCTGCGGACCCGATACGCCGCTGCCGTCCGAGGGCATCACGACGATCTGCGGCCCCGGCACCGGGCTCGGCGTCGCACAGTTGCTGCGGCGCAAGGACGGCTATCAGGTCCTCGAGACCGAGGGCGGACATATGGACTTCGCCCCGCTCGACGGGATCGAGGATGCGCTGCTCAAGCGTCTGCGAAAGACCTTCACACGCGTTTCCGCGGAGCGCGTCGTTGCTGGACCCGGCATCGTCGCGATCTACGAGACGCTCGCTGCTCTGGAGGGCCGCGCGGTGCCGAGCCATGACGACAAGACGATCTGGACAGAGGCGATTGACGGCACTGACTCGATAGCACTCGCCGCGCTCGACCGGTTCTGCCTCGCCCTCGGCGCGGTCGCGGGTGATCTGGCGCTGGCGCAGGGCGCGAAGGCAGTCGTGATCGCAGGCGGCCTCGGCTTCCGGATCAAGGATCGCCTGATTCGCTCGGGCTTCGACCAGCGCTTCGTCGCCAAGGGTCGCTTCCAGGGCATGATGGCAGCGATGCCTGTCAAGCTCATCACCCATCCTCAGCCCGGCCTGTTCGGCGCCGCGGCCGCTTTCGCACAGGAACACACCCAATGACCGTCACCCCCTCGCCCACCATCGCAGACATCATGCAGACCAGCGCCGTCATCCCGGTGCTGGTGATCGAAGACGCGGCGCTCGCTCGTCCGCTCGCTGAGGCGCTGGTCGCCGGTGGCCTGCGCGTGCTCGAAGTGACGTTGCGCACCGGCGCGGCGTTGGAGGCGATCGCCGAGATGAAGAAGGTGCCCGGCGCGATCGTCGGCGCCGGTACCGTCGTGAATACACAGCAGTTCGCACAGGTCCGCGATGCGGGGGCGGAGTTCATCGTCTCGCCGGGGCTGACCGAACGCCTTGCCACGCCGATCATCGAGAGCGGCATTCCGTTCTTGCCGGGGATCGCCAATGCGGCGGACATCATGACCGGGCTCGACCTGGGTCTGACGCACTTCAAGTTCTTCCCGGCCGAGGCGAATGGCGGGTTGAAGGCGCTGAAAGCTCTGGCCGCGCCGTTCTATCAGTGCAGCTTCTGCCCGACCGGCGGCATCACGGAAGCGAGCGCACCCGAATGGCTGGCGTTCAAGCCGGTACTCTGCGTGGGCGGGAGCTGGGTGACCGGTGGGACGATGGCCGAGATCGAGATCAAGGCGCGCGCGGCGAACGCATTGCGGCGGTAAATCCTCCCCGGCACGGGGAGGGGGACCGCGACGCGCAGCGGCGGGGTGGAGGGGGAGTGCCACGAGCGTCCCGCCTGTGGGGATCCCATGCCACTAATGGTACGCGCGCGGTGAGCCCCCTCCACCATCCTGCGGATGGTCCCCCTCCCCGTTCCGGGGAGGATTACATCTCGCCGCGGGATTTGCGGATGGCGTACCATTTCTTCACGTTGGCGTTGTGTTCGGCCAGCGTGTTCGCGAACACGTGGCCGCCGGTGCCGTCCGCTACGAAATACAACGCTTGGGTCTGCGCCGGGTCGAGCACCGCGTCGATCGAGGCGCGGCCGGGGTTGGCGATCGGGCCGACCGGTAGGCCGGCTTCGGCATAGGTATTGTAGCCGTTCTTCGCGTGCAGTTCCGACCGGAGGATGCGCCGGCCGAGCGGGCGGCCCTTGGTGATCGGGTAGATTACCGTCGGGTCGGCCTGGAGCGGCATGCCGTTGCGCAGGCGATTGCCGTAGACCGCAGCGACGGTGCGGCGTTCGGAGGGCTTGCCGGTTTCCTTCTCGACGATCGACGCGAGGATGATCGCCTGTTCTGGCGTGCTTACCGCGATGCCGGGCTTGCGCTTCGTCCAGGCGGTGGCGAGGTAGGTCTTCATCGCCGCCTGCATCCGCGTGACGACCGATGCGCGGGTGTCGCCGGCCTGGAAGGCGTAGCTATCGGGGAGAATCGAGCCTTCCGCCGGAACCGGCACTGTGCCGGTCAGACCGTCAGCCTTCGCCAGCGCGTCGTGGACGAGCACCGAGGGATAGCCTTCGGGGACGACGACGAGGCGCTGGACGACCTTGCCGCCCTGCATTAACTTGAGGATGTCGGACTGGCTGGTGTGCGGCGCGATGCGGTATTCGCCGGCCTTGATCGGATCGCCCGAGCCGAACACGCGGGCGTAGAGGCGGAAGCGGCGGGCCGAGGGGATCGCGCCGGCCTTTTCGAGTTCGGTGGCAGCGCCGGCCAGCGTGCTGCCTTCGCCGATCTGCACGGTCAGCGTGCGGGGCGCTGGGCCTGCGCCGCCCCAGCCTTGGACGACCAGGAACAGCGCGACGACTGCCACCAGGCCGACGATGAATCCGAAACAGCCGACCTTGCGCATTGGTACTCCTTGGATCCCCACGAAGGAGGGGACCCAGTCTGGGCCCCCGCCTTCGCGGGGGAACAAGCTTTTTAGCGGACCTTCGTCATCACCAGCGACGCATTCGTGCCGCCGAAGCCGAACGAGTTGTTCAGCACCGCACGGACTTCACGCTTCTTCGCGACATGCGGCACGAGGTCGACACCCACACAGCTGTCGCTCGGATTGTCGAGGTTCAGCGTCGGCGGGACGATCTGGTCGCGCAGCGCGAGGATGCAGAAGATGCTCTCGACCGCGCCGGCACCGCCGAGCAGATGGCCGATCGCCGACTTGGTCGACGACATCGACAGGCCCGAGATCGCATCGCCGAACAGGCGACGGACCGCGCCCAGTTCGAGCTCGTCGCCGAGCGGCGTCGAAGTGCCGTGCGCGTTGATGTAGTCGATGTCCTCGAGCGCGAGGCCCGACTTCTTGATCGCCATCTGCATCGAGCGGAACGCGCCGTCGCCTTCCGGATGCGGCGCGGTCACGTGGTACGCATCGCCCGACAGACCGTAACCGATCACCTCGGCATACATCTTCGCGCCGCGCGCCTTTGCGTGCTCGTATTCCTCGAGCACCAGCACGCCGGCACCCTCGCCCATCACGAAGCCGTCACGGTCCTTGTCGTAGGGACGCGAAGCCTTCTCAGGCGAATCGTTGAAGTTGGTCGACAGCGCGCGGGCCTGTGCGAACCCGGCGATGCCGAGCGGGCAGACCGTGCCCTCCGCGCCGCCCGCGAGCATCACGTCGGCGTCATCCATCGCGATCATCCGCGCGGCGTCGCCGATCGCATGCGCGCCGGTCGAGCAGGCGGTGACGACCGCGTGGTTCGGACCGCGCAGACCGTATTTGATCGAGACCTGACCCGAGATCAGGTTGATCAGCCGTCCGTGGACGAAGTGCGGCGAGACGCGGCGCGGGCCCTTGGTGTGGAGCACGATCGATTCGCTCTCGATACCCGGCAGGCCGCCGATGCCCGAGCCGATCGAGACGCCGGCACGCCAGCTCTCTTCAAGCGTCATCTCGGTCAGCCCGGCATCTTCCAGAGCCTGGCCAGCGGCGTCGATTCCGTAGATGATGAACGGATCGACCTGCCGCTGGACCTTGTGGTCGACGCGCTTGCCGGGGTCGAAGCCATATTCGTGGTCGGCCGGCTTCACCTCGCAGGCGATGCGGCACACCTGATCCGACGCGTCGAAGCGCGTGATCGGACCCGCGCCCGACTTGCCGGCGAGGATATTCGCCCAGGCCGTTTCAACATCCGCCCCCAGGGGGGTGACCAGGCCTAGCCCGGTTACGACGACACGCCGCATGGCTTCAAACTCCGTCTGCTCTCAAAACGAAACGGCTCCCCGCCCTCTTTGCCCAAGGACGGGGAGCCGCTCAAATCACACCCTTCAGGGCAGGTCCAAAGTTTTGAACCCTAGACCCTGATCAGGCCTTGTGCTCGTCGATGTAGGTGATCGCATCCTTGACGGTCGCGATCTTCTCGGCGGCATCATCGGGGATCTCGACGCCGAATTCTTCCTCGAACGCCATGACGAGTTCGACGATGTCGAGGCTGTCTGCGCCCAGGTCGTCGATGAAGCTCGCGTCCTCGGTCACCTTGTCGGCTTCGACGCCGAGATGCTCGACGACGATCTTCTTTACGCGGTCAGCTGTCTCGCTCATGGTAGTTCCCTCTTCAAATCTGGGGGTTTTCGGTATTTCCTGAACGCACCTAGAACGCGGCAGTTCAGCGCGCAAGTTCAGATCATCGCCATCCCGCCGTTCACGTGCACGGTTTGTCCCGTGACGTAGCCGGCTTCACGGCTGGCGAGGTACACGATCGCCGCGCCGATGTCTGCGCCTTCGCCAAGACGACCGGCAGGAATCTTCGCGGTAAGCGCGGTCTTCTGCGCGTCGGGCAGCGCGTCGGTCATCGGCGAGGTGATGAAACCGGGCGCCACGCAGTTGACCGTTATGCCGCGGCTGGCGAGCTCCTGCGCAATCGATTTCGACATGCCGATCAGGCCGGCCTTCGATGCGGCGTAGTTGGCCTGACCGGGATTGCCGGTGACGCCGACGATCGAGGTGACCGAGATCATCCGGCCAAAGCGTGCCTTCATCATCGGCTTGGCGGCGGCGCGCATGAGGCGGAACGCGGCTTCGAGATTGACGCGGATGACGCTGTCCCACTCGTCGTCCTTCATCCGCATCGCGAGATTGTCGCGGGTGACGCCGGCGTTGTTGACGAGGATGTCGAGCTTGCCGAGCTTCTCCACCGCCTGGGGGACGAGCGCGTCGACGGCAGCGGCGTCGGAGAGGTTGCAGGGGAGCGCGACGTGGTCGCCGCCGAGGCTGGCGCGGAAGGCTTCGAGCTTTTCGGCGTTGGAGCCGGATACGGCTAGGCGCGCGCCTTGCGCGGCGAGGGCCTTGGCGATTTCGGACCCGATCCCGCCGGATGCCCCGGTGACGAGGGCGGTCATGCCTGTGAGGTCGAACATTTTGGTCTCCAGATTCAAAAAATTTGTTCGCGCAGAGGCGCGGAGGACGCGGAGGGGCGGTAGTTATTGACGAGGCGGCGGACGCCCTCTTTCAGGGTGGCGCCGCCGAAATTGATGAGCAGCCCGACGGGCTGTTTGGTCAATCTGAGATAGGTCAGCAGTTGCTTGGCGTGGACGGAGAGAAGTCGCTCGACCGACTTGATCTCGACGACCAATCGGTCGTCAACAAGCAGATCGATCC
Source organism: Sphingomonas sp. M1A8_2b (assembly GCF_053345535.1). NCBI lineage: Bacteria > Pseudomonadati > Pseudomonadota > Alphaproteobacteria > Sphingomonadales > Sphingomonadaceae > Sphingomonas > Sphingomonas sp. M1A8_2b. Next base: position 1,557,188 of record NZ_JBKFAH010000001.1, on the reverse strand, counting down.
GGAACGCTGCTTCGAAGCGCAAACCTTCGAACTCGATATCGATCGGACGCTGGCAAGCGACCGTATAGCCCATCGCCACCAGCCGACCAGCAAGGACCGCTTCATAAACGCTTTCCAGCAGCCCTGGCCCAAGATCTCGATGCAGTCGCAGAGCGACATCCAGGACGTCGCCGCTCACCACATCGATATCTTCCATGGGCTCTGCGTCCTCTGCGCCTCTGCGCGAAATCTACAGTACCTTAATTAACCCCTCGATGTCGTCCATCGTGATGACGCTCGTGGTTTCGACGTCGGGGGTGATGCGCTTGACCATCGGGCTGAGCACCTTGCCGCCGAATTCGACGAAGTGGTCGACCCCCGCCGCATGCATTGCCAACACCGATTCGCGCCAGCGGACCATGCCGGTGACCTGTTGCACTAACAGGCGACGGATCGCGCCGGGGTCGGCGACGGCGGTTGCGTCTACGTTGGCGAAGACCGGGACAAGGGGCGCGCGGAGGTCGGCGTCTAGAAGCGCGGCTTCCATCGCTTCCGCGGCGGGCTGCATCAGGGGGCAGTGGAAGGGGGCGGAGACGGGGAGCAGCACCGCGCGCTTGGCTCCGAGGTCCTTGGCCAGCGCGATCGCCTTTTCGATGGCGAGGCGGTGGCCGGAGATGACGACCTGCGAGGGGTCGTTGTCGTTGGCGACGGTGCAGATCAGTTCTGGGCCGCCTTCCGCGAGGATCGCATCGACTGCGGCGCCAGCGATGACCTGCGCTTTTTCTAGATCGGTGCCGAGCAACGCTGCCATCGCGCCCTCGCCTACCGGGACTGCGGCCTGCATCGCGCGGCCGCGGAGTTTCAGGAGGCGGGCGGTGGTCGACAGGTCAAGTGCACCGGCGGCGCACAAGGCGGTGTATTCGCCGAGGCTGTGGCCAGCGACATAATCGGCCTTGTCGGCGAGGCGGATGCCGCCTTCCTTTTCGGCGACACGCAAGGTGGCGATCGCGTTCGCCATGATCGCGGGCTGGGCGTTTTCGGTGAGGAGCAGGTCGTCCGCGGGACCTTCGCTCATCAGGCGGAACAGGTGCTGCCCGAGCGCCTCGTCGACTTCGGCGAAGACCTCGCGGGCGGTGGCACTGGCGTCGGCCAGCGCCTTGCCCATGCCGACAGACTGGCTCCCCTGGCCGGGGAAGATGAACGCGCGCATGATCTCTCCTCTATGTTGGCGGCGGCCTATAAAGGTGCGGGCTGAGTTGCAACCTGAACGAACCTTGCGGACTTGCGACAATATGCGACCATTTCGCGCAGGCTGCGACATGCACCTGCGACAATCGAGTCCCAATTTAGGGATGACGCCGCACAACGGCGCCGTGTTTCAAACGGGAGATTACCCATGAAGAAGTTCATCCTCAGCGCACTGGCCGCTACCCTCGTCGCCAGCCCGCTGCTTGCCGCAGCCCCGGCCGAGGCGCAGCAGCGCCGCGAAGTGACCACCGTGCGCCAGAACAACAACGGCCGCACCGTCGTCACCAAGAAGACCGTCGTCCGCCCGAACCAGTATCGCAACTGGCGCGCCGGCCAGCGCTTCGATCGCCGCTATGCGCAGAACTACCGGGTGATCACGACGTATCGCAACTATCGCCTCGCCGCCCCGCCGCGTGGCAGCCAGTGGGTCCGCTCGGGCAACGACGCGATCCTGATCAACGCCCGTGGCAACGTGGTCCAGGTTCGTGGCGGCGCGTTCCGGTAATCGATTAGGCCTGGGTCTAGGGACGTCATAAGGGCGTCCCTCACCCCTCGCCCGTCATCCTGACGAAAGTCAGGATCCAGGGTTACGAGCGACGGCATTTCTGGCTCTGGATCCTGACTTTCGTCAGGATGGCGGGACTAGTTGAACGAAGCACACCAACCTTGCCTTTCCCCGATAAACGGGTAAGGCCCTCTGCAACCGGGGTGAGAGATTCGCGTCTCTCGCCCCTGTTTGCATTCTAGACGCCGTTTTCTAAGACGACAGCCGGAGGGGTGCACGCATGGGGCGTGTATCAGCGATCGGCCAAGACGAAGGACAAGACATGGCTCTTTACGAGCACGTGTTCCTTGCGCGCCAGGATTTGGCACAAGCGCAGGTGGACGCACTGGCGGAAATCGCCACCAAGATCGTGAACGACAACGAAGGTCGGGTCGTAAAGACCGAGAACTGGGGCCTGCGTTCGCTGGCGTACAAGATCGCCAAGAACCGCAAGGCGCACTATGTCATGCTCGAGATCGATGCCCCAGGCAGCGTGATCGCAGAGCTGGAGCGCCAGACCCAGATCAACGAAGACATCATCCGTTACATGACGGTCAAGGTCGACACCCTCGAAGAGGGCCCGACCGTGATGATGCGCAAGCAGGATCGTGACCGCGAGCGTCGTGGCGACCGTGAAGGTGGCCGTGAGGGCCGTCCCGATCGTGGCGATCGTCCGGACCGTGGTCCCCGTCGTGACCGCGAAGAGGGAGCTGAATAATCATGGCACGTCCATTCTTCCGCCGCCGCAAGAGCTGCCCGTTCTCCGCCAAAGACGCTCCCCGGATCGACTATAAGGACGTCCGGTTGCTGCAGGGCTTCGTGTCCGAGCGTGGCAAGATCGTCCCGTCGCGTATCACTTCGGTGGCCGCAAAGAAGCAGCGCGAACTGGCCCAGGCCATCAAGCGTGCGCGTCATCTGGGCTTGCTGCCCTACATCGTTAAGTAAGGACACGCCCACATGGACGTCATTCTGCTTGAGCGCGTCGAAAAGCTTGGTGCTATCGGCGACGTGGTGAAGGTCAAGGACGGTTACGCACGTAACTTCCTGCTTCCCAACAAGAAGGCGCTTCGTTCGAACGAAGCCAACCGCAAGGTGTTCGAGTCGAACCGTGCGAAGATCGAATCGGACAACGCATCGCGTCGCAGCGATGCCGAGACCGAAGCGAAGACCTTCAACGACGCGACCGTGACCCTGATCCGTCAGGCGTCGAACACCGGTCAGCTCTACGGTTCGGTCGCGGTTCGCGATCTGGTCGATGCGCTGGTGGCCGACGGTCACAAGGTCGGCAAGTCGGCGATCGTGCTCGACAAGCCGATCAAGGCGATCGGTGTCTACACCGTCAAGGTCTCGCTGCACCCCGAGGTGTCGGTGGCCGTCAAGGTCAACGTCGCCCGCTCGCCTGAAGAGGCCGAGATGCAGGCTTCGGGCGTCGACGTGATGTCGTCAATGTTCGAGCGCGACGAGGCTGGCTTCGTCGAGGATTACGATCCGAACGCAGAGCCCGGCGCGACCGCCGAAGCACCGCGCGACCAAGAGGAAGAGGCGCAGGGTTGATCCCTTCGCTTCCCTTCTAGCCGATACAGAAAGGCCCGCCCGGAGTGATCCGGGCGGGCCTTTTCTTTTGTGTCTGCGCGACGGGCGTCAGGGGCAGGTTACGCAGGCGCCGATCATTGCTGCGAAGGGGATGAGGGCGCAGAGGATGGGGACTAGGTGTTTCATGACCGGGTGACTCTTGGGGGTGTTATCCGGTTAATGCGCGGGGTTGGGAAAGGTTGCCGAGAGGTGAACGAATTTTGTACCGATCGGTTTTCGGTGCCAACCTAGCCGCCCTGCACCACCACCCCGGCGAAGGCCGGGGCCCAATTGGGAAAGCTTGAGTAACGGATCGCAGCGTCCATCATTCGGGTCCCCCAATTGGGCCCCGGCCTTCGCCGGGGTGGTTCACAACTGCTAGTCTCAGCCTTCGACGTTTTCCGGCTTCTCTATCAGCGCAGGCCCCTCGCCTAGCGCCAGCGCGTCGACCGACGACACATCTTCCAGATCACGCGCGCCCGTCTCGATGTTCAGGTCGCGGAACTTGCGGCCGGTTACCATCAGGCGGCCGTTGAACGAGTTGGTGAAGCCGTTGAAGTTCTTCACCGCGCTGTTGAGGCCGACGCCGACCTTCCGCAGGTCGTCGGCGACCTTGGCGAGGCGATCGTGCATCTCCTTGCCGAGTTCGCCGATCTTCCGCGCTTCGTTGGCGAGCTTTTCCTGACGCCAGACCGCAGCGACTGTGCGGGCGATCGCGATCAGGTTGGTCGGCGTTGCCAGCAGCACGCGCTTTTCGAATGCGAAATCCCAGAGCGTCGGGTCGTGTTCGAGTGCGGCGGACAGAAAATGCTCGCCGGGGACGAACATGATGACGTAGTCGGGCGTGTCGGCGAACTGGCTCCAATAGGCCTTGTTGCCGAGGCCGTTGACGTGCGCGCGCATCGACGCCGCGTGCGCCGCGAGGCCGATCAGGCGTTCGGCGTCGTCGACCGCGCCGAATGCGTCCTGGTACGCGTTGAGCGAGACCTTTGCGTCGATGACCAATGCTCGACCGCCGGGGACGCGGATGATTGCGTCGGGGCGGAGGCGGGCGCCGTCGTCGCCTACCGCGACGCTGACCTCGGTCTGGAAATCGGTGTGTTCGCTGAGGCCGCAGGTTTCGAGGACGTTCTTCAGTTGCTGCTCGCCCCAGCGGCCGCGGGATTTGGGGGCGTTGCGGAGGGAATTGACGAGCTTGGCGGCTTCGGTCGAGACCTTTTCCTGGCCGAGGCGCATCTGTTCGATCTGGCCCTTGAGGTCGCCGAATGCGTCGCGGCGCTCGGCTTCGACCTTTGCGACGCCTTCTTCGTAGCGTTGCAGGCGGTCGCTGACGGGTTGCAGCATCGACTTGAGGTTGAGGCCGGCAGACTCTTCGGACTGGCGGAAGCGGGCGTCGGCGCGTTCGAGGAAGGTCTTCTGCGCGTCGCTGAGCAGCTTGTTGGCGACGTCGCCGAACTGCGCGGCCATGACGTCCTTCGCCTCGCGGAGTTCGAGCAGGCGCGCTTCGAACGCTTCGCCCTGGGCTTTCAACGTGGCGATTTCGGTGCGGGCGGCGTCGCGGTCGGCGCGGATCGTCGCGAGGTCGAGACGGAGGCGATCGGTGTCGGTGGCCCGCTCGGCGTTCTGTGCGCGGAGCGTGGCGAGGTCCTGCATCGCGGCGTTGCGTTCGCGTTCGACCGCGTCGCGTGCGGAGCGGATGAGGTCGGCGTCGGCGACCTTGGTCTGCGCTACGGCGAGTTCGCTGGCGAGGGTGGCGGCTCGGCGGGAGGCTAGGAGCCAGCCGAGGAGGATGCCGGCGGCCAGCGCCAGGACGGCGATGATGGCGAACTCAGCCATTTTGCGCGGCCGAAACTGGAGTGAAGTGCAGGAAGTGCAGACGCTGGCGCAGCATTTCCTCGGGTGAGGCTGCGCGGGCGGGCACTTGGGTTCGGGAGAAGATTGGGGACGTCATGGGTGGAACATACGTCGAACGATTGATGTAGGACAATCGGAATATTCTGTTCTCCCGCGGAAGCGGGAGTCCAGGGTTACGGGAGACGGCGCCTGTGGTCCTGGGCCCCCGCCTTCGCGGGGGAACTAGAAGGGGGCGCTCAACACCAAAAGATTGAGCCAAACAGAATAGCACCACCCCGGCGGAGGCCGGGGTCCAATTGGAAAGGTCGCGGTAACGGAGCACTGCGGGCTATCACCACCGTCTCCCAATTGGGCCCCGGCCTTCGCCGGGGTGGTTGCGTGTGGCGTGAACGAGAGACCAAATCGGTCTCGATTCCGCGCCACGCCCGCTCACCCCATCTTCCGCTGCTTCGCCAGTTTCTTCAGCACCATGTCGCGCTTGAGGCGGCTGATGTGGTCGATGAACAGCACCCCGTCGAGGTGGTCGATCTCATGCTGCATGCAGGTCGACAGCAGTCCGTCGAAATCCTCCTCATGCGCCGCGCCGGTCTCGTCGAGCCACTTCACGCGGCACCGCGCCGGGCGCGCCACCTCGGCATACTGCTCCGGGATCGAGAGGCAGCCCTCGTTATAGGTGGAGACCTCGTCGCTGACCGACAGGATCTCGGCGTTGATGTACGCCTTGGGGTTCTTGATCGGCTTGTCGTCCTCGTCCTTCTCCTCCTGGAGATCGATGACGAGGACGCGCTTCTGCACGCCGACCTGGGTCGCGGCGAGGCCGATGCCGTTGAAGTCGTACATCGTCTCGATCATGTCGGCGACGAGCGTGCGGATGGAGTCGTCGACCGTCTCCACCGGTTCCGCGACGACGCGCAGGCGGGGATCGGGGACTTCGAGAACGGTCATGACGGTCATCCTGCGCAGCTAGGTTCCGCGCGGGGGTGCGTCAAGCACTTGGCTCAAGCCATTGGCCGCCTTGCCCTTAACGCCTGCGCCAGCGTGCCCTCGTCCAGATAGTCGAGTTCGCCGCCCACCGGCAGGCCGTGCGCGAGTTGGGTGACGCGGACCGGGAAGCGTTCGATACGCTCGGCGATGTAGTGCGCGGTGGTCTGGCCTTCGAGCGTGGCGTTCATCGCGAGCACGACTTCGTCGATGCCGCCGGCTTCGATGCGGCGGACGAGGCTGTCGATGCTGAGATCTTCGGGGCGGATGCCTTCGAGTGCGGACAGCCGCCCACCGAGGACGTGGAAGCGGCCGGGGAACAGCCGCGAGCGGTCGAGTGCCCAGAGATCGGCGACTTCCTCCACGACGCACAGCGAACGCTGGTCGCGGCGCAGGTCGGCGCAGATCGCGCAGGGGTTGGTCGTGTCGACGTTGCCGCAGGTCGAGCAGTTCTCCAGCCGCTCGTCGACCGCGGTCAGCGCCTCGCGCAGGGGACCCAGCGCCGCATCGCGCTTCTTGAGCAGATGCAGCACGGCGCGACGTGCGGACCGGGGGCCGAGGCCGGGGAGCCGGGCCAGCGCCTGCGTCAGCGCCTCGATCTCGGGGGATGCCATAGGGAACAGATAGGGGGTTGCGCGGCTCCCCGCCAGCGTGTTCGAGAGGGGCCATGCGGATCATCTTCATGGGAACGCCGGACTTCGCGGTGCCGGTGCTAGAGACCCTCGTCGCGGCGGGGCATGACGTGGTGGCGGCGTATTGCCAGCCGGCCCGGCCAGGGGGGCGGCGTGGGCGCGAACTGGTGCCGTCGCCGGTGCAGGTTCGGGCGGAGGCGCTGGGGATCGAAGTCCGGACGCCGGTGTCGTTTAAGGCGTCTTTGCCGGAAGGGCTGGAGGCTCGCGAGGCGTTTGCCGCCTTGGACGCGGACGTTGCGGTCGTTGCGGCCTATGGTCTTATTCTGCCGCGCGCGGTGCTGGAGGCGCCTCGATTCGGGTGCCTGAACGTGCATGGGTCGCTGTTGCCGCGGTGGCGGGGGGCGGCGCCGGTGCAGCGGGCGATCCTCGCGGGCGATGCCGAGACGGGGGTCGGGATCATGCAGATGGAGGCGGGTCTGGATACCGGGCCGGTTCGGCTCGAGGGTCGGACGCCGATCGTTGGCAAGACCGCGGGGGATTTGACCGCCGAGCTGTCGGCGATGGGGGCTCGGTTGATGGTCGAGGTGCTGAGCGATCTCGACGCCTACCCTGCCCGGCCGCAGCCCGAGGACGGCGTCACCTATGCCGCGAAGATCGACAAGGCCGAGGCGCGGATCGATTTCGAGCGGTCGGCGGTCGAGGTCGAGCGGCTGGTGCGGGCGATGAACCCGGCGCCGGGGGCGTGGTTCGAGCATGCCGGCGAGCGCGTGAAGGTGCTAGCGGCGGATGTGTTGCCGTTCTCGTTTCTTGGGTGCGAGGGGCTGACAGTGAATGCCGAGCTGACGATCGGGTGCGGCGACGGGGCGATCCGGCCGACCTTGGTGCAGCGCGCCGGGCGTGGCGTGACCTCGGCGGAGGAGATGCTGCGCGGGTTTCCGATTCGCTCGGGGGCTCAGCTTTGACGCGGTTCGCGTTGACGGTGGAGTTCGACGGCCGGCCGTTCATGGGCTGGCAGCGGCAGAAGCACGGCCCGAGCGTGCAGGCGGCGCTGGAGGCGGCGGTGCTGAAGATGACCGGTGAGACCGCGTCGGTGCAGGCGGCGGGGCGGACCGATGCGGGCGTCCACGGGATGGCGATGCGCGCGCATGTCGACATCGCGAAGCCGCTCGCGGCGTTTCGGTTGATGGAGGGGCTGAATGCGCTAGTGAAGCCGGCGCCGGTGTCGGTGTTGGCGTGCGAAGTGGTCGACGACGATTGGCATGCGCGGTTTTCGTGTGTCGGGCGGTCGTATGAGTACCGGATTATTAATCGGCGATCGCCGCTGACGTTCGAGGCGGGGCTGGCCTGGCAGGTGCCGCAGTTGCTTGATGCCGGAGCGATGGCGGAGGCTGCGGGGGCGCTGGTCGGGCGGCATGACTTCACGACGTTTCGGTCGGCGCATTGCCAGGCGGATAGTCCGGTGCGGACTTTGGACCGGCTCGAGGTGGTGCGCGAAGGGGCGCGGTTGTTTGTCTACGCGGCGGCGCGGTCGTTCCTGCACCATCAGGTGCGGTCGATGGTCGGGTGCCTGGCGCTGGTGGGTATGGGGCGCTGGGCGGTTGGCGATGTTGCGAAGGCGCTGGCGGCGAAGGATCGGGCGATGCTGGGGCTGAATGCGCCGCCTGATGGGTTGTTTTTTGTGAGCGCGGTTTATCCCTGAGCATCAGGGGAATTACCCACCACTTTGATCGCTACTTCAATCCTCCCCTGGAAGGCGAGGTGGCAGCGCATTGCGCTGACGGAGGGGTTACCCGCTCTCGATAGCGCGACACCCCTCCGTCGCTGCGCGACACCTCCCCTTACAGGGGAGGATAGTTAGCGGACGAACTTGGCCGCGAGTTCGACATGGGTGGACCAGCGGAACTGGCCGACCGGCTGGACCCAGTCGATCCGCCAGCCCGCGTCGCAAAGCTCCTTCGCGTCGCGCGCGAAGCTGGCCGGGTTGCACGAGACATAGGCGATCACCGGCGTCTTGCACTCCGCCAGCGCCGTCGCCTGTTCGCGCGCGCCGGAGCGGGGCGGATCGATCACCACCGCGTCGAACCGGTCGAGTTCGGCCACCGTCAGCGGCCGGCGATAGAGATCGCGGTGCTCCGGGTAGACGGGTCGCTGGGTGCGGTGCGCGGCGGCCTTCAGCGAGCCCAGCGCGTCGCGCGCGCCTTCGGCCGCATAGACCTTGGCGGAGATCGCGAGCGTGAAGGTGCCGAGGCCGGCGAACAGGTCAGCGACCGTCGCGGGCTTACCGATCGCTTCGAGGACAGCGGCGGTGAGTACGGCTTCGCCATCGGGCGTGGCTTGGAGGAACGACGCGGGCGGGAGCGGCACGGGGACGCCACCGAGCGTGATCGTGACCGCGTCGGGCTCCCAGCGCGTCTCGGGGCCGAGACCGTCGTCGAACGCGACCCGAGCGATCTTGTGGTCTTCGCAGAACTTGGTCAGCGCTTCGGCGGCGGGGAGGCCTTCGGGGGCGAAGCCGGTGATCAGGATGTCCGCGCCCTGGTCGGCGAGCGTCAGGTGGATGTCCGCGCGACGACGGAAGTTGAGGCGCTTGAGCAGCTGGCGCAAAGGTTGGACGAGCGCGAAGAGGCGCGGATCGAGGATCCAGCATTCCTTGATGTCGACGATCGTGTGCGCCTTCTCCGCGGTGAAGCCGAGCGTGATCTTGCCCCCCTTTGCCTCGGCGTGGAGCGTCGCGCGGCGGCGGCTGCGTTCGGGCGAGATGTGCGGCGTGCGGATCGGGGCGGACAGGTCCTGGCCGTCGAGCGCGGAGGCGATGCGGTCGGTGACGAACTCGGCATAGGCGTGGTCGTCGAGATGCTGGAGCTGGCACCCGCCGCAGGTCGGGAAATGCACGCAGGGGGGAGTCTGGTGGTGCGGGCCGGGCGTGACGCTGCCGTCGGCGGCGAGCATGTCGCCGGGCGCCGAGAAGGCGGCGTGGCGTCCGTCGGCGGTCATGCCGTCGCCGCGGGCCGCGACGCGGACGATGGTGTCGATATTCGTTTCAGAGGTCATAGCGATGCTCTGGCGGACCCGAGCGCGTCCGCCAAGTCGTCGGCGATGAAAGCCGCGCCCAATCGGCGGGCAGCGTCACCGTGGAGCCACACTCCGGCGCAGGCCGCGTCGAGCGGTTCGAGCTTTGCGGCAAGCATCGCGCCGATCGCGCCGGCGAGGGCATCGCCGGTGCCGGCGGTGGAGAGCCAGTCGCTGGACCCCTGCGCGATGCGGACCCGGCCGTCGGGCGCGGCGATGACGGTGTCGGCGCCCTTGAAGACGACGATGGCGTTGGCGCGGGTGGCGGCGTCTCGGGCTCTCGCGATCTTGTCGGCATCGGAGTTGCCGAAGAGCGCGTCGAACTCGCCGGCATGCGGGGTGAGAATGACGGGGATCTTCAGCGCCTTGATTCGCTCGAGGTCGATCAGGCGGAGCGCGTCGCCGTCGATGATCAGCGGGTGGTTCGAGGTCAGTGCCGCTTCGAGGCGGGTCTTGGCGAGGTCGTCGCGACCCAGGCCAGGTCCGATGACGAGCGCACCGATCCGGTCGTTCGCGAGCGCGTGGTCGGAGAACGGCGCGCGGACGAGTGCGTGCGGGGGGCCTTGGCTGTCGCCGAGCAGCGTTACGTAGCCCGACCCGGCGCGCATCGCGGCGAGCGCGGCGAGATCGGCGGCGCCCGACATGGTACCCGCGATGATCGCAACCACGCCTCGGGTGTATTTGTGTGAGTCCGGGCCGGGGGTTGGGAGGCTTGGGGTTTTCAGGACTTCGGCTTGGCTATCCGTGGGAACGCCGATGTCGAGGAGGCGGATCTGGCCGCAGTATCGGGCGGCGGGTTGGAGGAGATGCGCGGGTTTTACCGCGCCGAGGGCGAGGGTGAGGTCGAAGACTGGTGGCTCGCTGAGAGAATTCCCGGAGTCGGTGGCGAGTCCACTGGGGAGGTCGACGGCGATGCTGAGTTGCGCGGCGTTGGCCAGCGAGTGGAGCCGCCCCACCACCGTCCCCTCCCCGGCGGAGGCCGGGGTCCAGGTGGGTGAACCGATCGGCTCATCGACAGGGCTACCCAACTGGGCCCCGGCCTTCGCCGGGGAGGGGCCGGTGGGTGGAAGAACATCGATGTCTAGCGGACGAGTCAGGCCCGTGCCGAACAGCGCGTCCACCAAAATCGGGGCGGGCATCGCTTCCGCCAAAGTTTCAACCGGGCCGGACCACCCTGCCCTTGCCGACTTCGCCGCATCCGTCTTCGGCTCCGACAGCGCCGCCACGCGAACCGGAATGCCCATCTCCGTCAGTACCCGCGCGGTGACATAGCCGTCGCCACCGTTGTTGCCGGGACCACACAGGATCAGAACGTCGTTCGCGCCGGCCAACCGGCGGACGGCGCCTGCGATGGCAGTACCGGCGCGTTCCATCAGCGTCTCGACCGACACGCCGGTGGCGATTACCGCGTCTTCCGCCGCGCGCATTGCGGCGGCAGTCAGGATCGCCTGCCCCTCGATGCGAATCATGACGGCTTGGTCGCGCTCTTGATGGTGGCCGGGAGGCGGTAGCGGGCGTCGCCGATCGACACCTCGATACCGTTGCCCTCGATCAGGCCGACCTTCGCGACCTCAGCTCCGTCGGCCGCGATGACGCCGCGTCCGTCGTCGGTGACGAGCAGGCGGCGGAAGCCGCCGTCGGGGTGGCGGATGGTCAGGACCGGGCCGGTCTCGCCCCTGGCCTGTTCGATCGTGCAGACCGTTTCGAGCGCTGCGGTCCCGCGGGCGCAGGGTATGCGGAGATCGCCGGCGGACTCCTTGGCCTGTTCGGCTGCGACTTGCGTGCTGGATGGCTTGCCTGGCCCGCAGGCCGCTAGCGGGATGAGGGAGAGGCAAAAGAGGCGGCTCAGTGTCTTGCCGAAGCCGACTTTCAAACCGCTGTCCGTCATCCCAGCGAACGCTGGGATCTCCCCGTTCGGGTCGCGGCGCGCGCCAATCGGGAGACCCCAGCTTTCGCTGGGGTGACGGGCGGGTTGCGGGTTTTGCCGAGACACTCGTCTCCGCTCAAATTTCCGCGTCGGCTCAGATATCCGCGTAGACATGGGTTTCGGCTGCGGCTCCTGGGTGCGTGACGGCACCCTTGTAGGCGGGGCCGACGGTCTTCGCATAGCGCCAGAGTGCGCCCGAGCCGTAATCGTTGGTGCGCGGTACCCACGCGGCACGCCGCTCCGCCATCACGTCCTCGGGAACGTCGAGGTCGATCGTGCCGGCCTCGGCGTCGATGTGGATGATGTCGCCATTCTCGACCAGCGCGATCGGGCCACCGTCCGCCGCCTCAGGGCCGACATGGCCGATGCAGAAGCCGCGCGTGCCGCCGGAGAAGCGCCCGTCGGTGATCAGCGCGACGCTTTCGCCCATGCCGAGGCCGTAGAGCGCGGCTGTGGTCGACAGCATCTCGCGCATGCCGGGGCCGCCCTTAGGACCTTCGTAGCGGATGACGATGACTTCGCCTTCGTTGATCTCGCGGTTTTCGACCGCGGCGAAGGTGTCCTCCTCGCAATCGAAGACGCGGGCCGGGCCGGAGAACTGGAGGCGGTGCATGCCCGCGACCTTCACGATCGCGCCTTCCGGAGCGAGCGTGCCGCGAAGGCCGACGACGCCGCCGGTCGGGGTCAGCGGGGTCTTGATATCGTAGATGACCTTCTGGTCGGGGTTCCACGTCACTTGGTCGATATTCTCGCCGAGCGACTTGCCAGTCACCGTCAGGCAATCGCCGTTGAGGAAGCCGCCGGCGAGCATCGTCTTCATCAGCATGTAGACGCCGCCAGCCTCGTACATGTCCTTGGCGACGTACTTACCACCGGGTTTGAGGTCCGCGATGTAAGGCGTTGTCTTGAAGATCTCCGCGACGTCGAACAGGTCGAACTCGATGCCCGCCTCGCTAGCCATCGCGGGCAGATGCAGCGCGGCGTTGGTCGATCCGCCGGTCGCAGCGACGACGCGCGCGGCGTTGATGAACGCCTCGCGCGTGCAGATGTCGCGCGGGCGGATGTTGTCGGCCAGGCACTCCATGACCTGCGCGCCGGCCGCCACCGCAATCTGTTCGCGCGTGGTGTAAGGTGCGGGCACCATGTTGCTGTTCGGGATCGACAAACCGATCGCCTCCGCGACACAGGCCATCGTGTTCGCAGTGTACTGGCCACCGCACGCGCCGTGGCCGGGGCACGCGACCTTTTCGATCGCGTGGACCTCGGAGAGCGGACACGCACCGGCGGCGTATTTGCCGACGATCTCGAACACGTCGACGACGGTAACGTCGCGGTCCTGATAGCGGCCGGGCAGGATCGAACCGCCATAGACGAACACCGACGGGATGTTGAGGCGGAGCATCGCCATCATCATGCCGGGGAGCGACTTGTCGCAGCCCGCGAACCCGACCAGCGCGTCGTAGCAATGGCCGCGGACCGAGAGTTCGACCGAGTCGGCGATGACTTCGCGGCTTACCAGCGAGGCCTTCATGCCCTGATGGCCCATCGCTATGCCGTCGGTGACGGTGATCGTGTTGAACCGGCGCGGCATGCCGCCGCCCTGGATGACGCCGGCCTGCGCGGCATCGGCCTGCGCGTCGAGCGTGGTGTTGCAGGGCGCGGAGTTGTTGCCGGCGGACGCGAGCGCGACGAACGGGCGCGCGATCTGCTCCTCGTCGAGGCCCATCGCGTAGTAATAGCTGCGGTGCGGGGCGCGTTCGGGGCCGACGGAGACGTGGCGGCTCGGCAGGCGCGATTTATCGAATGTGCGGGTCATGGCGACCGCCTATGTCGCGGCAGGGGGCATTTGCGCAAGAGAGTTGCGTTGAATTTTACGCCGAGCAGCGATGCAAGCGCATGACGCCGAGCACGCCATCCTGACGAAATTCAGGAAGCTGAGCCTTCAACCGCGTGCTTAGTTACTCTGGATCCTGACTTTCGTCAGGATGACGGAAAGGGTCAGAGGCCTTCGAGCGCCTTCGCTACGCCGTCCATGGTGAAGGGCTTGTGCAACCGGGGGCGGTCGCGGAATTCCGGCGCTACACCGTCGTCGCCACCGCCAGTGGCAAAGACGAAAGGAACGCCTTTCGCGGCCAAGGCTTCGGCAACAGGGGTGCTTTTTTCGCCTCCGCGCAGGTTCACGTCGAGGATCGCGCCATCGACGCCGCCCTCCTCGATCCGCTTCAACGCGTCGGCCACGGTGTCGACCGAGCCTGCGACCCCCTTGTCCAATACTTCGAGAAAATCCTCGAGCATCATGGCGATCAACGGTTCATCCTCGACGATCAGAATCTGCTGGGGGAGGATCTGCTGGGAAGCGGTCATGTCCTCGCTTAGTCGAGATTGTTACGACTTGCCAACATCTTGTTCGTGTCGCCGCAGTTTATGCCCGGCGCGTCGCGAGCACGTCGCGCGCAGCTTCCGCGAGTTCCTGCACCGAAAACGGTTTGGGCAGGAACGAAACATTGTCGAGATCGATCGATTTGCGCAGTTGCTCCTCGGCATAGCCCGACATGAACAGGATCGGCAGATCGGGATATTTCTCACGCACGTGCCGCACCATCGTCGGGCCGTCCATCTGTGGCATGACGACGTCGCTGATCAACAGATCGGGGCGGCCATGCTGTTCGAGCACCTCCAGCGCGGCCTCGCCATTCTCCGCGGTCAGCACCGTATAGCCCTGCCGCGAGAGCGCGCGTTCGGCGACCGCGCGGACCATATCCTCGTCCTCGACCAGCAGGATCGTGCCGGTCCCCCAGAGATCGACCGGTTTCGCCGCCGGCCTGACGATCGCGGGACGCGTCGCGGCCGGCGCCGAATGGACCGGCAGATACATCGTGAAGGTGGCGCCCTGCCCCAGCTTACTGTCGGCGAAAATATAGCCGCCGGACTGCTTGACGATGCCGTAGACGGTCGAGAGGCCGAGGCCGGTGCCTTTGCCGAACTCCTTGGTGGTAAAGAACGGTTCGAAGATCTTGGGCAGCACGTCGGGGGGAATGCCGGTGCCGGTGTCCTGGACGATCAGCGCGGTGTAATCCGCGACCGGCAGGATGTCGGAGGCCATTGCGCGGACTTCGGACGCATATACTGCACGCGTGGTGATGGTGAGCACGCCGCCGCCGCGCGCGTTCGCCGAGACGATCGCGTCGCGCGCGTTGACGGCCAGGTTGACGACGACCTGTTCGAGCTGACCCGGATCCGCGCGCACCGGGCCGAGGTTCCGGCCGTGCGTCATGTCGAGCCGGACGTTCTCGCCCATCAGTCGCTTAAGCAGGTTCGAAACTTCCGATACGACGTCGGGGAGCTGGAGGATCTGCGGGCGCAACGTCTGCTGGCGCGAGAAGGCGAGCAGCTGGCGCGTCAGGCTGGCGGCGCGGTTCGAGTTGGTGCGGACCTGCTGGATATCGTCATAATCGCTGTCACCGGGCGAATGGCGCATCAGCATCAGATCGCAGTGCCCGATGATGGCGGTCAGGATGTTGTTGAAATCATGCGCGACGCCGCCCGCGAGCTGCCCGACCGCCTGCATCTTGGTGGCCTGCGCCACCTCGCGCTTGAGGCGGCTCTCCTCGCTATTGTCCTTGAGGCTGAGCAACACGGCGGCATCGCCGAGGCCGCGTGCGCCGGCAATCGTCAGCGCGACCGGCTCGTCGGGGTGATCCTTGAGGCGGACCGCCATGTCGGCGGAATGCGTCGCGCCGCTGGCGAACTTGCGGATCGCGTCGGCGACCGCGGCCTTGTCTTCGCGCACGACCAGGTCGCCGGGATACAGCGGCGGCGCGGCGGCATTGACGCCGGCCGCGCGCAGGAACGAGTCGTTCATCTGGAGGAACCGGCCATCGCGGTCGACCAGCGCCATCCCGAACGGCATGAGGCTGACGAGGCTGCGGACGTGCGCGGCCGCGCTCGCGCCGATCGGGGGAGCTGCCTCCTCGTCGTCGAGCAACGCCACGAGCACGGGGGCGTCGTCGCCTTCGAGAAACGGCACCTGGAGGACGCGGAGTGGCGTGCCCTCGAGACCCTCGCGTTCGAAGCGGACGAAGCCGCGACTGTCGGTGATGAGGAAACGGGCGAAGTCGTGGCCTTCGATCGAGTCGCGATCGTTGCCGCGCGCGCGCGCGCGCAACACGCGGTTGGCGGTGCGGACGCGGCCGTCGGGCGACAGCAGCGCCGCCATGATGCCGCTGCCGCCGAGGCGGTCACCGGTTGGGCCGGGCAGCAGCGCCGCAAGCGTCTCGGCGAGATCGTGATCCTGCGCGGTGACGAAGCGCCAGACGAGCATGTCCGCCTCGTCGCCGGCGCGGACGACCTGCGCCGACAGCCGGACGCCGCGCGCGTTGAGACGGTCGACCGACGCGCTGCCGTCGCGCCACGCGGCCCGGCCGACGTCGCCGAGCGCGGTCGTGCCGACGTCGTCGAGCGGCAGGCCCGGGGGCGTCGGGAAGCCCGCGAACAGCGCTTCGTACGCGTCGTTGGCGCAGACGAGGCGTCCCGCACGGTCGGTGATCGCGATCGCGTCGGTGCCGGCTTCGGCGACGGTGCGCGTCAGGTCCCAGTCGACGGGTCGCGGGGCGTCCTTGGCGACCGGGTTGAGCAGGCGCCAGGCGATCACCGCGCCGATGACGACGATGGCGGCGGCGAAGAAGCCGGCGGCGGCGATCCAGCTGCCGACGAGCAGGAGCACGATCGCGCCGGCGACAGCGCCCGAGGCGATAGCGACGAGCGCGGCGTTACGGGCCGAGGTGGATAAAGCGAACGATGCCATCGGGGGAGTCATCCGCTCAAGCGGGGCCGGGCGTCAAGCGGGATGCGGTATTGCGGGGGGCGCTACTCTTAATCACCGAAGCCGGTCTCCGAGAACCGCACCACCCCGGCGGAGGCCGGGGCCAATTGGGAAGGTGGTCGTACTGGAACGCCGTCCGTCATCAGCGAGGTTCCCCAATTGGCCCCGGCCTCCGCCGGAGTGGCGGCTATGGCAGGTCGGTCACAATCACATCATCCCGCCCTGCTGTTCCCCCGCGGAGGCGGGGGTCCAGGGTTGCGGGGGACAGCGCTCGTGGCTCCTTGGCCCCCGCCTTCGCTGGGGAGCCAAGAGCGCCTGTTACCAGATCCGGACGCGCTGTTCCGGCGTCAAGTACAGCTTCTGGCCAGGCGCCGGCTTGTATGCCGCATACCAGGGGTCGAGGTTGCGCACGACCCAGGCGCGCTGCTGCGACGGCGAGTGCGGATCGGTCAGCAAGCGGTTGCGAAGGTTGGCTTCGCGGTAGTTGCGACGCCACACCTGCGCCCAGCCGAGATAGAAGCGCTGGTCGCCGGTGTAGCCATCGAGGACCGGCGCGGTCTTGCCTCCGAGTGCGGTGTGATAGGCGTCGTACGTCACCGTCAGGCCAGCGAGATCGGCGATGTTCTCGCCCATCGTGAGCTGGCCCTTCACGTGCATCCCGGGGAGCGGCTCGTACGCGTCGTACTGCGCGCCGAGCTTGCCGGTCAGCGCCTTGAAGCCGGCGATGTCCTTGGCCGTCCACCAGTCGGTAAGCTGGCCCTTCGCATCGTATTTCGAGCCCTGGTCGTCGAAATGATGGCTCAACTCATGGCCGATCACCGCGCCGATGCCGCCGTAATTGACCGCGTCGTCGGCCTTCGGATCGAAGAACGGCGGTTGCAGGATCGCGGCGGGGAAGACGATCTCGACCATGCCGAAATTGGCGTAGGCGTTCACCGTCATCGGCGTCATGCCCCATTCCCAGCGCTGCAACGGCTTGCCGAGCTTGGAAATATTGTCCTGGTGCTGCCATTCGTTCGCGCGCCATTCGTTGCCGAACGCATCGCCGGACGTGATCGTCAGGCCGGAGAAATCCTTCCACTGGCTGGGATAGCCGATCTTGGGGGTGAACGCGGCGAGCTTGGCGTGTGCCTTGACCTTGGTCTCGGGCGCCATCCATTCGAGCTTGTCGATCCGGCGGCCCATCGCGGCGAGCACGTTCTTGACCAGCTTGTCGGCGGCGGCCTTGGTCTCGGGCGGGAAATACTGTGCGACGTAGAGCTTGCTGACCTCGTCATCGAGCGCGCCCGAGGTGAACTGGACGCCGCGCTTCCAGCGGGCTTCCTGCTCGGGCGTGCCGCCGAGGACTGTGCCGTAGAACGCGAATTGCTCGGCGTCGAACGCCTTGGGGAGGACGTCGGCATAGCCGTCGAGCGAGCGCAGGATCAGCTGGTCTTTCAGCACGCCGATCGGGGCGGTCGCGACGAGCTTGGCGATGCCGGTGATAGCGGAGGGCTGGGCGACGATGACGGTCGGGACGGGCGTGCCGATGCCCTTGAAATACGCCGCGAAATCGAAGCCGGGCGCGCGCTTGGCGAGATCGGCGACGGTCATCTTGTTGTAGGTCTTGGTGGCGTCGCGGCTGTCGACGCGGGTCCAGCTGACCTTGGCGATCTCGGTCTCGAACGCGAGCAAGGCGGTGGCGCGCGCCTCGGCATTGGGTTCGCCGGCGAGGGTCAGCATCTTGACGATATGCGCGCGGTAGGCGTTGCGGGCCTCGACCAGTTTCGCATCGGCACTGAGATAATAATCGCGGTCGGGGAGGCCGAGGCCGGACTGGCTAAGCGAGAGCGCGTATTGCTCAGGGAGCTTGTCGTCCTGGCCGACGCCGCCGCCGAACGGGCCGCCGATGCCGGCGCGGTCGGCCTCGGCGAGCAGTGCGGGGTATTGCGCGCGGTCGCTCAGCGCGGCGATCTTTTTCAGCCACGGGCGGATCGGTGCGAGCCCCTTCGCCTCGATCGTGCCGGTGTCGAGATAGGTGGCGTAGGCGCGGCCGATCTTCGAGTTCGGGTCCTTCGCGGCGGTGTCGAGGATGCCGCGGGTGCGCGTCTCGGACAGGTCGGAAAGGAGATTGAACGAGCCGTAGTTCGACTTGTCGGCGGGGATCGGGGTGTTCTTGGACCAATTGCCGTTGGCGAAGGTGTAGAAGTCGTCGCCGGGCTGGACGGTCTTGTCCATGCCCTTCTCGTCGAAGCCGAAATTGCCGTATTGCGCGCCGGTGGGAGCGGACGCGGGCGGGGTCGGCTCAGCCGTTTGCGAGATGGCGGCGGTGACGCCGGTGATGGCAGTTGCGGCGAGCAGGCCGGCGACGATGAAGGACTTCATGGGGTTCTCCAGGGAAAGCTTAGTCAAACGAGATACCGTTCGCCGATACCGTTCCCCTGCGAAAGCAGGGGCCCAGGGTCACACACGGCGTCTTTCGTGACCCTGGGCTCCCGCGTTCGCGGGAGAACAGCAGAAGTGCCGGTTACCAGATGCGGACGCGGTTGGCGGGGGCGAGGTAGCTCTTCTCGCCGGGCTTGGCGCCGAACGCGGCGTACCAGGGGTCGAGATTGCGGACCGTCAGGACGCGCTGGTGACCCGGCGAATGCGGGTCGGACAACAGCGCCTGCTGGAGCGCGGCGTCGCGGAACTTGGTGCGCCAGACGCCCGCCCAGCCATAGTAGAAGCGCTGGTCGCCGGTCGTGCCGTCGATGATCGGCGCGGGCTTGCCACCGAGCGACTTGTGATACGCGTCGTAGGCGACCGTGAGGCCCGCCAAGTCGGCGATGTTCTCGCCGAGCGTCAGGCCACCCTGGATGTGCTGGCCGGGGAGCGGTTCGTACGCGTCATACTGCTTCACGAGCGCGTCGGTGAACACCTTGAAGCGCGCGACGTCCTGCGGCGTCCACCAGTCGGTGAGCTTGCCGTTGAGGTCGTATTTGCGGCCCTGGTCGTCGAAGTGATGGCTGATCTCGTGCCCGATAACCGCGCCGATGCCGCCGTAATTGACCGCCGGGTCCGCCTTCGGATCGAAGAACGGCGGTTGGAGGATAGCGGCCGGGAAGACGACCTCGTTCATCGTCGGATTGGCGTAGGCGTTGATCGTCATCGGCGTCATAAACCACTCGCCGCGATCGATCGGTGCCCCAAGCTTCTTCAGGTCGCGGTCGTATTCGAACGCGTTGGCGCGCGCGACGTTACCGACGAGATCGCCACGCTGGATCTGCAGCGCGGAATAGTCGCGCCACTTGTCCGGATAGCCGATTTTCGGGGTGAAGGCGGCCAGCTTGGCGAGCGCCTTGGTCTTGGTCTCGGGCGCCATCCATTCGAGGTTCCGGAGACGCTCGCCCATCGCCGCGATGACGTTCTTGACGAGATCGTCGGCCGCCGCCTTCGATGCGGGCGGGAAATACTTCGCGACATACTGCTGGCCGATCGCCTCACCCATCGCTTCCGACACGGTCGACACGCCGCGCTTCCAGCGGACCTGCTGCTCGGGCGTGCCCGACAGCGTGGTGCCGTAGAACGCGAAGTTGGTCTTGTCGAAATCGCTTGAGAGATACGGCGCGTAGGCACGCAGCACCTTTAGCATCGCGTAGTCCTGGAGGACATTGACCGGCGTGTCGGCGAACACCTTCGCTTCGCCGGTCACCGCGCTCGGCTGTGCAACGAGGTAGAACGGACGGCCGGTGACGCCCATCGCGGTCATGTACTGCGCCCACGGGAAGCCGGGCGCCTTAGCCGCGAAGTCGGCGGCGGTCCATTTGTTGTAGGTCTTGTCGGCGTCGCGGCTCTCGATACGGGTCCAGTGCGCGGTCGCGAGGCCCTTTTCCATACTGAACACGGCGGCGGCGCGGGCGGCGGCGTTGGGCTCGCCCGCTAACGTCAGCATCCGCGCGAGATACGCCTGGTACGCGGTGCGGACGGTCGCCAGCTTGGCGTCGTCCTTGAGGTAATAGTCGCGGTCGGGGAGGCCGAGGCCGCTCTGCCCGAACTGGACGACATAGGTGGTCGGGTCCTTGTCGTCCTGCGATACGCCGACCCCGACGAGGCCACCGACGCCCTGCCGCTGAAGCTTGGCGATCTCGGTGACGAGCGCGGTCTTGTCCCTGGTCGTCTTCAGCGCGGCGAGCATCGGCTTGACCGGGGTGACGCCCTTCGCGTTGACCGCGGCCTCGTCCATGAAGCTGGTGTAGAAATCGCCGACCTTGTCGCCGGGCGTCTTGGCAGCGGCGTCGAGGATCGTGCGGGTGCGTTCGAGCGACAGGTCCTGGAGGACATGGAACATGCCGTAGGACGAGCGATCGGCGGGGATCGGCGTCGTCTTCACCCAGCCACCGTTCGCGTAATCGAAAAAGTCGGTGCCCGGCGTGACGCTGGTATCGCGGCCGGCCATGTCGAAGCCGAAATCCCCGATCTGCGGCTTGTTGGCGTCCTTGGCGGCGACCGGGCCCTTCGCGGCCTTGGCCAGCGTCGGCGACGGATTGGGCCCCGTTTGCGTCTGGGCGATCGCCGATGCGGCGGACGCGAGCAGGATCACGGTAACAATCGACTTGCGCATCAAGAACCTCGGAGAAAGATCGTCTGGATACGGTGTGTTCTACGCCGATAGGACGGTCCGTCAATTCCAACCGGTGTCAAATGTTACGAAACATGACCGTGACGATTGTCGTGGCGGTGCCGCCACTTGCGCGCGATCCATAGCCGCCAGCCGAGCGCGCTGAGCGCATAGCCGCCGACCGAGGCGACGACCGTGATGATCAACAGCCCGAGCGCGGTCGCGGGGCCCGCCTGCATCAGCCACGGGATCCATTCGGTCTGCGCCGCCGCCTCGGCGACCGGCTGGCCCGGAACATGCGCATCGAGCCGCAGCAGCGACGACCCGATCCAATAGGCGGCGATCCACAGCGGCGGCGTCGTCAGCGGATTGGTGACGAAGGTGGTCAGCGCCGCGGTCGGCACGTTCGCACGAAACGGAAGTGCGAAGATCGCCGCGACGGGCGTCTGCGCGACCGGGATCAGGATGCCCGCAACCATCCCGAGCGCGACGCCGCGCGGCACTGATCGTCGGGTGAAGCGCCACAACTCCGGGGCGAGGACGCGGTGCGCGACCGGGCGCAGCAGCCGGTTGCGCTCCATCGATTCGCGGGTCGGCAGGTTGCGATGCGACCACGCCGCGAGGCGCCCGAAGATACTGCCCGGCGCCTTCGACACAGGCTATCCGCGATCCCGCATGATCCGGCCCTGCTCGCGCTTCCAGTCCTGTTCCTTCACCGAGTCGCGCTTGTCGTGGTTCTGCTTGCCCTTGGCGAGCGCCAGTTCGATCTTCGCGCGGCCCTTCGAATTGAAGTAGATCATCAGCGGGACCAGCGTCATGCCCTGGCGCGCGACCGCGCCGAACATCTTGTTGATCTCGCGCTCGTGGAGCAGCAATTTGCGCGGCCGCTTGGGCTCGTGGTTGAAGCGGTTGCCGTGGCTGAATTCTGGGATGTTCGAATTCACCAGAATGACGTTCTTGCCCTTCACCTCGGCATAGGCCTCGGCGATCGAGCCCTCGCCGCCCCGCAGCGCCTTCACCTCGGTGCCGGTGAGCGCGATGCCTGCCTCGAACACCTGCTCGATATAATAATCATACCGCGCGCGCCGGTTCTCGGCGACGATCTTGGTCTTCTCGAAGGTCGGGGGTTTGGGACGTGCCATGGGACGCGCGATGTAGGAGGTCGGAGGGCTTAGGGGAAGCGGTGGTGCGTAGTTCTTCTTAGTCTTGGGCTTCCCCTTTTCTTCGCCCCGCCCTGGAAGGGAGGGGTTTGGGGGTGGGTCGGGTTGCGCATATCCGGCCCGTGGCGACTCAAGCTGGCCTACCCACCCCCGGCCCCTCCCTTCCAGGGAGGGGAGACCGTTGTGGTTCAAAGAAGGTTGCGTTCGCCAAGGTGGCGTCGACTACGGCAGACGTTGTGCTGCACAACCGAATAGCACATGATTGCCGCTCCCCGGCCGTTGGGTTAGCTCACGCTATGAACGCAACCCAACGCTACGCCCAAGACGGCTATGCCGCCGTTCCACAACTGATCGCGCCGTCGGTCGCCAATGCTTTCCTTCGCCAGCTCGTCTCCGACATGGAGGCTCGAGGGACGCCGCTGACCGCGCAGCGAAACGGCTCGGCATTGTTACGGCGCGAGGCGATCGAAGTTTATGGCTTTCATTACCCGCCGATGCTGACGTTCCTGTGGGGCCTGACGCCGTTCGTCGCCACCGCGATCGGGCGCCACCTGCTGCCCGCGTACAGCTATTTTCGGATCTATCAGGAAGGCGATATCTGCCGCGTGCACAGCGACAGGCCGTCGTGCGAACACAGCCTTTCGCTGACGCTGGACTACAGCGACGGCGTGCCCTGGAACCTGGAGATCGGCACCGACCACATTGCCGTGCCCAAACCCGTGGTCGAGGACGACTTCGGTTCGGCCGGGTTCGCGTCGCTCAGCATGGAACCCGGCGATGGCGTCCTGTACCAAGGCGTCCACCGTCGGCACGGCCGGATCACGCCCAATCCCAATGCGTGGTCGGCGCACCTGTTTCTGCACTGGGTCGAGCGCGACGGGCCCAACGCTGCATTCGCCTTCGATGGCAATCACGCCGCGGCGAAGGCCGTCGATCTCGCTCTTTAGCGGCGGGGTAACCGCCGGTCGCTAAGCGAGCCGGGCGTGTGTAAGGGCCGCGTCGACTGCCGCCCGCGAGGCCTCACCGGCGGGGGTCATCGGCAGGCGTAGCGTCTCCGGAAAGCCGCTCCGTACCTTGGTCATCGCGTATTTCACCGGGCCCGGCGAGGCGTCAGTGAAGAGCGCTTCATGGAGCGCGTAGAGCTGGTCCTGATACGCCAACGCCTTGACGAAATCGCCCGACTGGCACGCCGCCTGGAACTGCGCGCACAGCTTCGGCGCGACGTTGGCGGAGACCGAGATGCACCCGGTGCCGCCCATGACGTTGAACGCCAGCGCCATGTCGTCATTGCCCGACAACTGGCAGAAATCCGGGCCGCACGACGCGCGGTGCTGCGAGACGCGGGCGAGGACGCCGCTGGCATCCTTCACACCGACGAATACCTTCGGGAACGCCGCGACGATCCGCGCCAGCGTCGCCGGCTGGATGTCGGTCACCGTCCGCGCGGGGACGTTGTAGAGGATGATCGGCAGCGGCGTCGTCTGCGCCAGCGCCTCGAAATGGCGGAAGATACCCTCCTGCCCCGGCCGGTTATAATAGGGCGGCACCATCAGCGCGGCGTCGGCACCGGCGTCCTTAGCGGCGCGCAGGTTTGCAGACGCGACGCGCGTATCGTTCGAGCCGGCGCCGGCGATGACGGGCACGCGTCCCTTCGCCTGATCGACGCAGACGCGGACGACGTGGAAATGCTCGTCGTACGACAAGGTCGCGGCTTCGCCGGTGGTGCCGCAGGCGACGAGGCCCGACGAGCCCTCGGCGATCTGCCACTCGACGAAGTCGCGATAGGCGGGTTCGTCGAAACTGCCATCGGCGGCGAACGGCGTGACGAGCGCGGGAATCGATCCTGAAAACATGCGGCAGCCTGCGGTCCTAATGCGCCAGATCTTGGGAAGTATCTGGATTTCGTTCAGGACAGATACGGGTTCGATGCGTATGCTGTCCACATGGTAGCATCGATGTTGAAAACGAGCCTTCTTCTTGCAGTCGTCGCACAGACGGCTGTTTCCTCGGGTGCCATCGGGGATGGCGGTCAGCAGACGCTCGATCGATACAGTACACAGCTTGCCAATATGGGGCCCAATGCGCAGCCGATGGCAACGGATGGCGCGATCGCCTCGACCATCGCGCAGTGGCGCGCGTTGCAGCAGACCGATGCGCTGCCGTTCGACAGCTATGCAGGCTTCCTGATGGCGCATCCGGGCTGGCCGAACGAGGCGGCCAATCGTCGTGCGGCGGAGCGCAAGGCGGCGACGGGTTCGCCCAACAGCGTGATCGCGTTCTTCCGCCGGTATCCGCCGCAGTCCGCATCCGGCGGCGTCGCCTATGCGCGGGCGCTGATGGCGACGGGCGCGCGGGATCAGGCGTATGCGGCAGTGCGGACGGCGTGGCGGAGCGCCGGGCTGACGCCGACCGACGAGGCGATGGTGCTGTCGGGCTTTCCCGGGGCGCTGACGTCGGACGACCAGGATGCGCGGACGGATGCGCTGTTGTGGGCCGGCCAGACCGGCACGGCGCAGCGGCAACTGGCCTGGACGAGCGCGGCGCGGCGTCCCGTGTTCGAGGCGCGGCTCGCGTTCCGGACGAATGCGCCGAACGCGTCGGAGATCTCATCCGCGACGCAGACGCTGTATGCGAACGATGCGGGTTATGTCGCGGACCGGGCGCAGTGGCTGCGCAATTCGGGGGCGAGCCCGTCGGCGCGGGCGTGGCTGGCGCGGCCTCGGTCGCTGGTGACGCGGCCGGGCAATCCGGCGGAATGGTATGAGGTGCTGGTCACCAACGCGAACGGTGCGGCGAACGACGGGCAATACCAGACGGCCTACGACATCGCGCGGCAGATCGACGACGCGTATCCGTATGGCGCGGACATCTCGACGAAGTCCTATGCCGAGCGCGACGAATACACCAATCTCGCCTGGCTCGGCGGACGGGTGGCGATGAAGCAGCTCGGGCGGCCGGCGGACGCGATGACGCTGTTCGACCGGTACGCGAAGGGGTCGCGCTCGCCGCAGGTCCGGTCGAAGGGCTATTACTGGGCGGGCCGTGCGGCGGAGGCGGCCGGGTTGGCGCCTCAGGCGGCGGCGTTCTACGGCCAGGCGGCGGGGTACCGCGATCAATATTACGGGCAGCTGGCGAACGAGCGGACCGGGCGTGCGCTGGTTCCGCCGCCATCGGTCGCATCGATCGTCGTCGATCCGTCGGTACGCGCCGCGTTCGACCGGCGCGAGACGGTGCGTGCGGTGAAGTTCCTCGGCCAGATCGGCGACTGGCAGGATCAGACGGCGTTCGTCCGCCAGATCGCGGCGGATGCGACCACCGATACCGATCACCTGCTCGCCGCCGAGCTGTCGAAGAGCATCAATCGCCCCGATCTCGGCGTGATGGTGGGGCGGAGCGCGCTGGCGAACGGCTTGAGCGATTATTCCGCGGTCGGCTTCCCGATGGTCGCGGTGCCGGCGGGGTATGAAGACAACTGGACGATCATCCACGCGATCTCGCGGCAGGAGAGCCAGTTCGATCGGGCGGCGGTGTCGCATGCCGGCGCGCGCGGGCTGATGCAGCTCATGCCAGCGACCGCGCGCGAGCAGTCGGGGAAGATCGGGCTGGCGTATAACCAGGCGGCGCTGACGACCGACCCGAACATGTCGATCATGCTGGGCTCGAGCTATTTCCAGCGGGTGTACGCCAACTACGCCAGCTATCCGCTGGCGATCGCGGCGTACAACGCCGGCGGCGGCAACGTGAACAAATGGCTCCGCGCATACGGCGACCCGCGCACCGGGGCGATTGACATGGTCGATTGGGTCGAGGCGATCCCGTACCAGGAAACGCGCAATTACGTGCAGCGCGTGCTGGAGAACGCCGTGGTGTACGACCTGATGAACCCCGCGCGCGCGAAGAGCCGGGGGCCGGCGCGGCTGTCGTGGTATCTGGGGAAGAACCGGCCGGGCTGATCCAGTGTGTCCTCCCGCGCAGGCGGGAGTCCAGACTGGGCTCCCGCCTGCGCGGGAGAACATGGTAGGGAAGCGCATGGACCGCCCGAACTACATCACCCCTGCTGGTTACGCCGTACTCCGCACCGAATACGAGCAACTCCTGTCGACCGAGCGCCCCGCCTTGGTCGAAGTCATCTCCTGGGCCGCCGGCAATGGCGACCGCTCCGAGAACGGCGACTACATCTATGGCCGCAAGCGGTTGCGCGAGATCGACCGGCGGCTTGGCTGGCTGTCGAAGCGGATGAAGGCGGCCAAGGTCGTCGATCCCGCCGCGCAGGAAGATCGCTCGCGCGTGTGGTTCGGCGCGTGCGTGACGGTCGCGGACCAAGACGACGTCGAGCGCATCCTCACGCTGGTCGGCGATGACGAGACCGACGCGAGCAACGGGCGGATCGGCTGGAACTCGCCGTTCGCGCGGGCTTTACGCGGTGCGGCGATCGGTGACGTGCGACGGGTGGACCTCCCCGCCGGCGAGCGCGACTACGAGGTGATCGCGATCGCGTATCCGTAGATACGATCCTCCCCCGCAAGGGGGAGGTGGCACCAAAGGTGACGGAGGCGGAGGACACAGAACACTTGTTTCCCTTACCTCCCCCTCCGTCTGGCAAGCGCCAGCCACCTCCCCCTTGCGGGGGAGGATCGTTGCCGGTCAACGATCCGTTTCGATTTACGCGAATTGACCCCGCCCGGCGCCCGTGTGACGTTCCACCCTCGCAACGACACCGAGGACTTCCCTATGCCGATACCCGCCATCTGGTCCGCCCGCCTGCTCAGCGTCATGCGCATCGTCGTCGCGCTCGTGTTCTTCAGCCACGGCATCTCGAAATTCTTCGGCCTGCCGCCCTTCCCGATGCCGATGAACCCGCTGCTCTACGTCGCCGGCATACTGGAGGTAGGCGGCGGCGCGCTGCTGATGCTGGGCCTGTTCACGCGACCGGTGGCGTTCGTGTTGTCGGGGATGTCGGCGGTCGCGTACTTCCTCGCGCATTTCCCGCAGGGGCCGTTCCCGATCGCCAATGGCGGCGAGCCGGCGGTGCTCTACTGCTTCGTCTTCCTGTACCTTGCCGCGGCGGGTGGTGGCGCCTGGAGCGTGGACGCGGCGCGCGGGCGCGGCTAATCCCGACCGCATGATCGACACGACAACGCGCAACATCGCCCTCCTGATCGACGCGGACAATGCGTCCGCGGCGACCCTCGACCCGGTCCTGACCGTCCTTGCCGAGCTCGGCACGGTCAACGTCCGGCGGGTCTATGGCAACTGGTCGAAGCCCGCGCTGAAGGCGTGGAGCGATATGTCGATCAAGCACGGCATCGAGCCGCAGCAGCAGTTCGACCTGACCAAGGGCAAGAACGCCACCGACATGAAGATGACGATCGACGCGATGGACCTGCTGTTCCGCGGACGCATCGACGGGTTCGGGATCATGTCGTCGGACAGCGACTTCATGCCGCTGGCGACGCGCATCCGGCAGGACGGCATCCCGGTATACGGCTTCGGGACGAGCCGCACGCCTGAGGGGTTCCGCCAGGCCTGCACGCGATTCATCGACGTCGGCGCGCTTAACGAATCCTCGCAGGCGATGCCTGTACCGGCACCCGCGCCGGTTGCTGGCGAGAAGGCCGCCGCCCCCGCGCCCGCCACGCGTCCAAAGACCACGCAGCCGATCGACGAAGAGGTCATCAAGCTGCTGATCGACGCGTACAACGCGGTGAAGCGCGACGAGAAGGGCTATGCGAGCGTCGCCGAACTCGGCCAGCTCGCGGGCAACCGGTCGAGCTTCGACGCGCGCAACTATGGGTTCAACCGGCTGGCGGACCTGATCGAGACGATCCCGAATTTTCAGATGGAGCGGCGCGAGGGTGGCCGGTCGTTCGTGAAGCGGTTGCGGTAGGCACTCCGGCAACTCTCGTTACGCACACCACCCCGGCGGAGGCCGCGGCCCGATTGGAAAGGTCGCAGTAACGCAGCGCCGCCCTTGGTTAGCGCCGTCCCCCAATTGGGCCCCGGCCTTCGCCGGGGTGGTAGCTTGAGTCGAGAGCCTCACCCCGTAGGCTGCAACCGCCCACCCGGCTCGCTCAGGCCGTGCGCCTGTTCCTCGCTGTCGTCCGGCACCACCAGCGCACCCTTTCGCCAGTTCCCGTAGCGATAATAGCCGATCGCGATCGCCAAGGTGGTGAGCGATCCCAGCGGGAAACTCCACCACAGGGCATCGCCGCCGAGCCAGGGTTTCGCCAGCAACGCAAAGCCGATCCGCACCGGGTACATCGCGACGATCAGCGCGAGCAGCGGCGCGATCACCGCGCCGTTCGCGCGGACGGTCGAGAACAGCACCATCGTCGCGCCGAACAGGATGAAGTTCCAGCTTGCGATCAGCTGGATATGCCGCGCGATCGGCAGCGCCGGGCTGTCGCTGCCGATGAACAGCGTCATCACAGGGCGATCGAACAGGATCACCACGGCTACCATCGCCCCGGTCAGCGCGACGTTGAACAGCAGGCCGTACTTGGTGATGTCCCCGACCCGGTCCCAGCGGCCCGCGCCGATATTCTGCGCCGCCATCGAACTGACCGCCGCGCCGATCGCCAGCGCAGGCATCTGGATATAGGTCCAGAGCTGTTGCGACACCGCATAGGCCGCCGCCGTATCGACGCCGAGCCGGTTGACCAGCCCGACCATCGCGAGACCGGCAGTCGACATGACGAGCATCTGCGCACCCATCGGCAGGCCTTTCCGCACGATCGTGCCGGTCAGCGCGCGCTCGGGGATCAGGTAGCGAAGTTCGTTGCCGCGTAGCCGCAGGGGCAGGTCCCGCGCGTAGATATAGGCGACCAGCCCGAGCAGCGAGACGTGGCTGGCGATTAGCGTCGCCATCGCCGAGCCGGCGATCCCCATCTGCGGGAACGGTCCGATACCGGCGATCAGCAGCGGGTTGAGCCCGCTGTCGAGAATCGCGCTAAGCAGCATGAACCACAGCGGCGTCATCGAATCGCCGGTGCCGCGCAGGCCCATCATCAGCAGCACCATCATCATCGACGCGGGCAGCCCGAGGAAGATCACGCGCAGATAGGCGAGCGCGAGCGGCATCGCGTCGCCCGGCGTGGCGAGGAGATGGAGGATCTCGGGTGCGAATACCCAGCCGAGCGCGGCGATCACGATCGCGCCACCGAGGACCAGGCCGACCGCGGAGCCGAACGCCCGACGCGCACCCTCCAGATCGTGCCGGCCGAAGCTCTGCCCGACCAGGATCGTCGCCGCCATGCCGAACCCGAACACCGCGCCGAAGGTGAGGAACATGATGATGTTGGCGTTCGAGGTTGCGGCGAGCGCGCCCTCGCCGAGATAGCGTCCCACCCAGATCGCGTTGATCGAGCCGTTGAGCGATTGCAGGATGTTCGAGCCGAGCGTCGGGAGTGCGAAAGCGAGGAGCGTGCGGCCGATGTGCCCGGAGGTGAGGTCGCGTTGGCCGGGTTTGCCGCGGGGGCGGTCGGGTTTTGTGCTAAATGGTTCTTGGGAAACGGTGCCGGTTTCGAGGTCGGATGGAAGGTCGCTCACACAGTCTCTCCGTTAGGCCGAACTCGGTCCGGCAACCACCGGCGGACGGTCAGGCGCCCTGTCATAATCGACTGCCTAGCCGCGGAGTGAACTCCGGAACAAGCCGGTAGGTCCCGCGCGCGCGAACAACTATACCGCTCCGGCGGAGGCCGGGGTCCAATTGGAAAGGTCGCAGTAACGACGCGCTGTCGCAGTCAGCACGTCACCCCATTGGACCTCGGCCTTCGCCGGGGGGAAGCGGGGGAAACGGCGGTGCTGATTTGAGAGTCGAAGGCTCCCTCGCCATGCCCGCCGGTTCGCCATCCCCACGGAATCCGGGGGGAGCGGACTGTGGTAGAAGCGACGAGCGCTTCAACCACGCATTCCCCTCCCGCTTGCGGGAGGGGCCAGGGGAGGGCACGACGTACGTACTGGCGTCCGGCTTCTTGGTGCACGCCCCTCCCCCAACCCCTCCCGCAAGCGGGAGGGGAGCAGGTTAGCCCAGGCGTCCGAGTGCGGCGTGGAGGCGAGCAGCCTCGGCGGCCTTGTCGGCGTGGTCGGCCTTGGCCTTTTCCACCGCCTCGGGCTTGGCGCGTTCGACGAAGCTGGCGTTGCCGAGGCGGCCGGACAGCGCGTCGCGTTCCTTTTCCGCCGCCGCGATCGCCTTGGTCAGGCGGGCGCGTTCGGAGTCGAGGTCGATCACGCCTTCGAGGGGGAGGACGAACGTCGCCTCATCGACCACGACCTGCGCCGCGCCGCCGGTGGCTTCGCCTTCGGCATGCGTGACGCGGGCAAGACGGGCGAGCGCGGAAGCTTGGCGCTGAAGCCGCGCCAACGTCGCCGCATTCGCATCGCGGACGTGGAGCGGCAGACGCGCGCCGGGCGGCACATTCAGTTCATTCCGCGCGGTGCGGATTTCCTGAACCAGACGGATCAGCCAGTCGACCTCCTTGCTCGCCTCGGGATCGAGCGCGCGCGCGTCGGCCATCGGCCACTGCGCGACGATCAGGTCGTGCTCGCGCGGATGGGCGGGGTCGGCCATCGCGTGCCACAGTTCCTCGGTGATGAACGGCATGAACGGGTGGAGCAGGACCAGAATCTGGTCGAGCACCCAGCCCGCGACAGCCTTCGATTCGTCGTCGATGACGCCGCGCTCGTCGCCGACCATCTGCGGCTTGATGAGTTCGAGATACCAGTCGCAGAACCGGCTCCACGCGAACTGGTAGATCGCGTTGGCGGCGCCGTCGAAGCGGTAGTCGGCGAGCGCGAGGTCGACCGTCTGGACGGTCGCGATCGTCTCGGCGATGATCCACTTGTTGACGGCGAGGTCCGCGCGCGGTGCCTCCAGCGTCGTGCTGGCGACGATGCCGTTGGCTTGTGCGAACCGGGCTGCGTTCCACAGCTTGGTCGCGAAGTTGCGATAGCCCTCGACGCGCTTCTCATCCATCTTGATGTCGCGGCCCTGGCTCTCCATCGCCGCCATGAAGAAGCGCAGCGCGTCGGCGCCGTAGGTGTCGATCAGCCCGAGCGGATTGACGACGTTGCCCTTCGACTTCGACATCTTCGCGCCGTCCGCCGCGCGGACGAGGCCGTGGAGGTAGAGCGTGCGGAACGGCACGTCCTTCATGAAGTGCAGCCCCTGCATCATCATCCGCGCGTTCCAGAAGAACAGGATGTCGAAGCCGGAAATCAGGACGTCGTTCGGGTAGCGCCCGCCTAACTGCTGCCCCCTCTCCCCTGCGGGGAGAGGGTCGGGGTGAGGGGTCGTACCGGGCGTGGCGCTGCTTGGCTGCCCCTCACCCTGGCCCTCTCCCCGGAGGGGAGAGGGAACGGCACCTTCCTCGGGCCAGCCGAGCGTGGCGAAGGGCCAGAGGGCGGAGGAGAACCACGTGTCGAGTACGTCGGGGTCGCGGCTTAGCGTGACGCCTTCACCGGCTAGAGCCTGCGCTTCCGCCTCGGTCTCCGCCACATACGGCGTACCATCCGGGCCGAACCACGCCGGGATCTGATGGCCCCACCACAGCTGTCGCGACACGCACCAGGGCTGGATGTTCTCCATCCAGTTGAAGAACGTCTTCTCCCACGTCTTCGGCACGATATCGATCGCGCCCGTCCGCACCGCCTCGATCGCCGGCTGCGCGAGCGTCTTCGCGTCGACATACCATTGGTCGGTCAGCCACGGTTCGATCACCACGCCCGAGCGATCGCCATACGGTGTCTGGATCGTCCGCGGCTCGGCGTCGTGCTCTTCGCCGTCCTTGTCGACGTGCGCGATCAGGAAGCCTTCGGCCTTCAGCCGCGCGACGACGGCTTTGCGCGCCTCGGCGGTCGTCAGCCCGAGCAGCTCGGCGGGGATCAACCCGTCGGACACCTGCACGACGCGCGCCTTGGCATCGAGCATGTTGAGCATCGACCCCGCGGCCATCCCTGCCCGCTTGCCGACCTCGAAATCGTTGAAGTCGTGTCCCGGCGTGATCTTCACCGCACCCGAGCCGAGTTCCGGATCGGCATGGTCGTCGGCAATGATCGGGATCAGCCGTCCGGTGATCGGCAGCTTCACCTGCTTGCCGATCAGCGCGGTGTAGCGCTCGTCCGCGCCGTTCACCGCCACCGCCATGTCGGCGAGCATCGTCTCGGGCCGCGTGGTCGCGACCTCGATAAAGCCCGATCCATCCGCCAGCGGATAGCGGAGATGCCAGAAGCTGCCCTTGATCTCGCGAGTCTCGACCTCGAGGTCGCTGATCGCGGTGCCGAGGCCGGGATCCCAGTTCACCAGGCGCTTGTCGCGGTAGAGGAGCCCCTGCTTGTGGAGGTCGACGAACACCTTCAGGACCGCCTTCGAAAAGCCCTCGTCCATCGTGAAGCGTTCGTTCGCCCAGTCCATCGAGCAGCCGAGCCGGCGGAGCTGCTGCGTGATCTCGCCGCCGCTCTCCTGCTTCCAGTCCCAGACCTTGGCGACGAACGCCTCGCGCGAGAAATCGGTGCGCTTCTGCGGCGGGGTCAGCGCGCCCATCTGGCGCTCGACGACCATCTGCGTCGCGATGCCCGCGTGATCGGTGCCGACCACCCACAACGCATCCTTGCCCTTCAGCCGCGCGTGACGCGTGAGGATGTCCTGCAGCGTGTTGTCGAGCGCGTGGCCGATATGCAGCGAGCCCGTCACGTTGGGCGGCGGGTTGACGATCGTCCACGGCTCGGCGTTCGGACGGTCGGGACGGAACTGGCCGCTGGCCTCCCAATGCGCGTACCAGCGCGATTCGATGGAGGCCGGGTCGAAGGTTTTGGGAAGCTCGCTCATGCGCCGAGCCTTAGCGAGCGCGCCCGCGCTAGGCCAGCCTCAGGACGCCAACGTCAGGTACGCCATCTCAGGTACGGGCGCCGGGTTTGTCGAGCACCTGCCGGATCCGCTCGTTCAGGTCGTTGCGGCGGTACGGCTTGCGGATCAGTTCGAACGACCGGCTCCCCTCGTCGATCGCCTCGTCGGCGAACCCGGTGGTGAGCAGCACCGCGGTATGCGGATAATCGCGCCGCACCGACTGCGCGAGCGCGACGCCGTTCATCCCGCCGGGCATGAGGATGTCGGTGAACAGGAGCTTGAAATCGGAATCACTCGCCAGCGTGTCAAGCGCACTGCGCGCACTGTTCACGAGCACGACCTCGTAGCCGAGATCCTCGAGGATCGTGCGGCCGAGTTCGCCGACCTCGATCTGATCCTCGACCATCAGCACGCGCTCGGCGCCACCGGTGCGCGGCGCGAGCGGGGCGGCAGGCTTGCGCTCGACGGCGCCGCTCGCGCGCGGGAAATACAGCGAGAATTCCGCGCCGCCGCCAGCGCCATTGCGGACGGTCGCGAGCCCCCCCGACTGGCGCATGAAGCCGTACACCATCGCGAGCCCGAGCCCCGCGCCCTTGCCCATTTCCTTGGTGGTGTAGAACGGTTCGAACAGCTTGTCCGCGGTCGTCAGGTCGACGCCGGGGCCGTCGTCGCAGATGCTGACGACGACGTATTCGCCGGGTTCGAGCTTGGCGAGGTTTGAATCCTCGGGCAGCACCGCGTTGCGCGTGGCGATCGTGACCGTCCCCGCGCCACCGGTGGCGTCGCGCGCGTTGGCGATGATGTTGAGCAGCGCCATCTCGGCCTGGACCGGGTCAACCCGGCAATTCCACAGATCGGTGGCAAGATCGCGCTTAAGCGCGATGCCGCTGCCGATGCTGCGCTCCAGGATCGGGCGGAAATCGCCGATCAGCTGGTTGAGGTTCATCAAGCGATCGCGCAACTCCTGTTTCCGCGCGAACGCGAGCAACTGTTGCGTCAGCGTCGCGGCGCGCGTCGCCGAGGTCGAGATCGCATCGACCGCGCGGCGGGCCGATCGATCGCCGGGATCGATCCGCGCGTCGAGAATATCGGCGTATCCCTGGATGACCTGCAACAGGTTGTTGAAATCATGCGCGATCCCGCCGGTCAGCTTGCCGACCGCTTCCATCCGCTGCGCCTCGTGAAGCGCCTCCTCGGCCTCGCGCCGACGCGAGATGTCGAGCTGGCTGGCGAAGAAATATTTGAGCGTACCGTCCTCGCCGAACACCGGCGAGACGAACAGCGCGTTCCAGAAGGTCGAGCCGTTCTTGCGGTAGTTGAGGATCTCGACCGCGACTTCCTCGCGCTTGTCGATCGCAGCGCGCACCTCGGCCACTGCGGCACGGTCGGTTTCGGGGCCTTGCAGGAAGCGGCAATTCTTGCCCAGGATCTCGTCCTGCGAATAGCCGCTCATGAACGAGAACGCCTCGTTGCAGAAGATGATCGGGTTGTCGTCGCGGTGCGGGTCGGTGACGACCATCGGCATCCGCGTGGTCTTCACCGCCGCGAAAAAGATGTCGCTATTCGCCTCCGCGGGCGAAATATCGTTGCGCCCACGCGGCTCGGCCGCGGCGGGGGCGATCGACGGACTACGGGCGTTCTGATCGGACATGCGGAGCCTAACCCCGCCGGGGTCACGCTGGTTCCGTCGTCAAACAGCGGCGATTATGCGTAAAACCCTGTGCTACCCTGTGCGGTGCTACCCTGCGCGGTCAGGGCTGCTGGTTCATGATCTTGGCGATCTCGCGCGCGACCATATCCTCGACCAAGCCCGGCAGATTCGCATCCATCCACTCGCGGAGCATCGGCCGCAGCATTTCGCGGACCAGTCCTTCGAGCGTGCCGTCGCTGTTAGCATCGGGTTTGACCATCATCCGCGTCAACGCGTCGAGCGGTGCGCGCGTTGCCGCGGCGGTCTCGCGCGACACGATCGGACGATCGGTCGGCGCGCTGACGCTCGCGGCAGCAGCCGCGGGCTGGGGCTTCGTCGCAGCAGGCTGGCGCGGCTCGGACGCGGCATCGACCGAGGACAGCACCGGGGATTTCGGCATGCGGGGCGTACGGTCGACCATCGGTATGGGATCGCTCAATTCTAGGATTTCGTCGTCATCGATTTCGCCATCGAGATAGGCCGGTTCGCGCTCGGCGGCGGACGGCATCGGCCGCGACGGGCGGCGATTGCGACCGGGCATCGTATCGCCCTCTTCGGCGATGATCCGTTTGATCGACGAAAGGATTTCCTCCATCGACGGCTCCGCGCTGATATCCCCCATCCGGACCATCCCAAACCCCGTAACCGGGCACGCCCCTATCGGCGGCTCGGCGCATCCATACCTGTCGTCAACGACGGGTTCCTGTCAACCGGCGTTGCGAGCAACGGATCGCTTTGCGGCTGCACACGCGCGTCCTGCGCGGGTGATTGCGCGGTACTGGTCGCCACCGCCGCGGGCTCGCCGTCGCCGCCGAAATCCCAGATCTTGTGGCTGACCCGCTTGTAATTGGCGACCGGATCGTAGAGCGCGCCGCCGTCGAGACCCAGGTCGCGCGCCTCCGCCTGCCCCATCGCGGCCAGCAGCGCGAAGCCCGCGACATACGCATCGCGCCGCGCCGTCACGAGCGTGACCTGACTGTTGAGCAATTCCTGTTCGGCGTTGAGGATGTCGAGGATCGTCCGGGTGCCGACGCTGTTCTCGGCGCGGACGCCCTCCAGACTCAGCTTGTTCGCATTGACCGCGGTTTCCGACGACTGGATCACCTGCTCCGACGACCGCCAAACGGCATAGGCGGAGCGTGCCTGCGAGATGACATTACGCTCGGTCGCGGTGACGTTCTCGATCGCCCGCGACCGCAACGCCTCGGCCTGACGGACCTGTGCCGCCGGACGACCGCCCTGGAACAGCGGCAGGGTCAGCGACAGGCCGCCCTGCACCGCCGTGTTCGCATTGGGAAACGCGCTCACGCCGTTGGTCTTGCCGATCGACCCGAGATAATTGGTGTAACCGGCGCCGCCGGTCGCGCTGATCTGCGGCAGGCGTGTGGCGCGGGCGACGCCGATGTCGTAGCGGGTCGCGTCGCGCTCCTTGGCGGCGGCGAGCAGGGTCGGATTATTCTCCATCGCGACCGTCACCGCCATGGCCGGACTGTCGGGCAGATGCGGCAAAGCCGGCGGCGGCTCGAGCGTACCGGGTGGCGTGCCGACGAGCTGGATATAGCTTTCGCGGCTGGAGATGAGCTGCGCCTGCGCCGACTGAAGCTGCGCGCGGGCAAGCGCCAGACGCGCCTCGGACTGCGCCACGTCGGTACGGGTGAGGTCGCCGACCTGGAACCGATCGCGGCTGGCCTGGAGATTGACGTCGAGCACGCGGACGTTCTGCGTGTTCAGGCCGACGATCGATTCGTCGCGGATCACGTTCATGTACGCGCTGACGACGTTGGTGAAGAGGTCCGCCTCGGTGCCGCGCAAGGTCGCGCGACCGCCCTCGACGCGCGTCTTGGCGGCGGACACGGAATTGCGGACCTGCCCGCCCAGATACAACGGGATCGATACGTTCGTCTGCCCGCTGAACTGCCGGGGCGGGGAGACGAAGTTGTTCTGCGCGGTGACGACGTACTCGGTGTAGTTGGCGGTCGCGTTCGCCGATGGCAGGCCCGACGCGCGCGCGATCGGCACATTCTCGTCGGTCGCGCGCAACGCCGCGCGCTGACCGGTGATCGTCGGGTTGGTATTATACGCCTTGACCAGCGCCTCCCGCAGCGTTTCGGCGCCAGCCGGTGCAGCGCCGTAAATCAGCGCAACACTCAGAAACAAACGACGAATATGAGCGGTGCGCGGCATGGTCTGCCTCAGAACTTGAAAGGTTTGGGCGTATCGAAGCCGGGCAGCGCGACGCATTCGACATCGACGAAAGCGGCCAGTGCGAACCCGCCCTCGGTCTTGCGGCCTGCCGCAAGCCGGGTCAGACCGCGCTCGGCGATCCCGGCGACGACGTGACCGCCCGGGCGGACCTGCGCGATCAGCGCCTCGGGCACCGTTTCGACCGCACCGTCGATGATCAGCACGTCATACGGCGCACCCGCGGCGCTGCCATCGGGCAGAGCCC
Source organism: Sphingomonas sp. M1A8_2b (assembly GCF_053345535.1). Classification (NCBI taxonomy): domain Bacteria; kingdom Pseudomonadati; phylum Pseudomonadota; class Alphaproteobacteria; order Sphingomonadales; family Sphingomonadaceae; genus Sphingomonas; species Sphingomonas sp. M1A8_2b. The sequence continues at coordinate 1,519,839 of NZ_JBKFAH010000001.1, read as the reverse complement.
CCTCGACGAGCTCGACATTGCCGATCCCGGCAAGCGCCGACCGCGCGATCGCGATCAAAGCGGGGTCACTCTCGACCGCGACGACCGATGCAACGATCTCGGACAGCACCGCCGCGGTGTAGCCGGTCGCCGCACCGATCAGCAGCACACGGTCGTTCGCGGTCAGATACGCTTCGGTCAGCAGCCGGCCGGTCGCCATCGGCAGGTTGGCATAGCGACCGCCGCCGAGCGGGATGGCGGTGTCGCGATAGGCGATCGACCGGACGCCCTCGGGCATGAACGTCTCGCGCGGCACCCGCGCCATCGCCGCGACCACGCGCTGGTCGTTGACCGCGTTGGTGCGGAGCTGGCTGGCGACCATCGCGTGACGCATGGCGTCGAACGCGGATGCGGTGGAAACGGTGTCTGAGCCGCCGATCGAAGGGGGCGCGGGCGGGCTGGCGGGCCGGGTCGCGGGGTGGGCGGTGTCGATGCTCATCGTCGTCATGGCTTATCCTGTCGCACAACTGTTTTACTTGTGCAATACACTAGTTGTCGTGACGACCTGATATCGTGCCCCCCGCCCCACGCCAAGCGCGCACTTGGTTCAAAACAGGTCGATGCCCCCGCCGGACGCGACGAAGTGCAGCACCTGACGATATCGGGGGGACGATATCGGGCGGACGATGGAGCGACGATGGAGGAGGGTGTAGACGCCCCGCCCGCCCGTGTGACACCGAGATGCCGCGGGCGGGACGTCGAGGGGCGCATGCGGAACTCCACGGCAACACCTCTGGGGCCGCGTTAGCAGGCAAAACCCGCCTCGTCCCGCAAAATTGCCCGGTTTGCGACCAACCGCGCGCCCGCCACGCGTCGGGGAACGCCCCGTGCAGCCCATCGATCGTGACAATTCGACCCGAAGCGCAAACTGCCGGTTGACCCGCCGCCCAAAACGAAGCATTTGCGCCGCCTTCACGCATCGGGGCCCGATGGCGGAGTGGTGACGTAGAGGACTGCAAATCCTCGCACCCGGGTTCGATTCCCGGTCGGGCCTCCAATTTTCGATACCCTGCAATAGTGTCGTGTATCGCGACGGTCGGACCGAGCGTTCTCAAACATTCGTTCCAGTGGTTCGGGTCGGTCGAGCTGGCGGCACCTTAAACCAGCATACGGCTTGGAGCCGGTTGCCCGCTATGCCCGTTGCGCTTCGAACCAGCTCCGTCTCGTCCGAGGCGCCGTGTAATACGGCAGGCACAGCGCGGCAGGTGCAGTTAGCCATGCAAACGCCCCGGGCGAGAACGGTGCTGACTTGTCGCTCAGCAGCCGTAGTAAGTCTCTTCTTCAAACAGCGTAGGTGTGCCGCTTCTAAACGACGTGCCATCGCAGAACCCGATGCGCTGCCCGGAAATCGATGTATGTGCTTCATCCGTATACCAGACGATCACATACTCCTGCTTCTTGCCTTGGGCTTGGACGGGAGCGGCAAATCCAACAGCACAGAACGACGCAAGCGCTACGACGGATAAAGCTCTTTTCAACATGACTGTCTCCCGAGTCGTGAGCCATAGAGAAGAACTTTCTTACAACGCGTTGTCAACTCACCTTCGGTGCGTGTGTGGCGCCAAAACTATCAGATCACGTTGCAGATGTTTCGGCCAATAAAACAACAAGCATGAGTCCGACCCTAATCGGGTTACGATCACGCGTAAGATATCTCGGGAACCCGGGCTAACAAAATCCTTCGCCAAGGTCGCGCACGAGCAGACCCCGATAAATTACAGACGGGTCGGCCCTCCATTTTCGCTAGCTGCCAATCCGGCACCGCTCGGCCCTGGAACCAAGCGCCGTTCAACCTTCCGGTTCGACGGTCCGACCTCGGAGGCGGACGGCTTTGGCCAGGCGGTCGAGCTTTTTGCGCATCGGCTTGTCGTAGAACCGTTCGATCAGCGGGCTCAGCGCGACCAGGGCGACGATCACCAGTGCCAGCATGAGCAGCGGCGACAGGTGGAAGCGTTGCGAGGCCGTCTGCGCGAAGGCGAGCGCCGGGCGGTGGAGCGCATAGATCGGGAACGATATCGCGCCGAGGAACTCGAACAGTTTCCGCGTGCGCTGCCCGGGTTCCACCGACGACCCGAGCACAACCACGAGCGGACTGATCGCAAATACGAATGCCAGCGCCACGGCGGGCCCGACCGGAAAGACCATCGGCGCGACGATCAGCGCGAAGATGACGAGCGCAGGCATCGTCAGGGCTTTGATCTCGAGCCGGTAGATCAGCAAGCCCGTGCAGAACGAGAAGAGCGTCCTGGGTATGGCGAAGACGACCTGACTGTCCAACGCCCCGAAATCCGCCGTGCCGTGCGTGACGACGATCGCGGCGAAGATCGCGCCGTTGAGCGCGACCAACGCGGTCAGAACCGGCACGGTCAGGAAGCGGAAGAAGAGCGCGTAGGCGGCGTTGACCGCGAGTTCGAAGAACAGCGACCAGGACGGGATGTTGAACGCGAACAGGTTGCCGTCGCGTTGCGCGAACGGGAATGGCAGGAACAGCAGGCCTGCGGCGGCCGCGGGTAGCAGGCTGTGCACCGGGATCGCGGCCGGGTTGCGCATGCCGATCAGGCCGACCTCGTAGAGCAGCCCCGCGGCGAACCCGAGAAAATAGAGCGGATAGAAGCGCGCCAGCCGGTGCCAGATGAACGTGGTGCTCGACATCCCGGCCCGCAGTCGCGGGTCGTAGGCGTGGGCGATCACGAACCCGCTCAGGACGAAGAAGAAGTCCACCGCGAGGTAGCCGCTCGGCATGACGTCCTGCCCGAGCAACCGCTTGGCGTGAAAGATCACGACCGCGAGGGCCGCGACTCCACGCAGGGCGTCCAACGTTCTGTAGGTCTTTTTCACCATACGCCCCACGAGTCCGTCGGATGGTATACGAAGCGGGGGAGCCTTGCCTAGCAATTGCCGTGTCGATGGCGGGCTCTTGGCGATGGACTGTGCCAAACCAGCGGCGGCGTCACGAAAACTGCCCGCGGCGCTGGACCGCCGCCGCCGCCGGCCGCGCGTCAGATCAGTGCGTCGAGCAGGCCGATCAGCGGGCGGTCGGCTGGGGGCATCGGCAGTGTGTGCATCTCGACCGGCCTGACCCAGCGCAGCGCGGTCGCCTCCAGCGCGCGCGGGACGCCGCTCCACTTGCGCGTCACATACAGCAGCAACAGCAGATGCCGATCGCCGAGCGGCGCGCTGGCGAAGGTCGCGGGGGCGAGGCACGCGTGCGGCACGGCGATGCCGAGTTCCTCCTCGAGTTCGCGGATCAGCGCCGCTTCGGGCGTCTCGCCCTCCTCGACCTTGCCGCCGGGGAACTCCCACAGCCCGGCGAGCGACTTTCCCTCGGGCCGCTGTTGGAGCAGCACGCGCCCCTCCAGATCGACGAGCGCCGCTGCGACGACGGGCAGCAGACGGGGTGCGGCACGCGCGAGCCGGTCATTGGTCATTCTTTAATCTCCTGCACGTAGACATGCGATGATGCGATCCAAGGTGTCCATAACGAACCGGCTGTTGCGCGCCCTTGCCCGCGTCGTACGCGATTCACGCGGCGCGACGGCGATCGAATATGGCCTGATACTCGGCCTGGTGGTGATCGCGATGATCGTCGGGCTGACCGCGATGGCCAATTCGACGATCGGCATGTGGAACACGGTCGATACCAAGGTTTCCCAGGCGCGCTGATCGGGCTGGGTTTGCGGCCCGCCCGCCGCCTACCAGCCGGCAAATGTCGGCGCCGCGGAAATCATCGATATCCGCCTTAAACCTTTCTCAACGAACCACTTGTATCTCTCGTTGCGCTGTTCCGGTCGATCCGGCCAGCCGGGTGACACTGAAGCAATCCAACCATGGAGACCGGAATGAAGACGATCCGCAAGTTTTTCAAGAATTCCAAGGGCGCGACTGCCATCGAGTACGGCCTGATTGCCGCGCTGATCGCCGTCGCCGCCATCGCTGCGATGCAGGGCCTGGGCAACAGCCTGAACAAGACGTTCAACAACGTCTCGACCAAGCTGAACACCTCGACCACGTAATTTCGGTTCGAGTAGCGTACGAAAAAGGGCGGCGAAACTTCGGTTTCGCCGCCCTTCTTTCGGTGTGCTGTTCGGCGCGGTGCCGCCGGGTGAGCGACCGCGTCAGAGACGACCCATCTTGAGGAACTTCGCCTGGCGATCCTTGCGCAGGTCGGCGGGATCGAGCGTCTCGAGGTCCGACAGCGCGGACGCCACCGCATTGCCCAGCGACTCGATCGCCGCCGTCGCGTCGCGGTGCGCGCCGCCGAGCGGTTCGGCGACGATATCGTCGATGACGCCGAACGCCTTCAGATCCTGCGCGGTGATCCGCATCGCCTCGGCCGCCTCGGGTGCCTTGTCCGCGGTCCGCCACAGGATCGAGGCGCAGCCCTCGGGGCTGATCACCGAATAGACCGCGTGTTCGAACATCAGCACGCGGTTGCCCGCGGCGAGCGCGACCGCACCGCCAGAGCCGCCCTCGCCGACGATGACCGCGACGATCGGCACGCCGGCATTGAGGCACGCCTCGGTCGAGCGGGCGATCGCCTCGGCCTGGCCGCGCTCTTCGGCCTGGATGCCGGGGAACGCGCCCGAGGTGTCGACGAGCGTGACGATCGGCAGGCCGAATCGGTTGGCGAGTTCGACCAGGCGGATCGCCTTGCGGTATCCCTCGGGCTTGCCCATGCCGAAATTGTGGCGGAGGCGGCTCGCGGTGTCGTCGCCCTTCTCATGGCCGAGCACCATGATCTTGCGGCCCCGGAACGTCGCGAAGCCACCGAGGATCGCCTGATCGTCGCCGAACGCGCGGTCGCCCGCCAGCGGCACGAACTCGTCGAACAATGCGGCGACATAATCCTTGAAGTGCGGCCGCTCGGGATGACGCGCGACCTGCGTCTTCTGCCACGGTGTCAGCCGCGCGAAGGTGTCCTTCAGCAGCTTGTCGGATTTCGCCTGGAGACGGGCGATGTCGGCGGACAGATCGACGCTGCCTTCAACGGCGGTATCGCGGAGTTCGTCGATCCGGCCCTGGAGTTCGGCGATCGGTTTCTCGAAGTCGAGGAAGCTTGGCATGGCCCGCGGTTACGGCTCGCGCGGCGGAAGGTCAACGTGGCGGCGTATCGGCCAGCGGATGGCGCGCGTTCACCAGCTCCACGAGTCGGCTCGAATCGACGTGCGTATAGATCTCGGTGGTCGCGATATCGGCATGGCCGAGCATCGATTGCAGCGCGCGCAGATCGGCGCCGCCAGCCAGCAGATGAGTCGCGAACGCATGGCGCAGCACGTGCGGACTGACCCGGTCCGGCGGGATACCGGCCTCGGCGGCGAGCGCCTTGACGATCTGGTACAGGCGGATCCGCGACAGATGCCCCTTGCCCGACGGGAACAGCCAGGCGCGATCCGTCGGCACATACGTCCGCCACAGCGCCACCGCCGCGCGCGCACGGTCCGAGATCGGGACGAGCCGCTCGCGCCCGCCCTTGCCGCGCAGGATCAGGAACGGGCGATCCGGGTGAACCGCGTTGCGCGGCAGGCTGACGAGTTCGGTCGCACGCAGGCCGGAGCCGTAGAGCAGCTCGATCAATGCCGACAGCCGCAGGTCGTTGGGGTCGAGCGGATCGCGTGCGGCGCGCTCCGCGATCGCGGCGAACAGGCGATCGACGTCGGCGTGGCTCAATATCCTGGGCAACGCGCGGACGGTGCCGGGCCGAGGGAGCGCGTTGCCGGGATCATCGGCGCGGTGGCCTTCGTCGGCGAGGAACGCAAAAAAGCGCCGAAGCGAGGCGGCCTTTCGACCGACTGTCGCATTGGACAGCGCGGACCACGCACCCGCCAGCGTCGCCAGCGCATCGGCGTCCGCGTCGACCAGCTCGCCGCCGAGCATCTGCGACGCGAGCGACAGGTCGCTGCGATACGCCGCGACGGTGTTTGCCGCCGCGCCGGCCTCCGCCGTCATCATTTCCAGGAAGCGATCGATCAGCGCGCGATCCCGGCCGTGCGTCACGCCCGCGCGATCGCCTCGGCCGCGATCATCCGCGCTTCGCCGTCGAGGCCGACCGCGCGCAGCGCACCGACGATCCGGTACAGCGCCTCGGGCGAGATGCTCTTCCAGTTCGGCGCCTGCATGCCGATCGCCGCGAGCACCACGACGGTGCCCGGCTGACCGTCCCGCGCCGCCCGATCGAGCGCGCGCGTCCACGCATTGTCCGCACCGATCCGCACGCCCAGCGTCTGCGCGGCACGTTCGATGTCACCCTGCGCGAGCCGCCCCATCCCCGCGAGCCCGGCGAACAGCATGCGCTGCTTCAACGCCGAATCGCCTTCCCCGCCCGAATACGCCGCGAGATCCGAATAGCTCAGCCGACGATATGCATCGGGATCGCTCAGCACGATCATCGCCCACGCGTCGCTGCCGGTCGGCACGGTGCCGAGCCAGCGCGCCGCGGTCCGGTCGAGCCCGGCGGTCAGCATCGACGCGACCAGATGATCCGCCTCGGCCTTGCCCACCGCCGGCGTCATCCGCGCCGCCGCCCGCGCCGTCAGCACCAGTCGCGCGTAGGACGGCCGCGCGTCCGTGCCGCCCCACAACTGACGCATCGCGGCCAGTCGGGCGTCGGCACTGCGATCGGCATAGGCGGTTTGCAGATCATTCGCCGTGGCGCTCGCACCGCTCTGCGCGTCGTCGTCGTTCGCGGTCGCCGCATACAGATCGACCAGCGCGGCGCTGGAGAGCACCCCCTGCCCCGCCGCGGCTTCGGCAGGCGCAAGCCGATCGCCCAGCGCCAGCGATGGCGACAGTGCCTGCCAGTAACGCACCTGCGGACCGGCACTCGCATACAGTTCGTCGGGCACGGTCACGCCGGTCGCCATCGCCAGGCCGAACCGCCACGCGGTCAGCTGGTCGACGCCGTCCCATTCGATCGTCACCGCCTGGCGTCCCTGCGCACCGGCGCCGACGACCTTCTGGGCGAGCAGCATGTCGACACCGCTCGCGACGTTGCGACGTTTCGCGGTGGCGATCAGCGGGGTCGCCTGCGCCGGGTTACCCGAGAGCCCTGCGCACATCGCCTGCGCCATCGTCCAGCCGCGCGCCGGGGCATACCGCATCGCGCCGGGGACCAGCGGGCACAGACCCGCGGGATCGCCGGTCGCGAGCGAGGCGTTCATCGCCACCTGATAGAGTTTCGGCGTGTAATTGAAGGTATCGACGCTCTGCGTGACCGCGCGCGCGGCAACCGATTCGCCCATCCGCAGCAACAGCCACGCCCGCTCGGCGGCAAAGTCCGCGCCGTTGGTATGGCGCGGCGTATCGACATGCGACACCAGCGCACGCCGCAGCAGGATCGACATCCAGCGCGACGGCAGCGGCGCGGTCAGCCGGCGCATCAGCGTCTCGACATACTGGCCGTCGGCATCGCCGAACGCGTCCGTCTCCAGCCCACCCTCGTCGGCGGTGACCGGACCGACGGTCGCGAGCGATCGCCGCGCGGATTCGGGCATCTCGTAGCGCGCGAGCACGGCCGGATCGACTACCGTTGGCGTCACCACGGGCGGCGACACCGGCGCACCGTCGGGGGCGGTCGACGGCAGCGGCTGGATCACCGCAGTGGACGGCAGCGGTTGCGACGGTGGCGTCGGACGCGCCGGCTGCGGGCCCGACGCGGGCTGCGTCGGACGCGGCGCGGCGGGCGCCGGCGCGGGGGTCGGCTCGCCGAAGCCGGGCGGCAGGATCGATTCGGGACGGTCCTGGCCGATCGCCGGGGCCAACGCTACCAGCGCGCCGACGGCGACCGCCGCCGCAAGGGTGGCCTTAAGAGAGGTTCGCAAGCGTCACGGCCTTTTCGACGCGGCTCTGCGGGCGCTCGGTCGCGCGACCCGCCAGCAGGAACAGGCCGCCGACCACCACGACAAGAACGACGACGACCGAGACGATGAAACGGGACATGGCGGCGTAACCTTGAAGTGGACAAAACAGGCGCCGAGAGCTTTTGCCCTCGCGCGGTGCCGCTGTATAGCGCCCCTCACGATGTTGCAAAGCCACAACCCTTCAGGCGGACCCTCGGGCAATCGCCGCCCCGCGCCGATCGATCGCCCGATCGTGCTCGTCGGGTTGATGGGCGTCGGCAAGACCACGGTCGGCCGCCGGCTGGCGCTGCGCATGAACCTGCCGTTCGTCGATGCCGACCACGAGATCGAGGCCGCGTCGGGCATGACGGTCGCCGAGATCTTCGCCAAATACGGCGAGGAGTATTTCCGCGATGGCGAGCGCCGGGTGATCGCACGGTTGATCGACGGCACGCCGAAGGTCATCGCGACCGGTGGCGGCGCGTTCATCAACGACGACACGCGCGCACTGATCCTGCGCGATGCGATCTCGGTGTGGCTCAGCGCGCATCCCGACATCCTGGTCGAGCGCGTCGGCCGGCGCGACAGTCGACCGCTGCTCCGCAACCGCGATCCGGGCAAGGTGCTCGCCGAACTGGCGCGCGTCCGCAACCCGATCTACGCGCAGGCGAATATCCACATTGTCAGCAACAAGACGCCGCACGAAGCGACCGTCGCCGCTATCCTGAGGGCGCTTGGCCGATGAATACCGTTATTGTCGAACTGGGTGCGCGGACGTACCCGATCCATATCGAAGCGGGGTTGCTCGCGCGGGCGGGTGAGTTTCTTGCCCCGCTTGCCAAAGGGCGGCGCGTGGCGATCGTCACCGACGAGAATTTGTCGGTGCATCTGACGACCTTTCAGGCGTCGCTGACCGCCGCCGGGATTGCGTCCGAGGCGATCGTCCTAACCCCAGGTGAAAGCAGCAAGAGCTGGGCGACGCTGGAGATGCTGTGCGACCGGCTGCTCGAACTCGGTGTCGAGCGCGGCGATCATGTCGTCGCGCTGGGCGGCGGCGTGATCGGCGATCTCGTCGGGTTCGCGTGTTCGATCCTCAAGCGCGGATGCAACTTCGTGCAGATCCCGACGTCGCTGCTCGCGCAGGTCGACAGCTCGGTCGGCGGCAAGACCGCGATCAACACGCGCGCCGGTAAGAACCTGATCGGCGCGTTCCATCAGCCGGTGATGGTATTGATCGACCCGCAGGTACTCGACACGCTGCCGATCCGGGAACTGCGCGCGGGTTACGCCGAGGTCGTGAAATACGGCCTGATCGACGACTTCGCGTTCTTCGAATGGTGCGAGGCGAATGGCGCCGCGTTGCTGAGCGGCGACATCGGCCTGCGTGAATACGCGATCGCACACAGCGTGTCGGCGAAGGCGCGGATCGTCGCGGCGGACGAGCATGAGACGACGGGCACGCGCGCGCTGCTCAATCTCGGGCACACGTTCGGGCACGCGCTGGAGGCGGAGACCGGGTTCTCGCAGGCGTTGATCCACGGCGAGGGCGTCGCGGCCGGCTGCTCGCTGGCGTTCGGGTTTTCCGCGGCGCAGGGCATCTGCTCAGGCCAGGATTCCGAGCGCGTCGCGGCGCATTGGCGCGCTGTCGGGCTGCCCGATGGGCTTGCGGCCGCGAAGATCAACGCGAGCGGTGGCCGCCTGGTCGATCACATGCGGCACGACAAGAAGATGGCGGCAGGCACCCTGCCCTTCCTGCTCGCGCGCGGGATCGGCCAGACGTATCTCGACAAGACGGTCGACCTCGCCGACGTCGAGGCGTTCCTCGACGCGCAGCCCCGCTGATGCCCAACGGTGTCGCCAAGCAGAATCTGCCGACCAAGGTCTGCCCGGCGTGCGAGCGGCCGTTCACGTGGCGAAAGAAATGGGCGCGAGACTGGGACAGCGTGATCTACTGTTCCGACGCGTGCCGGAAGAAGCGCTGACCGTCCGACCCTCCCCCGCCAGGGGGAGGTGTCGCCGCAGGTGACGGAGGGGGTGCGAGCGGCCGTTCACGTGGCGGAAGAAATGGGCGCGAGACTGGGACAGCGTGATCTACTGTTCCGACGCGTGCCGGAAGAAGCGCTGACCGTCCGATCCTCCCCCGCCAGGGGGAGGTGTCGCCGCAGGTGACGGAGGGGGAGGGCACACAACAGCAGTTATCGCGTTCCTCCCCCTCCGTCTGGCAAGGGCCAGCCACCTCCCCCTGGCGGGGGAGGATTACGAAATTCAGGGTCGGGCCGCATTCCATGCCAGCCACAACCAACCGCCGATCAGCAATGCGCCACCGACGGGGGTGACCGGGCCGAGCCATCGCCCGCCGCCGGCGGCCAGACCGTAAAGCGATCCAGCAAACAACGCGCCACCGATCACGAACAGCCATGCCGGCCCCCGGGCGTCCATCTTCAACGCCACCAGTGCGGCGACCGCGTGAACCAACTGATAATGGCTACCGGTCTTCAGCAATTCTCGCGCGGCATCGCTCGCCCAATGCGAACCCATAGCACCCGCCGCGACCGCGATCGCGCCCGACAAGGCGGCCAGTATGGCGAGTATCATGTCGCGTCGTTCCCCCATGGAAAGCGTTCGGCGGTTTCGGCGCGCGCCGCGCGTATATCGCCCGAATCGATTTGGAGCTGCAACCGCTCCTTGTCGCGCGCGCGGTACATGTCCTCGGCACGGTCGATATCCGCGCTCGCGACGCCGAGCCCGTCCATCGCCAGCCGCGCCATCTTCACCGCCGATTCGAGCACCTCGCGCACGACATACGAGGCCGAGGTGTTCTTCAGCTTCACCAGCGCGCGACGATCGAATGCACGGACGTAGATCGCCGCGTTCGGAAACGCCTCGTGCACGCCCTCGATCGTGTCCGGCTCGAGCTGATCGCCGTCGATGCAGAAGCAGATCAGTTCGGCCTCCTCCGCGCCCGCCTGCCGCAACAGGTCGAGCCGCGTGCCGTCGCCGTAATAGACCTTCGCGCCGAACTCGCCGGCGATGTCGATCATCTCGATATCGGTGTCGATCAGCGTCACCGGGATATCCTGCGTCAGCAGCATCTGGCCGACGGTCTGCCCGAACCGGCCATAGCCGACGATGATCGCATTTGAGCCGTCGGTCTTGGGCCCGTCGCGCTCCTGGTCCTTGGCGAGCGGCTCGGTGCGGAAGCGCTTGGTGATGCCCATCAGGAACGGTGTGGTCGCCATCGACAGCGTGATGATCGCGCCGAACAGGCTGGCCGCCTGCGGTTCGATCAACAGCCCCGCCTGCGCCTGCGCGAACAGCACGAAGCCGAACTCGCCGCCCTGGCTGAGCAACAGCCCGAGCGCGAACGCCTGCCGCCAGGTCATCTTGAACGCCATGCCGATCAGCATGATCACGCCGGTCTTGGTCAGAATCAGCGCCGCCGCCATCGCCATGACGAACACCGGCCGCTCGGCGATCGCGTTCAGATCGAGCACCATGCCGACCGCCAGGAAGAACAGACCCAGCAGAATCGAACGGAACGGCTCGACATCGGCTTCGAGCTCATGGCGATACGGGCTGTCCGCCAACATCACGCCGGCGATGAACGCGCCGAGTGCGGTCGACAGTCCGAGCCATTCCATGATCGCGGCGCTGGCGATGACCGTGAAGAGCCCCGCGAACACGAACATCTCGCGCTCGCCGAGATTGCCGATCAGCCGGAAGAACGGGCGCAGCAGGAAGCGCCCGGCAATGATCAGCCCGCCGACGGCGAGCACCGTGTAAATCGCCAGCAGCCAGCCGGGGGGCGCGTTGGCGTCCGCAGGGTTGCGGCTCATCGCGGCGACGATAGTGATGAGCGGCACGATCGAGAGGTCCTGGAACAGCAGGATCGAGAACGCGCGTTCGCCGAACGGCGTGCGCATCCGCCCCGACGAGCGCAGCATCGGCAGCACCTGCGCGGTCGACGACAGCGCCAGCGGGAGGCCGAGCGCCAGCGCGGCGGGGAGCGAGAACTTCGCGCCGACCCAGACGATCGCGGTGATCGCAATCCCGCAGATCGCGACCTGCAACAGTCCGAGCCCGAAGATCTCGTGCTTCATCCGCCACAGCCGCGCAGGATTGAGTTCGAGACCGACGATGAACAGGAGCAGCGTAATGCCGAGTTCCGCGAACCCGAGCTTCGACTCCGCATCGCCGACCAGCCCGAGCACGTGCGGCCCGACGACTGCGCCCGCGACGAGATAGCCCAGCGTCGCACCCAGCCCGAGCCGCCGGAACAGCAGCACGAACATCATGCCAAAGCCGAGCAACACGACACCGTCCCGCAACAGCGAGGGCGACGTCCCCTCGACCATCAGCTCGGCGCCTTGGCGAGTGCGGCCTGCTCGGCGGCCTCGGTCGCGGCTTCGAACGCCAACCGGATCGACGGGTGGCGCGCGGTGTAGTCGAGCGCGGGGGTGAAGATATCCATCCCCGGCCAATCGGGCGCATCGCCCTCGCGTGCAAGCCATGCCGTCAGCGCATCGCGCGTCGCGGCGAGCTCGGCGGGGGTGCGACCAAGAATGTTCGCGGCGAGCAACGACGACGACGCCTGGCCCAGCGCGCAGGCGCGAACCAGCAGGCCGACCTCGCTGACGCGGCCCTCGTCGTCGACCGACACGTCGATCGTCACGCGGCTGCCGCAGATCGGCGAGCGTTTCTCGGCGGTCGCCATCGGTTCGGGCAGGCGTTCGTGATGCGGGATCGAGGCCGCGAGGCGAAGGATTTCGGCATTGTAGAGGGGCGCGCTCATGTCGTCGGCTCGCTTGCATTATCGGAAGAGGAAGGCGGCGTGCTGGCGCCGAAGACGGGTTTGCCGCGGCGGCGGCGATCGACGAAATCGGCGATGCTCGCGCTGGTGGCGTTGAGCAGCGGGTAGGTGCGCGAACCCGTCATCCAGGTCGGACGGTGCGATCGCCCGCCGCCCATCGTGTCGAGGACGAGGGTCGCGAGCAGGAAGATAAGGCTGGCGAGGATCAGGCCCTTGAGCGCGCCGAACCCGAAGCCGAGTGCGCGATCGACCGGCCCCAAGATCGAGGTCCGCGTCCGCGCGCCGATCGCGTTGGCGACTAGCCGCCCGCCGATATAGGTGACCCCGGTAATGATCGCGAACGCGAGCACGGCTGCCCCTCCGACCGTGCCGATCATCGGCGATAGTGCGGCCGCGAGCGGGATGTGGAACAGCTTCAGCATCGCCACCATCGCCACCCAGGCGAACATCGACAGCACTTCGGTCACGAACCCGCGCACGAGCCCCAGCACCGCGGACCCGGCGACGGCGATCAGGACGACGATGTCTAGGGCGGTCAGGTTCATGCAGTCTGGAATAGGGACGCGGGGGGCGAACCGCTAGTGCATGCGGAAAGCGAGGCTTAACGGTTCGCTCCGAAAACAGCGTAGCGTTCGCGCCATGCGGCGACCTCGCCCTGCAGATGCGGCGGTGCAGCCTCCTCCGAGAGGACGAAGCGCGCGACGTCGGTGTCGGGATGCATCAGCATCTTCTTCGACCCGTCGCTGAACCAGACCGGGACGAGCTTGTCGCACACAGCGTCCAACACGGTGGCCGCCATTCCGTTGCCGATTGCGTCGCTGCCGCTGAGCATGCGCACATGGATCGAGACGCCTTCAAGGCAGTTCTGCGGCCTGTCGACGAAATTGAGCGACACGAGAAGTCCGGACCGGTCGGGCCGCGCTTCGTCGGGCAGGCTCGCGACACGTCGCCACGCGCAGAACCACGTCCGGCAGATCCGGGGGCGGACGGCGTGGATACCGCACCCCCGTTCAGACAGGTGGATGCACGGCGTTCCCGCGGGTTTGGCGAACTCGGGCGTGTTCACCGTCAGTTCGGTGCAGCACGCGGTGCAATCGCCGCACTCTCGATCGGGCAGGATCGGGCCCAGCAACGTCGTTTCCACGTCGGCGTGGGGTTGCATCCGCGTGCGCGCGTCCGTCGGGGTCGGGGTGTCACGCCGATCCACGGTTCAATTCCCTTCGGAATCTACCGTGAAGACCATCGGCTTGCCGCGCGACATCGGCTCCCATCCCGCGGCCAACGCCGCCCGCACGCCGCGCGCGATCGTCGCGTCGTCGATCTGCAGCCGCCCGCGCGGCAACCCCTTCAACAGGCGTTTGGGCGCGGGGAATTCGAGCAGGGCTTCGCGCTGCGCATCGTCCTGCAACAGCGAGATCGTCATGCCCTTCCAGCCTTCGGCATCCGTGTGTTGCGGCTCGCGCTCCAGGTTCCAGTCGTATCGGGTGCCGTCGACCTCGACGGTGCCGGTATTGCTTTTGGTGTTTGCCATGGCGGCGGCCATAGCATGGCTGTCGCGAGAGGCCATGCGTTCGCCGATTGGCCGAACCTGCCCGCCATGATGACGTCGTGTGCGGCTCGATCGACCGATGACCGACAAAGGCCCTCACCACCCCACCCCGGCGGAGGCCGGGGCCCAATTGGAGAGGTCGTGATACGAAGCGCAGCGGTCGCCAGCAGCGTTTCCCACTTGGGCCCCGGCCTCCGCCGGGGAGGAGACCATTCGGGACGTTGACAACGAACCAGAGCTATCTCCGTCGGAAAGGTACGTCTGACCCAACACCGTCACTAACGCTGCCCTGTTCTGCCGCGAAGGGGGGAGCCCAGTCTGGGTCCCCGCCTTCGCGGCAGAACAAGGTTTTGGGCGCCTACCCCCGCCCCATCATGTGATCCACGAACGACGCCAGCGTCTTGAAGCCCGACAGCTTCATCCCACTCTTCTCCCCCGTCATCGAAGCCGGCACCAGCGCACGTTCGAAGCCGAGCTTGCTCGCTTCCTTCAATCGCAGCGGCCCATGCGCGACCGGGCGGATTTCGCCCGACAGCGCGACCTCGCCGAATGCGACCGCGTCGACCGGCACGGGCCGCTCCGACATCGCCGAAATCAGCGCCGCAGCCACCGCGAGATCTGCCGCCGGATCCTGCACGCGGTAACCGCCGGCGATGTTGAGATAGACTTCGGCGTTCGAGAAGCTCAGCCCGCACCGCGCTTCCAGCACTGCAAGGATCATCGCGAGCCGCCCCGAATCCCAGCCGACCACCGCGCGCCTTGGTGTTGCGCCCGACGCCAAGCGGACCGTCAGCGCTTGAATCTCGACCAGCACCGGCCGCGTCCCCTCCAGCGCCGGGAACACCGTCGCTCCCGTCATCGCATCGTCACGGTGCGTGAGGAACAGCGACGACGGGTTGCCGACCTCAGCCAACCCCTCGGTCTGCATCGAGAACACGCCGATCTCGTCAGTCCCGCCGAAGCGGTTCTTGATCGCGCGAAGGATACGATACTGGTGGCTGCGCTCGCCCTCGAACGATAGCACCGTGTCGACCATGTGCTCGAGCACGCGCGGGCCCGCGATCGAGCCGTCCTTCGTCACATGGCCGACCAGCACCACCGCCGTGCCGCGCTCCTTGGCGAAGCGGATCAACTCCTGCGCCGACGCGCGCACCTGGCTGACCGTCCCCGGCGCACCCTCGATCAGGTCGGAGTGCATCGTCTGGATCGAATCGATCACCAGCATCGCCGGCGGCCTGGTCTGCAACGTCGTCAGGATGTCGCGCGTCGAGGTCGCCGCCGCCAGTTGCACCGGCGCGTTGCCGAGCCCCAGCCGCCGCGCGCGCAGCCGCACCTGGTCCGCCGCTTCCTCGCCCGAGACGTACGCGACCGACTGCCCCGCCAGCGCCATCTTCGCCGCCGCCTGCAACAACAGCGTCGACTTGCCGATGCCCGGATCACCACCGATCAGCGTCGCCGAGCCCTCGACGAAGCCGCCGCCCAGCGCACGATCGAGCTCGGCGATCCCGGTGGCCATCCGATCGGGCAGCTTGATCTCGGCGTCGAGCCCGACGAGTTGGATCGCCCGCCCGCCGGTCTGAAGATTATGCTTAGAATGGAACGGCGTGGCGGCGGTGTTCGCCTCCTCGACCAGCGTGTTCCACTCGTTGCAATCGGCGCATTGCCCCGCCCAGCGGTGCGACACCGATCCGCAGGCCTGACACACGTAACGCTTCTGGGGTTTCGCCATGCGCCCGATGTACGAGAACGATACGGGAACATCAATGGCAGGGAGTAATGGCGGGCAGTAAAGCTATATTGCGGATTTAGTGGCGCTTGACCGCACCCGGCGTTATCCGCGCGGCGATGGACGCCACCGACCTGCGCATTGCCCTGTTCAGCGGCAATTATAATTATGTTCGCGACGGCGCCAACCAGGCGCTGAACCTGCTCGTCGGGCATTTGCTGTCGCAGGGCGCAAAAGTGCGTGTGTATTCGCCGACCAACGCCAAGCCGGCCTTCCCGCCGACCGGCGATCTGGTCGCGGTGCCGTCGCTGCCGCTGCCGGCCGGGCGCGGCGAGTACAAGATGGCGCGCGGGCTGCCCGCCGCGATCCGCCGCGATCTCGATGCGTTCGCGCCCAACCTGATCCACGTCTCGGCGCCCGATTTCCTCGGCCACCGCGCGATCACTTATGGCCAGCATCACGGGCTCGCTACCGTCGCATCGCTGCACACCCGGTTCGAGACGTATTTCCGCTATTACCGGATGGCGTTCTTCGAGCCGATCATGATCAAGATCCTGACTCGCTTCTACAACCGCGTCGACGCGGTGCTCGTGCCGGGGCGCGGCATGGCCGAGATCGTCCGCGACTGGGGCGTGACGACGCCGACCGCGATCTGGTCGCGCGGCGTCGACCACGACCGCTTCACGCCGACCCGCCGCGATCTGGACTGGCGACGCGCGCACGGGATCGCCGATAGCGACGTCGCGGTCGGGTTTCTCGGGCGACTGGTCAAGGAAAAGGGGCTCGACGTCTTCGCCGACGTAATCCACGCGCTCGAGCAACGCGGCGTGCGGCATAAGGTGCTGGTCATCGGCGAAGGCCCCGCGCGCGACTGGTTCGCGGGGCGCGTACCGGGCGCGGTGTTCGCGGGCTTTCAGTCGGGCGACGATCTCGGCCGCGCGGTTGCGTCGATGGACGTGTTCTTCAACCCCAGCGTCACCGAGACGTTCGGCAACGTGACGCTGGAGGCGATGGCCTCAGGCGTGCCGGTCGTCGCGGCACACGCGTCGGGCGCGGTCGGACTGGTCGACGACGGCGTCACGGGGTTCCTCGTGCCGCCGACCGACATCGCCGGCTATGCGGATGCGATCGGCCGGATCGTCACCGAACCCGGCCTGCGCGAGACGATGGGCTGGGCCGGCCACGACAAGGCCGCGGGCTATCTGTGGGACACGATCAACCAGACCGTGCTCGACACGTATCTGCAGGTGATGGCCCGCCGGGGAGCATAGTTGGCCAAAGACCGGTCGTTCCGCTCAACGCCCATACCCGGACGGTCGGTCAGGCACCCCCCACTCCCGAAAGCCGACATCCGTTCAGCACGATGGTCCAGCTCGGCCAAGACATGATGCAAATTAGAAGCTTTGCATCATGAATGGGGCGGGCGGACCGGCAAGCACCAACGCGCTGGGGTTGAACATCGATGTCCAGGGATCGGTAGAAATAGACTGATGCCGACTAGACGTGCGCTGGAAACCGATCCATTCTCTGCATAAGGGTTATGAGGAACAGACGAATGAGAGTGGCTACGGGGCTGGCGATCATTCTTGCTACGCCGCTTGGAGCACAAACGCCCCCGCCCAGTGGTCCAGTAGACAATGCAATGGCTGCGTACGACAATGGCCACTATCTAAAAGCAACCGACCAACTCGCCGCTGCGGCCTTCGATACGCACGGTAAGAAGACTGATGAATTCGCGTTCCAGATGTGGGAACAGGTCAGCTCAGCGGTCACCAATGAGCTTGATCTGGCAACGCTCGACAAGTCTCGGCCGCCCGGACCTGCCAATACTGAGTGGGATCAGGCAATAACCGGTTCAGTAGGACGCGACGCGATCGCGGAGATTGTTCGCCGCGCGCGAAACACCGGAATCGTGATCCTTAACGAAGCACACAGCAACCCGCGCGATCGCGCGTTTGCTTGGCGGGTCGCGCAGGCGCTACGCCCGCTGGGCTATTCAGTGCTTGCGGCAGAGACGTTCGACAACGAGCCCCCCTATGGTGGTAAACCGACTGTCGTGGAACGGCTATCCCAGGATCGCTTTGCACGGATAAGTACCGGCTTCTATACCCGCGATTCTATCTATGCCGCCTTCCTACGTAACGCGCTTGCTATTGGCTACCAGCCGGTTGCCTACGAACAGAACAGCCTGCAACGACCCAAAGATGATCTCCCGCGTCACCAAAGCATTGAAACGAGAGAACAGGCCGAAGCGGATAATCTTACCGCAATCCACCGTCGCCTTCCTGCTGCCAAGATGCTGATCTATGTCGGTCACAGCCACGTTGCCGAGGCAGCTATTGCTGAGGAAGGCGGTGGTAAGATTGAATGGATGGCTGCTCGGTTGAAACGCATGACCGGCATCGATCCGCTGACAATCGACCAGACCACTGTGACAGACGTGCCCGCGTCCACTCGTCAGTCTTATTATATGGCCGCCGCGCGCATAAAAAATAGCGACGGTATCCTTTTCAAGGACGACCGACCTCTAGTGCTTGGTCGATATGCCGGGGCGGTTGACGTGCAAGTGGTTCACCCACGTCGCACCTACCGCTACGGCCGTCCTGCTTGGTTAGCCGATCTTGGTGGCGAACCGTTGTCCATTCCCAAGAGGTTTATCCCAACCGACGGACACCGGCTCGTCCAAGTTTTTGCTGCAACCGCGCCTGCCGATGCGGTTCCGCTAGATCAAGTTATCGTCCAGGCGGGATTTCCTCCCGCTATGCTAATTGCTCCCCGGGGGCCGGTGCGCTTCGCCACGCAACCATGACAGCAGCCGATACTCTCCCGCTTCCAGATGCATTGGGAAACGGCCACCCCTCGGCGTGGTGATGCAGAATTTACGGCACCATTGCCCAGTCGAACGTCAGCGGCGCCTCGCGGAAGGCGAAGCGGTCGAGGTGGCTTGAGACCACGCCGCGCATGCGGTCGACGTCCTCGCCCGCCGGGACCGTCAGCGCGACGTCGAGCGTGTCGGTGTCGGCGCGCATCTCGAGCACCGCGCCGTTCGGGAAGGCGATGCGTCCTTCTTCCGCCGAGAACGTCACCGCCATCTTGTGGCTCCAGTGCTTGGCGAGCTGCTGGAGATACTTGCTGGCGGACTGCGTCGGCACGCGCGAGACCGAGACGCTCACTTGAGCCGCTCGATCTTCTGCGCCGCCTCGTCGAGCAACCCGGCGACCGCGTGCAGCGTGTCCTCGTTCACGTCCTCGCGCATCAGCCGCGTCTGGAGCACTTGGCGCAGATTGCCCATCGCGCGGCGGATCGGTGCGCCGTCGGTCCGTTCGGACTCGGCGCCGACGGCGGCCAACCGGGCGAACAGCGCCTCGACGATCTCGGCGTTGTCCTTCAGCAACTGGCGCCCCTCGTCGGTCACCGCGAAGCGCTTCTTCGCACCCTCCGACTTCTGCTCGTCGATCAGTGCCATGTCGTCGAGCGTGCTGAGCGTGGGATAGATCACGCCCGGGCTCGGCGCATAGCTGCCACCCGCCAGTCCTTCGATCTCGCGGATCAGGTCGTAGCCATGGCGCGGTGCATCCGCGATCAGCTTCAACAGCACGAGCTTCATCTCGCCGCCGTCGAAGACCCGGCGACCGCGACCGCGTGGCCCCCCGCCCGACTTCCAATGGGCATGGTCCTCACCATGCTCGCGACGGCCGTGACCGCCATGCCGGGGGCCGCCGCCCCAGGGTCCAAATCCCATTTCATTACGCATTTGAGTGTTCTCCGATATCTCTAATATGGTCTAAGATATATCGCAGAATATCCCATGTTCAAGAGATGCGCTGAATTTTGTTCGTTCGGCCTTGCAGCAGCCCCGAGTCCGCACCGCGCCGCCAAGGGTTCAATGTCGGCGCCACACCCCTTATGTTCTCTCAGGCGAACGACCTGCCGCAGCGATGTCGGCGACTGCCGTGCGCCGCAGTATAGCCCGCTGCGCCCCCTCGATCCGTGGAACCCGAGACCCGATGTCCGACACGCTCTTCAGCGCCAACGCACCGCGGCCCCTCGCGGAAATCCTGCGCCCGCGCCGGTTTTCGGACATCATCGGCCAGGAGCACCTCGTCGGCCCCGAGGGCGCGCTCGCGCGGATGATCGCGGCCAAGCGGCTGTCGTCGTTCATCCTCTGGGGTCCGCCCGGGGTCGGCAAGACGACGATCGCGCGGCTGATGGCGGACGAGGTCGGCTACAATTTCATCCAGTTGTCGGCGGTGTCGACCGGCATCGCCGATCTGCGCAAGGCGCTCGCCGAGGCCACGCGGCTGCGCGAATCGGCGTCGAAACCGACCGTCGCGTTCGTCGACGAGCTCCATCGGTTCTCGCGGCCGGTGCAGGACGCGCTGCTCCCCGCGGTCGAGGACGGGACGATCGTGCTGATCGGCGCGACCACCGAGAATCCGAGCTTCAGCCTGGTATCCGCACTGTTGTCGCGCGCGAAGGTCTACACGCTCAACCGCCTGGCCGCCGCCGACCTGCACCGCGTGATCGCGCGGGCGGAAGCGCATTTCGAACGCCCGCTGCCGCTCACCGACGATGCGCGCGACGCGCTGGTGGCGATGGCGGACGGCGATGCGCGTTATCTGCTCGGGCTGTGCGAGGATATCGTCGCGACCGATCACCCGTCCGATCTCGATACGATCGCGCTGGCCACCTTGGTGCAGCAACGCGCGCCGCTCTACGACAAGGGGCAGGAAGAGCATTTCAACCTGCTCAGCTGCTTTCACAAGAGCCTGCGCGGCAGCGATCCCGATGCGGCGCTGTACTGGGCGGCGCGGATGATCGCCGGCGGCGAGGACCCATCCGTGGTGTTTCGCCGGCTGTGCTGCGCGGCGTCGGAGGATGTCGGGATGGCCGATCCGCAGGCGCTGGTCCAGGTGATGAGCGCGTGGCAGGCGTTCGAGCGCGTCGGTCTGCCCGAGGCGCGGTTGTTCCTCGCGCAGGCGATCAACTACGTGGCGACCGCACCGAAATCCAACGCCTCGTACCGCGCGTTCGACAAGGCCAGCGCGCTGGCAAAATCGACCGGCTCGATCGCGCCACCCAAACGCATCCTCAACGCGCCGACCAAGCTGATGAAGGAACTCGGCTACCACGACGGCTATCGCTACGACCACGATCACCCCGATGCGTTCGCGGGGCAGAGCTTCTTTCCCGACGAACTCGGCGGGCACGATCATCCGGTGCTCTACGAACCCAACGAGCGTGGGTTCGAACGCGACGTGAAGAAGCGCCTCGAATTCTGGAACCGCCGCCGCCAACAAACGCCGCCGACCAAGGACTGACGCATGATGGAAGGGCGATGACGGCCGATCGTCGCTGCGATGCGTTGGGATGGCGTATCCCTTCAGTCGAGAACCATCATGTCCCTCACCGACACCGCCCGCGACTATTCATCGCGCGACGCGACCATCGCGATCAACAGCTATACCACGGTCCTTCGGCGGCCCGGCGTGCCACACGAGGTGTTCGCGACGTACTGGCGCGATGTGCACGGCCCGCTGTGCTCGCGCATTCCGGGGCTCGGCTGGTACGTCCAGACGCATCTGAACCGCGAGCAGGACGCGCATCTCTGGCCGGCAATCGACGGTATCGTGCCGTTCGACGACTATGTGCTCGATGGCGGCGTCGAGATCGGCTTCGCGTCCGCCGACGACCAAGCCAAATTCAACGATGCCTGCCCGATCCTGTTCGCCGACGAACAGAACATGTTCGCGGCGACCGTGGCCTATGCGCTGCCGCACGGCTCGCGGACGCTGGTCGACCGCGCACCGGATCCGATCCCCAGCGGCGATGACGGCCTTGACCGCCTCCACGTGCATTTCGGCGCGCGCCTTGACGACGCGGCAGGCTTTGGTGCGGCCATGACGCGGTTTGCCGAGACGCTGGCCGGCGACCCGGCGCTGCTGAAGGTCCGGCTGCATCTGCCCGAGCGCTACGACAATGCGGAGCCCGCCCCGCCGGCACCGAACGTCGACCACACCGTACCGCCCGAACGCGCCTCGGTGGCGATCCTCGACATCGCCTTCGCCACCCCGATGACGCGCCGCGCCTTCTACGCGTCCGGCATTTTCCAGCGCGCGGCCGAAGATCTGAAAGCGCATGTCGCGCATGCGTCGGCGTTCGCGGTCAGCGGGGTCTACACCTATGTCCGCGACGGCGCGCTGACGGTCGCGGGCCTGCGCGGCAGCCGCCCGGCTCAGCTCATCGAACGGCTCGGCGCCGCCAACCAGGTCGCCGACGACGCGCGCCACCTGCTCTTCACGGGCAACCTCAAGGACTAGGCGCGGGCCGCGACACCCTTTGCCCGGCGGCTGGCCAGCGTGCTGCCGGGCGCGGGATGCTTGGCGAGACCGTCGATCTCATAGCGCACCATCACGCCGATATGATCCGACAGCATCGCGTTGTCTGGACCGCGACCGAACGGTGCGCTGAGCGCGAGCGGCCGGATCGCGACGCTGGTAGACGGACGGTACATAAGGAAGTCCTTCGCGCGACCGGTCGAGAAGGCGATGTCGGCCGGCTGCGTCACCAGGCAGGTCCGCGACTCCCGGCACTTCAGCGATCCGCCGGTCAGCGCCGCCGGTCCGCCGAACATATGCTGCGCGAAATAGGCGCGCCGCGCGACATCGCGACCGACGTTGAAGTCGCCCGCGACCAGCATCGTCCCGCCGGGCCGCGCCACCGAGTCGATGAAGCCGCTGAGGATGTCGATCTGGCGCCGATACGCATAGAGCGCGCGCGGTTCGGACACGCCGGTCGCGCCGTTCGAATTGAGATGCGTGTCGATCACGGTGACGGGCCCTGCGACGCCGGGCACCGCGATCAGCGCCGCCATCGCGCCCTTGTTCGCGAGGCAGTCATAGCCCGCACAGACCGGATAGCTGATCCGCCGCACCGCCAGGATCGGGTAGTCGGAGAAGATCGCGAGGCCGCTGCCGACATGCTTGCCGACCCGCTCGCCGCGCAGCATGCTGCCGTCGGCGACGAACTGCCGATCGGCCGGGGTTACCGGGTCCGCGGTCGCCTCGGCCGGCGCGCCGAACGCGACGTAGCGATAGCCCGCCGCGGCACCGATCGCCTTGGCATCGGGGACGAACGATTCCTGCAACGCGACGATCCCGGGTTGCCGCCCCTCGGCGCGCATCGTGCGAAGCTGCGCGGCGATCGCCGACAACGCGCTGGATCGGTCCTCCGCGACCGGCCAGGGCACGCCGTGGACGTTGTAGGTCATCACCGACACGCTCGTGCCGGGCGCGGTCATCGCGGCGGGGGGCGCCACGGCGGCGGGCGCAGCGCTTCCGACCAGCGCCGCGATACCGACACCCAAACTCGCGATCCGTACCGACATCGTGCGATCTCCTGCTGTCCGATTCCTGGACGAGACGTCGCCGCCGCATCGATTCCGCATGTCCCAATCGAAACTTCCGCACTTTCCGCGTCTCCCAACTGCGGACCAGGCGTCTCCCCGGCGTCTCCCAAGCAACACACAGGGGAATACCAGCATCATGACGGCTCGCGATCGCACCACGCTCGCCCAGGATCTGGCCAAGGTGCCGGCGGTGACGACGGCGTTCTGGATCATCAAGATCCTCGCCACCACGCTCGGCGAAACCGCGGGCGACACGGTCAGCATGTCGATGAACCTCGGCTATCTGACCGCCACGGTCTTTTTCCTGGCGATCCTCGCGCTGCTGGTGTGGCGACAGGTCGCGGCGGACCGCTATCGCCCGGCGCTCTACTGGGCGACGATCATTGCCTCGACGACCGCGGGCACGACGATGGCGGACTTCGCGACGCGGTCGCTCGGCATCGGCTACGTCGGCGGATCGCTGCTCCTGCTCGGCTGCGTCGTCGCGTCGCTGGCACTGTGGCATAACCGGCTTGGCTCGGTGTCGGTCGCGACCGTGCACGAACCCCGCGCCGAACTGTTCTACTGGCTGACGATCACATTTTCGCAGACGCTCGGCACGGCGCTCGGCGACTGGACTGCGGATACCGGCGGACTCGGGTACGGCGGTGCCGCGATCCTGTTCGGCATCGTGCTCGCGGGGATCGCGGCACTGTATCTGTGGACGGCGGTCGACCGGGTTCTCCTGTTCTGGAGCGCGTTCATCCTCACCCGCCCGCTCGGCGCCGCGGTCGGCGACTTCCTTGACAAGCCGCTTGATCACGGCGGGCTCGCGTTCAGCCGACCCTATGCGTCCGCGGTGCTGGTGATCGCGATCGTCGTCCTGGTGCTGCTCAAGCCCTTGTACCCGTCCGGACGCCGCGCCACCTGAGCCGCGATGCCGAGCCCGCCGCCTGTGACGACCGAAGCCGGCGAAGCGACGCGCTTCACCCGGTTCACCGCGATCGACTGGTCGGGTGCGCAGGGCCATCGCCACAAGGGTATTGCGGTCGCGACGTGCGGGATCGGCGATGCTGCGCCGGTGCTGGTATCGCCCTCCGAGGCTGCAGCTTGGTCGCGCGCGGACGTGCTCGACTGGCTGCTCGACCAGCGCAATTCGGCGATGCTGATCGGCCTCGATCTGTCACCCGCCTTCCCGTTCGTCGATCACGGCGACTATTTCCCCGGCTGGCAGGACAGCCCCGCCGATCCGCGCGCGTTGTGGGACCTGGTCGAGACGCTGGCGGCGCACGCGCCGCATCTTGCGGTCGATCCGGTCCTGCGCGATCCCGAGATTCGTCGCCATTTCCGCCAGCACCGCGATTGCGGCGATCTGTTCGCGGGCGGCGCAGGGCGGATGCGCGTGTGCGAGCTGGGGCAGCGCGCGATGGGGTTTTCGCCGACGAGCTGCTTCAACCTCGTCGGCGCGGCGCAGGTCGGTAAATCGAGCCTGACGGGCATGCGCGTGTTGCACCGGCTGGCGGGGCGGATCCCGGTCTGGCCGTTCGACCCGCTGCCCGACCACGGTCCGGCGATCGTCGAAATCTACACCACCATCGCCGCACGCGCCGCCGGCATCCGCAAGGGCCTGAGCAAGATGCGCGACGCCGCCGCGCTCGACGCGGCGCTTGCGGGTCTTGGCAGCGACCCGCACGCGCCGCTGCCGCGCTATGACGATCACGCCACCGATGCGATCCTCACCGCGGCGTGGTTGCGCGCGAACGCCGATCGCGCCGATCTCTGGGCCCCGGCCGCGATGACACACGATATCGCCCGCACCGAGGGCTGGACCTTCGGCGTTTCTTGAAGCATTGGGGCGCAACGCCGCGGATGCCTCATGTCCGCCGCATACGTGGGCCGGTTTAGCTCAGTTGGTAGAGCGCCAGTTTTGTAAACTGGATGTCGCGGGTTCGATTCCTGCAACCGGCACCATCCCCCCTCACGATCCTGTCGATTCCAACGAGCTCCCCTCACAGTTCGCTTCACCTGCGTTACGATAGCGCTATACTCGATAGCCACTCGAAATCGTCGTGATGCAGACCAAGCCAAGTAACGCACCGCGGTAAAACTATGATTTGCATGATGGTAGCGCTCTCTTTATCGTCGTTACCAATAACGATAAAACATGGGAGAGCGATCATGGTACACGTGATGAGCAACAAGACGCGTGGGGGCGTTCGCGGCCGACTGTCGCGCCTCGGTCTGGCTGCGGCGATGATTCTGGCGACTCCGGTCCAAGCGCAGTCCGACCAGATGACCCCGATCGCGATTCCCGCGCAGACCGACGCGATCGTTCTCGGCACCGGCAAGCTGCCCGGCGCGACCGCTCCCGAAGCCTGGCACAGCCAATATGGCAGCGTGTTCGCGCGCAACGTCTCGATCGCCACGCTGACCCCGTTCCTGCCCGATCCGACCAAGGCGACCGGCACCGCGGTGATCGTCGCGCCGGGCGGCGGTTTCAAGACGCTGTCGATGGAAAACGAGGGCTATGACGTCGCGCGCGCGCTGGCCGCGAAGGGCGTCGCCGCGTTCGTGCTCAAATATCGCCTCAACCCGACGCCGGAGGCGATGCCCGCGTTCGAGAAATCGATGACCGCGATGTTCTCGTCGATCGCGCGGGCGCCCCGCGCCAAACCCGATGCGATGATCGCGGGACTCGCGCCGCAGATCGCCGATGCGCGGGCCGCCTTCGCGCTGGTCCGCAAACGCTCCGCCGAATGGCACGTCGATCCGACGCGGATCGGCATGGTCGGGTTCTCCGCTGGCGCGATGCTGACGATGGCGACGACCGTGGCGGGCGGCGATGCGAAGCCCGCGTTCATCGGCAACATCTATGGGCCGCTCGCGGCGATGACGGTGCCAGCCGGCGCCCCGCCGCTGTTCGTCGCACTCGCCGCGGACGATCCGTTCTTCGGCAATAGCGGGTTCGGGCTGATCGAAAGCTGGCATGCGGCCAAGCGCCCGGTCGAGTTCCACCTGTTCGAGCAAGGCGGCCACGGCTTCGGCATGTACCCCAAGACCACCACCAGCACCGGCTGGTTCGACGAGTTCACCCGCTGGATGGCGATGCACGACCTGCTCAAGCCCGCGAAGTAACCCCACCAAGACCTTGACTACCCGGCGGCCCCGCGAGCGCTCGATAGAAGCGCCGCCGCCGGACGAAACTGCAGACATCATCAGGGAGAGGCCTGTGCCAAGATCGGCGTTTATCGCTTTGCTCGCATCCGTCGGTGCGTGCGTCGTTCCAGCATTTTCCGGAGGCGCCGGAATGGCCTCCGCCCAATCGCTGACCGCGACGCCTGCCGGGACGCTGGAAACGCAGGGGCTGTCGGTGATCATCGACCAGAACCAGTTCAGCCCGATCTTCTTCGACGAGAAGAATGCGGGGATCCAGATCGTCCTGCACGGCAATCGCCTCGCGACCGACGGCGCCGTGCGGCTCGATCCCACCCCCGAACAATGGGCGCGTGTTCCCGCGTTCGTCAGCCGCACCAAGGGCAGCGAACCCAACCAGATCGTCGTCCGCTCGACCTACAAGGACGTGAACCTCGCTTATGCGGTGAAGGTGACGGCTGAGGGCGATGGCTTCCGGATCGCGGTCGATCTCGACCAGCCGTTACCCGCCAGCCTCGCGGGCAAGGCGGGCTTCAACCTCGATTTCCTGCCGACCGCCTATTTCGGCAAGACCTACCTGATGGATGCCGCGCCGGGCCTGTTCCCGCGCCATCCGACCGGACCGATGGCGAAGGACGGCTCGGGCGATCCGCTGCCGATGGCGAGTGGCGGCAAGTCGGTCACGCTGTCGCCCGAGGATCCGCTGACCCGCGTGACGATCACCTCGGATCAGGGGCCGTTGTCGCTCTACGACGCGCGCAATCGTGCGCAGAACGGCTGGTTCGTCGTCCGCTCGATGATCGCGGCGGGGGCGAAGGAGAACGCGGTCGTTTGGCATGTTCGGCCCAACGTCGTGAAGAACTGGGTGCGCGAGCCGGTCGTGTCGTTCAATCAGGCGGGCTATACGCCGAACCGGCCCAAGATCGCGCTGATCGAGCTCGATCCCAAGTTCAAGGCGCCCGCGGACGCCGCACTCGTCAGGCTTACCGCCGATGGCGGCCAGCAGACCGTGCTGCGCGCCCGGACGCAATCGCGCGGCCGTTGGACGCGCTACGATTACGCGGCGTTCGATTTCTCCAAGGTGCGCGAGCCCGGCATCTACGCGATTTCGTACGCAGGCAAGACGACCAACCCGTTCCGGATCGCCGCCGACGCGTATGACCGGATCTGGCAGACCTCGCTCGACACCTTCATCGCCGAACAGATGGATCATGTCGGCATCAAGGAACAGTACCGCGTCTGGTCGGCGCCATCGCATCTCGACGACGCACGACAGGCACCGCCGAACATCACCCATTTCGACGGCTACAAGATGGGCGCGACCCTCGACTCCCCGTTCAAGGCGGGCGAGCACATCCCGGGCCTCGCGGTCGGCGGTTTTCAGGATGCCGGCGACTACGACATCCAGACTCCCGAGAACGCCTCGGTGGTGCGCGATCTCGTCTGGGCGCGCGAGTTGTTCGGGCTCGACTGGGACGAGACCAGCGTCGACGGGGCCGCGCGGGCGGTCGAGATCCGCAAGCCGGACGGCGTCGAGGACGCGGTCCAGCAGATCCGCCACGGCACGCTCCAGCTGCTCGCGCAGTACAAGGTGTTCGGCCACGCGATCGTCGGCATCGTCGACCCGGCGCTGCGCCAATACGCGCATCTCGGCGAAGCGGGATCGCAGACCGATGGCCTGCTCTACGACGCCGCGCTGAAGCCGACCGAGCGCAAGGGTGGCACGTCGGGCGCTCCCGATGATCGCTGGGCGTTCACCACCGACCTGCCCGCCAACAATTTGCTCGTCGCCGCCGCGCTCGCCGCCTCGTCGCGCGCACTGGCGTCGAGCGATCCGGCGATGGCTAAGGATGCGCTCACCGCCGCGACGGCGATGTGGGCGAAACAGCAGCGTGGCATCGCCAAGTCGGGCGACGGTCGCGACGATTCCTCCTCGCCGCGCTCGGCCGAGGCGGCGAACGTCGCGGCGACGATCGAACTGCTGATCACCAGCAGGGGCGACAAGGCCTATGCCGATCGCCTGCGCCAGTTGCTACCCGTGATCCGCCAGAATTTCGGCTGGATCGGCGGCGTCGCGGTGCGGGCGATCCCGTTCATGGATGCGGACTATCGCGCGCAGCTCGCGCCGCTGGTCCAGCAGTTCAAGGCGAAGGCCGACGGCGACCGGGCGCGCAACCCGTTCGGCGTGCCGATCAGCGACGGCTCCTGGGCCGGATCGAACCAGGTCGTCAGCTTCGGCACGTCGATGTACCTGATGCACAAGGCGTTCCCCGAGCTGATCGGCACGGGCTATACGCTCGATGCGCTAGACTATGTGCTTGGGCGCCACCCCGCCAATAACCTGTCGCTGGTGTCGACCGTCGGCACCGACTCGAAGCTGATCGGCTACGGTCACAACCGCGCCGACTACAGCTTCATCCCGGGCGGGATGGTGCCGGGCGTGCTGATCGTCAAACCCGACTTTCCCGAGTTGAAGACCGACTGGCCGTTCCTGTGGTTCGAGAACGAATACACTGTCAGCACGACCTCGGCCTATATCCTCGCCGCGCGCGCCGCGATGGCGGCGGCGGCGGAAGCCAAGTGATGCGCGCCCTCTGGGCGATCGCGGCGCTGGTCATCGCGGTACCGGCGGCGGCACAGGACCCCGCGCCGGTGCCGGCCCCGACCTATCGGTCGATCCCGCTCTGGCCGAACGGCGCGCCTGGATCGACGGGACGCCGCAAGGAGGCCGAGATCGGCCGCGACTATTGGGTCCGCAACATCCACGATCCGTCGCTGATCGCCTTCCCCGCCGCGCCCGCGCACCGCAACGGCGCGGCGATCGTCGTCATCCCCGGCGGCGGCCACAAGCTGCTCGTCTGGACCAACGAGGGGACGAAGGTCGCCACCGCGCTCAACCGCATGGGCGTCACCGCGTTCGTCCTGAAGTACCGGTTGGCGAACGAACCGGGCTCGCACTATTCGGTCGAGGGCGACGCTGCCGACGATGCACGGCGCGCCGTGCGCTGGGTCCGCGCCCACGCCGCCGACTACGGGATCGATCCGCACCGCGTCGGCGCGATGGGCTTTTCCGCAGGCGGCGAACTCGTGTCGCTGATCGCCGACAATCCCGAGCCGCCCGCCCGGCCCGCGGTCGACTCGATCGACCGCCAGTCCGCCCGCCCCGATTTCCAGGTCCTGGTGTTCCCCGGACCGCGTGGCATCCCGGCAAAGGCGATCGCGACCGCGCCACCCGCGTTCCTGATCGCCGGCAGCCGCGACGCCTGTTGTGCCGCACCGCCGGTCGCGCTCTACGAACAATTGCGCAAGGCGGGTATCTCGGCCGAGCTGCACATGTATGCGGACAGCGATCACGCATTCAATCTCGACGAGTCCGACCGCATCTCGATCCTGCACTGGCCCGACCGACTGAACGACTGGCTCGCCGATAGCGGCTGGCTGTCCCCCAAACCTGCGGCACCGCAGAAGTAGCGCGATCCATATTTGTTCGCGAGCGCGCGGACCAAACGCCGGGCCATGCGTTGGGGGATGTCTGATACTGGACGAAGGACGCAGCGTGCCGCATTTTCTCGTCGCCGAGAGCGAAACCGCCGACGAGCGTGACGCGCGCCGCCAGCATACCGGCAAGAGTTCAGGCGAAAGCTACGCCGCCACGCTCGAACAGCTTCGTCCCGATGCCAGGATCACGATCGTCGCCCCGGCGGACGACGACGCGGAGGTCTACGACGCGACCGAAATCGCGGCGTTCGATGCGGTGTTCGTCACCGGCTCGCCGCTACATGTCTACGACGACACCCCCGAAGTCCGCCGCCAGTTGAGCTTCATGCGCAACGTCTTCGCATCGCGCACGCCGTCTTTCGGATCGTGCGCCGGCCTGCAACTCGCGGTGGCCGCAGCGGGCGGCTCGGTGCGGAAAATGCCCGGCAAGCTCGAGGCCGGGCTCGCCCGCAGGATCACGCCGACCGATGCGGGGCGCAGCCATCCGTTGCTCGCGGGCCGGGCGCCCAGCTGGGATGCGCCCGCGATTCACGGCGACGAGGTCGAGCGCCTCCCCGACGATGCCACCCTGCTCGCGAGCAACGTCGTGACGACCATCCAGGCGGCGGAAATACGCCACGACGGCGGGATCTTCTGGGGCGTGCAATATCATCCCGAACTTGCGCCCGGCGAGATCGCGGTGGCGCTACGTCGACAGTCCGACGATCTGATCGAGGCGGGTCTGGCAGACACGCCCGAGGACGTCGAACGCCGCGCCGCGCAACTCGACGCGCTGCACGACGACCCCGATCGCCGGTCGGTCCTGTGGGCGCTCGGCGTCGACAAGGAGTTCGCGCAGGAAGCGAGTCGGCGGATCGAGCTGACCAACTTCCTCGATCATTTCGTCGCCGCGGCGAGCGCCGATCGTTCGGATCACCCCACCCCCCTTCCCGCCTAACCCAAGGAGTTCCCATGCCCACGACCCTCAAAGCCAAGTTCGACACCCGCCGCGAAGCCGAGATGACCGTCGAACGTCTCGTCCAGGAGCAGCATATCGAGCGGACCGACATCTTCATCACCACCGACGGCCCCGCCAACAGTGCCGGCAGCGAGACGGCGGGCGCGGACACCGAAGGCCAGGACCCCTCGCCCGCATCGCGCGACGACGCGGCGCTGGAGGACAAGATCGTCGTGTCGGTCGACATCGCGGACGAGGCCAAGGCCGCCGAGGTCAAGGCCGCGTTCGCCGAGTTCGACGCGAGCGACGTCGCGCAAGGCTGAACGCGCGGGCCGACGCGGGTCGATCCCGCGTCGGCCCGCGTACCGCTTTGTCGTTTCGCAGGCATGACGCCGCAACCCATTTCCCGGACGCCGCGTTAAGCCCCCACGCATGATCAAGGTCGCCAGCTACAATATCCACAAGGGCATCGGGCTCGACCGTCGGCGCAATCCCGAGCGCGTGGTCGAGGTGTTGCGCGAAATCGATGCCGACGTGATCGCGCTGCAGGAGGCGGATCGACGTTTCGGCGCCAAGGCCTGCGTCCTCCCGCACCATCTTCTCGACGACCATAGCGACTGGAAACCGGTCGATTTCGGCCTGCGCGCGCTCAGCATGGGGTGGCACGGCAACGTCATCCTCGTCCGCAAGTCGGCGCGCATCGTCGCGAGCGAACCGCTGCACCTGCCCGCGCTCGAGCCCCGCGGTGCGGTGATGGCGGACGTCCAGCTTGGCGGCGTCACGCTGCGCGTCCTCGGCATGCATCTCGATCTGTCGGGGCTGTGGCGCCGCAAGCAGGCGGCCGCGATCATGAACCATGTCGATACCTGCGCGCACCGCCATCCGACCGTGATGATGGGCGATCTCAACGAATGGAGTGCAGGTGCGGGGTGCCTGCGCGATTTCGGGCGCGACTATGCGTTCGCCGAGACCGGCGCGAGCTTCCATTCCAGGCGGGCGATCGCACGGCTCGACCGGATCATGGTCTCGCGCGACTTGCACGTCGCCGACTGCGGCGTGCATGCAAGCCCGGCGGCGCGGAAGGCATCGGATCATCTGCCGATCTGGGCTATTCTGGAGCCGACATAAGCGCGATGCGGACGACGATGCAGGACGGGATCTAGGATGCGCGAGAAGGAACTGCGGCTGGCGCTCGTCTGCTATGGCGGGATCAGCCTGGCGGTATACATGCACGGCATCACCAAGGAGATCTGGCGCCTCGTCTGCGCGAGCCGTGCGTTCCACGACGGCGAAGCGCCGGTTGGCGGCAGCCAGGGCGTCTATCACGCGCTGCTCCAGGAAATCGAGGAGCACGCGTCGATCCGCGTGCGCGTGCTCGCCGACATCATCGCTGGCGCGAGCGCGGGCGGAATCAACGGCATCTTCCTCGCGCAGGCGATCGCCACCGGCCAGAGCCTCGATCCGCTGACCGACCTCTGGATGACCTCGGCCGATGTCGAGGCGCTGATCGATACCGAAGCAGCACCGAAATCGCGGCTGTCGAAGGTCTGGGCGATGCCGCTCGCATGGATGGCGGCGGGACGCAGCACCGACAAGGTCGACGAACTCGACGAGCCGACGCGCGAGGAGGTGCGGACGAAACTGTCGCATTTCATCCGCTCGCGCTGGTTCGAACCGCCGTTCGGGGGCAAGACCTTCACCAACCTGCTGCTCGACGCGTTCGATGCGATGGCGGCGAGCACGCGCGGCCCCCGCCTGTTGCCGCCCGGACAGCCGCTCGACCTGTTCGTGACCGTCACCGATTTCTCCGGCCATCCCGAGCGGTTGCAGCTCAACTCGCCCGCCGAGGTGGTCGAGACCGAGCATCGGCTGGTGGTCGACTTCACCGACAATGGCGGCGCGACCGATACACTTGCGCCGCGGGCGGAACTCGCGTTCGCGGCCCGCGCGACGTCGAGTTTCCCCGGCGCGTTCCCGCCGTTCACCGTCGCGGAACTCGATACCGTGCTTGAGACCCGCAAGATCGCATGGCCTGGGCGTGGCGCCTTTCTCAAGCGCGTTCTGCCGCGCCATGCTGCGGCGAAGGCGGCGGAGACCGCGGTGCTGATCGACGGATCGGTGCTCGCCAACGCGCCGTTCCGGCCCGCGCTCGATGCGCTCAAGGAACGGCCTGCGCGGCGCCAGATCGACCGTCGCTTCATCTACATCGACCCCTCACCCGGTATCAAGCTGCGGCTCAATCGCGGCGAAGGCACGCCGGGTTTTTTCCAGACGATCATCGCCGCGATCAGCGACATCCCCCGCCAGCAGCCGATCCGCGACAATCTGGAGGCGATCGCCGAACGCTCTGCGCGGATCGATCGGATGCGCGGGATCGTCACTGCGATTCGCCCCGATGTCGAGGCCGATGTCGAATCGCTGTTCGGCCACACGCTGTTTCTCGACCGCCCGACCGCTCCCCGGCTGATCGCGTGGCGCAGGCGTGCGCAAAAGGCGGCCGCGTCGAAGGCAGGGTACGGCTTCGTCGCCTACGGGCACGTCAAACGCAGTGCGGTGATCGAAACGATGGCCAGCCTGCTGTTTCACGCGGGCCGTCATCATCGTCCACGCCGCCTTGCCCAGATCAGGTCGGCGATCGTGGCGAGCGTCGTCGCGACCGGCGCCGATCAGCTGGGCTCGAACTATCCCGGCGGTGCCAGCCCCGCGTCGATCGCGTTCCTGCGCACCTTCGACATCGGCTTTCGCATCCGCCGCTTGCGGTTGATGGCGCGCCGGCTGGCCGAGGTCGAGACGCAGGCCGACGAGCCCGAACTCGCCCCGATGCGCGACGCGATCTACGAATCGCTGTCGCCGTATCTCGATCGGATGCGCGGCGAGATGCATGCCGGGCAGCACGACGCGGTCCGCGCGATGCGCGGCGATGCGATCGAGGTGCTGGCGACGCTCGGCCGGACGTTCGACCTCGACCGGCTCGATGCGGAGACCGACCAGCGTCTCGCCGCGGCGTTCGCGCAACTCGCCAAGCCCGCCCGCCGCGCGATGTTGCTCGCCTATCTCGGCTTTCCGTATTTCGACACGGCGACGCTGCCGCTGCTGCAGGGCGAAGGACTCGACGAGTTCGATCCGATCAAGGTCGACCGGATCGCCCCCGACGACGCCACCGCGATCCGCTCGGGGGGTGCCGACGCGACGTTGAAGGGGATTCAGTTCGGTACGTTCGGCGCGTTCTTCAGCCGCGCCTACCGCGAGAACGACTATCTCTGGGGCCGCCTGCACGGCGCGGAACGGATGATCGACATCACCGTCTCGACGCTGCCGAAGACGGTACGGATGAAGCCCGGTCGCGTCGCCGCGATCAAGCGCGCCGCGTTCGTCGCGATCCTCGACGAGGAGGAACCCCGGCTCACCGCGATCCTGCCGCTGATCGCGCAGATCAGGACCGAAATCGGCTGAAACCCGGCTTGTTTGGCACAAGACTGGCCAAACCGGCCGCTTGGCGGTAGCTCTGGCACACCCATCGGCGCTTCGGCGCGGAGGGACGCGATAGAGGTGGCCGCATGCAGTTCCTGAAAATCCTGTTCTGGTGTCTGTTGGCGTTCATCGCCGCAGTCTTCACGATCTCGAACTGGAACGCCGTCCAGATCCAGCTTTGGGGTGGGCTGATCGCCGACGTGAACCTGCCGCTGCTGCTGTTCGTCACGTTCCTGATCGGGTTCGTGCCGACGATGCTGTACAACCACGCGATCCGGTGGCGGCTGCGGCAGCGGCTCGCGACGTGCGAGCGCTCGCTCGCCGAACTGCGCACGCCGCGGCCCGAGCCGGTGACGTTCGCGCCCGCCGAAGCGCCGGTCGATCCGCTCCATCCCTACGCCAGCGTGCCGACCGCGACGCCGCCGGGCTCGCTCCTGTGAGCAGCCGGATCTACGTCGCGCTCGACACGCCCGATCTGGCGAAGGCAAAGGCGATCGCATCGCGCGTTCGTCATCACGTCGGCGGGATCAAGCTGGGCCTCGAGTTCTTCTCCGCGCACGGCCAGTCGGGCGTTCATGCGATGGCGGAACTCGGCCTGCCGATCTTCCTCGACCTGAAGCTGCACGACATCCCCAACACCGTCGCCAAGGCGGTACAGGCGCTCGGCGTGCTGAAACCCGCGATCCTCACCGTCCATGCGAGCGGCGGGCGGGCGATGCTCGAGGATGCCAAGGCGGCCGCGCCGATCGGCACGAAGGTGATCGCGGTGACGATGCTCACCAGCCTCGACGCAGCCGACCTCGCCGCGACCGGCGTCGTCGGCAGCGCGCACGACCAGGTCACGCGGTTGACGCAACTCGCCTGCGAGGCGGGGGTCGACGGCATCGTCTGCTCGGGCGCGGAGGTCGCGGCGGCGAAGAAGATCTGGCCGAAGGGGTTCTTTGTCGTTCCCGGCGTGCGCCTGCCGGATGGTCATATCGGCGACCAGAAACGCGTCGTCACCCCGCGCCAGGCAGTGGATGCGGGCGCTTCGATCCTGGTGATCGGCCGCCCGATCACGCAAGCCGAAGATCCCGACACCGCCGCCCGCGCAATGGCCGCGACGCTCTAGATACGCGCTCTCGCCCCTCGATAGAGCGGCTTAGGAACCAGCATGACCACCGCCAAGATCTGCGGCCTCTCCACCCCCGCGACGCTGGATGCGGCGATCAAGCACGGCGCGAGCCATGTCGGGTTCGTGTTCTTCCCCGCCTCGCCACGCCACGTGACGTTCGCGAAGGTGGCCGAACTCGCCGCACGCGTACCGGAGCATGTCGCGAAGGTCGGCGTGTTCGTCGATCCCGAGGACGAGATGCTCGAACAGGCGGTCGGCTCGGCCGCGCTCGACGTCTTGCAACTCCACAAGGTGACACCCGCGCGGGCCGCGGCGATCCGCGCGAAGTTCGGGGTCGAGACCTGGGTCGCGGTCGCGGTCCGCACGCGCGGCGACCTGGAGGCGGCGCACGGATTTGCCGGGGTCGCGGACCGAATACTCTATGACGCCAAGACCCCCGACTCGGCCGCATTGCCGGGTGGCATGGGCTTGCGGTTCGACTGGGATCTGCTTGACGGCTTCAGGCATCCGCTACCCTGGGCGCTGTCGGGCGGACTCGATTCGGCGAACGTGGCCGAGGCGATCCGCCGCACCAGCGCGGACCTGGTTGACGTGTCGTCGGGGGTCGAAAGCGAGCCCGGTACCAAGGACGAAACCAGGATCGCGTCGTTTCTGAAGGCGGTCGCCACGCGCTAGCACCACCCCGGCGAAGGCCGGGCCCCAATTGGCCAGGTCGAGGTCACGGAGCATCCGACCCGCCAAAAAGCCTTTCCCAATTGGGCCCCGGCCTCCGCCGGGGTGGTGCCCGATAACACGGAAGGGGTGACAGCGATTTACGAAGTGCTAAACGCCCCTGCATGAACGCTCCCCTCGCCCCCAACTCCTACCGCGCCCAGCCCGACGAGCGCGGCCATTTCGGCGATTTCGGCGGACGCTATGTCGCCGAGACGCTGATGCCGCTCGTCCTCGAACTCGACGAGGCGTATCGCGCCGCCAAGGCCGACCCCGCCTTCAAGGCGCAGTTCGACGACCTGCTCGAACATTATGTCGGCCGGCCGAGCCCACTCTACTACGCCGAACGGCTGACAGAGGCTTTGCGCGAGTCCGCCCCCGAGGGGATGGGTGCGCAGGTCTGGTTCAAGCGCGACGAGCTCAATCACACCGGCGCGCACAAGATCAACAACTGCATCGGCCAGATCCTGCTCGCGATGCGGATGGGCAAGACGCGGATCATCGCCGAGACCGGCGCGGGCCAGCACGGCGTCGCCACCGCCACGGTCTGCGCGCGCTTCGGCCTGCCCTGCGTGATCTACATGGGCGCCAAGGACGTCGAGCGTCAGGCACCCAACGTGTTCCGCATGAAGCTGCTCGGCGCCGAAGTCCGCCCCGTGACGAGCGGCGCGCACACGTTGAAGGACGCGATGAACGAGGGCATGCGCGACTGGGTCGCCAACGTCCACGACACCTTCTACATCATCGGCACCGCCGCCGGCCCGCATCCGTATCCGGAGATGGTCCGCGATTTCCAGAGCGTTATCGGCACCGAAGCGCGCGCGCAGATGCTGGCGCGCGTCGGTCGCCTGCCCGACATGCTTGTGGCGGCGATCGGTGGCGGCTCGAACGCGATCGGGTTGTTCCATCCGTTTCTTGACGATGCCGACGTGCAGATGCTCGGCGTCGAAGCAGCAGGCCACGGCCTCGACAAGGAACATGCGGCGAGCCTCGCGGGCGGCTTCCCCGGCGTGCTCCACGGCAACAAGACCTATCTGTTGCAGGACGAGGACGGCCAGATCACCGAGGCGCATTCGATCTCGGCCGGGCTCGATTACCCGGGGATCGGTCCCGAGCACGCGTGGCTCCGTGACATCGGCCGCGTGCAATATGACAGCGCGACCGACCAGGAGGCGCTCGACGCGTTCCAGCTGCTGTGCCGGACCGAGGGCATCATCCCCGCGCTGGAGCCATCGCACGCGATCGCGACGGTGACGAAGAAGGCGCGCGAGATGCGGCAGGACCAGATCATCCTCGCCAACCTGTGCGGCCGCGGCGACAAGGACATCTTCACCGTCGCCGAAGCGCTCGGGGTGGCGATATGATCGCACTTCTGCTCCCCTCCCGCTTGCGGGAGGGGTCGGGGGAGGGCCTGTTCGCTCCTCAGACCTTGGACGTGCGGCTATGTCAGCCCCTCCCCCAACCCCTCCCGCAGGCGGGAGGGGAGCTTTGAGCCGCCTCGCCGCCACCTTCGCGCGCACCGCCGCCGCCGGCCGCGCCGCGCTCGTCGCGTTCATCACCGCGGGTGATCCGACCACCGAGGCGACCGGCCCGATCCTCGACGCGCTCGTCGCGGGCGGCG
The DNA here is from genome assembly GCF_053345535.1 of Sphingomonas sp. M1A8_2b. Taxonomy (NCBI): domain Bacteria; kingdom Pseudomonadati; phylum Pseudomonadota; class Alphaproteobacteria; order Sphingomonadales; family Sphingomonadaceae; genus Sphingomonas; species Sphingomonas sp. M1A8_2b. The sequence continues at coordinate 1,481,988 of NZ_JBKFAH010000001.1, read as the reverse complement.
CGGATGCGATCGAGCTCGGCATGCCGTTCACCGATCCGATGGCCGACGGCCCCGCGATCCAGGCCGCGAACATCCGCAGCCTCGCGCAAGGGACCCGCACCGCCGATATCCTCGCGACCGCAACCGCGTTCCGCACGCGCCACCCCGACGTGCCGCTCGTCCTGATGGGCTACGGCAACCCGATGCTCCGCCGCGGCGCGGACTGGTTCGCGCAGGCTGCTGCTGCTGCCGGTGTAGACGGCGTGATCTGCGTCGACGTACCGCCCGAGGAAGACGACGCGCTTGGGCCTCAGTTGCGTGCCGCCGGGATCGATCTGATCCGCCTCGCCACGCCGACGACTGACGCCGCCCGCCTGCCGACCGTGCTCGATGGCGCCAGCGGGTTCCTGTATTACGTCTCGGTCGCCGGCATCACCGGGCTCCAGCAGGCGCAGCAATCCTCGATCGAGGACGCCGTTGCTCGCCTGAAGTCGCAAACCGACATCCCGATCGCAGTCGGCTTCGGCATCCGCACCCCCGAGCAGGCGGCGAACGTCGCGCGCGTCGCCGACGGCGTCGTCGTCGGCTCGGCAATCGTCGAACTCGTCGCACAGCACGGTGCCGCTGCGGCCGAGCCGGTCCGCGCCTATATCAAGTCTCTCGCCGATGCCGTCGCATCCGCACGAAAGGTCGCCCCTATGGAGATTGGCGCATGAGCTGGCTCAACAGCGTCCGCAACGTCCTGCCCTTCGTCGCGAAGCGCGAGACGCCCGAGAATCTTTGGCACAAGTGCAAGGGCTGCGGGCAGATGGTTTTCATCAAGGAGCTGGAGGACAATCTCCACGTCTGCCCGAAATGCGATCATCACGACCGCATCGGCCCGAAGATCCGCTTCGCGCAACTGTTCGACGAAGGCAGCTGCAACGAGATTCCAGCGCCGAAAGTGCCCGAGGATCCGCTGAAATTCCGCGACCAGAAGCGCTATACCGATCGTCTGAAGGCGGCGAGGACGGACAGCAGCGAACAGGATGCGCTGGTCAACGCACGTGGGAGCATCGACGGCCACCGCGTGGTCGTCGGCGTACAGGATTTCGGCTTCATGGGCGGCTCGATGGGCCTCGCGGTCGGCGAGGCGTTCGTGCGCGGCGTCGAGGCGGCGATCGAGGACCGGGTGCCGTACGTGATCTTCACCGCATCGGGCGGCGCGCGGATGCAGGAGGGTATCCTCAGCCTCATGCAGATGCCGCGCAGCACCGTCGCGATCCAGATGCTCCACGATGCCGGCCTGCCGTATATCGTCGTGCTCACCGATCCGACCTCGGGCGGCGTGATGGCGGCCTATGCGATGCTCGGCGACGTCCAGATCGCTGAGCCCAAGGCAACGCTGGCGTTCACCGGCCGCCGCGTGATCGAGAGCACCATTCGCGAAAAGCTGCCCGAGGATTTCCAGACGTCGGAATATTATCTCGAACACGGGATGATCGACATGGTCGTCCACCGGAAGGACCTGCGCGAACAGCTCGGTACGGTGATCGGGTATCTGAGCGCACGCGAAGCGGCGTAATCGCTACTCCCTCTCCCCTCCGGGGAGAGGGTCGGGGTGAGGGGCAGCCAAGCAGTACGCCGCCCGGAACAGCCCCTCACCCCAGCCCTCTCCCCGGAGGGGAGAGGGAGCCAAGAATGTCCGACCACGCCGTTTCCTCGTCCCCCGCAGTGCAAGCACAGCTCGATCGACTGACCGCGCTCTCCCCCGGCGCCGATATCCTCGGCCTCGAGCGCATCACTGCACTCCTCGCGCGCCTGGGCGACCCGCACCTCGATCTCCCCCCCGTGTTCCACGTCGCCGGCACCAACGGCAAGGGCTCGACCTGCGCCTTCCTCCGCGCCGCGATCGAAGCCGCCGGGCACAGCGTCCACGTCTATTCCTCGCCGCACCTCGTCCGCTTCAACGAACGCATCCGCATCGCCGGCAACCTGATCGATGACGACCTGCTCGCCGCGCTGCTGGAGGAGGTCCTCGACCAAGCCGCAGACCTGCAAGCCAGCTTCTTCGAGGTCACCACCGCCGTCGCCTTCCTGGCCTTCGCGCGCACGCCCGCCGCCGCGACGATCGTCGAGGTCGGCCTGGGCGGCAGGCTCGACGCGACCAACGTCATTCCGAACCCGGTCGTCACCGGCATCGCCGCACTCGGCATCGATCACCAGTCGTTCCTCGGGAATACGCTGCTGGAGATCGCCGGCGAAAAGGCAGGCATCGCCAAGCCCGGCGTACCGCTGGTGACGATGGACTACCCCAAGGCCATCCGCGCCAGGATCGCCGCCATCGCCGAAGCCGCCGGTGCCCCCGTCGTCGCCCGCGGCACCGCGTGGACCAGCGAAACGGCGCGCTCGACCGTGCGCTACAAGGACACCGGCTTCTCGGTCGTCACCAACCGCCCCCACCTCGTCGGCGCGCACCAGTCGCGCAATCTCGCGCTCGCGATCGCGATGCTGCGTCACCAGGGCGCGCTCCACATCCCCGAAGCCGCGATGCGCGCCGCCGCCGACTGGGCGCACTGGTCCGCGCGGATGCAGCGCCTGTCGCACGGCCCGCTGGTCGCGCGGCTTCCCGCAGGCAGCGAACTCTGGCTCGACGGCGCGCACAATCCTAACGCCGCCAAGCCCGTCGCATCCGCCTTGCGCCGGATCGCGCAGGGACGCCCCGTCACGCTCGTCATGGGAATGCTGGCGAACAAGGACGCCGACGCCGTTGTCCGCATCCTGTCGCCATCGCTGGCACGCATCCTCGCGATCCCCGTCGAAGGCCATGCGCATCATTCTCCGCAAGTCCTGGTCGAGATCGCCGCACGCTACGGCGTTCCCGGCGATGTCGCATCGGGCATCGCCGACGCGCTCGATCGCCTGTCGCAGCAGGGCCCGTGCATCGTGCTGATCGCCGGTTCGCTCTACATTGCAGGCGAAGCGCTTGTCGGGAACGACCAACTGCCCGACTGAGCTCTTATTGCTATTGACTATCAATAACCAACAGGCGAGTTTGGCGCGACCACCACGGAGTCGCGTGAATGACCGATGTTCGAACCGCCACCGCCCTCCTCCCGCATGCGCTGCCGGAGTGCGAAAACGCGCGGGTCGCGCTGTTTGCGATGCGGCGAATGGGCGCGAACGGCCTTGCCGACGCGCGCGCCGCGCACACCCTGTTCACCGCGTTCGGGCAGAGCTTTCGGCGGCCGCTCGTCCTGTTGCGTGCGCTGATGGCGGACCTCGCGGGCACGGCCTCGGGGACGATCGCGATCGCGCCGTGCTGCTGCGCGCGGATGACGCCGGCCGAAGCGGCGATGCTGGCGATCCTCGCACGCATCGAGACAGCACCCGAGGCCGCCCGCCTCCTGATGTCGGACTTGCTCGGCGTACGCCGCGTCGATGGCGTCCTGGCGAGCGCAGCCGCCGTCGCCGCAGCCTTCGCCGACGAAGGCCGCCCCGTCACCGCGTGAGGCGCCCCACCTCGATCACGTCGGCCATAGCGATGAACGTATCGCGCGCGCGGTTTGCGCTCAATACCCCAGCGCGTGCGCCAGCATCAGCAGCAGCCAGTATAAGCCGCCCGACAGCAGCATCGCCACCGGCAGCGTCATGATCCACGCCAGCGCCATGTTCATCACCGTACGGCGCTGCAACCCGGCCCCGTTGGCGACACTGGCGCCCGCGACGCCCGACGACAGGATATGCGTGGTCGACACCGGCAGGCCGTAGCGGACCGCCAGCAGAATCGTCGCCGCCGCGACCAGCTCGGCCGAGGCGCCCATCCCGTAGGTCAGATGCGACTTGCCGATCTTCGAGCCGACCGTGACGACGATCCGCTTCCAGCCGACCATCGTGCCAAGCCCGAGCGCCAGCGCGACCGAGATCTTCACCCAGGTCGGGATATAGCGCGTGCCCTGCTCGAGCTGCCCGCTATAGCTTTTGAGCGTCGTGATCTCCTGTGCGGTGAAGCGGCTCTGCGCGGCCGGATCGACGGCGATGAGCTTGGTCGTATCGAGCAACAGGTACATATCGTTGCGCAGGTTCGGCGTCGCCGCAGCGGGCACCTTGCCGAGCGAGCCATAGCCCGCGATCCGCGTCGACACGTCGTCCGACAGCGTCGACAGCGCGCCATAGACCACCGGATCGGCGACCTGCTTGCTCTTCAACGCGCGCGTGACTTCGGTGCGCGCGGCGGCGACGGTCGCGGGCGCGCCATTGGCATGGGCGACGAAGGCCGACGACGCGTCGCGCGCGATCTGGACGAATGCCGGGGTCGCGCTCTCGGGCATCGTCCGGTTCAGTGCATAGGCGGTCGGCGCGCAGCCGATCAGGATGAGCATGATCAGCCCCATCCCCTTCTGCCCATCGTTGCTGCCATGCGCGAAGCTGACCGCGGTACACGTCCCGATCAGCAGCGCGCGGATGCCGCGCGGCGGCGGGGCCGCGTCCTTGGGCGCCTCGTACAGTTCGGGATCGCTGACGAAGAGCTTCATCACCAGCAGCAGCAACAGCGCGCCGACAAACCCGACGAGCGGGCTGAACGCGAGCGCCGAGAGCACTTTCCAGACCTGCGCCATGTCGACACCCGAGGTACCGTCCGCACCGCCCTTGATCATCTGATTGGCGAGGCCGACGCCGAGGATCGACCCGATCAGCGCATGGCTCGACGAATTGGGCAGACCTGCCGCCCAGGTCGCGAGGTTCCACACGATCGCCGCGAGCAGCAGTGCGAAGATCATCGCGAACCCGCCGACGCTGCCGACGTTGAGGATGAGGTCGACCGGCAACAGCGTGATGATCGCATAGGCGACCGCGCCCGACGACAGCATCACGCCAAGGAAATTGCACAGTCCCGACCACACGACCGCGAGCGGCGCGGGCATCGAATGCGTGTAGATGACGGTGGCGACCGCATTGGCGGTATCGTGGAAGCCGTTGACGAACTCGAACCCCAGCGCGATCAGCAGCGCGAGCGCCAGGAACGCGAACGCGCCGCCGGCCAGCGTCTCGCCGACCTGCGCGGTGTCGGTCGCGATGCTGAACCCCGCATAGGCGAGCCCACCGATCAGGACGGCAAGGAATATCCAGCGACCGGACGGATGGATCGCATGATCGAGCTTCGGGCCTGACGGCGCGGGCTTCGGGCTAGCGATCGATTCGCCCCTGTCGGCCGTGGTCGCGTCGGGCATCAATGTTGAACTAGCCATATTGGTCTGCAATCGGCCCTTACCATGACAATCTTATGACAGTCGCGGAACAAGCCACAAGACGTCCCCGCGCGACATCTACCGAAGTGGGGCGGCGACGTCACCGCCCCATCCATCCCGGCTCAGCGCGCTGCGCCGAGGCTGGCCAACTGCGTACCATCGCGACCGACCATCTTGGCCAGCTTGGTGGTGGCATCGTCGGTCATTTCCCGGCGGCATTGCTGCGAGTCGGCCAGTGCGACGAGGCCAGCGGTCTGCGGCGCACACGCGCTGCTGATCGCGGATGCCATGCGGTGCTGGAATGCCGTCCGTCCTGCGTCGGTAGTCAGGTCGAGCCCGGCATACGACACGCGAATCGAGACAGGCTCGCGCGCGGGACTGGCCGAGACGCCGGTCGAAAACAGGCACGCGGCGGCGATCGCCGCCGAAGCGACGCTGATCGAAATCTTCATGATGTGTTCCTCAAATGGTCCTGCGGTCCGCACGCGCGATCGCCTGCGGGCGACGGCGCTTGCCCATCGGGAGCCCTTTCTGGATGCGGCTTCTCCAACGGCGAACCACGTCGCTGCGCACCCCCTAGGCGCGTTCCATGACGCCCGCGTGTCGCTTTCGCGACGTTTCGGCGGTTGCCCGATCGCGCCGCGTTCCCTACCTGTTCACCGGTGAACCAGATCGCCCAAACGTCCGCGCCGCAAGCAGAGCCCCCCTATCTCCGCGGCCTCAATCCGCCGCAGCGCGAGGCGGTGCTGACCACCGACGGCCCGGTCCTGATCATCGCCGGCGCCGGCACCGGCAAGACCGCTGCGCTGACCGCGCGGCTCGCGCACCTGATCTTCACCAGGAAGGCGTGGCCGTCGGAGATCCTCAGCGTCACCTTCACCAACAAGGCCGCGCGCGAGATGCGCGAGCGGGTTGGGCGGCTTGTCGGCGACGCGGTCGAGGGGATGCCGTGGCTCGGCACTTTCCACGCGATCGCCGCGAAGATGCTGCGCCGCCACGCCGAGCTCGTCGGGCTGCAATCGAATTTTACCATTCTCGATACCGACGACCAGTTGCGGTTGTTGAAGCAGCTCATCCTCGCCGCGGACATCGACGAGAAGCGCTTCCCGACGCGCAGCCTCGCCGGGCTGATCGACCAGTGGAAGAACAAAGGCCTCGTCCCCGCCGATATCGATGCGGGCGAGTCGGAACGCTACGCCAATGGCCGCGGCGGCGAGCTGTACCAGCAATACCAGACCCGGCTGATCGCGCTGAACGCGTGCGATTTCGGCGACCTGCTGCTCCACATGCTCGTGATCCTGAAGACGCACCGCGACGTGCTGGCGCAGTATCAGCAGCGCTTCAAATACATCATGGTCGACGAGTATCAGGACACCAACTCGTCGCAATATCTCTGGCTGCGGCTGCTCGCGCAGGAGCGCAAGAACATCGCCTGCGTCGGCGACGACGACCAGTCGATCTATTCGTGGCGCGGCGCGCAGGTCGAGAACATCCTGAAGTTCGAGCGCGACTTTCCGGGTGCGAAGGTCATCCGCCTCGAACAGAATTACCGCAGCACGCCGCATATCCTCGGCGCCGCATCGGGCGTGATCGCCAACAATGGCGGGCGGCTCGGCAAGCAGCTCTGGACCGAGCGCGACGTCGGCGAGAAGGTGAAGGTCATAGGCGTCTGGGACGGCCCCGAGGAAGCGCGCCGCGTCGGCGAGGAGATCGACATCGTCCGCCGCTCCGGCAAATCCTTGGACGAGGTCGCGATCCTGGTCCGCGCGCAGCACCAGACGCGCGAGTTCGAGGACCGCTTCATCGCGATCGGCATGCCGTACAAGATCGTCGGCGGCTTCCGCTTCTACGAACGCGCCGAAATCCGCGACGCGCTCGCGTACCTCCGCGTCGTCAACCAGCCCGCGGACGATCTCGCCTTCGAACGCATCGTCAACGTCCCCAAGCGCGGCCTGGGCGACAAGGCGGTCGCGCGCATCCACCAGCTCGCGCGCGCCACCGGCACACCGCTGACCACCGCCGCCGCGCGCATCCTCGACACCGACGAACTGACCGGGGCTGCGAAGAAGTCGCTCGGCCGGCTGGTCGGCGACATCGCCCGCTGGCGTGACATGGCGACCAGCCTGCCGCACGCCGAACTCGCGCGGCAGTTGCTCGACGAAAGCGGCTACACCGCAATGTATCAGGCCGAGAAATCGGTCGAGGCGACCGGCCGCCTGGAGAACCTCAGCGAACTCGTCCGCGCAATGGAGGAATACGACTCGCTCGGCGCGTTCCTCGAACATGTCTCGCTGGTGATGGACAACGAGGGTGGCGCGCAGGACCCACAGGTCACGATCATGACCATCCACGCCGCCAAGGGCCTCGAATACGACACGGTGTTCCTGGTCGGCTGGGAGGAAGGCCTGTTCCCGTCGCAGCGCTCGCTGGACGAAGGCGGCGTTAAGAGCCTCGAAGAGGAACGCCGCCTCGCTTACGTCGCGATCACGCGCGCGCGGCGGCTCGCGGTCATCATCCACGCCGCCAACCGCCGCATCTACGGCCAGTGGAACTCGTCGATCCCTTCACGCTTCGTCGCCGAACTTCCGCCTGAGCATATCGACACGGAAACCACGATGTCCGGCGGCGCCAGCCTGTGGCAAGCCAACTGGTCCAACCGCGCCGACCCGTTCGCGGACGTCGCCCGCGGCACCGGCCGCGGCCCCGGCTGGCAGCGCGCATCCGGCACCGGCAGCACTTTCTCCACCAAGCCCGCCCGCGTCGTCGAAAGCCGGTCGAGCGCGATCAGCCTCGGCAACAAGGGCCGCGACGACCTCTCGCTCGGCATGCGCGTGTTCCACCAGAAGTTCGGCTACGGCACTATCGCGGAGATCGAAGGCAACAAGCTGGAGATCGACTTCGAACAGTCCGGGCGCAAGCGGGTGATAGACAGCTTCGTGACGCTAGGATGAAGTAAAGCGTCGAGAGGCGCTCGATTCCGAACTGGACGGATCATTTTATCGCGTATTTCCGTAAGCTTGCCAATTCTTGGGAAGTTTGAGATCATCCCTCCAAGACTTCGAGTCGAGGATGGGCACATGTCCGGTAACAAGCGAACGATTCCTGAGATCCGTTCTCGACTTCGCGAGATTGCAGACGAGTCCGGGATCGAAGAACTTCACGATCTAGCCGACGAAACGTATCGCAATTCACCCGTCACGCGTGCCTCGGTGCGAAGCGCACATTTCACGCCAGAACTCGCGGAGGATATCAGGGCATTCGTTGCCAGGTATCCAAAGCTACACCAGCGTGACGTGGCACAGAAATTCAATGTAAATCCGGGACGAGTATCCGAGGCGTTGACCCACCAGATGTAAAACGATCCTGATGTGATCGGCGTTGAGCCGCTTAAGCCGCCACTCGCTCCACCTCGATCTCGCCCTCACGCGTCCGCGCTTGTGCCAGATCATACGCCGCCTGCATCCGCATCAGCGTCTCAGCCTGCAGCCCGAACGCCTTCTCGAACCGAATCGCCATCTCAGCCGACAACCCGGCCCGGCTGCCAAGCAGGTTGCTCATCGCCTGCCGCGTCACGCGCAACTTGGCCGCTGCGTCCGTCACGCTCAACCCATGCGGCGTGATGATTTCAGCACGCAGCCATGCGCCGGGGTGAACCGCGAAGCTTGCATGCAACTTGATTGCCATCAGTGATAATCCTCCAGATCGAGATCAACGACGCCACCGGCATCGTTGATCCGAAACGTCATCCGCCAGTTCTTCGTCACCGTCAGCGACCATAGACCGGCGCGATCGCCGGTCAGTCGATGCGCGCCGAAATTGGGCGGTACGACCAGTTCGTCGACACCCTCCATCGCCGCGATGTACGCCAGCATATGACGCAATCGATCGACCAAGTTGCCCGGCAACCCCTTGGCCCGACCGGTTTCGGCAAACGACCGCAAGGCCTTATGCCGGATGGAGTCGATGACCATCCCCGATGCTGCGCCGGACTCGCCTTAACGTCAACCGACAAGTGACGCTTTACGCGCGTTAGTGACTTGTGCCGCCAAACCTGTACCGCAGCCGACAAACCCGTTCAGGAACCATGCCTCTCGACAGCCGTATCAACGGCGCATCCCGATCGTCGGGTTCGAGAGGACATCTCATGAAGTTTACGCATCTCATCGCCGCCGGGTTGGCCTTCGCAACGCTCGGTCTCGGCGCCGCAGCCCCTGCCGAGGCGCAGCGCGATCGCGGGCATAGCGAGCAGTACCGCGACGACGATCACCGTGGCGACCACCGTGGCGACCGACGCGATTATCGTCGTAACGACCACCGCAGCGATCGCCATGACGACCGGCGCTATCGTGGTCGCGACCACGATCGTCGCAACTGGAACAACAATCGCCGTTGCCGCACCGAATGGCGCAACCACCGTCGCGTGCAGATCTGCCGCTGATGTAAGCCGAGCCGGCGCGTAGTATGATGCGTCGGCAACAGGCGAGCGGTGGCATGACGCCGCCGTCCGTCCCTGCCTGTGACCCTTTGACGAGGATTTGGATCATGAAGCGTTTCTTCGGCACGGCTGCGGTGATTGCCGCGACGTGCCTTTCCGTTGCCACGCCGGCAGTCGCGCAGTCGCAGGCCGACGACGCGCGGTTCGCGGCGGCGCAGGCGCGGCTCGACAGCGAATTGCAGATCTTCCGCACGGAATTCGATCGCTACCAGTCGGTCCGCGGCAATCGCGGCGGCTACGCGCCACAGACCGGCTATCGTACCGCCCCGGATCGCAGCGGCGACTATCAGGAGGCGTATCCGGACGAGCGCGACGAGGGCAGTTACGATCCCTCGCGCTATTACCGCGCGGGCCCGAACTATCAGGAGCGCGTGCTGTCGACCAACGACCGCGTCTATGCAGGCCAGGATGGCAAATATTACTGCAAGCGCAGCGACGGCACGACCGGGCTGATCATCGGTGCAGCGGGCGGCGGGATCCTCGGCAACGTGATCGATGGCGGCCGTTCGCGGATCGTCGGCTCCTTACTGGGCGCGGCAGCGGGTGGCCTCGCCGGGCGTGCGATCGACCAGAATAACAGCCAGGTCCGCTGCCGCTGATCGATCGCGAACCCTGATCCTCCCCCGCCAGGGGGAGGTGGCGCCGAAGGTGACGGAGGGGGAGGACACGGAACGCAGGTCGTCGCGCCCTCCCCCTCCGTCAGGCTGACGCCTGCCACCTCCCCCTGGCGGGGGAGGATTGCGGAACCCTCTCCTCCATCCCCTACTTCGCCGGCCCGACCAGTTTCTGCGTGAAGTACGTCATCTGCAAGGCCTGCAACCGAGCCCCCTGCTCGATATCCGCATCGCCCGAATGCCCGCCCGCCGTGTCTTCATAATACAGATACGGCAGCCCGTATTCCTTCAACCGCGCTGCGAACTTGCGCGCATGCTGCGGCCCGACGCGGTCATCCTTGGTGGTCGTCCAGATATACGGCTCCGGATACGCAACGCCCTTCCTAATGTTCTGATACGGCGAGATCTTCTCCAGGAACGCCTTCTCCTCGGGCACGCTCACCGAGCCATATTCGTCGACCCACGACGCCCCCGCCGCGATCTCCTCGTAGCGGATCATGTCGAGCAGCGGCACCTGGATCGTCACTGCCTTCCACAGGTCCGGATGCTGGTTGAACTCGACGCCCATGAGCAGGCCGCCGTTCGACCCGCCATAGATGCCGAGCTTGGCCGGGCTCGTCAGCTTCCGCGCGAACAGGTCCTTCGCCACCGCCGCGAAGTCGTCATAGATCACCTGCCGCTTCGTTTTGCGCCCAGCGTCATGCCACTTGGGTCCGAACTCGCCACCGCCGCGGATGTTGGCGAGCACGTACGACCCACCGCGCTCCAGCCACAGCTTGCCCATGCTCCCCGAATAGCTCGGCGTCATCGACACCTCGAACCCGCCATACGCCGTCATGATCGTCGGCGTGGTCCCGTCGAGCGCGATGCCCTTCTTGTGGACCACGAAATACGGCACCTTCGTCCCGTCGGTCGAGGTCGCCTCAAACTGCTCGACGACGTCGTTCGACGCGTCGAACTTCGCCGGCAGCGTCTTGATCGGCTTCGGCGCAGCGCCAGACGCCGCATCGAGCGTGTAAAGCGAGGTCGGCGTCAGGAACCCCGTCAGCGTCAGATACGCGTCGTCGCTGCGATCGGTCGTGCTCGCCACGTCGATCGAGGCGTTGTCGGGCAGCGCGATCGGCTTGGCGGTCCAACCCCCTGCCCCATGCGTGTAGACCGACGCCCGCCCACGGACGTTGTCCGAGACGACCAGCAACAGCTTCGATTTCGTCAGCCCCATCCCGTCGACCGACTGGCGCGGCCCCGGCGCGAACACGATCGTCGGGCTGATCGTCCCCTTCTCCACCTCGGCGAGCGGCGCCGATGCGACCGCACCCTCGGGAATCTGGCCCCACGGGTCGCTGGTCGAGAAGATCACCTGCCCGTCGATCATGCCTGCCGGAAACGTCCGGTCGGGCAATGCGAGCGGCCGCGCACCGGCGGGCGTCCACACCAGCTTGTCCGCGCCGAAGAACGTCTTCCGGCGCTGGATCACGATCAGGCGGTTGCCCTTCTCGTCGGTCAGCACGTTCGCCGCAGTGCCGCCCTGGTCGGTTGCGGCGCCACGATACACCTCGGTTGCAGCGCTAAGCGGCTGGCCGCGCTTCAACTGCTTCATCACGAATGCGTAGCCCGACTGGGTCGTCGTCCCCGCGCCCCAGTCGCGCGCGACCAGCAGCGTATCCTTGTCGACCCAGGTCGCATCCTGCTTCGACTTGGGCAGCAGGAAGCCGTTCGCGACGAACGCGCCGGTCTGCAGATCGAACTCGCGATACGTCACCGCATCCTCGCCGCCCTCGGACAGCGCGACGAGGCACAGTCGCTGCTCGGGCTCGAGGCAGGTCGAGCCCTTCCAGACCCATTGCTTGCCCTCGGCGTTGCCCAGCGCATCGAGATCGAGCGCGGTGGTCCACTTTGGCGTCACCGACGCGTAGTCCGCCGCGCTCGTCCAGCGCCACAGCCCGTGCGGATGGTCGGCATCGCGCCAGAAATTATAGATCCGCCCGAACATCTGGTTCGGCATCGGGATGCGGTCCTTGGCCGACGCGATCGCCAGTGCCTCGGCGTAGAAGGTCTTGTAGCGGGGATCGTTCTGAAGCCGCGGGAGCGTTTTCGCATTCTCCGCCTCGACCCAGGCCAGCGGCTTCGCGCCATCCTTGTCTTCGAGCCAGATATACGGGTCGGCGGCTGTATCGGTTTTGGTCATCGGCGCGACTTGGGCAAGCGCGGCGGCGCCTGCAAGGCCGGTCGTCCCGCTCAATATCGTCGCCGCAAGCATCGAAGCCAGAACCCGCATACCGTATCTCCCTGATTTGCTTGGCGGGATACATGCCGGGGTCTATCGCGGTCCGCAATGCAACCGGACCAGATATCGGCGGCCGACGGCCTGCCCAAACCCCGCCGCTTCATGGCAATCGCCGCGATCTCGGCGGGCACCGCGCTGACGATCATCGACGGCGGCATCGCCACCGTCGCGCTGCCGACGATCGCGCGCGACCTGAACGTCGGCAGCAGCGCGGTGGTGACCGTGGTCACGGTGTACCAGCTGATCCTGGCGATGGCGCTGCTCCCGTTCTCGGGACTCGGCGACCGGATCGGGCTCAAGCGGATGTACCAGTACGGCCAGCTGCTGTTCACGGTCGCGACCTTGCTCTGCTTCTTCGCCAAGAGCCTGCCATTCCTGCTCGTCGTCCGCGCCGCGCAAGCGCTTGGCGCGGCGGCGGCGCTGAGCGTCTCGTCGGCGCTGATCCGCTCGATCTATCCCGCCAAGCAGCTTGGCCGTGGGCTTGGGATCAACTCGGTGGTCGTCTCCAGTTCCGCGGCACTCGCGCCGACGATCGGCGGGCTGGTGCTGGCGATCGCGCCGTGGCCTTGGGTGTTCGCGAGCGCGGTGCCGTTCGCGATCGCGTCGCTGTTGCTCGGTCGCGCACTCCCCGAACCGCAGCGCCGCGCCGAGCCGTTCGACGTGCTCGGCGCGGTGATGTGCGCTGCGATGATCGGGCTCGTCATCGGCGGCGCCGAGAGCGCGGTGCACGGCGACAGCCCGATCGTCTCCGCAGCGATCGTCCTGGCCGGCGTCGTGATCGGCTGGTTCTTCGTGAAGCGCGAACAGGGCGAGACCAAGCCGATCCTGCCGATCGACCTGCTCGCGCGGCCGGTGCTCGCGCTGTCGGCGATCGGTGCCTACACCGCGTTCATCGCGCAGATGACGTTGTTGTTGTCGACACCGTTCCGCCTGACGCATGCTTTTGGGTTCAGCGCGGCCGAAGTCGGAGCGGCGATCGCGCCGTGGCCGCTGGCGAACATGGTCGTCGCGCCGTTGTCGGGGTGGTTGTCGGATCGCTATCCGGCGGGGCTGCTCGGCGGGATCGGCATGGGCGTGTCGATCAGCGCGCTGCTGCTGCTCGCGTACATGCCGGCGAACCCGGGGTATTTCGATATCGCCTGGCGGATGGCGTTGTGCGGTTCGGGGTTCGGGATGTTCATGGCGCCGAATGCGCGGCTGATTATCGGGAGTGCGCCACGGGAGCGGGCGGCGGCGGCGGGTGGTCTTGTGTCGACGGTGCGGCTGGTAGGCCAGACCACCGGGGCGACGGTGGTAGCGGCGCTGCTGGCGATCGGTGTGGGTGCGGGCACGACCCCGCCGCTGGTCGCCGCGGGTCTGGCGCTGGTGGCGGGCCTATGCAGCCTGAGCCGCCTCCGCCCCTCAATCCGCAACCCGCCGACCGAGGAAACGCAGGACGTGCAACCGGCTTCCCAAGCGAGGTGACCTACTCCCTCTCCCCTCCGGGGGGAGGGTCGGGGTGGGGGGCAGCCAAGCAGTGCTCCGCCTGGAACAGCCCCTCACCCCAGCCCTCTCCCCGGAAGGGGGAGAGGGAGCAGAAGAAGAATGTTCACACTGCTATTCCTCCCCGTTCCGGGGAGGAGGCGCCGCCCCCTAAAACGCGGCCGTCGCCTTGGCCTCCCCCATCATAGCCTTCCGCACCAAAGGAATCGGCGGCCCCCCATAACTCAGGAACTGGTCATGGAACGCCTTCCAGGCCTTCCGCCCACCCCTGGTCGCGGTCCAGTCCGTCCGCAGCTTGCGGATCATCAGCTTGCCCATCGTATAATTCAGATACGCCGGGTCATACGTCCCCCGTGCCGCCTGCTGCCGCGCGTTGCCCTCGTCCTGGTAACATTCGTCGACGAACATCCGGAACGACTGCTCCTGCGTCATTCCCTTGGCGTGCATCCGGATCGCCGAAAGATACCGGCAATCGCGCAGCAACGCGTTGGAGATCTGGCCGACATGCGTCTCGGCGTCACCGTTGTTGAGCCCCGCCTCGAACATCATCTCCTCGGCATAATGCGCCCAACCCTCGGCGAACGCATACCCGACGAACAGCCGCCCGAAGAGCGACGGCGACCGGTTCGCATGCAGGAACTGGACGAAATGCCCCGGCATCACCTCGTGGACCGACGTGAACAGCAGGTCGTCCTTACCCGGCACGAACGCGTCCTGCACCGCCTTCGTCCACGTGGGATCGGGCGGCGAGATGTAATAGATCGACGGCACGCCCTTCTCGAACGGCCCCGGCGGATCGATATACGCCGAGTTCTGCCGGTTGTACGGCGGCGATTCCTCGACCAGCGCCTGCTCGGTGCCGGGGATCGTCACGAGGTCGTGATCGACCACGAACTTGCGCAAGGTCGGGATCTGCCGCCGCGCTTCGGCGACCGGGCCACCGACCGGCTTGTTCGCGTTCATCTTGTCCATGCAGGCGAGGATCGTCTGGCCCTTGGCGAAAATCCCACAAGCCTGCGCAAGCGCCGCCTGGTTGCGCTTGAGATCGGCGACGCCCGCTGCCTCAAGCGTCGCGAGCGGCGTATCGACGCCCTCGGTCGCCGCAATCATCCGCGCGAATTTGTCCGCCCCGAGCGCGAACCCCTGCGTCGCGGTCGCGCGCTGGCCCTCGGTCCACGTTCCCAGATCGCGCATCGCCTTCGACGCCGCCTGCGCCGCGTCCGCGAGTTGCTTCTGCGCCGCCGCATTCTTGACGCCCGCAAACGCCTTGACCGCATCGCCCGCATAATAATCGGCAAAGCCGTTGAACGCCGCCGCGCCGTAATTGACGAAGCTCAGCGGCATCGGCGTCTTGAGGTTCGCCTTGATGTTGCCCGTCGCCGCCGGGATCTTCTGGAGGAACGCGGTCAGCGCCTTCATCCGCGTTGGCGCATCGGCATAGGTGCGCGCGATATACGTGTTCGGATCAAGCCCGGCGCTGACATACCACGCCGGGTTGGTGTGCGGCTGATCGGCATCCTCGAGCCAGAACAGCTTCCCCTTGGCGACCTGCACCAGGTAATCGCGCTCGAACGCCTCGTCGGGCTTCAGATTGTTGAACGCCCCCGCCTTGTCGATCGCGGTGTGGAGGAAATCGGCCTGTCGCTTCAGCCCGGCCGCGCTCCAGTCGCCCAGCCCCCCGTCGAAGTCGTGCCGGCCCTGATATACCGCGTTGGCCGGATCGATCTTGAACCAGCCCTCGATGAAGCCGTCGCGGAACGCCGCCCAGTCGCTCTTCGCGGCAGGCGCGGCAGGCGCCTGCGTGTTGGCGCCAGTCTGCCCAGGCGGCTGTGCCGGGCCGCACGCGCTGACCGCGAGCACCGCGCCGAGCGCCGTCGTCAAAAGTCCGATCCGCATCCCGTCTCCAATTCCGATTCGTAGACTGAAGCCATGCTGCCAGCCGAAGCGCCGTTGCGCCAGTACGCGGAACGGCGATCACGGCGAGCCGTTAAGCCCACACGCCCTCGTTCTCCTGGAGACCCCGATGCCCTATATAAAAACCCGCGACGGTACCGACATCTATGTCAAGGATTGGGGCAGCGGCCGCCCGGTCGTCTTGCTGCACGGCTGGCCGCTTAACGCGGACAGCTGGGATGCGCAGGCGATGGCGCTTGCGGAGGCGGGCTTCCGCGCGATCGCCTATGATCGCCGCGGCTTCGGCCGCTCGGGCCAACCTTGGTCGGGTTACGACTACGACACGCTGACCGACGATCTCGCCGACGTGATGGAAGCAACCGGCGTGCAGGGCGACGCGACCCTCGTCGGCTTCTCGATGGGTGGCGGCGAAGTCGCGCGCTACATGAGCCGCTACGACGGCAAGGGCGTGGTCGCCGCCGGGCTTATCGCGTCGGTGGTGCCGTACATGCTCAAGACCGACGACAACCCCGACGGTGTCGACGCGGAAACGCTGGCGAGCATCGGCGCGGGCATCGAGGACGACCGCCCGGCGTTCTTCAAGACGTTCCTCCAGCAGTTCTTCGGCGTCGGCTTCATTACCTCGCCGGTCAGCGACGAGATCGTCGACTGGGCTTGGGGCTTGGCGATGCAGGCGGGGCTGAAGTCGACCCTGGCGTGCGCGGAATCGTTCGGCCACACCGACTTCCGCGCCGACCTCGCAGCGTTCCGCGTGCCGACGCTGATTGTCCACGGCACCAGCGACAAGACGGTCCCGATCGACGCCACCGGCCGCGCCGCAGCGAAAGGCATCGCCGGCTCGCAGCTGGTCGAATATGACGGCGCCCCGCACGGCCTGACCGTGACGGAAAGCAAGCGTTTCACCAACGACCTGCTGACGTTCCTGGGCCGGTAACGCCAACCTAAATCCTCCCCCGCAGAGGGGAGGTGTCGCCGAAGGTGACGGAGGGGGAGGACGGCGAAACAGAGGTTTACCTTTCCTCCCCCTCCGTCAGGCTAAAGCCTGCCACCTCCCCTTGGCGGGGGAGGATCGGGCGCTCAGTTCCCCAAGGGTACGATAACCTCGTCCGGATGCGCGACGTTCAGTTCCTTGCGGACCATCTCGTCGACCATATCCGGGTTCGCATGATCGGGGTTCAGCAGCGCCACGCGGTTCTTCAGGACCTCGCGCTTGCGGTCGAGCGCGGCGTAATCCTGTTGCCGCTTCGCGAGCTGGCGCTTGTAGTCGCCATAGGCGAAGATTCCGTTCGGCCCGAGCACGGCATACGCGCCGAAGAACGCCATCAGCGTCAGCCCCAGCGCCGGCCACGCGGCCTTGCGCATCGTCTTTCGCAGCTTCGAACTCGTCGTCACGCGTGCCATGCTCGTCCTCCCAACCTCCAGCCTATCAGCCGCCGATCAGGATGTCGCGGCCCGCATAGCGCGCCGCATCACCAAGCTCTTCCTCGATCCGGATGAGCTGGTTGTACTTCGCCAACCGGTCCGACCGGGCGAGGCTGCCGGTCTTGATCTGACCGCAGTTGGTGGCGACCGCCAGATCGGCGATCGTCGAATCCTCGGTCTCGCCCGACCGATGCGACATCACTGCGGTGTACTTCGCGCGCTGCGCCATCGACACCGCCTCCAGCGTCTCCGTCAGCGTGCCGATCTGGTTGACCTTCACCAGCAGCGAGTTCGCATACCCGCCGTCGATCCCGCGCTTCAGGCGCTTCGGGTTGGTCACGAACAGATCGTCGCCAACCAGCTGGACCTTGTCGCCGATCAGGTCGGTGAGCGTCTTCCAGCCCTCCCAATCGTCCTCGCCCATGCCGTCCTCGATCGAGAAGATCGGGTAGCGCCGCGTCAGGTCCGCCAGATACTCCGCCATCTCGCCGCTTTCGAGGATCTTGCCCTCGCCCGAGATGTCGTACTTGCCGTTCTTGTAGAACTCGGTTGCCGCGCAATCGAGCGCGAGCATCACGTCCTCGCCGGGCTTGTAGCCGGCCTTCTCGATGCTCGACATGATGAAGTCCAAAGCCTCGGTCGTGCTGCCGATGTTCGGCGCGAAGCCGCCCTCGTCGCCGACGCTGGTCGACAGGCCCTTCTCGCTCAGGCCCTTCTTCAGCGTGTGGAAGATCTCCGAGCCGCAGCGGACCGCCTCGAGGATATTCGACGCGCCGACCGGCACGATCATGAATTCCTGGAAATCGATCGGATTGTCGGCATGCTCGCCGCCGTTGATGATGTTCATCATCGGCACCGGCAGCAGGTGCGCCTGCACGCCGCCGATATAGCGATACAGCGGCAGGCCACGCGCCTCGGCCGCAGCCTTGGCAACGGCGAGGCTGACGCCCAGGATCGCGTTCGCGCCCAGCCGGCCCTTGTTCTCGGTGCCGTCGAGTTCGATCATCGCGCGATCGAGGTCCGACTGGTCCTCCGCGTCCATGCCGAGCACGGTGTCGGTGATCTCGTCGTTGACCGCGTCGACCGCGCCATCGACGCCCTTGCCGCCCCAGCGCGATTTGTCGCCGTCGCGCTTCTCGACCGCCTCGTGCGCGCCGGTCGAGGCGCCCGATGGCACAGCCGCACGGCCGAAGCTGCCGTCTTCAAGCAGCACGTCGACCTCGACGGTCGGATTGCCACGGCTGTCGAGGATCTGGCGTGCATGAAGGTCGATGATTGCGGTCACGTAACGATGCTCCTACAAATCCCGGGCTAGTCCGATCCCCGGGCCGTTCGCGCCGCCTCTACCGCGTTGCACCATATCGGGCAATCGCGCGCACTTCGGGAACCGTGCTCCGGCGACGGTGTTGAGAGCGTAACAATTTCGAAAGGGACCGTCATGGCCGACTCCAGCGTAAACGATACAGTCAACGATCTGAAAACGAACGCGAACCATGTCGGGAACGAGTTCGGCAAGACGATCGAGAACAGCGATCTCTCGGCCAAGACCGCAGAGGCCAAGCAGGCGATCAAGGAAGGCACCAGCAAGTATACCGCGCAGGCCGCCGACAAGGCACGCACGTTCGCCGAGGACGGCAAGGCTCGTGCCGGTGACGCGCTCGACCAGATCGCTCAGTTGCTTACCGACGCCGCCGGCCAGGTCGACCAGAAACTTGGCTCGCAATACGGCACCTATGCCCGCAGCGCCGCCGACAGCGTGGCCGGTTTCGCCGACCAGGTGAAGGCGAAGGACATCGACGAGCTGGTCGACGAGGCGCGCGAACTGGTGCGCAAATCCCCCGCGATCGCGGTTGGTGCGGCGGCCGCGATCGGCTTCGTGATTGCACGGCTCGTGCAATCCGGCGTCGATGCCAATTCGAAGGTCTGAGGCGTTGTCCGATCCTGTGAGGTTCGCGGCCGGCGAAGAGGAGAGTCTCTCGTCGATCGTCAGCCGACTGGCGGCCGAGACGCGCGGCCTCGCGACCGCTGAAGTCGCCGTTTACAAGGCGAAGTTCGGCGAGAAGGCGAATGCCTACAAGTCGGCGGCGGCGATGTTCGCGGTCGCCGGCGTGTTGGGGCTGGCCGCGTTGATCGCACTGCTGGTCGGTGCGATCTTGACCCTGACGCCGCGGGTGGGGCCAGGATGGGCGACGTTGATCGTCGTCGCCGTGGTGCTCGTGCTTGCGGGCGTGCTGGCGATGATCGGCAAGTCGAAGCTTCAGACCAAGAGCGAGCCCGTATCATGACATCCGCCAAAGTCGCCGCCGCAGAGATCGAAGCCGCCCTTGCCCGCCAGCGCGTCATGATGACGATCGGGCAATTGCAGGACCGGCTCAATCCAAAGCGGCTCGCGCTGAACGCCAGCCGCGATGTCGCCGATGCCGGCACCGCCGCACTGTCGGCAAGCGTCGACACGGTGAAGCGCAATCCCGGCCCGACCGCCGGGCTTGCCGCGGTCGCCGGACTGTTCCTGGCGCGGCACCGGATCGTCGGCCTGTTCCGTCGCGGGCGCTGAGCCGCTCCATTCGAAGTTCCAGCGTTGCAACGCACGCTGCTTGCCATTGATGAGGATTTTTCCATGACCGACGCCAAGACTACGCTTCACGACACCGCTCACGAAACCGCCAAGGATGCCGAAAACCACCTTCGCGAAGGCTATGACAGCGTCCGCGAGACCGCGTCGAAGGTGCTGCACGACGCCAGCGAGAAGGCCTCCGAGGTGCTCGATGTCTCGCGCGAGAAGACCAAGCACGTCGTCCACAACCTCGAGTCCAATCCGCTCGGTATCCTCGTCGGTGGGCTCGCCGTCGGTGTTCTGGCCGGCGCGCTGCTGCCACGGTCGGCACGCGAGAAGGAGCTTCTCGCACCGGTCGGCAAGCGGATCGGCGAAACCTTCGTCGCAGCCACCACGGCGGCCAAGGCGGCGGGCCAGTCCGAACTGGCGGATCTGGGCCTGACCAAGGACAATGCCCGCGGTCAGGCGCGGAGTCTGGTCGACGGCGTGATCAAGGCACTGACCACCGCGGGTACCGCAGGTGCGAAGGCCGTGGCGCAAAAGCCGGCGGTTTGAAAAGTCCTGTAGCCTGAGGGTTCAAACCCCACGTCTAACACGCTAGGGAGGTGCTAACCCTCCTCCCTAGGACTGCACCATGAGCAAGCTCCACCTCGTATTCGGCGGCCGCGTCAGCGATCCGCGCACCCTCGATTTCAACGATCTGAATGCGATCGAGTTTGTCGGGGTTTTTCCCGATTATGCCAGCGCCGAGAAGGCTTGGCGTGCTGCGGCGCAGCGCACTGTGGACGATGCCGAGATGAAGTTCGTGGTGGTGCATCTGCACCGGATGCTCGAGCCTAACCTGTCTGGTTCGACCGCGGCCTGAGCTACCCCTGAGCCGTCATTCCCGCGGAGGCGGGAACCGATATTGGCTAACGTCGCGAACTGATATCAGCGGCATAGTCTATGGATCCCCGCCTGCGTGGGAATAACGGCACTGAGCGACAGCACATCCGCCTTCCTCGACTTAAGCTTGTGCTCAAGAACTAGCGAAACTGGCATAGTGCAAAACAACTTGCCTTCACCCTTCCCACGGCAAAGCAGCCGCGGGCCCCTTCCCTCTTTTGTCGGGAGAGGGAGAGACGCGAAAGGCGGCGATAGGTGAGGGCGCGCCGAGCAGCGCTCCCGCTCGGCACCCGTTGCGTCGGCTCGTTGACTGACGCATTCCGCTCACACGCTGCCCCCGCCCAAATAGGTAAAGATACGCCGGCACAGCCGACGATGTCGCACAAGCGCGACCGTCCCCCACCCGTTCGTGCTGAGTGGAGACCGAGTAGCTCCGCAAGGAGCGTATCGAGGGCTCGTATCGAAGCATAAGGTCCCGCGCGCGCCAACTTGTCCTTCGATACGCCGCTTCGACAAGCTCAGCAGCCACTCAGGACGAACGGTGTGGGTGTGGCTCGCGCAGGGCGGAACGAGCGCTGGTCAGGGACAGGGTGCTTAAGCCGCCCGGTAGTGCCAGAGCAACAACGGCCGGGCCAGCACCAGCCCCGCCAAGAACCCACCGATGTGCGCGCCAATCGCAATCGGCCCACTGGCCCCGACCGAAGCCCCGAACCCCGCGAGCCCCATCAGCAACTGGATTCCGATCCACGCTGCAGCCAGCCAGACCACATGCACGACACCAGCGGGCACCGGCCCGATCGCCTGCGCCCGCCGCTCGCCATATAACAGCGCATACGCCCCAACGACCGCCGAAATTGCGCCCGAAGCGCCAATCATCGGCGCAGTCGACTCAGGCCCGAACGCCCAATGCCCCGCCGCCGCGGCATACGCGCCGACCACGTACAGAATGACCATTGCGAGCGGACCGAGCGCGCGCTCGACGAATTGCCCGCAGTAGGCCAGCATCACGAGGTTCAGCGCGATATGCGCCCAGCCGCCATGGATCAACGTCGCCGTCAGCGGCGTCGCCCAAGACGGCACAACAAACATATGGTCGCTCGGGATGCCGAGGTCGGTCATCCGCAACGGAATGAACCCGGCGTTCACCGCCCAATACCCAAGCGATCCGCTCAGCACCAGGAATCCCGAGACGATGACCGTCACGATCGTGATGATCGCCGTCGCCCGCGTCTCGAAGAATTGCATAAGGCTCAGATGAACTCGATCTTGGAGACGACGTAATAGCGCTCGCCGGCCGGCACCGTGACCTCGACCTCTTCGTCGAGCTTGCGCCCGATCAGCCCGCGACCCAGCGGCGAATTATACGAGATCCGCCCCGTTTTCGCATTAGCCTCGGTCTGGCCGACGATCTGATACTTCACCGGCTTGTCGTTCTCGTCGAGCAACGTCACCGTCGCGCCGAACACGACCTTGTCGCCCGACAGGTCCTTCGGATCGATGATCTGCGCCCGCGACAGCTTGTCCTCGATGTCCGAAATCGATGCCTCGACCTGGCCCTGGCGCTCCTTCGCGGCATGATATTCCGCATTCTCGCTCAGGTCGCCGTGCGCGCGCGCCTCTTCGATCGCGTCGACGATCGTCGGACGTTCGGCTTTCAGGCGCTTCAGATCCGCGCTCAGCGTCTCATAGCCTTCCTGCAGCATCGGCATCTTTTCGACGGTCGCCATCATCTCGTCCCCAAATCCATTTCCCCGCGCGAGGCCCTGTACCAGCCCCGCCCACACATCATTCTCATGTCGGGATCAGTCGTGCGACTGCGAATAATAGGATTGCAGGGGCCGTACTTCAAGGCTGTGCGTCGAAAGCTTGGCGATCGCCTTCGCCGCCTCGAGCGAAGCGGGCGCAGTCGTGAAGTACGGAATGCGTTGTCCCAGCGCCGACGCGCGGATCGGCTGCGAGTCCTTCAGGCTCTGCCACCCCTCGGTGGTGTTGAAGATCAGCGCGATATCGCCGTCCTTGATCCGGTCGACGATATGCGGCCGGCCTTGGGCGACCTTGTTGACCTTCTCGACCGGCAAGCCGGTAAGTGCGAGGTGATCCGCGGTCCCTCCGGTCGCGACGATCGAGAAGCCGGTGTCGACCAACGCCTTCACCGCCTCGACGATCATCGCCTTGTCGCCGTCCTTCACGCTGACGAAGACATTGCCCTTGGTCGGCAGGATAGTCCCCGCGCCAAGCTGCGCCTTGGCGAATGCGATCGTGAAATCGGGATCGATTCCCATGACTTCGCCGGTGGACTTCATTTCCGGTGACAGCACCGGATCGACGCCGGGGAACTTATTGAAGGGGAACACCGCCTCCTTCACCGCATAATAGTCGATATGCCGGTCGATCTTGGGCAGATTGACCAGCTTCTCGCCCGCCATCACGCGCGCCGCGATCTTGGCGATCGGCGCACCGATCGCCTTGGCGACGAACGGCACGGTGCGCGATGCGCGCGGGTTGACCTCGATGAGGTAGACCAGGCCATCCTTCACCGCGAACTGGATGTTCATCAGGCCGACCACCGACAAGGCATGCGCGAGCGCCACCGTCTGCCGCTCGATCTCGGCAATGATCTCCGCCGACAGCGAGTAAGGCGGGATCGAGCACGCAGAGTCGCCCGAATGGACGCCCGCCTCCTCGATATGCTGCAAGACGCCCGCGACCACGACATCGGTGCCGTCGCAGATCGCGTCGACATCGACCTCGATCGCATCGCGCAGATACTGGTCGATCAGCACGGGGGAGTCGCCCGACACCTGCACCGCGGTCGCGATGTAATGCTCGAGCTGCCCGATCGTATCGACGATCTCCATCGCCCGCCCGCCCAGCACATAAGACGGCCGCATCAGCACCGGATAACCAATCCGCTCCGCCGCCGCGACCGCCTCGTCCCGGCTCCGCGCGAGGCCATTGGCCGGCTGCAACAGCCCGAGCTTGGTGATCAGTGCCGCGAACCGCTCGCGGTCCTCCGCCAGGTCGATCGCATCCGGCGTCGTCCCCAGGATCGGAATGCCCGCAGCCTCCAGCGCGCGCGCAAGGTTCAGCGGAGTCTGCCCGCCGAACTGCACGATCACGCCCACCAGCGTGCCGTTCTGCTGCTCGACATGCAGGATCTCCAGCACGTCCTCGGCGGTCAGCGGCTCGAAATACAGCCGGTCCGACGTGTCGTAATCGGTCGACACCGTCTCCGGGTTGCAGTTGACCATGATCGTCTCATAGCCCGCATCCGCCAGTGCGAAGCACGCATGGCAGCAGCAATAATCGAACTCGATCCCCTGCCCGATCCGGTTCGGCCCGCCACCGAGAATGACGATCTTATTCCGATCCGTAGGCTCGGACTCGTTCTCGGGCTCGCCAAAGCTCGGCGCCTCGTAGGTCGAGTACATATACGGCGTCTTCGCATCGAATTCGGCCGCGCACGTATCGATCCGCTTGAACACCGGCCGCACGCCGAGCTTCAGGCGATGCTGGCGCACCTCCTCCTCGGTCACGCCGCCGGTCATCGCCTTGACGACCTCATGAATCAGCCCCGAGCCACGCGCGATCCCGCGGTTCATGCCGCGCAGATTGGCCGATTGCAGCGCCAGCCACGCGAGCCGCTTGTCGCTGAACCCCATGCTCTTGAGCCGTCGCATACCGGGCGCGTCGATCGGCAGGCCGTCCTTCATCACCTCAGCCTCGGCCGCAATGATCTCGGCGATCCGCTCCAGGAACCACGGATCATATTTGGCGGTCGCGTGCACCTCGGCCACCGTGAAGCCCTCGCGCAAAGCCTGCGCCGCGACCAGCAACCGGTCCGGCGTCGCGACGGCCAGCGCCGCCTCGATTTCGGCACGCGGCGCACCGACAAGATGATCGACCTGGTTGAACCCCGACAACCCCGTCTCCAGCCCGCGCAACGCCTTCTGCATCGATTCGTGGATGTTGCGACCGATCGCCATCACCTCGCCGACCGACTTCATCGCGGTGCCGAGCGTGTTCGACGCGCCCTTGAACTTCTCGAACGCGAACCGCGGGATCTTCGTCACGACGTAATCGATCGTCGGTTCGAACGCGGCAGGCGTGGCCCCCGTGATATCGTTCTCGATCTCGTCGAGCGTGTAACCGACCGCCAGCTTGGCTGCGACCTTCGCGATCGGGAAGCCGGTCGCCTTCGACGCCAGCGCTGACGAGCGCGAAACACGCGGGTTCATCTCGATGACGACCAGCCGGCCATCCTTCGGATTGACTGCGAACTGGACGTTCGAACCGCCTGTTTCGACACCGATTTCGCGCAACACCGCGATCGATGCGTTGCGCATGATCTGGTATTCCTTGTCGGTCAGCGTCAGCGCCGGCGCGACCGTAATCGAGTCGCCGGTGTGGACGCCCATCGGATCGACGTTCTCGATCGAGCAGATGATGATCGCGTTGTCGTTGCGGTCGCGCACCACCTCCATCTCGTATTCTTTCCAGCCGAGCAGCGATTCCTCGATCAGCACCTCGGTGGTCGGCGACAGATCGAGCCCGTTGCGGACGATCGCGATGAACTCCTCGCGGTTGTACGCGATGCCGCCGCCCGAGCCGCCCATCGTGAAGCTCGGCCGAATGATCGACGGAAGCCCCGTCTTCTCAAGGCCTTCGAGTGCTTCCTCGACAGTATGGGCTATCGCCGAGCGCGCGCTTTCCAGCCCGATCCGGTCCATCGCGTCGCGGAACTTCAGCCGGTCCTCCGCCATGTCGATCGCATCGGCATCCGCCCCGATCATCGTCACGCCGAACTTCTCCAGCGTACCGTCATGGAACAGCGCGAGCGCGGTATTCAGCGCGGTCTGCCCGCCCATCGTCGGCAGGATCGCGTCCGGGCGCTCCTTCTCGATGATCTTGGCGACGATCGCGGGCGTGATCGGCTCGACATAGGTCGCGTCGGCCAGCTCGGGATCGGTCATGATCGTGGCGGGATTCGAATTGACGAGGACGATACGATAGCCCTCCTCCTTCAACGCCTTGATCGCCTGCGTGCCCGAATAATCGAACTCGCACGCCTGGCCGATGACGATAGGTCCTGCGCCGATGACGAGGATCGAGGAGATGTCGGTGCGTTTTGGCATGTTATACCTTCTGTCGCTTAAAGCCGCGGAACACCCAGTTCAGCGCACAGCCAAAAGCTAATATTCCCAGACAGAAAAGAACGCCCGCAACGGTAGCGGTACGAGCACTTTTCCACGAACGGCATGCAATCACATTCGCCGGCTCAAGCATTGGCTCGCTGCCGAGAATGTCAAAGCGATCAAAGAAATTCGGTATTTCCAACGTCACGACTTTTTCAGTTCCGCTAATGCACGGTCGCGCAGGATCGGGACCGGCGATAGAAATTCCGCTGCGCGAAAATTGCTGAATGTCGGTCGGCGTCGGGGCGGGCCATCCAGGAACATAATGGGTATCCGTCCCAAATGTGATTTGCGCCACGACCGCGATAGCAACAGCGATGCACGTTATGCACCATAGCCGTAGCCAACCGTTCAGCCGCCTCATCCCAGCATTCCAACAAACCGCTCGAACAAATAGAGACTATCCTGCGGCCCCGGGCTCGCCTCAGGGTGATACTGCACGCTGAACGCGTTCCGATCGGTCAGTTCCAGCCCCGCATTCGACCCGTCGAACAGCGATACATGCGTCTCGCGGACGTTCGCTGGCAGGCTGTCGCGCTCGACCGCGAAGCCGTGGTTCATGCTGGTGATCTCGACCGCGCCGTCGGACAGGCGCTTGACCGGATGGTTGGCGCCGCGGTGGCCCTGGAACATCTTGGTCGTGGTCGCGCCGACCGCGAGGCCGAGCAACTGGTGGCCGAGGCAGATGCCGAACAGCGGCTTGCCCGTCTCCAGCAGCTGGCGGATCACCGGCACCGCGTATTCGGCGGTCGCGGCGGGGTCGCCGGGGCCGTTCGACAGGAAGATGCCGTCGGGGGCGAGCGCCATCACGTCGTCGAAGCTGGCGGTGGCGCTGACGACGGAAACTTTCGCGCCGGCCTCGACAAGGTTGCGGAAGATGTTTCGCTTCGAGCCGTAGTCGATCGCGACGACATGGGGGCGGGCCTTCTGCTCCCCTTCCGCGGAGCGGGAGGGGTTGGGGGAGGGCATGGCCTCAGGCTGGGTCGGCGCTGATTGGTCAGCCCCTCCCCCGACCCCTCCCGCAAGCGGGAGGGGAGCAGAAGCGCCCTTTCCTGCTTGCGAGCTGTCCCCGTAGCCAAACCCCAGCTTCCAGACACCGCCGGGCGCATCCTCACCCCAGCCATAATGCATCTCGGTCGACACGTCCTTGGCGAGGTCCATGCCCTCAAGCCCCGGCCAGGCGCGCGCCATCGCCAGCAACGCCGCCACGTCGAACTCGCCGCTAGCCGAATGCGCGATCACGCCATTAGGCGCACCCGCCACCCGGATCCGCCGCGTCAGCGCACGCGTGTCGACGCCCGACAGCCCGATCCGCGCATGCCGCTTCATCCAGCCATCCAGCCCCTCGACCGCGCGGAAGCTCGACGGCTGCGTCACGTCCTCGCGGACGATGATGCCGAGCGCGTGCGGGTCGTCCGCCTCGACGTCGTCGGGGTTCGCGCCGACGTTGCCGATGTGCGGGAAGGTGAAGCAGATCATCTGCCCGGCGAACGACGGGTCGGTCAGCACCTCCTGATAGCCGGTCATCGCGGTGTGGAAACACACTTCGCCGACCGCACTGCCCTCTGCGCCGAACCCGCGACCCCAGATCACGTCGCCATTGGCGAGGACGAGGACGCCCGTAGCTCCAGCAGGCATGGCAATAGGATTGGTGTCGGCCATCAGGCTGGGCACTCTCTTTACGTTGACGATGTCGCTAAGTGGTGTCCGCTAAGGCCGGCGTGCCGCAGCGTCAATCTGTTAAACGGACGGCGGACGCGCTATCCCGTCGGGCTATCCCGAACCGCCTGAAAGACCAGTACATGATTCGCGACGACATCAAGGCTGCGCAGCTGACCGCCATGAAGGCCGGCGACAAGCAGAGCCGCAACGCTATCTCGTTGATCCAGGCCGCGATCAAGAACCGCGACATTGAGGCGCGCACCGGCAAGGCCCCCGAGAGCGACGACGCACTGGTGGTCGAAGTGCTCCAGAAGATGGTCAAGCAGCGCCGCGAGTCGATCGAGATGTTCTCGAAAGGCGGCCGCCAGGAGCTCGCCGATGCGGAGACCGCCGAGGTCGCAGTGATCGAACGCTTCCTCCCCCAGCAGATGAGCGAGGCGGAAACATCGGCGGCGATCGAGGCGATCAAGGCGGAACTCGGCGCGACCGGCATGAAGGACATGGGCCGCGTGATGGCCGAACTGAAGGCACGCCACGCCAGCGAGCTGGACATGAGCAAGGCCAGCGGCCTGGTAAAGGCGGCGCTGTCGTAAATTCTGCTCCCCTCCCGCTCGCGGGAGGGGTCGGGGGAGGGCGGCGCCACACAGGAGACGGAGCATTGGAACAACGCACCCGCATCCGAGACCTCCGCGCCAACCCGACGCGGGCCGAAAGCGCGCTATGGCAGCACCTCGACGCGCGTCGGACTTCGGGCGTGCGGTTCAACCGTCAGGTCCCGATCGGTCCGTTCATTTGCGACTTCGTTTCCCGCGCTACGAAGCTCGTGGTCGAGGTCGACGGCGGACAGCACGACTGGCAATCCGACGATGACGGTAGGCGGACGCGCTTTATCGAACAGCAAGGCTACCGAATGATCCGGTTCTGGAACAACGACGTGTTGGAGCGGATGGAGGGCGTGGTGGCCGAGATCGGGCGCGTGCTTGCGGAACGCCCCTCCCCTAACCCCTCCCGCAAGCGGGAGGGGGACACCGTTGCGCTCGCCGCAAACGCGACCTCGCTTCTACTCCCCTCCCGCCTGCGGGAGGGGTCGGGGGAGGGCAGTGCCGCAAACACCCCCCCCACCAAAGTCACCCCATGGCCCTAACCCCACAATTCCTCGACGAACTCCGCGCCCGCACCTCGCTCTCGGCGCTCGTCGGCAAGACCACCAAGCTCACCAAGGCCGGTCGCGAGCACAAGGGCTGCTGCCCGTTCCACAACGAGAAGACCCCCTCCTTCTACGTCAACGACGACAAGGGCTTCTACCACTGTTTCGGCTGCTCCGCCCACGGCGACGCGATCAAGTGGATGACCGACCAGCGCGGCCTCCCCTTCATGGACGCGGTCAAGGAGCTCGCCCAGGCCGCCGGGATGGACATGCCGGCGATGGACCGCCAGTCCGCCGCCAAGGCCGAACGCGCCAAGGGCCTGCACGAGGTCATGTCCGACGCCGCCGACTGGTTCACCGAGCAACTCAACGGCCTCCCCGGCACCGACGCGCGCGCGCTGCTCGACCGCCGCGGGATCAGGCCCGAGACCGCGCGCGCGTTCGGCATGGGGTTCGCCCCCGACAGCCGCGGCAAGCTCAAGACCGCGCTGAAGGATTACGGCGACCCGATGCTGGTCGAGTCCGGCATGCTCATCAATGTCGAGGGCAAGGACCCGTACGACCGGTTCCGCGGCCGCCTTATGATCCCGATCCGAGACCCCCGCGGGCGGACGATCGCGTTCGGCGGGCGCGTGCTCGACGGTGGCGAGCCCAAATACCTCAACTCCCCCGACACGCCGCTCTTCGACAAGGGCCGCACGCTCTACAACCTCGACAAAGCCGCCCCCGCCTCGCGCAAATCGGGCCGCGTGCTGGTGGTCGAGGGCTATATGGACGTCATCGCACTCGCGCAGGCCGGCTTCGGCGAAGCGGTCGCCCCGCTCGGCACCGCGCTCACCGAAGCGCAGCTCGAACGACTGTGGCGGATGGTCGATGTCCCCCTGCTCTGCTTCGACGGCGACGGCGCAGGACAGAAGGCGTCGCTCCGAGCCGCCCATCGCGCGCTCCCGCTACTCGCCCCCGGCCGCAGCCTCGCCTTCGTCACGCTCCCGCAAGGCCAAGACCCCGACGACCTCGTCCGCTCAGGCGGCCCCGGCGCGTTCGAGGCGTTGCTCAAGACCCCCGAACAGCTCGTCGACCGGCTCTGGGCATCCGAAGTCGCCGCCGAGGCGCTCGACACCCCCGAACAGCGCGCCGGCCTCAAGCGCCGCCTCCACGAACTTGCGGAAGGCATCGCCGACCCCTCTGTGAAGCAGCAATATCACGCCGAGTTCAAGAACCGCTTCTACGAGCATTTCAAACCCGTCCGCGCGCCCTTCGTGCCGCGCGGCGAGCGTCCCAAAGGCGGCTGGAAGCCCCCCGCCGCCCCCGTCACCGAAGACGCGAAGGCCTTCCTCGCCACCGGGATCGACCGCGTCTTGGCCAAGGCCGTCCTCGCCGGCCTGATCCGCCACCCGGTCGAGATCGCGCGCCACATGGAGGTGCTCGGCTCGCTCCAAATGATCGACGGCGCGCTCGGCCGATTGTTCGAAGCGGTCGTAGATGTTGCACTTGAGGACCAGAAGCTTGATAGCGGGCGCTTGCTCACCATATTGGCGAGGTCCGGTTTCAATTCAGTCGCGAGTGACCTGTTGAGAGCCGATACGATGCCCTATTCGTTCACGCAGACCACGGCCGATCCAGCCCGCGTCCGTGCCGACCTCGACGAGGCGATCGCGATCATGGTCGCCCGCCCTGAGGTAGACGCGGCACTCAAGCAGGCGACCGCGGCGATGCAGACGCACTTCACCGAAGATGCGTTCGAACGACAAGTGGCTATGGTAAGAGAGAAACAGGCGTTGGAAGTCCGACTTGCAAATCTTGTACAGTCGAACGAAGACGCCCGAGCGTTGGGTACCGAGGGCGATTGATGGCTAAGGCGAACATGGCGGAACCCGCCGAGACGAACGAAACCGGCGATGCGCCGCTGATCGACATGAACGATGCGTCGATCAAGAAGGTCATCGCGCGCGCGAAGAAGCGCGGCTACATCACCTATGAGCAGCTCAACGAAGCGCTGCCGCAGGGCGAGATGTCGTCCGACCAGATCGAGGACATCAGCGCCGCGCTGAGCGAGATGGGCATCAACATCGTCGAGAACGACGAAGCCGGCGAGGACGGCGAGACCGAGCCCGCCAAGGACGACGAGGACGAGCCGGAGGCCGCCGACGCGGATGCCGACACAGGCCCCGCGATCGAGAAGAAGAAAGAGACGATCGATCGTACCGACGATCCGGTCCGCATGTACCTGCGCGAGATGGGCGCGGTCGAGCTGCTCAGCCGCGAGGGCGAGATCGCGATCGCCAAGCGCATCGAGGCGGGTCGCGACACGATGATCCTCGGCCTGTGCGAATCGCCGATCACCTTCAACGCGATCATCGACTGGTCGACCGCGCTGAACGAGGGCACGATGCAGCTGCGCGAGATCATGGATCTCGACGCGATGCTGTCGAAGGACCCCGCCCCGGAAGCGATGGCCGAGGACGGCGAAGCCGACGACGGCGAGATCAGCGAGAAGAACGCCGGCCCCTCGTTCAAGGAAGAGGCCGAGCCCGAAGAGCCGTCCGCCGACGAGGACGAGGACGGCGAGCGCCGGGCTCCGCGCGCATCGGACGACGAGGAGGAGGACAACACCCTCAGCCTCGCGCAGATGGAAGAACAGCTCAAGCCGATCGCGCTCGAGCGGTTCGCCAGCATCACCGCGCTCTACAAGAAGTTCAGCAAGATCCAGCAGTCGCGCGTCGACGCGATGGGCATCGGCGGCGATTTCTCCGCGGCCGACGAGCGCAAATACCAGAAGCTGCGCGAGGAACTCACCGCCGAGGTCGAGAGCGTCCAGTTCCACAACGCCAAGATCGAATATCTGGTCGATCAGCTCTATGCCTATAACCGTCGCCTGACCGCGCTGGGCGGCCAGATGCTGCGCCTCGCCGAGCGCCACAAGGTGCCGCGCAAGGACTTCCTCGATCGCTATATCGGTCACGAGATCGACGAGAACTGGCTGACGACGGTCAACAAGGTCGACAAGAAGTGGACCGCGTTCGTCGCCAACGAGGGCGAGGCGGTCGAGCGCATCCGCGCGGAAATCGCCGACATCACGCAGCAGACCGGCATGGCGCTCACCGAGTTCCGCCGGATCGTCAACATGGTCCAGAAGGGCGAGCGCGAGGCGCGCATCGCCAAGAAGGAAATGGTCGAGGCGAACCTGCGGCTGGTGATCTCGATCGCCAAGAAATACACCAACCGCGGCCTGCAGTTCCTGGATCTCATCCAGGAGGGCAATATCGGCCTGATGAAGGCGGTCGATAAGTTCGAGTATCGCCGCGGCTACAAGTTCAGCACCTATGCGACCTGGTGGATCCGTCAGGCGATCACCCGCTCGATCGCGGACCAGGCGCGGACCATCCGCATCCCGGTCCACATGATCGAGACGATCAACAAGCTGGTCCGCACCAGCCGCCAGTTCCTCCACGAGCAGGGCCGCGAACCGACCCCGGAGGAGATGGCCGAGCGCCTCTCCATGCCGCTGGAGAAGGTGCGCAAGGTGATGAAGATCGCCAAGGAGCCGATCAGCCTCGAAACGCCGATCGGCGATGAGGAGGATTCGCACCTCGGCGACTTCATCGAGGACAAGAACGCGATCATCCCTGTGGACGCCGCGATCCAGGCGAACTTGAAGGAGACGGTCACGCGGGTGCTGGCGTCGCTCACCCCGCGCGAAGAGCGCGTGCTGCGCATGCGCTTCGGCATCGGCATGAACACCGATCACACGCTCGAGGAAGTCGGCCAGCAGTTCTCGGTGACCCGCGAGCGCATCCGCCAGATCGAGGCGAAGGCGCTGCGGAAGCTGAAGCATCCGTCGCGTAGCCGGAAGATGCGGAGCTTCCTCGACCAGTAAGGTTGCAGATTGCGTAGCGACGGAAAAGGGCCGCAGTGGAAACACCGCGGCCCTTTTCTTAAAGGCTGGGGCTGCCGGGTAAACCTGACGCAGCCTCTGATTGGGACTTAATTATTTTACGAACCAGATTCTCAATCTCGATCATTTCACTTGACCGAATAGCATTGCCCAAGTGCATCATAGTATTTGTGACAACCTGCGGGGCCTGCCCCAATACGATATTACCTTGGTTCGTTATAAGTGGGCCCGCATACAATATGCCGAGGAAGAATACCCTTCCCGAACCCATCATAAAACTTCCGGTGGCTTTGTCTCGGTAACCAGTTTGGTTAACAAGAAGTATGGGTGATCCTGATGATCCAGGAAAACACGCCATATCGACCATGAACTCTGGTTTTCCAAGATATTTCTGGGCCAGCGGTGTTGCAGTAATACCCTGTCGAATTATTGGATTGTAATTTACGGTATCGTATATGCCGTTAGGACAGCCAATCATGATGACTTCTTCGAGCGCATCAAACTCGGACCATTTATCACCCTGAGGAATGATATCTAAACTCAATGGGATGAATAAAAGTGGCTTTCCGGCGGCCTCAGCTTGATTAAGGATATCGCTGAAAGGCACAGCGCACAGGTCTATATTAGGGTCAGGATGCTCGATGGTACTGCCGGCGGGAATGTTAAGAATGACCTGCTTGACGATACCAGACGATTTCAGCTCCGACCCGCCAACTCTCTCGTGACACCAGATACTCGCCACTCCTCCTTGGGAGAGGACATGCTTGTTTGTCACCAGCAACGGAACATTCTGACCGCCACCGAAATCTACCGCGTAGAAAAATCCCGTGCCCGTACTAGTGCTTTGTCCTCGCTGCACGGTTATTTTTACGGTTGAGTAGAGCAGTTTTTCAAATACGGTCAACTCTGGCATTTGCAACTCCCTCT
Source organism: Sphingomonas sp. M1A8_2b (assembly GCF_053345535.1). Lineage (NCBI taxonomy): Bacteria > Pseudomonadati > Pseudomonadota > Alphaproteobacteria > Sphingomonadales > Sphingomonadaceae > Sphingomonas > Sphingomonas sp. M1A8_2b. The sequence continues at coordinate 1,448,302 of NZ_JBKFAH010000001.1, read as the reverse complement.
ATGATCGGATATACCAGCTATATAATATATTATTGCTATCGTATTCCGTTCTTATCCGCCTACCCCAACGACACCTAGCACTATAAGACTAATAAAATATCTAACTATCGGTATAATAGACCTGGACTACCTATGTCTCCGTATCATGTCTCACATATCAGTTATTATTCCACTTGGTATCATGATTTGTCTAAGTGTGAATCATACTCGTCAATTACTAGGCAGGAACTAATTTAGCCATTTTCTTGTTACAAAATTAGCCTTCTGCGTTGGAATAATAAATTATTAGTATTTTTCCCCATTACCTTAAGGGGCGGACTTAATCATGCCTTACAATAAGATATTTTGAACGAACCCGATCGATAATCCCTCTAGAGCCCCGCAATGCCCCGCGTAATCCTGTTCAACAAACCGTACGACGTGCTCAGCCAGTTCACCGACGTGAACAGTCCGACCCCGCGCGCGACGCTGTCGCAGTTCGTCGATGTGCCGGGCGTCTATCCGGCGGGGCGGCTCGACCGCGATAGCGAAGGGCTGTTGCTGCTGACCGACGACGGTCGCCTCCAGGCGCGGATCGCGGACCCGAAGTTCAAGCTGGCCAAGACCTATCTCGTGCAGGTCGAGGGCGATGCCGGCGAGGATGCGCTCGATCGGTTGCGGGGCGGCGTCCTGCTGAAGGATGGCCCTGCCCGCGCCGACGTCGAGCGGATCGCCGCCCCCGACCTCTGGCCGCGCGTGCCGCCGATCCGGGTCCGCGCGAGCATCCCCGATTGCTGGTTGAAGATAACGATCCGCGAAGGCCGCAACCGGCAAGTCCGCCGCATGACCGCCGCGATCGACCACCCCACGCTGCGGCTGGTCCGGTGGAGCATCGGCGACTGGACCGTGGAGAATCTGGCGCCGGGCACCTGGCGCGACGCCTGACGGGCGGTTGAGGCAGGCTGGCGGCCGCTTGCAGGCCGACTAAGGCGCGTACGCCCCGCCAAGACATGCCCTTCGGAGGGCAACGTTCGTGACAACACGCGAAACGCCTCCCCACCCACGCCGTCATCCTGACGAAAGTCAGGACCCAGGGTCACGAACGCCGCGCTGCTTTGCTCTGGGTCCTGACTTTCGTCAGGATGACGGGCGGGGTTACGTCACGCCCGGCCAAGCCTCGTCATTCCCGCGGAGGCGGGAACCCATATTGGCTGGCCTCACGCCACGATCGCAGCCTCCGAGGATATGGATCCCCGCCTGCGCGGGGATGACGACGTGTTGCGGGATGCGTGATGCGTTTGGCTGGAAAGCATAACTCCCTCCCCTTCAGGGGAGGGTCGGGGTGGGGCAGTGCCCCAGGCGGCGCTCAGCGTGGCAAGGCCCCGCCCTCCAGCGAACGGCTACCCCAATCCCCAAGCAAAGCGTGTTCCCCCGCGAAGGCGGGGGCCCAGACTGGACTCCCGCCTTCGCGGGAGAACAAGGAAGCGAAGGTCGACCTGCGCAGGAACACGCGTCCCTGTCCGCCCGGAAAACCACCTCCCACGCCTCGAAGAACGGAGGAGTGCAGCCACCACGGTCACCGCTGGCCAATATGCTAATCGACTGTCCTACACGCCACGAGAAGCGCACCCTCGCCGGATGCCAGCGAACGCCCCTTTAACCGCGACACCGCCCCCACACACCTACGTTACAGCCGCCGCGAAAAGGCTTCCCAGCGTCTGCACTTCCTGCACTTCCGTGCTGCAGCATAAACGCGAACGACGGATAAACGTCAGCGCTTCCAGCAGCTTGCCCCGCCGACTCCCCTCCACCCCGCACACAACGAAAAAGGGCGCCGGGACCATCGCCCCCGCGCCCTTCTCCAACTCGAACAGTCCCCGATTACTCGGCGGCTGCGGTGCCCTTGGCAGGGCGCATGTCGCGGCGCTCGGCGATACGCGCTGCCTTGCCGGTGCGGCCACGCAGGTAATACAGCTTGGCGCGACGCACGGCGCCCTTGCGGACGACTTCGATCGAATCGACGTTCGGCGAGTAGAGCGGGAAGACGCGCTCGACGCCCTCGCCGAAGCTCATCTTCCGCACGGTGAAGTTCGAGCCCATGCCCTTGTTCGAGCGCGCGATGCACACGCCCTCGTAGTTCTGAATACGCGTGCGCTCGCCTTCGACGACCTTCACGCCGACCTTCAGCGTATCGCCAGGGCGGAAATCGGGGATCGTCTTGTTGGCCAGGAATTTCGCGATGTTCTCGGCTTCGATCGTCTGCAACAGGTTCATGTCTCGTCCTCGTGTCGCTGCGCGCCAGAGGGCGACTGGACCCGAGCGCCCTCATGGCGCTCCCAAAGGTCCGGTCGCCGTGACCGTGTATCGATCTCCGCACGGCGTTTGCGCCATGCCGCGATCTTCGCATGATCCCCCGATCGCAGCACCTGCGGGATCGTGCGCCCTTCCCATATCTGAGGTCGGGTATAGTGCGGATATTCAAGCAGCCCCGTTTCGAAGCTCTCGTCATCCCCACTAGAAGCCGCGCCCATTACGCCGGGCAGCAGCCGAATGCAAGCATCGAGCAGCACCAGCGCCCCCATCTCGCCACCCGACAGGATGTAGTCGCCGATCGAGACCTCCTCGATCTCCCGCGCCTCGAACAGCCGTTCGTCGAACCCCTCGAACCGGCCACAGAGAATGGTGACGCCGGGGCCCTGCGCGAGCTCCCGCACCCGCTCCTGGGTAAGCGGCTTCCCCCGAGGCGTCATGGCCAGCACCGGCCGCCCATCGGCCACGCTGTCGATCGCGGAGGCCACGACGTCGGCTCGGAGTACCATTCCAGCCCCGCCCCCCGCCGGCGTATCATCCACCGACTTGTGCTTGTCCGTCGCAAAGTCCCGGATCTGCACCGGCGAGCAGGACCACCGCCCCTCCCCCAGCGCCCGCCCGGCAAGCGAGGTCCCCAGCGGCCCGGGAAACATCTCCGGATACAGCGTCAATATCGTGGCAGCGAAAGTCACAGCGTCCAATTCTCTATGCGAAGCCCCGCCACGCCGGCGAAGTCGCGCTCGTTGTCGGTGATCACGGTCATGTCGAGACTGAGCGCGTGCGCCGCCAGCAACCGGTCGATCCGACCGCGTCGGAACGGCAATGTCGAGTAGGCCCGCGCCGCGCCCTCGTCGAACGGCAGGATCGGCATTTCCTGCACCAGCCTTTCAAGCGCGGCGCGCGTCGGTGGCCTGCCGAGCTGCACACCAAGCGCGAGTTCGGCGAACACGACCGCCGACAAGCCGATATCGTGCCGCGGGGTCGTTGCGATCCGCTGCTTCAGCGGTTCATAGCCATTGGCGAACAGGTAAATGCAGCTATTGGTGTCGATCAGATACCGCATCTATGCGTCGTCTTCGCGGTCCAGCAGGGGCCAAGGCCGCGGGGGATCGTCAAATCCCCGTTCTTCCCGCATCATCGGCTTCAGCCAGGGCATCGTGCCCGCAATCCCGGTCAGGTCGATGAACTTGCCCTCTTCCTTGACGGGCTCGAAGATGAACTTGCCGCAGTCCTCGCGGACGACCATCTCGACACCCTGATCGATGCCAAGGCCCTTCGGCAACCGCAACGCGACCGAGTTGCCGGATTTGAACGTGCGCGCACGATAGGGCTTGGTCATGGATCGCCTCCGTATATACGCAATGTATATACTTTGCGTGCAACGGGCAAGGAACCAAAGATGGGTGCGGAGCGCTCGCGGGAGATGGACGATTGCATCATCATCGGCGCCGGGCCGGCCGGGCTGACGGCGGCGATCTATCTCGCGCGGTTCCACCTCTCGATCCGGCTGTTCGATTGCGGCAGCAGCCGCGCGGCGCTGATCCCGTGCACGCATAATCATGCGGGGTATCCCGAGGGGATCCGCGGGACCGACCTGCTCGCGTTAATGCTCGCACAGGCGGAGAAATATGGCGCCGTCCGCGAGGGTGCGCGGGTGGATGCGATCGAGGTGGAGGACGACGGGTTCACGGCGCGGATCGGCAATCGGCGGGCTCGGGCGCGGAGCGTGCTGCTTGCCACCGGGGTGGTCAACAACCGGCCCGACATGCCCGACGCTCTCCATGACGAAGCGCTCGAAGCCGGACTGTTCCGCTACTGCCCGATCTGCGACGGCTACGAGGTCACCGACAAGCGCGTCGGGGTGATCGGCACCGGCGACCACGGCATGCGCGAGGCGCTGTTCCTGCGCGGCTACACCAAGGACGTGACATTGATCGCGCCGGAAGGTGGCCATGATCTCGATCCAACATGCGAGGCGGCGCTCGACGAAGCCGGGATCGTCCGGGTCGGTGGTCCGTGTGGCAACTACGCGATCGAAGGGGGCAGGCTCGCCCTCGATACGCTCGATGGGCGTTTGGCGTTCGACAGCGTCTATCCTGCGCTAGGGTCGGTGATACGCTCGGAACTGGCCGTTGCAGCGGGTGCGAGCGCTTCCGAGGATGGCTGCCTGGAGGTGGACTCGCATCAGCGGACTTCGATCCCCGGGCTATTCGCCGCCGGGGACGTCGTGAAGGGTCTGGACCAGATCAGCCACGCGATGGGCGAGGCCGGCGTCGCCGCGACCACGATCCGCAACATGCTTGCCGAACAGCGGCCGCTTCGGCGGTAGTCATACCCAAATTGTTTCCCCGCGAAGGCGGCGACCCAGACCGGGCTCCCGCCTTCGCGGTGAAACAAGGAAGCGGTAGTTAAAGCCTGTTATTCGGCCGCAAAAGACGCTTCGACGACGAGCCGTTTCGCATCCCACTCCGGTACCGCTTCGACTCGCATCGGGACCATAAAGCGCTTGCCGGGCTTGTCGTCCGCCGGAATGCGTTCGATCTCGATCACATCGCCAGCGCCGAAATTATCGATAGCGACCACGCGGCCGATCGCTTCGCCGTCGGTCGAGACGACGTCGAGCCCGATGACGTCGGTGTGATAATATTCACCGTCTTCCAGTGGCGGTAGCGAAGCGCGCGGCACGGTCAGTTCGGTTCCGCGCATCGCCTCGGCAGCGTTGCGATCGGCGACCTCGGCGAAGCGCGCGATCATGCCGTTGTTGCCGTTGCGGGCGGACTTCAGCGACAGCGCACCGTTGTTGAAGCTTTTATAACTGCCAAAATTCTCGGCGAAGACCTTCAGCCGCACTTCGCCACCGATGCCGTGCGCACCGATGACGACGGCGAGCGTGACATCAGCCTTGCGCGGAGCCTTCATCGCGACCGGGAGTGTCGTCGGAGCCTTCGGCGGGGTCGTCGGCGGAGACGCCTTGGTTGGTGGCATCTTCGATGTCCTCGGGTGCGGGTGCTGTGCGGGGGTCGGATTCGGGGGCCATCGTGCGCTCCTTTTCGGGGTTACCGATAAAGAACGCACGAACGGCGGATCGGGTGCGGAGGCGACCCTTAGATGGAGCGGACACTCAGGTCCGCTCCCTCACCGTCATCCTGGGCTCGACCCAGGATTTAGGGTCACGAACGCTGCCGTTCCTGGCTCCCGGTACCAGCGTTCGCTGGGATGACGGAACAAGGGCGGCCGGGATGACCCGACCGCCCCCGGATTTTACGAAGCGCTCGTTGCGTCTTCGATTTCAGCAGCGGCGACCTGCTCGGTCTCTTCGTTGCTGCCGGTCGCAGGTGCAGCCTTTGCAGCGGCTTCGGCCTCGGCAGCTTCAGCTGCCTTGGTCGCGCGCTCTTCGGCGCGCTCGGTGGCCTTCTCGCCGGGCTTGCCCTTGTTCGGGTTGTTGCGGGCCGAACGCTCGAGCACGCCAGCCTGGTCGAGGAAGCGCGCGACGCGGTCGGTCGGCTGCGCGCCGACGCTCAGCCAATGCTTCGCACGATCGGCGTCGAGCTGAACGCGCTGCTCGTTGTCCTTGGCGAGGAGCGGGTTGTAGTTGCCGATCTTCTCGATGAAGCGGCCGTCACGCGGCGAACGCGCATCGGCAACGACGATCTTGTAGTAAGGACGCTTCTTGGAGCCACCGCGCGCGAGGCGAATGTTGATTGCCATGATATTTTCCTTCGTTTTCTAGATAGATTCCCCGGCGCGAGCCGAAGTGTCGTGGTTGGATAAGGAGGTTATTTCTTCTTCAGAAAATCGTCGAAACCGGCCGGCATCTGCGGCATCTTGGGGCCACCGAGCCCCGGAAGCCCGCCGCCGGACGAACCGCCCGGCAGACCACCAGCGCCGGCCTTGTTGAGCATGTCGCCCATCTGCGGTCCGCCGATCGCATTGCCGATGCCGCCGAGACCGCCGCCAAGGCCGCCCTTGCCGAGCATCGCCATCATGCCCTTCATGCCGCCCATCTTCTTGATCTTCTTCATGGCGGTCGACATTTCGAGGTGCATCTTGAGCAGCTTGTTGACCTCCTGCACCGTAGTGCCGGAGCCCTTGGCGATGCGGATCTTGCGCTTCGCGTTGATCAGTTCGGGCTTGTTGCGCTCCTTGATCGTCATCGAACCGATCATCGCGTCCATGTGTACCAGCACCTTTTCGCCACCGACCGACGCGACCGCGCCCTGCGCCTTCTTCATGCCGGGGATCATCCCCGCCAGCGCACCGAGCCCGCCCATCCGCTGCATCTGCGCCAGCTGGGCACGCAGGTCGTTCATGTCGAACTGACCCTTGGCCATCTTGGCAGCCATGCGTTCGGCGTCTTCGGCCTGGATCGACTCCGCAGCGCGTTCGACCAGGCTGACGACGTCACCCATGCCGAGGATGCGGCCGGCAACGCGCTCCGGATGGAACGCCTCAAGCGCATCAAGCTTCTCGCCGGTCCCTGCGAACTTGATCGGCTTGCCGGTGACCGCACGCATCGACAGCGCCGCGCCGCCGCGAGCATCGCCGTCCATGCGAGTCAGTACGATACCCGTCAGCGGCACCTGATCGCTGAAGTTCTGCGCGACGTTGACCGCGTCTTGGCCGGTCAGCGAGTCGACCACGAGGAGAATCTCGGCCGGATTCGCGACGTCGGCAACCGCCTTCATCTCGTCCATCAACGCCTGGTCGACATGGAGTCGGCCCGCGGTGTCGAGCATCAGGACGTCATAACCCTGGAGCTTGGCCGCCTGCATCGCACGCCGCGCGATATCGACCGGCTGCTGGCCCTGCACGATCGGCAGCGTAGCCACCTCGATCTGCGTGCCGAGCGTCGCCAGCTGCTCCTGCGCGTTCGGGCGATTGACGTCGAGCGACGCCATCAGCACCTTCTTGCGCTCGCGACCGGCCTGTCCGAAATTGGCCTGCCCCGCCGCCAGCCGCTTGGCGATCTTGGCGGTCGTGGTCGTCTTGCCCGAGCCCTGGAGGCCGACCATCATGATGACGGCCGGCGGGGTGACGCCCAGTTCCAGCTCGACGGCATCCGAGCCGAGCATCTCGACCAGCGCATCGCTGACGATCTTGACGACCTGCTGCCCCGGCGTGACCGAACGCAGGACGTTCTGGCCGATCGCCTTCTCGGTCGCCTTCTCGACGAACTCGCGGGCGACGGGCAGCGCGACGTCGGCTTCGAGCAGCGCGACGCGCACTTCGCGCATCGCCGCGCGCACGTCTGCTTCGGTCAGCGCACCCCGGCCGCGAAGGCGGTCGAAGACGCCACCAAGTCGATCGCTCAGGCTTTCGAACATCGAAATACTCCCATACACCGCCACCAAGCGCAAAAGCGCCGGCGGGCGAAACCTCGCCGGCCAGCGTGCATCCTTGGATGCTCGTCCAATGCGCCCCGTAACGGAACGTGGGGCGCCACCTACGGGAAACCCGCGTCAAGCGCAAGACAGGCGGAGTGCGCCCACAACACAGATCTGATCCGGCACGCTGATCGACCGTGGAAAGCCAAGCCACCTTCCCTTCACCGCGCGATATCAACGTCCCGACGCAACCTCGCCGACCTTAACGCCTCCTACATATGTTTCGGAGCACACCGGATCGACCAAGGACCCTTACAGGCCGTTTTACTGATGATTTCACCGCCGGCGGCGAACCGTTCACTCCGCCTCATCAGCCGGGAATTCATGGCCGGGGCGCTCACCGGCGCTGCACTGCTGCTGTTCGTCGGCACCGGTGGTAGCGTATTGTTCGAGGCGATCGAGCATTGGAAAGGCGGCGATGCAGTCGTCGATCGCACGCTGATCGCGGCGATGTTCCTCAACGTCGCGCTGATCCTCTTCGGCTGGTTTCGGTATCGCGGCCTCGCCGACGAACTGTCGCAACTGTCCGACGCGGACCAGCGCGCCAAGCTCCTCTCGCAATATGATCCGCTGACCGGCTTCCTCAACCGCCGCAGCCTGATCGAGGAGGGTGCGGCGCTCTTCACCGGATCGCTCCGCCGCGGCAAGGCACTGGCGCTGCTGACCATCGACCTCGACCATTTCAAGACGGTCAACGATGTGCATGGCTATGCGATCGGCGATGCTCTGCTTGCGCTGGTCGCCGAGAAGATCAGCGCGTTCATGCCCGGATCGAGTCTGCTCGCGCGCCTCAACGCCGACGAATTCGCCTGTGTGGTGGTGTTCGACGCCGCGTATCCCGGCGTGGTCGACCGGATCGCCGAACGACTGATCGCGGATCTGTCGAAACCGTTCGACGTCGGTGGCGCGGAAATCCACGTGAGCACCTCGATCGGCATTGCCCGCTCGGACATCGATTGCACGTCGATCGATGCGCTGTTGCGGGCCTCGGACATGGCGCTGCACGCCGCCAAGATCGCCGGCCGCAATCGCCATGCGTGGTTCGACGGCGCGATGGAGCGGTCGGTGCAGTTGCGCGGCGAACTCGAAGCCGGGCTGCGCGCCGCGATACCCAACGACGACGTCATGCCGTATTTCGAGCAGCAGGTGGATCTGACGACCGGCCGTATCACCGGCTTCGAAGTGCTCGCGCGGTGGCGGCATCCGACGCGGGGCATGATCGGGCCGGATGTCTTCATCCAGATCGCCGAAGAGATCGGCCTGATCGGCGACCTGTCGCTGTCGATCATGCGTCAGGCGTTCACCGCCGCGCGCGATTGGGATGCGGGCCTGTCGCTGTCGATCAACATCTCGCCGGTGCAGTTGCGCGACGCGTGGCTCGCCCAGAAGATCATCAAGACGCTGGTCGAGACCGGCTTCCCCGCCAGCCGGCTCGAGATCGAGATCACCGAGAGCGCGCTGTTCGACAATCTGCCACTCGCGCAGTCGATCGTCGGCAGTCTGAAGAACCAGGGCATCCGCATCGCGCTCGACGATTTCGGCACCGGCTATTCCAGCCTCGCGCATCTCCGCGCACTGCCGTTCGACCGGATCAAGGTCGACAAGAGCTTCGTCGGGTCGATGCTCGACAATCCCGACAGCCTGGCGATCGTCAACACGATCGTCCGCCTCGGTGACAGCCTCAACCTGCCGACCACCGCCGAGGGAATCGAGAACTCTGCGATCGAGGAGCGGCTACGCGGTATCGGCTGCGCCAAGGGCCAGGGCTACCTCTACGGGCGCCCGCTCTGCGCCGCACAGGTCCGCCGCCTGCTCGCGGAAAAGCGTTTGCTGGCGCAGCGGCCGGATATCAGCGCGTCGCCTCAGCGCGGTATCGCGCCGAGGTTGGCGGGCTGATCGACGACGGTCGAAACGGACCCGAACCACAAGGCGTGGACTTCGCCCCCTACGGCTCCTAAATCGCGCACCATGCCATCCGCCCCCGCGCCAGAGGTCATCAGCCTCGGCTGCCGCCTCAACATCGCCGAAAGCGAGACCATCCGCGCGCTCGTCGCCGGGCGGGACATGGTCGTGGTCAACAGCTGCGCGGTCACCAATGCCGCAGTGAAGGCAACGCGCGTCGCGATCCGCCGCGCCAAGCGCGACCGTCCCGAGGCTCAGATCGTCGTCACCGGATGCGCCGCGCAGATCGATCCCGCGAGCTTCTCGGCAATGCCCGAAGTCGACCGCGTCATCGGTAATGCGGACAAACTCACGTATTCAGCTTGGAAGGCTGATGTAAAAGTCGTCGTCTCCGACATCATGCAGGTCCGCGAGACCGCGCCCCACCTCGCCGCCAGCTTCTCCGCGCACGCCCGCGCCTTCGTCGAGGTCCAGAATGGCTGCGACCACCGCTGCACCTTCTGCGCGATCCCGTTCGGCCGCGGCCCGAGCCGCTCGGTCCCCGCGGGCGCGGTCGTCGACCGGATCGCCGGCCTCGTCGACGCAGGCCACCGCGAGATCGTCCTGACCGGCGTCGACCTCACCAGCTACGGTCCCGACCTCCCCGGCGCGCCGACACTCGGCCACCTCGTCGAGCGCATCCTGCACAACGTCCCCAGCCTCGAACGCCTGCGTCTCTCCTCGCTGGACGGCATCGAGATCGACGACCGCCTCTTCGCGCTGCTGACAACCGAAGCGCGGATCATGCCGCACATCCACCTCTCGCTCCAGGCGGGCGACGACATGATCCTCAAGCGCATGAAGCGCCGCCATTCGCGCGCAGAAAGCGTGGCGCTGGTCGATCGCCTAAAGACCGCCCGCCCCGACATCGCGATCGGCGCGGACCTGATCGCCGGCTTCCCGACCGAGGACGCGGCAATGTTCGCCAACACGCGCGCGCTGATCGACGACTGCCACATCGTCCATCCGCACATCTTCCCCTACTCGCCCCGCGCCGGCACCCCCGCCGCACGGATGCCGCAGGTCGAACCCAAAATCCGCCGCCAGCGCGCAGCCCTCCTCCGCGACGCCGGCGAAACCGCGCGAGCGAACTGGCTCCAAACGCTGGTGGGAACATCGCAGGATCTGCTCGTCGAACGCCCGGGCGACCGCGGGCACATCGGCAATTTCGCAGAAGTCCTGCTGGACGAACCCGCCATACCCGGCGACATCGTCCGCATCACGATCACCGGCGCCACGGCCGCCCGCCTCAGCGCAACACGAGAACCATCATGAGCACCACCCCAACCTGGCACGACAAGCTGATCGGCGGCTTCAAGCGCACCTCCGACCGGCTCGTCGGCAACCTCGCCGGCCTCGGCGGCGCGCGGCTCGACGATTCGACGCTCGACGACATCGAGGAAGCACTGATCGCCTCCGATCTCGGCCCCGAGACCGCAGGCCGCATCCGCCGCCGCCTCTCCGAAGGCAGCTTCGAACGCAACATGGAAGAACTCGGCATCCGCGTGATCGTCGCGGAGGAGGTCGAGAAGGTCCTCGCCACGGTCGCCAAGCCGATCGAGATCGACGCCTTCCCGCGCCCGCAGGTGATCCTCGTCATTGGCGTCAACGGCTCGGGCAAGACCACCACGATCGCCAAGCTCGCGCACCTGTTGATGGAGCAGGATTACGGCGTGATGCTGGCCGCCGGCGACACCTTCCGCGCCGCCGCGATCGGCCAGCTCCGCACCTGGGCCGAGCGCGTCGGCGTGCCGATCGTGACCGGGCCCGAGGGCGGCGACGCGGCAGGCGTGGTGTGGGACGCGGTCAAGAAGGCGACCGAGACCGGTATCGACGTGCTGATCGTCGACACCGCCGGGCGTTTGCAGAACAAGCGCGAACTGATGGACGAACTGGCGAAAATTCGCCGCGTCCTCGGTCGCATCAACCCCGAAAGCCCGCACGACATCGTCCTGGTGCTCGACGCCACCACTGGGCAGAACGCGCTCCAGCAGATCGAGGTCTTCAAGGAGGTCGCGGGGGTCACCGGCCTGGTGATGACCAAGCTCGACGGTACCGCGCGCGGCGGCGTCCTCGTCGCGGCGGCGGAGAAATACGGCCTGCCGATCCACGCGATCGGGATCGGCGAGGGCATGACCGATCTGCGCCCGTTCGATGCGAACGAGGTGAGCCGGATCATCGCCGGGGTCGAGAGCGTTCGGAAGTAGGCCAGCATCTCAATCCTCGCCCGCCAGGGGGAGGTGGCAGGCACTTGCCTGACGGAGGGGGAGGACACGGAACCGAAGCGACCCTTACCGCCCCCTCCGTCACCTTCGGCGACACCTCCCCCTGGCGGGGGAGGATCGACTATCCGCATCGGCGAACACGATACCGTACCCGAGCCGCCCTACTCAGTTCGTGCCGAGCAAGGATCGAACTTGTCGAGAGCCTGTATCGAGGTACATGCCCGCACGTACACGCCCCTAGGAATCGAAAACTCTAGTGACCACCAAGCCCCCCCTATCCCCCGGCCTCCGCATGGCGATCGACTATGGCCCGCTGGCGATCTTCTTCGCGGTGAACTTCCTGACGCCCGGCCTGCCGATCATCCGCGTGGTCGCCGCCACCACCGCGTTCATCATCGCCACCGTCGCCGCGATGATCGTGTCGAAGGTCAAGGCCGGCCATATCTCGCCGATGCTGTGGCTGTCGGGTGCGCTGATCGTCGTGTTCGGCGGGCTGACGATCTATTTCCACGACCAGCGCTTCATCCAGATGAAGCCGACGATCATCTACGCGATGTTTGCCGCGATCCTGCTGTTCGGGCTGCTTACCGGGCGCCCGTTGCTCCAGTCGCTGCTCGAAAGCGCCTATCCCGGCCTCACCGCGGAAGGCTGGCACAAGCTGACGCGCAACTGGGTCATGTTCTTCATCTTCATGGCGCTGCTGAACGAATTCGTCTGGCGCTACACGCTGGCGGCCTGGGGTAAGGACGCCGGCTGGAATTTCTGGGTCGGCTTCAAGCTCTGGGGTGCGATCCCGCTGACGCTGCTCTTCGCGTTCGCCAACATCCCGATGCTGCTGAAGCACGGATTGCAAACGGGCGACAAAGCCGTGACCGACCTGCCGCCCGAAGGGTAATCTTACTGCTCCCCGCCCGTTCGGGAGGGGTCGGGGGAGGGCCTGACCAAACAGACCGGACGCCAGTACGTACGTCGCGCCCTCCCCTAGCCCCTCCCGTAAACGGGAGGGGAAATATGACGTTCAGCCAGCAACCTTCGCGTAGCGTTCCCCGACGACGTCCCAGTTCACGATGTCCCACCAGGCCTTCAGATAGCCCGGACGATCGTTCTTGTACGTCAGGTAGTACGCGTGCTCCCACACATCGTTACCGAGCAGCGGCGTGCCGGGCTCCTTGGCGTCGTCCATCAGCGGGTTGTCCTGGTTCGGCGTGCTCGTCACCTTCAGCTTGCCGCTGTCATCGGCGATCAGCCAAGCCCAGCCCGAGCCGAACTGCCCCGCGCCCTTAGTGTTGAACTCTTCCTTCAGCTTGTCGAGGCTGCCGAAGTCGCGATCGATCGCTTCGGCGAGCTTGCCCGACGGTTCCTGGCCGTTCTTGGCCGCCATCGTCTTCCAGAAGAAGTCGTGGTTCCAGAAGCCGCCGCCGTTATTGCGGACCAGCGGCGGCTGCGACGAGATCATGCCGAGAATGTCCTCGATCGACTTGCCGGCAAGCGCCGAATCCTTCTCGACACCCTCGTTCAGCTTGGCGGTATACGCCGCGTGATGCTTGTCGTGATGAAACTTCATCGTCTCCTGGTCGATCACCGGCTCGAGCGCGTCATAGGCATACGGCAGCGGGGGGAGTTCGAAAGCCATGGGGGTTCTCCTTTATGGGGTCGGACGCTCAACGCCCGCGGATTGCAAATGGTCCCGCAAAAGTCGTTGCGCAAGCGTACCCTCTGACGGCAATCGACAGGCCGTCCGGGTCAGAAGGGCGGCGGGGCGTCCTCGGCAGCATAGGGCGTAGTCGGTTTGACGCCCGGACGCGGCATTCGGAACGACACCCGATCGACACAGCCGACATAGCCCGTCGCTGACGCAGTCCACTTGGCGCTGCGCAGCATCTGCGACGCCTGTTCGCCGAACTCCGCCGAGGGTTGAGACGCCAGCACGCGCACATTGCCGATCTCGCCCCAGGATGCGACGTCGTAGCCGACGATCGCCCAACCCTCGATCCAGCGCCGACCGAAGTTCCGCGGATAGTTCAGCGGCGGCTTGGTCGCCCAGTCGGCCTTCAACGGGCACGTGGCACTGGCGGGCCTGAACGGCGCCTCTTCGGGCATCGACGGCGATGCCAGTGTCGCTGCCGCGATCCAGTAGGGATACTGGCACCCCGTCCGCGCACCGGGCGCGAATTTCGAGTCGGCGACCGCAACCAGCGATGCCTTGTCCAGCACCGCGTTGCCGTTGCCGGCCTCGTGCTTCAGATGGACCGGCTTGCCGCGGGCATCGATATCGAACCCGATCATGCTCCAGCCTGCTTGACCGGTTTGCTTCGGGATCGCGTCGAACGCCGGGAATGCCCGATTTCGGATTTCCGGCGGCGGATCGAAACAGGTCGAGCCGGCAGGCCTTGTCCGCGCGAACATCGCCAGCGTCGGCCGTTGCTCGGGGAACATGATGTAGGTCATCACCGCCGTGACGGGTGCTTCCGACACCGCGCTTGCGGCGGGAACGAACGTCAGGGAGCAGCCCTGCCGCGCTTTGCCTGCAGGGAACTTGGCCGCCACCAGAGCCGGCGCGAGATCGGCGCCGGCGGGGAGATAGTCTTTCGAACCCCGGGCTACGTCGAGCGGCCGACCGGTGGCGTCGATCGTAAAGCTGTAGTCGACGGATTTCAGGATGTTCGACGCGCCGGACCATCTGAGCGCGGGCATTGGCGCCGGCGCTTGTGAAAAGGCGATGGCCACACCGCCGCAACGGACATTTTGCGCAGTCCAGGTCACCAGCACCTGCCCCGGACCGGGGCCTGCGGATGGCATTGTCCGGATGTGCGGAATGACCTCATGCGATGTGCCGACGATCGGTGGCGGGACCTGCGCGTCGGCGGCAACGCTCGATAGCGCGACCGACAGCATCAACGCAGGTGATCTCTTGGTCCGCATTCCCAATGGCCTTCCTGTCGGATGTCGCATCGTGCCGCGCAAATGCTACGCCCGCAAGTCGGTCAGGCAGCAGTCTTGCCGTATTCCTGGCGAGTCACCGGGTGGCTCGACGAGAGGCCGCCGTCGACAGCGATCGCCTGACCGTTGACGTAGCTGGCGTCGTCGGAGGCGAGGAACAGTGCGACCTTGGCCAGTTCCTCGGGCTGCGCGCCGCGGTGGAGCGGGTTGAGGCGGCCGACGCGGTCCATCTTGTTCGCCTCACGCGCGTAATCGAAGACGGGCTTGGTCATGCCAGTCTCGGTCAGGCCGGGACAGATCGCGTTGACGCGGACGTTCGAGCCGGTGAGTTGCTGCGCGGAGACGGCGGCTAGGTTGATAACGCCCGCCTTCGATGCGGAATAGGCGGGCGAGCCTGCCCCTGAGCGGATGCCGGCGACGCTCGCGGTTAGCACGATCGCGCCCTTGCCGCGTTCGACGATGCGTGGGGCGGCGTGCTTGATCGCGAGGAACGGGCCGATCAGGTTGACGCGGAGCACCTCGGTGATGAGCGCGACGTCGGTGTCGAACAGGTTCGCCATGCCGCCCGAAATGCCGGCGTTGGCGAACATGACGTCGAGCCCGCCGAAGCTGTCGCAGGCGAGTGCGATGGTGCGGATCACGTCGTCCTCAAGGCCAGCGTCGATGCGGATCGCCTTGGCCGCGCCGCCGGCGTCGGTGATCAGGTGGGCGGTTTCGTCCGCGCCTTCGGTTTTGTCGGCGACGATGACCCTGCCCCCTTCGCTCGCGAACAGGAGCGCGGCGGCGCGGCCTATGCCGGAGCCTGCGCCGGTGACAATGATCGACTTGTTCTCGAAACGCATGGGGTTCCCTTCCGATTAGATCGTGACGCCGCCGTCGATGACCATCGTCTGGCCGGTCATGAAATTGCTTGCCGACGACGCCAGAAAGACGACCGCGCCCGCGATCTCTTCCGGCTCGCCGATCCGGCGGAGCGGCACGCTGGTGTTCGCCGCCTCGATCCGCTGCGGGTCCTCCCACAAGGCTCGCGCGAAGTCGGTTTTGATCAGGCCCGGTGCGATGCAGTTCACGCGGACGTTGGACGGACCGAACTCGACCGCGAGGTTGCGCGCGAGCTGCATGTCGGCGGCCTTGCTGATGCAATACGCGCCGATCACGGGCGAGCCGCGCAGGCCGCCGATCGACGAGATGATGATTATGCTGCCGCTGCGGCGCTCCAGCATCTCGGGCGCGACCATCTGGATCAGCCAGTGGTTGGAGACGATGTTGTTGTCGAGAATCTTGCGGAACTGGTCGTCGGCGATGCCGGCTTGGGGGCCGTAATAGGGATTCGAGGCGGCGTTGCAGACGAGGACGTCGATGCGGCCAAACTGAGCGCGGGTCTGGTCGACGAGATGCTGGAGGCCAGCCTTGTCGGAGATGTTGGCGGCGATGGCTATCGCGGTGCCGTCTCCGTGCCTGGCGTTGAGTTCGGCGGCGACGGTGTCGCAAGCCTCCTGCTTGCGGCTGGAGATCACGACTTTCGCGCCGTGTTCTGCCAGTTCGCGCGCCGAGGCGAGGCCAATGCCGCGCGACGATCCCGTGACGATCGCGACCTGCCCCGTGAGATCAAATTGCGACACTGACTTCTTCCCCTTCCGCTTGCGGGAGGGGTCGGGGGAGGGCCCGATCCTTCCGCAACGTTTCATACCGGAGCTAGGTCAGCCCCTCCCCTAACCCCTCCCGCATGCGGGAGGGGGATGAATCAGGCCCCCGCCTTCACCGCAAACCCCCACGCCGCATCCGCCAGACCGTGGATCTTCGCGACCGTCTTCTCCGCCTGCGCGCTCGAGGCGGTGCCATCGACGATGCGCTTCTTGATACCCTGGACGATGCCGGTCAGGCGGAAGAGGTTGTAGGCGAAATACCAGTTGAGATCGGGAACGCCGTCGCGGCCGGTGGCGCCGCAATAGCGTTCGACGACCTGCTCGATCGTCGGGATACCCGTCTCCGGCCCGGTCATGCCGAGCACCCCGGAGCGGCCTTCGGGTTCAGTCACCCAGCTCATCAGAAGATATGAGAAGTCCGCCAGCGGATCGCCGAGCGTCGACAATTCCCAGTCGAGCACCGCGATCACCTTTGGCTCAGCCGGCGCGAAGATCATGTTGTCGATGCGGTAGTCGCCGTGGACGATCGAGGTGCGCGTCTGCTCGGGGAGCGTGCGCGGCAGCCACTCGATCAGGCGTTCGACCGACTCCATATGCTCGGTCTCGGCGGCGCGGTATTGCTTGGTCCAGCGGCCGACCTGGCGTTCGAAATAATTACCGGGCTTGCCGTAGTCGCCGAGCCCCGCCGCTGCGTAATCGGTGTTGTGGAGCGCGGCGAGCGTGTCGACCATGGCCTCGTAATGCGCGGTGCGCTCGGCGGGTGTCGCGCCGGGCATCGCGCCGTCCCAGATCGTCCGGCCCTCGACCATCTCCATGACGTAGAACGCCGAACCGATAACCGCTGCGTCCTCGCAGAGGCCATAGGGCCGCGGGACGGGGAAGCCGGTTGGGTGCAGCCCGGCGATCACACGGTATTCGCGGTCGACGGCGTGTGCGCTCGGCAGGATCGGCCCGAACGGTTTCCGACGCAGGACGTAGGCGCGCTCCCGCGTGTCGAGGCGGTAGGTCGGGTTCGATTGGCCGCCGGCGAACTTCGCGTAGGTGAGCGGGCCAGCGTACCCGGGGACGTTGGCGGTCATCCACGCCCCGAGCGCGTCGAGGTCGAGCTTGTCGCGCTCGCCGACCTCTATCGTGCCGACCATGCTGGTCGATGCGTCGCTCACGAGAAGGTGATCACACTACGGGTCGTGTCGCCGCGGCGGAGTTCGTCGAACGCGTCGTTGATCCGTTCAAGCGGCATCCGGTCGGCGATGATGGTGTCGAGATCGAGCAGCCCGCGCATGTAGAAATCGACCAGCCGCGGGATATCGACCGGGAACCGGTTCGAGCCCATGAAGCCGCCCTGCAAGCGCTTGCCCGACAGCAGGTCCATCGCCGACAGCCCGACCTTCTCGCCGAGCGGCATCATCCCGAGGATTGTGGCGGTGCCCCCGCGGCGCAGCACCTTGACCGCGGTTGCGGCGGATTGCGCACGTCCGACCGCCTCGATCGCGTGATGCACGCCGCCCTTGGTGATCGCGACGACTTCGTCCGCGGCGGTGTCCGACAGTGCATCGATACTGTGAGTCGCGCCGAGTTTTTCCGCCATCAAGCGCTTTTCAGGGACGGGATCGAGCGCGATAATCTTCCCCGCGCCTGCGATCTTGGCCGCGTTGACCGCCGCGAGCCCGATGCCGCCGCAGCCGATCACGCATACCGTCTCGCCCGGAGTCACGTCGGTAGTGTTGAACACCGCCCCCGCCCCGGTCGTGATCGCGCAACCGAGCAATGCCGCGCGGTCCATCGGCATGTCACGGTCGATCGCGACGCAGGCGTGTTCGTGGACCAGCATCATCTCGGCATAGGCGCTGAGGTTGAGCATCTGCGCGATCGGCCGGTCGCCGAGCATGAGGCGCGGTGCGCCGCCCTTGGGACGGCGCACGCTGGCATCGGTGCACAGCGACATCCGGCCGGTGACGCAGAACTCGCACTGACCGCAGAATGCCGAGAGACAGGTGACGACATGATCGCCGACCTTCACGCCGCGCACTTCGTCGCCGATCGCCTCGACCACGCCGCAGGCCTCATGGCCGGGGATGGTCGGCATCGCGTGCGGATAGGCACCATCGACGAAATGCAGGTCGGACCGGCACACGCCGACCGCCATCGTGCGGATCAGTACCTCGTGTGCCGTCGGCTTCGAGATGGTCACGTCCTCGATGCGGAGCGGGGTGTTGGCTTCGAAAAGGACTGCGGCTTTCATGTCTGCCTTTCGTGTTTTTGTGGTCAGGGCGCTCAACCCAGCCCGTCATTCCGAAGTCCGCCCCCACCAAATCCGTCGCCCCAGCGAAAGCTGGGGTATCCCGGTTGGCGGGCGCTGCGACCCGAATGGGGAGATCCCAGCTTTCGCTGGGATGACGGGGAAATGGCGAACGAACGGGGTAGATTTACCGGCTCACCCCGACATCCCCGCTCGACACGCCACCCTTGCGGAAGTCGCCGTATTTCCCGAACTCGTTGCGCGCGATCGAGCGATTGTGGACCTCGTCCGGGCCATCCGCAAACCGCAGCGTCCGCATCGCCGCCCAATCGTGCGCGAGCCGGAAGTCGCCCGAGACGCCGCCGCCGCCATGCGCCTGGATCGCATCGTCGAGGATCCTGAGCGCCATGTTCGGTGCCGCGACCTTGATCATCGAGATCTCGATCTGCGCGGACTTGTTGCCCGCCTTGTCCATCATGTCCGCCGCCTTGAGGCAGAGTAGCCGCGTCATCTCGATATCGATCCGCGCGGTGGCGATGCGCTCCTCCCAGACCGAGAAGTCGGCGATCCGCTTCCCGAACGCGACCCGGTCGAGCAGCCGCCGTGCCATCGCCTCGATCGCGGTCTCGGCGACACCGATAGTCCGCATGCAGTGATGGATACGGCCCGGCCCAAGCCGCCCCTGCGCAATCTCGAACCCACGCCCCTCACCGAGCAGCACGTTCTCGACCGGCACGCGGACGTTCTCCAGCACAACCTCACCATGCCCATGCGGCGCATGGTCATAGCCGTAGACGGACAGCATCCGCTTGATCGTCACGCCGGGCGTATCCATCGGCACGAGGATCTGGCTCTGCTGTTGATGCCGCGATCCCTCGAACGACGTCTTGCCCATCACGATCGCGATCTTGCAGCGCGGATCGCCGACGCCGCTCGACCACCATTTGGTGCCGTTGATGACGTAGTGATCGCCGTCGCGCACCATGCTCGTCTCGATGTTGGTCGCATCCGACGACGCCACCGCGGGCTCGGTCATCAGGAACGCCGAGCGGATCTCGCCGCGCATCAGCGGCCCGAGCCACCGGTCCTTCTGCTCGCGCGTGCCATAGCGGTGAAACACCTCCATGTTGCCGGTATCGGGCGCCGAACAGTTGAAACACTCGCTCGCCCAGGCGACCTTGCCCATCTCCTCCGCGCATAACGCATATTCGAGATTGGTGAGCTGCGTGCCTTCGAACTCGAACGAATCATCGACATGCGTCTGGCCCGAATGCGGCGGCATGAAGAAATTCCAGAGGCCGGCGGCCTTCGCCTTCTCCTTCATCTCCTCAATCACCGGAATCACCTTCCAGCGCTCGCCCTCATGCGCCTGCTGGTCATAATCGGCCTGTCGCGGGCGGATATTCTGATCGATGAAATCCCGGACCCGATCCCGGAAATACGTCTCTCGTTCGCTCAGCGTAAAATCCATGCGGGCTCTCCGTTCATCATCGCTTTGAAGGCGGGTTAGACCATACCGCACATTCGGTAAAGCGTGCGCAGGGCCCCGGAAAGCATGTTTTCAAGTCCGCCCTGAAAGCGCCTAAAAAGCACTGTATCTTCAAATCGAAGCTGTTAGGGTGTTTCGATGAAGGTTCCGGCAGAGGCCAGCGACGAGAGCGAACAGGGCACCAAGCGCTTCCGTGCGAAGCGTGACGCGATCCTCGCCGCAGCGGCAGAAGCGATCAACGAACAGAGTGCCAAGGGCATGACGTTCGCGGACGTGGCGCGGCGCGTCGGGCTCAACACGACGAGCGTTACCTATTATTTCAAGCGCAAGGAAGACCTGGCCGCTGCCGCGTTCGAGAACACGCTGGAATCGCTGATCGCGATGCTCGACATTGCGATGGAAGAGGCGACGCCGGAGGAGCGCGTGCGGCGCTATCTCGCGCTCAACATGGATCGGCTCGCCCGTATCCAGCGCGGCGAGGAGAAAGCGTTCGCGGTCCTGTCCGATCTGCGCGCGACCGAGGAGCCGATGCGCGGGCGGCTGATGGCGGGATGGCGCGAGGTGTTCCGTCGGACGCGGCTGTTGTGGGGGCCGACCTCATCACGCGCGCAGACCGATCTGAACGGCGCGCGTGCGCACGTGCTGCTCGAGAACACGTTCTGGCTGCCGATCTGGCTAACGCGGTACGAGCCCGATCAATACGGGCGTGTCGAGGAGCGGCTGATGGATGTGTTCGCGCACGGCATCGCGGGGAAGGACGCCAAATGGTCCCCTACCCTGCTCGATCTCAGCCATGACGAGGCGGAGCCTGGCCGCGAGGCGTTCCTGCTGGCGGCGACGCGCCTGATCAACGAACTCGGCTATCGCGGCGCGTCGGTGCAGAAGATCGCATCCGAACTGAACGTCACTAAGGGTAGCTTCTACCACCATCTCGATGCGAAGGACGATCTCGTCATCGCCTGCTACCGCCGCAGCTTCGACACCATCGCCGATGCGCAGAGCCGGGGCGAGGCCGAGGGCGGGAGTTACTGGCACAAGCTGTCGAGCACGGTCGCGACCTTGCTCGACGTTCAGTTCGCGGAGCGCGGGCCGTTGCTCCGCACCACGGCGCTGAGCGGCCTGCCGGTCGGCGTGCGCAATGCGATGGTCGATCGCTCGAACGGTATCGCGCGGCGCTATGCGGGCATGATGATGGACGGCATCGGCGAAGGCTCGATCCGCGCAGTTGACGCGCTGATCGCGGCGCAGGCGTTGATGGCGCTCCAGAACGCGGCGTTCGACATGCGCAAATGGGCGTCGACGATGCCGCGCGAGCGGGCGATCGCGATGTATGCCTCGACGCTGATGTTCGGGCTGTTCGACGATCGGATGGCGAAGGCCTGACCGTTCTGCTCATACTGGTCGATGTTCGCAGCCGGAACGGTTTGGTTACGCCGCATTAACCGCTGACAGTTGATTTCTGGCCTCCACGGAGGCTGCATGCACACCATAACGACCGATCTTGCGACGGGTATCATCGAGGTCGACGCATCCGGCTTCTGGACGATCGCGCATGTCGAGGAATTTCTGCGCGACCTCGAGCGCGAGGGACGGCGCGTGCTGGCGACGGGCAAGCGTCACATGCTGCTCTGCAATTTCTCGAAGTCCGCGATCCAGCCGCAGGAGGTGATCGCGATGCTCCAACGCGTCGCCGTGTCGATGCCGCTGAAATCGCGCAAGGTCGCGCTGTATACCGACGGCAAGCTCGCCCGGTTGCAGGTCAAGCGGATCGCGTCGGTGCGCGACGACATGGCGGTGTTCGACGACCGGAAGTCGGCGCTGGATTGGATGCTGGAAGATGGGCCTGACGGATAGCTTGGCTAAGCAGTATCCCACCAATCATCCTGCGACCGCCTGGGGATCGTCAACGCTCCCCCAAGCCGTCATCCTGACGAAAGTCAGGACCCAGAGTTACGAACGCCGGCCGCTGCGATCCTGGGTCCTGACTTTCGTCAGGATGACGGAGGAAGGCGCGCATTACCTGGCCAAATCTTCGTCCCGCTTCAACAGAACCCCCGCGCGCCAGTAATGGAACAGCGCCCACGGCGTCATCAGCACGATGATCACCAGCGCATACCGCAACGAATCCTCGCCGAAGCCCGGCTTCAACAGATCGCTCAGCCACCCCACCAGCGTCGGCCCGAGCCCGAGCCCGACCAGATTGATCACCAGCAGCGTGATCGCCGCCCACATCGCACGGATCTGCAACGGTGCCAGATGCTGGATCAGCGCAAAGCTCGGCCCGAGATACGAATTGGCGAAGATCAGCGAGACGAAATAGCTGCCGATCGCAATCGCCGGCGCATCGATCAGGTAGAAGGCCAGCGCGAATGGCAGCGATAGCCCCTTCATCCCCAGCACGACCCAGGCCTGGACATGCAGCCCGTGGCGCTTCGCCAGCACGTCTGCGATCTTGCCGCCCGCAAGCGCCGAGACCGCGCCGAACAACGCCCCCGGCAACGCGACATAGCGCGAGATGTCGAGCATGGACACGCCGAGCGAGCGCTGCATGTAGCTCGGCCCCCAGCCGGTCAGCGCATAGCCGATCATCGAGGTGAGCGTGACGCCGACCACGAGATGCCGCGCCGGCGCGCTGGCCCACATCGACGCGAATCCTTGCGCGACGCTGGGCATCGGCGTCGCCACCGCGCGGGCAGCGTCGGACAGTCCGCGGCGGGGCTCGACCATGAACAGGCGGACGAGGATGGCGAGCGCGATTCCCGGCAGGCCGACGGTCATCATCGCGATCCGCCAGCCGTACGAGTGCGCGACGACGCCACCGATCAGCGTGCCGAACCCCGCGCCGAGCACCACGCCGAGCGAATACACCGCCATCGCGCTCGCGCGCTTCTCGGGCGGATACAGGTCAGCGATGATCGAATGGCTGGGCGGGCTCGACCCCGCCTCGCCGATGCCGACGCCGATCCGGAACAGCATCAGCTGCGTGAAGTTCTGCGCGAGCCCGCACAGCGCGGTCATCGCGCTCCAGATCGTCAGGCTGGCGGCGATGATGTTGCGGCGGCTGGTCCGATCCGCCAGCCGCGCCACCGGAATACCGAGCGTCGCATAGAAGATCGCGAACACGAGCCCAGACAGCAGGCCGAGCTGCGTATCGGTCAGCAGCAGGTCCGCCTTGATCCGCTCAAGCAGGATCGCGAGGATCTGGCGGTCCATGTAGCTGAAGAAATAGGTGAAGGTGAGCAGCGCGAGCGTCAGGCCCCGTCGCTTCATCGCCAACGTGTCGGCGATCTCGGGATGGGACTGATACGCTACGGCCATTGCGATACCTCGACGTCGAATAGCGGCCAAGGCTAGGTTATCGACGCCGTACCAGACAAGCGAAACCTTTTCGAGAATCATCGGCGGGACGGTTCAAACGGGCCGAAACGAGCCGCTCAACGGCTGTGCAGACAATACCGATCGGGTGTCCGCAGGGGCATTTCGGCTCGTGACGGGAATGGTGAAGAAGGACGGCGGAAGATGCGACCTCCGCGGGTCGCTCTTCCGCCTTATCCCCTCTCCAACCTCGTGGCCGGGCTCATCGGTCCATCGGCGATGGAGCGGAGCGTCCGGGCAATCTGAATACCGGGTATGCGGCTCCCTCGCACAGAAAACCGCCGTTGCAAAGCGTCTTTTCGTACACGGGTGGCGACGGTCGCCGGGCAAAAGCCGTCGCGCGCGGCGCGTCAGTCGCTGATCGTCCACCCCAGACGCGGATCGCCGCCCCGCACGGGCTGCGCGGCAG
Organism: Sphingomonas sp. M1A8_2b; assembly: GCF_053345535.1. Classification (NCBI taxonomy): domain Bacteria; kingdom Pseudomonadati; phylum Pseudomonadota; class Alphaproteobacteria; order Sphingomonadales; family Sphingomonadaceae; genus Sphingomonas; species Sphingomonas sp. M1A8_2b. The sequence continues at coordinate 1,424,365 of NZ_JBKFAH010000001.1, read as the reverse complement.
CGAGACGCTGCGCCAAGGTTCCATAGGCGACGTAGGCGGGCGCGACTTTAGGAGCAGCATCCCCGAATAGCGGCCCGTTCGACGCCACCCGCTCGAACATGGCGTTGCGCATAGCGGGCGTCGTGACGGGCGGAACGAACCGCGCCATCCGAACGGTCGGGCGGGCGATCGGAGTCGCGGCGCCGGTAAAGGCGGTGAACTCGCGGCCTTCCTCGAAGATCGCGTGATGACCCGTGACGAAGGCGCCAGCGACGACTCCGCCGATCAGGATCGTACCGATCGTCTCGCCGGTCCGGCCATCGCCGGCGGCATGATAGCGACCGACCACCGGGACCATGCGCCCCCCGACGTCGACCGAGCGGAGTTCGATATCGACCTTGCCCGATTTGCCGAACGCGCCCTTGCCGGTGCGATAGGTCACGGCGCCCGTTCCCGCGGTGCCACGTGGGATCACCACCAGACCGTCGATGATGACGTCGCGCGCCACCGAGACGGCGACCGGCTGGCCGACACGGGCGCGGTCGGAGCCGATCTCCTCGTCCAGCCGCAACATCATCTCGGTATGTGCGGGCACGAGGATTTGTGAAACCGGGGCGACCGTCACAGACGCGACACCAGGCCGCACATCTTCGGCCAATGCCGCCGTCGGCAGCGCGCAGATGGCTCCGATTAGTAACGCCGCTTTCATCGATGCTCCCCGAACTGTGCAATCAGCCTGCCGGGAGTTTTAGGTCGCGATGACTGCGATCTCGTCAAACGAGTTGGTTAATCCAGCCTGTTCGCATCAAGATAGCTCTATGCACTCGCACTGGGGCGCGCCGACGCGCGCGCGTGCCAATCCGTCAGGTGCATGAGCTCGTCGGGCATCGCGATACCGACGAACTTGGCGAAGTCGATCGTCGTCAGCAGGACGATGTCGGCGATCGTATAGCGCTCGCCGTCCAGCCACTCGCGGCCGTCGAGCGCGTGATCGAACTCCGCCATCGCCGCCAGCACGCGCGGACGCTGGCTCTCGCCGAACTCGGTATATTGCGGCTTCACGATCCGCGCGGTCCAGGGGTGGGTGTGTTGCCAGACCATCGACAGCGGTGCCATCAGGCGGAGTTCGATCCGCCTGGTCCACATGTCGATCTCCGCGATGTTGTGCGCGCCGTGCCCGAACAGCGGCGGATCGGGGTGGAGGATCTCGAAATAGCGGCAGATCGCGACGCTTTCGGTCAGCACGCGACCATCGTCGAACGCCAGTGCAGGCGTCTGCCCGAGCGCGTTGACCGACAGGAACGCCTTCGACCTGTGCTCGGCCTTGGGGATCGAGATCTGCGCCATCGGTATGCGAATATGCTTTTCGGCGAGGAAGATGCGGACGCGGCGCGGGTTGGGCGCTGGCAGCGCGCTATCGTAGAACAGCATGACACGATCCTCGGCTTGGTTTTTCGAATATAGCGTATGGCATTCCCGATCGCCTTCGCCTAGCGGTGCGACCATGACGACCGCTGCAGACATGCTCGCCACCGGCTTCGCCACCCTGCCCGACCTGATCCGGGCGCACGCGCTGGAGCGAGGCGATCGCACTGCAGTCGCCGACGCGCAGGGTAGTGTCGACTACCGGACGCTCGATGCGACGATGGACCGCGTCGCGGCGGCGTTGCAACGCGATGGCGTGGCGCCGGGTCAGGCGGTCGCGATCGTCGCGGCGGCGTCGACCGACTATGCGGCAACTTTCCTTGGTGCGGTACGTAGAGGGTGTGTCGCAACGCCGATCGCGCCCTCCGCTACGCCGGCGGCAATCACGGCGATGATTGCAGATAGTGGCGCGCCGTTGGTGTTCCTGGATGCCGAGAATGCGCGGGCGCTGGAGGGGCAAACTTTTGCAGCCAACGTCGTATTGTTCCCCCGCGAAGGCGGGGGTCCAGACTGGGCCCCCGCCTTCGCGGGGGAACAAGCTTTTTGTCATTTTGTAGATTGGCTAGCTCCCGATGGCGCTGAGCCAACTCCCGTCGCGATCAACCCCGAAGACCCGTTCAACATCATCTATTCTTCCGGCACCACTGGCACGCCGAAGGGCATCGTCCAGAGCCACGCGATGCGCTGGGCGCACATTTCGCGGAACACCGCCGCCGGGTTCGACACCGCAGTGACGGTGATCGCCACGCCGCTCTATTCGAATACCACCCTCGTAAGCTTCCTGCCGACGCTCGGCTGGGGCGGGACGGTGGTGCTGATGAAGAAGTTCGAGGCGCGCGCGTATCTCGAACTTGCCGAGCGGTATCATGCGACGCACACCATGCTGGTGCCGGTCCAATATCAGCGGATCATGGCGCTGCCCGATTTCGACGACTTCGACCTGTCGGCGTTCCGCTTCAAGACCAGCACCAGCGCGCCGTTTTCCGCGGCGCTGAAGGCCGACGTCGTCGCGCGCTGGCCGGGCCTGCTGGTCGAATTCTACGGCATGACCGAGGGCGGCGCGAGCTGCGCGCTGAACGCAACGGCCAACCCGACCAAGCTCCACACCGTCGGGCAGCCGATGCCGGGCCATGAGATCCGCCTGATCGACGACGACGGCAACGAAGTCGCGCCGGGCGAAATGGGCGAGGTCGTCGGCCGCAGCCCGGCCATGATGAACGGCTATCACGGCCGCTCCGAGGCGACGCGCGACGCCGAATGGTATGATGCGGACGGCAACCGCTATATCCGCCACGGCGATGTCGGGCGGTTCGATGAGGATGGTTTTCTCACGCTGCTGGACCGGAAGAAGGACCTGATCATCTCGGGCGGGTTCAACATCTATCCGTCGGACCTGGAGGCGGTGCTGGCCCGGCATCCGGCGGTGGCGGACTGCGCGGTGATCGGCGTTCCGTCCGAGGCGTGGGGCGAAACGCCGGTCGGCTTCTATGTCCCGCGCGACGGTGCAAGCGAGGATGCGCCTTCGATCCTGACGTGGGCGAACGCGCAGCTCGGCAAGACGCAGCGGCTGTCGGCGCTCCACGTCGCGGACGAACTGCCACGCAGCGCGATCGGCAAAGTCCTTAAGCGCGAACTCCGCGATCGGCTTAGCGCATCCCCGCTATCCCAACCCACTCCGTCATCCTGACGAAAGTCAGGATCCAGAGCCACGAATGACGCGGCGCTTGGCTCTGGATCCTGGGTCGAGCCCAGGATGACGGAGAAAGGACGAAGGATGAAAGGACCGCAATGACCAGTCTCAAACAGGCGATCGACGCCCTGGAGCCGATCGAGGGCGGCTGGCGCGGGGCGGTGCCCGAAAACTGGACGCAGGGTCGCACCGCCTATGGCGGGTTCTCCGCCGCACTCGCGCTGCATGTCGCGCAGCAGTCTGATACCGACCTGCCGCCACTGCGGTCCGCGCAGGTGTCGTTCATCGGGCCGTTGTCGGGCGAGATCGTGATCAGGGCACGGCGACTGCGACGCGGACGCAACGCGGCGTTCGTCCAGGCCGACGTCGAGAGCGCGGCCGGACTCGGCCTCCGTGCGACGTTCGTGTTCATGGCGGCGGTAGAGTCGCGTGTCGATCACCAGATCGGTCGAGCGCCCGACTTCCGCATGCCGGGGCCGGACACGCAGACGTTTCGCGGCCACAGCGCGGTGGCATTCTCACGCAACTTCGACCTGCTCGATCGTCGCGACGACAGCGTCGGGCCCGCCGAGTGGCTCCGCTGGGCGCGGCTGGTCGAGCGTGACGGGCTCGATCCGATGGTCGAGCTGATCGCGATCGCCGATTGCCTGCCGCCCGCCGCGCTGAAGCTGCTCGGCGGCCCCGCCCCGCTCAGTTCGATGACGTGGCTGCTCAATATCCTCGGGCCTCGGCCGGTGACGCGTGACGGCTGGTGGCTGCTCCGTGCGACCACCGACTATACGAAGGACGGCAGTTCGAGCCAGCAGATGGCGATCTGGAACGCCGACGGCACGCCGGTCGCCGAACAGATGCAAAGCGTCGCGATCTTCGCCTGAGCGCTGACGCGCGGTTCCGACATATCTTGCGACACATTGGCAGCCCGACGGCAAAACGCTGCGACAACCGAGGTTTAGACCGGCGTCATTCAATGGGAATTCGTCCCACACAGCCGGAGTCTGACATGCGCAAGACCGTCCTCACCCTGATGCTAGCCGCCAGCGCGATCACGTCCGCTGCCAGCGCGCAGACCGCCCCTGCCCCTAGCCCCGCAACGCCGCGTCCGCCGATGCGGCAGGACGCGAACCGCGACGGCGTCATCACGCGCACCGAAGCGATCGCGCAGGCCGACGCCCGGTTCGCCCAGATGGATACCGATCATGACGGACGGATCAGCGCTGGCGAGATGCGCGCCTATCGCACCGCGATGCATGACCGGAGGGTGGCGAGCGGCCGCGACGTCCCCGTGCCGCCGCCGGGTGGCGCCAAGCATGACGGCATGGGTCGCCGGATGGATCCGAACGGCGACGGCAGCGTGACCCGCGAGGAGTCCGAAGCCCGCGCGCTCAAGCGGTTCGACCGGATGGACGCCAATCACGACGGCACGATCGACGCGACCGAGCGCGCCAACGCCGCCGAGATGCGCCATATCGATCGGCGCGAACGCCGCGAGGGCGTCACGCCACCAGTGCCCGCGCCCGCCCCTGCCCCGGCCCCCGCGCAATAATTCGGAAAGGGGGGAGGCATCGGGTCCCGGTGCTTCCCCTGGACAGCTGCCATGCTAGACACTGCCCCGATGGGAGATATGCCGCATCTGCTGCTCGTCGACGACGAGCGCTCGATCCGCGAGCCGTTGGCCGCTTACCTCACCAAACAGGGGTTTCGCGTCACGCAGGCAGGCGATGCGGAGAGCGCGCGGACGCGGCTGACGGCGTATGCGATCGATCTCGTCATCCTCGACATCATGATGCCGGGCGAGGACGGTCTGTCGCTGTGCCGCCATATCGCCGCGACCAGCGATGTGCCGGTGATCCTGCTGACCGCGCGCACCGAGGAGACCGACCGGATCATCGGGCTCGAAATGGGCGCAGACGATTATGTGGTGAAGCCGTTCTCGCCGCGGGAGTTGGCGACGCGCGTGAAGGTCATCCTGCGGCGCGCGACCGCGGGCGGTGCGCGCCAGCATGCGCCCGAGGCGAATGCCTATGCCTTTGCCGGCTGGGTGCTGAAGTCGGGCGAGCGCGCGCTGGTCGACCGCGAGGGCGTGTCGGTGCCGCTGTCGACCGGGGAATATAACCTGCTGCTCGCGCTGGTGACGCGGCCGCGCCAGGTACTCACCCGCGACCAACTGCTCGACCTGACGCAGGGGCGCGAGGCGGCCGCGTTCGATCGCGCGGTCGACAACCAGGTCAGCCGGTTGCGCCGCAAGATCGAAGCCGATGCGAAATCGCCCGAGCTGATCAAGACGGTGTGGGGGGGCGGCTACACGCTCGCGGCCGAAGTCACGCGGTTGTGAGCCCTGCGCTGAAGCGGTTCTGGCCGCGCAGTCTGACCAGCCAGATGGTGCTGCTGGTCGCGATCGCGCTGTTCGTGGCGCAGGCGATTAACTTCACGCTCTTGTTGCGCGAACGCCGCTCGCTTCAGCTCGAACAGGCGACCGGGCCGGCGGTGGCGCGGATCAGCGACGCGATCGAGCGCACCGCACAAGGCCGCGGCCCTGTCGCCAATCGTGGACGTATCCGCCGGCTGCCGAACAACCCGATCCCGGCGAGCGCACCGCGCGAACGCGAGGTCGAGGCGTCGTTGCGCACGGCGCTGAACGAAGCCGGCGTCCGCTACGGCGCGATCGTGACCGGCATACGGCCGTTCGACCCCGAAGACGTCGAGCGCCGCGCCCGTTTCCGCAAACGCCCGCGGCTGGTCGACGACCTCCAGATCGCGGTCGAGCAACCGGGCCAAGGCTGGCTGGTCACGCATGTCGGCTGGCCGCACAGCAGTATGTGGCTGGTCTGGCAACTGATCGGCCAGACGCTGATCCTGTACGGGATCGTTCTCGTCGCGGTGCTGTGGGCGGCCCGCCGGATCGGCCGGCCGTTGCGCGACCTGACCCGCGCCGCAGAGAGCTTCACGCCGGGCGATGCCGCGACCCCGCTGGCGCCCGCCGGCCCGCACGACGTGGCCGCGCTGATCGAGGCGTTCAACGCGCTGCGGTTGCGCGTGACGGCGATGCTCGACGAGAAGAACCGGATGCTCGGCGCGATCGGCCATGACCTGCGGACGCCGCTCGCCGCACTGCGCGTGCGGATCGAGTCGGTCGAGGACGACACCGATCGCGCGAAGATGATCGACACCGTGGCGGAGATGAACCGGACGCTCGACGACATCCTGTCGCTGGCGCGGCTGGGGCGGCCGAGCGAGCCGCCGACCGACGTGGACCTTGCGGCGCTGGTGGATGCGGTGGTCGAGGATTTCCGCGATCTCGGCTGCGAGGTGAGCTTCGTCGAGGCGGATCGGTTGCGAATGCGGTTGCGGCCATCGCTGATGCGCCGCGCGGTGCGCAATTTGATCGAGAACGCGGTCAAATACGGCGTGTCGGCGGAAGTGCGGGTCGAGGCGGGCGAGCGATGCGTGGCGATCGTCGTGGCGGATCAGGGGCCGGGGATCCCGGAGGACCGGATGGGCGACGTGTTCGATGCCTTCACGCGGCTGGAGAGTTCGCGCAACCGGGAGACGGGGGGGATCGGGCTTGGGCTGGCCTTGGCACGCGCGATCGTGCGCGAGGCCGGCGGGGAAATCCGGCTGGTGAACCGAGTAGGCGGCGGCCTCGACGCGATCATCGAGCTGCCGCGCTAACTCCTTCTGCTCCCTCTCCCCTCCGTGGAGAGGGTCGGGGTGAGGGGCAGCCAAGCAATGCGTCGCCTGGAACAGCCCCTCACCCCAGCCCTCTCCACGCAGGGGAGAGGGAGCAGTAAGTTCAATCCTCGATGATCTGGCTGTGCGTCCGCGTGTCCTTCATGCGGAGGTACACGATCAGCGACACGCCGATCATTGCGGTCACGTACCAATAGAAGCCGCGCTCCATGCCTTCGTTCTTGAGCCACAGCGCGACGTACTCGGCGGTGCCGCCGAACATCGTGTTCGCCAGCGCGTACGGCAACGCCACGCCCAGCGCGCGGACGTGTGCGGGGAACAGTTCCGCCTTCACCACCGCGTTGATCGCGGTGTAGCCGGTGACGATGAACAGCGAGGCCACGACCAGCCCGAACGCCAGATACGGATTGGTCGCCGTCTCCAGCACGGTGAAGATCGGCACCGTGCACAACACGCCGGCGATCCCGAACCCGACCATCAGCGGTTTCCGCCCGATGCGGTCCGACAACGCACCCGCCAACGGCTGGAACGCCGCGTACAGTGCCAGCGCCGCGGTCATGATCAGCGTCGCGGACTCGCGGCTGAACCCGCTCGTGTTGACCAGGAACTTCTGCATGTACGTGGTGTACGCATAGAAGGCGAGCGTCCCACCCGCTGTGAGCAGCAGCACGGTGAACGCCTCGCGCGGGTATTTGCTGAACAGCAGCCACCCGCTCGATTTCGGCGTGCCGTCCGCCTTGGCGTTCTGATAGCTCTCGGTCTCGAGCAGCCCGCGACGAATGCGGAACACGACGAGCGCGAGCACGCCGCCGATCGCGAACGGAATCCGCCAGCCCCAGGCGTCGAGCTGTGCCGTGTCCAGCGTCGATTGCAACAGCAGCAGCACGCCGAGCGCTAGCAGCTGCCCGGCGATCAGCGTCACGTACTGGAAGCTGGAGAAGAAGCCGCGCCGCGACTTGCCCGCCATTTCCGACAGGTACACAGCACTCGCCCCATATTCCCCGCCGACACTGAGGCCCTGCATCAGGCGCGCGAGGATCAGCAGCGCCGGCGCGATCCAGCCGATCGTCGCGAAGCCCGGCGTGATAGCGATCAGGAACGAGCCCGCGCACATCAGCGTCACCGACAGCGTCAGCCCCGATTTGCGCCCGTGGCGATCGGCGTAGATGCCCATCACCCATGCGCCGATCGGCCGCATCAGGAAGCCGACCGCGAACACCGCGGCGACGCTCATCAGCTGCGCGGTCGCATTGCCCTTCGGGAAGAACACCGGTGCGAAATACAGCCCGAACGCCGAATAGACGTACCAGTCGAACCATTCGACGAGGTTGCCCGCCGACCCACCGAGGATCGACTTCAGCCGGTGGTTCTTCTCCGGCGGGAGTGCGCTGCTAGCCATTACTTCGTCCCCTGTGGAGCTTGCGTCGGAAACCCGCGCTTCTTGAGCAGCGCGTTCACATCCGGATCACGCCCCCGGAACGCACGATACGCCTCGGCGCGATCGGTCTCGTTACCGGTCGACAACAGGACCTTCGCAAACTTGTCCGCGGTCGGCTTGTCCCACGGACTGCCCGCCTCTTCGAACGCCGCGAAGGTGTCGGCGTCCATCGTCTCGGACCAGAGGTAGCTGTAATAGCCCGCCGAATAGCTGTCCGACGCGAACAGATGCTGGAACTGCGGTACGCGGTGACGCATCACCAGCTGCTTCGGCATGCCGATCTCGGTGAGTGTCGCCGCCTCGAACTTGTCGGGGTCGATCACGCCGTCGGGCACGGTGTGGATCTTCATGTCGACGATCGCCGACGACAGATATTCCGCGGTCTTGAAGCCCTCGTTGAACTTGCTCGACTGCTCGATCTTGTCGAGCAATGCCTGCGGCATCGCCGCCTTGGTCTGGTAATGCCGCGCATATTTGTCGAGCACGTCGCGGATCAGCAGCCAATGCTCGTTCACCTGGCTCGGATATTCGACGAAGTCGCGCGGCGTGCCGGCAAGTCCCGGATAATAGACGGTCTGGAGCATCGCGTGGATCGCATGACCGAACTCGTGGAACAGCGTCTGCGCATCGTCGAGGCTGATCAAGATCGGCTCGCCGGGCGCACCCTTGGCAAAATTGTTGTTGTTCGACGACAGCACGAGCTGCGCCGGGGCTAGGCCTCGTTGCCCACGATAGGTGTTCGCCCAAGCGCCCGACCGCTTGCCCGTCCGCGCGAAATCGTCGCGATAGAACAGCCCGACATCCTTGCCGGTCTTGTCGGTCACGCTCCACACGCGCATGTTCGGCTCGAACACGGGGACGGTCCCGGTGATCTCCTTGAAGTTCAGCCCGTACAGCCGGTTGGCAGCGTACAGCGACCCCTGGATGATGTTGCCAAGCTCGAAATAGGGCTTCAGCTGCGCCTGATCGAGGTCGTACCGGGCTTTGCGCACCTTCTCCTGGTAGAAGCGATAATCCCACGGCTCGATCGTCAGCGACGTACCGGCGACCTTCTGCATGTCGGCGACCTCCTCGGCGACGCGGCCCTTGGCAGCGGGCCAGACGCGCATCATCAGGTCCATCGCCGCGGCGGGCGTCTTGGCCATCGTGTCCTGCATCCGCCAATCGGCATGCGTCTTGAACCCGAGCAGATGTGCGCGATCGGCGCGCAGCTTGACGATCTGCGCGATCGTCGCGTTCGTGTCGTTCGCATCGCCGTTGTCGCCGCGGTTGACGAACGCGCGCCACACCTTCTCGCGCAGGGCACGATCGGTGGCGTAAGTCAGCACCGGATCGACCGCCGACCGCGTGTTGACGATCGCGAAGCCCGGCAGCTTCCGCTCGGTCGCCGCCGCCTTGGCGACCGCCTTCACGCTATCCGGCAATCCAGCAAGTTGCGCCTCGTCGGTGACCGAGATCGCCTTGCTCTCGTCGGCGAGCAGCTTCTCGCCGAACGTCGAGAACGCGGTCGCAAGCTGCTGGTTATACTGCGAAAGCTGCGCCTTCTGCGCATCGTTCAGCTTGGCGCCCTGGCGCACATAGCTGTCGTAGATCCGCGTCACGAGCCGGATCTGCTGCGCGTTCAGCCCGCTTGAATTGCGCGCATCGTAGATCGCCTGAATGCGCGCGAACAGCGGCTTGTCGAAGGTGATCGCATCCGACGCCGCGGAGAATTTCGGCGACCATTCGCGGTCGAGCTTTTGATAGGCCGGCGTGTTCATGTTGCCGGTCATCACGCCGAACAGCGTCATCACCTGCCCGTAGCGCTTGCCGGCAAGCTGCATCGGCACGATCGTGTTGGCGAAGGTCGGCTTGGCCGGATTGTCGGCGATCTTGCGGTATTCCGCGGTCCGCTCGGCGAGCGTCGTCTCGAACGCCTGCGGGAACAGCTCGGGGCGAACCTTGTCCCACGGTGGCACCCCACCCATCGGCCCCGTCCAGTCGGCAAGCAACGGGTTCGCGGCGGCGTTCGGAGCAGGCGTCGCGGCCGGCGCGACCTGCGCGACGACGGAGGTAGACGCCATCAGCGCGACGGCACTGGCGGCGAGGTATAGAAACTGCACATGGATCTCCCGGTCGATGTCCCGGGTAGCATAGAGGTAAAGTCGCGGTGCGGAACCCCGCTGCGGGATCGGCCGCGGTCGTCACCGACCCGGCAGCAATACAGCCGGTCACCCGTCCGCGTGCGTTCCGTACAAATATTGCGGTTCGAACTCGGCGAGCTTGGCAAGCTTTTGCCTGTCGAGAATGCAGACCTGGCCGCCCTTGAACGTCAGCAATTCGCGCTCGCGCAGGACGCGGAGCACACGATTGACGTGGACGCCGGTCAACCCCGTCGCTTCGGCCAGATCCGGCTGCGTCATCGGCAGCATGAACCGGCCGTCCGCGGCCATCCCGACCATTTCGAGCTTCACGTTGAGTTCGCAGAACAGATGCGCGATCCGCCCCTCAGCGCCGAGCCGCCCGAGCCGGAAGATCCACTCGCGGTGCATCGCGGCGTCGAGCAGCGTGCTGAACCACAGCTTCTGCGTCAGATGCGGATAGCGCTCGGTGATCATCTGCAACGTGCGATGCTCATAACAGGCGATCTTCACCGGCCCGAGCGTTGCGATATCATGGTCGAGCCGCTTCATCGGAAAGGCGTGAAGATCGACGAAATCGCCCGGCACGTGCACTGCGACCAGCTGACGCTGGCCCTCGCGGTCGTCCATATATCGGCACACGAACCCCTCGATCAGCAGCGTGCTCGTCTCGATCAGGTCACCCGCGCGGACGATCCGCTTGCGCGCCGCGACCTGTCGCACGGAGCCGATGCCGTCTTCCAGCACCTGCTTTTCTTCGTTGCTCAGTTCATGGCGGCCGCGCCCCATGAGAAACTTTTCCGAGATCATCAACGCCCCTTTATCGACCCGTCCCGTACCGCCACAAGGGATAGAAGAACAGATCGGGATTCGTACTGATACATATCAAAAGCTCGTGTCGGGTGCGCAACATTGCTGCGGTTCGAGGGTTCGTCCCCGATCATGTATCAGCCAATCTTTCAAAACGACCACCCCCTCGCACGCAAGTTTATCGAAACGGTGCAGGCACCGCTCTTTCCGTGTGTCGGCGCGAAATCGGCACTCGCCAAGGGACAGATGGACATTCTCGTCGCGCGCGACGTGCGATCTGCTTGGGATGACATGAGAATTTCTCCCGCGCTTGGCGAAACGGTGCGCAAGTACCGCGAAGATCGCGCGATTTTCCGGACGCTCATTATTCTGTTCGAAGCGCCTGCTTTGCTGTCTGAAGAAGAGTTCGAGGAGCATCTTTGGGCGCGTGCTCAATCGCTTAGCGACAAGGACGAGTGGCTCGGCTATCAGCCCGACCCGTCGGTGAGCAGCGACCCGGACGATCCACATTTCTCGCTGAGCTTTGCCGGCGAGGCGTTCTTCGTGGTCGGCCTCCACCCGAATGCGAGCCGCCCGGCGCGCAAATTCGAGTCGCCGGCGATGGTATTCAATCTCCACGACCAGTTCGAGGTTTTGCGTGACCAGCAGCGGTACGATAAGTTGCGGTCTTCGATCCTGGCGCGCGACCTGGAATATGCTGGCTCGATGAACCCGATGCTAGCCCGCCACGGCGAATCCAGCGAGGCACGACAATATAGCGGCCGCGTCGTCGACGAATCCTGGAAATGCCCATTCAAGCGAGGTGAAGCCCGTGGCTGATATCAAGACGATCCCGCCACGCTCCGGTGCCGGTTTCACGCTCGACAAGGGGCAGGTTCTGACCGTGATCGATCCCGAGGGTCGGCAGGTCTCCGATTTGCTCGCGTATAATCGCAGCGACGTGCGCGAGGCGATCTCGTCCGGGCGCACGCTCGATTATGCGAGCCGGCTGTATCTGACGACCGGCGACCGGCTGTATTCGAACCGCAGCAACGTGATGCTCGATATCGTCGCGGACGATGTCGGGCGGCACGATTTCCTGCTGACGCCGTGCTCGAAGGAAACCTTCGCGATCATTTATGGCGATATCGATCCGCATCGAGGGTGTTTCGGCAATCTCGCCGAGGCGCTCGCGCCCTGGGGGATCGAGCCGGACCAGATCCCGGTGGCGTTCAACTGCTTCATGAACGTGCCGATCGACGGCACGACCGGCACCTTCACCGTCGAACCGCCGCTGAGCAAGGCCGGCGACACAATCGTCTTTCGCGCCGAGATGGATCTGGTGATCGGCATGACCGCGTGCTCGGCGCTGCAATCGAACGGCGGCAGCTTCAAGCCGATCCAGTACCGTATCGACTGAGCGGCTCAGCGCGGCTGGCGGACGGCGCCGGCCGTGCGCACATCGGCGATGGTCGGATAGCCGTTGACCGCCATCAGCAGGTCGGCCTCGGCAAGCAGGCACTTGAGGACGTGCGCCGCACCCTCTGCGCCATCGAGCGCCAGTCCGTAGGTATAGGGGCGACCGACCCCGACCGCGGTGGCGCCGAGCGCGAGCGCCTTGACGACATCGGCCCCCGACCGCACGCCCGAATCGAACAGCACCGGCGTCGTGCCCGAGGCCACAACGACATCGGCGAGCATGTCGATCGCGGCGATCCCGCCATTCGCCTGCCGACCGCCGTGATTGGAGCAGTAGATGCCGTCCGCGCCCTCGTCGATCGCGCGCCGCGCATCGTCGGGGTGGCAGATGCCCTTCAGCACGATCGGCAATTTGGTGAGCGAACGCAGCCACGGCATGTCCGCCCAGGTGAGCACCCGTCCGAACGTCGCCGCCCACGCGCCGATCGCCGCCGCCGGATCCTCCTCGGGTGGCTTTGCCAGCAGCTTGCGGAAGGCAGGGTCGGAGAAATAATTCATCAGCACATGGCCGCGGAGCTGCGGAAAGTTCGCCGCATTAAGATCGCGCGGACGCCAGCCGGTCACCCAGGTGTCGAGCGTCACGACGATCGCCTTGTACCCCGCCGCCTCGGCGCGGTGGACGAGGCTCTCGGCGACCCCGACGTCCTTGGGTGTGTAGAGCTGGAAGAAGCCCGGCGTATCGCCCAGCGCTTGCGCCACGGTTTCGAGCGGATCGTTGGAGAGGGTCGACGCCATCAGCGGCACGCCGGTCATCGCCGAGGCGCGTGCCGCGGCGAGATCGCCGTGCTGATCCTGCGTGCAGATGCCGTTGATCCCGACCGGGGCCATGAACAGCGGCGTCGGCAGAGTCAGCCCGAACAACTCGATCGACAGATCGCGCGTCCGGCAATCGACCATCATCCGCGGCACCAGGCCCCAGTGACGAAACGCGGCGGCATTCTCGTCCTGGGTATGTTCGTCGCCGCACCCGCCCTGGAGATACGACAGCACCGCGGGCGGCAGCGCCGCGCTGGCGCGCCGTTCGAGCGTTGCGAAATCGACCGGGAGCTTCGGCACGACACCGCGCAAGCCCGCGCCATAGATCGCGTTCTGGAAATCGCCGTACTGCGCCATCGGACCCTCTCGCGTTTTGTGTTGCGATTATCGTGCCGGAGCGAAGCGGCGCGGACAAGCGGCGGGAGCCGCGTATGAAATACCGGCACGATAACATCGATGAACCAGATCCGGTGACAGCCGCAGAATCGGACTTGTCCAACCCGCGCTCGTCCTGCACGCGTCGGCCATGAGCGAAGCCGCCTCCCTGTTGTCGGTCAACGCGCTCGGCAAATCGGTGCCGGGACCGCGGCGGCTGTTCGAGCGTCTCGACCTCGAAGTCGCGGCCGGCGAACTGGTCGCGATCATCGGCGAGTCCGGGGTCGGCAAATCAAGCCTGCTCAACATCCTCGCCGGGCTCGACGACGCCGACGAGGGCAGCGTCGCGATCGACGGCGTGGTGCTCGGCCCGCTGGACGAAACCGCGCGGACCCGGCTGCGGCGCGAGCGGATCGGCTTCGTGTTTCAGGCCTTTCATATCCTTCCCTATCTGACGCTGCAGCAGAACGTCGCGCTCCCGCTAGCCCTGATCTCGCCCGATGCCGGTGCGGCCAAGGCGCGCGCGGAAGCGATGCTCGATGCGGTCGGTCTTGGTGGCCGCGGCGACGGCTATGCGCGCGATCTGTCGGGCGGCGAATTGCAGCGCGTCGCGATCGCCCGCGCGCTGGTCCACCGGCCTGCGCTGATCCTCGCCGACGAACCGACCGGCAATCTCGACCCCGAGACGGCGGCGCGCGTGCTCGCGTTGTTCGCCGACGCAGTGCGCGGCAACGGTGCAGCGGGGATCATGGTGACGCATTCGGCAGCGACCGCGGCGATCGCCGACCGCGTGCTGACGCTGGGACGCGACGGGCTGGTGGAGCATCGTGGCGCTTAAGCCAGGCGACCGGGGCGAGCCGGGCCTGCGATCGAGCCGCCTCGCGCTCGGCTGGCTGATCGGCGGCGAATGGCGGTTCCACCCTGCCCGATTCCTGCTCACCGCGGTCGCGATTCTGGTCGGCGTGGCGCTCGGGTTCGCAGTCCATCTGGTCAACGGTTCGGCGCTGGCGGCGTTCGACGGGGCGATGCGCGGCGTCAGCGGTGCGGCCGAACTGTCAGTCCGCGCGACCAGCCCGCTCGGCGTCGATGAACGGCTCTATCCGCGCGTGGCACGCGCCGACGGCGTCGCCGATGCGAGCCCGGTCGTGTCGCTCGATGCGCGGATCGGCAAGACCCGACTGACGCTGCTCGGCGTCGATGTTATCCGCGCGGCGATGGTAACGCCGTCGCTGATCGGCGTGCGTCCGCCGAGTCTCGGCCAGGACGCGTCGAATGCCGATACCGCGTTCGACGAAGATTCGGTGTTCCTGTCGCGCGCCGCGCTCACGCAGGCCCGGACCGCGGTCGGGCGACGCATCGTGGTGAGCGCGAACGGCCGGTCGGTGCCGCTGCGCATCGCCGGCACGCTTCCCGCGTCGGATGCCGCAACCGTGGTCGCGGTGATCGACATCGCCGCGGCGCAGTGGCGGTTCGGACGGCTCGGCCGGGTCGACCGGATCGACCTCGCGCTGGCGGATCGGCCAGCGGCGGAGACCGCGTTGCGCGCGATCCTCCCCGCCGATGCTATCCTCTCGAGCGCGCAGACGCAGAACGCGCAGGGCGATTCGCTGTCGCGAGCGTACCGCGTCAACCTCGACATGCTGGCGCTGGTCGCGCTGCTGACCGGCGGTTTCCTGGTCTATTCGGCGCAGTCGCTGTCGGTGGTCCGTCGCCAGCGCGCGTTCGCGTTGCTGCGCACTCTCGGCATGCGGCGCGGCGGGATCGTCGCGGCGGTAGTGGTCGAGGGGCTGGCGATCGGTCTGGTCGGCGCCTCGGCAGGACTTGCCGCGGGCTACGGCCTCGCCTGGGCAGCGCTGCACTGGTTCGGTGGCGATCTCGGCGCGGGCTATTTCGGCGGCGGCGCGGCGCATGTCGTGTTCCAGCCGGAGGCGGCGCTCGGCTTTTTCGCGCTCGGTCTGCTCGCCGCGGTGCTCGGCAGTGCGCTGCCTGCGCGTGCCGCCGCCCGCGCCGCGCCCGCCGCCGCGTTGAAGAACGCAGGCGACGTGCTCGACCCGCGCCGCACCGTGCCGTGGTGGCCCGCCGCCGCGCTGTTGCTGGTCGGCGGCGGCGTGGCGATGCTCCCCGCGATCGACGGCCTGCCACTGTTCGGTTTCGCCGGGATGGCCTTGATGCTCGCGGGCGGAGTCGCCGGCGTTCCGTGGTTTGCGCGCACGCTGCTGACCCCGCTGGCGAAGCGCACGCACGGCAGCGTTTCTGGGCTGCTGGCGGTGCGGCATCTTCACGGTGCGCCCGGCGAGGCGGCAACCGCGCTATGCGGGATCGTCGCGTCGACCGCGCTGATGATCGCGATGGCGACGATGGTGACCAGCTTTCGTGGCGCGGTCGACGAATGGCTCGGGCAGGTGCTTGGCGCCGATCTGTATCTGCGGACGACCGCGGGGGCGAGCTTCGATCCGGCGACCCGGACACGCCTCGCTACCACGCCGGGTGTCACGCGGCTCGCTTTCAGCCGCCAGATCCCGCTGACGATAACGCCCGATCGTCCGCCGATTAGCCTGATCGCACGGCCCGAGCGCGGCGGTCGCGATCCGCTGCTGGTCCTGATCGCGAAGGGGTCAGCGTTGCCGACCAACGCCCTGCCCGTCTGGGTCTCCGAACCCGCGCAACGCATTTATGGCTGGGAACCCGACGAGACCATCACGCTGCCGATCGCCGGACGAACGCGGTTCGTGGTCGCGGGCGTGTGGCGAGATTACGGGCGTCAGGCGGGTGCGGTGCTGATCGACGAGGGCGATTACCAGCGGCTCACCGGCGACGACGGCCGCGACGAAATTTCGGCGATGGTCGCGCCCGGCCAGGATATCGGCAAGGTCGCCGACGCGATGACAGCGCGGTTGCCGGCAAGCCTGCGCGACAATGTCGAGGTCGGTCGTCCGGCGACACTGCGGAAGCTCGCGCTGACGCTGTTCGATCGCAGTTTCGCGGTGACCTACCTGCTCGAAGCGGTCGCGATCCTGGTCGGGCTGGCCGGGGTCGCGGCGACGATGTCCGCGCAGACGATCGCGCGCGAACGCGAATTCGGGATGCTGCGGCACCTCGGCCTGACCCGCCGCCAGTTAACCGCGATGCTGGGAATCGAGGGCGCGATCGTTGGCTTGACCGGCGCGCTCGCCGGGATCGGGCTGGGGCTGATCCTGTCGCAGGTGCTGATCCACGTCATCAATCCGCAGTCGTTCAACTGGACGATGACGACGCGGATTCCCTACGAGACGCTGCTCGGCGTTGCGGCGGCCTTGACCGGTGCAGCCGCGGTGACTGCGGTGCTGGCAGGACGCCGGGCGACTGCGAGTAGCGCGGTGCAATCGGTACGGGAGGATTGGTGATGCACCGTATCGGACTGTTGCTCGGCTTGATCGCGACGGTCGGCATCGCCGCCCCGCCTGCGACGCCCTACCCGGTCGTCCGCCCGGGTATCGTGCTGCGATTCCCGGCCGATCACGGTGCGCATCCGACGTTCCGCACCGAATGGTGGTACGTCACCGGCTGGCTGAAGACGGATGCAGGCGAGGATCTCGGCTTTCAGGTCACCTTCTTCCGCACGCGGCCGCCCGGCGACTCGCGCAATCCGAGCCGGTTCGCGCCGAACCAGGTGCTGTTCGCGCACGCCGCGCTATCCGATCCCGCGACTGGAAGATTGCTCCACGGCGAGCGTGCGGCGCGGGCCGGTTTCGGTCTGGCGCAGGCGCGCACCGGTGATGCCGACGTCGCGATCCGCGACTGGCGCATGCGGCGCGCGAAGGACGGGCATTGGACGACGCGCGTGACCGCCGACGGTTTCGGGCTGGCGCTCGATCTCCAGCCCACCCAGCCGCCGCTGCCGCAAGGTCGTGGCGGGTATAGCCGCAAGGGGCCGCGGCCTGAGGAGGCGAGCTATTATTATTCGATCCCGCATCTGCGCGTGACCGGGCGAGTGACGCGCGGCGCGCAGACCGTCGCGGTGCGCGGCGAGGCGTGGCTCGATCGCGAATGGTCGTCGAACTATCTCGCCCCGACCGCGCAAGGGTGGGACTGGACCGGGCTCAACTTCGACGACGGCTCGGCGCTGATGGCGTTCCGGATCCGCCGCAAGGGGGGCGGGATCCTGTGGTCGGGCGGGTCGCTGCGCCGCGCCGATGGCACCACGACGGTGTTCGGGCCCACCGACGTCGCGTTCCGCCCGCTCGCGACATGGCGGAGCAAGGCGACCGGCGCGACCTATCCGGTGGCGCAGGAGCTGAGCGTCCGCACCGCCAACCGGATCCAGCGCTGGCGCCTGACGCCGATGTTCGCCGCGCAGGAACTCGACGCACGCCGCAGCGGATTGCCGGTCTATTGGGAGGGGGCGGTGCGGACGCGTGGCGGCCGGGGCTATCTCGAACTCACCGGCTACGACCGCGCGCTGGCGATGTAGGCGCGCGCGACACTTCAGAAGCCCGCGGCGGAAAGCTGCGATCGGAAGCTCAGCCTGTCATGCTCGGAGATCGGCGGCAACGATCGCGCGGGCTTCCCCTTGCGCAACCGGGCGCGATCCTCGTCCGACGGTTCGACGCGGCGCACCCGCACGGCGGCTAGCCCGCCAGCGCGTATGCCAAGCAGTTCGGCGGCGCCGCGCGACAGATCGAGTATCCTTGCATGCCCCGCGAACGGCCCGCGATCGTTGATCCGCACGATGATCCGCCGACCGGTGTCGAGCGCGGTGACCTCGACATAGGTCGGTAGCGGCAGCGTCGTATGCGCCGCAGTCGGCCACTCGGCACGGAACCGTTCGCCATTGGCGGTCCGGTTGCCCGATTCACTGCCGTACCAGCTTGCATAGCCCAGCACGTCGTAGCTCGGATCCGCCGCCGGGACATAGGTCGTGCCGCGGACGCGATACGGGCCGCCGAGCTTGACCTGCGCGTCGCTGACCGGACGGTACGATCCGCCCGCGCACCCCGTCACGAGGAACACGGCGAGGCAGGCGACCCTGGCCAGCGCTGTCGAAAATCTGTGCATAGACGTCATCGCCGTTGATAGAAGATATGGGACTCGACGGTCGCCACCTTGACGAGCGAACTGCGCCAATACGGCACCATCCAGTCGGTATGATAGTGCGTCGCGCGACCGACCGGCGCGTAGACATAGCCGCTCAGCGCACGGCGGGCGGCGCGACGCGCCTGCTCCCAGCCCTCATGTTCGGGCCGCCGCGTGCGCGACCCGTCGCAGCTGAACGAGAACTGGCACCCGGTCGTCCGGTTCGCGCCCTGATAGACGACGCCGCACACCGTCTTGGGAAATCCCGCCGCGCCGACCCGGTTGAGCACGACCTGGATGACCGCGCGCTGCGCATCGCGGTCGTCACCCGCCTCGTACAGCGCGACGGTCGCGAGGCAGTCGGTTGCCTGGAGCCGCGCGGCCGGACCACCACGGAACCGGAACGGCGTCGCCGCCCGGCGTTTGGCGGTGGCGATCGGGACCAGGGCGTTCGAGGCGCGCGCCTGCGCCATCGTCAGCCGCGGTTTGCGATTACCCGCGTTGGTTTCGGTCGGCCAGGGCACATCCGTCAGCCATCCGATGACGACCGCGAACGCAACAACCGCACCAAGCAGGAGCAGCCAATGCTCGGACGATGGCTTCAGCCCGGATCGCTTGCGCCGTCGCGACGAGACATATCGGACCGGTCGCTTCGCCATACCGCGTCCTTACCGGCGAAATTTTCGCAAGGAAACGGGCGGTATTGCTGCCCGCCCCGAGGGTCGGTGGTCGGTGGTCGGAGAATGATCGTCGGGAAGAGATGGTGCCCCTGGCCGGAATCGAACCAGCATGCCTTGCGGCAACCGATTTTGAGTCGGTCGCGTCTACCAATTTCGCCACAGGGGCAGCGGCGGGTTGGCTAGACGAAGCTTTCCGCCGCGGCAAGCCGTCTTCATCGGAAAACGTATCGATTCAGTTTCTCGGTGGCTGGCGACGATAGCTGAGCGCTTCGGCGATGTGGATCCGGCCGACGGTCTCGCTGCCCGCGAGGTCGGCGATGGTGCGGGCGACGCGCAGTATACGGGTATAGCCGCGGGCGGTGAGGCGCATCGCTTCGGCGGCTTGAGCCAGCAACTTGCGGCCGGCCTCTTCGGGCATGGCAACGGAGTCGAGCAGCGCACCATCCGCCTCGGCGTTCGTTCGAACCGGATGGTCGCGGTAGCGGTCGGACTGGATCGTGCGGGCTACGGCGACGCGGGCGGCGACTTCCGCCGAGCCTTCGGTCGGCGGCGGGAGGATCAGATCGGCCGCGCTGACGGCCTGGACGTCGATGTGAAGGTCGATCCGGTCGAGCAGCGGACCGGACACCTTCGCCTGATAGTCCGCCGCGCATTTCGGCGCGCGGGCGCAGGCGAGACTCGCATCGCCGAGATGGCCGCACCGACACGGGTTCATTGCGGCGATCAGCTGGACACGGGCGGGGAGGTGACGTGTGCGTTGGCGCGCGCGACGCTGACCGTGCCGGTTTCGAGCGGTTGGCGCAGCGAATCGAGCACGGCGCGCTGGAACTCGGGGAGTTCGTCGAGAAACAGCACGCCGAGATGCGCGAGGCTGACCTCACCCGGCTTCACCTTCAGCCCGCCGCCGGTGAGCGCCGCCATCGAGGCGGAATGGTGCGGCGCCCTGAATGGCCGCGTCCGAGTCAGCCGACCGCCCGACAAGGTGCCGGCAACCGACTGGACCATCGATACTTCAAGCGCCTCGGCCGGATCGAGCGGCGGCAGGATGCCGGGGAGGCAGGCCGCCATCAGCGACTTGCCCGAGCCGGGCGGCCCGACCATCAACAGGTTGTGCGAGCCGGCGGCGGCGATCTCCAGCGCGCGCTTGGCGGTTTCCTGACCTTTTACTTGGCGAAGGTCGGGACCGTGGTCGGACGCCTCGGCGATTCCCGGCTTGGGGGGACTAAGCAGGCCATGACCCTTGAAGTGGTTGAGCAGCGACAACAGGTCGGGTGCGGCGATCACCTCGATCTCGCCCGCCCAAGCCGCCTCCGACCCCTGCGCAGCGGGGCAGACGAGCCCCTTCCCCACTTCCGACGCATGCAGCGCGGCCAGCAGCACGCCCGGCGAGGCGGTGATCCGCGCGTCGAGCCCAAGTTCGCCGACGATCACGTAATCCGCGAGCGCCTCGGCATCGACCACGCCCATCGCCGCCAGCAATGCCAGCGCAATAGGAAGATCGAAATGCGATCCTTCTTTCGGCAGATCGGCGGGCGACAGGTTCACCGCGATGCGCTTCGGTGGCAGGGACAGCCCCATGCCGGCGATCGCCCCGCGCACGCGCTCACGGCTTTCGCCGACCGCCTTGTCCGCCAATCCGACGACGTTGAACGCGGGAAGTCCTGGAATCAGTTGGACTTGCACCTCGACCGCGCGCGCTTCGAGCCCGAGATACGCCACCGTCGTTACGATCGCCGCCATGCCCGCTCCCCCGCGACCCGACGTCACGCCTTATTCATACCCGAATTGCCATGTCTGCAAGCCGGGCACGTGACCTTGCCCCGCTTCCCCGTCTTGTTAACCTAATACACCGGACCCACATGCCTTCCGTGAAAGCCGTCCGCTCCCCTATTCTGCGCATCGGCCAGTTGCTGCTCGGGGTGGTCCTGATCCTGAGCGCCCCGATCCTTGCGCCGTTGCCGGGGCCGGCGGGGATATTCCTGTTCGCCGGCGGGATGGTGCTGGTGCTGCGCAATTCGCGCTGGGCGCGGCTGAAATGGGCGCGGCTGAAGCGGCGCTGGCCGCGGACCGGTCAGTTTGTCGACCGGATGATGCGGCGGCAGAGCGCGATGCGGCGGCACGAGCGGGCGAAGGCGTCGAAAAGCGCGGCTGCCAAGGCCGGTGCGAATTGACTTACCGCCGCCCTTTCCGTAAGCGCCCAGCCATCAAGGCCGTCCCCGTGGCGGCCGTTTTCTATTTGATGACCTAGGGAATGACCAATGAAGCGGACCTTTCAGCCGAGCAACCTGGTACGCGCACGCCGTCACGGCTTCCGCGCACGGATGGCGACGGTCGGCGGCCGGGCAGTGATCCACGCACGCCGCGCCCGCGGTCGCAAGAAGCTGTCGGCCTAACTATACCCGCTGGCGCCGCCAGCTTAACGATACTCGACAAACGCCGCGATTTTCTCGCGGCGAATGCGGGGAAGCGCGCACCGATGCCGGGATTCGTCCTGCTCATGCGCCCCCGCGATGACGGTGACGAGACGATGCGAATCGGCTTCACCGTCACCAAGAAGATCGGCAACGCCGTCGTCCGGAACCGCATGAAACGGCGGTTGCGGGCTTTGGCGCGTGAGCTGTTGGCGGAGCGCGGCGTTGCTGGGGCTGATCATGTGTTGATCGGGCGCAACGGCGGGGTCGAGCGGGACTTCGCGCTGTTGCGGACTGAGCTTGGCAAGGCGTTCCGCAAGGTGACGCCGGCCGCTGCTGCTACCATGTCAGCAGACACCACCACGCCAGCACAGGCCACCACGCGAGCACAGGCCACCACCCCGGCGAAGGCCGGGGCCCAAATGGGAAAGCGGCCGTGATGAATGGCTGCGCCTCGTTACCGTTGTCCCCCAATTGGGCCCCGGCCTTCGCCGGGGTGGTGTTTGGGGACGAGTGGATCGGGTCTAACCTCGCTGCCTTCCCCCGCTTCGTGTTCTCCCGCGAAGGCGGGAGCCCAGTCTGGGTCCCCGCCTTCGCGGGGAAACAATTTGACGGCGTGGGCGAACGTCGGTTTTGACATGCTAGCCCGCCTCCTCATCCTCCTCGCCCGCGGCTGGCAACTCGGCCCTTCGCTCGTCCTGCCGTCGAGCTGCCGCTACGATCCTTCGTGTTCCGCCTATGCAATCGAGGCCGTTGGGCGCTATGGCGCGCTCAAGGGGGGCTGGTTGGCGGCGAAGCGTATTGCGCGTTGCCATCCGTGGGGCGGGTACGGCCCTGACCCAGTCCCTGATATCGACAAGAAATTGAAAGACGCCGCCCTGTGAAAGACGACAAGCAGAATTTCGTGCTGTTCGCGGTGATCGCGGCGCTGATCCTGTTCGGATGGCCGCTGATCCAGGGCAAGTTCTTCCCGACCGCGAATCCGCCGGTCACGAAGATCGAGGGCGGCAAGACCAAGGCCGTGGCGAACCCCGCCGCCGATCCGGCCGCGGATGGTGCCGCCGCAGTCCGCGATCGCGCCGCCGTGATCGCCGAAACGCCGCGCATCCGCATCGAGACCCCCCGCGTGTCCGGGTCGATCAACCTGAAGGGCGCGCGGATCGACGATCTCGTGCTCAAGGGCTATGACGAGACCGTCGCGAAGAACTCGCCGCCGATCCGCCTGCTCTCGCCGGCCGGCGCACCCGACGCGTATTTCGCAAGCTTCGGCTGGCGCGCGCAAGGGCTGACCCCGCCCGCCGCCGACGCCGTCTGGACGCCCTCGGGCGCGACCACGCTGACGCCGACCACGCCGGTCACGCTCGACGCGACCAACGCCACCGGCCAGCGCTTCCGCATCCAGATCGCGGTCGACCAGGATTACATGTTCACGGTCCGCCAGACCGTCCTGAACGCCGGCACCGGGCCCGTCCCCGTCGCGCCCTACGGCCTCGTCAACCGCGTCGGCATCTCGAAGGATCCGTCGTCGATGACGATCCATGTCGGGCCGATGTCGGTCGACAATGGCGGTGCGCATTACCGCCCGAACTACAAGGACATCGACGCCGCCGCGCAGAAGTTCACGACGACCGGCGGCTGGCTCGGCTTCACCGACAAATACTGGCTGACCGCGATCATCCCCGATCAGGCGCAGTCGTTCGACGGTCAGTTCCGCGCCGGCGCCAACAAGGCGTACCAGGCCGACTACGCGCTCCAGCCCAAGCAGCTCGCCCCTGGCCAGGCGATCACGCAGACCTCGCGCTTCTTCGCCGGCGCCAAGGAAGTCCGCTTGCTCGATCGCTACTCGGATCAGGCCGGCGGCGTCGCCAAGCTCGATTATGCGATCGACTGGGGCTGGTTCCGGATCGTCGAGAAGCCGATCTTCTATTATCTCGACTGGCTGTTCCGCGTGATCGGCAACTTCGGCGTCGCGATCATCCTGCTCACCGTGACGATCCGCGGGCTGCTGTTCCCGATCGCGCAGCGCCAGTTCAAGTCGATGGCGGCGATGCGTGCGGTCCAGCCCAAGGCGAAGGCGCTCCAGGAAAAGCACAAGGACGACAAGGTCCGGCTGCAGCAGGAGACGATGGCGCTGTACAAGGCCGAGGGCGTCAACCCGCTCGCCGGTTGCGCCCCGACGCTCCTCCAGATCCCGATCATGTACGCGCTCTACAAGGTGCTGATGCTGACGATCGAAATGCGTCACCAGCCATTCGTCGCGTGGATCAAGGATCTCTCCGCGCCCGATCCGCTGACGCCGCTCAACCTGTTCGGCCTGCTCGCCTTCACGCCGCCGCACATGATCGCGATCGGCGTGGTCCCGATCATCCTGGGCATCAGCATGTACTTCCAGTTCAAGCTGAACCCGACACCGATGGACGACACGCAGAAGCAGGTATTCGCGCTGCTGCCCTGGGTGCTGATGTTCGTGATGGCGCCGTTCGCGGTCGGCCTCCAGGTCTACTGGATCACGTCGAACTGCCTGACGATCATTCAACAGAAGTTGCTCTACGCCCGCCATCCGGGTCTGAAAGTGCCGGTGACCAAGTGAACGAGCCATCCAACCTCGGCCCGGATCTCGAGCAGACCGACGCACCGTTCACGCCCGAGATGCTGGAGCATGCGCGCAAACTGTTCGCGGGGCATGTCGGCTTCTTGAAGTCTGCGCCGACGCTCGAATTCCTGCCCGATGCGTCGGTGCCGGAGGTGGCGTTCGCGGGTCGCTCGAACGTCGGCAAGTCGTCGCTGCTCAACGCGCTGACGGGGCGCAACTCGATGGCACGCACGTCGAACACGCCCGGCCGTACGCAGGAACTGAACTTCTTCGACGTCGGCGCGCCGCTCGCGTTCCGACTTGTCGACATGCCCGGCTACGGGTTCGCCAAGGCGCCCAAGGACGTCGTCAAGAAATGGCGTTTCCTGATCAACGACTTCCTGCGCGGGCGTGACGTATTGAAGCGCGCACTCGTGCTGATCGATTCCCGCCACGGCATCAAGGACGTCGACCGCGAGATCCTCGAAATGCTCGACAAGGCCGCGGTGAGCTACCGCATGGTTCTGACCAAGGCGGACAAGATCAAGGCGTCCGAACTGGTCGAGGTCACCGAGCGCACCGCCGCCGAAGCGCGGAAACGCCCGGCCGCGCATCCCGATATTCTCGTCACGTCGAGCGAATACGGCATGGGTATCCCCGAACTTCGCGCAGCGGTGGTCGAAGCCGTCAGCTGATCGAACGACTTGGGATCAAACTCTCGTTTCCGGCTGACATTACGTTTCGAAATCCGTAGCTTCCCCCAAAAGGGGAAAACAATCGATGCGTAAGCGGTTTGGCGCAATTTTGGCGATGACGGCGATGCTGTCGGGTTGCGGGGGTGGCGACAGCGGGGCGATCACCTCGGGCAACAGCTCGGCGGCGACGCCGACGCCCACCGCCTCGACGGGGTGCTCGCTTCGCGAACGGCAGGATTGGGCGGCGGCGCAGCTTCGCGAATGGTATCTGTTCCCTGATACGCTGCCGGCCAGCCTGGATCCGGCGCCGTACACGACCGTCGACGCCTACATCGATGCCTTGACCGCCACCGCGCGGGCGCAACGGAAAGATCGGTTCTTCACCTATCTGACGTCGATCAAGGAAGAGAACGCCTATTATAATTCTGGCGCCAGCGCGGGCTTCGGCTTCCGCCTGGGCCTCGACCAGAGCGGACAGCGGCTGTTCTCCGCCGAGACGTTCGAGAACACGCCGGCGCTCGCCGCGGGGATCGATCGCGGTACCGAGATCCTGGCGATCGGCACGACCTCGGCGAACCTCCGGACCGTGCCGGCGATCATCGCGGCGGAGGGTACCGCGGGGCTGAACACCGCGCTCGGCCCCAACACCGCGGGAACCTCGCGTGTCCTGCGCATTGCGAACGCCGCCGGCACCCGCGACGTGACCGTCACCAAGACCGACTTCACGTTGCTCCCGGTCTCGTCGCGCTATGGTGCCAAGGTCATCACCGATGGCGGGCGTCAGGTTGGGTATCTCAACCTGCGCACCTTCATCACCACCGCCGAGCCCGCGCTGAAAGCCGCCTTCGCCGATTTCCGCGCCAAGGGCATCACCAACGTGATCGTCGACCTGCGCTACAATGGCGGTGGCCTGATCGACACGGCGGAATATCTCGGCGACCTGCTCGGTGGCGGCCGCTCGACCTCGGAGGTGTTCGATTACGTCTCGTTCCGCACCGAGAAGGCCGCGAACAACACGACGCGCTTCTTCAAGCCACAGGCCGAATCGATCGCCCCGACCAGGATCGCGTTCATCGGCACCGGCGGGACGGCATCGGCGAGCGAGATCGTGATCAACGCGTTCACGCCGTATCTGCACACCAATTCCGCGCTGATCGGGACCAACACCTACGGCAAGCCGGTCGGTCAGATCCCGCTCGACCGGGCAGCCTGCGACGATCGGCTCCGCGTCGTCGCGCTGGCGACGCAGAACGCCGCACGCAACGGCAACTACTATGACGGCCTGGCGACCACGGTCGAGGCGAGCTGCAAGGCGGCGGACGATATCGGCTATCAGCTCGGCGATCCGCAGGAGGCCTCGACGCGTCAGGCGCTCGACTTCCTCGCCGGTCGCAGTTGCACGCCCATTTCCGGCGATGCGAGCGCTCAGTCGGCACGCACCGCCGCCACGCGCCGCGATCTGCTGATCCCCGACGCCCCCACCACCGCGCAGAGAATGGTGCCTGGTTCGTTCTGAAGGTCGGGTCGGCGGCCAGTCCCGCCGACCTGAAAAGACCGGTGGCACGGGCGCGTCGGCGGGTGATCTCCCCGCAAACGCGTCTGACCGCGCGATCCCGTTCAGGTGAGCGAAAGCCGAGCCGGTCGACGGTGATTGCTTGCCTTGCCTGTGATAAATGCCCCGACGACCATGATTGACGTCTCGATTTCAGCCCGCCCGCCGGTAACCGCCCCCCTCCACACAGAGTTGCGTGTCGCGACGGCACTTCCCGATTACGGCTGGTGGATCGGCGGCGGGATGATCGCGAGCCTGGCCGTGCTCGCGGTGACGATGCGGGTCGCGGGGTTGTCGATCGATCCGACCGATCGCGACAACCTGCCCTTCTATGCATGCGGCGCGGTCTTGCTGTTCGTGCGGTTCTGGGTCCGCAACCGCGACTGGCGGCATGCCCGCGCGCTCGGCGATACCGCCGAATATTACGGCGTGTTCACCATGCTCGCGCTGATGGGCGCGGTCGCCAGCTATCCGGTCGCGGCGATGACGCAGGGGTTTCATGATGCCGCGTTGCAGCGGATCGACCTGATGCTGCATTTCGACTGGCTCGCCTGGTACCGGCTGGTCGCGGCCACGCCGGTCCTCCAGTCGCTCGGCCTCGCGGCGTATCGCAGCATCTACCTGACCCCGGCGGTGCTGCTGGCGACCTTCGCCTTCGCCGGCGACCGGGTCGCGGCGCACCGGTTTCTGGCGGTGTTCTGGCTGACCGCGGTCGGCACGCTGATCCTCTATGCCTTCATGCCCGCGGTGGGACCGTTCTCGTATCTGTGGCACGCCCCGATCGCCTACATGCCCGAGAGCGAGCAGTGGCAGCAGGGGCTGATCCCGGCGCTGCGCGATCACAGCGTGCGCGTGGTCGACCTCGGGCACCTGCGCGGCATCGTGTCGGCGCCGAGCTTCCACGCCGCCGCCGCAACGATCTACATCAACGCCGCGTGGCGGTTGCCACGGCTGCGCTGGCCGGTGATCGCGATTAACGCGGCGATGCTGCTGTCGACGCCGGTCGAGGGCACGCATTACCTGATCGACATCCTCCTCGGCACGGTCGTCGCGCTGGCAGCGATCATCGTGCTCCACCGCGTCATGCCGCGCGAACTGGCCCGGATCATGCCCAAACCGGACGTTGCCCCCGCCCGCCGACGCGGCTAGCACCGCGGCCATGAAACTGATCATCGGCAACAAGGCCTATTCGTCCTGGTCGCTTCGCGGCTGGCTCGCCTGCAAGCATTCGGGGCTCCCGTTCGAGGAGGTGGTCGTGCCGATGTACGACGCCGACTGGGAAAAGCGCCGGTCGGGCGACGAGTTCGCGCCGTCGTCGGGCAAGGTGCCGATCCTGTGGGACGGCGACGCGGTGGTGTGGGACAGCTTGGCGATCGTCGAATACCTCGCCGATAAGGTCGGGCGCGATCGGTTCTGGCCGGTCGACGACGCCGCGCGCGCGATGGCGCGGTCGATGGCCGCCGAGATGCATTCGAGCTTCCAGGCGCTGCGCCGCAAGCACAGCATGAACGTCCGCCAGATCTTTCCCAGCCGCCAACCCGACGACGACGTCCTGATCGAATTGCAGCGGATTATGGAGCTGTGGGCGCAGGCGCGTGCGCGGTTCGGCGGCGACGGCCAGTTCCTGTTCGGCCAGTTCGGCGCGGCGGACATCATGTTCGCGCCGGTCGTCACGCGGATCGTCACCTATCAGTTGCCGATCGCGCGCTTCGCGACCGGGTACATGCAGGCGATGTTCGAACATCCGTTCATGCAGGACTGGATCGCCGCCGCGCAGGAAGAGGAATGGGTGCTCGAGCAGTATGAGCAGCCGGTGCCGACGCCCGCTGCATGAGCGGGCCGATCGACCCGGTCGTGCTGGCGCAGGCGCTGATCGCCGCCGATAGCGTCACGCCCGCGCGGGGCAGCGTCTTCGACGTGCTCGAAGCCGCGCTCGTCCCGATCGGGTTCGCGGTCGACCGCTTCGTGGTCGGCGCGGCACCCGACGGCCCGGTCGAGAATTTGCTCGCCACGCGTGGCAGCGGACCGCGCCATCTGGCGTTTGCCGGGCATGTCGATGTCGTCCCGCCGGGTGACGGCTGGACCGGCTCGCCGTGGTCCGCCGAGGTCCGTGGCGGGCTGCTGTACGGGAGCGGTGCGGTCGACATGAAGGGCGCGATCGCGGCGTTCGTCGCCGCGGCGAGCCGGACCGACGCCGATCGAGACGGGGGCACGCTGTCACTGATCATCACCGGCGACGAGGAGGGTCCTGCGACCTACGGCACCGTCGCGTTGATGGAGCGGATGGCCGCGCGCGGCGTCGTGCCCGACCTGTGCCTGGTCGGCGAACCGACCTCGACCGCGCGGCTCGGCGACATGGTCAAGATCGGCCGGCGCGGCTCGGTCAACATCGGGATCGACGTGCCGGGACGTCAGGGTCACGTCGCCTATCCGCATCTCGCCGACAATCCGATCCCGCGGCTGATCGCGATCCTCGCGGAGATCGACGGCGTCGTGCTCGACGAGGGCACCGACTGGTTCCAGCCGTCGAATATCGAGGTCACCGACATCACCGTCGGCAACCCCGCGCACAATGTCATCCCCGCCAAGGCGTCCGCGCGGCTCAGCATCCGCTTCAACGACCGCCACCGTGGCGCCGACCTGATCGACCGCATCCGCGCGATCGCCGATCGGCATGCGCCCGGATCGGTCGTGACCGGCAAGGTCTCGGGCGAGGCGTTCCTGACGGCGCCGGGCGCGTTCTCGACGCTCGTGTCCGAGGCGATCCTGGCGGCCACCGGCATCACGCCCGAACTGTCGACCACCGGCGGCACCTCCGACGCGCGCTTCCTTTCGAAGCTGTGCCCGGTGGTCGAGTTCGGCCTGATCAACGCGACCATGCACAAGGTCGACGAGGCAGTCGCGGTCGCGGACCTGCGGACGCTGACGGATATCTACGCCGACATGATCGCGCGCGCTCAAGGATAACACGCCGAGAGGCATACTGTATTGGCGCGCGCCACCCCGGAAGGGGTCGGTCAATTCTTCACTGCAGCAGCAGTACTAGAACCGAAGCCATCACCCCGCATACGGTTCCCTAAGGTGTGCCCCATAAGGGCCTGCTGCTTCCGCACGTTGGATCCGCCCGGTCAATTCCCATAATTGGAATATGACTTTTGTGTGTAATATACAGATAATCATGATCATAATTAACGTCATTTGCATCGCTTTTAGATCAATACTATTATTTTAAACGCTGAATACTAAAATATTCAAATAGAATCGTTGCAAAAGCACTATCGGCATGATCTTATTTACTCATTAGATAATACTTAAATACGGAGATAATTTTAGGAGGCGATGATGTTCAACGTATCCAAGCTTATACTTGCCATTTCGCTATTTTCAGGCTCTCCCGCCGTCGCGCAAAGGGCCTATGATGATTGGGTCGACGGGGTGCATTATTTGAGAGTTGTGAACACGGCTCCGATTGCCCTGAGATGCAGCATCCTCGACGCGACAGGAAGCTGGGCAACAGTTGTCATTCTGCCCGGACAATTTATGTATAAGGCAGTTCTGCCCGGAGCAGCGGGACGATGGGACTGCGTCGTGGCGTAGCGGCAGCGTCTACTCCCGCCCCCGCCGCAGGACGATATACAGCGCGCCCTGCCCGCCATGCCGCGGATGCGCGCCGCGGACGGCGGCGATCGAGTCGGCGTGGCGCGAGCCCGCCAGCCAGTCGGTCACGGCCGACCGGATCGCACCCCGAGCATGCGGGCGTTCGCTCTCGGGTCGCGGCGGCTTGCCCGTCACCAGCAGCAGAACGCGGTCGCCGCGCGCGATCGCCCGGCCCAGGCCGACATCGAGCAGCGCATGCGCGGACGCCAGCGTATGCCCGTGCAAATCGATCGAACTGTCGGGACTCACTACGCCTCGCGTGAGCCGCTTGTCCCAGCCGCCATCGAGCGTGTTGGCCGTGATCGGTTTGGCCGCCGGCCGCGCGACGACAGGCTTGGCCCCCGCCCCGCCCCCAGCCCTTGCCGCGTATGGCGTCACGACCGTACGAACGAGCGGCTTCACCCGCCCCATCGGCGCAGGCGGTGCGGGCACGATCTTGCCGTTGGGACCGATTATCGGCTTGGGCGGTGGCGGCAAAGGCGGCGCGCGCTCGGGGATCCGCACGGCGACCACGCGCATCGGTCGCACGGTCTGCATTACCCTCGCCCAAAGCTGGGCTTCGTCAGGGTTGAGTGGTCGGCCCGCCATATCGCGCCCCATCACCCTGAGCGTTCAGCCGCGCGACCGTCCCGATCGGCAGCAGCAGATACGCGGTGCCGCGCCCCGCCATGCCGCCGGCGGTCGCTTCGGCTGCCGCGCCCGCGCCCCAGAAAGTGTCGAAGCGATTGCTGCCCTTGATCGCGCCGCCGGTGTCCTGCGCCACCCACAACCCGCTCGCGTCCTGGCGATCGAGCGACAGGAATACCGGCGCGCCGAGCGGCACGAACTTGACGTCGGCCGCCGCGCTGACCTGACCGGTGACCGGCAGCCCGAGCGCCCCCAACGGTGCCCCTTCGAGCTCGCGGAAGAACACGAAGCTCTTGTTCTCGCGCATGATCGCCTGCCCCTCGGTCGGATGCGCGTGCAGCCACGCGACGATGCCCTGCATCGAGGTCTGGCCGGGTTGCAAAAGCCCGCGCGACTTCATCAGCGCGCCGATGCCCGTGTAATCACGGCCGTTCTGCGTGGCATAGCCGATCCGCAGGATCTCGCCGTCGGGCAGCCGCAACCGCCCCGACCCCTGGATCTGGAGGAAGAACAGCTCGACCGGATCGCGCGCCCAGGCGAGGATCGGCGCCCTGCCCGCCAACGCGCCCTGCTCGATCGCGGTCCGGTCATAATAGGGGACGAGGTTGCTGCCATCGACGCGCCCGCGCACCTTCTTGCCCTTTAGCGAGGTCGAGAACGCGCCGAGATCGACGTCGATCAGATCGCTCGGCCGACCATAGATCGGCGCATAACCATCGCGCCGCTCCAGCGAGCCGGCGATTTCGGGTTCGTAATAGCCGGTGGCGAACGCCTTGCCGTCGCCGATCTGCGCCGCCTCGAACCACTGCGCGAAGAATGCGCGCGCATTGCGCCGGTCGGTCGACGCCGCGGCGGCGCACGCCGGCTGCCAGTCGGCGCCGCGGGTCAGGCCGGACGAATCGTTCCTGCGCATCAGCGACGGGCAGCTGGTCACGAACGCGGCGAGCGCCGCCTGTGCCTGGAGATCGTCGATCGGCAGACTCGCGACCGCGGGCCCCGGCGTGACGCCCGCCGCGGCGGCGTTGAGTGGCTCGATCGCGGGCGTCGCGGGGGCGGCCAGCAACGGTACCGCACCGACGATCCGCGCCGGAACCTGAATGCCGCGAATATTGGGCGAGGCCCCGGTATCGCGCGACGGGTGGACTCGGACCGGTTCGTCCGGGCGCGAGGACGGCCGTTCAATCGGCGCGGGGCCGGAACGGGGCGGCTCGACGCCCCCGACACACGCGCTCAGTGTCAGCGCGAGCGCTACGGCTAGTCCGCCACCCCGAATATCCCGCATCAGGCTTCGTCGGTATCCGCAAGTTTCCAGTTCGGATCGCTGCTCTTCAGCGTCCGGGCGAAGGTCCAGACGTCGTGCGTCTCGACCGCGTCGGTCAGCGAGCCGGCCAGCACGACGCCCTCGGCATCGCGCGTCACCGCGGCGATATCGGCGTCGAACCGCACGGTGATCTGTGCCTCGCGACCCGACACGCGCGCATCGGCGATCACCGCGCGCTCGATCGTCACGAGTCGATTGTCGAGCACCTCGCCCGCCTCGCGGCGTGCTGCGATCGCCTCGGCGAACGCCGCCCGGACGTCGTCCACGGCGAGATCGGCCAGCGCATCCCCGTCACCCTTCCAGAAGGCTTCGAGGATCATGCGATACGCGGCCTGCGATCCTTCGAGGAAGCGACCGACATCGAAGCCGGGCTCGCCCGCGATGATCGCCCGGAGCCCGGCTTCCGCCTGCGGCTCGATGTTGCGATTGGCGGCGTCGCGCGGTTCGGCGACGGCGTCGATCGTGCGCGGTACCGAGATCGGCACCGGACGCTCTTCGGCGGCACGCGGCAACGGTTGCTCATGCCCGGTTCGCTTACCGAGCACGCTGTACAGACGCATGGCGAGGAACCCGGCCACCATCGCGAGAAGAACTACGTAAAACAACCGTGCCTCCGATCTTCGGTCCAACATAGGCGAAAGCTGCGGTTATTCAAACCCGCGCCCGTTGAAACACCCCCCCGGCACTGCTAATCGCACCGGCTCGACCGACGGGAACGCACAATCGCTCCGCTTCGGTCCCGATTTTACGGCATTCTTATATACGCCACCTTCAAGGACACGACGCATGGATGATCAGGACAATAGCGCGATGACGCCCGACCACAGCTTGGTAAACGGCGAAGACAGCATTCCGGCGGCCGGTCTAATCTCGCAATACGTCAAGGATCTGTCGTTCGAGAACCCGAACGCGCCCGCCGTCTACCAGAACCAGACCCCGCCCGCGATCGACGTGCAGTTCAACATCGGCGCGGCGCAGGTCGGCGACGAGGTGCATGAGGTCGTGCTGAAGATCGACGTCCGCGCCGAGACCGAGGGCCAAGTCGCGTTCATCGTCGACCTTTCCTATGCCGGCCTGTTCGGTCTCCGCAACATCCCCGCCGAGCATGTCCAGCCGTTCCTGCTGGGCGAGGCCCCGCGCCTGCTGTTCCCGTTCGCGCGCCGCGTGCTGTCGGATGCGGTGCGTGACGGTGGCTTCCCGCCGCTGCTGCTCGAGCCGATCGACTTCTCGCAGCTCTACATCCAGCAGTCCGAACAGCAGGGTATCCAGCCCAACGTCGGCGATTTCGGCCAAGCCTGATCCACGGTCGGAGCGCGGTTCGATGAACCTCACCAAGGCGCTGGGATCGGTCGGCGGGCTCACGCTCGCCAGCCGGATCCTGGGGCTGGTCCGCGATTCGCTGTTCGCGCGGTTCGTCGGCGCGGGGTTCGCGTCCGACGCGTACCTGATCGCGTTCCGCCTCCCCAACATGTTCCGCGCGCTGTTCGCGGAGGGCGCGTTCTCCGCCGCGTTCATTCCGATGTTCAACCGGAAGGTCGGCGACAAGTCGGGCCGCGGGCTGCCCGACGGCATCGCGTTTGCCGAAGACGCGCTGTCGGTGCTGTTGCCGACGCTGCTGATCATGACCGTGCTGCTCGAGGCGCTCGCCTGGCCGCTGACATGGCTGCTGACCTTCGGGTTCAACGGCGTCGGCTCGGCCAAGTTCGACTATGTCGTCCATCTCTCGCGGATCATGCTCCCCTATCTGCCGCTGATCAGCCTCGTGTCGCTGCTCGGTGGCATCCTCAATTCGCTGCACAAGTTCTGGATCAACGCCGCCGCGCCGATCCTGCTGAACGCGACGCTGATCGCCGCGCTGCTGCTGTTCCACGCGCACGAGCCGCTGCTGACCTCGCGCAATCAGGCGATCGCGGTCACAATCTCGGGCGCGCTCCAGCTGCTCTGGCTGATCTACGCCTGCCGTTCGTCGGGCGTCCGGCTGCGTCTCAAGCGCCCGCTGATGAACCCCGACGTGAAGAAGCTCATGTCGCTGATCTGGCCTGCCGCGGCCGGCGCGGGCGCGGTGCAGATCAACCTCGTCGTGTCGACCGCGCTCGCCGCCGCGCTGCTGCCCGCGGGCTCGGTCTCGTACATCTACTTCGCCGACCGGCTGAACCAGTTGCCGCTGGGGCTGATCGGGATCGGCCTCGGCACCGTCCTGTTGCCCACTATCTCGCGCCAGCTTGGACGCGGCGAAGAGGCGGAGGCGATGACCACGCAGAACCGCGGCATGGAGCTGGCGCTGTTCCTCACGCTCCCCGCGACGGTCGCGCTGATCGTGTGCGGCGGGCCGATCATCGCCGCGCTCTTCCAGCACGGCAAGTTCACCGCCGCGCAGACGCTGCCGACCGCGCAGGCGCTCGCCGCCTTCTCGATCGGGTTGCCGTCGTACATCCTCGTGAAGGTGCTCACGCCCGGCTATTACGCGCGGTCGGACACCAAGACGCCGGTGCGCTATGCGACGATGTCGATGGTCGTGAACCTCGTCCTCAACCTCGCTTTCATCAAGCCGCTCGGGCACATGGGCCCGCCGCTCGCCACCGCAATCGCCAGCACGGTCAACGTCGCGATGCTGTACCGCACGCTCGTCCTGCGCGGCCACTTCACGCCCGACGCGCGGCTGGTCCGGCGGACGTGGCGGCTGTTGGTCGCCGCGCTGATCATGGGCGGCGTGATGTTCTTCCTCAACGACCTGTTCCAGCCGTTCGTCACCGGCACCAGCATCCAGCGCTGGGGCGCGATGCTGGTGCTGGTCGCGACCGGCGGCGTCGTCTATGCGATCGCGACCCTGCTCACCGGCGCGTTCCGGCTGGGCGACATCTCCACGCTTCTGCGTCGTTCCAAATAAGGTTTTCCCATGCGCGTCGTCTCCGGCATCAAGCCCACCGGTAATCTCCACCTCGGCAATTACCTGGGCGCGGTGAAGCAGTGGGTGGCGCTGCAGGACGACGTGGCGGCGAAGGGCGGCGAGTCGATGTTCTTCATCGCCGATCTCCACGCGCCGACCGAATGGATCGCCCCGGCCGAGCTATCGGCGCACACGATCGAGGTCGCAGCGACCATGATCGCCGCCGGCATCGACCCGGCGAAATCGATCCTGTTCAACCAGGCGCGCGTACCCGCGCACAGCGAGATGGCGTGGCTGCTCAACACCGTCGCGCGCGTCGGCTGGCTCAACCGGATGACGCAGTTCAAGGACAAGGCGGGCAAGAACCGCGAGGGCGCGAGCGTCGGGCTGTACGACTACCCCGTGCTGATGGCCGCCGACGTGCTGCTCTACAATGCGACTCACGTTCCGGTCGGCGAGGACCAGAAGCAGCACCTCGAACTCGCGCGCGACATCGCCACCAAGTTCAATGGCGACTACGGCGTGGAGCTGTTCACGCTCCCCGCCCCGCTGATCAGCAAGGCGGCGCCGCGGATCATGTCGTTGCGCGATGCGTCGGCGAAGATGTCGAAGTCGAACCCGTCCGAGCAGTCGGTGGTCAAGCTGATCGACAGCGACGACACCATCGCCGACAAGTTCCGCAAGGCGAAGACCGACCCGGACGTGCTGCCGGCGACGGTCGAGGAACTGGGCGACCGCGCCGAGGCGCGCAACCTGCTGACGATCTACGCGGCGCTGGCGGATAGCGACGTGGCGACCGTACTCGGCGAGTTCGGCGGCAAGGGCTTCGGCGCGTTTAAACCCGCGCTGGCGGATCTGGCGGTGGCAAAGCTCGGCCCGATCCGCGACGAGATGGTGCGGTTGCTCGATGATCGCAGCGCGGTGACGGCGGTGCTGCAGGCGGGCGCGGAGAAGGCGCGCGCGCTGGCGGCGCCGGTGTTGAAGGCGACGCAGGACGCGATGGGATTGCAGGTCTAAGCTGCCTTCTCCGTCACCCCGGACTTGTTCCGGGGTCCACGATTCCTCGACCTCACGTCTCTCGATTTTGCGGAAGCCTGGATGCCGGAACAGGCCCGGCATGACGAAGGAAGGTTAGCCTTCCAACTCGCGCATCAGCACGCGCACCGCGGCATCGATATCGCGGTCCGAATCGCGCAGTTCCTCGATCTTGCGAACCGCATGGATCACCGTCGAGTGATCGCGTCCGCCGAACTTGCGCCCGATCTCCGGCAGCGAACGCGTCGTCAGCCGCTTCGCCAGATACATCGCGATCTGCCGCGGCCGCGCCACAGCCCGAGCCCGCCGCGCGGAAATCAGATCGAGCGGCTTCAGTTCGAAATGCGCGGACACCAGCTTCTGGATCTCGTCGATCGTCACGCGCTTCTGCGCCCCCCGCAGCACTTCGCCGAGCGTCGCGACCGCGAAGTCGAGGTCGATCGTGTCGCCTGTCAGCTGTGCATAAGCCACCACCCGGTTCAGCGCGCCCTCAAGCTCGCGGATGTTCGCATGAATGCGGCTGGCGAGCAGGTCGAGCACGTCGGTCGGCACGCGCATGTCGGGCAGGTCGACCAGCTTCCGGTCGAGGATCGTCCGGCGCAGCGTCAGGTCGGGCGCCTTGATGTCCGCGACCAGCCCGACCGCCATCCGGCTGATGATCCGCGCCTCGACGCCTTCGAGCGCCTGCGGACAGCGATCGGCGGAGATCACCAGCCGCTTGCCCGCCGCCATGATCTCGTTGACCGTGTGGAAGAATTCTTCCTGCGTCGCGTCCTTCCCGGCGATGAACTGGAGGTCGTCGATCAACAACAGGTCGGCACCGCGCAGCCGTTGCTTGAAGGCATGCGTATCACGCGCGCGCATCGACGCGACGAAATCGTACATGAACCGCTCGGCGGACATGCACAGCACGATCGCGTTCGGATTATGCTCGAGGAACGCATGACCGATCGCGTGCATGAGATGGGTCTTGCCCTGCCCCGTGCCGCTGTGGAGAAACAGCGGGCTGAACCGGACGGGGCCGGGTTCGGCGAGTACCTTGGCGGCGTTGAACGCGACCTTGTTGGATGGATCGACGACGAACCGCTCGAACGTGTAGCGCGGGTCGAGCGGCGGGCGCTCGGCCGGCACGCCGACCGGAGCCGCGGCCACAACAGGCGCCGGCGCTGGCTTCAGCGACGGATCGACACCGAACTTCATCGATACCTGTGCAGGCTCCGCGACTGGCTTGGGTTCTGCGACCGACATCGGCGCGGGAGGCTCGACTGCGACCGCATTCGCCACCGGCTCGATCGCGAGCACGGTGGGGGCACGACCCGGTGCCCGGGTTTCGATCTGGACGGTGCGGATATGCGGCAGGATCTGCTGGAATTCGAGCACGAGTCGGTCGGCGTAGTGATTGCGGACCCAGTTCGTCATGAACGCCGACGGCAGCGCCAAGCGGATCGTGTCACGGTCCTCGCCGGGAATCAGCTCGATCGGCTTCAGCCACTGTTCGAACAGCCGCGCGCCCGCCGACTCGCGCAAGGACGCACGCACGCGGGCCCAGGCCTTCTCGGCCTCGGTCGCGTGGGTCATTGGTCCTTGCCACTTCGTCACGCGCACACTTCTCCGACCCCGCACGACACGCGCGCAGGTGACATAGCCCCGACAGAAAATGGTCCCCCCGACGACCGGCAAAGGTCGTCCGGCATCTTCGCCCTGTTTGTAATGCAGCGGTGGAAACCACCGTCGCTGTGACCCCTGTTATGAAGCGATCGACGATCCGGGCAAGACCTGCACACGTCACATTTTCGAAATAAAGCGGGTTGACTTGAACAACCTGCGGAAAAGCGTCAGAATTTTTATAAGTTGCTGTGTTTACATATTTTTTGCGAATTCGGTGTTTTCGTGACTTGACGAATCAGATCTCGAATCGCGGGAATTCCTTGGGTTACGCGGACTCCCGGACGGTTCCCTTCGCAGACGCAAAAAACCCGCCGGGAATGCCCGGCGGGTGATCCGCTCTGACAGTGAGACGGTCGCTTAGGCGAGCCCGGTCACGGCCTTCGTGAGACGCGCGAACTTGCGGCTCGCGGTGTTCTTGTGGAGCACGCCCTTGGCGACGCCGCGCTGCAGCTCAGGCTGTGCCGCGGCCAGTGCGGTGGTCGCTGCGCCCTTGTCGCCCGAAGCCAGTGCGGCCTCGACCTTCTTGATGAAGGTACGGATACGGCCGACTCGGTTGCCGTTCACTTCCGCGCGACGGTCGTTGCGACGGATACGCTTTTTCGCCTGCGGCGTGTTCGCCATGAAGCCCTCTGGATGTTCGAATGAATAAAAAGGGGCGCCGGATTGCTCCTACGCCCTCTCGAAGCCGCGGCCCTACTCACTTTGCGTTAGATCGTCAACCGCGTTGGCACTTCGGACACCAGAACGTTGAGCGCCCGCCCTCCGTGCGTCGCTTCACGGTAGCACCGCATTCGCACGCCTCGCCTTCACGCCCATAGACACGCCATTGCTTGGAGAAATAGCCGAGTTCGCCATCGGGCCGAACGTAATCACGCAGCGACGAGCCGCCCGCGAGGATCGCCGCCGTCAGCACCGCCCGAATCGCCTCGACGAGTCGCTCGAGTCGAAACGGCGATATCCGCCCCGCCGCGCGTGAGGGCGCGATCTTCGCCATGTGCAGCGCCTCGCACACATAGATGTTGCCGAGCCCCGCGACGATTCGCTGGTCGAGCAGCATCGCCTTGATCGACGCCCCCCGTCCCTCAAGCGCTTCCAGCAGGTACGCAGCGGTCAGGTCGGGCCCGAGCGGCTCCGGCCCCATGCTGAGGAACGGCGGGTAGTTCGCGATGTCCTCGGTCGCCCACAGATCTAGAAAGCCGAATCGCCGCGGATCGTTGAGCGCCACCGTCCGCCCCGCCGCCGTCCCGATCAGCAGGTGATCGTGCGCGAGCAGTTCGCTCGGATCGACTCGCCAGCGCCCCGACATGCCGAGATGGAAAACGAGTGTGTCGCCGCGGTCGGTATCGATCAGCCCGTATTTGGCGCGACGGCCCAGGTGCGTCACGGTCGCCCCCGTCATCCGCTGACGCAGGTCGACCGGGATCGCTTTTCGCAAGTCCGCACGACGCGGCTCGACCGCGATCAGGCGCTGGCCCTTCAGCACGGGTTCGAGCCCGCGCACGGTGGTTTCGACTTCTGGTAATTCCGGCACGGTTTGCAGCTAGGTTGCGTTTGCTCGCGCCACAAGGCGCGGCTAGAGCGCAGGATATGAACGACTTGATCGCGCCCACGCCTGCTTCGACGCCCGATACCGTCTCCTTCGGCTACGAAGACATCCCCGCCACCGAGAAGACCGCCCGTGTCGGCGGCGTCTTCTCGAACGTCGCCGGCAAATACGATCTGATGAACGATGCGATGTCGGGCGGCATGCACCGGCTGTGGAAGGACCGCTTCGTCCGCCGCGTAAAGCCGCGCGAAGGCGAGCAGATCCTCGACATGGCCGGCGGCACGGGCGACATCGCGTTCCGCATGGAGCCGTCGGGCGCGTCGATCACGGTCGCCGACATCAACCCGCAGATGCTCGAAGTCGGCATGCAGCGCGCGCAGAAGCGCGGCATCGACGGCCTGGTCTGGACCGAAGCCAACGCGGAAACGCTGACCTTCCCCGACAAGTTCTTCGACGCCTACACGATCGCATTCGGCATCCGGAACGTGACGGACATCCCCAAGGCCTTACGCGAAGCCCACCGCGTCCTGCGCCGCGGCGGGCGTTTCTACTGCCTCGAATTCTCGACCACGGTGTGGCCGGGATTCGCCGAGGTGTACGACGCCTATTCGCACAAGATGGTCCCGAAGCTCGGCCAGCTCCTCGCGCAGGACGCTGACAGCTACCGCTATTTGATCGAATCGATCCGCCGCTTCCCCGACATGCCCAAGTTCAAGGGCATGATCGCCGACGCCGGCTTCGTGCAGACCAAGGTCGAGCCGTTGCTGGGCGGCTTGGTCGCGATCCACAGCGGGTGGAAGATCTAGTGATCACGCGAAGGCGCGCGAAGATGTGTTCGCGCAGAGGCGCAGAGGCGCGGAGAGTAAGCAGAAGTGAAGGCGCGACGGCCTTCTGCGCGCCGCTGCGCTTCGCTCCTCCTTCGTCAGTGATGAAAAGCCGCATCCGCGGCGGGGCTCCACACCTCTGCGCCTCTGCGCCTCTGCACGAACCATTTCTGTCTTCTCTTCGCGCCTTCGCGCCTTCGCGTGAACAAACCCCTTCTCAAGGCGCTTTCGCCTGGTGACCGCCTCCACAACCCACGTCTGGCGCCTCCTGAAATGGGGCCGCATCCTCGCTCGCCATGGCGCGCTGCGCGGTATCGAGCGCGACCCGAACACCCCCGCAGCGGTCCGCCGCCTCGCGCGGATCGCGCGGTTCGGCGCGCGCGTGCCGACAGTGCCGCGCTATGCCGATGCGTTCCAGGCGATCGGGCCCGCGGCGATCAAGCTCGGGCAGACGCTCGCCACCCGCCCCGACCTCGTCGGCGAAGAGGCGGCGCAGGATCTGTTGCGGCTCCAGGACCAGCTCTCCCCCGTCCCCTACGCGACGATCGAGGCGGCGATGCTCGCGAGCTTCGGCAAGCCGCTGGAGACGCTGTTCTCGCGGATCGAACCGATCCCGGTCGGCGCCGCATCGATCGCGCAGGTCCACCGCGCCGTCACGACGGATGGTCGCCAGGTCGCGGTGAAAGTCCTTCGCCCCGGCGTCGAGGACGATTTCGCCCGCGCGATCGACACCTATAGCTGGGCCGCAGCGCAACTCGAGGCGCTCAGCCCCGAGGCCATGCGCCTCCGCCCGCGCCTCACGATCGAGACGTTCAAGCGCTGGACGCTGCGCGAACTGAACTTCCGCCGCGAAGCTGCCTCCGCCTCCGAACTCGCCGAAGGCATGACCGCCGAGCCCGATTTCGTCATCCCCGCGATCGACTGGGCGCGCTCGACCGCCAAGGTCATGACGATCGAGTGGATCGACGGAATCAAGCTGTCCGACCGTCCGGCGCTGGTCGCCGCCGGCTACGACCTGCCCGCGCTCGCACTGACGCTCGTTCGCGCGTTCCTACGGCAGGCGATTGCCGACGGGTTCTTCCACGCCGACATGCACCAGGGCAACCTGTTCGCGCTGCCCGGCAACCGCATCGCCGCGATCGACTTCGGCATCATGGGCCGGATCGACCGCCGCGCCCGCGTCTGGCTCGCCGAGATTCTCTACGGCCTGATCACCGGCAACTACAAGCGCGTCGCCGAGATCCATTTCGAGGCGGGCTACGTCCCCGCCTATCACGACGTCGGCGAGTTCGCGACGGCGTTGCGCGCGGTCGGCGAGCCGATGCGCGGGCTGCCGGTCAAGGACATGTCGATCGGCATGATGCTCGACAGCCTGTTCTCGATCACCCGCGATTTCGACATGGTGACGCAGCCGCATCTGCTGCTGCTCCAGAAGACGATGGTGATGGTCGAGGGCGTTGCCACCAGCCTCAACCCCGACATCAACCTGTGGGAAGCCGCCGAACCGTTCGTCCGCGACTGGATCCGCGGCGAGCTCGGCCCCGAGGCGATGATCGCCGACCGGCTGATCGAGGATTTCCAGACGCTGACCCGGCTGCCGGAACTGGTCCGCCGGATCGAGGCGCAGTACCCCGCCCCCGGTGGCGCGCCGCCGACGATGCCGCTGCGCGAAGTCGAGATCATCCGGATCGGTACAGGCTGGCGCTATGCGGCGGTGGCGGTCATCGCCGCGGCGATCGGTATCGCAGGAACGTGGTTCGGGCTGACGTGACGATGCGCCGACCGCTGACCCCGGTCTGGCTCGCGGCGCCATCACGGTTCGCCAACATCACGCAGCCAGCCGCGCGGGCCTGGGTCGCGCTGCTGGCGCTGTTGCTGAGCGCCACGCTGGCCGCGCTGTCGGTCGCGCCGGGTCATACCGATACCGCGCTGTACGCGATGATCGTCGAGGGTGTGCGCCACGGTGGCACTTACTATGCGGTGGCGGCGGATGCACTCCGCGCCGGCGGCTATCCGCTCGCGCCGTTCACCGCGTTCCGCCTGCCGACGCTGGCTGTGGTCGAGGCCGCGCCGCCGAAAATCGTGGCGATGGCGATGCTCTATCTGTTCGCCGCCGCCACCGCGGTGGCCTGGTACACCCGGATGCGGCCCGCGGTGAAGACGCGCGGCGCGCGGGCGGCGATCGCGCTGCTCCTGTTCGCCAGCCTCGCGCCGGTGCTCCAGTCGTCTTTCATGGCAGTGCCCGAACTGTGGGCCGGGCTGGCGATCACGCTGTCGCTCGCGCTCCGGCGGCAGGGGCGCTTCATCGATGCAGTCGCATTCGGGCTGGCGGCGGCGGTGCTGAGCGAGATCGCCGCGCTCTATCTGGTCGTCATGCTGTCCTTCGCGCTCGCCGAGCGGCAGCGGCGCGAGGCGTTCGGCTGGGCCGCCGCGCTGATCGTCGTCGCGGGCGTGCTCGCGGTCCATGCCTATGCGGTCGCGCAGGTCGTCAAACCGCTCGACGACACGCTGTTCGACGCGATCCGCCTGCTCGGCATCGGCGCATTCGTGTCGGCGGCGGTCTCCGCCACCGCTCTGGACTGGCTGCCGCTGGCCCTGGCGGCACCTATCGTCGGCCTTGCCCTGTTCGGCTGGGCGACATGGCGTGATCGCTTGGCGTTGCGAGCGCTGGCGACGATCGGCCTGACCGCGCTGCTGATCGCGGTGTTCGGCGCGGAGGACACGCCGCACTGGGCGCTGCTGGTGACGCCGCTGCTGCTGACCGGGCTCGTGTTCGTCCCCGATGCGTTGCGCGATCTGGTCGCCGCCGCGCTCGACAACCGCCGCATTACCGTGACGCGGATAATCCGCTAGAGACGCTCTCATGAAGCGCATCCTCTTGATCGTCGGGGGCGGGATCGCCGCCTACAAGGCCGCCGAACTCATCCGCCTGCTCAAGTCGAGCGGCCATGCGGTGCGCTGCGTGATGACCGAGGCCGCGCATCATTTCGTGACGCCGATGACGCTCGCCGCGCTCAGCGAGGACAAGGTCTACACGACGCTGTGGGACCTCAAGGACGAGGCCGAGATGGGTCATATCCAGCTCAGCCGGGAAGCCGACCTGATCGTCGTGGCGCCCGCGACCGCCGACCTGATCGCGCGTATGGCGACCGGCATGGCGAACGATCTCGCGACCACGCTCCTGCTCGCGACCGACACGCGCGTACTGGTCGCGCCGGCGATGAACGTCCGCATGTGGCAGCATGCAGCGACCGTCCGTAACGTGGCGCTGCTCCGTGCTGACGGGATTACCGTGCTGGAGCCCGACGAGGGGATGATGGCCTGCGGCGAATTCGGCCCCGGCCGCCTGCCAGAACCGCCGGCGATCGCCGCTGCGGTCCAGGTGATGCTGGCACCGCCCCGCCCCGGCAGACTGAAGGGCCGCCATATCCTCGTCACCGCCGGCCCGACGCACGAACCGATCGACCCGGTTCGCTACATCGCCAACCGCTCATCGGGCAAACAGGGGTTCGCGATCGCCGCAGCGCTGGCCGCGCTCGGTGCGCGCGTGACGCTGGTCGCCGGTCCGGTCACGCTCTCGACGCCGACCGGCGTCGACCGGATCGACGTCGAGACCGCCCGCGAGATGGCGAACGCGGTAGAAAGCGTGCTGCCGGTCGACGCCGCGGTGATGGTCGCGGCAGTTGCCGACTGGCACGTCGACTCCGCCCCGCAGAAGATCAAGAAAAACGGTGCGACTCCGCTGCTCTCGCTGGCCGAAAATCCGGATATCCTCGCCACGCTCGCCCACGGACCGCAGCGGCCGCGGCTGGTAATCGGCTTCGCGGCGGAGACCGAACGCGTGATCGAGCATGCCACCGCCAAACGCCTCCGCAAGGCCGCCGACTGGATCGTCGCGAACGACGTATCGGGCGACGTGATGGGGGGCACCGACAACAGCGTCCACCTGGTCACCGCGACCGGCGTCGAGAGCTGGGAGCGGCTGCCGAAGGAGACGGTTGCGCTCCGACTGGCGGATCGCATCGCGGATGCGCTAGAACCCGAGTCATGA
Organism: Sphingomonas sp. M1A8_2b; assembly: GCF_053345535.1. Classification (NCBI taxonomy): domain Bacteria; kingdom Pseudomonadati; phylum Pseudomonadota; class Alphaproteobacteria; order Sphingomonadales; family Sphingomonadaceae; genus Sphingomonas; species Sphingomonas sp. M1A8_2b. The sequence continues at coordinate 1,380,049 of NZ_JBKFAH010000001.1, read as the reverse complement.
TCCGGATCGAACTCAAGCGCCTGCCCCACGGCGAAGGCCTGCCGCTGCCCGCCTATGCGACGAATGGCGCCGCCGGAATGGACGTGGTCGCCGCCGAAGCGCTGACGCTCGCGCCCGGCGACCGCGCCGCGGTGGCGACCGGGTTTGCGATCGCGATTCCACTCGGCCACGAAGTGCAGGTTCGCCCCCGCTCCGGCCTCGCGCTGAAACACGGCGTGACCTGCCTCAACACCCCCGGCACGATCGACAGCGACTATCGCGGCGAGGTGAAGGTGATCCTCGCCAATCTCGGTCGCGAACCGTTCGAGATCGCGCGCGGCGACCGCATCGCGCAGCTCGTCCCTGCGGCCGTACTCCGTGCGACGCTTAACGAGGTCGCGACGCTCGACGATACGGCGCGCGGCACGGGCGGCTTCGGATCGACCGGGCGATGATCGGCGCGCTGCTCGCTCTGCTCCAGGTCGTCGTGCCCCCTAGTGCGATCACACCGGCGCCTCCGGCTGCACCGTCCGCTCCAAGCGCACCTTCCAGCGCAGGGGGCTCCGCAAGCGTCCCGCTCGCACCGCAGGATTGGAGTACCCTGCCGGTTCTGCGCATCCGCCAACGATCGACGACGCTCGCCAACACCTCGGCCTATGTTCACGGCGAAGTCATGGCCGGGCGGTGTGGAAAGGCGCTCCGGACGACGCAAGGCTGGACGCTCAGCGTCGATCTTGCGGTGCTGATGACTCCCGATGGCCGCGTCCGACGGATCACCCCGCGCGCGATCGACTGCCCGACGGTCGAGCAATATGCCGCCGGCGTCATCCTCGGCGCGCGCGATGCGATCGACGTGGTCGATACCGATACCGACACCTGGTATCGCACCAGCCTGACGTTCGCCTGGGGCGCATGATCCTCTCCGACGACGAGCTCACGCGGTATGCACGGCATATCGTTCTCAAGGAATTCGGCGGCACCGGGCAAGCGCGCCTGAAGGGGGCGACCGTCGCGATCGTCGGCGCCGGCGGGATCGGTTCGCCCGCAATCCAGTATCTCGGCGCGGCCGGGATCGGGCGGCTGATCCTGATCGACGACGATGCGGTCGAACCGTCCAACCTTCAGCGCCAGACCATCTTCACGACCGCCGACACCGGCATCGCCAAGGTCGCGGCAGCGGCGACGGCGGTCGGGCGCATCAACCCTCACGTCTCGGTCGACATGCACCGCGCGCGGATCGATCCAACCAACGCCGCGTCGCTGTTGGCAGGCGCCGACGTCGTGCTCGACGGCTGCGACAATTTCGCGACCCGTTTTTGCGTCGCGGATGCCGCCTACGCGCTACGCATCCCGCTCGTGTCGGCCGCCGTCGGCCAGTTCGAAGGACAGCTCGCGACCTATCGGGGGTGGGAACTCGACAAGCCGTGTTACCGCTGCTTCGTCGGCGACGATCCCGAGCGTGCGGAAACGAGCTGCGCGGAGGACGGCGTGCTAGGCCCCGTCACCGGCGTGCTGGGCAGCCTCGCCGCGCTCGAAGTCCTCCGCGCGATCGCACCGTTCGGCGACGATCAGGCGGGCAAGTTGTTGCTGGTTGATCTGCTCGGGCTGCGGTTCCGAACCATTCGCCTGCCCAAGGATCCGGGATGCCGCGGCTGCGGGCAAGACGTGCTGCAGCGCTCCACCGCAGCGGGCTGATCGGTCCGCCCTGTCCCACCGGAACAGGGCGGACCGATTCGGCTCAGCCCTGCAACAGGCCTTTGGCGAACTCGCGAACCGCCGGACCGATATCGGCGCGCGACAATGCAATCGCCAGGTTCGCCTGGATATACCCCGCCTTGTCGCCGCAATCGTACCGCTGGCCGTCGAACGTGAAGCCGTGGAATGGCTGGTTGCCGATCAGCTGCGCCATCGCGTCGGTCAGCTGGATCTCGCCGCCTGCACCCTTTTCCTGCGTCTCGAGGATCCGCATCACGTCGGGCTGGAGGATGTAGCGGCCGGGAATCATCAGGTTCGACGGCGCAGACCCCTGCTTGGGCTTTTCGATCAGCGCCTTCACCTCGGTCAGCCGTCCATCGATCGCGCCGGGCGAGATGATGCCGTATTTGTCGGTCTCCGAATCGGCAACTTCGAGCGCGCCGATCACGTTGCCGCCGACCTTGTTATACGCCTCGACCATCTGCTTCATGAAGCCCGGCTTGCCGACCATCAACTCGTCGGGCAGCAGCACCGCGAACGGCTCGTCGCCGACGATCTCGCGCGCGCACCATACCGCGTGGCCAAGACCCAACGGCTCCTGCTGGCGGACATAGACCGGCGACCCTGGCTTCATCCGGATATTCTTGATCGAATCGAGCGACTTGCCGCGCGCGCGCATCGTGTCCTCGAGCTCGTACGAGATATCGAAATGATCCTCGAGCGCACCCTTGCCGCGACCGGTGACGAAGATGATCTGCTCGATCCCTGCCTCCAGCGCTTCCTCGACCGCATACTGGATCAGCGGCTTGTCGACGACGGTCAGCATTTCCTTTGGCATCGACTTGGTCGCCGGCAGGAAACGCGTGCCGAGCCCGGCAACGGGAAATACGGCCTTGCGAAGCGGCTTGATCGTCATGGGAAGCTCCAATTGTGTCTTCGAGGTCGTTTAGTTGCAGTGCACCATTTACCGATCGTTACGGACCCGCGCAATTCCGATCACCTGATCGCAGAAACGCTGTAACCGGTTAGCGCGTCATTAAATATCGCGGGCTAGAGAGGTTCCATGTCCAAGATCCTCGTCATTTTCGGGACGCGTCCCGAAGCGATCAAACTCTTCCCGGTGATCCGCGCGTTGGCGGAAACATCTGGCCTGACCGTACGAACCTGCGTGACCGCGCAACATCGCGGGTTGCTCGACCAGGTGCTGGCGATCGCCGGGCTGGCGCCGGACATCGATCTCGACCTGATGGAACCGGGCCAGACGCTCGATCGCCTTACCGCGCGCCTGCTGACCGGGCTCGGCGAGGTGATGGATGCCGAACGCCCCGATCTGGTCGTCGTCCAGGGTGACACCGCCACCGCGATGACCGGCGCGCTCGCCGCCTATTACCGCAAGGTACCCGTCGCGCATGTCGAGGCTGGGCTGCGCTCGGGCGACATCTACCAGCCCTGGCCCGAGGAAGTGAACCGCCGGATCGTCGCGCCGATCGCCGCGCTGCACTTCGCCCCGACTGATACCGCCGCGGAGGCGCTGCGCCGCGAGACGATCGCCGCCGACACGATCCACGTCACCGGCAACACCGTCATCGACGCGCTCCATTGGACCGCCGACCGGGTCGCCGCCGATCCGTCGCTGGCCGCCGGGCTCGACGACATCGCCACGCGGTTTGCGGGCAAGCGCCTGATCCTGGTGACCACGCATCGTCGCGAGAACTTCGGCGACGGCATGGCCGCGATCGCACGCGCGATCGATCGGATTGCCGCGCGCGACGACGTCGCGGTGCTGTTCCCGGTCCACCCCAATCCCAACGTCGTCTCGGTGATGGACGCGATCCTCGGCGACCGCGCCAACGTCGCGCGGATCGAACCGCTCGATTACCCGCATTTCGTCCGCGCGCTCGGGATGGCGGACATCGTCCTCACCGATTCGGGCGGCGTGCAGGAGGAGGCGCCCGCGCTCGGCAAGCCGGTGCTGGTGATGCGCGAGACAACCGAGCGGCCCGAAGGGATCGCCGCGGGCACCGCCAAGCTGATCGGCACCGACGAGGACCGCATCGTAACCGAGATCTTCGCCCTCCTCGACCACCCGACCGCCTATGCCGCGATGGCGCGCGCGCACAATCCGTTTGGCGACGGCCACGCCGCGGAACGGATCGCCGCCATCATCGCCCAGACTTTCGCCCACAAGGGATCCGCCGCGCATGCTCTTTGATACCGAACTCTCCGTCGTCGTCATGGGCCTCGGCTATATCGGCCTGCCGACCGCCGCGGTGATTGCCCGCACCGGCGCGCGCGTGCTCGGCGTCGACGTGACCGAATCGGTGGTCGAGACGGTGAACTCGGGTCGCGTGCATATCGAGGAGGTCGATCTCGACGGGCTCGTCTCGGGCGTCGTCGCGCGTGGCACGTTGCGCGCGTCGACCAGGATCGAGCCCGCCGACGTCTTCGTGATCGCTGTGCCGACGCCGTTCGACGCGGATCATGCGCCCAACATCGGCTATGTCCTCGACGCCGCGACGACCATCGCGAGCGTGCTCAAAGCCGGCGACACGATCATCCTCGAATCGACCTCGCCGGTCGGCACCACCGAACGGGTGCGCGACGTGCTGGCCAAGCTGCGTCCCGACATCCGCGTCCCCGGCCGCGCGGGCGAGCAGGCGGATATCGCGATCGCCTATTGCCCCGAACGCGTGCTGCCCGGCCGCATTCTCGTCGAACTGATCGACAACGACCGCGTAATCGGCGGGATCACGCCGCGGTGCGCGCGCAAGGCGCTGACGTTCTATCGCCGCTTCGTCCGCGGCGCCTGCGTCACCACCACCGCGCGCGCCGCGGAAATGACCAAGCTCACCGAGAACGCGTTTCGCGACGTCAACATCGCGTTCGCCAACGAACTGTCGCTGATCGCCGACACGATGGGCGTCGACGTCTGGGAGGTGATCCGCCTCGCTAATCGCCATCCGCGCGTCAACATCCTCCAGCCCGGCCCCGGCGTCGGCGGGCATTGCATCGCGGTCGATCCGTGGTTCCTCGTCCACGCCGCGCCCGACCAGACCCCGCTGATCCGGACCGCGCGCGAAGTGAACGACGGCAAGACCGACCATGTGATCGCGCAGGTTTCGGCGCTGGTCGATTCGATGCCCGACGCGGTCGTCGCCTGCCTTGGCCTGGCGTTCAAGGCTAACATCGACGACTTCCGCGAGAGCCCCGCCCTTAAGGTGGCGCAGGCGGTGGCGGAGGCGTTCGGCGACCGCGTCCGGATCGTCGAGCCCTATGCCAAGTCGCTGCCGGTCGCGCTCGCCGAGACGGGGGCGACGTTGATCGACGTCGACAGCGCGATCGAAACCTGCTCGATCATGGTCGTGCTGGTCGATCACGACGTCTTCAAATCGATCCCGCTCGAGGAACGCGCCGACAAGACCGTGCTCGATACGCGCGGCATCTGGCCGGACCAGCCTCGCCCGATCCTCCCTCCCCGGCACTGATCGCCTGCCCGAACGAAGAAACGCCCGACGGCATGGGCCGCGGGCGTTTTTTCATGTCTCGATCCTGAAATCCGTAAGCCGGGGGACCGTCCGGCTTACGTCGTCGCAACTTACTGCTGCGGCTGGATCTGCGCGCCACCCGGCATGCCGGCCGGACCACCCGGAACCCCGCCCGGAGCACCGCCTGGCATCGCACCCGGTGCGCCGCGACCCATCTGGGCCTGCGCCTGCATCTGCTGGACGACGCTCTGCGGCAGGAAGTCGAGCAGTTCGACGTCGAACACCAGCGCCGAATTCGCCGGGATCGGCCCGGCGGCCTTGTCGCCATAGCCGAGCGACGGCTTCAGCCAGAAGCGGTACTTCGCGCCCTTCGGCATCAGCTTCAGCGCCTCGGAGAAGCCGGGAACCACAGCGCTCACCGGCATCGGCATCGGCTGCTGCGACTTGTCGAAGGTCGTGCCGTTGAGCAGCTTGCCCTCGTAGTTCACCAGTGCCACGTCCGCGTCAGTCGGCTTCGGCGCGCCGGGCTTGCCGGGCGCGATCACCTTGTACTGAAGACCCGACGCGGTCACGACGACACCCTTCGCGCGGGCATTACGCGCCAACGGATCGTCGCCTTGGCGCGCGAGTGCGACCGCAGCGATCAGCGCCAGCGCGATGCCGAGCCAGAGATAGACGAGGTAGCTGCGCTTGGTGGGCTGCAGCGGCACTGCTGTGACGGTCGACATCGGATCAAGGCCCTAGATAATCTGGGATCATCTGGTCACGCCGGAGCGCCGCGCGTGCCGTTGGAAAGCAAACGGGGGCGTCGATCTCGACAGCCCCCGATAATATCGGCCCTACCCGTCAGCGGGGCAAGGCCGATCGCAGATCTTACCGTGCGCCGTCACGCTCGGCGCGCTTGCGGTCGAGCTTGCGCGAACGACGAATCGCTGCTGCACGCTCGCGAGCGCGCTTCTCCGACGGCTTCTCATAGTGCCGGCGCAGCTTCATCTCGCGATACACGCCTTCGCGCTGCAGCTTCTTCTTGAGCGCGCGAAGGGCCTGGTCGACGTTGTTGTCGCGTACGATGATCTGCATAAACCCGTTAAGCTCCGGTCGAATAGATTTTTGCCGTCGCGAATAGGTCCGCGCCGCATGAACCGTGGCCCCTATCAGGGGTCCGCTGGTGTTTCAAGCCAAACCCGCCGTGCAGCAACAGGTCGTGCTGCACCAGCTTGCATCACGTCCGATACCGATGACGGGCAGGCGACACGCGCGCCGGCCTCGCGTTTTACAATACTGGCTTCGAATACTGGGCCAGTGCCAAACATCGGGCCGATGCCAAACATCGGGCCGATGCCGGATACCGGGACGAATGCGGCGCTATTGGAAACATCCAGCAATATCGCGAAACAGTGCCGGCACACACGACATCCACGGTGGTCCCACTTACAACCGGGGGCACGACAATGCATCGAGACGACACGCACTATCACCACGACAGCCATCACCACGGCCACAGCCTGGCCGAAGACATCGCCGTCATGGAGACGATGCTTGCGCGTCGGCGTGCGCTGAAGTGGTTTGCCGGCGCCGGCACGCTCGCCTTGGTCGCAGGCTGCGGCGGCAATGACTCCGAATCGAGCGACACGGTGGCGACCGTCACCACGACCGCGACACCCACATCCACCACCACGGCAACACCGACGCCCACCGCCACGACGACCAGCACGGGGTGCATCGTCGACCCGACCGAGACCGCCGGCCCCTACCCCGCCGATGGCACCAACACCGCGAGCGGCTCGACCTCGAACGCACTGACCGTCTCGGGCATCGTCCGAAGCGATATCCGGTCGAGCTTCATCAGCACGACGACGGTGGCGACGGGGACGCAATTGACGATCACGCTGACCGTCGTCGATGTGAACGCGACCTGCGCACCGTTGGCCAACTACGCGGTCTATCTGTGGCAGTGCGACCGGAACGGCAATTATTCGCTCTATAGCGCGCCGACCGAGAGCTATCTGCGCGGCGTCCAAGTCACCAACGCGGCGGGCCAGGTCACCTTCACGACGATCGTCCCCGGCTGCTATGACGGGCGCTATCCGCACATGCACTTCGAGGTGTTCTCGACGCTGGCCGCCGCAACCGGCGGGCGGTATGCGGTCCTGACGTCGCAGCTTGCGATGCCGACCGCGCTCTGCAACGCGGTCTATGCGGACACGGTGCTGTACCCGGCGAGCGCGACCCGGTTCGCGAAGATCACGACCGCGAGCGACAACGTCTTCGGCGACAACACCGCCGCACAGATCGCGCAGCAGACCCCGACCTTCGCGGGATCGGTCGCCGACGGGTACACCGCCAACGTCCTGATCGGCGTCGCGCGCTGACACCACGGGGGAGCGCCGTGCGCGGGGGCTTTGCCGCCGCCCGCGCGCGTCGCTAAGAGGCGCGCATGACCCGCTCCCCCACGACCCTGTATAACAGTCTCTCGCGCCAGCTCGAGACGTTCACGCCGATCGATCCGACCAATGTCGGGATCTATTCCTGCGGCCCGACGGTCTACAATTACGCGCACATCGGCAATCTGCGCGCCTACGTCTTCACCGACACGCTCAGCCGCGTGCTGACGTGGAAGGGCTATCCGCTCACGCACATCATCAACATCACCGATGTCGGCCACCTTACCTCCGATGCGGACGTCGGCGACGACAAGATGGAAGCGGCGGCGAAAGCCAGCGGCCAGGATATCTGGGCGATCGCGCGCCATTATACCGACGCGTTCAAGCGCAACCTCGACGATCTCAACATCCGCCCCCCGAGCAAATTCCCGCTCGCGACCGATCACATCGCCGAGATGATCGCGTTCGGCGAAGCGATCGCCGCGAAGCATTGCTACCAGTTGCCCGACGGGCTGTATTTCGACACCTCGACCGTCCCCGACTATGGCCGCCTCGCGCGGTCGCAGGACGATGCGGGCGAAAGCCGGATCGATCCGGTCGCGGGCAAGCGCCATCCGCAGGACTTCGCGATCTGGCGGATGTCCGCCCCGGGTGAGAACCGCCAGATGGAATGGGACTCGCCCTGGGGTCGCGGTGCGCCCGGCTGGCATCTCGAATGCTCGGTGATGAGCAAGCAGTATCTCGGCGACACGTTCGACATCCACACCGGTGGGATCGATCACCGCGAGATCCACCATCCCAACGAGATCGCGCAGAACCAGGCGCATTGCGAGTGCGGCGATACCGGCGCGACGTTGTGGATGCACAACAACTTCCTGGTCGAGCGCTCGGGCAAGATGTCGAAGTCGGGCGGCGCGTTCACCACGTTGCAGACGCTCGTCGACCGCGGCTTCCACCCGCTCGCCTACCGCTTGATGTGTCTCCAGGCGCATTATCGCAGCGAGCTGGAATTCTCGTGGGAGAATCTCGCGGCGGCGCAGACGCGGTTGAAGCGGCTTGCGATGACCGTCGAGACGCTGGCCGCGCGCGGGCCCGGCGGCCCGTCGGGCAGCGCGCGCGACTACCGCGAACGGCTTGACGCTGCGGTGTCCGACGACCTCGCCACCCCGCGCGCGCTGCCGATCCTCGACGAACTGCTCGCGGACAAGCGTATCGCACCCGCGGACCGGCTCGACGCGCTGGTCGATTTCGACGCGGTGCTCGGCCTCGATCTCGGAACGATCCGCCGCGAAGACCTGCGCATCCGCCCGGTGACCGCGACGATCGACGAAGCCACCATCGCCGCGCGGCTTTCGGACCGCCGCGACGCCCGCGCCGCGAAGGATTTCGGCACGTCGGACGCGATCCGCGACGAGCTGGCCGCCGCCGGGGTCGAGGTCATGGATGGCGACTCGCTAGGCTGGGACTGGAAGATCGCGCTTTAATATCGCGAAGAACTACCGCGCTCTTCGATCCTCCCCCGCAAGGGGGAGGTGGCAGGCACTTGCCTGACGGAGGGGGAGGAGGCGATAACCCCTGCTCCGTGTCCGCCCCCTCCGTCGCCTTCGGCGCCACCTCCCCCTGGCGGGGGAGGATTGCAGAAGGCGCCCGGCGCCTCCCGAAACTTGACTCTCCCCGCCATCAACCGATGTTCCCCCCATGAAAGCCGTCCTCCCAGCCGCCGCCCGCTCCCTCCTCGAACCGCACCTCCCCGCGGACCTCGAGACCGCCTGGTTCGCAAAGCCCGAAGACGCCAACGCGATGATCGCCGGCGCCGACATCGCCTGGGTCGACATGCAGCCGACCGAACTCGTCGCCGACGCGATCCGCCACGCCGGGCCAAACCTCAAATGGGTTTCGACGATCTACGCCGGGCTCGACGCATTTCCGCTGGAGACGTTGCGCGACAGGAACGTCACGCTGACCAACGGTGCCGGCATCAACGCCGTCGCCGTCGCCGAATACGCGGTGATGACCGTACTCGTCGCCGCCAAGCGCTTCGACACCGTCCTGCGCGCGCAGGACCGCCACGAATGGCTGAAGGACGCGCCCGGCAAGACCGAACTCGCCGGCACCAGCGCGCTCGTCATCGGCTACGGCACGATCGGCAAGATGATCGGCGACCGCCTGACCGCGTTCGGCGTCGCCGTGACCGGCGTCACGCGCACCGGCCGCGACGGCACGATCACGCCCGACGCCTGGCGCGACCAACTCGGCGACTTCGACTGGGTCGTGCTCGCCGCCCCCTCGACCGGTGCCACGCACGCAATGATCGGCCACGACGAACTCGCGGCGATGAAGCCGTCGGCCTGGCTGATCAATATCGCGCGCGGCGACATGATCGACGACGACGCGCTGATCGCCGCGCTCACCGACGCCGGCATTGCCGGCGCGGTGCTCGACCCGACCAGCCCCGAGCCCTTGCCCGCCGATCACCCGCTCTGGTCGACGCCCAACGCCATCGTCACGATGCATCTTTCGGGCCGCAGCCAGACCACGATGTTCGCACGCGGCGCCGCGCTGTTCCTCGAAAACCTCGCCGCGTTCCGGGCAGGCAAACCGATGAAGAACGTCGCGGATCTCGACGCGGGCTATTGAACCCAGCCGGCACACCCGCCCCAAAGCTTTACTTCATTGCGCGAAAAGGCGTTTTCGCGCATGGCCAGCCCCACAATTCATCAATCGGACGACATGATATGGCCGCGAACTGGGCCCCCGACAGCTGGACGCGTCATGAGGCACGACAGCTCCCTACCTATCCCGATGCCGCCGCGCTGACCGCGGCGACCGATACGCTCGCCACGTACCCGCCGCTCGTCTTCGCCGGCGAAGCGCGCAACCTGACCGCGTCGCTCGCAGAGGTCGCGGCCGGCAAGGCGTTCCTGCTCCAGGGCGGCGACTGCGCCGAGAGCTTTGCCGAGCATAGCGCGAACAACATCCGCGATACGTTCCGCGTCATCCTCCAGATGGCGGTCGTGCTGACGTTCGCGTCGAAGCTCCCGGTCGTGAAGCTCGGCCGCATGGCGGGGCAGTTCGCCAAACCGCGTTCGACCGACACCGAGACGATCGGCGGCGTCGAGCTGCCCTCGTACCGCGGCGACAACGTCAACGACATCGCCTTCACCGCGGAATCGCGCGCGCCCGACCCGCAGCGGATGATCCGCGCCTATTCGCAGTCGGCGGCGACGCTCAATCTGCTCCGCGCGTTCGCGCAGGGCGGCTATGCGAACCTGCACCAGGTCCATCGCTGGACGCACGACTTCATGGGCCGCAGCCCGTGGTCGAAGAAATACGCCGAGACCGCGGACCGGATCGGCGAGGCGCTCGAGTTCATGGCCGCCTGCGGGATCGATCCCGAGACCGTGCCGCAGCTCGCGCAGACGCATTTCTACACCAGCCACGAGGCGCTGCTGCTCCAGTACGAGCAGGCGCTGACCCGGCAGGATTCGCTGACCGGCGACTGGTACGACACCAGCGCGCATTTTCTCTGGATCGGCGATCGCACGCGGTTCGAGGGGTCCAGCCACGTCGAATACCTCCGCGGCATCGGCAACCCGATCGGCATCAAGTGCGGCCCGAGCCTCGAGCCCGACGCGCTGTTGCGGATGCTCGACACGCTCAACCCCGGCCGCATCCCCGGCCGGATGACGCTGATCACCCGCTACGGTTACGACAAGATCGAGGCGAACCTGCCCCGCCTCGTCCGCGCGGTCACCCGCGAAGGCCATCCAGTAGTGTGGAGTTGCGACCCGATGCACGGCAACGTCGTCAAGGCCGCCAACGGTTACAAGACGCGCCCCTTCGACCGCATCCTCGCCGAAGTCCGCGGCTTCTTCGCGGTCCACCGCGCGGAAGGCACGCACGCCGGCGGCATCCACGCCGAGATGACCGGGCAGAACGTGACAGAGTGCACCGGCGGCGCGGTCGACGTGACCGAGCAGTCGCTGGCGGATCGCTACCACACGCACTGCGACCCGCGCCTCAACGCGAGTCAAAGTCTGGAGCTCGCCTTCCTGCTGGCCGAGATGCTCAACGAGGAAATGGCCGAGCGCAAGAAGGTCGCGGCCTGACAAAACGGCGGGCGTCGCAGGAAAAGTCGGCAGGTGTCTTGACGCCTGCCACCACCTTCCGTAGACGCCCGCTTCTGCTAACGGCCCCTTCGTCTAGCGGTTAGGACGACGCCCTCTCACGGCGTAAGCACGAGTTCGATTCTCGTAGGGGTCACCAGCCGCAAATTTGTAGCAGCCGCTACCCGTTATCCCGTTCGCGCGTTATTGCGAACGATGTCCGCCCCCTCGCCTCCCGCAATTCCCGCCGCAACGCTGATCCTGTTCCGCGATGCGCCGGTCGGGCCACCCCAGATCCTGATGGTCGAGCGTGCCAAGGCGATGGCGTTCGCAGGCGGCGCGCTCGTGTTTCCGGGCGGTCGGGTCGATCCCGGCGATCATGCGCTGGCGGCAATGCTCGAGCGTCCCGACGACGACACCGCCGCGCGGATCGCCGCGATTCGCGAGACGATCGAGGAGGTCGGACTGGCGATCGGGATAGCGCCTGCGATTTCCGAACGACTGATCACAACGCTCAGGGCTGGGCTGCACGCCGGGATGCCGTTCGCGCAGCTATTGGCGGAAGCCGACCTGCGGATCGACGTCGAAGCGCTCGACTATTTCGCGCGCTGGCTGCCCGCGCATGCCGCCTCGCGCATCTTCGATACGCGGTTCTTTCTCGCTCGCCTGCCTACCGACGCCCCCGCTGCCCGCGTCGATGCGACCGAGAATGTCCGGCTGTTCTGGGCGACCGCCGCCGACGTGCTCGCCGAGGCGGATGCCGGCCGTGCCACCATCATCTTCCCGACCCGCCGCAACCTTGAGCGGTTGGCGCAACACGGCGATTACGACGCGGCCGTCGCCGATGCGCGGGCGTATCCAATCCGCACGGTGACGCCGTGGGCGGCGCTGCGCGGCGGTGTCGAGCATCTCTGCATTCCGGACGATCTCGGCTATCCCGTCACGTCCGAGCCGCTCGACGATGCGGTGCGAGGCTGACCGGGTGCGCGCCCTGAGGCGGACGCTGGGATGGGCCGTCGGCCTCGTGATCATGACCGCGCTGATCCTGCTGCTATGGGCGGCGCTGCGCGGACGACCGCAGGACCTGCCCTGGATCCCGCTCGATCTCGGCGAGCCGATCGGGATGTTCACCGGCCGCAAGCTGACCGCGCTGACCAGCGACTTTCCTCAATGCCGGAGGCTGCTGGATCGCGCTGGCGTGCGCTACACAATCCTGCCGCCGCGACAGGGCGAGGGCCGATGCGGCTATGCCGATGGCCTGCGCCTGGCGAACGACGGCGCTCGGCGGATCGCCTACACGCCGCCTGGGCTCGGCATCGCCTGCCCGGTCGCGGCGGCGCTATCGGTGTGGGAATGGTCGGTCGTCCAGCCCGCCGCGCAAAGGCATTTCGGAACGCGCGTCGCCAGCATCGATCATTTCGGCAGCTATAGTTGCCGCCGGATCTACGGACGTGATGCCGGCACCTGGAGCGAGCATTCCACCGCCGACGCCGTCGATATCGCCGGCTTCCGCTTGACCGACGGAACCCGCATCACCGTCGCGCGCGATTGGCAGGGCGACGCTGCAAAAGCCGCCTTCCTGCGCGAAGTCCGCGACGGCGCGTGCCGGCTGTTCGCGACGACGTTGTCCCCCGACTACAACGCCGCGCATGCCGACCATTTGCACCTCGACCAAGCCGACCGCGGCGCGACCGGATGGCGCGCGTGCCGCTAGATCAGTTCGCCAGCGTCGTGCCCGTATCGACCTTCTCGACCCAATAGGGGAAGAACGCCGGCTGACGGTTCGACCAACCCGACGCAGTCGCCGCGGCTTCGCTGATCGACTGGAGCAATTTGCGCCGCAGTTCAGGATGGAGATGCGGCAATGCCGCGGCGGCGCAAAAGGCCGATGGCAGCCACGGCCGCACTTCCGCACCGATCAACCGTTCGTACAGGAACCGAAGCGACGAGAAGCTCGTCAGACGCCCCTGCCCGAGATCGAACGCTACGAGCGTCATCAGCGGCGCCAGAAACGGTTCGATCGCGTCGAGCCCGCTGTCGTCGGGGACCATCACGCGCAGGTCGGGGAGCGAATTGTACAGCCGCGCCTGCGCGCGGATGCTCGCGGCCTCGACAACGTCGCGCGACCAGCGCTCGGTCGCGTCGTCGCGGTCAAGACCGACATCCAGCGACCGCCGGATGTAGCGCTGCGTCGAACTCGGAAAAGCCGCGAATTCCTTCATCTCGGCGAGGGTCATCGAGCCCTGTGCCGGTTTCATTCTGGAAGCCATGTCGTCACCCCGCTCTCGTCAAGGACCGGTAGACTATGCGCTCGGATGGTTAACAACGACCCTATCGCGCGTCATCTTTCCGTAACGCCAAGCGACCATGAAAGCTGTTGCGCTGCAACAACGCTGCGACGAAGCGATCCAAATCGAGCGATTTGATCGTCGACCGCGGCTTTCAGGTAACAAAAAGGCGCCGGTCGCTGCCGACCGACGCCTGATTGTTCAGCAATGTCGAGAGGTTACGCCTGCTTTTCGCGCAGCGCCCGTTCGGCTTCCTCGTCATAGCCCGACGACTTTGCCGGTTCGCTGCCGGATCCAGGCTGAGTCGCGGAAATCGGATCGCTACCGTCCATCGACTCGTCGAGCCCGTTATCGAGGCGCGCATCGGCGCTGTCGGGATTCTTCTGCAGACGCTTGCCGATCGACTTGTCCTGCCCAGCTTCCTGGCGCGGATCGCGACCCGAGCTCTTCCCCTCGGCGTTCTGATCGTCGGGCGCCACCGAAAGGCTGTCCAGCGCGCTCTTGTCTATGTCGGTCATTGCGAACGTCCCTTTTAAAACTTTGCGATGACCAACGGTCGAAGTCATCTTTGTTTCCCCGCGAAGGCGGGGATCCAGACGGGGCTCCCGCCTTCGCGGGAGAACAAGAGGAGCGGGTAACGCTAATCAATCCAGCGGCGTCACCTTCACCGTCTGCTCCCACAGATACGCCTGCCCAAACACCGTCATGAACGCGATATCCGTCGCATCACGCCCGACGCAGACCCGCGCGATATCGCTGCACGTCGCCATCTTCGTTGCGTCGATGAGCCGCCAGTCGCCAGCAAGCCACAGCTCCGCCACCGCATGGAAGTCGGGCGGATCGACACCGGGCGCATAGGCCGAGACGCAGCGCGCCGGAATCCCGCCGGCACGCGCCAGCGACACGAGCAGATGCGAGTAATCGCGACACACTCCCGAGCGCGACGCGAAGGTGTCGAGCGCGGTCGTCTCGCCGCTGCTCGAGCCGCAACGATAGTCGAGCGACTGGTACACCCATTCGGTCAGCGCCGCGGCCAGCGGGCCGCCTTCGAGGCCGCCGAACTCGCGTGCGACGAAGCCTTCGAACCGGTCGGAGGGGCAATAGCGGCTCGGCATCAGATACGGCGTCAGTTCGCCATTGAGCATCCGCGGCGGTGTCGCCGGATACAGCTCAAGCTGGACGCGCTCGCGGCTAACCGCGACGATCGCCTTGTACTCCGCAGTGAAGCGGCCGTGCCCGCGCGACCAGCAGCGCTGGCCGATGCCGTCCTCGCCGCGCACCGCACGGATCGCACTGTCGGACCAGAGGGTCAGCGATTCGGACTCGATTTTCTGGTCGGCCATCGCCGCGGCTTCGATCTGGAGGAGCACGTCGGCGTCTCCGGTGATCCCGTAATCCAGACGCACGTCGATCGAGAGCCGCATTGCGCGTCCCATTCCTGTCTCAAGGCCAAAAGAAAAGGGCCCGGCGGTGTCCCGCCGAGCCCTGCGTTCGTCACACCCTTAGCGGGCGTTAGTTACGGCTGCTACCAAACAGACGCAGCACGAACATGAACATGTTGATGAAGTCGAGATACAGGCTGAGCGCCGCCATGATCACGACCTTGCCGACCATGTCGGTGCCAGCGACCTGCGCGTACAGGCTCTTGGTGCGCTGCGTATCGTAGGCGGTGAGGCCCGCGAACAGCAGCACGCCGACCGCGCTGATCACCAGCTGCATCACGCTCGACTGCAGGAAGATGTTGATCAGGCTCGCGACCAACAGGCCGACTACGCCGATGATCAGGAACGTCCCGAACGCCGACAGGTCACGCTTGGTGGTGTAGCCATAAAAGCTCAGGCCGGCAAAACCGGCGGCGGTAGCGAAGAACGCACCGGCGATCGACGTGCCGCTGTAGACCAGGAAGATGGTCGACATCGACAGGCCCATCAGGACGGCAAAGCCCCAGAAAAGCATCTGCATCGTGCCAGTGCTCATCCGGTTCTGCCCGTAGCTCATGCCGAACACGATCGCGAGCGGCGAGAACATGATGACGTACTTCAGGATGCCGCCGCTCATGAACACCTGTGCGGCAGGCGACTCGACGCCGCCCATCGCGAACAGCATCGCGACGACGCCGGTCAGCAGGACGGCCGAGCCCATGTAATTGTAGACGGACAGCATGTACGACCGGAGGCCAGCATCATAGGCCTCGGTACGCTGGCCCGTAGCCGCCGTTCCGAACGGCGCGGCGCGGGGCCGGGGGTCAGACCAGTTAGCCATGGTGAAATCAGCTCCTTTGTCCGGCATAATGCCGGTTACGGTGAATATCGTCTTTTACAGGACGCTTTTCAAGCAGAGTGGTTGCATCGGTGCGCGGGTTGGCGGCTATCATCCCGCAACATATGATCCGTCTATTCGTCGCCCTCCGCCCACCGCCCGTTATCCGCCGGGACTTGCTCGACATCATGGAGGGCGTTCCTGCCGCCCGCTGGCAGGACGACGAGCAACTCCATGTGACGCTGAGGTTCATCGGCGAGGTCGAGCGGCCGGTCGCGGAGGATGTCGCGGTCGCGCTCAGCCAGGTCGTGGCACCGGTGCCGAGCATCTCGCTTGCCGGGGTAGGCCGGTTCGAGAAGCGCGGGCGGACCGACACCTTGTGGGCGGGCGTGACGCCGCACGACGCGCTCGCCGCGCTGCATCGGAAGGTCGACCAGGCTTGCGTCCGCGCCGGGCTCGAACCCGAACGCCGCGCCTATCTGCCGCACATCACCGTCGCGCGATTGCCGCGGTCGGCGGGCACGGGCTTTGCGATCGAGGAATGGCTGGCGGTCCATGCCGGACTCGCCAGCGCCCCCTTCCCGTTGCGCCATCTCGTCCTGTACCAGAGCCATCTCGGACGCGATCGCGCGACCTACGAACCGGTCGCGCGGTGGAGTCTCGGCAACGGGGGCGGAACCTGAGCCACGGCGGAGGGTTCGCAGCGTATCAACAGGGAGAGACGACATGCGGATTGCGACACTGGCGCTACTCGGCGCAGCCACGATGGGCCTGAGCGCCTGCGACAAGACCGGCATGGATACCGGTACACCGATGGCGGGCGGCCAGCGCGCCACCGCGATGCTCCAGAACGCCAACGGGGTAGACGTTGGCCGCGCGACCGCGACCGAAGTCGCCGGCGGCCTCCGCTTCACGCTCGATGCGAAAGCGATGCCGCCCGGCACGCACGGCGCACACATCCACGCGGTCGGCCGCTGCGACGCGCCCGACTTCACGACCGCGGGCGGTCACTGGAACCCTACCAACATGAAGCACGGCAGCATGAACCCGCAAGGTCCGCATGAAGGCGACCTGCCCAACCTGATCATCGGCGCCGACGGTCGCGGCACGATCGGCATCACGATCCCCGGCGCGACGATGGCAGGCCTGATGGATACGGACGGCTCGGCCTTCGTGGTGCATGCAGGTCCCGACGACCTGATGACCGATCCGTCCGGCAACAGCGGCGGCCGCATCGCCTGCGGCGTGTTCCAGGCGGGGTAAGGCCCCAACCACCGTTCGTGCTGAGTAGAGACCGAGTAGCTTCGAAGAAGCGTATCGAGGGCTCGTATCGAAGCACCGGTCCCGTGCGCCAGCCTGTCCTGCGATACGCCGTCTCGATACGCTGCTGTCGCAGCTACTCGACGGCTACTCAGGACGAACGGGAAGTGAGTGCGGGTCACGCGGACCTTCGAACCGCGCGATCCTCCCCCACCAGGGGGAGGTGTCTGGCCCTTGCCAGACGGAGGGGGAGGAACGAGCAACGCCTGCTTGGGGTCCTCCCCCTCCGTCACCTTCTGCGCCCCCCTGCCGGGGGAGGATAGCAAAGCTCAGACCCCCTCCCCAGCCGCCCGCGCCCGCTCCTCCCGCGTAGCCTCGGCCCCCGGCGCCAAACGGTACGCCGCCACCGCACACGCCAGCGTAATCGGCGTCACCACTAGCAACGACAGCATGCCGATCGACAGGCTCCCGGTCAGCGTCGACACCCGCCCCGCCATATACGGCCCGAGCGCCAGCCCGATCAGCGTCGTGCCGATGAAGAACGTCGCCGTCGCCGTCCCCCGCATCCGTGGCAACACCATGTCCTGCGTGGTCGCCGCCGCCGCGCCCAGCGCGCACGACGCGGTCAACTGCGCGAGAAAGATTCCCACATAGAACGCGGTCGGCGACGACGCGGTGAAGGCGAGCACCAGGAACGGCACCGGCACCACCGCGCCGAAGATCACCACCCACAGCCGCCCCGCCGGATTCTTCTGCCGCAACCGATCCGACACCACCCCGCCTATCGTCAGCCCCAGGAACCCTGCGGTCGCGCCGAGGCTGCCGATCATGAACCCCGCCGACGCCGGCGTCGCGCCAAGCTCACGCAACGCATACGGCGCCGCCCAGAAGCTCGCCGCGTAGCTAAGGAATGCGTTCAGCCCGTACGCGACCACCGTGCACAGGAACGCCGGCGTCCCGACGATCAGCGCGAAGGTCGGCGGATCGCGCCGCTTCAACGCCGACGCCCACGAGAACACCGCGTAGACACCGATCCCGATCGCCACCCATTGCGGCCACGGCTCGCCGATCGCGATCAGCCCCGACACCGCCGCGACCACCACCGCCAGCGCGAGCAGATTATAGCCAAGCGCCTTCGCACCGCCCATCGCCGCACCGATCAACGTCAGCGGCGGCACGATCGTCACCAGTTCGGCACCGAATGCGCGGAACGGGGCGGGATGCTTCTCCGGCTCGGGCAAGCCCTCGACCAGTCCGCGGATCGGCTCCTTCAGCGTCGCGATCCACACCGCCAACAACAGCCCCGGCACGCCGACCGCCATGAACGCCGCCTGCCAGCCGACCAGCCCAAGCGGTCCGCCGCCGGGATACGCCTTGTTCCAGCCCTGCACGATCATTCCGCCGATGAACAACGAGCAGCCGCCGCCGACATACAGCCCGGCGGAATAGATCGACAAAGCGGTCGCGCGCAGCCGCTTGGGGAAATAATCGGAGATGATCGAATAGGCCGACGGGCTCGCCGTCGCCTCGCCGATGCCGACGCCGATCCGCGCCGCGGCGAGATGCCCGCCGGTCTTCGAGAAACCCGACAGCGCGGTCATCACCGACCACAGCGACAACCCGATCGTCATCAGCCTGACGCGATGCCAATTATCCGCCAGCCGCCCCAGCGGGATCCCGAACAGCGAATAGAACACGCCGAACGCGGTGCCGTACAGGAAGCCCAGATCCTGGTCCTTCAGCCCCAGGTCGCGCTTGATGTCTTCCGCCAGGATCGAGATGATCTGCCGGTCGACGAAGTTCAGCACGTAGACGAGGAACAGGATCGACAGCACGTACCAGGCGTAGCGCGAGGCACCCTGCTCGGAGGGCGGAACGACGGGATGTCCCGCTCGGTCGGCACGCCCGTCCAGGGCAAGCTCGTCTATGGTCGCCGCCATGATCCCTCCTCGATGTTTTCGAAGCTTGGGTATCAGAGCTGTAGAGAGAGAAAAAGCGGTTTCAGTTCGATCCGGTACGTGCGCGATTAATGGGCGCCGAGCCGACGCCGACGCCGGGCGCCCTGCTCCAGCCGTCGCAACAAGGTCTCGATCGTTTGCGGTTGCGCCGACTCCGCCGGCGGTTCAATCGCTTCTGTAGTATCCGACGCCTCAGGAGGAACCATCGTCGGCGCGACAACCGCCGGCTCCGGCATTGGCGGCTCGACATACGGGTGACCCCTCGCTGCCGGAGCGTCGGACGGAACACGCGTCTCGCCGCCGGCAACGATCTCCGAGATCGACGACTTACTCGGCGTCATGCCCTCCGTGGCGTTCAGCGCAACGTGGATCAGCGACGATACCGGGCGCGCGGGGGCCATCGGCGAGGGCAGAATCGCCTTCGGGTCGAACGCCGCCAGCGGCAGATCGAGATCGACCGGAATGGGACGCTCGTCGCGCGCGGCACCGACGCCGACCTCCATCATCGGCGTCCCCAGATCGGCGGCCGACATCGGCTTGCGCGGCGGCGCGTCGGGATGCGCGTCAGCGCGGCGGACCACCGGCAAATCGTCGTCGCGGCGCGGCCGCCGTACCAGCAGCCCGCCAGGCCCTACCAACAGGAACAGCGACGACCAGAGCAGCGCCGCGGTCAGCGCACCGCCGCCCAATGCCAGCAACAGGCGCGCCGTCGTGCCGAGCGGCGGCGCTGCCGCCGGGACGAGCGCCGCGACCCCCGTGGTCCAGACCAGGCTTTCGAGCACAGCCGTCGGCACCAGCAGGACGCTGCCCGCGACAATCACCGCGCCGACGCCCGCGCCATAGACGGGGAGCGAGCGGATCAGGCTTTGACGGAGGAACGCGACCATGAATTTTCCCGTGCTGCGGCGGAAACGAGCCGCTGATAGACCGGAGCATAGCGTAGAATGTTTGACGACCAGTTACGCTCCGCCTGGACGAACGCCCGGCCCTGCGCGCGCCGCGCCTCCCAACCGCTGCGATCGTCGAACATCGCCGCCAGTGCAGACGCGATCGCGGCCGGATCGTCGGGCGCGAACAGCGTGCCGGTATCGCTCGCCTTGCCCTCGGCGCGGATCAGTTCGCGGTGGCCGCCGACATCCGATGCCGCGACCAGCCGCCCCTGCGCCATCGCCTCGAGCGGCTTCAGCGGCGTGACCAGATCGGTCAGCCGCATCCGCTTGCGCGGATAGGCGAGAATATCGACCAGCCCGTAATAGCGCTCGACCGCGTCATGCGGGACCCGACCGATGAACCGGATCGCGTCCGCCACCGGCGAGGCCGCCGCCTGCGCGCGCAACGCCGCCTCCATCGGCCCGCCACCGACCATCAGCAGCCGTGCCTTTGGACGGCGGGCGACCAGTATCGGCATCGCCGCGATCAGATCGTCGAGCCCCTCGTAGTCGTAGAAGCTGCCGATGAACCCAACCACGTCCGCACCGTCGAGCCCCAGCTCCGCGCCGAGCGCGTCGTCGCGCGGTGGCGCGGTCCCGAACAGGTCGAGGTCGACGCCATTGGGCGAGACGATGATCTTGTCGGCCGCAATCCCGCGCGCGATCAGGTCGCCGCGCAGCCCCTCGCAGATCACCGCGACCGCATCCGCACGCCGCACCGCCCAGGTCTCGAGCGCCCGCGTCGCCCGGTAGCGCAGCGAGGTCGCCGTGCCGGTCCCGTTGCCGACCGCCGCATCCTCCCAGAACGCGCGGATCTCGTAGACGAGCGGCAGCTTGCGTTTGCGCGCCACGATCAGTGCGGCGAGCGCATCGATCACCGGCGAATGCGCGTGCAGGATATCCGGCTTGAACGCATCGACCGCCGCCTCGATTCGCCGCGAAAACGCGGCGATCCCCGCGACCTCGCCGATCGGGCCGGACGTCAGCCCCGCCGTAGTCCGATGAAACGTCAGCCCGTCGACCGACTCGACCGAAGCCGGCGCGGTTCCGTGCCGCGGGCCGGTCACCGCCGCCACCGTCCAGCCGAGCCCTTCCTGCGCCTTGAGGATCGCCCGCGTGCGAAACGTGTAGCCGCTTTGCAGCGGCAGGCCGTGATCGAGGATATGAAGAATGCGCATCGTGCTATCCGCTTGCCACCACATCGCTTAACGGCGCGTCAACCGACCCGACGTAAGGCTCTCGGTCCTAGCATTGTTGCCGGAAGGAGGCCGCATCATGATCGACAACCTCGCGCTCGGCCTCAGCCACGGCCTGATGATGCTCGCCGCGTTCCTGTTGCTCAAGCGCCCCGACCTCGATCGCGAGCCGAGCCCGCACGATACGCCCGACAAACCCGACACGAAAACCCGCCCCGGTGCGTGATCTCGCATTCATCGCGTTCCTGCTCGCGTTCTTCGGGATGGGCTTCCGGCGGCCGTTCCTGCTGGTACTCGTCTACGTCTATATCGATATCGTCTCGCCGCAGCGCCTCACCTACCTGCTGCTCAACACCATCCCGATCTCGTTGATCGCAGTCGCACTCGCGGTCGGCGGCTGGATCCTCGCCGACGACAAGCGCGATACGCGGGTCGGCGCGCGGTCGGTCCTGATCGTCGTGCTGATGCTCTATTGCTGGGCCACCACGCTCGCCGCCGACTTCCCGGTCGAGGCACTCGAAAAATGGGACTGGGTGTGGAAGGCGCTGATCTTCGCTGCGTTCCTGCCGCTGACGCTGCGGACGCGGTTGCGGATCGAGGCGCTGCTGGTGTTCATGGTGCTGTCCGCCTCGTCGATCATCATCGTCGGCGGGATTAAGACGATCGCCAGCGGCGGTGGCGGCTATGGCCAGTTGAACCTGATGGTCGACAATAATTCCGGCCTGTACGAAGGCAGCACGATCAGCACCGTCGCGATCGCGATCATCCCGGTGATATTCTGGTTCATGGGGTATGGCACGATCTTCAAGCGCGACTGGCGGCTGAAGGGCTTCTGCCTTGCACTCGTCTTCGCGTGCCTGCTGATCCCGGTCGGCACGTCGACCCGCACCGGGCTGTTGTGCATCGGCCTGCTCGCGCTGCTGTCGTTGCGCGCGGTCAAGCGCAAGGGTCTGTATCTGGCGGCGATCGCCGCGCTCGGGGTGGCCGCCGTGCCGTTCCTCCCATCGACCTTCACCAACCGGATGAACACCATCAAGACCTATCAAGCGGACGAGTCCGCCTCGACCCGGCTGGCGGTTTGGAAGTGGACGATCGGCTACGCGAAGGAACATCCGTTCGGCGGCGGGTTCAACGCCTTCCTCGGCAACCACATCCGCTACGACCTGAAGACCGCCGACGGCGGCGCGATCACCGGCGGATCGAAGGTCGAGGTCGACAAGGCGCGCGCCTATCACAGCGCCTATTTCGAGATGCTCGGCGAACAGGGCTATCCCGGGCTGGCGCTCTGGCTGGCGATCAACCTGATCGGCATCGTCCGGATGGAGGTACTGCGCCGCCGCTACCGCGATCCCGAGGGCGAACTCGCCTGGGCGGGACCGCTCGCCGCTGCGTTGCAGAGCGCGCACATCGTCTACTTGCTCGGTGCCGCGTTCATCGCGATCGCGTTCCAGCCGTTTATCTACATGCTGATCGGCGCGCAGATCGGCCTCGACACGTATCTGGGCCGCAAGCGGAGCGAACAGACGTTCAGGCCGATGCGCGGCACGTCGCAAACGCGACCGGCGACCGCGTGAGAGCCGAACTTCGGGCGCTGACCGGCGCGCGCGGTATCGCCGCCTGGTTCGTCGTCCTCTACCATATCCGCCTGTCGATCGCCGGCCTGCCACCAGCCGTGCTTGGAGTCCTCGCCAAGGGCTATCTCGCGGTCGATTTCTTCTTCCTGCTGTCCGGCTTCGTGATCTGGCTGACCTGGCACGAGCGCCTGCGCGCGCAGGGCGTCGCGGGGATCGCCCCGTTCCTGCGCAAGCGGATCGCGCGGATCTGGCCGCTGCACATCGTCGTGCTGACGGGCGCGGTGGCGCTCGCGCTGGTCTTCGTCGCGACCGGCCGCGGCGATCCGGTCCACTACCCCTTCGCGCAACTCCCTTTGCATCTCCTACTTGTGCAGAACTGGGGGTTCACAAACCGCCTCACCTGGAACGATCCGAGCTGGTCGATCAGCGCCGAACTCGGGGCGTATCTGGTGTTTCCGCTGCTGATCGCCATCGTCGACTGGCGGCGGCTGGCCAGCCCGATCCTGCTGGTCGCCGCCGCGGCGTTCCTCGTGCTGCTCCACCTGACGATGGGTGCGCCAACGCTCGGCACCGATATCCCGCGCTACGGGTTGCTGCGATGTCTGACCGAATTCATGACCGGTACGATCGTGAGCGCGCTCTGGCTGCGGTGGCGCGCCACGCATCCAATGCGAACAGCGATCGCTGCGTCGACCGCCGGCGTCGCGCTTTTGGCAGCGTGGGCGGCTGGCACACCCGAAACGCTGGTGGTCCCGGCCGCCTTCGCCTGCCTGCTCCTCGTGCTGGCGCTCACGTCCGCGGCAAAGTGGAACCCGCTCTCGAGCCGGGCGGTCCACTATCTCGGCGAGATCAGCTACGCGACGTATCTCGGCCATTTCATGCTGTGGGTCGTATTCAAGCTGCTGTTCGTCAGCGACGCGGCGGCTGTCCCACCGATGCTGATCGCGCTGTACCTCGGCCTGGTACTGCTAGCCTCGATCGCGCTCTACCACCTGATCGAACGCCCAGCGCAACGCAAACTCAACAGGCTCCCCGCCCGCTTGCGGGAGGGGTCGGGGGAGGGGCGACCGTAACACATCGGCCCCCAACACCCCTCCCCTAACCCCTCCCGCAAGCGGGAAGTGAACAACTCAGTCGACCGGTTCGTCGGCCAGTTCTTCCTCAAGCGCGTCGATGATCGCCTTGTTGAACGCCGGAATATCGTCCGGCTTGCGGCTGGTGATCAGGTTGCCGTCGACCACGACCTCCTCGTCAACCACGTCCGCGCCCGCATTCTCGAGGTCCGTCCGGATCGACGGGAAGCTCGTCACGCGGCGTCCGTCGATCACGTCCGCCTCGGCCAGCAGCCACGGCGCATGGCAGATCGCGGCGATGATCTTCCCGTCTTCCATGAACTCGGTGATGATCTCGATCGCGCGCTCCTGCTGGCGCATCGTGTCCGGGTTGGCGACGCCGCCCGGCAGCACCAGCGCGTCGTAATCGTCGGTATCGACCTCGTCGAGCGTCAGGTCGGGCGTCGCCGTCTCGGCCTTGTTGATGTCGCCCTTCATGCCCTGGATCGGGTCGGTCTTAATCGACGCCAGCGTTACTTTCGCCCCCGCCGCCTCCAGCGCTTTGCGCGGTTCGAACAGTTCGACGGTCTCGAAACCATCGGCAGCGAGCATCAATACGCGAGCTTGGGAAAGATCGGCCATGTCATGTCTCCAGTGAAATCCCGTGCACCCTCAACCCCGCGCCGCGCCCGTCGTTCCGGAACGATGCGTCCTCCCGAACATTTCCAGACGAGAAGGACCCCCGCATTGCCCACCAAGATCGTGTATTCCGACGACTCCAAGCCCGGCATCACCCGCAAGAAGATGCGGAACGGGTGGGGCTATTGGGATGCCAAGGGCGAACGCATCACCGAACGCGACGAGATCGACCGGCTGAACGCGGTCGGCCTGCCCCCCGCCTACCGCGACGCCTGGTTCTGCCCAAAGCCGAACGGCCATATCCAGGCGGTCGGCTGGGACGAGAAGGGGCGCAAGCAGTATCGCTATCACGTGGGTTTTCGCGAAGCACAGGAGGCCGCCAAATACGAACGCTGCGCCGATTTCGGCCACGCCCTCCCCAAGATCCGCAATGCCGTCGAGGCGGACCTCCGCAAACGCTCGCTGACCCGTGAACGCGCGGTCGCCGCGGTCATCCGGCTGCTCGACGGCGGCCATATCCGCATCGGTAACGAAGCTTATGCCGAGGCGAACGAGAGCTTCGGCGCCACCACGCTGCGCAAGCGCCACGGCGAGGTGAAGGGCGCGACGCTGAAGCTCCAGTACAAGGGCAAGTCCGGCAAGATGCGGACGCTCAGGATCACCGACCGCTCGCTCAGCAGCTTCGTCAAGAAATGCCAGGACCTAGACGAACAGCATCTGTTCGCATGGCTCGACGACGCGGGCGAGGCGCACCCGGTCACCTCGACCGACGTGAACTGCTACATCCGCGACGTCACCGGCACCGATTTCACCGCCAAGAACTTCCGCACCTGGGCTGCCAGCGTCGCCGCGTTCGAGGCGCTCGCATCGGCCGAGCGCGACCTCAGCCTCAAGGCGATGCTCGAACCCGTCGTCGCCCGGCTCGGCAACACGCACGCGATCGCGCGCAAAAGCTACGTCCACCCATCACTGATCGCGCTCGTGAAGACCGGTCAGTCGACCTTCCGCAAGGCCCTCCGCCTCCCGCGCGCCAAGCGCCATCTTAGCCGGGAGGAATGCGGCCTGATCGCCTTCCTCGAGGCCGGCACGCCCGCGACCGCCACGATCGCATCCCCACGCGCCAAAGCGGCCTGACGAGTATTTCCATGTCCAATTCCACTGCCGCCGCCAAACAGCCGATCTTCGACGCCAGCGATGTCGGCGATCATGCGCAAGGGTTCGTCACCGCGAGCTTCGCCTGGATCCAGGCCTATTGGCTCCAGATCCTGATCGCGTTCGGGATCGGTGCAGTCATCGTCATCGTCCTCCACACGACGCGCCGCTTCGGCAGCAAGCTCTGCGAACGCCCGCGCGCGCTCAACGGCTGGGGCATCGTCGTCGGCAAGGCGATCGCACGCACCGGCAACTTCTTCATCGTCATGCTCGCGGCGAAGCTGGTGTCCGGCTATTCCGCCGCGCCCGGCGAGGTATCGAAGACGATCGACTTCCTCTTCACCGTTGCCGCGGTGTTCCAGGCCGCCGTTTGGGTGCGCGAGATCATCCTCGGCGCGATCGAGCACCGCACGCAGTCCGAACATTATTCGGGCGAGGCGCTGCTCTCGGCGATGGGCCTGATCCGCCTGCTCGTCACCTTCGTCGTCTTCGCCGTCGCGCTGGTGGTGGTACTCGACAATCTCGGCGTCAACGTCACCGGCCTCGTCGCTGGGCTCGGCGTCGGCGGCATCGCGATCGGCCTCGCCGCGCAAGGCATCTTCGCCGACCTGTTCGCCGCCCTCGCGATCATCTTCGACCGCCCGTTCCGCCGCGGCGACTCGATCAGCTACGACACCGCCTCGGGCAGCGTCGAGGCGATCGGCCTGAAATCCACGCGCATCCGCGGGATCGACGGCGAGGAGCGCGTGATCTCGAACAAGAATCTCCTCAACAAGGAGATCCTCAACAACACGCAACGCAACCATCGCCGCGCGAAATTCATCATCGGCGTCACCTATTCGACGCCCCCCGAAGTGTGTTCGCGTATCCCTGCGATGCTGAAGGAGATCGTCGAAGCCAACGACAAGATCTTCACCCGCGCCGGCTTCACCGGCTTCGGCGCGTCGAGCCTCGATTTCGAGGTCCAGTTCGACAGCAAGGGGCCGGATTACGCCAGCTTCTACGATGGCCGCACGGCGGTCGGCATCGCGATCCTGAAACGCTTCAACGACGAAAAGATCGAGATCGCCTTCCCGACCCAGGTCAACATGACCGCCGCACCTAATGGCTCCGTGGTGATGCCATATCCCGAACTCGCCGCGGCTCGCGTCGACGTTTAGAACATCGGGTTCGCGCGCCCACCTTAGCGGATGCGGGTTTTTCCTCTTTTAGGTTGGTCGAGACTTGCAGGAGCCTCGCCGACCGGCCTAGAGACGCACCAGCGTTCAGCGCCAACCAGAGAGGAACCCCGTGGCAACGATCACCACCGCCCAGATGCAGGCCCGTGTCGGCACGGAAACCGTCTCCGATTGGGTCGAGGTCACGCAGGCCATGATCGACAAGTTCGCCGATGCGACCGGCGACCACCAATTCATCCACATCGATCCGGTCCGCGCGGCGCAGACCCGGTTCGGCGGCACGATCGCACACGGCTTCCTGACGCTGTCGCTCATGCCGCTGCTGTCGTCGAAGGTGCCCGATGCGCCGACCATCGAGGGTGCCAAGATGGGCGTCAATTACGGCGGCAACTCGGTCCGCTTCCTGACCCCCGTCCGCTCCGGCTCGAAGGTCCGCGGCCGTTTCAAGCTGCTCTCGTTCGACGAAAAGCGCCCCGGCCAGTGGCAGCAGACCAACGCCTTCTCTGTCGAGATCGAAGGTCAGGAAAAGCCCGCCTTGATCGCCGAATGGATCAGCCAAGTCTTCGTTTGATTACTCATTCCCCTCCCGCTTGCGGGAGGGGTCAGGGGAGGGTCCGAGATAGCCGCGATTGCGCCGGCTGCTTTGGCCACCCCCTCCCCCAACCCCTCCCGCAAGCGGGAAGGGAGCAGATAAGGATAAAATCATGCGTTCAGCCGTCATCGTCTCCACCGCCCGCACGCCCATCGGCCGCGCCTATCGCGGCGGCTTCAACAACACCCCCGCCCCCACGCTTGCGTCGCATTCGATCAAGGCCGCCGTCGAACGCGCCGGCATCGACGGTGCCGAAGTCGACGACGTCGTCTTCGGCTGCGCGCTCCAGCAGGGTCACCAAGCCGGCAACATCGCCCGCACGTCGCTGCTCCGCGCCGGGCTCCCCGTTACCGTCTCGGGCATGTCGGTCGATCGCCAGTGCGCGTCGGGCCTGATGGCGATCGCCACCGCCGCCAAGCAGATCATTACCGACAACATGGACATCACGATCGGCGGCGGCGTCGAGAGCATCAGCCTCGTCCAGACCCCGCAGATGCGCGTCGCCCCCGATCCCCAGCTGATCGCGATGCACAAGGACGTCTACATGCCGATGCTGCAGACCGCCGAAGTCGTCGCCAAGCGCTACGGCATCAGCCGCGACGCAATGGATGCCTACGCGCTCCAGTCGCAGCAACGCACCGCCGCCGCGCAGGCCGCGGGCTATTTCGACGCGGAGATCATCCCCGTCGACGCCAACATGGCCATCGTAAACAAGGAGACGAAGGAGGTCACGTACAAGGACGTGACGATCACCAAGGACGAGGGCAACCGCGCCGACACGACACTGGAAGGTCTCCAGTCGCTCAAGCCCGTGATGGGCCCCGACTACACGATCACCGCCGGCAACGCGTCGCAGCTCTCCGACGGCTCGTCCTCGTCGGTGCTGATGGAAGAGAAGATCGCCTCGCAGCGTGGCCTCCAGCCGCTCGGGCGCTATGTCGGCATGGCGGTCGGCGGCACCGAGCCCGACGAGATGGGCATCGGCCCGGTCGTGGCGATCCCCAAGCTGCTCAAGCGCTTCGGCCTGAAGATGGACGATGTGGGCCTGTGGGAACTGAACGAGGCGTTCGCAGTGCAGGTGCTGTACTGCCGCGACAACCTCGGCATTCCCGACGAGCTGCTCAACGTCAGCGGCGGCGCGATCTCGATCGGCCACCCCTACGGCATGACCGGCGCCCGCGCGACCGGCCACGCACTAATCGAAGGCAAGCGTCGCGGCGCAAAGTATGTCGTGGTCACGATGTGCGTCGGCGGCGGCATGGGCGCCGCCGGGTTGTTCGAAGTGCTGTGATCTTGAAATCCACACCGGTGTAGCGCATGTACTGTACCGGCGTTGCATACACCGCCTTTCGTGTCTGGGCCTCGGTCGTGCTAGCGGCCGGGGCTCAATACGTTTGGGACTCGACTGCTAGATCGAGCCCCTCCCGTGCACCTAGCCTTTGCGTGACACTTCGATGATCTTCACGACTAATGTCGCGAAGGCGAAGAGCATGCCGAGGATGAGGCACAGATCGGCAAGTTGCATACACCTTACCTTTCTTGGTTTGGCAGCAAGACTGCTGCCGCCGCCACCATGACGCGTCGCATGCGCAAGTACCAAGCGACATCGCGTGCGCCGATCGGACGCCCCCGCGCAACCAACCTCCGCCCCACCCGTTCTCACAGGCAATCCAAGCCACTAGGAGAATGACGATGGCCGACAAGGATACCCCGCAGGAAGTCGCAGCGAAGTTCATCGACAAGTTGAAGGCGAGCCCGTTCGTGATGATCGGCCTGCACGACGGCCAGCATTCGGGGAGCCAGCATTCCGAGCCGATGACCGCGCAGATCGACGACGATCAGCCCAACACGCTGTTCTTCTTCGCCGGCCGCGACAACCGCATCGCCAAGGGCGGCGCGGCGATGGCGCAGTTCGTCGGCAAGGGTCATGATTTCTTCGCGTGCATGTCTGGCGACGTCTCGACGTCGAACGACCGCACGCAGATCGACAAGCTCTGGAACAACCAGGTCGAGGCATGGTTTCCGGGCGGCAAGGAAGACCCGAACCTGACGTTGCTGCGCTTCGACATCGACAGCGCCGAGCTGTGGGAAACCGACATCTCGATCGGCGGCCGCCTCAAGATGCTGTTCGGCGGTACGATCCAGTCGGACGAGTCGAGCAGCCACGCAGTGGTCAACTCGATCGCATAAGACCACCGGGGAGGGGGCGAGAAACTACCGCCCCCTCCCCCATCCGTCATCCCAGCGAAAGCTGGGATCTCCCAGTTTGAGCGTTGACGTCACCCAAAAGGGAAACCGCAGCTTTCGCTGGGGTGACGGACTATCGAAGTAAACTAAAAGCTCTATCCGTTCGCAGTAATGAACTCTTCAACCACCGGCGCGATCTTATCCCGCCAGCGCGATCCATTGAAGATCCCGTAATGACCAGCACCCTCCGCCAACAGATAGCGCTTCTTGTCATCCGGTAGCGCGGTCGCCAGCGTCAGCGCAGCCTTCGTCTGCCCCAACCCCGAAATATCATCACGCTCCCCCTCGACCGCGAGCAGCCCAATGTCAGTGATCGCCGCCGGGTCCACCACTCGCCCGCGATGCGTCATGATCCCGCGCGGCAGCGCATGGTTCTGGAACACGACGTCGATCGTCTGGAGATAGAACTCCGCGGTCATGTCGCAGACCGAGCGGTATTCCTCGTAGAAATCCTGGCTCTGCGACGCGCTTGCGCCGTCTCCCTGAACGAGATGCTTATACATCTCCCAATGAGAGACCATGTGGTTGCCAAGGTTCATCGACATGAACCCGGCGAGCTGCAGGAACCCGGGATACACCTTCCGCCCCGCCCCCGGATAATTGCCCGGAACCGTCGCAATGACGTTCTGCTCGAACCATGCATGTGGCCGCTCGGTCGCCAGCGTGTTGACTGCGGTCGGCGCCTCTCGCGTGTCGACCGGACCGCCCATCATCGTCAGCGTCTTCGGCCGGCACGGGTTCTTGTCCGCACTCATTAGTGCAACGGCGGCATAACACGGCACCGACGGCTGACAGACGGCGAGCATGTGCGTGCCCCCCTGCCCCTCGTTCGAGCCGATCGTTTCGAGGAATTCGATCAGATAATCGATGTAATCGTCGAGATCGAACCGCCCGGCCGACACCGGCACGCTGCGCGCGTCGCGCCAGTCGGTGATGTAAACGTCGGCAAACGGCAGCATCCGCTCGACTGTGCCGCGCAGCAACGTCGCATAATGCCCAGACATCGGTGCGACGATCAGCAGCTTCGGACCGCCATCGATACCGTCGCGCACGAAGCGCTTCAGCTGCCCGAAATCCTTTCGCAGCACGATCTCCTCGCGCACCGCGACTTCACGTTCGTCGATGATCGTCTGGTCAAGCCCGAAGGCGGGCTTGCCGCGCGTCGCGTTCGCGTGTGCGAACACTTCGAGTGCCGATCCGATGACAGCACCACCGCCCAAATAGGCGAACGGGTTTGCCGGATTGTTCAGCATGTCAGCGCCGAAACTGGCCAACCTGCTCGCGCCGGCCATCATGGAGCGCTGGAATTCATAAGCATCGTAGAGCATGCGGTATCCTCTCGCCTCATCGGGCTTGCCGACAACCTAGTGTAATTTCGTTGCAGCGCAACGCGCGATCGATAGGGAACGGACGCGGCGCCCGACCCGGGACGGCCACGATGGAGCCCCCCGGCACGCGGTTCTCGTTGAGCGCCACTCCCGCCGCTGCTAGGCCGCCCAAATGGCCAAGCCGATACCCGAAGACAAAACGCCCCGCCGGATCGGCGATCTCGCGATGGTGTGGCGCCATGCCGCCAACTATCCTCGCCAGATCGCGTTTGCTGGCCTTGCCTTGCTGACGACATCGGCGGCGACGATCGGCATCCCGTACGGGTTCAAGCGCGTGATCGATCGCGGCTTCGGCCCCGGCGAGGGCGGTTCGGTGGCCAACTCGTTCCACTATCTGCTGATGATCGTCGCGGTCCTCGCGGTCGCAACCGCGGTCCGCTTCTATTACGTGTCGTGGCTCGGCGAGCGCGTCGTCGCAGACATCCGCACCACCGTGCAACGCCACCTGCTCCGCCTGACGCCGCGCTTCTTCGAGGAGAACCGCCCGTCCGAGATCGCCTCGCGCCTGACCTCGGATACCGCGCTGATCGAACAGGTCGTCGGTAGCACGGTATCGATCGCGCTGCGCAACACCTTCACCGGGATCGGCGGGCTGATCTACCTGTTCGCGATCTCGCCCAAGCTCGCGGGCATGCTGATGATCGGCATCCCGCTGATCATCCTGCCGATCGCGCTGCTCGGCAAACGCGTCCGCAATTACTCGCGCACCTCGCAGGACCGCGTCGCCGATGTCGGCTCGATCGCCACCGAGACTCTCGGCGCGATGAAGGTCGTACAGGCGTTCGGCCAGGAAGACCGCGAGGCTGCACGGTTCGCCGACGCGGTCGGCGCGACCTTTGCCGCGGCCCGTGCGCGCATCCTGTTGCGTGCCGTGATGACCGCGATCGTCATAGGCCTCGTGTTCGGATCGATCACGCTGGTCCTGTGGGAAGGCGCGATCGACGTTGCCGCCGGGCGGATCAGCGGCGGTGCGATCGCCGCCTTCGTGCTGACCGGCGGCATCGTCGCAGGTGCGTTCGGCGCGCTGACAGAAGTGTACGGCGACCTGTTGCGCGGCGCCGGCGCGGCTGGACGCCTGTCCGAACTGCTCCGTGAGAAGCCCGAAATCGCCGCCCCCGCCAACCCGTTAGCATTGCCGCAGCCGCCGCGAGGCGCGCTCGCGTTCGAGAATGTTCAGTTCCACTACCCGACGCGCCGCGACGTCGCCGCGCTCAACGGCTTCTCGCTTGACGTGAAACCAGGCGAGACGGTCGCGGTTGTCGGCCCGTCGGGCGCGGGCAAGACCACGTTGTTTCAACTGGTCCAGCGCTTCTACGATCCCGACGCCGGCCGCGTGACGCTCGACGGGATTGACCTCCGCGACGCCGATCCGGCGGAGGTCCGTGCACGCATCGCGATGGTGCCGCAGGAGACGATCATCTTCGGCGCCTCCGCCCGCGACAATCTGCGTTACGGCGACTGGTCCGCGACCGACGACCAGCTCTGGGCCGCCGCTGAAGCCGCCAATGCCGCCGAGTTCCTCCGCAAACTGCCCGACGGACTCGACACGTTCCTCGGCGAAGGCGGCGCCCGGCTGTCGGGTGGCCAGCGCCAGCGCGTCACGATCGCCCGAGCGCTTCTCCGCGATGCGCCGATCCTGTTGCTCGACGAGGCAACGAGTGCGCTGGATGCCGAGAGCGAGCGGCTAGTCCAGGAGGCGCTTGAGCGGCTGATGGCGAACCGCACCACGCTGGTCATCGCGCACCGCCTCGCCACGGTGCGCGCGGCGGGACGGATCATCGTGATGAACGACGGGCAGATCGTCGAGGAAGGCTCGCACGGGTCGCTGATGACCAACAGCGGGCTCTACGCGCGGCTGGCGAGTTTGCAGTTCAACGAGGCGGCGTAGGGACGAGCGCTGTTCGGCAGTTTCAGCGCGAGACGGCGCCATCATTGCTCCGTCACCCCGGACTTGTTCCGGGGTCCACGGCGCCGCGGACCCATTGCTCTCGATAGTGCGGTGCCGTGGATGCCGGAACGAGCCCGGCATGACGGAAGACGAATGAGAGCCTTGGACTCAAACTAAACCTCGGTCCGCCTTAGCCCTTCTTAATCTTCGCCTTCTTCGGCTTCGGCACAGGCAGTTCCGCAGTCGAGATCCGGACAAGGCCCGCCAGCCAGTCGGCATCGTCCCACCGATCCGCGTCGACCAGCAAACACGGTTTCGCCCCCGGATACGGCGCACCCTCGTCGATCGCCCCCGCAAAAGCGCGACCGCCTGGGGTCGGCTTCACGAACAGCTGGTCGTCGCAGATCAAGCCGACCATTTTGCCATCGCAATAGAGCCCGTATTCACCGAACATCGGCTTTGCGGAGACCTCTCCCGCCGCGGCGAGCTGGTCGACGATGAACGCGACGGTTTTGCGATCGGATGCCATCTGCCGATGCTGACAGATCCGCGTGTCGATGGCGAGCCACTCCGACGACGGTCTTTCGCTTGCGACGCCGCGCCCACGCGCGCAAACTCGGCGAAACAGGAGACGGACATGCGCGACTTCGACATCATCGTGTACGGCGCGACCGGGTTCACCGGGCGGCTGGTTGCCGGATATCTCGTCCAGACATACCCGACCGGCGTGCGCTGGGCGATGGCCGGGCGTTCGCTGGCGAAACTGCAGGAGGTCCGCGACCTGATCGGAGCACCCGCCGATACAGCGCTGGTCACTGCGGATTCGGACGATCCCGCCAGCCTGCGCGCAATGGCCGAGCGCGCCACCGTCGTCATCTCGACGGTCGGACCGTACCAGTTGTACGGCTCGGACCTCGTCGCCGCCTGCGCCGCGACCGGCACCGGCTATGTCGACCTCTGTGGAGAGCCCGCCTGGATGCGCCACATGATCGACGCGCACGAAGGCGAAGCCACGCGGACCGGCGCACGTATCGTGTTCTCGTGCGGGTTCGACAGCATCCCGTTCGATCTCGGCGTGCTGACGTTGCAGGACGCCGCCAAGGCGAAATACGGCATCCCAGCGCCCCGCGTGAAAGGTCGCGTGCGGAAAATGCAGGGGACGTTCTCGGGCGGCACCGCGGCGAGCCTCAAGGCGACGCTCGCCGCTGCCGCGCGCGATCCCGGCATCGTCAAGTTGCTGACCAGTCCGTTCGCGCTCACCCCCGGTTTCAGCGGCCCGCACCAGCCGACCGGGCTGATCCCTGAATACGACACGACCATTTCCGCGTGGGTAGCACCCTTCGTAATGGCGCCGATCAACACCAAGAACGTCCACCGCACCAATTTTCTGCTCGGCGAGGCGTATGGCGCGGACTTCGTCTATGACGAGATGATGGTCGCGGGACTGGGCGATCTCGGCAAGGTCGCGGCGGAGGCGATCGCGAAGTTCAATCCGTTCTCGGGCGACCAGGGGCCGAAGCCCGGCGAGGGACCCTCGAAGGAAGAACGCGACGCCGGGCATTACGACCTGTTGTTCGTCGGCATCCTGCCCGACGGCGAGCGGATCGACGCGGTCGTCACGGGCGATCGCGATCCGGGCTACGGCTCGACCAGCAAGATGATCGCGGAGGCGGCGCTGTGCCTCGTGCAGGACGTCGAGGGCGACGGCGGGATCTGGACTCCGGGCGCGCTGATGGGCGCGAAACTGCGCGACCGGCTGGTGGCGAAGGCGGGGCTGAGGTTTACGGTCGGATGTTAGACCGGGATCATTGGTCCCGCGAAAATACCCGCCTGCTTGTTCTCCCGCGAAGGCGGGGGCCCAGTCTGGGTCCCCGCCTTCGCGGGGAAATACTCTTTTGGTTGCGCGTGATCGTCGGGCGCTGCCCGTATCGGACTATCGGCTTAAATTGCCGGCATCACTCCGCCAGCGCGAACACCGTCGCCGCGGCGGCCGCACTCGCAACGACTCCCGACGTCGCCGCGATCGCCGCAGCCCGCCTGCGCACCGCACCGCGAAACGCACCCAGCTTGCCCGCGTCGAGATGATAGCGCCCCGCGCCGTCGTCGACGATCGCGCCATAGCCGCACAAGCGCCGGAACGTCGCGGCATCCTCGGCCTCGTAGGCGATCGCGCGGTCCGCCACGGTCGCCTTCGCCGCGACGAAATCCTTGACGATCCGTCGCCGCGATCGGCCTAGCCTCAGTCTCCACATACCAATCTCCACGGCGAGAACGTCGCATACCGCGCAGGGTTTGCGCAAATCCTAACGTCGTTTGCCCTGATGACGGATATTTGCCGGGCGACCGCGCCGCTTGATCTCGCGCACCGGTTTACGGCCATTGCGCGGTGGCCGGGCCGCGCCCTTCCCCTCGGGCATTTCGAAGCGGAGTGCGCCCGATACAGGGTTCGCCTCTGCCAGCCGCATCTCCAGCGTCTGGCCTTGCGCGAAGACGTGGCCGCTATGCTCGCCGGTCAGCGTCCGCGCGCCCTCGTCGAAGCGGAAATACTCTCCGCCCAGATCGCGGACCGGCATCAGGCCATCACCGCCGACACCTTCAACCGTCGCGAAGAAGCCGAAATTGGTCACCCCGGTGATCCGCACGTCCATCACCTGGCCGACGCGCTCGGACAGGAATGCGGCGACGTAGCGATCGGTGGTATCGCGTTCCGCCTCCATCGCGCGGCGTTCGAGGCGGCTGATAATCTCGCCGACCGACTCCATATTGGCCGCATCGTCCGCCGGCAAACCGCCCTCGCCCAAGCCGTATGCCGAGACCAGCGAGCGGTGGACGAGCAGATCGGCATAACGCCGGATCGGCGACGTGAAGTGCGCATAACTGCCGAGACTGAGGCCGAAGTGCCCGTGATTGCCGGGCGCGTAATAGGCTTGAGTCTGCGTGCGAAGGATCTGCTCCATCACCTGAGGCCGGAAGTCCGCATCGCCGATCCGCTCGATGATGTGATTGAACGTCGCCGGACGGACCACCTGCCCGAGCGCGAACGGCACGTCGAACGTCTCGAGATATTCCTTCAGCGCCGCCAACTTCTCGCGGCTCGGCGGCTCGTGGATGCGGTACATCACCGCCGCCTTCTTGGCCTCCAGCGCCTTGGCGGCGGCGACGTTGGCGGCGATCATGTAATCCTCGATCAGCCGATGCGCGTCGAGCCGTTCGCGCGACGACACCGACATGATCCGCCCCTGCTCGTCGAGCACTACGCGGCGTTCTGGAAGATCGAGATCGAGCGGCGCGCGGGCGTCTCGCGCTTTGGCAAGCGCATGCCAACAGGCCCAGAGGGGCTGCAACACGGCAAGCATATTTCCCCTCCCGTCTAGGGGAGGGGAGCAGGAGTCGATGATCGCCTGCGCCTCTTCATACGCCAGGTTCGCCGCGATCCGGACCACCGCGCGAGTGAAGCGCCACGATTTCAGCGAGCCATCCTTGCCGATCCGCAAATGACACGCGAGCGCAGCACGGTCAGCACCCTCCTTCAGCGAGCACACCTCGGCAGACAGGATCTCGGGTAACATCGCCACCACCCGGTCGGGGAAATACACCGAATTCCCCCGCCGCCGCGCCTCCCGGTCGACCTCGGACTTCGGCCGCACGTAGAAGCTGACGTCCGCAATAGCGACGATCGCCTTCCAGCCCCCCACGTTTGAGGAATCGTCGTCCGCCTCCGCCCAGACCGCGTCGTCGTGATCGCGAGCATCCTCGGGATCGATCGCGACGATCGGCAGGTCGCGCAGATCCTCGCGCCCTTCCCCCAGCGGCAACTTCGAAACCCGCTCCGCCTCGTCGAGCGCCTCCTGCGAGAACACGTCCGGGATGCCGAGCTTGTGGATCGCGATCAGCGAGAAGCTACGCGCCGCAAACGGATCGCCCAGTTTCGAAACGACGCGCGCCGCAATCTTAGGCGGCTTGCCCGCAAGCTCCGCCAGCACGAGATCGCCCGGCGCCGCACCGCCTGCATCCGCAACCGCGAACTCGCGCCGCTCGCGCTTGTCGACACCTGTCAGCCAAAGCCGCCCCGCCTCTTCGCGCAACACGCCCAGCACCTGCTCCGACGCCGGCGCGAGCACCTTCATCGGATGCGCGATCCAGCCGTTCCCCGCCTCCTCGGTCCGCGCAAGGATGCGTTCGCCGACGCCCAGCGCACCACGTTTCCGCTCGCGCACACGCAGCCGTGGCGGCGGCACACCCTCGGCCTCCCAGCGCTCGGGCACCGCCCAGACGTTGCCACCGTCATCAACGTCCGCGATTCGTAGCACCGTCACCTTCGGAATGCCGCCCATCTTGTGGAACGCGCGACCGGGAGCGCTGTCGATCAGCCCCTCGTCGGCCATGTCCTTGAGCAGTGCCTTCAGCCCGATCTTGTCCTGCGCGCTGAGCCCAAAGCCCTTGGCGATCTCGCGTTTGCCCGCGGGCACGTCGGAGGTGGCGATGAAGTCGAGAATCTGCTCGCGCGTCGGAAGACCGGCTTTTGGTTTGTACATGCCATAGAGATAGTCGGTCGAAGCACCATTACCAAACGGCTTGATCGGCTGGGCGGCGTGAACTTGGGTTCCGCGCTACGGTTACCGTGGCCTGGCCGATAGGGCGGTATCCAATGACGCCGAATCGCGTCCTCTCAACGTCGCGTGTGGAGATACCCATTTCTCAATTCGCTGCTTGCAATGCGCTCTGGTCGGCATAGTCTTCTACATACCGGAAGAGGAGATGGCCGATGCCAACGAACCTGAAACTCGAAGCAGACCCAGAGGACAAAAACCTCGTGATCCTGCAAAGCCTGATTTGTCTGTTACGGGAGAAGAATGTCCTTTCGCGCGCAGACATCGAGGAGTTGTGCGACAAGGTGCAGGCGCGGGTCGCCGACCATGACCACGATCCCCTGCCCTGTCGGATGGAAGGCGCGCGCGCCGCTGCCACCGAGGTTGCGCAGATCGGCGACTATATCGGTCGCAAATATGGCGGGAAGCATCGTCGTTCGATCTGAACGGCACCGGTTGAGATGATATGGCGGTTCAGGATTCCTGCGGCTGTCGCTGGATGTTGACGCCCCATCTGCCGATATCGGCTTTACCGCGAATATGCTTGGCACCGTTATGCTTCGAGCAAGTGCCTCGCGGCCGGAGACTGGGTCAAACAGGAGCGCGGAGAGAACAACCGCATCCTCTCTCTGTTTCGGCCCCTTCCAATTAGGTCCTGGCTTTCGCCGGGGCGCTGTATTTGTTGGGAGATCTGCTGACTGACACTTTTGTAGGCCGTCGAGCAGCTAACTCGCCAGCTATTCCGTGTTCGCAGTACCAACACCTGGAGCCGACCGGACATATCAGGATCTACGCCCCCCAGCCATCCAACGTCATTCCCATGGAGGCGGGAACCCATATTGGATGCCTTCACCGTATAGGCGCTAGCTAAGAGATACGGATCCCGGCCTGCGCAGGATGACGACCATGCCGACGGGGCGGCCTGTAAAGCCGCACCCCGTTCTCGCAAACCCGCCTCGTCAGCTCGCGACGAAGCAGGTTTCGCCGGCAACCCGCAGGCGCCCGCAAATGTCGGCCGCCTGGTTCGCGCTGCCGGCGTTCACGCGCAAGCGATACAGCGTCTTGCCACCCGTCGCGACCGGCTGGACCGACTTGCCGAGCGATGCGACATAGGCGAATCGCTTGGAGAATCGCTCCCAGGCGGCATTGGCCGACGCCTCGCTCGGAAACGCGCCGAGCTGTACCAGCGAGCCGCCGCTGGCGGTTCCGGCAACGCCCGAGCGCGACGGCGCCATCGGCGCCGCGGCCACCAAGCGACCGCCCGACTCGGGCACCTGCGCCACCGCGTTGCGGCCCGCGGCATCGGTCTTCTTCGCGGACGTGGCACGCTTGCCGTCGACCGGCGCCTCCGGCACGCCGCGTAGGTCGATCGCGCCATTGCCCGACTTGCCCGCGCTGGTCGCGATCGCGGCATCGCCCTCGCCATTGACCTTCAGGCCGCCGGGCTCGTCCGGCTTGACCTTGTAGTCGCCTTCCTGCGCGGCGATCAGCTGGCCGTCACCCGTGGGTGCGCGCTGTTGCAGCTTGTAAATGCCGAAGATGATCGCCGCCAGGACGGCCAGACCTAGCACGACCAGCGCGATGACGCGGCCGATGCCGACCGTCTCGGTGTCATCCGGTTCGACCGTCTCGAGCCACGGCAGCCGGTCTTCCTCGCGCAGATCCATGTCTTCGGCCATCACTTCATCTCCGAAACCGCTTCGACCCCCATGATAGCAAGGCCATTATGAATAATCTGCCCGATCGCAGAGGCGAGGAAAAGCCGTGCCGCGGTCGCCTGCGGATCCTCGATCACCAGGAAGCGGCGATCGGGACGGTCGTTGCCGACATTCCAGAGCGCATGGAACGCCGCCGCCAAGTCATAGAGATAAAACGCAATTCTATGCGGTTCACGCGCCGTGGAGGCGATTTCAACGAGCCGCGGAAACTGCGCCGCGAGCTGCACAAGCGCCAGTTCGTCCGTATCAAGCCGGGACAAATCGGCCGAAATGGGCGTAATTCCTGCCTCTTCCGCACGCCGGTGCAACGAAGCGATCCGCGCGTGCGCATATTGGACGTAGAAAACCGGGTTGTCCTTCGACGCCTCGACCACCTTGGCGAAGTCGAAGTCCATCTGCGCATCCGACCGCCGCGTCAGCATCGTGAAGCGCACGACGTCCTTGCCGACCTCGCGCACAACGTCCGCCAGCGTGACGAAATTGCCCGAGCGCTTCGACATCTTGACCGGCTCGCCGTTGCGCAGCAGCCGGACCATCTGGACCAGCTTGACGTCGAACCGCGTCTTGCCGCCAGTCAGCGCCGCCACGGCTGCGACGATCCGCTTGACCGTGCCACCATGATCCGCACCCCAGATGTCGATCAGCTGGTCCGCTGACTGGCTCTTCTGGAAATGATAGGCGAGATCGGCGCCGAAATAGGTCCATGACCCGTTCGACTTCTTGATCGGCCGATCCTGGTCGTCGCCGAACTGGGTCGAGCGGAACAGCGGTAGTTCGACCGGTTCCCAATCGTCCGGCGTTTCGCCCTTCGGCGCCTCGAGCACGCCGTCATAGACGAGATCGCGCGATCGCAGTTCTGCCTCGGCCGCCTCGGGCTTGCCCGCCGCCTGTAGCTCCGCTTCCGACGAAAACACCTCATGCTCGATCCCGAGCAGCGCGAGGTCGGCGCGGATCATCACCATCATCGCCGCGACCGCCTGCCTGCGGAAGGTCGCCAGCCATTCGCTCTCGGGCGCGCCGACGTAGCGATCGCCGAACTCCTTCGCGAGCGACTGGCCGATGGGGACGAGATAGTCGCCGGGATACAGCCCCTCGGGAATCTCGACGGTCTCGCCGAGCGCCTCGCGGTAGCGCAGGTGGACCGAGCGTGCGAGCACGTCGACCTGACCGCCCGCGTCGTTGACGTAATATTCGCGAATGACCTTGTGCCCGGCGAATTCGAGCAGGCTGGCGAGGGCGTCGCCGACGACGGCGCCGCGGCAATGGCCCATGTGCATCGGTCCGGTCGGGTTCGCCGAGACATACTCGATATTGACCGTGATCCCCTCGCCCTGCTTCGACCGGCCGTAATCCGCGCCTGCTGCGGGAATCGCGGCCAGTTCGGCGCGCCATGCATCGTCGGTCAGCTTGAGGTTGATGAAGCCGGGTCCCGCGACGCTGGCCGACGCGACGTCCTCGAGCTTCGACAGTTCGACGACCAGCGCATCCGCCACTACGCGCGGATTGGTCTTGGCGGGCTTGGCGAGCACCATCGCGGCATTGGTCGCGAGATCGCCGTGACTCGTGTCGCGCGGCGGCTCGACCGTCACGTTCTTGCGGTCGAGGCCAACCGGCAGCGTGCCCGCTGCGGTCAGCGTGTCGAGTGCCGCGTCGATATGCGCGGCAAAACGGGTGTAGAGCGTCATGGCAGTCCCGGTACGTCGAGGAAACGCGCGCTCTAGACCAAAGCCGGGTGGCGCTCAATTTTAATCCCGTCGGGGCGGCGGGATGCGCCGCTCGGCGTCTTCAGACACGTTGGCACGAGGTTGGCACGAGACAACCGTTCCCCCGCGGACGTGGGGCCCCATCTAATCACATCTACCGCGCGAGATCCTGGTCCCCCGCGTGCGCGAGGGAACAGCCGTGTATCGATACAATACGCACGAAAAGCGGAGATTCGCGTCAAACCCGCACCAGTCCTTCGATCGCCGCGGTCCTCGCGCTCGCGGGGAACAGCGCCGTCATTGCCCGCCTGGGATCGACACCGAAATGCGATGATACCGCGCCGCCGATGAACGCATCGAGCTGCATCGTCGGCTTCAGATCGCGTGCCTCGTACAGCGAAGCGGGCGACAGTCCCGGCCAGTCGGACACGACACGCCCACCCTTGACCGCGCCGCCGAACAGCATTGCCGCGGTGCCGGTCCCGTGATCGGTGCCGCCGGTGCCATTCACCGCCACCGTGCGGCCGAACTCGGTCGCGACGAGTACCATCGTGTCAGCCCATAGCGGCCCAAGCCCGGACTGAAGCGCGGCGATCATCGCATCGAGGCCCTTCAACTGCGCGGCGAGTCGGCCACGCTGGCCGGTATGCGTGTCCCAGCCGCCAGTCTCGATCATCGCGATCCGGGCACCGTCGTCGGGCTTGAGCAGCCGCGCGGCCAAGACGCCGGTCGCTGCGGCATTGCGACCGTTGTCCTGTGCGAGATCGCTGGTGAGCTGGCGGGTCGACATCGCCTCGCTCCACAGACCATGGAGTTGCTGGTCGCCCTGATACAGCAGCGATACGCGTTGCAGCAGGTCGTCCGACGCATCAGGCAGGTTGGACGGCGCGTAGGACGCCACCTCACGCCGCCCGCGCAACGCCATCGGTACGGTCGCCGCCACCGCGATCGCGCGCGCCTCGTCTGCCGGCAAAACGCCAAGCAGGCGGTTCAGCCAGCCATCGCGGACCTGATACGCGTTGACGCCACCCGTCTCGAGGACGTTCTGCCCGTCGAAATGCGAGCGATCGCGGTAAGGCGATGCGATCGCATGCGCGAACAGCGCCTGGCCCTGTTTATACAGCCCCGCACTCGCCACCATCGCCGGATGCAACGCGAACATCGCATCGAGCTTCGTGCCGGTCGCGACGTCCGCTGCCAGATCGCCGCGGACTCCGGCAAAGGCCGGATCGCCGACCGCGCCGATCGTCCCAAGGCCGTCCGCTGCACCGCGCTGGATGATAAACACGAAGCGCTTCGGCGTCGCCGCGCGGGCGAATGCGATGCGCGGGGCGAAGGTCGAGGCCAGGACGCCGAGCGCCCCGGTCGTGAGGAAGGAACGACGATCTAGCATCACTATCTCCGCATCGATTCGGGGGCGACCAACAACAGCGCCAGCGCCTGCGCAGGACTTTCCGCCCGTGACATCGCCTGCACCGTCGCCGGGCCGAGCGCTGCCGGAAACAATCTGGGCCCGAGCACGCGCGCATCGACTTGGCCCGCACGCGAGGCGAACCGCTCGGCCGCCTCGACCCGCCGCATGACCGCATCGGGGCCGGCCCACGCCGCCGCGATATCGTCGTACCCGACCGGTTGTCCCGGCTTCCACACCGGCTGGCCGAGCTGGTTCATCAACCCGACCGACACGCCGGGCTGCACCGCCTTGGTGCCAAGCGCGCGCAGCGTGGAGACGTACCATTCCCACGGTGTCTTGAACTTCACGGGAGTCGACACCCATGC
Organism: Sphingomonas sp. M1A8_2b; assembly: GCF_053345535.1. NCBI lineage: Bacteria > Pseudomonadati > Pseudomonadota > Alphaproteobacteria > Sphingomonadales > Sphingomonadaceae > Sphingomonas > Sphingomonas sp. M1A8_2b. The sequence continues at coordinate 1,337,011 of NZ_JBKFAH010000001.1, read as the reverse complement.
TTCGGGCGATGCGATCAGCGCGCGATAGACGGTCGGAAGGTCGCCCCCGGATTTCAGGAACGCGGCCTTCAGTCGCGCGACCATCGCCGGCGGCGGGACGTCGCCGGCGAAATGGCGCGCGAGCTTGGTCGCGATATGCTCGGCCGTCGCGGGGTGGACCGCGAGATCGCTCAGTACCGCTTGCGCCTGCGCCTCGCCGGCTGCGGGATAGCGTTTGCCGATGATCGTCCGGTCGCCAGGCTGGTGGACGTCGGCCAGGAACTGGAACGCGCCCGGCGTACCGACATCGTCGTGCGAACCGGGACCGCGACCGATGCCTGCCACCGTCCATCCGGTCATCGCCCGCGCGAATTCGGTCACGTCGGCTTGGGAATATCCGCTGCGAACACCGAGCGTATGCAACTCCATGATCTCGCGCGCGAGGTTCTCGTTCAGGCCGACCCGCTTGCCGCCCCGTCCAGCCAGACGCAGCCCGCGGGCACTGTCCGGCCCGATCGAGACGGTCTGATCGAGGTACAGCAGCATCGCCGGATGCCGCTCGACCGCGTTCAGCATGTCGGCGAACGTCCCCAGCACGTGCGGACGGATCGCCTCGAACTCCATGCTGCCGGCGAGACCGATGACCTCCAGCTTGTCGGTGGAGACCGCGAAATGGTTTGCCCAGAAAAAGACGAGCCGTTCGATGAACGGTGCGTCGGTCGCCAGCGCGGCGTTGGTCCGCGCGGCGACCGCACCGCCATAGTCGTTGCGACCCTGTAACCCCGCCAACCTGCGGGCCTCCTGACGAGGACCGTCTCCTGCGTCGGGCTTCACCGCAACACCGACTGCGGCAGCCGGGCTATTGGGCACCGTCGCCGGAGACGGAACCATCGCGGCCGGCTCCGCCCTCATAGGCCACATTGGCATCGGCATGGCAGGCGTCGACGCAGCAGGCTGCAGCGGCCGCGCGCCGCGTGGGCCGAACTGCGCCCGAATGGCCTTTATCTGCGCGAAATAGGTCGCGAGGCTGGCCGACACTTCGGCACTCGACGCTGCGGCGGCAAGTTCCGGTGGGCGCACCACGAACCGCTCCATCTGCGCCGTCAGCCAGTGCGCCGGATCGCCCTCGATCCGATCATCGGGGCGGGCACCCAGACCAAACCGATTGAGCGCGATACTGGAAGCCGACACGCAACGTCTCCTTTCGATCACCCTGCCCGCGGGTTGTCGTAAGAGTATGTCACGCGCCTCGACTTATCGTATCGAACTGTCGCCTGACCGTTGCACGACCTGCAATCGCGAAGGATAGGTTTGCAATTGCAACCCATGCTGCACCGCAATAATCCTCCAGCTCAGAGTTGGGTGACGACCTGATCCGGCTCGACGCACACCGCGGGAGAAACGATCATGCGCAAGACCATCAAGATCATCGCTGCTGCCGCTGCAGCGCTCACCTCGACCATCGGCATGGCCGGCGAGACGCAGCAGAAGTTCGTGCACGAGGGCAGCACCTATATCTACACGTCCAGCCAGCAGGATGGGCGTCAGGTCATCGATGGCCGCCGCTATCCCTCGGGCCAGGCGTTCCATCTGATCGTCCGCGGCAACCGCGTGTCGGGCCTGTCTGGCGGCGTTCCGGTCGCGTTCAAGACAACCGAAGCAGCCGGCGCAGCCGGGGGCGTCGCAGCGATGGCGCGCTAAGCGATCTCACCTCGAGCGCGACCTGGTGGCGGCGGCTGGACCTCGGTCCGGCCGCCGCTTTAGTTTGCGTACGCCTTTCCTAGAACCCCTCCGGTAAATCGATCGGGCCGACCAGTTCGCGATACCGCGACACTGCGTACCGGTCGGTCATCCCGGCGATGAAGTCGGCGATGTGCCGACTGCGATCGGGGTCTGCGGTCGGCAGGCGTTCCCGCCATTCCTCGGGCATCGTCATCGAGTCGGTGCGATAGACCGCGAACAGGCCGGCGACGATACCGTTCGCGGCATCCGCGGCCGCCAACTGCCGTGGATGGTGATAGAGATTGGCGTACATGAAGCGCTTCAGGTCGCGTTCCGCCTCGCGCATCTCGGGCGAGAACCCGACTAGGCATTGCCCGGCCGCACGCACATCCTCGACGTCGGTCACGCCGCTTGTCGCGATCCGGTGACGCGTCTCGGCGATCAGGTCGTTGACCATCGTGCCGATCTGCGTGCGGACAAGTTCGCCGACCAGACGCTTCGGTGCGATGTCAGGAAAGCGGCGACGCACGTCGTCCCAGCCACGTGCTACCAGCGGCACGGCGAGCATTTGGTCGAGCGTCAGCAATCCCGCGCGAAGCCCATCGTCGATGTCGTGATTGTCGTACGCGATATCGTCGGCAATCGCCGCGACTTGCGCCTCCAGCGACGAGAAACTGGTCAGCGCGAGCGGGTATTCGGCGTCGGCCGCAGCTAGTGCCCAGCCCGGATGCCGCACGGGACCGTTATGCTTGGCCAACCCTTCGAGTGTTTCCCAGGTCAGGTTCAGCCCGTTCCACGACGGATAAGGCCGTTCGATCGTCATCAGCGTGCGGAGCGTATGACCGTTGTGGTCGAACCCGCCCTGCCCGCCTTCTTCAACCGAAGGCATCAGCGCCGCCTTCAGCGCATCCTCGCCAGCATGGCCGAACGGCGGATGGCCGATGTCGTGCGCCAGGCACAAAGCCTCGGTCAGATCCTCGTTCAGCGCCAGCGTCCGCGCGATCGTCCGACCGATCTGCGCGACCTCGAGGCTGTGGGTCAGGCGAACGCGGAAATGGTCGCCGTCGGGCGCCATGAACACCTGCGTCTTGTGACGCAGGCGCCGGAAGCTGATCGAGTGGATGATCCGGTCACGATCGCGCTGGAAGGCATCGCGCGGGCCACGAACGGACCCGTTCTGTTCCTCGTGGAGCCGTCCTTTGCTGCGCGCCGGGTCCGATGCCCAGGGCGCGCGGTAACTCACTTAGACGGCAGCTTGGTGATGACTTCGCCGGCATCGCTGGTGAAGGTGAAGGTCGAGACGCCTTCCTTCGCGAGCTGATTGACGAAAGTCCGCGCTTCCGCATCGGTCTTGAATGGTCCGGCGAGCACGCGGTTGGTCGCCTTCCACGGCGCAGTCCAACCACCGCGGCTGCCGAACACGGTCGGTGCCTTGGACTTCGCCTTCTTCCACGCTTTGGGCAAATCGCCTTCGGTAGCACCGGTCGACACCTGCACCCAGATCCGCTCGGGGTTGGCGCGTGCGATCCGCTTTTCCTCGGCCGCAGCCTTGTCCGCCGCAAGCTTCTCGGCGGCGGCCGCCTTCTTGGCCGCCAGCGCCTTCTTGTCGGCGACCACCTTCCGATCGGCGGCTTTCTTGTCCGCGAGCGCCTTGCGGTCAGCCGCCAGTTTGTCGGCCGCGAGCTTGCCCGCCTCGAGTTTCTCGGCGGCCAGCGTCTTCGCGGCGGCATCGCGTTCGGCCTTCGCCTTGGCCTCGGCAAGCACGCGTTCGGCATCCGCGGACACCGGCACCGCGGCTTGCGTCACGACTGGCGCTGGCCGCATCGGGGCGACGTCGAGTTCCGACGCCGGGATCGACAGGCCTGCGACGATCCGCGCGAGAATCGAGTCCTCGCTCGTTGCAACCGCGCGAGGGGGCGTCGCCGTCGCGACTTGGACGGGCGCCGGTCGAACAGCACCGGCCGCAGCCTGCTGAGTCGGCGCGGTTGTCGATGGCAACGCGGACGCCGCTACCGCATTCGCCGAACGCGGGGTCGCCGACTGGACCTGTCCGACCGGCTGCGCCGCAGTTTGCGTGGCAACGCTGGAGGACGGCGACGCGGTAAAGCCCGGCTCGACGCGCGCCAAGGCGACCGGCGCTTGCGTCGGCGAGGCAACCGGGGGAACGGTATTGGTCGCGACACCAGTCTGTTCCGGCACAACCGCTGGGCGCTGGACGGTTGGTGCGGCCGGGGCCGGCGCAGAATAGGCTGTTTGCGGCGTCGGCGCGACGGGTGCGGTCGACCGATAGGGCACCGGCTGCGCCTGCCGGACCGACGACGATGCAAGCTGAACCGGTGGAGCAACCGCGACGGCCGGCGGGGTAGTCCGACGTGTGTTGGCGGCCGCCATCTCGACCTTGGCCTGCTTGCCACGTCGATCGCGCTTGGTCTTTTTGAAAGTGGCGGCGACCGCAACCGGTGGCGGCGATGCGGCGAGCATCACCGGCGCGGTCGGGTCCGGAGCCAGCGCCCCCAGCGGTGGAGTCATCCGGGCATCCGCGATCCGTTCCGGGGTCGCGTGGACCTCGCCAAAATGCACCGCGAACGCGCGATCGATAGCGGGGAGCGTCGGCAGCCGCTGGAAGAACGGTTGCAAGCCCTGCGCCGTGCCGCGCGGCATCATCGTCGTCGCGATCCTCTCCGCGCCGGATACATCGCCGTTCATCGCCATGATGAAAGCACGCGACCGCCACGCACCGCGATCGCTCTTCTGCAGAAGCGGCGCCAATTGCTGCAAGGCGAGGTCCTGCTTGCCCGAAATTCCCAGCGACAACGCATAGCGGCGCAGCGTCTCGTCATCCGGCGCCTCGCGCAGCGCCAAGCGGTAGTCGCGTTGCGCGCGGTCCTGCTCGCCGATCAGATCATAGGCGAGGCCACGATCCGCAGCGAACCGGCGTGGATCGAGGCCATAGCTCTCGGCCTGCGCGAAATAGCGCAACGCCTCGCCCGGCCGCTCCGATCGAACCAAGATCGACGCCATGCCAGCTTTGATACGACCGTCGCGCGGATTGACCTTCTCAGCCCGCGCCAGCAGCGCCGCGGCCCCGCTCAGGTCGCCCAAGCCCATCGACAGATCGGCCGCCTTGATCAGCGCATCGACATCGCGCGGATTGCTCGCAAGCTGTCGCATCACGTCGCCGAGTCGATCGGCATCGGTCGTTCCCGGCAGCATCTGAACGACTTCCTGCGCGACGACGGGACGCGGCGAAGCTGCCAGCACGAAAACCAGCGCGGCAGTCAAAAGATGATGGGACGAACGGGTCATGAGATCATATGTCTAGAGGCCAGCCCGATCGAGCCGGCAATGTCCGATCCGTGCAAGCGAGCCGAAGCGAACCGCTGCGGCGACGAATGAGGCGTTTCACGGAATACGACGCGGCAAACAACGCTGATTTTCCATACCAACGGCGAAACCCGATCAGGGATGGCACCGATGGTGTTCGCCACATCGCCTTCGCTCGATAGCCGCGGCTCTCGAACACCGCCGACCGTTCTCCCACTACAGCGGGAGAACGGTGGCGCTGGTTACTGGTTATTCTGGCGGTGCAGGAAGCGCGGGATGTCGAGCGGATCCTGTGGAGCGGCCTCGCCATCTTCCTTCGCCGCACCACGGGCAGCGTTCGACATGCGCTCGAACAGCGTCCCCCCCAGCTTAACACGGGGTGCGGGCGGCACAGCTTCGGGTGCTGCCTCGGCACCCGGCGCGAGCCAGCGGCGACGTGCGCCACCTTCGTCGGCCGCAGGCGTCGGGACCGGCGCCGACGTCGCGATCGGCGCACGCGGCGGGGTTACCGGCGCAGCCGGCCGGGCGATCGGACCACGGCCATAAGGTTCGTCGGCATAGCTGCGCTGAGCGGGTGCCGCCTGCGATGACTGAAATGCCGGCGAGGCCTGCGGGGTCGGAGCCGGCTGCGTGGCCTGCGGAACGATCGTCTCTGCGCCAAGCACCAGCTCGTCGTCGGCCGCAGCAGGCGACGAATCGACCTCGGACGCAGCCGTCAGATCAAGCGGTTCTTCGTCGGCGGGAGCGGGAGCCGCAGCGACAGGCGCGGAAGGCTCGCTCGGACGGAACGAAGTCGTCTCGTCGGTCTTGCGCGATCCGAAGCTGAACGAGCGGGTCGGCTCGATCGGCGCTTCCGCCGGCCGTGCGTCCGCGTCGATCCCAGTCGCGACGACGGAGACGCGAATCTTGCCTTCGAGCTCCTGGTTGAACGCCGAACCCCAGATGATGTTCGCATCGGGATCGACCAGGTCGCGGATGTGATTGGCGGCTTCGTCGACTTCGAGCAGGCGCATGTCGTCGCCGCCGGTGATCGAGATGATGACGCCCTTCGCGCCCCGCATGCTGACGCCTTCGAGCAACGGGTTCGAGATCGCCTTCTGCGCGGCTTCGAGCGCGCGGTTGTCGCCGCTCGCCTCGCCGGTGCCCATCATCGCCTTGCCCATCTCCTGCATCACCGAGCGGACGTCGGCGAAATCGAGGTTGATGAGGCCCGGCATCACCATCAGGTCGGTGATGCTGCGGACGCCCTGCTGAAGCACCTCGTCCGCCATCGTGAACGCTTCCTTGAAGGTCGTGTTCGCGTTGGCGATGAGGAACAGATTCTGGTTCGGGATGACGATCAGCGTATCGACGTACTTCTGCAGTTCCTCGATGCCGCCCTCGGCCGACTTGGCGCGACGGTTGCCCTCGAACGCGAACGGCTTGGTCACGACGCCGACGGTCAGGATGCCCATGTCGCGCGCCGCCTTGGCGATGACTGGCGCCGCGCCCGTACCCGTACCGCCGCCCATGCCGGCGGTGATGAAGCACATGTGTGCGCCTTCGAGCATCTTGGCGAGCTGGTCGATCGTCTCTTCGGCGGCCGCGCGGCCGATCTCGGGACGGCTACCGGCGCCGAGACCCTGCGTGATCTTGGTGCCGAGCTGGATCCGCTGCGGTGCGGTCGACTGCTTCAACGCCTGCGCGTCGGTGTTCGCCACGAGGAAGTCGACGCCCTGGACGTCGGCCCGCATCATGTTGGCGATCGCGTTGCCGCCCGCGCCGCCGACGCCGATCACCGCGATGCGGGGGGCCAGATCGTCCACGTCGGGACTAAGGAATTCGATGCTCATCGCCGTTCTCCGCACAACCCGGTAGATACGCTACGGCCGGGCCCCTGATTAATCTGTGTGCACCAACGTCACGGCCTGTTCCAGCCGAAATAACGCCAGCGCCCTCGAAACTCTTAATAATTCGCGCGTGCCGCCTGAATCAACTTGCGCATCATGCCCATACCCTTTGGCCGATGCACCGTCGTCCGCTGCGGCGCGAGCCCGCGAAGGTCGATCGGGTTGGTCGCCGCGTAGAAGGCCAATCCCGCTAGCGTCGCGAACGCCGGTCCGCCATGCGCTTCCGGCAGCGCGGTCAGGCCACGCGGTCGACCGATCCGCACCGACCGCCCGAGCGCCTGTTGCGCATAGTCGGCGATGCCCTTCAGCTCGGCACCACCGCCGGTCAGCACGACCTGGCGCCCGACCGGCCCCTCGAACTTCAGCTTGGTGAGCGCGTTGCGCACCTCCCCCATCTGATGTTCGAGCCGCTGGCGGATCACGCCGATCAGTTGCGCCTTGGTGATCTGAGCCCCCTCGCCCGCGCCGTCCTCCGCGGAGATCGGCATGACCGGGATCATGTCGTGATTATCGCGCGGGCTCGCATTGGCCGAGCCATGGAAGCACTTCATCCGCTCGGCATTCTGCCGCCGCGTGCCGAACGCGCTGGCGATATCATCCGTGATGTCCGCCGCGCCCATCGGGATCGAGGTCAGCCCGACCAGCATGCCGCCCGCGAACAGCGAAACATTGGTGATCCCCGCCCCCATCTCGACCAGTGCCACGCCGAGCTCACGCTCCTCCTCGCTGAGGCAGGCAAGCCCGGTCGCGACCGGCGAGGCGATGATCGACTTCACCTCGAGATGCGCCGATCGCACGCAGAGATCGAGGTTGCGCACTGGCGAGCCGTCCGCCGCAACGACATGGATGTGCACCCCGAGCCGATCCGCATGCAGACCGAGCGGTGTCTTGACCCCCGTCAACCCGTCGAGCGTATAGAGCGCCGGCTGCGCGTGCAGCACCATCCGCCCCTGCGGATCGATCGAGTTGCGCCCGGCGGCGAGCAACGCATCGATATCCTGCTGCTCTACGCGGTGGCCGCCCAGCTCGAACTCGACTTCGGCGACATCGGACACGAGCCCGCCGGCCGAGAAGCCGACCCAGACATTCTCGATGTTGATCCCGGCGATCCGCTCGGCCTGCTCGACCGCCTCGCGCACTGCCGCTTCGGTCGTCGCCATGTCGGCGATATAGCCGCGCTTGACGCCGCGGCTCTCGCGCTGGCCGGTGCCGAGCACGATCAACTCGCCCCCGTCCCCCTTTTGCGCGATCATCGCCGATACCTTCGACGACCCGATATCGAGCGCCGTGATCAGCCCTTCCGGTGCCACCTTCGCCATGTCATCCCTCCCCCCCTGTTGCAGTAGCGCCCGTTGCGTTCGTATCCGTCGATTGAGACGGAGTAGTCGTTGTGTCGCTCGAAACCGGTGCCGGCACGTCGACGCTATGCGCGAGGCTCGCGCCCGGCTTGCGCGCGACGAGCTTGGTCGGATCGCGCATGTCGAACCGAATCCAGCCGCGCCCCAGCAACGGCTTCGATCCATCCAGTTCGGCAAACTTCACCAGCGCGCGCGGCGCGCCGTCTTCAGGCAGCGCCAGCGTCTCGCCGCTTTCGAACGTCAGGTCCCACCGCCGGTTGCCGACCCAGGTCGCCGCCTTGACGCGCGGACGCAGCGCGGGGGCGGAGGCGAGCAGCGTCTGGTACGATGCCTCCTGCCGATCCGCGCCGGGCCCGATCACCAGCGGCAGGTTCGGGATCGCATCGGGCTGGACCGGCTCGAGCAGCACGCCCGACGAGTCGATCAGCGTGAGCTGGCCATTGTCCTGCCACACCGCGGCGGGGGTCCGCTCGACGATATCGACGAGCATCGTATTCGGCAGCCGCCGCGAGACATGCGCGTCCGCGATCCAGCCATAGCGCAGCAGCTTCTGCCGCACTGCTTCCAGATCGACCGACAGCATCGACGTCTGGTTCTGCTTGTCCTCCAGCGCGACCGCATAGACCGACATGCGGTCCATCCGCTTGAGCCCCGTGACCTCGATCTGCTCCACCTTGAAGCCTGCGCGACCTGCACCCTCAGCCAGAGCCGCGCCGATCATCCCGGGAATGCCGACATACGTCGCTGCGGCGATCGCCACCGCACCGCCCGCACCGAGGATCGACCATGTCGCGATTTTCTTCAGCGTCTCTTCGCTGACCGGCAACATCCCGATCAGCCGGTCCATCACCGACACTTTCTTGACCGCAACCTTCCGGCGCGGGGCGGGCCGCTTGGGGGGCGGACCTCGCTTGATCGTGCGGCTCATGGCGCCCCGCTTTGCGCAAGCGGATGATCGGCCAGCGCCTCATCGACGATCGCCTGGACCAGCTCGGCATAGCTCATGCCGATGTGGCGCGCCTGTTCGGGAACGAGGCTGAGAGGGGTCATCCCCGGCTGCGTGTTCACCTCGAGCAGGAACAGACCGTCGACACCACGCTCGTCGTCCCAGCGAAAGTCCGACCGCGAGGCGCCCTTGCAGCCAAGCAACCGATGCGCTTCGAGAGCGAGGCTCTTGCAGGCGTCGGTGATCTCGTCGGGGATTTCCGCGGGGCAGACGTGCACCGTCATCCCGTCGGTATATTTGGCGTCATAGTCGTACCAGCCGCTCTTGGGCTTCAACTCTGTCACGCCGAGCGCCTTGCCGCCGAGTACCGCAGTCGTGAGCTCGCGCCCGCGGATATACGGCTCGGCGAGCAGTTCCTCGAACTCACCCCAAGGCCCGACGCTGTCGCGTGCGATCGGGTTGCCGTAATTGCCGGAGTCGGTGACGATCGCCACGCCGACCGAGGAACCTTCGTTGACGGGCTTCAGGACATAAGGCCGCGCCATCGGATCGCTCTCGAACAGGTCCGCCGACTTGACGATCCGCCCGCCCGGCATCGGAATCCCGGCGGGAACGAGGAGCAGCTTGGTGAGAACCTTGTCGATTGCGATCACCGACGTCGCCAGCCCGGAGTGCGTGTAGCGCAGGCCCATCAAGTCGAGCAGGCCCTGCACCGAGCCGTCCTCACCAGGCGTTCCATGCAGCGCGTTGAACACGAGATCAGGCTTGGCGTCGGCGAGCTTGGCGGCAACATCCCGCCCCATATCAATCCGCGTAACCCGGTGCCTGAGCGACTCAAGCGCATCCGCACAGCCATTACCCGACATCAGCGAAACCTCACGCTCCGCCGACCAGCCGCCCATGAGCACCGCGATGTGAAGAGGCGATGTCATAGCCCTCTCCCCTTCGGGGAGAGGGTTGGGTGAGGGGTCGTACCGGGCGCAGCATTGCTGGGCTGCCCCTCACCCCGGCCCTCTCCCCGTAGGGGAGAGGGAGCAGCGGCCCCAACCCGCTGGATTTCCCACTCCAACGTCACCCCCGAATGCGCCTTCACTCTGTCCCGTACCTCTTCACCCAGCGCCTCGATCTCCGCGCTCGACGCGGACCCGAGGTTCAGCAGGAAATTGCAATGCTTCTCACTCACCTGCGCATCGCCGCGAGTCAGCCCGCGACACCCCGCCGCGTCGATCAACGCCCACGCCTTGTGCCCCTCGGGGTTCTTGAACGTCGACCCACCCGTGCGCGAGCGGAGCGGCTGCGAAGCCTCACGCTCGGCCCCGATCCGATCCATCTCCGCACCGATGGTGGCAGGCTCGCCGGGCGTGCCGCAGAATACCGCCTCGACCACCACCGCGCCCGCGGGTAGGTCAGAATGGCGATAGGTGAACCCGAGCTTCTCAGCGGACCATGTCTCGATCGAACCGTCGCGTGTGACGACGGTAGCCTCGACCAGAATATCGCTGACATCCCGTCCATAAGCCCCCGCGTTCATCCGAACCGCACCACCAACAGTGCCCGGTATCCCACGCAGAAACTCAAGCCCGGCAATCCCAGCATCCCGTGCGGCACTGGCAACGGTAATCCCCATCGCCCCCGCGCCTGCCCGAACGCGGCCGTCCTGCACCGAAACCTTGGCCATCGCCTTAGGCAATCGCACAACGACCCCCGGCACGCCGCCATCGCGCACGATCAGGTTCGAGCCGACCCCGACCGGCAGCACGGGAGTGGAAGGATCGAGATCGCGCAAATACGCCGCTAGATCGTCCGCCGTATCGGGCCGCACCAGCGTCTCCGCCGGCCCACCAGTCCGAAACCATATGAAAGCCGCCAGCGAAGCCCCTGCCTCGACCTTGATTCCCCTCCCGCTTGCGGGAGGGGTTAGGGGAGGGACTGACATAGCCGCGCCCGTGCCGTCGGAGGAGGCCGAAGCCCCTCCCCCGACCCCTCCCGCAAGCGGGAGGGGAGCAGAAGCGCGAGCGCTCACGCCAGCACCTTCGCGCGCTCGGCAGCGATCGCGTCGGCGAGCCCGGCTGCCCACTTCGTTATGTCGCCGGCGCCAAGGCACACGACCATGTCATCCGCCTCGATCGTCGCTGCCAGCTCCACCGCCAGCGCATCCGCATCCGCAACCACACCGGCGAACCGGTGCCCGCGCCGCTTCAGTCCCTCGACCAGAGCCGCCGCGTCGACGCCCTCCACGGGCGCCTCGCCCGCAGCGTAGACCGGCGTCACCAGCACTCGATCCGCGTCGTTGAACGCAGTCTGGAAATCCTCCATCAGATTGCCGAGCCGTGAATAGCGATGCGGCTGCACCACCGCGATCACGCGACCCTTCACACCCTCGCGAGCCGCCGCCAGCACCGCCCGAATCTCGACCGGGTGATGCCCGTAATCGTCGATGATCGTGACACCGGCCACTTCACCGACCTTGGTGAACCGCCGCTTCACGCCGCCGAACTTGGCGAACCCCTGCTGGATCGTCGCATCCGCGATCCCGAGTTCCAGCGCCACGCCGATCGCCGCCAGCGCGTTCTGGACGTTATGCCGCCCCGGCATCGGCATCTCGATCCCCGCGATCGTCCGCGTCGCGCCATCGCGCTCGCGCACCACGCAATCGAAGCGGTTACCGCCCGGGATCGGCGTAACCTCCACCCCGCGCACATCCGCCTGCGCGGAGAAACCGTACGTCACGACCCGCCGATCACGCACCCGCGGCAGGATCCCCTGCACCTCCGGGTGATCGAGACACAGCAGCGCCGCGCCATAGAACGGCACGTTCTCGACGAACTCGACGAACGCATTCTTCACCGCGTCGAACGATCCGTAATGGTCGAGATGCTCCGGATCGATGTTGGTGACGACCGCGATCGTGCCGTCGAGCCGCAGGAAGCTGCCGTCGCTCTCGTCCGCCTCGACCACCATCCAATCGCTCGCACCCAGTCGCGCGTTCGAGCCGTACGAGTTGATGATCCCGCCGTTGATCACCGTCGGATCGACGCCGCCGGCATCGAGCAGCGCCGCGACCATCGACGTCGTCGTGGTCTTCCCATGCGTGCCGGCAACCGCGACGGTCGACTTCAGCCGCATCAGTTCCGCCAGCATTTCAGCGCGCCGCACCACCGGCACGCGCGCGTTCAACGCCGCCTCGACCTCGGGGTTCGAACGCACGATCGCGGTCGACACGACCACTACCGCGGCATCGCCGATGTTCGACGCGGCGTGGCCGATCGCCACCGGAATGCCCTTGTCGCGCAACCCCTGCACGACATAGCCCTCGCCCACGTCCGACCCCTGCACGCGATAGCCTAGGTTCTTCATCACCTCGGCGATGCCCGACATGCCGATCCCGCCGATCCCGACGAAGTGGATCGTGCCGATGTCAGTAGGAACGCCCTTCATGCGAACTGCGCCTTCGGCTTGGTGGGCGCACCGACCGGAATGCGCGACAACGGCGCGTCGAGGCTCTCGACCAGATCGGCCAGATCGCTCGCCGCATTCGGCCGCCCGCAACTCCGCGCGCGGCCCGCCGCATTCTGCAACGCCGCCGGATCGAGCCCGAGTTTCTGCATCTGCTTGGCCAGTTCCACTGCGGTAAAGTCTCCCTGCGCGATCGTCCGCGCGCCACCCGCCCGCGTGATCTCGCGCGCGTTCACCGTCTGGTGATCGTCGGTCGCCCCCGGCAGCGGCACCAGGATCGCCGGCCGCCCCGCCGCGGTCAGCTCCGAAATCGTCGACGCGCCTGCACGGGCGATTACCAGATGTGCCCAAGCCAGCTGTTCGGGCATATCGGGCAGATACGTCGCCAGCTCGGCCGGGATATGATGCTCGGCGTATTTCGCGCGCACCGCGTCGATATCCTCGATCCGCGCCTGATGCGTGACCTGCAAGCGCCGCCGGAACGTCACCGGCAGCATCGCCAGTCCGTCAGGCACGACCTGCGACAGGATGCTCGCCCCCTGGCTACCGCCGGTCACGAGCACGCGAAAAATCCCATCCTCCTCCAGCAACGGATACGGTCGCGAGCGCAGCGCCAGCACCGCCTCGCGCACCGGGTTGCCGACCAGATGCGCCTTGCCCAGCAGCTTCGGCGCGAGGCGCTCGGTCGGCTCGGACGAGGTCGCGATCGCGTCCACGCGCCCAGCGACGAAGCGGTTCACGCGCCCCAGCACGGCGTTCTGCTCGTGCACCGCGGTCGGGATCTTGTCCGCGAACGCCGCCAGCAACGCCGGCAACGCAGGATAGCCACCAAAGCCGATCACCGCCGCCGGCTTGAACGTCCGGTACAGCTCGCGCGCCATCGCCCGCCCGCGCCACATCTCCCGCGTGGCCCGAGCCCAGCCGAGCGGCCCGCCGGTAAAGCGTCCAGCCGGCAGGACATGCGTCTGGATGTCCTCGAACAGCCCCGGAAACCGCACGCCGCGCGCGTCACTGACCAGCGCGACACGGTGGCCGCGCTTCGTCAGTTCGGCCGCGAGCGCCGCTGCCGGGACCATGTGTCCCCCGGTTCCACCGGCTGCGAGGACGTAATGCTTACTCATTCACCACTCCAGCGGACGACATAGGGGCTCCGCGTGAGAAACGGATTGCGCCGGGTAAACGCCAGCAGCAACCCCATGCCGACCGACAACGCAATCATCGACGACCCGCCATAGCTGATGAAGGGCAGCGTCATACCCTTTGAGGGCGCGAGGCCGGTGTTCACCGCCATGCTCACCAGCGCCTGCGCGCCGAACTGCGTCGCGAGGCCGGCCGAGGCGAGCAGCTTGAATTCGTCCTGCTCGTCCAGCAGCTTGACGAAGACGCGCACCACGATCGCAAGGAAGATCACGGCGATCACCGAACACGCGATCAGCCCGAATTCCTCGCCGATCACCGAGAAGATATAGTCGGTATGCGCCTCGGGCAGCCCGAACTTCGCCGCACCCGCGCCCGGCCCCGTCCCGGTCCAGCCGCCCGCGGTCAGCGTATTATGCGCGGCATTCGTCTGGAAATGATCGCCCGCGCCCTCGCCCTCGACACCCGGAAACAGGAACGCATCGATCCGCGACCGCGCCACGCCGTAGAATATGTACGCCGCGACCAGACCGGCCGGCGCCATCGCCATGAGCCCGAACATCACCTTGGCCGGCGTCCCCGCGATCATCAGCAGCGTCATCCACACCGTACAGAAGATGATCGTCTGGCCGAAATCGGGTTGCAGCATCAGCAGCACCGCGACGCCCGCGGTCATCGCGCCGGTGATCAGCACCGTCGGCAGCTCGGCATCCTTCGCGCGCAACGACAACAGCCACGCGACCGTGACGATGAACAGCGGTTTCAGGAACTCGGAAGGCTGGAATTGCGCGAAGCCGACGCCGAGCCAGCGGCGCGCGCCATTGGCTTCAACTCCGATAAACGGCGTCACCATCAGCATCAGCACGAACAGCGCACACCCGCCGATCGCCATCCGCCGCGCCGTCGCGACGGGCATCATCGACACGCCGAACAGCACCGGCAGCGACACGCCGACCCACATCAACTGTCGCCAGAAATAATAGAGCGGCGCGATCTTGTGATGCTCGCCCGAATAGCGCACCGCGCTCGCCGGCGACGCCGCCGCCACCGCGATCAGACCGATCGCGATCAGGAACAGCGTTAGCAACAGCAGCATCCGGTCGATATCCCAGAACCACGTGCCGAGCGGCGACCGATCGCCGCGCCCGCCGCGCTGCTTCATCTTCGCGACGATCCCGTTCTTCTGTCCGGACACACCCATATCCATGGTCCCAACGCGCATATCGGTCATGCCAGCGACTCCACCGCAGCGCGGAACGCCGCCCCGCGCGCTTCGTAATCGCGAAACTGGTCGAAGCTAGCACAAGCGGGGGATAACAACACCGTGTCGCCAGGCTTGGCGTTGGCCGCGGCGATGCGGACGGCGGCGTCGAGCGTACCGACATTCTCGACGGGCATGGAATCCTTCAAAATCTCGGCGAAAATCGGGCCAGCCTCGCCGATCGTGTAGGCACGGACGACGTGGCCAAAGGCGGGCTTGCACGCGTCGAGATCGTCGCCCTTCGCGCGCCCGCCGACGATCCAGTGGACCCGGTCGAACGCGGCCAGCGCGGGCGCGGTACTCTCGGGATTGGTCGCCTTGCTGTCGTCGACATAGGCGACGCCGCCATATGACGCGATCTGCTGCATCCGGTGCGGCAGGCCGGTAAAGCTGGTGAGGCCACGGTCGATATCGACCTCGCTCACGCCCAGCGCCTTGACGACCGCAATCGCGGCGAGCGCGTTCTGCGCGTTGTGCGGCCCCTGGAGCGCGGGCCAATTGCCTTGGAACAGGCACACGCCTGGCGCGATCTTGGTGAGATGCTCGCCCTTCGCCGACAGACCGCGCGCGATCTGCGCGGACGGCGCATCGCCGATCCCGATGACCGCGTCATGCTCGGCCGACTGCATCGCGAACAGCCGCGCCTTGGAGGCGGCATAGCCTTCGAAGCCGTCATAGCGATCGAGGTGATCCGGCGTGATGTTGAGCAGCACCGCGACATCGCAATTTAGGGTCTGGGTCAGGTCGATCTGGTAGCTCGACAGTTCGAGCACATAGACGCCGCCCTCGGGCAGCGGTTGCTGTTCGAGGATCGGCAGGCCAATGTTGCCGCCCATCAACGTCGGGATGCCGGCGGTTTTGAGGATATGGTGAACGAGTGCGGTGGTGGTCGACTTGCCGTTCGTGCCGGTGATGCCGACGACCTTGTGCGGGGGGAGGTCTGCGCGGGCCTGCGCGAACAACTCGATGTCGCCAATCACATGAACGCCAGCCGCACGCGCCTTCGCGGCCAACGGATGCGTATTCAACGGCACCCCCGGCGACACGACCAAAGCGTCGACCCCCGAAAGATCGTCGAGCGGCGCGACTTCTAAAAGCCCTCTCCCCTCCGGGGAGAGGGTTGGGTGAGGGGCAGTTCCGGGCGTAACACTGCTGGGCTGCCCCTCACCCCGACCCTCTCCCCGGAGGGGAGAGGGAGTGAAGACGGCGCGCTTAGCCTCGTCGGAATCCCACGCGACGACCTGCGCCCCGCCAGCCACAAGCGCCCGCACCGTCGCAGCCCCCGACCGCGCCAGCCCCAGCACCGCGTAGCGTTTCCCGCGCCAGGCCTTCGCAATAATCACCGCAGCTTCAACGTCGAAAGACCCACCAGCGCGAGCACCAGCGCGATGATCCAGAACCGGATCACGACGGTCGCCTCGGCCCAGCCGAGCTGTTCGAAATGATGGTGGATCGGCGCCATCCGGAACACGCGCTTGCCGGTGCGCTTGTAGAAGAACACCTGGATGATCACCGACAGCGCCTCGATCACGAACAGCCCGCCGATGATCCCCAGCACGATCTCGTGATGCGCGACGACCGCGATCGTCCCCAGCGCGCCACCGAGCGCGAGGCTTCCGGTATCGCCCATGAACACCGCGGCCGGTGGCGCATTGAACCACAGGAACGCGAGCCCCGCGCCGACGATCGCCCCGCAGAATATAGCCAGCTCACCAGCACGCGGCACATGCGGGATGCCGAGATAATCCGCGAACTTCACGTTCCCGACCAGGTACACGATCACCATGAACGCGACGCTGGCGATAATCACCGGCATGGTCGCCAGCCCGTCGAGCCCATCGGTGAGGTTCACCGCATTGCCGAACGACACGATCGTGAACGCCGCGAACACCGGGAAGAACCAGCCGAGATCGAGGTACATGCGCGAGGTGAACGGCAGATACAGATGCGGCCCGTTCTGCGACATGATGATCGTCGCGGCGATCCCGGCGATCGCGAACTCGAGCAGCAGCCGCGTCCGCCCGCTGATCCCCGCGGTGCTCGCCTTTCGCACCTTGTCGTAGTCGTCGAGGAACCCGATCGTCCCGAAGCCCAGCGTCACGAATACGCACGCCCAGACATACGGGTTGCTCAGGTCCATCCACAGGAAGATGGCGAGGCACATCGAGGTCAGGATCATCAGCCCGCCCATCGTCGGCGTGCCGCGCTTCGACAGGTGCGACTGCGGGCCGTCGGCGCGGATCGGCTGGCCCTTGCCCTGCCGCACGCGCAACCAGCCAATGAACTTCGGCCCGATGATCAGGCCGATGATCAGCGCGGTTGCCACCGCGCCACCGGTCCGCACCGTCTGATAGCGGATGAGGTTCAGCAGGCCGGGAAACCCCAGATGCTCGGCGAGCCAGTACAGCATTCAGTTAATCCCGCCTTTGAGGCCAGCTTGAAGACAAGCCACGACGCGGGCGAGGCCCACCCCGTTCGATCCCTTGACGAGCACGACATCGCCGGGCGCCAGAATCGTCCGTAACGACGCGAGTGCGGCCGCAGCGTCGCCCACATGGACGGTTTCGATCTGTCCCTCAAGCACCTGCGCTAGCGGCGCCATCGCTTCACCGACGAGCAGCGCCATTTCGACGCGCGCGGCGAGGATCGGCTCACCGAGTCCAGCGTGATAGTCGTCGGACGCCTCGCCCAGTTCGCGCATTTCGCCGAGTACCGCGATGTGACGACCGGGCTCGTGGCCAAGGACGCTGAGCGTCGCACGCATCGAAGCGGGGTTGGCGTTGTAGCTCTCGTCGATCACCAGCGCCTGGCCTTCGCCGACGGTCACCAGCGACCGCGCTCCGCGACCTTGCAGGCCGCCAAGTTCGGCCAGCGCAAGCCCGGCGAGTCCGAGATCGCTCCCGGCCGCCTGCACGCACGAGAGCACGCCCAGCGCGTTCGACACCCAATGCGCGCCGGGCTGCGCGATCGTGAAGCTCAGCTCATGCTCCGCCCCCTGCCCCATCCGCGCGGTAACGAACGTCCCGCCGGTCGGCAGCCGCATCGCCTCGATCGCGCGGATATCAGCGCCCTTCTCGCTGCCGAACGTGACGATATGCGCGGCATGCGGCGCGGCGTGGCCGAGCAGGCGGTCGCGGTGCGGGCTGTCATAAGGCACGATCGCCGTTCCGCCCGGCTCCAACCCAGCAAATATCTCGCCCTTGGCATCCGCAATCGCGCTTTCGTCGGGAAAGAACGCGGTATGCGCAGGCGCGATCGCGGTGATCATCGCGATGTGCGGACGGACGAGTTGCGTCAACTCGGCAAGCTCACCGGCGTGGTTCATCCCCATCTCGAACACGCCGAACTTCGCGTCGCGCGGCATGCGGGCGAGGCTGAGCGGGACTCCGGTGTGGTTGTTGTAACTCTTGACCGAGCGATGCACCTCGCCGGGGGCTGCGCGGTCGAGACAGGCGAAGAGAGCCTCCTTCGCGCTGGTCTTGCCGACCGAGCCGGTGACGCCGATGATCTTGGCGGACGAGCGTGTACGGCTAGCGCCGCCAAGCGCGTTCAATGCGGCAAAACTGTCCGCCACGAGCACGTGCGGATGATCGCAAGGCTCAGACACGATCGCCCCCACGGCGCCTTGTGCGAAGGCCTGGTCGACGAACAGGTGCCCGTCGCTGGCCTCGCCCTTCATCGCCACGAACAGATCCCCGGGGCCAACCTCGCGAGAGTCAAACGCGACGCCGCTGACGGAGAAATCACCAGACGCGACACCGCCAGTAGCGGCCGCGATCTCGGCCGAAGTCCAGAGGCTCACTTCCCCCCCTCCCGCAAGCGGGAGGGGGTCGGGGGGTGGGCGCACGCTGTCGACAAAGCGCAGCGCCTGCCGAACCCGCGAGCCCACCCCCGGCCCCTCCCGCTTGCGGGAGGGGGGAAGAAGATAGCCACCCTCACGCCGCGCACTCCCGCGCGACCGTCACGTCGTCGAACGGCAGGACCATGTCGCCGACGATCTGCCCCTGCTCGTGGCCCTTGCCGGCGATCAGCACGATGTCCTCGGGGCCAGCCTCGCGCACAGCAGCGCCGATCGCCGCCCGCCGGTCGCCGATTTCCTCAGCCCCGCGCGCGCCCTTCAGGACATCGCATCGGATCGCCCGAGCGTCCTCGGTCCGGGGGTTGTCGTCGGTCACGATAACACGGTCGGCGTGCTGCACCGCGACCTGCCCCATTGTCTCGCGCTTGCCGGTGTCGCGGTCGCCCCCTGCTCCGAATACCACGATCAGCTTGCCGCCTGCATGCGGCTTCAAAGCTGCAATCGCTGCTTCGAGAGCGTCAGGGGTGTGGGCGTAATCCACGTACACCGGCGCACCCGACTTCGCGATCACCGCGCGCTCGAGCCGCCCGCGCACCGGCTGCAATCGCGCGAGGTTTGCGATCGTTGAGCCCACGTCACCACCGGTCGCGATCACCAGCCCAGCCGACACGAGCGCGTTCGCCGCCTGGTAGGCGCCGATCAGCGGCAAGGTGACCTTGTACGTCTGACCCTCCGCCTCGATCGTCAGCCCCTGCCCGAGCAGCGTCGGATCGCGGCCCACGAGCCGAAGTGTCTCACCCTGCGTGCCGACCGTGATCAGCCGGTTGCCGCGCTCGCGCGCCAAGTCGATCACCCGCGCCGACTGCGGATCGTCCGCCCAGACCACCGCCGCGCCGTCCGTCGAAAGCACTTCCGAGAACAGCCGAATCTTGGCGGTGAAATACGCCGCCATGTCGCCGTGATAGTCGAGATGGTCGCGACTGAGGTTCGTGAACGCCGCCGCCGCCACCTTAAGCCCCTCGGTTCGGTACTGGGTCAGGCCGTGGCTCGACGCCTCGAACGCCAGATGCGTCACGCCCTCGCGCGCGAGCCCGGCGACATTCGACAGGAACGTCACGACGTCCGGCGTCGTCAGCCCGGTCGTCACCCGCTCGTCGGCCGTTGTAACCCCCAGCGTCCCGATCGAGGCGGCATGAAACCCAGCCATCCGCCACAACTGCCGCGTCATCTCGACACACGACGTCTTCCCGTTGGTTCCGGTAATCGCGACCGACGTCTCAGGAAACGGCGCGAAGAACTTCGCCGCCAGTTGCGCGAACCGCTCGCGGGGATTGTCGTCGGCGATGTAGGTGGCGCCCTCGACCGTCAGCCCAGGCCGCGCCACGACTGCAATCGCGCCGGAGCGGATCGCATCGGCCACGAAATCCTCGCCATTCACCCGCGCGCCTTCGAACGCGCCGAACACCGTGCCCGGCGCGACCTTGCGGTGATCGATCGCGAACCCCGTCACCTGCGCCTCTTCCGTCCCGTCGGTCAGCGCTGCGAGTTTCATGCAATAGTCCTCATTGCCCGGTAGGCTGCGTACGGGTCGGGTCCTGCCACAAAGTCGGCAGGATGTCAGACACGTCGATGTCGCGGTGCGCGTCCGGCACCACGCCCAGGATCGCCCCGACGCGCGAGATCGTGCGGCCCACCACCGGCGCGGTATTCCATGCCGCGGTCTTCCACCCGGCGGTTTCCTTCGTCCCGAGTGGCGAATCGAGCATCGCCAGCACGACATAGCGCGGCGCATCCATCGGGAATGCCGCGGCGAATGTCGCCACGTTGCGCGAATGATCGTAGCCGCCCGACACCGCCGCCTCGGCCGTGCCGGTCTTGCCACCGACACGGTAGCCGGGTGCGTCACCCTTCCGCCCCGTACCGCGCTGCACGATCAGCCGCAGCATCTGCCGCATCCGCGCACTCGTCTGCTCGCTGATGACGCGACGACCGGCAACCGCATGACCCGGCGCGACCTTCAGCAACGTCGCCGGACGCCAGATCCCGCCGTTGACCAGCGCTGCATACGCGCTCGCGAGATGAAGCGGGGTCACCGCGATGCCATGCCCATAGGCAGTCGTCATCGTCGTCGTCCGCGCCCAGTATTTCGGCCACAACGGACGGCCCTTCTCGCGCAGCTCGATATCGGGCTTGGTGTCGAAGCCCAATTTCTTGAACATCGCCTGCATCTTCGCGGGCCCGACCTCATCGGCAACGCGCGCGGTGGCAATGTTGGACGAATAGATCAGCGTCTCGGCCATGTTCAGCCACCGCTTCGGATCGCCGCGCTCGTCGTGGATCGTGAAGCGCCCGACCTGGAGCGGATGCGTCGCATCGAAGCGCCGCGCGAACGACGTCACCACGCCGGTATCCAGCGCGGTCGCCATCGTGATCGGCTTGAACGTCGAGCCCAGCTCGAACACGCTCTGCGTGGTGATGTTGCGGAGCTGCTCGCTGCCCGACATGCCGACGCGGTTGGGATTGAACGTCGGCAACGAGACCATCGCGATCACTTCGCCGGTCGAGACATCAAGGACGATGCCACCGGCGCCGCGTGCCGAAAACGTCGTCATCGCGCGACCGAGTTCGCTCTCCATCGCTGCCTGGACGCGGTTGTCGAGCGACAGCGCGACCGGCGTGCCGTTGAGCGCCGGGTTGGTCAGCCGCTCGTCGAGCACGCGCTCCATCCCGCTCATGCCGTGGCCCGCGGTCGACAGGAAGCCGAGCGCATGCGCCGCCATCGTCGACTGCGGGTACAGCCGCTGCGTATCGCGGTCGAACACGATCGCGGGCTCGCCGATCGCGTTGACCTGCTCGACCAACGCCGGCGACGCACGCCGCTGGAGATAGATGAAGTTCTTCCCCGACGTCAGCAGCGCATAATAATGCGCCTGGTCGCCCGCCTCGGGCATCAGCGCGGCGAGCTTGCTGGCGATCTCGGTCGGGTCGCCGATCAGTTTCTTGGGATGCACCGCGATCGTCCAGGCGTCGATCGTCCGCGCGAGCGGCGATCCGTTGCGATCGACTATGTCGCCACGCGCCGCGATCGCCGCCGAGCGCGCCTGCGGATCGGCGAGCGACGACTGCACCGCCAGCATCCCGAGCCGCCCGATCACCACCAGAACAGCCGCGCCGAACAGGAACATCAGCATCATCAGGCGCGTGTGCGCCGTCGCTACCAGGGCATGACGCTGGTTGGCGCTACGCGGCTGCGAAACAGGTCGGGCGACCAAAGCCGTCAACGCCGCCGACCGCTCTCGGAACGGGCACCGCTCATGATGTCACCCAGCGTCGAATCGGACAGCAGCTTGCGATCGAGCATCGCGACCGCCTGCGGGCGGACCTTCGCGACTGCTGCTAGCCGCTCGGTCTTAGCGGCGCGGACGAGCGCAGCCTCGGCGGAGCGTGGCGCCGAGACCGAGGCACGGATCACGACGGGCTTGAGCGCGGTCTTCGACGCAGCCTGGATCGCGACGTTCATCGCGCGCGGTGCGGTCGCCTGCGCCATCTGAACCGGAGCAAGCTTCACGACCGCCGGCGCAGCGGTCACCGGGACGGTCGGCACGGAGACGACGGACCCCGCCCCCGACGGCACTAGCAACGCGGCGGTCTGAACACCGTCGCCCCCCAGACTGTTGACGTCGAGCGACGCGAGCGCGGCCTCGCTCACGACGAACTGCCCCGCGGTCGGCGCCGACAAGGCGAGCGTATCGCCGTTCCAGCGCTCGAGCTGCGCCAGGTTGCCGCGCGTGTCGAACTCGGTTTCCAGCGCGCGGATATCGCGCTGCGCGACGCGGATCTGGCCATTGACCGCCTCCAGCTTCTTGCGCTCGGCAGCGACCTGCAGCGATACGAGGTAGAAACCGAGCACGACGGCCACGCAGCCCCCGAACCAGCCCACACCCTTCATCCGATACGCCGCCGTCATGTCGTCACCTCTTCCGTCCAGGGTTGCGCGGAGGTCCGCCGCGCCGTCCGTAATGTCGCCGAGCGCGCGCGCGGGTTGCGCGCGATCTCGGCCTCGCCGGCGCGAACACCGCGGCCGACATGAGAAAAACTAGGGTCTGCAGCGGCTTTCACCTGCGGAAGATGACGGGACCCTGAAGGCGACCCGCCGGACCGCGTGCGCAGGAAGCGCTTCACCATTCGGTCCTCCAGGCTGTGAAACGTCACGATGGCGAGCCGGCCGCCCGGCTTCAGCACGCGCTCGGCCGCCAGCAATCCGTCGGCCAGCTCGCCCAGCTCGCGGTTCACATGAATGCGGATCGCCTGGAACGCGCGCGTTGCGGGATCCTTCTTGTCGTGCGCCTTGTAGCCGAGCGCGCGGCGGACGATGTGCGCCAGCTCGCCTGTCCGCGTCAGCGGGCGCGCCGCGACGATCGCGCGCGCCACGCGCCGCGACTTTGGCTCGTCGCCATATTGATACAGCACGTCGGCGATCTCGTTCTCGTCCGCCTCGTTGACGAAGTCCGCCGCCGACATGCCGGCCTGCGCCATCCGCATGTCGAGCGGGCCGTCCGACTGGAACGAAAAGCCGCGCTCGGCTTGGTCGAGTTGCATCGACGACACGCCGATATCGAGCGTCACGCCGTCCACCGGGGCAAGGCCCCGCGATTCGAGTTCGGACGCCATCGCCGAAAAGTCCGCGGCGATCAACGTCAGGCCTTCCTCGGCTTCTTCGATCGCGCGACCATTGGCGATAGCATCGGGATCGCGGTCGAACGCGACGATCCGCGCGCCCGACTTAAGCAACGCCAGCGTGTAGCCGCCCGCACCGAACGTGCCGTCGACCATCGTCTCGCCGGGCTCGGGGGAAAGCGCGGCCAGGACTTCGTCTAGCAGGACGGGAATGTGCGGTGCGTCGGGACTGCTCACAGCTGCACCCCCTTCTCGGCCATGTAGAAGCGCGCCATCTCCTTGACGACGGGGGGCATGCCGTCGGTGGCGATCAGCGTCGCGGGGTCCCAGATCTCGATATAGTCGAGCACACCGTAGAAGAACGCATGGCCCTTGATGCCCGCATAGAAGCGCGGGAACGCGGGCATGATGAAGCGACCCGAGCCGTCGAACGGCACCGCTTCGCCCGACGCTGCGGCGCGCTTGATGTTGTAGTCGTACTCGCCGTTCTCGGACGTGTTCTCGGATTCGCGGCGATCGAGGCGCTCGGCGAGGATGTCGACGTAACCGGGATCATACGCAACCAGGCAGCGATTCTTCTGATGCGCGCCGATGATGATGGTCCCGCCGTCCTTGCCGTTCGCCTTGGGGGCATTGGCGGACAGCGTCGTGCGGAGCGCCGAAGGGATGGCTACCCGGCCCTTGTCGTCGACAAGGCCGATACCGTCTCCTTGATAGCGACCACGTACCGACACGCCAAAACCCTTCGAAATGGCGCACACGCTTCACCACCTCGAGCCGCGACCATCATCGCGCCCCGACCGCAGCAATTGCCGACGGTGAAACATGCCCCTGTATTAACCTCCATCTACCATAGAGATACGGGGACGCAACGGGATTTTTGGGGATTTGTCGGAATTCACAGGTCGGTTCGTCGACTAATTCCGGGGAATTCAGCTTGGGCTGGCGGAATTAACGCGTCGTTAGGGACGTCTACCTGGGGATTTCCGGGGATTTCTCAGGAATCACGCAGTCAACGACCGGATCGGAACCCGTCGTAGAGCGTATCGAAAGATGGCGCAGATTTTGCAGGGGGCCGAATATGCCCCGTGCGAAGTCGTGGCTGAAACGGCGGCGGCAGCCGGCGCTAGTGGGTCGCGACCTGTCCGTTACCACTGGGTGCGACACCCATCTCGGCCAGCGGTTCACCCGAGTCGGTCGCGTCCACGCTGTTCGTCACGCCCATGTTGGCGACCACATCGGGCTGTGCAGCCCCAGCCGCCGCGACCGGCCGCTCACGACTGGCCGAGCCGATGATCGCGCTCGCCAGACCGATCAGTAGCACGACGGCCGCGAGACCGATCAGGCCGACCTTGATGCGTTGCATGCGCTGGAATGGATCGTTGGACGACTTCATCTTGTCGCGCTCCGATACCCGACCGCCGCCCCGCTGTCGATTCTCTACAAACTCCACGATCAGGACAGGCCCTTCGCCGCCCGCCATTCGGGGTCGTACAAGGTCGACAGATACCGAAATCCGGTGTCGCACAGGATCGTCGCGATACGCTTGCCGGGCCCGAGATGTTTCGCCAGCGCGACCGCGCCCGCCACGTTGATCCCCGACGATAGGCCGAGGCACAGCCCCTCGTCGTCCAGCAGGCGGCGGACCCAGGCATACCCCTCCTGATCCGAGATCCGGAACTGCGTATCGATCGGCGCCCCTTCGAGATTGGCAGTGATCCGCCCCTGCCCGATCCCCTCGGCGACCGAAGACCCTTCGGATTTCAGTTCGCCGTGCGCGTAGTAATTGTAGAGCGCCGCGCCGTGCGGGTCGGTCAACGCGATACAGACATTGTCGTCCTTCGCCTTCAACCCGAGCCCGACCCCGGCGATCGTCCCCCCGGTCCCGGCCGCGCAGGTAAAGCCGTCGACGCGTCCTTCCATCTGATCCCAGATCTCCTCCGCCGTGCCGACGATGTGCGCGCGGCGATTGGCGGTGTTGTCGAACTGGTTCGCCCAGACCGCGCCAGGGGTCTCTTCCGCGATCCGCCGCGACGTGTGGACGAAATGGCACGGTGACGAGAATGCGGCCGCGGGTACCAGCACCAGTTCCGCGCCGAGCGCGCGCAACGTGTCCATCTTCTCCCGGCTCTGCGTCTCGGGCATGACGATGATCGTCTTGTAGCCCTTGGCATTGGCGACCAGCGCGATCCCGATCCCGGTATTGCCGGCGGTACCCTCGACGATCGTCCCGCCCGGCTGGAGGAGCCCGCGCTGTTCGGCATCCTCTACGATGAACAACGCCGCACGGTCCTTGATCGACGCGCCGGGGTTGGTGAATTCGCACTTGCCGAAGATGTCGCAACCGGTCGCGTCGCTTGGCCCCTTAAGGCGAACGAGCGGAGTGTTGCCGATCAGGGCGAGCGTATCAGGTGTCGTGTGCATCGCGGTTAAATGGCGGTGCCGCCAGCCGCGGGCAACCCATCGAAAGTTTTGCACGCTAAACCGCTTGATCGGCTCGAGCCCTGCAGCTCGAACTACGCAGCTTGAACCACGGCGCGCCACCTCGATGAAATCGACCATGCTTCCACGTACGACTAATCCATATTAATTGCGCCAGTAGACCCTGATCAGGATATGAGGTCTTTCGGTCCTGGAAAACTACGAGCGCACGCTGTCGTTACTGTCGGAGGCCATGCGGATCATGGTCGCGGTCGGCGGCTCGCTGGCCTCAGCCCATATCGCCACTCCGATCGATGTCGTCGAAGCACAGCTGGTCGCGCTGCGCGAGGCACCAAAACCCTGACTGCGGAAACCCGCGTACAGCCCCGCATACAGCGCAGTCGGATAGCGCTACCACGACCACTCCACTCGTCAGCAAGCCTGCCCCTTTGGTCGTGACTCCGCCCCGCGGTCGCGCATAAAACTTGACGCCCTATGCTGCATGCGCGAAGCGAGGTTCCGCTATGAAGATCCTCCCCATCACCGCCGTTGCCGCGCTGCTCGTGCTGGCTGCCTGCAACTCCAAGCCAGCCTCGCCGGAGGTGCTCGACTCCAATCCCGATCCGATGGCGAACACGCTCGCGAACGCGGCGCCGGTCGAGCTGCCGCCGTCGATCAAGTCGGAAAAGACGTTGCGCTGCAAGGACAACAGCCTGGTGTACGTGACGTTCTTCCAGGGCGACAAGCAGGCCGTGGTGCGCACCAAGCAGGACGGCACGCCGACGACGCTCAAGTCCGAGGTCGCCGGTTCACCGAAGACCGCCGAGGGCGGCTGGTCGATGACCGGCAACGAGGACAGCGTCACGCTGACCCGGCCGGGCAAGTCGGCGCAGATCTGCCACGCATAAAGCTCGCTCAAAGATTTTTGCATGAACGGTTCGAAAAACGGCCGGCGGACCTTCCGCCGGCCGTTTTTTCTTTGTGCGATGCACTCTTGCCCGGACGCCGCCGGCCCGGCACCTTGTGCGCCATGGCAACGCTAGCGATCTACAGCCTGAAGGGGGGCGTCGGTAAGACCACGCTCGCCGTGAACCTCGCCTGGTGCGCCGCCGCGCTCTCCTCACGCCGCACGTTGCTCTGGGATCTCGATCCGCAAGCCGCCGCGACCTGGGTGCTGACCGGCCGCGACAATGACAAACGCGGCTGCACCGATCAGGCGCAGGCGATGTTCTCCAAGGATATCGGCGTCCGCAAGCAGGCGCGGCCGACAGCGTATCCGCATCTCGACCTGATCGGCGCCGACGCGTCGTTGCGCGGGCTCGACCAGCTGTTCCACGATCTCGACAAGAAGAAGCGGCTGGCCAAGCTGGTGTCCGAGCTTGCCGACTACGACCGCGTTGTCCTCGACTGCCCGCCGGGCCTGACCGAGACCGCCGACCAGGTCATGCGTGCCGCCGACCTGATCGTGATCCCGGTCATCCCCTCGCCGCTGTCGACCCGCGCCTATGAAGCGGTGGTCGCGCATCTCGGCGGTCGCACGCCGTTGCTGCCGGTTCATGTGATGGTCGACAAGCGCCGCGCGCTGCATTCCGATGCGCTGGCTCGGCACCCCGACTGGCCGGTCATCCCTATGGCGAGCGGGATCGAAGCGATGGCGTCGAAGCGTGCGCCGGTCGGCGCCTTCCTGCCCAAATCCTCGGCGGCGCGCGCGTTCGCCGATCTGTGGCGACGGATCGAACACCGGCTGGCCGAATGAGCGAGGTTCTCGATCCGAAGAATGCGCTCGACCCGCAGCTCGTCCTGGGCGCCTATTCGGTCGGCGTCTTCCCGATGGCCGACAGCCGCGACGCCGCCAGCGTCTACTGGGTCGAACCGCGCCGCCGTGCAGTGTTGCCGCTCGACTCGTTCCGGCTTTCGCGGTCGCTGCGGAAAACGGTCGTCGCCGATCGGTTTAAGGTCACCGTCGACACCGCGTTCGACGACGTGCTCCGGCTTTGCGCCGAGAGCGTCGCAGGTCGTCCCGAGACGTGGATCAACGCCGGCATCGAGCGCGTCTTCACGACGCTGCACGCGATGGGGTTTGCGCATTCGGTCGAATGCTGGGACGGCGGCAAGCTGGTGGGTGGGCTCTACGGCCTGGCCTTGGGCCGTGCGTTCTTCGGCGAAAGCATGGTCAGCCGCGCGACCGACGCCTCGAAGGTCGCGCTCGCGCATCTGGTCGCCCGCCTGAGGGTCGGTGGCTTCACGCTGCTCGACTGCCAGTTCCAGACCTCGCACCTCGCCTCGCTCGGCGCGATCGAGATCGAGCGCGCCGACTACGTCGCGTTGCTTGCCGCGTCGCTCGAAGGCGTGGTCGGTGCGACCTCGGCATCGCCCTCGCTGGCCGCCGGCGATTTCCGCGCGCTCGACCGGCTGGCAGGCGCAGTCTCCGCCACCGGCGCCGTATCGGGACCGGTCGCCGGGAACGTCATCGCGCAGCTCTTGGTCCAGACGTCGTAAACCGGATTCTGCACGGCGTTGAGCGCCGGGCGCTCCTTGTAGAGCCAGCCCGAAAACGTCCGACGCCAATGCGTATCGACACCGCGCACCAGCACCTGGACGAACGCGCCGGTCAGTTGCTCCTGCTCCCACGGCGCGGTCTGTTCGCAGGCGCGCAGCCGCAGGACCACGTCACCCAGACGCGTCGCCTGGCCGGGCTTGAGCGTGACGTCGTGCGTCTCGCCGTTGCGCTTGTTGAGGATCCCGAGCACCGCGACGCGTTGCGCCATCGGCGTGCCGCCATTCGCGATCGTCGCGGCGGCGGTATCGATCGTCTCGACCGAGGAATTTCCCGACTCGTCCGCCATCGGCAGGTCCTGCTGGACCACGGCAGTCTTGGAGGCCGACGTATGCAGCGTACGGTAGCCGAACCAGCCGCCCAACCCCAGCACCACGACCAGAACGGCCGTGGCAAGCCAGCGCAGGTTCACCCTTCGGGCGCCCAGGCTTCGTAATCACCGGTGGCCGGCGCGCGCGTCCCGCCCTTCTCGAGCGCACCCGACGGGCGATAGGCGAGCGCGGTGCCGGTCATGTTGGGGACGGCGGGCTTCTGCCAGGCACGAACCGGCGGCAACGCCCGCTCTGGCACGTCGTCGACCTGATGATGCAGCCAGCTGAACCACGCGGGTGGAACGCGGCTCGCGTCGGTCGCACCCTGATAGATCACCCAGCGACGGGGGTTGCCGGCAGTATCCTTGCCGCCCTCGTAATAGACGTTGCCGAGTGCGTCCTCGCCCTTCTTCGCCATGCTGCGCAAGCCGAATTTGGTACCGAGGGTGGCGCCGTTCCACCACGTGAAAGTCGATGCGAGAAAGCCCATGCCGGTGCGCTTAACCCGAGTGGCGGCGGGCTTCAACCATGATGATGATCGCGGTGTGGCCGGGACGGCGCTCCCTCAGGTCATCCGGGACGTGTTCGGTCGAGAATGCGCGCCGACAATCACACCCCCGGACTACGCCCCGCTACTTGGCGCTCTTGTCCCACGTCACCAGGTCGCCTTCGGCAATCCCCAGTTCGGCGGATCGACCGCCCATCAACTCCAGCACCGCGCCGACCGGCTCGCCGGATGGGATTGGTGCTTCGGAGAACGGTACGGTGTTTTCGGCGATCCGCGCGATCGTGCCGTCGGCGCGGATGTAGAGGATGTCGAGCGGGCTCGGCGTGTTCTTCATCCAGAAGTTTGCCGCCACCGGGGCACCGCCGGTCGCCGGATAGGGCCAGAACAGCATGCCGCCATCCGGCTTCAGATCGGTTCGGTACATCAGCCCGCGTTGCTGTTGCCCCGGCGTCTTCGCGCTCTCGACGACGAACACGTGCGCGCCGTTCGCGCTCTTGACCGTGAGGGGCAGCGTGACGACGGCGGCATCCTCGGCCTTGGTCTGGCTGTGCATGTACGCGACCCCGCCAACCCCTGCACCCGTAACCAGAACCGCGGCCAGACCGACCTTGGCAAGTACGCTCATTAAAAACCCTCTTCGACCGCGACCGCCAGCGGCCCCTTGCGTCCTGCGACGACTCGCGCGCGGAGCGGCTGGTCGGGCTCGACCGCCTCGATCCCGGCGCGGCGCAGCGTCTCCATATGCACGAAGATGTCGCTGCCGTCTGCACCGCGGACGAGGAAACCATAGCCCTTGAGCCGGTTGAACCATTTGACGACGACGGGTTCGAACGGACCGGCGGCATCGATCATCGCGATCGGATCGACCCGGTCGGGTGAGGGGGGCGGCCTCTGCACTTCTGAAACGGCATTGGTCATGTCGATCGAGACGATCTCGCGCGCCTGGAACCCGCGACCGCGCTGGACCGAGACGGTTTCGACCCGCGCGCCCTCGGGCAGGCTGCGGCGGCCGTGCGGTTGTAAAACGGAGAAATGCACGAGGATGTCACCGACGCTATCGTCGTCCGCGACCGCGAATCCAAACCCGCGGGTCACGTCGAACCATTTGATGACGCCACCGATCGCACGTGTGTCGCCATCGCCGGCAAGACCGGCCAATACCGCCCCCTTGTCGATAGTGGCTTCGATCGCAGTTTCGATCGGCATGTCGGCCCCTGTTTGCGTCTCGATACGCATCGTTACACCCCTAGCCGCCTAGCTAGCACGGTTCGTCGCAATCGCAACGAAACCATGACGGACATCACTCGAAATCGGACGCTTCGACAATGGTCGATGGCGGCGCAGCGACGATCCGGCGTGCCAGATCGAAACGGTGACCTGCGCGAAGCATCGCCGCCAGCTGCTTTTCGTGCTGTTTCCGGTCGCTATCGCCGCTGCCATAGGGTCCGATCCGCTTGCGTCGGGCGAACGCCAACGCCGATTCGACCGCGCGGTCGGCGATCGCCGGCGCCACCGATTCCGCATCGCCGTCGTCGATGCCGGCTTCGCGAAAGGCGCCGGCTACTCGCCGCGCGCCCAAGCCACGCTGCTGCATCGCCGCCGCCCGCTGCTCGGCGAAGGCGCGGTCGTCGACATAGCCGAGATCCGCCATTCGCTGCGCCAACGCGACGGGGTCGGCGGCAGCGCCGTTGTCTGCGCCCCCACCGGTTTCGCCAGCCCAGCCGCGTTCGCGAATCTTGCGGTTGAGGTAATCGGTCAGCCGCCCGCGCGTCGTTGCGAACCGTTCGACATAGCGCAGCGCGAGATGCTCGAGCGCGGTGGAGTCGAGCGGTTTGGGTGCAGGCCGTTCCCGCGATCGATCCTTGCCGCCGCCCTTCCCCCAACCCGCGCGTTTCGCCGTGCCGCGACCGTCCTTCGACCGGCCCGTGAATCGACTCGCGTCGGCGTCGGCAGCATCCCGTTGCGGGTCCAGGGAGTCGGCGTCGTCGTCCACGCCATCATTGTGCCACACTGACACCCGAAGTTGAACGGCTAGACTAGAGATAGGCGTGGTGTGTTCGATCGCCGCGACGAAGCAAGGCAGGAACTGCGATGACGACCGACACGCCCATCAAGGACGGCACGCGCGGCCAGGCCGCAACGGCGCAGGTTGCTACGCCGACCGAAGACGCCCTGCCGCGTCGCTTCGCCGATTTCGGGACGCTGGGCGAAGCCCTCGACTACGCCGCAAATGGTAGCCGTGGGCTTAATTTCCACGACGCGCGCGGCACCCTGTCGCATCCTTATCCCTATTCGCGGCTCCGCACCGACGCACGCGCAATGGCAGACCGCCTGATCGCCGCCGGCGTCGGCCGCGAGGACCGCATCGCACTGGTCGCCGAAACCGGCCCGGAGTTCGCCGCGCTCTTCTTCGGCGTCGTCTACGCCGGGGCCTGGCCCGTGCCACTGCCGTTGCCGACCTCGTTCGGCGGACGCGATTCGTACATCGAACAGCTCCGTGTCCAGCTTTCGAGCTGCGATCCCAAGATGCTGATCTTCCCGCCCGAACTCGCGCAGATGGCCGGCGAGGCCGCGCGTCTGTCGGGTACCGTAGGGATCGACTGGTCCGAATTCGCGACCCGCGAGGCGCCCGCCGCGGCGCTGCCGGAAGCCAGCCCCGACGACATCGCCTATCTGCAATATTCGAGCGGCTCGACGCGCTTCCCGCACGGCGTCGTCATCACCCACGCCGCATTGCTCAACAACCTTGCCGCGCACAGTCACGGCATGGAAGTTTGCGATACCGATCGCTGCGTCTCGTGGCTGCCCTGGTATCACGACATGGGGCTGGTCGGCTGCTTCCTGTCGCCGATCGCCAACCAGGTCTCGACCGATTATCTCAAGACCGAGGATTTCGCGCGCCGTCCGCTCGCGTGGCTCGATCTCATCAGCCGCAACACCGGCACCACGCTGAGCTATTCGCCGACCTTCGGCTACGACATCTGCGCACGCCGCATGTCGTCGCAGACCAAGGCGAGCGACCGGTTCGATCTGTCCCGCTGGCGCGTCGCGGGCAACGGCGCCGACATGATCCGCCCCGACGTGATGCAGTCGTTCGTCGATGCGTTCGCCGATGCCGGCTTCAAGGCCAGCGCGTTCCTGCCGAGCTATGGCCTTGCCGAGGCGACGCTGGCCGTTTCGCTGATGCCGCCGGGCGAAGGCATCCGCGTCGAACTGGTCGAGGAGACGCAACTCTCGGGCGGCTCGCGCGGCATTGACCGCCCCCAGCGCTACCGCGCGATCGTCAATTGCGGCAAGCCGGTTCGCGACATGCGAATCGAGATCCGCGAAGAGGACGGCACGCCGCTGCCCGAGCGCGCCATCGGCAAGGTCTGGTGCAAGGGCAAGTCGGTGATGGTCGGCTATTTCCGCGACGACGCCGCGACCGAGGCGTGCATGTCCGACGGTTGGCTCGATACCGGCGACATGGGCTATATGTCGGACGGCTATATCTACATCGTCGGCCGCGCCAAGGACATGATCATCGTCAACGGCAAGAACCACTGGCCACAGGACATCGAATGGGCGGTCGAGCAACTGCCCGGGTTCAAGGCCGGGGACATCGCCGCATTCGCGATCACGACGCCGGGCGGGGAGGAAACCCCTGCCGTGCTGGTCCAGTGCCGCAGTTCCGACGAGGCCGAACGCCTCCGCCTGCGCGACGAGATCCGTGAGCGCGTCCGTTCAGTGACAGGGATGAACTGCGTCATCGAACTGATCCCGCCGCGCACGCTGCCCCGCACCTCGTCGGGCAAGCTCAGCCGGGCCAAGGCACGTAATCTGTACCTCAGTGGCGACATCAAACCCTACGATATCGCCGCCTGAAAACGCGGGCCGATCAATGACGCTCGGCACGGCGGAACCGGTCGAGGCGCGGCAGTCGGCCCCAGCCATCGGACGAGCCGTGGCAGATGCGGCAAAGGACGAATGTTCCGCTAACCAAAGACCATTACGGTTCGACCCGTGACCACGACGCACTCTCTGACCAAAGCACCGTCGAGCAAAGCTCCCTCGACGTTGCGAAGGATCGCCGTCACCTTTCCGGTGCTGCTTGGGTTGCGCGACGGGCCCGACCCGGCCGAATGGAGCCGTATTCGCGCCGCGCAATTGGTCGGCGGGCGTCGGATGATGCCCCTGATGCTTCTCGCGGACCTCGTCGCGGCAGCCGCCACCGCGCTGCTGGTGGACGCCACCACACCCCTTTGGCAGATCGAGATCTGGCTCGGCGTGCTGATGATCGTCGCCATCGTCATCGGCTATCGTCGTCTAAGGGTTCCCCGATCGGACGACGGCCAGGCGACGTTGCGCGACATGCGGAGCACCGGCTGGGAAGGGCTGGTGTCGGCGTTGACGTGGTCGACGGTCCCGGTGCTGTTCTGCACGCATGCGCCCTCCGGGACGACCGCAGGGCTCGGTCTGACGCTCTGCGCGCTGATGACCGCCGCAGCGTTCGTAATGGCGCCGCTGACGCTGGGGACGTTGATATTCCTGGGATCTCTGGGAAGTGCGATTGTCGTTCAGCTGGCGCTGGCGGGGACGATCGCGGCGTCGGTCGGCGTGTTCGTCTTCACATTGCTGCTGATGCTGGTCTGCGTCAGCCGCGCCCGCACGCTGATGCTGCTGCAGGCCAGCGAAATGGCGCTCGACGAACGCGACGAGACGGTCAGCCTGCTGCTCCGCGAATTCGAGGAAACCAGCGCCGACTGGCTGTGGGAAACCGATGCCTCGCGGCGCATCGTCCGCGCCTCGCCGCGATTCGCCTTCGCCGCCGGCCTCGATCCGCACCGCATCGACGGCATGCCGTTGCTCCAGATCCTCGCCGGCCCGACCTGGGAAACCGGGGAGTTCACCACCGGACTGCGCACGCTCGCCGAAAAGATGAAGAAGCGCGAGAGCTTTCGCGATCTGCGCCTGCCTGTCCAGATCGCCGGCGACGACCGCTGGTGGGAGATCGCGGCATCGCCGCGGTTCGACGACCGCGGCGTATTCACCGGGTTTCGCGGGGTCGGCTCCGACATCACCGAGCAACGCGCGTCGGTCGACAAGATCAACCGGATGGCGCGTTTCGACACGCTGACCGGCCTGCCCAACCGGCTGATGATCAACGAAACGCTCGTCCGAACGATCGCCGAAGCCGGCCAGTGGGGCGGCCGCTACGCATTCATGATGCTGGACCTCGACCGGTTCAAGGCGGTCAACGACACGCTCGGCCATCCGATCGGCGATCGCCTGCTGAGCCGCGTCGCCGAACGCCTGAGTCAGTTGATGACCGACAACGCGCTGTGCGGCCGACTCGGCGGCGACGAGTTCGCGGTCGTGGTACGCGATGCCAGCGATCAGGCCGCACTCGAATCGCTCGCCCAGCGAATCATCGACTCGCTGTCGCTGCCATACGAACTCGACGCACACACGCTATACATCGGCGCCAGCATCGGTCTCGCGGTCGGTCCGCGCGATGGCCGAACCGCCGAAATGCTCATCCGCTCCGCCGATCTCGCGCTCTACCGTGCCAAGGATGCCGGTCGCGGTGTCTTCCGCAGCTACGAACCCGAGCTTCACGTCCAGGCCGAAGAGCGCCGCGTCCTCGAAATCGCACTGCGCACGGCAGTCGAGAATGGCGAAATGCATCTGGTCTACCAGCCCGTCGTCGATGCCGGCACCGGCAACCTGCTGGGCTTTGAGGCGCTGCTGCGCTGGACGAGCCCGGAGTTCGGCACCGTGTCGCCCGACAAGTTCATCCCGCTTGCCGAGGAAACCCGCCTGATCGCCAATATCGGCGCGTGGGTGCTGCGAACCGCGTGCGAAGAGGCCGCGCGTTGGCCGTCCGAATTCAGGATCGCGGTCAACGTCTCGCCCGACCAGTTGCAGAACCCCGGGTTCGTGACGACCGTCACCGGCGCACTCGCCAGCACAGGCCTGTCGGCCGAACGGCTCGAACTCGAAGTGACAGAGAGCGTGTTCATGCACGAGGGGCTGGGCGTCACCAAGGTCCTGGAGCGCGTCCTCGATCTCGGCGTGCGCCTCAGCCTCGACGATTTCGGCACCGGCTATTCGTCGCTCGGCTATCTGAGCCGGACGCGGTTCTCGTCGATCAAGATCGATCGCAGCTTCGTCCAGGATGCCGCCAAGGGCGTGCGAGAGGCGATCGCGATCATCCGCGCCGTCGTCGCGCTGGCGGAAAGCCTAGGCATGGCCACCACCGCCGAGGGAGTCGAGACCGAAGCCGAACACCGCATGGTGCAGAAGTTCGGCTGCACCAAGGTTCAGGGCTATTATTTCGGGCGCCCGCTTCCCGTCGAGGAAGCCCGCGCGCTGGCTCATCGGGGATGGAAAAAATCGGCGGCGGCCTGATTGGGGAGCGCCGCCGATTTTCCGACTCCGTTTATCGGCGGCGCTCTCGCCCGGCAAAACTCACCAGGCTTTCGGCGCCGTCCGCCGCCAGGGACGAGACACCGACGAAATTATCATCGACCGGGACCTGGGTCAGCACTGTCTGCGTCCCGGTCACATCCCGCATGTCGGTCCAGGTCTGCGCATCGTTGCGCCGCCAGCGGACCCGGTAGCGCGTCGTACCGGGCACCGCGGTCCATTTGACGGTCGTGTCACGCGACAGCGCTCCCGCGATCGACACGTCTTCGGGTGCCGCCGGCGCGTCGGCGATCCGGGCGATCGTCGCGACGTTGATTGCCGTCACCTTCGCTAGATACGGGAAGTCCATACCCGCGATCGTGTCGCCGTAGACGATGCCGTTTTCGGTGCGCAGATCCTGATGCTGGCGATCCCAATTCTCGGCCGCGACCGAGAATCGCACCGCGGGATAACCGAGCTTGAGGAAGGGTTCGTGATCGCCACCGCGGCCGAATCGATCCGGCCGCCGATCGAGCATCACGTCGAGCCCACCGGGAATACCCCCGGCGATCCCGTCGATCGCCTTGGCCAACGCGCGGCTCGGGCCATCGTCCTCGCCCCCTTCGGCGCGGCGCCCCTGTTGCGCGACCATATCCTCGGACGCGCGGATGCCTTCGGAAAAGACGCGCACCTTGTCCGCGACCCGGACGCCGCCCTGCCCCACGGTGTTGCCGACGATATCATTGTTGAGCATCGCCGAGACCTGCCATCCGCGCGCCTTGGCGGTATCGGCGAGCAGTTCGGCACCCCACAGACCCTGTTCCTCGCCCGAGAACACCGCATAGACGATCGTCGCATCGAACTGCCGTTGCGACAGCAGTCGCGCCGCCTCCAGCACCAGCGCGACGCCGGACGCGTTGTCGTTGGCGCCGGGCGCGTCGGACGTCACGTTCATCACGTCGGTCACGCGGCTGTCGATATGTGCGCCGACGATCACGACGCGGTTCGGATCGCGGCCCTTCTGGATCCCCAGCACGTCCTCGACGACCACGCCGGTCGGTGCACGCGGGCCGGTAAACGTCCGCGAAATGCGCTCGACCGAGATACACCCCCCGCAGGATGCGCCGATCTCCGCAAAGCGTCGCGCCGCCCAGGTTCGCGCTGCGCCGATGCCGCGCTTGGGATCGGTCGTGGTCGACGCGGTATGACGCGTGCCGAAATCGACCATCGTCGTGACGTCCGCCTTCAAGCGGGTCGCGGACGGCGGCGGCACTGTCGCAGGGGATGACGCGAGCGGAGCGGCGGCTGCGAGCAGCAGCGGGACGGTGAGGATCGACATGCCGGGATGGTGCCCGGATCGGAGTCACGCCTCAAGTGTTTAATACCTTGGGACTTGCCTTAAAAAAGCTGGCTTGGCTTGCCGAGGGCTGTCGCCATCGTCGCGCGACGTACGTGGACATGATCCATGTTGTGCTCTCTCAATTTAATGTTGTTTAAACAGGCCCTAGAGACACTTACCGGATTCTTTGGAAATGCAATGATCATAGGCCATTCGATTTCCAGCGCGGCGGGTGTCATCCAGTCCATCGACGAACCGGTGGCTCGCGTGCTGCAACGCACGCAAAGAGAGCTGATCGGCATGTCCTATACGGCGATCACGCACCCCGAGGATCTTGCGCGGAACGTGTCGCAGGTCGAGGCTCTTCGCCCGAACGGCCCGTCGCAATCGATCCGCAAAAGGTACATCACCGGCGATGGCAGCGTCATCACGCTGGACGTTCATGTGTCGCGATTCGGCAGTGGCGACACGAGTCATCTGGTCGGCACGATGTCGACCGTGCCCGCCCCAGCCACGACCGAGGCCGGCTTGCCGAAAGATGGTCTGCAACAGGACGCGCCGCGCACCGCCGATGACTTGCCGCATAATCTCTGGCGCCGTGCCAAGGACTTGCTCGCCGTCATGCAGGCGCGCGACCGGGTGCTGGGCGGCGATCTCTTCGCGGATCACGCCTGGGGCCTGTTGCTGAGCGTGTATGTGGCGGAGGCCGAGAGCCGGATCGCCACCGCTGATTCGATCGCCCGGCAAATGGGTCTCAATCGCGGGACCCTGGATCGCTGGATCCGGGTGCTGGAGGCAAAATCGCTGGTCGAACCGCCAGAGGATCTGCAACGGGACGCGCTGCAACTGACGCGACCCGGTATCGACGGGGTCGAACGCCTGCTGGCGACGCGCGCGATGGCGGACGTCAGCTAAGCCGGTCGATCGCCTCGCGGGTCAACGAACCGGGAATGATCATGACCGGGACCGGCAAGGCGCCAGCATCGGTGCCCGCGAAATGCGCGATCAGTTGGCCCGGTGCGCCAATCGCGGCAGCGCCCAGCACCAGCGCGGCGATGTCGGGGTTCGCCGCGATCATCTCGCGGATGATCTTCGGTGCTTCGCCCTCGCGCACGGTGATCGATGGCCGCAGACCGGACTCCTCCAGCAACGTGCCCGCTGCGCCCGTGACGAGCCCCTCGGCATGCAGTCGCGCCTCTTCCTCGATCGTCGCCTGTACGCCGCCGAACGCGATGAACTCTTGCGGGGGAATCACGGTGAGGATCTCGACGCCGCCGCCGGTCTTCACCGCCCGCCGTGCGGCAAAACGCAGCGCGATGCCCGCCTCCGGACTGTCGTCGATCACCACCAGATAAATGCGCATTTTCGCCCCCGTTATTGCCGGTAATTGGGCCGATGCGTGGCCGTTCGCAAGTGCGGCGGGGTTGACCCGAGCGGACGAGGGCGCGAGTAGGCATGCCGTTACGTCACGCCCTGGGGAAATCCATGTCGATCGAGATCAAGATGCCTGCGCTGTCCCCCACCATGGAGGAGGGAACCCTCGCCAAGTGGCTGATCAAGGAAGGCGACGTCGTCAAATCCGGCGACCTGATGGCCGAGATCGAAACCGACAAGGCGACGATGGAATTCGAAGCCGTCGACGAAGGCACCGTGGTCAAGATCCTCGTCACCGAGGGTACCGACAACGTGAAGGTCGGCACGGTCATTGCGATCATCGCCGAAGAGGGCGAGGACGCGTCGTCGGTTTCGTCGGCGCCTGCAAAGAGCGAGACGCCCGAGCCTGCCGCGAAGGAGTCGGAAGCCAAGCCCGATCCCAAGGATCCGAACGACACGGGTAGCGAGGCCAAGCCGGTCGAGCGCACCGAGGCTTCGGCCGAGGATCACGGTCGTCCCGCAGGTGCCGGCCCGGCCTCGTCGGGTGACCGTGTGAAGGCGAGCCCCCTCGCCCGCCGCCTGGCCGCGGACAAGGGTATCGATCTCGGCGCGGTGTCGGGTTCGGGGCCGAAGGGTCGCATCGTCAAGGCCGACGTCGAGAACGCGAAGCCCGGTGCGGCTCCCGTTGCCGCGACGACCGAAGCTGCTGCTCCGACGGCTGCCGCGGCTCCGGCCCCTGCCGCGAAGCCTGCGACCGTGCCGGATATTCCGCATGAGGCGACCAAGCTCAGCAACGTGCGGAAGACGATCGCGCGTCGCCTGACCGAGTCGAAGCAGACCGTCCCGCACATCTACCTGACCGTGAACATCCGCCTCGACGCGCTGCTCAAGCTGCGCGGCGAGCTGAACAAGAGCCTCGAATCGCGCGGCGTGAAGCTGTCGGTCAACGACCTGCTGATCAAGGCGCAGGCCGTCGCGCTCATGCAGGTACCGACCTGCAACGTGATGTTCACGCCCGACCAGCTCATTACCTTCCAGCGTGCCGACATCTCGGTCGCGGTGAGCACGCCGTCGGGCCTGATCACGCCGATCATCGTCGGTGCCGATACCGCCTCGCTGTCGTCGATCTCGACGCAGATGAAGGATCTCGCCGCGCGGGCTCGCGACGGCAAGCTCAAGCCCGAGGAATATCAGGGCGGTACCGCCTCGATCAGCAACATGGGCATGTTCGGCATCACGCAGTTCGATGCGGTCATCAACCCGCCGCAGGCGATGATCCTCGCGGTCGGCGCCGGCGAGAAGCGTCCGTACGTGGTCGGCGACGAACTGACCGTGGCGACCGTTATGTCGGCGACCGGCAGCTTCGATCACCGCGCGATCGACGGGGCCGACGGCGCGCAGTTCATGAAGGCGTTCAAGCATCTGGTCGAGAACCCGCTGGGCATGCTGGCCTGAGATGCGCCTGATGTCGTCGTTCCGGGCTTTGTCGGCCACCACCATCGAGATCCTGCATATCCTTGTGGGTCTGATGGCGGCGGCGGCGATCACCGGGGCGGCGGCATGGTCCTATCCGCTCGGTCAGGACGTGATCTGGTGGTGTGGCAGCGCCGCGATGGTCGCGACCGTGGCGATGGGAATCCGGCCGCTGCGCCGTGCCTGGACGCGCGAGCATGCGAGCCGGGGCACCGATCGCCGCAAGCAGGAGTAAGAGCATGACCGACCTGCCCCCCAACAAGGCACCGACGATCCGCGTCACCGCGATGCCCGCCGACGCCAATCCGTATGGCGACATCTTCGGCGGCTGGCTGATGGGCCAGATGGATCTCGCGGCCGGCTCGGTCGCGTCCAGGCGTAGTGGCGGCCGCGCCGTCACGATCGCCGCGGACGCGATGAAATTCCACATGCCGGTGGTCGTCGGCGACGAGGTGTCGGTCTATGCGGACCTGATCGCGGTCGGCCGCACCTCGATGACGATCGAGGTCGAGGCCTGGCGCCGCGCGCGCCACAGCAACGACAGTTGCAAGGTGACGCAGGCGCGCTTCATCTTCGTGGCGGTCGGCGACGACCGCAAACCGCGGCCCGTGCCGCCCGAAACCAATTAATCTGAAGGACTCTACCGTGGCTGATACCTATGATCTCGTCATCCTCGGCTCGGGCCCCGGCGGGTACGTCGCCGCGATCCGTGCGTCGCAGCTCGGCCTCAAGGTCGCGATCATCGAGCGTGAGCGCTTGGGCGGCATCTGCCTCAACTGGGGCTGCATCCCGACCAAGGCGCTGCTGCGGACGTCGGAAATCTACCACTACATGCAGAACGCCGAGAGCTATGGGCTCAAGGCGGACAATGTCGGGTTCGACCTCGCCAAGATCGTCGACCGGTCGCGCAAGGTAGCGGGCCAGCTGAATGCGGGCGTGAAGGGCCTGATGAAGAAGAACAAGGTGACCGTCGTCGAAGGCGTCGGCACCGTCACGGCGAAGGGCAAGCTTTCGGTCAAGCAGGGCGACAAGACCGTCGAGCTAGAAGCCAAGAACATCATCGTCGCGACCGGCGCCCGCGCCCGCGACCTGCCGTTCGCCAAGGCCGACGGCGAGCGGATCTGGACCTATCGCCACGCGATGGTGCCGACCGAGATGCCGACCAAGCTGCTGGTCATCGGCTCGGGCGCGATCGGCGTCGAATTCGCCAGCTTCTACAACGACATGGGCGCCGACGTGACGATCGTCGAGATGCTCCCGCGGATCCTCCCCGTCGAGGACGAGGAAGTCTCCGCGTTCATGGACAAGGCGCTGTCGAAGCAGGGCATCAAGCTGCTGACCCAGACCGGTCTCGAAGGTCTTGCACCCTCGGCGAACGGCGTCACGGCCAAGATCAAGGCGAAGGACGGCAAGGTTTCGGAAGAGACCTTCAGCCACGCGATCATTGCGATCGGCATCGTCCCCAATACCGAGAATATCGGGCTCGAGGCTTTGGGCGTCGAGACCGACCGCGGTCACATCAAGACCGACGGATACGGCCGCACCAACGTCGACGGCATCTGGGCGATCGGCGACGTCACCGGTGCGCCGTGGCTGGCGCACAAGGCGAGCCACGAGGGCATCATCGCGGTCGAGAAGATCGCCGGCGGCTCGCCGCACCAGATGGACAAGGCCAACATCCCCGGCTGCACCTATTCGCGGCCGCAGGTGGCTAGCGTAGGCATGACCGAGGCGAAGGCGAAGGAAGCGGGCTACGAGCTGAAGGTCGGCAAATTCCCCTTCATCGGCAACGGCAAGGCGATCGCGCTGGGCGAGGCGGAAGGCTTCGTGAAGACGGTGTTCGACGCGAAGACGGGCGAACTGCTCGGCGCGCACATGGTCGGCGCGGAAGTGACCGAGCTGATCCAGGGCTATGTCGTCGCGCGTCAGCTCGAGACGACCGAAGCCGAACTGATGGAGACGGTGTTCGCGCATCCGACGCTCAGCGAGATGATGCACGAGAGCGTCCTCGCCGCCTACGGCCGCGCCATCCACTACTGACCCTACGATCCTCCCCCACCAGGGGGAGGTGGCGCCGAAGGTGACGGAGGGGGAGGACACGGAACAGCGCTTATCCCTTACCGCCCCCTCCGTCTGGCAAGCGCCAGCCACCTCCCCCTGGCGGGGGAGGATCAGAGTCGGAGCTTGCGCCCTCGTCCCGTCGTCCCGACGAGCGTCGGCACCCACGCTACCACAAGTGCTTTTGGTTCTGGACCCTGCCTGTCGTCACGATGACGTTGCGTCAGACCCAACCGACCGAAGCCGAACCGATGGAGACGTGGTCGCGCATCCGACGCTCAACGAGATGATGCACGAAAGCGTCCTCTCCGCGCATGGTCGGGCGGTGCATTACCGATCCTAACGCTCAATCCTCCCCCGCCAGGGGGAGGTGGCGCCGAAGGCGACGGAGGGGGAGGACCCGGGAACAGGGGTTATCCCTTACCGCCCCCTCCGTCTGGCAAGCGCCAGCCACCTCCCCCTGGCGGGGGAGGATCAAAGTCGGAGCGTGCGCTCTCTTCTCGTCATCCCGACTAACGTCGGGACCCAGCCTACCACCCGAAACGCTTTTGACTGTGGGTCCTGACTTTCGTCGATGACGGGCGATATGGTGGTGGTGCTGCGCCGTCCAAACAGCTGTCGACCGAGCATCCAGCTCCCATCCCATCGCCCCCTGCACGCGAACCGTCTCGTTTCGGCCCTAATTCGCTTGACCCGTCGCCCGCGCTGCCGAAAGGCCGCAACAGCCAAACCTAGTACGGGAACTCCAATGCCGATCGACACTGGACTGCCCCGCATTTCCTCGCGCAGCATCGGCATCATGGCGGCCGCGTTGTGCCTCGCCTCGCTCGCACTCTTCTGGCCGGGCATCGCGATGTACGACACCGTCGCGCAATATACGCAGGTGCTGTCGCGCGTCTACGACGACTGGCACCCCCCCGCGATGGTCCGGCTGTGGGTGCTGCTCGCCCCGCTTGGCGCCGGCGCGAGGCCGATGATCGTCCTGCAACTTGCCACCTACTGGCTCGGTCTCGGGCTGATCGCCGCCGTGCTCGCGCGAACCGGGCGGGGCCGCAGCGCCGTCGCGATCCTCGTCATCGGCCTGTTGCCGCCGTTCCTCGGCTGGCAGGGCGTCGTCCTCAAGGACGCGCAACTCACCGGCGCGTTGCTCGCGGCGCTCGGCATCGTCGGCTGGTATCGACTTGCCGGACGCCCCCTCTCGCGCGCGGCGCTGATCCCGGTCACGCTGCTGCTCGTCTATGCGGTCCTGGTGCGGGCGAATGCGGTGTTCATCGTCGTGCCGCTGGTAGTGGCGTTAGCGCCGCGCCCTGCCGGTCTCATCGCCAAGATCGTCACCGGCTCGATCGCGGTAGTCCTCGTCCTCGGCATCGCGCCGATCATCAACCACCAGATCCTTCGCGCGCAACGCAGCGGCGTGGAAT
This sequence comes from Sphingomonas sp. M1A8_2b, assembly GCF_053345535.1. NCBI lineage: Bacteria > Pseudomonadati > Pseudomonadota > Alphaproteobacteria > Sphingomonadales > Sphingomonadaceae > Sphingomonas > Sphingomonas sp. M1A8_2b. The sequence goes on along the minus strand of NZ_JBKFAH010000001.1, from coordinate 1,293,614 downwards.
CGACGCAGGCGCTGTTCGATCTCGCCGGGATCGCCGCGCGCGTCCCCGACGGCGATGCGATCGGTCTGACCCGCGCCGAGGCGGCCACCGTGATCGCGCGCCATTGCGCCTCGCCGTTCTTCTGGGATCCGCTCGGCGACGACGCGCACTGCGAGACGACGATGGACCGTCTGCGCACTCTGCCGATCGGCACGCTCTATGTCACGCTCGCCGGATCGGCGCTGCACCACCCGATCGCCTATGCCGAGCACCGGTTCGCGCATCTCAATTCTACCGACCGCTGGCTGGTCCCGTTCCACTGGCCGAGCGCCGCGCCGCCGACGTCGTCCGAGCCGAACGCGCTCGGCCTACCCAATCCCAACGCCGCAGCGGTAGCGTGGGAGACGGCAACCGGCACGATCGTCGAGACGCCGCTGGGCTGGCCGATCGCCTGGATCGTCGTCGCGATCACCGCGCTGGCCGCGTGCATGTCGCGCCCACGCAGCCCGACGCGCGATTTCGCGCTTGCGCTGCTCGTCTCCGCAGTCGCGCTGGAGGCGAGTTTCGGCGTGCTCAGCATCGCTTCCGACCTGCGCTATCACCTATGGTCGATGATCGCGACCGCGCTGGCCGTCGTCGTGCTCGCCGACGGTTCGCCACCAAGGAAGCCCCTGGCAATCGGCACGGCGGTGCTCGCGATCGTCATCGTCGGCGGGCTGGCGGCGCGCCTGACGCTGCCGCTACCGCCACAAACCTACGCCGGCATGCTCGGCTGAAGCGCGGCTGTCGTTAGCGCCGCCGACGCAGCTTCCGCCGCGGCGACGCCACCGTCTCGTAATATTCGGTGGTCGTCGTGGTGGTGGTGGTCACTGGTGCGGACTGCACGACCACCGTCGTCGACCCCGCCGGATACGCGCCGCCGCTGGCAGTCGTGACGGTCGTCAATCCGTCCGGCGACACCCAGTTGGCGCCGGGTGCGACGGTGTAGCTGCGCGGCTGACGATCGTCTGCTCGATAGGGAGGCGGCGGCTGTGGCGAATAATCGGCAGCATAGGCGGGCGGCGGCGCATAGGTCGCCCCGTAGTCCGAACGGGGCTGGTAGTCCGACCGCGCGTCGTCCGAACGCGCAGATCTTTGAGGGGGCGGTTGCGGCGCACGACGGCCACGGTCCTCGGTCTTGTCGATCGCATAGCCCGCCGCCGCGCCGACGCCCGCACCGATCAGCGTCCCGCCAAGACGATTGCCGCGCCCTGCAATGACGTTGCCGGCGAGGCCGCCGGCGACCGCGCCGATCGCCGCGCCACCCAGACCATTGTCGCGGCGGGGTACGGGCCGACCGTCATACGCGCGATCGCTTGGCCCAGCATAAACTGAGTCATCGGCCGCATAGTCCCGCGGACTAATCGCCTGATACCCACCGGAATCGGGGCGATCCCAATCGACGTTGCCGACCGTGTCGTAGACCGATCCCCGCGCGTCGATCAGCACCGCGTCGTCGTAATAGCGTACCCAGTTATACCCTTGGGGCGGTTGCGGAAGGCTGTAGGTCGCCCAGTCGCCGACATAGAAGCGCGGCGCATTCCAATAGCCCGGCACCGCCCAGCCGCGATGCGGCCGGCGATATCCGGCCCAGCCGCCGGGCGCATTGGCACCGCCCCACCAGCGACCGCCGATCTTGCTGCCCCAGCGCGGCTGGCGGTGCGGCAAAGCCTGTGTCGATGTACGGACGACGGGAGGGGTCGCCGCAATCGGACCCGGCCTGCGTGCGTCGGCCATCGGTGCCTGCATCACCGCCCCCGGCATGCCGTAGCTTGCGCCCGGCCGCTGCTGTGCCTCGGCCGTGCCGGCGCCGACCAGCGCCAGTCCCGCGCCTGCAATCAAAACGCTCCGCATGTCCGTCTCCCCGGTTCCGCCACCCGATCCCGCGCAAACGCGGGATGTCTTAACGGGTTGCTTACCAAAGCCGCGGGTCGGTCGCCAGCAAGCGTGCTGTCCCGAAACGGATCAGGTGGCTAGAGCCGTTCGCCGAGCAACGCCGCCAGCGCTTCGCAGCCCGCAGCGTCTTCGGCATCGAACCGCGCGGGCTCGGGGCTGTCGAGATCGAGCACCGCGACCAGCGCGCCGTTCTTGGTCACCGGCACCACCAGCTCCGACCGGCTCGCGGCATCGCACGCGATATGGCCGGGAAATGCGTGGACGTCCTCCACCACCTGCGTGGTCAACGTCGCCGCAGCGGCACCGCAAACCCCTTTGCCTACCGGGATGCGGATACACGCGACCTTGCCCTGGAACGGCCCGAGCACGAGTTCGCCTGCGTCTTCGGGGAGGACCCGGTAAAAGCCTGCCCAGTTCAGATCCGGCAGATATTCCCACACCAGCGCCGCCGCATTCGCCATGTTGGCGATCGGATCACGCTCGTCCGCGGTCAGCGCGTCGAGCGCGGCGAGCAGGTCGCGGTAGAGATCGGCCTTGCTGCCGACGGCAATATCGAACTGGTACATGATGTCTTCCTTGGTCGGCCGCATAAATGGGGCGGTTGCGGACAGGATCAATCGTCGCGGACCTTGCCCCGTCCGGCCTTGACCCCGCTCCGCACCTTCTTCGTATCGACCCGCCGCGCTTTCGCCGCCTTGGACGGCTTGGTCGCGCGGCGGGCCTTGGGGACGATCGTCGCTTCCTTGATCAGCGCGACCAAGCGCTCGCGGACTTCCTGGCGGTTGAGCAACTGCGACCGCGAGCCTTCGCTACGCAGTACCAGGACGCCGTCGCGCGTGAGGCGCGAGCCCGCGAGCACGGCGATACGGTTCTTCACCGCCAGCGGCAGGCCCGGCGAGAGGCCGACGTCGAACCGCAGGATCACCGCGCTGTCGGTAGTGTTGACGTGCTGACCACCGGGACCGCCCGAGCGGGTCGTGCTTTCGATCAGTTCGCTGTCGTCGATCGAGATCGACCGGGTGATCGGGATCGCGACCATAAGCCCCTCGCCCGCTCAGTCGTCGGCAGCGTCGGGCGTCGTTACCGCATCGGCAGCCGGAGCGACGTTGGCGACCCGAGCAGCTTCGTCCGCAAAACCGGCTTTCGCGAACCGCTCGGGCAGCGGCGCTTCGGCGAGCACGTCGGGCTTGCCCGGACGCGGCACGATCAGGCGTTGCGCGTGGAGCATCATGCCGAGGCCGTCCGCCTTGCCGTACACCCCGTCACCGACCACCGGCGCGCCGAGGCCGCTCGCGGCGTGGACGCGGATCTGGTGGGTGCGGCCGGTCTCGGGCAGGAACTCGACCAGCGAGCGTCCGTCCTTGATCTCGAGAATGCGCCACTTGGTCCGCGACTTCTTACCGTTCGGGTCCTCGACCATCCGCCAGCCGGTCTCGGCGGTGCTGACCTTGCCGAGCGCCATCTCGATCAAGCCGGACGTGCCTTCGACCACGCCGTCGAGCAGCGCGACGTAGCGCTTCGACACGAGGCCCTGCTCGAACGCCTGCTGTAACCGGGCGTGTGCCTTCGGGTTGCGCGACAGGAGCAGGCAACCGCTCGTGTCGCGGTCGAGCCGGTGCACCGCCTTCGGCCAGCGCTGGAAGCCGAACTTCAGGCTTTCGAGATGATTTTCGAGGCTCAGCGAGCCATCGCGGGGCGGATCGACCGGCAGCCCTGCGGGTTTGTCGATCACCAGGGCCTCGCCGTCGAGGAAGAGTACGCGTTCACCATGCATGCCGCCGCCCTTGCCATCATTAGCGCCTGCGTGCCAGAGCCGTCGCGATGTTGCACCGCACACTCGCCCTTATCCTACTGCTGGCCCCGACCGTTGCCGAGGCGCAGTTGTGCGAAGGCCAGAGCCCGGTGCTCTCCGCGGATGGCCGCGCGTTCGGGCATCTGCCGTATGGCGACGCCGCGGAAACCGAGCTGGTCACGCTGCCATCGGAGTATTCGGTAGGCAACCCCTGCGTGGTGCGTGCCGACATGCTGCCCGACCTGTTGCGGCTGTTCGCGGCGGCGCAGGGCGATCCGTCGGTGATGGGCCAGCTGAAGGCATTGTCGTGCCAGCGCTCGATCGCTCGGCAGCGTGCGGTGTTCTGTCGGGGCGGTGGCAGCGATGCCGCCGACCGCGCGATCTCGGTGGCGCCACCGGGCTATAGCGAGCATTCGACGGGCTATGCCCTGGACTTCGCCGTCCGTCCGACGAACGGGTGTCCCGATGCGGAAGCGTGCATGGCTGCGACGCCAGCTGCACGCTGGCTTCGGTCGAACGCGCCGCGGTTCGGGTTCGAGCAGAGCTTTCCCGGCGGGAACAAGCAGAACGTGAAGTGGGAGCCCTGGCACTGGCGCTGGGTGGGCACGAGCGGCAGTGCGCCCGGGGCGGCGAAGGCGCGGTTCGTGTTTGCGCGGGCGCGCAGGTTATATCCGGCGGATCCTGCGGTGGTGCCGCTGGTGGTGAAGGTTTCGGCGCAACCGCCGGTGCCGGTGGCTGCGCCGATTGCTTTGCCCGCGAAGAAGAAGCGTCGCTAGCCTGCGTCGAAGCCTCGCTAGCAGTAACTACGGCGCCACCCCGGCGAAGGCCGGGGCCCAATTGGGTGACGCCGCTGGTTTAGCGCAGCGCTCCGTTACGACGACCTCACCAATTGGGCCCCGGCCTCCGCCGGGGGGGTATCGTTTGGCGGAACTACTTGCGGATCACGATGTCGTGTCGGTCGCCGGCGCCGCCGATTAGTGCAGCACCGCGCCGCCCGGTCGGACCACACCGTCCTGCAATGCATGATCGTACAGGATTTCGGTTTCGAGCATCACCTGGCTCGACAGTCGATCAAGCATCGACTCGGCCTGGACACCGAACTTTTCCCAGTCACCCGGCATGATGACCGGCAGCCAGCGACCGATGAACGCCTTCCAGTCGGAACGGAGGATGTCGAGATTCTCCTCCATCGTCGCGATCGTGTCGGGCGAATATTTCGTCTCCATCGCCATCACCGTGCGATCGATCACCTCGTCCTCGAGATCGAGATGCTTGGCGACGGTGAGCGCGAGCTCGATCAGCTTTCGCGATGCAACGTCGCTCTGCTCGCGCGAGCCCTGCGCCAAGTCGGCGAGATCGATGCACTGTTCGGCGATCCGCCTGTGATCGTCGATCAACTGCGCCCAGTTCGCGCGATCCTCGTCCGAGGCCGCGGGGACCATCACCCTGTCGCTTGCCACCTTGTCGTTCATCCTGCCGTATCCCCCGTACGTATACGATCGACGCGTTACCGCGGATGCGCCTAGCGTTGCAGACGGCTCATAATCTATAGTATTTTCGTCACTATCGATGTTTCAAAACAACCCGTTTCTCGCTGGCGCGGCTCGATCTGGCGGCGCGCCCTTTGACATGACGCCCCCACGCGCCTATATCCGCCTCTCACCACAGCATCCGGGAAATGACATGCCGTCGCGCAGCGTGTCGATCGTATTGGATACCGAGGTTTCATACGCTGAGAGCCGCCGCACCTGATGCGCGCGGCCTTTTTGCGTGAACGTGCGTCCCGCTTGGGGGTTCCCAAGCACGAAATTACGACTGATCCGTCAGTTTTTATAGGGCGAAACAAAACCTATGGCTTCCAAGGCGATCGAACACGGCACTGCAAAGCGCCGTATCCGCAAGGTTTTCGGCAACATCCACGAAGTCGTGCAGATGCCGAACCTGATCGAAGTCCAGCGCGAGAGCTATGAACAGTTCCTGCGCTCCGACAAGTCGATCGGCCACGTCTCGGGTCTCGAGAAGACGCTGCGCAGCGTGTTCCCGATCCAGGATTTCGCCGGCACCGCCTATCTCGATTTCGATGACTACGTGCTTGAGCCGCCGAAGTTCGACGTCGAGGAATGCCGCCAGCGCGGGATCACCTATGCCGCGCCGATGCGCGTCACGCTGCGTCTGACCGCGTTCGAGGTCGATCCCGATACCGAGGCCAAGTCGGTCATCGATATCAAGGAGCAGGACGTGTACATGGGCGACATGCCGCTCATGACCGAGAACGGCACGTTCTTCATCAACGGCACCGAGCGCGTCATCGTTTCGCAGATGCACCGTTCGCCGGGCGTCCTGTTCGATCACGATCGCGGCAAGACGCACGCATCGGGCAAGTATCTGTTCGCGGCGCGCGTGATCCCATATCGCGGTTCGTGGCTCGATTTCGAGTTCGACGCGAAGGACATCGTCAACGTCCGCATCGATCGCAAGCGCAAGCTGCCCGTCACGGCGCTGCTCTACGCGCTTGGCATGACGTCGGAGGAAATCCTCAACTATTTCTACAACCGCGTGACGTTCGTCCGCGGCCAGGGTGGCTGGATCGTTCCCTTCCAGGTCGAGAACTGGCGTGGCCAGAAGCCGATGTTCGACATCGTCGACGCGAAGACCGGCGAAGTCGTGTTCCCGAACGGCCAGAAGATTTCCCCACGCGCTGCCAACAAGGCGTTCAAGGATGGCCTGACCGACCTGCTGATCCCGACCGAGGAAATCTTCGGCCGCTATTCGGCGTACGATCTGATCGACGAGTCGACCGGCCGCATCTACATCGAAGCCGGTGACGAAGTGACCGCCGAGAACCTCGAACTGCTCGACCAGGCAGGCATCGAGCGTCTCGACCTGCTCGACATCGATCACGTCGCGACGGGTCCGTGGATCCGCAACACGCTCAAGGTCGACAAGGCCGAGGAGCGCGAGCAGGCGCTCAGCGACATCTACCGCGTGATGCGCCCCGGCGAGCCGCCGACGCTGGAGACCGCCGAGGCATTGTTCTCGGGTCTGTTCTTCGATCCGGATCGCTACGACCTGTCGGCCGTCGGCCGCGTGAAGCTCAACATGCGTCTCGACCTCGACGTCGAGGACACCGTGACGACGCTGCGCACCGAGGACATTCTCGAGGTCATCAAGACGCTCGTGAACCTCAAGGACGGCAAGGGCGAAATCGACGATATCGACAACCTCGGCAACCGTCGTGTCCGTTCGGTCGGCGAACTGCTCGAGAATCAGTACCGCGTCGGCCTGCTCCGCATGGAGCGCGCCGTGAAGGAGCGCATGTCGTCGGTCGATGTCTCGACCGTCATGCCGAACGACCTGATCAACGCGAAGCCTGCGGTTGCCGCGGTCCGCGAATTCTTCGGCTCGTCGCAGCTGTCGCAGTTCATGGATCAGACCAACCCGCTGTCGGAAGTCACCCACAAGCGTCGCGTGTCCGCACTTGGACCAGGTGGTCTGACGCGTGAGCGCGCCGGCTTCGAAGTCCGCGACGTTCATCCGACGCACTACGGCCGCATCTGCCCGATCGAGACGCCGGAAGGCCCGAACATCGGTCTGATCAACTCGCTCGCCAGCTTCTCGCGGGTGAACAAGTACGGCTTCATCGAGACGCCATACCGCAAGGTCGTCGACCACAAGGTCACCGACGACGTCGTCTACCTGTCGGCAATGGAAGAGGCCAAGCACACGATCGCGCAGGCTAACGCCGAGCTCGACTCGTCGAACGGCTTCGTCGAGGAGCTGGTGTCGTCGCGCCAGGCTGGCGAATTCCTGATGGCGCTGCCCGACAACATCACGTTGATGGACGTCAGCCCCAAGCAGCTCGTCTCGGTCGCCGCATCGCTCATTCCGTTCCTGGAAAACGATGACGCCAACCGCGCGCTGATGGGCTCGAACATGCAGCGTCAGGCCGTGCCGCTCGTCCAGGCCGAGGCGCCGTTCGTCGGCACCGGCATGGAAGAGACGGTTGCGCGTGACTCTGGCGCCGCGATCTCGGCAAAGCGTGCGGGCATCGTCGACCAGGTCGACGCGGCGCGTATCGTGATCCGGGCGACCGGCGAGATCGATGCCGGCAAGTCGGGCGTCGATATCTACACGCTGATGAAGTTCCAGCGTTCGAACCAGTCGACCTGCATCAACCAGCGTCCGCTGGTGAAGGTGGGCGATGCGGTTCGTGCAGGCGACGTGCTCGCCGACGGCCCGTCGACCGAGTTCGGCGAGCTGGCGCTGGGTCGCAACAGCCTCGTCGCGTTCATGCCGTGGAACGGCTACAACTACGAGGATTCGATCCTGATCTCCGAGCGGATCGTGAAGGACGACGTGTTCACGTCGATCCATATCGACGAGTTCGAGGTGATGGCGCGCGACACGAAGCTCGGGCCTGAGGACATCACGCGCGATATCCCGAACGTCGGCGAGGAAGCCCTGCGCAACCTCGACGAGGCGGGCATCGTCTACATCGGTGCAGAGGTCGAGCCGGGCGATATTCTCGCCGGCAAGATCACGCCGAAGGGTGAATCGCCGATGACGCCAGAGGAGAAGCTTCTCCGCGCGATCTTCGGCGAGAAGGCCAGCGACGTGCGCGATACGTCGCTTCGCCTGCCGCCGGGCGTGTCGGGTACGGTCGTCGACGTTCGCGTCTTCAACCGTCACGGCATCGACAAGGACGAGCGCGCGATGGCGATCGAGCGCGAGGAGATCGAGCGCCTGAAGAAGGATTCGGACGACGAGCGTTCGATCCTGAACCGTGCGACCTGGTCGCGTCTTCGCGAGATGCTGCTCGACCAGACCGCCACCTCGGCGCCGAAGGGCGTCAAGAAGGGCGTCGTGATCGACATGGATCTGCTCGACAGCGTCGACCGCCACGAGTGGTGGAAGTTCGCGGTCGCCGACGACAAGGTCCAGAGCGATCTGGAAGCGGTCAAGATCCAGTATGACGATGCAGCCAAGCTGATCACGGACAAGTTCCACGATCGTCGCGAGAAGCTGGAGCGTGGTGACGAACTGTCGCCGGGCGTGCTGAAGATGGTCAAGGTGTTCGTCGCGGTGAAGCGCAAGCTGCAGCCGGGCGACAAGATGGCCGGCCGTCACGGTAACAAGGGCGTCATCAGCCGCATCCTGCCGGCGGAGGACATGCCGTTCCTCGCCGACGGTACGCCGGTCGATATCGTGCTCAACCCGCTGGGCGTGCCGTCGCGCATGAACGTCGGGCAGATCTTCGAGACGCATCTAGGCTGGGCCGCACGTGGCCTGGGTCAGTCGATCACCGCGGCTCTCGAGACGTGGCGCGAAGAGAATCCGGACGCCAAGCCGGGTGCGATGCCCGAGGCGGTCCGCGATCGCCTGAAGACGGTGTACGGCGAGCAGTATCACGCCGAGATCGACGCCCGCACGGGTGACGAGATCGTCGAGCTGGCCAAGAACCTGAAGGGCGGCGTGCCGATGGCGACGCCGGTGTTCGATGGTGCCCGCGAAGCGGATGTGTCGGCGATGCTGGCGCTGGCGGGCCTCGACACGTCGGGTCAGTCGGACCTGTTCGACGGCCGCACCGGCGATCAGTTCGATCGCAAGGTGACGGTGGGCTACATCTACATGCTGAAGCTTCACCATCTGGTCGACGACAAGATCCACGCACGGTCGATCGGGCCGTACTCGCTCGTCACGCAGCAGCCGCTGGGTGGTAAGGCGCAGTTCGGTGGGCAGCGCTTCGGCGAGATGGAGGTCTGGGCACTCCAGGCCTACGGCGCGGCGTACACCCTGCAGGAAATGCTGACGGTGAAGTCCGATGACGTGGTCGGCCGCACCAAGGTCTACGAGGCGATCGTCAAGGGCGACGATACGTTCGAGGCCGGCATTCCGGAGAGCTTCAACGTGCTCGTCAAGGAAATGCGCTCGCTCGGCCTGAATGTGGACCTGAAGCAGTCGGAGCCCGGCTTCGACAGCGACGGCATCCAGATCGCGGCGGAGTAAGCCTCGCTCCTCCCCTCCCGCTTGCGGGAGGGGTCGGGGGAGGGCCTGTCCCCGCAGGCACCACCCCGAGAGGCTACGACATCCCCTCCCCTAGCCCCTCCCGCCATGCGGAAGGGGAATGGAGAATAAAATGAACGAGATGACCCCCTTCGCCAATCCGGTCGCCAAGACCGAGACGTTCGACCAGATCCAGATCGGCATCGCGTCCCCGGACAAGATTCGTTCGTGGTCGTTCGGCGAGATCAAGAAGCCCGAGACTATCAACTACCGCACGTTCAAGCCCGAGCGTGACGGCCTGTTCTGCGCGCGCATCTTCGGTCCGATCAAGGATTACGAGTGCCTGTGCGGCAAGTACAAGCGCATGAAGTACAAGGGCATCGTCTGCGAGAAGTGCGGCGTCGAGGTTACCGTCTCGAAGGTTCGCCGCGAGCGGATGGGCCATATCGAGCTCGCCGCCCCGGTCGCGCATATCTGGTTCCTGAAGTCGCTGCCGTCGCGTATCGGCCTGCTGCTCGACATGCAGCTGAAGCAGCTCGAGCGCGTGCTGTACTTCGAGGCGTACATCGTCATCGAGCCGGGACTGACCCCGCTCGAGAAGTATCAGCTGATGACCGAGGACGAGCTCCTCGACGCGCAGGACCAGTATGGCGAGGACGCGTTCTCGGCCGGTATCGGTGCCGAAGCGGTCCGCATCATGCTCGAGTCGCTCGATCTCGTCGGTGAGCGTACCGCGCTGCTCGAAGAGCTCGCGGTCACCAAGTCCGAGCTGAAGCCCAAGAAGATCATCAAGCGCCTGAAGGTCGTCGAGAGCTTCATCGATTCGGGCAACCGCCCCGAGTGGATGATCCTCGAGGTCGTTCCGGTCATCCCGCCCGAGCTGCGCCCGCTGGTGCCGCTGGACGGTGGTCGTTTCGCGACGTCGGATCTGAACGATCTGTATCGCCGCGTGATCAACCGCAACAACCGCCTGAAGCGCCTGATGGAGCTCCGCGCGCCGGACATCATCGTCCGCAACGAGAAGCGCATGCTCCAGGAAGCCGTCGACGCATTGTTCGACAACGGTCGCCGCGGTCGCACGATCACGGGCGCCAACAAGCGTCCGCTGAAGTCGCTGTCCGACATGCTCAAGGGCAAGCAGGGCCGCTTCCGTCAGAATCTGCTCGGCAAGCGCGTCGACTACTCGGGTCGTTCGGTCATCGTGACCGGGCCTGAGCTGAAGTTGCACCAGTGCGGCCTGCCGAAGAAGATGGCGCTCGAGCTGTTCAAGCCGTTCATCTACGCGCGTCTCGATGCGAAGGGTCTGTCGATGACCCTGAAGCAGGCGAAGAAGTGGGTCGAGAAGGAGCGCAAGGAAGTCTGGGACATCCTGGACGAGGTGATCCGCGAGCATCCGGTCATGCTGAACCGTGCGCCGACGCTTCACCGTCTCGGCATCCAGGCGTTCGAGCCGGTTCTGATCGAGGGAAAGGCGATCCAGCTTCACCCGCTGGTCTGCTCCGCGTTCAACGCCGATTTCGACGGCGATCAGATGGCCGTGCACGTCCCGTTGTCGCTCGAAGCGCAGCTCGAAGCACGCGTCCTGATGATGTCGACGAACAACATCCTGTCGCCAGCGAACGGCAAGCCGATCATCGTTCCGTCGCAGGACATGGTCCTCGGTCTCTATTATCTGTCGATGATGAAGGAGAACGAGCCGGGCCAGGGGATGCTGCTCGGTGACATGGCCGAAGTGCACCAGGCGCTGAACGCTCAGGCGGTCACGCTGCACACCAAGGTCATCAGCCGCGTTCCGCAGACCGACGAGAAGGGCAAGCAGTACCTCAAGCGGTACGAGACGACCCCGGGCCGCATGCTGCTCGGCGAGTGTCTGCCGCATAGCCACAAGGTGCCGTTCGACACCGTCAACCGCCTGCTCACCAAGAAGGACGTGGGCGACGTGATCGACGAGGTCTATCGTCACACCGGCCAGAAGGAGACCGTGCTGTTCGCCGACGCGATCATGTCGCTCGGCTTCCGCCACGCCTTCCGCGCCGGCATCTCGTTCGGCAAGGACGACATGATCATTCCGGACGCCAAGGTTGGTCTGGTCGACGACACCAAGGCGCTCGTGAAGGACTTCGAGCAGCAGTATCAGGACGGTCTGATCACGCAGCAGGAGAAGTACAACAAGGTGATCGACGCCTGGAGCCGTTGCGGTGACCAGGTCGCGAACGCCATGATGGACGAAATCCGTGCGGTGAAGGTCGACGAAGAGACCGGCCGTGAAAAGCCGATCAACTCGATCTACATGATGGCCCATTCGGGTGCTCGTGGTTCGCAGGCGCAGATCAAGCAGCTTGCCGGTATGCGCGGCCTGATGGCCAAGCCGTCGGGCGAGATCATCGAAACGCCGATCATCTCGAACTTCAAGGAGGGTCTCACCGTCCTCGAGTACTTCAACTCGACCCACGGCGCTCGTAAGGGCCTCGCGGATACGGCGTTGAAGACCGCGAACTCGGGTTACCTGACGCGTCGTCTGGTCGACGTGTCGCAGGATTGCGTCATCATCGAACCGGATTGCGGCACGACCCGCGCGCTGGAGATGAAGGCCATTCTCCAGGGTGGTTCGACGATCGCAAGCCTCGGCGAGCGCATCCTCGGTCGTACGACCGCGGAGGACATCGTCGATCCGAAGACCGGCAAGGTCGTCATCCCGTCGGGCACGCTGCTCGACGAGCCGATGATCACGACGATCGAAGGCCTCGGCACGCAGTCGTGCAAGATTCGCAGCCCGCTGGTCTGCGAGTCGAAGATCGGCGTCTGCGGCAAGTGCTACGGGCGCGATCTCGCCCGCGGTACGCCGGTCAACATCGGTGAAGCTGTCGGCGTCATCGCCGCGCAGTCGATCGGTGAGCCGGGCACGCAGCTGACGATGCGTACGTTCCACATCGGTGGTGCGGCGCAGCTCAACGAAACGTCGAACCTCGAGGCGCACGCCGACGGTACGGTGCAGTTCCGCGATCTGCGTATCATCGTCGACCAGCGTGGCCGTCGCGTGGTGCTCAGCCGCTCGGGCGAAATCGCGATCGTCGACATGGACGGCCGCGAGCTCTCGGTCGATCGCATCCCCTACGGTGCGTACGTGCTGTTCGACGATGGTCACATCGTGTCGCGCGGCGACCGGATGGCCGAGTGGGATCCGTTCACCATGCCGGTGATCACGGAGAACCCGGGCACGATCAAGTATGTCGACCTGATCGAGGGCAAGACGCTGACCGAGCAGACCGACGAAGCCACGGGCATCGCCCAGCGCGTCGTGATCGAATATCGTGCGGCGACCAAGTCGAAGGAGGATCTGCGTCCGCGCATGACCCTGCTCGACGAGACGTCGGGCGAGACCGGTCGTTACATGCTGGCGATCGGCGCGACGTTGTCGGTCGAGGATGGCGCACAGGTGTTCGGCGGCGACGTCGTGGCCCGCGTCAGCCGCGAGAGCGCCAAGACGCGCGACATCACCGGTGGTCTGCCGCGTGTTGCCGAGCTGTTCGAGGCGCGTATCCCCAAGGACTCGGCGATCATCGCCAAGATCTCGGGCCGTGTCGTGTTCGGCAAGGACTACAAGGCGAAGCGCAAGATCGGCATCCAGCCCGAGGACGGCGGCGACGTCGTCGAGTATCTGGTGCCGAAGTCGAAGGTCATCGACGTCCAGGAAGGCGATTACGTCAAGCGCGGCGATAACCTGATCGGCGGCTCGCCCGATCCGCACGACATCCTCGAGACGATGGGTATCGAACCCCTCGCCGAGTATCTCGTGTCGGAAATCCAGGAGGTCTATCGTCTCCAGGGCGTGAAGATCAACGACAAGCACATCGAGACGATCGTCCGTCAGATGCTGCAGAAGGTCGAGATCACGGACGGCGGCGACACCACGCTGCTGAAGGGCGAGCAGGTCGATCGCGAGGAAATGGACGCGACCAACGAGAAGCTCGAGAAGAAGCAGACCCGCGCACAGGGCAAGCCCATCCTGCTCGGCATCACCAAGGCGTCGCTGCAGACCCGCAGCTTCATCTCGGCGGCATCGTTCCAGGAGACCACCCGGGTGCTCACCGAAGCAGCCGTGCAGGGTAAGCAGGACATGCTGATGGGCCTGAAGGAGAACGTGATCGTCGGCCGGCTTATCCCGGCAGGCACCGGTGCAGGTCTCAACCGCCTGCGTGTCGTGGCCAACAGCCGCGACGCCTCGATGCGCGTCGCCCAGCGCAAGATGGCCGAAGCTTCGATCGTCGCGCCCAAGGACGCGAAGGAAGAGCATGACGCCGAGTTGGCCCGCTCGGCGCGCGACGCAGGCGGCACGGGTGAAGACCCGCTCGCTGCGGTCGTGACCTCGGGCACCGGCACCGATGCGGATGCCGGCGAGTATCTGAACACGCCCGAGTAATCAGGTTCGTCAGCTACTGGCGCTGAAAGGCCGCCGTCCGGGACACCGGGCGGCGGCTTTTTTTTGTTGGGTGACCTGACGGTGCAGGCCGCCGGTTCAAGACGAACGGCACACGACCACTCGCGGTTGCCCGCAACCGGGCTTCGCTTGTGATCAAACAAGGTACGTTTACAGCGTCATGGCATTCATTCGTCGCGCAGAAGCCCCGCGCTGAAACATCCCGAACACATCGCTGGCGTAGGATCTTCCGATGACTTCAGCTTCCGCCGACGAAATGACCAAACCCGTGCTGCTCGTGGTGGACGACGATCACGCGATCCGGACGCTGCTGGCACAGAGCTTGGGGATGCATGGCTATCAGGTCGAGACAGCGACCAACGCGCAGGAAATGGACGGCGTGCTGGCGCGGTGCCCCGTCTCGCTGATCCTGCTCGACGTGATGATGCCGGGCGAGGACGGGCTGTCGGTCTGTCGCCGGTTGTCGCGGGTCGGCGCCCCACCGGTGGTGATGCTCAGCGCGCTCGGCGACGAGCCCGATCGCATCCTCGGGTTGGAGATCGGCGCGAGCCATTACCTCTCCAAGCCCTGCAGTCCGCGCGAAATCCTGGCGACCGTCCGCGCGGCGCTGCGGGCTCGCGAAATTCAGGACTCGGGCGAAAGCCGGTCGTTCGGGTTTCTCGGCTGGCGGGTCGATTTTGCCGCACACGAGCTGTTCGATCCCGAAGGCACCCTGATCGACCTGACCGATGGCGAATTCGCCGTGCTGAGGGCATTCGTCGAGCGGCCCCGCCGCGTCCTGGCGCGCGATGCGCTGCTCGAGGCGGCGCGCGGGCCCGATACCGATGCGTTCGACCGCGCGATCGATGTCCAGGTCAGCCGCCTGCGTCGCAAGCTGCGCTCGCGCGGCGACGAGATCATCCGGACGATCCGCAACGAAGGCTATTTCTTCGTCCCCCGCGTGGTACGCCAGTGACCGCGTCGACGACCGCGAGCGGCAAGCGGAACGCGCTGGTCCAATCCCCCGGGCTTCGCCCGTGGTCGCTGTTCGTCCGCATCCTCGCGCTGCTGTTGACGACCGTATTGCTCGTCCAGGTCCTCAACTTCGCGATCGTCCTGCTGATGCCGCCGCCGATGCCGGTGATCTATACGACCGCACGCGTTGCGGGCGTGGTCCGGTCGGGCAGCGACCCCGCCAAGCTGCTGACGATGAAGATCACCAGCGGCCCGCCGCAGCCGACCGACAATCCGCGCGACCTTCGTCTCGCAAAGCTGATCGCCAGCGACCTCGCGCTGCCCGCCGAACGGGTCACCGTCGAAACCGAGCGATCGGCGATGCCGATGCTCGCGGGCGCGCTACGGCCACCGATGCCGATGGGGATGGGTCGGCCTCGCAATCACCCGCAATCGTTCGAGAATGCGCTGTTCGGTCCGTTCGTGGTGTCGATCGAACGACGCGACGGGCGGTGGCTGGTGATCCGCCCGACCAACGGCACGATCGGCCCGTGGCGCGCGCGGATCGTGCTGTGGTTCCTGGTTGCGATGGCGGTGGTCGCACCGATCGCCTGGGCGTTGGCGCGGCGCGTCGCCAAACCGATCGGTCGGTTTGCCGCCGCCGCCGAACGGCTCGGCCGCGATCCGCGCGCCGATCCCCTGCCCGTCACCGGCCCGCCCGAGATCGCCGAGGCCGCCAGCGCCTTCAACCTGATGCAGGAGCGGCTCAACCGCTATGTCGAGGATCGTACGACGTTGATCGCGGCGGTCGCGCATGACCTGCGGACACCGCTGATGCGGCTGTCGCTGCGGCTCGAAAAGGCGCCCGAAGATATCCGCGTCGCCAGCGAAGGTGATATCCAGGAGATGAGCCAGCGGATCGGCTCGGCGATGGCGTTCGTCCGCGACATGACCCGTCATGTCCGCCGCCAGAAGCTCGACCTCCGGTCACTGGCCGAGAGCGTCACCGACGATTTCGCCGATCGCGGCGATCGGGTGGTGCTGCATCCGGGCCCGCCGCTGACGATCGAAGGCGATACGCCGTCGCTGAAGGCCCTGCTCGCGAATCTGGTCGGCAATGCGGTCAATTATGCCGGGAACGCCGACGTCCAGCTGCGCCGCGTCGGCGGCATGGCGGTGCTCGAAGTGTCCGATTCCGGCACCGGCATGGCGCCCGCTGATCTGGCGCGCGCGTTCGAGCCGTTCTTTCGCGCCGAACAGTCGCGCAACCGCGATACCGGCGGCAGCGGGCTCGGCCTCGCCAGCGTCCGCGCCGTCGCCCGTGGCCATGGCGGCGAGGCGACGATCGAAAACCGCGTCGAAGGCGGGCTTCTGGTGCGCGTGACCCTGCCGGTCTGAGGCACTCCCCATGCACCCACCGATCACGCCGACACATCGCGGCAACGATCTGCGTGCCTGATGCCGCTCGACGATTTCCGAGGAGGCTTCATGCGTACAGTGTTTCTGATTGGGTTGGCCGGCGCGCTCGCGGGCTGCGCGGCCGACCTGCCCCGGCACCGCGGACCAGGCAGTCCGGGACAGGGGCCGCATCGCGGCGACGGCGAGGGTGCCGACCGTGGCCGCGGCCAGTTGTTCATCAGTCCGATGGGCGAGCCGTTCCGGGCATCGCAACATCCCGGCGCCGCGCAGGCACTATGGTTCGCAGGCGCCGATGCCGATAGCGACGGCCGGATCACCGAAGCCGAATTTCAGCGCGATGCGATGCGCTTCTTCGCGGTACTCGATCGCGGTAAGGACGGCGAAATCGATCCCGACGACATCGCCTATTATGAAAACATCCTGGTCCCGGAGATCCGCGTCGCATCCGGCGGCCGTGGCGCGTCCGGCGCAGGCGGCGGCCGCCGCTCGGGCGGTGGTCGAGGGCGCGGCGGAGGCGGTGGACGCGGGGGCGGCGGTCAGGGCATGCACATGGGCAGCGACGACGGCAAAAAAACCGATGCCACCGTCCACGAACGGCTGGGCGCGGCGCGGTTCGGTTTCTTCGATCTTCCCGAACCCGTCATCGCCGCCGATCGCAACCTGAACCGCGGCGTCGATCGATCCGAATTCGCGATGGCCGCCGCTACCCGGTTTGCCGCGCTCGATCGCAACCACGACGGCGCCCTGACTCGCGGCGAACTGCCCAGGGCGGGCGCCGAAACCTGGCGGAACGGGTCGGATCGCCCCGCTCCCCCGCCTCCGCAGTCCCAATCGGCCGAGGATCGCGAGACGCCGTGATCTGCCGTCGCCGGCACGATCACGGCGTCTCTATCGTTGGGCTGCGGTCAGGGGCGGGGCGGCATCCCGCCCATTCGTGGCGGATCACCGTCCCCGCCATGCATCGGTCCGTGCAGCCCCGGCCCCCGACCCGGCCCTTGCCGCAGCCGCATCAACGCCTCGAACGACCGCCGCTGTGCTGGGTCGAGACTCGCGTAGAACGTCCGTGCCGCGGTGATCCTGCGCGTATCCTCTTCGGTTCGCCGCGCCGAATCCTGCGCCATCCGATCCAGCCGGTGAGCGAACCCGTCGCTCGCGGCATCGTCTCCGATGCCCGGGGCCCGATCGCCGGCGGATGGTGGCGGCGGCGGCGCCATCGATTGAAGGAATGCGGTCAACGCCGGTCGCTGGTCCGCGCGCAGTGCCAGCAAGAGCGCTATGTCGTCGGCCTCCCGCGCCTGCATCTTCGCGAAATCGGCACGCGGCGGCGGTCCGTCTCCCGGGCCTTGCGCCTGCGCCCCGTGCGACACCCCCACCGTCGTCGCAAGCAATGCGAGCCCGGCCAAGCCGGTCATCCTTGATCTCGTCGTCATCATAGTCCCCTCTTCCAAAACACGCGCCCGATCATCCCAGCACGCCCGAGACGATCCAGCGGCGGCTGACCGCGGATTTGACGATCGCCGCGCCGCAGCGTCGGCACGCAGAGCGCTGGACGTGCTGATTCGCGACGTCGCGGTGACGCGATCGCGGCGCGTGAAGGCCGACGGCGCAATCAGGTGATCGTGAAACGCGGATCTGCATGGTGGCCCCCTGCCGATGGATCGAAGCATCATCATGGCTGGCGAAGTTTTCCCCGATGTGTCGGCGGCGTTGCCACAGAGCGGGCCGCAGGCTGCCGCCGGATCGAGCCAAGCTTGGCATTTGCGCGGCGTAGTCGATTCTGGTGACGCCTTCTGCCACGGTTCGGCGTTCTGTTTCCCGAGCGCCGTCGCTCGCCCTAGTGGAGCCCAGCATGGCTGAATCCGATCTCGTCGCGTTCTCCGATATCCAACTCAGGCCCGATCCGTCGCGGACGGTGATCCGCCCGTTCAACGTCGAATATCCCGGCCCCTTCAAGGTAGACGGCCACCCGCGTGCCGAACGCGTGATCGATCGCGTGCTGTCGCTCACCGCCGAGGAGCGCCATGCCGAGCGCAAGCGCGTCATCGTGTCGCTCGACGAGCGTCACCGCGATGTCGACGATCTGCTGCTGCACCGCTTCGGCGAGGTGATGGCGGTGCTCAAGGACCCGCGGCCGATCGATCACGACCAGCAACTGCTGATCGGCGCCTATCTCAGCGAGGAATATTCGTTCGAGGCCGCCGCGCTGTTCAACCCGAGCATGGTGCTGCATCCCGAACAGGACGGTGCGCCCGCCGATGGGCTGCGCTTCATCCTGTCGCTGCGCGGGATCGGCGAGGGTCATGTCTCGTCGGTGACGTTCCGGACCGGCAGCTGGTCGCAGAGCCAGGGCTTTTCGATCGATCCGGCCAGCCAGACCGCGGTGCCGCCGCGGATCGAGCCGTCGGATCGGGGCGCCGTCG
Organism: Sphingomonas sp. M1A8_2b; assembly: GCF_053345535.1. Taxonomy (NCBI): domain Bacteria; kingdom Pseudomonadati; phylum Pseudomonadota; class Alphaproteobacteria; order Sphingomonadales; family Sphingomonadaceae; genus Sphingomonas; species Sphingomonas sp. M1A8_2b. The sequence continues at coordinate 1,274,695 of NZ_JBKFAH010000001.1, read as the reverse complement.
ACGGTGGTCCGACCCGGCTGCAATGCGGTGGCAGTCGCGAGGTGTCGGAGACGGTGCTGTTCCCGATCCTGCCGAGCCAGCGTCAGGGGATCGAGGATCTGCGGCTGGTCCGGTTCGTCGATGGCGACGCGGTCCACTATCTCGGCACCTACACCGCGTTCAGCGGGTCGGAGGCACGTTGCGAGCTGCTCCGCGGCGAGGATTTCAAGACGTTCGAGATGCAGCCCATGCGCGGCACCGTCGCCGCGACCAAGGGCATGGCGCTGTTCCCGCGCAAGATCGACGGCCGCTATGCGATGCTCGGGCGGCAGGACAACGAGAATATCTGGTATCTCACCTCCGACGATCTGCTGACGTGGAACGGCGGCACCAAGATCATCGAGCCGAAATGGCCGTGGGAGTTCATCCAGATGGGCAATTGCGGATCGCCGATCGAGATCGACGAGGGCTGGCTGGTGCTGACCCACGGCGTCGGCAGCGTCCGCAACTATTGCGTCGGCGCGGCGCTGCTCGACAAGCACGACCCGACCAAGCTGCTCGCACGGCTGACCGACCCGCTGATCGTGCCGAGCCCGGCGGAACGCGACGGCTATGTCCCGAACGTCGTCTACAGCTGCGGCGGAATCGTCCACGACCGCACGCTGCTGCTGCCCTACGGCGTGGCCGACAACTTCGCCTCGTTCGCGACGGTCGATGTCGGGCGGCTGGTAGCGGCGATGGCCTGACGCCTTTTCAGCCGCTCGGCAGCGTGTTGCGCGGCGTGTTCCCCATGCACCGTCGCCCCGGATCGGTCCGGGGCGACGGAATCGACGTTACCCCGCGGGATAGGCCGGTTGCACGATCAGCCGCGTCCCGGCGAAGTCTTCCGCGGCAACGGCATCGATCTGACGCTCGATCCCGCGCGTGAGCCCTCCCGGAACGGTCACCGCGAAGCCGCGCGCGATCAGCCCCTCGACCGCCCAACGCACGCAATAATCCGCCGCTACCCCGATCACCGTGACATCGGTGACACCCCGCGACGCGAGATCGGCGAAGAACCTGTCGCGCGCGACGGTCGGCTCCGCCACATCGCGCGCGCTTTCGATCATCAGCCCCGGCTCTGCCCACATATCGAACACCCCCTTCTCGATCCGCCACACCGGGATCGCCGGATCGACCAGCGTGACGTCGAGCATGTTCCCCCAGCCCTCCGTCCCGCGCACGCAGTGGATCGGGAACATCTCGGCCTCGGGCGACGCCGCATAGGTTTCGCGGAAATGCGTATCGAAGGTGAACAGCACGCCCGCCACATCGCCGGGCTCCAGCGCGGACAGCCAGGCCTGCATCGGCGCGACCAAAGCCGCCGCCCCCGCGACGCTCAGCGCACCGTCCGCCGCCATGAAATGCCACTGCGTATCCACCACGACCACGAACCGCGCCATCGCCCGTCTCCTTTGCCCGCTGCTTGACACACTCGCGTCTTCTCGGACACCCGCAGCACTCGCAACGCAGGAGCCCGCGCGCATGGCCGTGACCGATATCGCCACCCGGACGTACAATCACAATTTCCGGCTCGATCCGATCGTGCGCAGCCTGCTCGATACCGATTTCTACAAGCTGTTGATGCTGCAGATGATCCGGCAGGTATATCCGGACGTGACCGCTACCTTCGCGCTCATCAACCGGACGAAGACGGTACGACTGGCGGAGATCGTCGACGAGGCCGAACTGCGCGCGCAACTGGATTATGCGCGCACGCTGCGGTTCGCCAAGAAGGAGCTGATCTGGCTCGCGGGCAACAGCTTCTACGGGAAGCAGAAGATGTTCGGGCCCGACTTCCTGGCCTGGCTCGCCGATTTCCAGTTGCCCGCCTACGATCTGCGCAAGGTCGACGGTCAGTACGAGCTGCATTTCGAGGGGCCATGGGCGCACACCACGATGTGGGAAATTCCCGCGCTGACGATCATCAACGAGCTGAAATCACGTGCCGCTTTACGTGACCGCGGCCGCTTCGCGCTCGACATCGTCTACGCACGCGCCAAGGCGAAGCTGTGGGAGAAGGTCGAGCGGCTGCGCGAACTGCCCGATCTCGTGCTGTCCGACTTCGGCACGCGGCGGCGGCACGGTTTCCTGTGGCAGCGCTGGTGCGTCGAAGCGTTGAAGGAAGGCCTGGGCGATCGGTTCATCGGTACGTCGAACGTGCTGCTGGCGATGGACGCGGATCTGGAGGCGATCGGCACCAACGCGCACGAACTGCCGATGGTCGCCGCCGCGCTGGCCGAGAGCGATGCGGAGCTGGCCGAGGCGCCGTACCGCGTGCTGGAGCATTGGCGGCAACATTATAATGGCAATTTGCTGATCGCGCTTCCCGACGCGTTCGGCACGACTGCGTTCCTGCGCAACGCGCCGCACTGGCTGTCCGAATGGACCGGCTTTCGCCCCGACAGCGCGCCGCCGATCGCGGGTGGCGACCAGATCATCCGCTGGTGGGAGGAACAGGGCGTGGATCCGAAGACCAAGCTGCTGATCTTTTCCGACGGGATGGACATCGACACGATCGAGCAGGTGTATGGCCATTTCCACGGCCGGGTGCGGATGAGCTTCGGCTGGGGGACCAACCTGACCAACGACTTCCGCGGCTGCGATCCGGACGAGGCGACCGCGCTGGAGCCGATCTCGCTCGTCTGCAAGGTGATCGAGGCTAACGGGCGGCCGGCGGTGAAGCTGTCGGATAATCCGGCCAAGGCGACCGGCGAGCCGAGCGAAATCGCGCGGTATCTGCGGGTGTTCGGGGAAGCGGACCGCGAGACGGCGCCGGTTTTGGTATGACTGCTTGTCAACTCCCCTCCCTGGAAGGGAGGGGGCGGGGGTGGGTCGGCTTCCGTAACGGGCGACGTTGCGGCACGAGCCGGCCTACCCACCCCCAGCCCCTCCCTTTCAGGGAGGGGAGCACCATCCTGCTTAATCCTCAACCAGTTTCATGAACCGCCGCTCGACCGGGGCCAGCACCGGCCCCAGTTCGTGGCCGCGCTTCACCACCGCGCCGGCCTCCCCGATCAGTGCCCACATGCCCTGCTTGTTGCGCAGCGACGGCCGTTTTTCGATCCTGAACTCGGGTCGTTCGGCGGCGCGACGGAAGGCGGCGAACACCGCGGCGTCCTTGCCGAGATCGATCGCATAATCGCGCCAGTGGCCCGCCGCGACCATCCGGCCGTACAGGTCCAGGATCCGGTTCAGTTCGAGGCGTTCGAAGCCGACCTGCGTCGCCTTGGACGGTGTGGGAAAAGGGACGACGCCCATCAGTTATCCACCATCATGCGCGGTCGCGACGGTCCTCTGGATGCTCGTCGGCGAGCAGCGCGTCGAGCCGCTTGCGCATCGTCTCCAGCTCGCAGCGCATGATTTCCATCTTCTGCGTCGCCGGATCGAACATCTCGCTGCAAGGTGTACCGTACGGCACGAAGCGCGGTACTTCGGGTGCGTTGCCGCCCTCGATCGTCGTCGCGCGCGCGGGAATGCCGACCACCGTCGTCCCCTCGGGCACGTCGCGCGTCACGACCGCGTTGGCGCCCACCCGCGAGCGCTTGCCGAGCGTGATCGGTCCCAACACCTGCGCGCCCGAGCCGATGATCGCGCCGTCGGAGATGGTCGGGTGGCGCTTGCCCTGGACGCCGTTGTCGGGGCTGGTGCCTCCGAGCGTGACGCACTGGTAGATCGTGACGTCGTCGCCGATCTCGGCGGTCTCGCCGATCACGACGAAACCGTGGTCGATGAAGAAATTACGGCCGATCGTCGCGCCCGGATGGATGTCGATCGCGGTCGTGAAGCGCGACCAGTGATTGACGCAGCGCGCGAGGAAATAGAGCTTCGCCTTGTACAGGCGGTGCGCGATACGGTGATAACCGAGCGCCCAGACGCCGGGATACAGCATGATTTCGGCACGGGAATGCGGGGCAGGATCGCGCGCACGGATCGAATCCAGATAGGCCAACAGTCCGCTCGACATCCGCAATCCCCTACGCGAACCCCGTATCTAAGACATCGGCCGGTCGATTTCCAGAACCGGGTCACCGCTTAGCTGGCACGGGGAGAGCGCCGGCGGGATCGGGGTAAAGCCTATCTTTGTTGTGGGATTAGCTGGCGCGTTGCAGTCTGGCCGCGCCATCACCGGGGGATGCCGATGTTCGACCTGACGACCGTGAGTTTCGAAACGCTGTTACCATTCATCCTGGTCGGGTTTGCCGCGCAGATCGTCGACGGCGCGCTGGGGATGGCGTTCGGGGTGATCTCGAACACGCTGTTGCTGTGGGTCGGCGTGCCGCCCGCCGCGGCGTCGGCGGGCGTGCATACCGTCGAGACGTTCACGACCGCGGTGTCGGGGATCAGCCATGTGCTGCACAAGAACGTCAACTGGACGCTCTTCCTGCGGTTGATGATCCCGGGCGTGATCGGCGGCGTGCTGGGCGCGTACGTGCTGTCGAACATCGACGCGAGCACGGCGAAACCGTTCATCCTCGCCTATCTGACGTCGATCGGCGTGTACCTGCTGTACCGGGGCTTGCGCTATCCGCCGAAGCAGAAGGAGCCGAAGATCGTCGAGCCGCTCGGGCTGATCGGCGGGTTTCTCGATGCGGCGGGTGGCGGCGGCTGGGGGCCGGTGGTGACGTCGAACCTGCTGGTCCAGGGCGCATCGCCGCGCACCACGATCGGGACGGTGAATACCGCCGAGTTCTTCCTGACCGCGACGATCTCGGCGACGTTCATCACGCAGCTCGGCTGGGCGGCGTTCACGCAGGCGACGGTGGGCTTGCTGATCGGCGGCGTGCTGGCGGCGCCGTTCGGGGCGATGCTGGCCAAGCGCGTGCCGGCGAAGACGCTGATGGTGTTGGTTGGTGTGATCCTGACGATCACAAGCTTGTTCGGGCTATACCGGGCGATCTGGCACTAACGGAACTCCCCTCCCGCTTGCGGGAGGGGTCGGGGGAGGGGCTGGCTTCACTACGCCGGCGCGGTTCGAAGAGAAGCCCCTCCCCTAATCCCTCCCGCAGGCGGGAGGGGAACAGAAGGTCACAGCGTGGCGTGGACCGTCGCGACTGCCGCCATCACGGCACCGATGCGCACCGAGGTCTGAATCGCTTCCGCCGTAACGCCGGCCTTCTTCAAAATCTGCTCGTGGCTGTCGATGCACATGCCGCAGCCGTTCATCGCCGACACCGCCAGGCTGAACAGCTCGAAATCGACCTTGTCGATGCCCGGCTGGCCGATCACGTTCATCCGCAGCTTGGCCGGCATGTTGCGGTATTCCTGGTTCCCGGCGAGATGCGTGAACCGGTAGTAGACGTTGTTCATCGCCATCACCGCGGCAGCTGCGCGGGCTGCGTTCGCGGCCTCGGGCGAGAGCTTCGGCGCGCATTCGGCCTCGGCGGCCTCGACCAGCGGCTTGTAGCCAGAGCCGTGCGCGCAGGTGAGCAGCAGGCCGTATTTGCGCTGGTCGGTGAGATGCGTCTCGTTCAGCAGCGAGCCGACGTTGAGGCGGATGTCCTTGGCGTAGTCGGGCAGTTGCCCTGCGAATTCCTTGAGCGACATGATAATTCCTTCTGCTCCCCTTCCGCTTGCGGGAGGGGAGTTTCAGTTACGCAGCGAGCTGGAGGACGTCGTCGCCCTTGTTCCAGTTGCACGGGCAGAGCTCGTCGGTCTGCAGCGCGTCGAGCACGCGGAGCGTCTCCGCGGGGTTGCGGCCGACGTTCAGGCCGTTGACCTGGACCGCCTGGATGACATTGTCCGGGTCGATGATGAAGGTCGCACGGAACGCGACATGCTCGTTCTTGTCGACGATGCCGAGCGCGTCGGCGAGCTTCGCGCCATTATCCGCCAGCCACGGGAAGTCCGCCGCGGCCAGGTCCGCGTCCGACTTGCGCCAGGCGAGGTGGACGTGCGCGGTGTCGGTCGACGCACCGATCAGCACGGCGTCGCGATCCTCGAAATCGCCGCGGATGTCGCTGTAGCCGACGATCTCGGTCGGGCACACGAAGGTGAAGTCCTTCGGCCAGTAGAACAACACCTTCCACTTGCCGGGGTAGGCAGTCGTCAGGTCGAGCGTCTCGCCGGCGGGCAGCGCGGCAACGCCCTGCTGGACGGGAATGGTCATCGAGGGGAACTGATCGCCGATGGTCAACATGATGGAAGCCTCCTGAAAAATCTTTGGCTCCAGACATCCTCGCAGGCGGCGGGTGTTCCGCTCGTTCGTTGTGCAATGCGGTATATGGGGACTGGCGTTATCGATCCAACGGGCTATTTATCATCCGATGATCGATAGAGACGATTAATGGCGGCCACCTACCTCCCCACGTTGAAACAGTTGCAATATTTGGTTGCGCTGAAGGACCACGGCCATTTCGGGCGGGCGGCCGAGGCGTGCTTCGTGACGCAATCGACGCTGTCGGCGGGCCTGCGCGAGCTGGAAACGCTGATCGGCGTGGTGCTCGTCGAGCGCACCCGGCGGGTGGTGCGGTTCACGCCATTGGGGGATTCGATCGCCGACAAGGCGCGGCGCGTGCTGCGCGAGGCGGAGGAGCTGGGCGACATGGCGCGTGCCGCCGGCCAGCCGCTGTCGGGCGACATGCGGATGAGCGTCATCCCGACGATCGCGCCGTTCATGCTGCCCCGCATCCTGCCGCGGCTGCGGAAAGATTATCCGGACCTGAAGCTGTTCCTGCGCGAGGAGCCGAGTGGCCCGGCCTGCGAAGGGCTGCATAACGGGCGGACCGATTGCGTGCTGCTCGCCCTGCCCTATGCGTGCGGTGAGGTGACCTCGGAAACGCTGTTCGAGGATCGGTTGTTCGTCGCGTATCCGTCGGGCGAGGTGCCGTCGGCGCTGCCGGCGATCCCGGCGTCGGCGATCGACGAGACCCGGCTGCTGCTGCTCGAAGACGGGCATTGCCTGAAGGATCATGCGCTCGGCGCGTGCAACCGGCCCGAGTTGCGCGCCGAGGCGACGATGCTGGGCACGTCGCTGCACACGATCGTGCAGATGGTCGACAACGGGCTCGGCATCACGATGCTGCCCGAGATGGCGCTGAAGGCGGGCATTCTCGATAACACCAACATCACCGCGAGGCCGCTCGACGAGATCAACGCGGTGCGGAAGATCGCGCTCGTCTGGCGCCGTGCGAGCCCGCGCGAAAAGGATTTCCGGTTGATGGCGAAGGCACTGGCCGACGTCCAGTGACCGGCTCCACTCGACGGGAGATTGGCACGGATGCGCAACCAACTCCGCGTTCGATCGTATCTTTCGCAGTTCCCGCTGGAGACCCGATAATGTCGAAGACGCTTCCCTTGCTGCTGATCACGAGCGCGCTGGCGCTCGCTGCGTGCAGTGGCAAATCGAAGGACGACGTGGCCAGTGCGTCGACCACCCCCGCGCAGACCGCGGCGCTGGCAGTCCCCAACGGCCCCCCCGCCGTCTCGAATCCAACCGTCGGCGGTGTGCCGATGATGGCGACGCAGACGATCGTCGACAACGCCTCTGCCGCGCCGAATCTCTCGACGCTGGTCGCCGCGGTGAAGGCCGCCGGCCTGGTGCCGACGCTGTCGGGTCCGGGCCCGTTCACGGTGTTCGCGCCGACCAACGACGCGTTCGGACGGCTCGCACCCGGTATGGTCGACACGTTGCTGAAGCCGGAGAACAAGGCGTCGCTGACCAAGGTGTTGACCTATCACGTGGTCCCCGGTGTGGTGACGGCCGACGATCTGCGCAAGCGGATCGCCGCGGGTCGCGGCACCGCGACGCTCACGACGGTCGAGGGCGACCCGATCACCGCGACGCTGGTCGGTGCGGTCATCACGCTGACCGACGTCAACGGCAACAAGAGCTATGTCGAAACCGCGGACGTCCGCCAGTCGAACGGCATCGTCCATGTCGTCAACGGCGTGATCGTGCCGAAACTGAGCTGATCGGCGCGATCCCGGGCTCGGTTCGTCTCGGCAATGCCGCGCCTTATCGGGCGAAACGTTGAACCCGCCTCGGCCGAATACCTACTTTCCACCGCTACAGTTTCCGCCTGTCCCATCCATGATCTCTGGAGCTACAGATGACCATCAAGACCACTCTCATGATCGCTACCGCCTCGACGCTGTTGCTGGCCGCCGGCGCGACGGCGCAGACGACGACCGCACCCGCGGCGCCCGCAACGACGCCCGCAACGACGACGGCACCGCGGGCCACCACCGCTGCTCCGGGCGCGCCGGCGGCTTCGACCGCGGCACCGACGATGACGATTGCCGCTGCGCTGCCGACGCTGCCGAACCGCGCCACGCTGACCAAGCTGGTGACCGCGGCCAAGCTGCAGACCACGCTCGCAGGGCCGGGCCCGTTCACGGTGTTCGCACCGAGTGACGAGGCCTTCACGCGGCTGCCGGCCGGTGCGCTCGACACGCTGCTGAAGCCGGAATCGGCACCGACGCTCGCGACGATCCTCAAGTATCACGTCGTCGCTGGCGCGCTGACCGCCGAGCAGTTGAAGGCGCAGATCACCGCAGGTGGTGGCAAGGCCACGCTGACGACGCTTGCCGGCCAGCCGCTGATCGCCTCGCTCGAGGCAAATGGCAACATCGCGCTGACGGATACCGCCGGGATCAAGTCGTTCGTCGATACCGCCGATATCAAGGAGACGAACGGGATCGTCCACCTGACTAACGGCATGAGCGTCCCGAAGCTCGGCTGATCACGAAGTCAGTCTGATTAGTTTGCGGGCCGCTGTCTACTAAGGAGGCGGCGGCCCGAATTGCATAGGCCGTTAAAGATTGTTTCCCCGCGAAAGCTAGAACCCAGACTGGACTCCCGCGTTCGCGGGAGAACAGATTTTGGACGGACGAGTTCGGTCTGCCATCCCGACGATATCAGCAAACCGTGTGTTGTTGTCGGGCCAAAAGCGGTCAGCTATCCCGCGCTTCCCACCGCGCTGCGGCCGCATGGTCGCCATCCCGCGCCTCGACCCACCGCGCGTCCACACCGCGCGTCTCGCGTTTCCAGAACGGTGCGTCCGTCTTCAATCGATCGATCAGATACGCACACGCTTCCAACGCCGCGCCGCGATGCGCCGCCGTCGCCGCGACGAAGACGATCCGCTCCCCCGGCTGCATCGGCCCGACCCGGTGGACGATCACCGCGGCACTCAGGTTCCATCGCGCGATCGCAGTCTCGGCGACCTTGAGCAGCGCCGCCTCCGTCGCGCCCGGATAATGCTCGAGCTCCAGCGTGGCGACACCGTCGTCCGCCCGAACCAGCCCGGTAAAGGTCGCGACCGCCCCCGCGCCCGCCGCCTCGGCGCGGGTCATCTCCGCCGCGATATCGATCGCCGACTGCTGGACCGAGATATGAATCATCCGCCCGTCACCGGTGGGAAGATAGCGATCTCCGTCGCCCGCCCGATCGCCGTATCGAGGCCGACGAAATCCTGGTCGATCGCCGCCCGCAACCGCGCCCGGTTCTCGAACGCGCCGGCATGCGCGGCGCTCGTCTCGGCCAGCCAGTCGACCAGATCGGCCACCGTCACCACGCTCGCAGGAGGCTCGACCGTCTCCTCGCCGGTACCGATCCGCTCGCGCACCCAGGCGAAATACACCATTCGCAGCGCCATGATCAGTCCATGTGCTTCAGGCCGACGCGGAGATAATCCCACCCCGTCAGCAGCGTCAGCACGGCCGCACCCCACAACGCGACGATCCCCACGGTGTGGACCCAGACCATGTCCGGTACCGACCCGCCAAGGATGATGCCGCCGAGCGACACGAGTTGCAGCGTCGTCTTCCACTTGGCGAGCTGCGACACGGGTACAGAGACCTGCACCTGCGCCAGGAATTCGCGCAAGCCCGACACCGCGATCTCGCGCAGCAGGATCACCAGCGCCGCGATGACGTGGATGCCGGCGATATCGCGCGTTCCGACCAGGATCAGAATGACTGCGGCGACCATGATCTTGTCGGCGATCGGATCGAGGAAGATCCCCAATCGCGACACCGCGCCGCTCGATCGCGCTAGATAGCCGTCGAAATAATCGGTGATGCCCATCAGGCAATACAGCACGAAGGCGATGCCGTACCCCGCCTCCCAGTCGGGCCACCACAGGAACCAGACCAGCAGGGGCACCGCGACGATCCGCGACAATGTCAGGAGGTTAGGCAAGCTCAGCACCCACCACCTCTATACCGGTCGGTCGCGCGGCGAAACCGGTTTAAGCGTTGGCGTGAGCATGGCGCTGGGCTAAGGGTTTAGCGTATTTTCGCAACGATCTGGGCGATTTCTCGCATGCTTAATGCCCTCGGGTTGCTGAAGCAACGTCGCTTCCTGCCCCTGTTCACCACGCAGTTTCTCGGCGCGTTCAACGACAACCTGTTCAAGACTTCGATGGTCCTGTTCGCCACCTATGCGGTCTTCAACGACCCGAAGATGGAGGCGAACTTCAACGCGCTGGCGACGGGACTCGGCATCCTGCCGTTCTTCCTGCTGTCCGCGCTCGCCGGGCAATTGGCGGACAGTCACGATAAGGCGCGGATCATCCGGATCGTGAAGACGGTCGAGATCGGCATCATGATCCTGGGTGCGACTGGGCTGATGGTCGCGCGCGCCGGGCATCCGTCGCTGGGCATCGGGCTGATGCTCGGCGCGGTACTGTGTCTCGGCGTTCATTCGACCTTTTTCGGCCCGATCAAATACGCGATCCTGCCGCAGCATCTCAAACCCTGCGACGTGCTAGGCGGCACCGGACTGGTCGAGGCGGGGACGTATCTCGCGATCCTGCTGGGCACGGTTACGGCCGGCTGGATCCCGATCGAGGGCGCCGCCGCCAGCGTCTTGATCGTCGCGGTGATCGGCTGGTTCTCCGGCCGCCAGGTGCCGCCGGCGCCGCGCGAAGGCCCGCCGCTGAAGCTCGACTACAACCCGTTCACGGCGTCTTGGCGACTGATCAGCGCGACGCTGCACATTCCACGCCTGTTCCTCGCGATCGTCGCGATCAGCTTCTTCTGGACGATCGGCGCGGTGCTGATCATCGTGTTTCCACCGCTGGTGAAGAACGTGCTGACCGCCGACGAGCGAGTCGCCAGCTTCGTGATCGCGGTGTTCTCGATCGGCGTCGCGATCGGCTCGGTGGTGATCAACTCGATGCTGCGCGGGCGCATATCGGCGAAGTTCTCGCCCGCGTCGGTGATCGCGATGGGCGGCTTCGTCGTGTTGTTCTCGTTCCTCGCGCGCAACTGGACGCCGGCGCCACCGGGTCAATATTACGATTGGGCGGGCTTCATCCGCCAGCCGGGCGCGATCCCGGTGCTGGGATGCCTGCTGGCGATCGCGGTCACCGGCGGGATGTTCGTGGTGCCGCTCTATGCGTTCCTCACCACGACGGTCGAGAAGGACCAGACCGCGCGCACCGTGGCGGCCAACAACGTCGTCAATTCGGGGGCGATGACGATCGGCTCGATCCTGGTCATCGGCATCACATCGATGGGCGTCTCGCCGGAGGACATGCTGTTCCTCGTCGCGGCGATGTGCCTCGTCTCGGCATGGCTCGCACAGCGACTGCACCGCGCCTGCGACGACGATGCCGACAGCTGTCTTCCGGTTCTCAGAAAATGAAGCTGTAGAAACAGGTGAAGAACGCCGCGAAGCTGAGCAGGAACAGCTTCACGTCGTGATCGTCGTTCTTCGCGCTGGCGACCACCGGCGGCGGCAGCGATCGGCGCAGCGGGTGGCGGGCAGCTTCGTTGGTGAGGACTAGGCGTCTGGTCATGGTGCAACCGTTAACGTCGCGTTTACCAAATCGCCCAGCCTCAAAAATGGTTAAACCGGCGCCGTCCGGGAATGGGACGGAATCGCAGGTTCGGAACCACCCGGAGAGCCACGCCGTACGACGCTGTATTTGCAGCCATGACGCGTATAAGCTGCCGACATCGCCCGCGATTTCGTCGGGTCCAGGACCAGACGCATCCAACAGATTGCCGCCCTTCCCTATGTGATCGATGCCGACGGCCATGCGCAGGTGATGCTGATCACCTCGCGGGATACCGGTCGCTGGGTGATCCCCAAGGGCAACCCGATCGTCGGGCTCGCCAGCCATGAGGCCGCCGCGCAGGAAGCGTATGAGGAAGCCGGGATCCGCGGCATCCCCTGCCCCTCCCCGGTCGGACAATTCGCGTACCGCAAGCGCCGCCGCACCGGCCGCTACCGCGACATGATCGTCACCGTGTTTCCGCTCGCGTTCGTCGAGCAGGTCGACGACTGGCCCGAGCGTCATCAGCGCGACACACGCTGGTTTACGCTTGATCGCGCGGCGGAGGCTGTCAATGAGCCCGGCCTGAAGGCGCTGATCGCTGCTTTCCGCGAGCCGCCGATCCCGGCATCGCTCGCGCAACGTATCTTACCCGTCGTACGCACGAGTGCGAAAAGGAGAATTCCGATGCTGGGCTGGTTCCAGTCGCTGATGCCGAAGCAGGGACGGTTCTTCGAACTGTTCGACGCGCATGCCGCGACCTTGGTCGCCGGCGCCGATGCGCTCGCACGGCTACTCCACGGCGAAGGCTCGATCGAGGGCCAGATCGCCGAGATCGTCAAGCGCGAGCACGAGGCCGACGATATCACGCGCGAGGTCCTCCAGGACGTTCGCCGCGTGTTCGTGACGCCGTTCGACCGCAGCGCGATCACGGATTTGATCGGCGTGATGGACGACGCGATCGACCAGATGAACGGCACCGCCAACGCGATCGCGCTGTACGAGGTCACCGAATTCTCGCCGCAGATGCGCGACATGGCGGGAATCATCGTCGAGGCCGCACGGATTACGGCAGAGGCGATCCCTCTGCTGCGGTCGCTGGGGACCAACGCGGGCCGGTTGCATGACCTGACCGCACGGCTGATCCAGATCGAGGGGCATGCCGACGACATCCACGACACGGGCCTGCGCGCGCTGTTTCAGGCGTCGAAGATCAGTGCGGACCCGATGACCTTCATCATCAACCGCGAAATCTACAGCAGCCTGGAAAAGATCGTCGACCGCTTCGAAGACGTCGCGAACGAGATCCAGGGGCTGGTCATCGACCATGCTTGATATGTCGCTTGAGTCCAAGACCTCCCACGAAGCTCCCCCCCGGCGAAGGCCGGGGCCCAATTGGGGGACGGCAATAACGAAGGATCGCGCGCCGTTACTGCAACCTCTCCAATTGGACCCCGGCCTTCGCCGGGGGGGTGGAATGATGGCGGATAGGGCAGTGGTCGCATGATCCTCTCCCTCCCCCTCCTCATCGGCCTTATCGGCATAGCGCTGCTGTTCGACTTCCTGAACGGCCTGCACGACGCCGCGAACTCGATCGCCACGGTCGTCTCCACGCGCGTGCTGAAGCCCCAATACGCAGTCCTCTGGGCGGCGTTCTTCAACTTCATCGCGTTCGCCGTCTTCGGTCTCCACGTCGCGCAGACCGTCGGTACAGGCATCGTCCAGGCGCACGTCATCGACGCCCAAGTGATCTTCGCCGCGCTGATGGGCGCGATCGCGTGGAACGTCATCACCTGGGTGCTCGGCATCCCGTCGAGCAGCAGCCATGCGCTGATCGGCGGCCTGCTCGGCGCGGGGATCGCCAAGGTCGGCTTCGGCGCGATCGTCTGGAAGGGCGTGATCGCCACCGTCCTGGCGATCTTCGCGTCGCCCGCGATCGGCCTGGGGCTCGCGCTGGTGTTAGTGTTGATCGTCGCATGGACCAGCCTCAAGCTCACCCCGCTCGGCGTCGACAAGCGTTTCCGGAAACTCCAGTTGGTCTCCGCCGCGCTCTATTCGCTCGGCCATGGCGGCAACGACGCGCAGAAGACGATGGGGATCATCGCCGTGCTGCTCTATTCGCAGGGCCTGCTCGGCGGCGAATTCCACGTGCCGCTCTGGGTGGTGCTGTCCTGCCAGGCGGCGATGGCGCTCGGCACGCTGTCGGGTGGCTGGCGGATCGTCCACACGATGGGCTCGAAGATCACGCGCCTTACCCCGGCGCAGGGGTTCTGCGCGGAAACTGGCGGCGCGATCACATTGTTCGCCGCGACCTATCTCGGCATCCCGGTCTCGTCGACGCACACCATTACCGGCTCGATCGTCGGCGTCGGCGCCGCCCGGAGGCTCTCCGCCGTCCGCTGGAACGTCGCCAGCAACATCGTCGTCGCCTGGACGCTGACGCTTCCGGCGGCCGGGTTGATCGGCGCGGGGACGTATCTGCTGGTCGTGCTGTTCGTCTGAACGACCTCATGTCCCCAAGAGACACTCTATTGACGCGGACGTAAACGGCTCCGACACTCCCGGTCGAGCGAAGGACAATGATCCCTCGCCGCCAGGGAGAGGACATCATGAAGACGACCTATACGGCGTTGCTGCTCGGGAGCGCGCTGAGTATCGCGAGTCCGGGCCAGGCACAGACCGCCAGCCCGACCAGCGTCGCGGCGAGCGAGCCCTATAACCGCATGATAGTGTTCGGCGACAGCCTCGCCGACGGCGGCTATTACCTGGCGCTCGATCCAAGCCTGCCACGCGACGCGGGCAGCTTCACGACCAACCCGGACCCGGTCTCGCCCGAAGTCCTCGCGGCGCGACTCGGCCTCCCGCTCGATCCGGTCTACGGCAAGGGCGGGACCAATTACGCGGTCGGCGGCGCGCGCGTGACCGCGGCCAATGGATTTTCCATCCCGGTCACGACCCAGATCAGCAACTTCCTCGCCGCCGGCGGAACGTTCGGGCCGCGTGATCTCGTCTACATCCAGGGCGGCGGGAACGACTATTTCGCGTTCCAGGCGGCGGGCAGCCCCAACACCGCGATCCTGACGACGGCGGCAACCCAGCTTGCCGCGCAGGTCAGCCGGCTCCAGACGGCGGGCGCGACGCGGATCGTCACGCTCGCGGTCCAGACCGGCGGCGCGGCGGGGCTCCAGCTGTTCAACCGGACCTATGCCGCGGCCTTGGCGGCGGCGAACGTGAACGCGCTGTATTTCGATACAGACCGGCTGTTCGGCGAACTCGTCGCCAGCCCCGCGACCTATGGCTACACCAATATCACCGGCGTCGCCTGCACGGTACCGTCGTCGCTCGCCTGCACGCGCGCGACGCTCGTCACGCCCGACGCCAACGAGACCTATATCCTCGCCGATAGCGTCCACCCTTCGGGCAAAACGCAGCGCATCCAGGGGCAGGCCGTGGCCAGCCTCGTCCAGGCCCCCGACCAGATCGCCGGGCTCGGCTATGCAGCGCAGGCGATGTTCCGCGGCCAGCGCGACCTGTTCGAAGGCGCCGAGCGCGGCGGCGCGCAGCGTAGCGGCCATGCGCTGTCGCTGTTCGGCAGTGCGGGCTATCATTATTACGCGAGCGGCAATTCCGCCCAGCGCGTCGGGATCACCGAGCGCGGCTTTAGCGGCATCGCAGGCGCCGACCTCGCGATCGGCGATGCGTCGGGAGTCGGCGTGGCTGGCGGCTATTCGGATGGCACCGGCGACTTCAAGGCCGGCGCCGGCACTTACAAACCGCGCGCCTGGTCGGTCAGCGGCTACGCGCGCGGTGAACTTGGCCCGGTGCGCCTGCTCGCGGACGGGACGTACGGCGAGATCGATTATCGCCACATCCGGCGCACCGTCCAGCTCGGCCCGGCGATCCGCTCGCACGAGGGAGAAACCGACGGCACCTACGTCGCCGGCCGCGTCACCGCCGCGTTCGATCTGATCACGCTCGGCGGCGTGGCGTTCGGCCCCGACCTCGCCGCGCAATACGACCGTGTCCGGATTGCCGGCTATGCGGAGACCGGCGGGCTCTCGACCGCGGCGGCGTTCGGCAAGCAGGAGGTGAAAAGCCTGACTGGCCGGTTCGGCGCCGTGGTCCGGACCGTCCCGGGCGAGCCGGTGCGGTTCTTCGCCCGCGCCGGCTACGAGCGCGAGTTCGACGACGATCCGCGGACACTGACGCTGACCCCGACCGGTGCTCCGATCAGCTTCACGAGCACGGTGGAACGTGCCGATCGCAGTTACATGAGCTACGCGATGGGTGTGGACGGCAATGTCGCGGGCCAATTGTCGCTTCGCGCCGGTGTCGCCGGCTACGCGCTGCGCGACGACCGCGACAGCGTGTCGGCGTTCGCAGGGCTATCAGCCGCGTTCTAGCTGCGTGGCGACAGTGTTCGGGATGTGGAGTGCCGCATTCCGAACACCGTTCGAGGCGGGCTAAGACAATAGACCAACGACGTTGCCGTCCGGCCCGATCGCGCTATCTGGGACATCGGTCCAGTCGAGCGGTCATCAACGGAAATGGTGGAGCCGAGGGGGATCGAACCCCTGACCTTTCGCATGCCATGCGAACGCTCTCCCAGCTGAGCTACGGCCCCATTCCCGTTGGGAGGCGGGTCACTAACCGGACCCGCCCGGGTTGGCAAGCGGCGTAAATGCCGCCTGCCAAATTTATTCTACTTAACGCTCGTGCTCGTCCTGCGGCGTCTCGACGCCGAGGTCGTCGTCGCCGCCGAGATCGACTTCGTCGTCCGCCGATGGCTCTTCGTCCTCGCCGGTGATCGAGGCGATGTCCTCTTCCTCGTCACCCTCGAGATCCGCGTCGGGCTTCTTGGTGTCGGGCTTGGCGACCTCGAACGGCAGCGGCTGCTTCGACTTCAGGATGGGCTCGGGCTCCCACGCATACCCGCATTCGATGCAGGTCACGGGGTCGGCTTTTTCGAGGTCGTAGAAACGCGTCGCGCATTTCGGGCACGAACGCTTCGTGCCCCATTCCGGCTTGATCATGCCGATAGAACCTTTCGGATGAATGGATTGCGGGGGGATACCCTCGCAAAGTGGGCGCGCCTTGCCATAGCGCAAGGCCACTGTCAAAAGCCCGGCCCCATGGCACACCCCCTCCCCCTGCCGCTCGACGTCGTCGCGCGCGGTCCTTTGACCGGTTCGATCGCGGTCCCCGGCGACAAGTCGATCAGCCACCGCGCGCTGATGTTCGCGAGCCTCGCGGCCGGCACCAGCCGGATCGAGGGGCTGCTCGAGGGCGAGGACGTGCTCGCCACCGCCGCCGCGATGCGCGCGATGGGTGCGACGATCGAGCGGGGCGAAGATGGTATATGGACCGTGGACGGCGTCGGGGTCGGCGGATTGCTCCAGCCCGAAACCGCGCTGGAGATGGGCAATTCGGGGACGTCGACGCGGTTGCTGATGGGGCTGGTGTCGAGCCATCCGATCACCTGCACCTTTACCGGCGACGCGTCGCTGTCGGGTAGGCCGATGGGGCGCGTGATCGAGCCGCTGTCGCAGATGGGGGCGGACATTACGTCCTCTCCTGGCGGGCGGCTGCCGTTGATGGTGCGCGGGATGTGTCCGGCGGTGCCGATCGAATATACGCTGCCGGTCGCATCGGCGCAGGTGAAGTCGGCGATTTTGCTGGCGGGGCTCAACACGCCGGGGATCACGCGGGTCATCGAGCCGGTCGCGACGCGCGATCATAGCGAGCGGATGCTGACGGGGTTCGGCGCGAAGCTGACCGTCGAGGAGACGAACCAGGGCCGCATCATTTCGATCACTGGCGAAGCGGACCTCAAGCCACAGGATATCGTCGTGCCGGGCGATCCGTCGTCGTCGGCGTTCTGGCTGGTGGCGGCGTCGATCGTGCCGGGCTCGGATATCGTCGTGCGCAATGTCGGGCTGAACCCGACGCGGATCGGGATCGTCACGGCTTTGCGGATGATGGGCGCGGATATTACCGAACTCGACCCGCGCACCGTCGGCGGCGAGCCGGTCGCGGACCTGAGGGTACGGCATGCGCCGCTGACCGCGATCGAAGTGCCGGCCGATCTCGCGCCGAGCATGATCGACGAATATCCGGTGCTGTTCGTCGCCGCCGCCTTCGCGACCGGCACGACCGTCGCGCGCGGCGCTCACGAACTGCGCGTCAAGGAATCGGACCGGATCACGACGATGCGGATCGCGCTCGAAGCCTGCGGCGTGGCTTGCGAAGAGTATGAGGACGGCATGGCGATCACCGGCTCGGGTGGCGCGGCGATTCGCGGTGGCGCTCGGGTGGCCTCGAAACTCGACCACCGCATCGCAATGAGCATGGTCGTGGCTGGACTTGGCGCGCTTGAGCCCGTCACGATCGATGATGTATTGCCGGTGGCGACGAGCTATCCCGTGTTCTTCCGGTCGCTCGATGCGCTGACCGGCCGGGGGAATTAAGATGATCATCGCAGTCGACGGTCCGGCGGCATCGGGCAAGGGCACGATCGCGCGCGCCTTGGCCAAGCATTACAAGCTGCCGTATCTCGATACGGGGCTGTTGTACCGGGCCGTGGCATTGAGCGTGGCGCGGATGGGGCTCGATCCGGAGACCGAGGCCGACGCGGTCGCGGCGTGCGATTTCAGCGATGCGCTGTTGAGCGATCCGGCGTTGCGTGACGACGATATCGGTGCGCTGGCGTCTGTGGTGTCGGCCCATCCGCTGGTGCGCGCGGCGTTGCTGCACCGGCAGAAGCGGTTCGCGGCGCAGGAGGGTGGCGCGATCCTCGATGGACGCGATATCGGCACGGTGATCGCGCCGGATGCGGATGCCAAGCTTTTCGTGAAGGCTACGCCGAATATCCGGGCGCAGCGTCGACATGCGGAGTTGCAGGCTCGGGGCGGGACTGCGAGCAAGGATCGTGTGCTGGCGGATATTCGCGCGCGGGATGCTCGGGATAGTGGACGGTCTACGGCGCCGTTGGTGATGGCGGCGGATGCCGCGTTGCTGGATACGAGTTTTTTGTCGATCGAGGCTTCGGTGCAAAGAGCGGTTGCGTTAGTCGAGGCGCAGCGGGCGAAGAGGGCGGCTTCGGTTTAGAGCACATCTCCTACTCTACCACCCCGGCGAAGGCCGGGGCCCAATTGGAACGTCCGTAGTAACGAAGGGCGATCCTCAGCTAGCAACGTCCCCCAATTGGGCCCCGGCCTTCGCCGGGGTGGTTGCTCTCTTAGGTGACGGAAAGGGCACCCTACATCTCACTCCCCTCACTGGAAGGTGAGGGTTTGTGCGGTGGGTCGGCCAGCTTGTGTCACCCCAGATAGCCTATGCGGAAACCGACCCATCCCCTGCCCCTCCCTTCCAGCGAGGGGAGATCAGCAAGTCCTAAAGCGCAGTAACCAACGCCACCGCCCCGAACACCACCCCCGGAAAGTTCGCCACAACGATCGGCCAGTCCCGCTTGTCCTTCAGAAACCCATACCCCACCCACAACGCGCAGTTCACCATCGTCGCGAAAGGCTGGACCACCGATCCCTTCTGACCCGCAAGGTTCAGCATGATCTGGTCGATGTACGACAGGTACATCACGATCGCCGTCACGGTGGCGACCCAGCCCAGCACGAGAATGCCGCGTTCGTTCAAATCTTCGCTCCTGTTGTGAGCGGCCCCTAACGAAGCAGCGGCGAACTTGCTCCGAGACCCGGTTTCGGCTATACGGAACCGTCCGGCGAGCGATGCTCGTGGAGGAAGGCGCGGAGACCCTCGAGTCTCACGCGCCGTTTTCGCATTCAGCGTCTACGTCCTCCGCGCTTCGTGCCGTCCGGATGCTGCGCCGGCGTTCGGTCGTCGCGGCAACGAAGGCCAAGACCAGCGGACCCAACCGCTTGGCCGGAAACAGACTAGGATTACTGAATTCTATGGCAACCCAGGTAATGCCGACCCGCGACGATTTCGCGGCGATGCTGAACGAAACGCTCGGCGACGCCGACAGCTTCGAGGGCCGCGTGGTGCATGGCACCGTGACCGGCATCGAGAACGACATGGCCGTCATCGACGTCGGTCTGAAGTCGGAAGGCCGCGTGCCGCTTCGCGAATTCGCAGCGCCGGGCCAGAAGGCTGACCTCAAGGTCGGCGACGAAGTCGAAGTCTATGTCGACCGCGTCGAGAACGTCCACGGCGAAGCGATGCTCAGCCGCGATCGCGCACGCCGCGAAGCCGCATGGGACAAGCTGGAAACCGAATTCTCCAAGACGACCCGCGTCGAAGGCGTGATCTTCGGCCGCGTGAAGGGTGGCTTCACCGTCGACCTGAACGGCGCCGTCGCCTTCCTGCCCGGCTCGCAGGTCGATATCCGCCCCGTGCGCGATGTCACCCCGCTGATGGACATCCCGCAGCCGTTCCAGATCCTGAAGATGGACCGCAAGCGCGGCAACATCGTCGTGTCGCGTCGCGCCGTTCTCGAAGAGACGCGCGCAGAGCAGCGTTCGGGCCTGATCCTCAGCCTGGCCGAGGGCCAGATCATCGACGGCGTCGTCAAGAACATCACCGATTACGGTGCGTTCGTTGATCTCGGCGGCATCGATGGCCTGCTGCACGTCACCGATCTCAGCTACAAGCGCGTCGGTCACCCGAGCGAAGTCCTGAACATCGGCGACACCGTCAAGGTGCAGATCATCCGCATCAACAAGGACACCCAGCGCATCAGCCTCGGCATGAAGCAGCTGGAGAGCGATCCCTGGGATGGCGCGATGGTCAAGTACCCGGTCGGCGCGAAGCTCACCGGCCGCGTCACGAACATCACCGAATATGGTGCGTTCGTCGAGCTGGAAGCGGGCATCGAAGGCCTCGTCCACGTGTCGGAAATGTCCTGGACCAAGAAGAACGTCCACCCGGGCAAGATCGTGTCGACCTCGCAGGAAGTCGACGTCATGGTCCTCGAAGTCGATTCCGAGAAGCGTCGCATCTCGCTCGGCCTCAAGCAGGCTCAGGCCAATCCTTGGGAGGCATTCGCTGCCGCTCATCCGATCGGTTCGACCGTCGAAGGCGAAGTCAAGAACGCGACCGAATTCGGTCTGTTCATCGGCCTCGACAACGACGTCGACGGCATGGTCCACATGTCCGACATCGCATGGGGTGTTTCGGGCGAGGACGCGCTCAACCTGCATCGCAAGGGTGAGACCGTCGAGGCCGTCGTGCTCGACATCGACGCCGAGAAGGAGCGTATCTCGCTCGGCATGAAGCAGCTCGAGCGCGGCGGGCCATCGGCCGGCGGCATCGCAGCAGCAGGCGACAAGCTGAACAAGAACGCGATCGTCACCGTGACCGTTCTCGAAGTCCGCGACGCGGGCCTCGAAGTGCAGCAGGGCGACGATGGCGCGACCGGCTTCATCAAGCGCACGGATCTGGGTCGCGATCGCGACGAGCAGCGTCCGGAGCGTTTCCAGGTCGGCCAGAAGTTCGACGCGATGGTCACCGGCTTCGATCGTTCGAAGAAGCCGACCTTCTCGATCAAGGCCATGCAGATCTCGGAAGAGAAGCAGGCCGTTGCGCAGTATGGTTCGTCGGACTCCGGCGCGACTCTGGGCAACATCCTGGGCGAGGCTCTCAAGGCCCGCACGGACGCCGAGAAGAAGTAAGCTCAACGGCTTATCGATAAATTGGCCCGGCATGTCCCGTACATGCCGGGCTTTTTTGTGCCTGGTGTACTTTGGTTTTTGATTACGCCCAAATTAGTGCTAACGCTTCGCAAGTTGACTTACATCAATAAGCGTCATTGCCAGATGAGCGGGAAAACGAATGATTCGATCTGAACTGGTCCTCAAGATCGCCGAGGCGCATCCGGACCTGCAACCGAACGAAGTCGAGCTGATCGTCAGCACGTTTTTCGATGAAATCTCTAAGCGGCTGGCCGATGATGGTCGGGTCGAGCTGCGCGGGTTCGGGGCCTTTTCGACGCGCGCGCGCGATGCCCGTACCGGTCGCAACCCGCGCACCGGCGAGGTCGTGGCAGTCGATGCCAAGCGCGTGCCGTATTTCAAGCCTGGCAAGGAAATGCGCGCTCGCCTCAACGTGTGAGGTCTTGGCGGCGCGGTTCAGTCGCCGTAAGACGAGCTCGGATGCGGGCGTGGCGGAATGGTAGACGCACCGGACTTAGACATGCTTGAGTGCCCGCGGGGAAACCCACGGCGTAGAACTGCTCAAATTCGGGGAAGCCTGTGAAATGGGAATCCCGAGCCAAGCCCGCGAGCGTTTCGTGGGAAGGTGTAGAGACTAGACGGGCAGCACCTGCACTCCGGTTTCGCCGGAGCATGGTGAAGGGATAGTCCAGACCACAAACGTCCTCGGGCGGCGGTGAAAACCGTAGCTGGTACGAAAATCCGTTGGGCCTAGGCCCGTGGGGGTTCGAGTCCCCCCGCCCGCACCATCCTGACCAATGTCTGCCCGTCGGTCGAAGCCAGCGACGCCACTGCGGCGATGCGGTTTACCCGGCAGCCGCACGCATCACTCTGCGCCCGACGATCCTTTTGCGGCGTGCATAAGGTCGACCAGCTGTTTGTTGATCGATGCGCCGTGCAGGTGAAGATGCACCGCATCGTAGCCCTCGCGGCGCAAGCGCTGTCGCAGGTCGTTGACCGAGCTGCAGGCGCCGGATCGTGCCAGTTCGAATGCTCGCTCCACGGTGGTGATCTGTTCCGTCATGCTACCGCCCTAGGCGTTCTGGCGCCCCTTCGCGAGCGCTCATTCCGAGCCCGCCCAAACGGATCGGAAATGGATGCAACCGGGCTGGGTTAACCTCGTCGAAACCACACGCCGGGGAGAGAGAGCGCCGTTGGATCGGCCAGGGGGCTGGTTCACAGGGGACCTATCGAATGTACAAGTACCTGCTTATCGCGGCACTCGCCGCCGCACCGGCCGCGCCGGCTATCGCCCAGTCCGACATGGGGCCGAATGGCGCCAGCGACGCTGCGACCTCTTATGGCCAGGCCGACGGCGTCAGCGGCCTGCGCATCGAGCCGCGGATCGGCTACGACCGCGTCATCACCGAACTGAACGTCGAAGCCGGCGAAGACTCGGCCCGCCTGAGCGAAGGCAAGAGCGGCGTCACCTATGGCGGTGAGGTCGGCTACGATATGGTCGTCAACGGCGGCACCATGCTCGGCGTGTATGGCGGTATCGAGGGGTCGAGCGCCAAGCAGTGCTTCGACGGCGGCGACGGCGTCGACACCTGCCTGAAGCCCGGCCGCAACCTGACGGCCGGTGTGCGCGGTGGCTTTCTGATCAACCCGACGACGGTAGCCTACATAAAGGGCGGCTATTCGAACGGCCAGATCCGCCTCAACTACACCGACCCGACCTTCCCTGAGGACAATTTCCGCCTTTCGGACAACCTGAGCGGCTTCCACGTCGGTGCAGGCGTCCAGGCCGGGTTCGGGCACAATTTCTACGGCAAGTTCGAATACGTCTATACCGACTACAACGGCTACGAAGTCGTCGATGGGTCGGACAAGGCGAGCCTCGATTTCAGCCGTCACCAGGTCGTTGCCGGGATCGGCTTCCGTTTCTAATATCGTTCTTGCTATGTTCCAGGGCGGTGTCTAGTTTCAGCGAATGAAACAGGCCCGCCCGGTTCGTGGTGCTACCCGCAATGACGAAAGTCGGCGGTTCAATTTGCCGCAGACCGAGGCGGATGGCGACTGGCTCGACATGCGCGAGGGGATCGACGGGATCGCCCCGCGGCTGAAGACGACCGTGACAGTCGAAACGCCGCGCACGATCATCAGCCGCAACGCGTCGCCTGACGTACCGTTCGACCGCTCGATCAATCCGTATCGGGGCTGCGAGCATGGTTGCATCTATTGTTTCGCGCGGCCGAGCCACGCGTTCCACGACCTGTCACCGGGGCTCGATTTCGACAGCAAGCTGTTCGTCAAGCCTTCCGCGGCCGCGCTGTTGCGGGTGGAGTTGGGGAAACGCGGCTATGTGTGCGCGCCGATGGCGCTGGGGACGAACACCGATCCCTATCAACCGATCGAGAGTGACTGGCGGATCACGCGCGGTATCATCGAGGTGCTGGCGGAAACCGATCATCCACTGACGATCACGACCAAATCCGACCGCGTCGTACGCGATCTCGATCTGCTGGCACCGATGGCGGCGAAGGGACTGGCGGCGGTGGCGATGTCGATCACGTCGCTTGATCCCAAGGTGGCGTCGACCATCGAACCGCGCGCGCCCCATCCCGAGCGACGGCTGGCGGCGGTGCGCAAACTGGCCGATGCAGGCGTGCCGGTGTACGTGTCGATCGCACCGGTCATTCCCGCGATCACCGATCACGAGATCGAACATCTGATCGCACACGCTGCCGAGGCAGGCGCAAGCCGTGCGTTCTTCATCCCGGTGCGGTTACCGCACGAGGTGGCACCACTGTTCCGGGCGTGGCTCGACGAACATTTCCCAGACCGCGCGGGGAAAGTGATGGCAACGATCGCGTCGCTACGCGGGGGCAAGGACAATGATCCGAACTTCTTCACGCGGATGCGAGGCCAAGGGCCATGGGCGGAATTGCTGGGAACGCGGTTCCGGATCGCGTGCGCGAAGCACGGGCTGAACCAGGAGCGGATCGCACTCCGCAACGACCTGTTCCGGGCGCCGCCGGGGCCGCAGGGGGAGTTGTTTTGACGAGCCGGAGATCGGTGCGCGAGGGCGCGGTGGCTGGGTTTCAGCGCGTGCCGTCTGATCTGTTCTCGTCATGGCGGACCCCTTCGGCTACGGTCCGGCGGGCTTTGGTCGACATCCAGGTGCCGTAGAGACGAAAAAGTCTGGTTTGCGGAACGGTGGCACTCGAAATTTATCGGCACTATCGCGATCGGACCTGCACGCGGTCCAACGCGGTAGTTACGCTCCTCCTCCTTGTTCTCCCGCGAAGGCGGGAGCCCAGTCTGGATCCCCGCCTTCGCGGGGAAACACGGGGCACCGGCCGGAGAGCGATCATCGCTGTAGCACGCTCGCAATGGTGAATGGTCGAATGTCGATCTGTCCCAGCTGCCACAAGAACGCAGCGCGTGCGACGATCCTCCTGCAGGCCAGACAGCAGATCAATCGCGAAACGGTGAGTGGGCTAATGCGGAGGGGGTCGAACTCCGCGCACGTGCAGTCGCCACTTTCTCGACCGATCGGCTAGTGGCACCGCCGCTCAACCGACCGAGGCTGAGCGCGTCTTCCTTATGAAGGATCGTCGGGTTGCCAGAGTTCGATCGGGTTGCCTTCCGGATCATGGATGCGGGCGAAGCGGCCGAAGCCGGGCATGTCCCACTCGGGATCGGTGATCACCGCGATACCCGCCGCGTGGAGCGTCGCAATCAGGCCGTCGAGGTCGTTGACGCGCAGGTTGAGCATCCAAAGGCGATCCGTGGGGAAATAGTCGGCGTCGACCGCGAACGGCGCAAAGACGCTTGGCCCTGCCTGCGTCTCCCATGACCCGTACGGCACCGAGCCAACGCCGAGATGCTCGACATACCAGGCGCGGATCGCCTCCGGGTCCTTTGCCCGGAAGAAGAACCCGCCGATCCCCGTCACGCCCATGCCTGCCCCCCAAAGGTCGCACCGCCCAAAGCCGATGCGACGATACCAGACGGGGAACCGCGACGCAGCCGACAGACCGGTCCGTTTCGGTTGCTCCGTGGCGCTGGGTATCCGGGCCGGTCCGGCACCCAGCCCCTGACTCGGGGCGAACCTTGGGCCTGACGCCGACCGCCGCGGATCGGCGCGCCTAGTACGCGCGGCCGATCAGGATGCGTTCGACCGCGGGTTCGCCGGTGAAGATGCACGCGCCGTCGTCGCAGCCGGTCTGGCCCATCGGCGCGTTGCGGATCGTGAGTTTGAGCGCCTTCAACCGCTCGACGACCTTGTCGAGCGCAGGCCCGGTCGGCTTCGACCAGCGGACGTCGACCCAGCCGGGGTTCTTCATGCCGTCGGCGAAATGCGCTTCGACCGCGGCAAAGTCGTCGGCGGGGACGATGTTGCCCTTTACGCGGTTCATCGATTCGACGTGGAGCGTCGCCTGCACTTCCGCCAGCATCCCCGAAACCTCCCCGACGAACGTGTCGCGCGCGACGGCATTGCTGTTCAGCTTGCCGTCCTCGCGGTAGAGGCGGTCGCGGCGGATCACGGTGACGTTGCCGCCGGCCATGTCGCGGCCGCCGACCTCGATCACGATCGGCGCGCCTTTCTTGACCCAGCTCCAGCGCTTGGTCGCGGCCTTGGCGGGCTTGAGGTCGAGCAGTGCGCGGACCGGTTCGCCGAGCGCCGACTGCTTGGCGAGCTCGGCCTGGAGCGACTTGCAATAGTCGACGATCGCCGCGTCCTTGGGGACGTCGCGCAACATCGGGACGATCACGATCTGCCACGGCGCGATCAGCGGTGGCACTCGCAGGCCGTCGTCGTCGCCGTGGACCATGATGACCGCGCCGATCATCCGCGTCGACACGCCCCAGCTGGTCGTGTTGCACAGCTCGAACTCGCCGCCCGCATTCTGGAAGCGGATGTTCTGCGCCGACGCGAAGTTGGTGCCGAGGAAGTGCGAGGTGCCGGCTTGCAGCGCCTTGCCGTCCTGCATCATCGCCTCGATCGAATAGGTCGCGACGGCGCCGGGGAAGCGCTCGTTCTCGGGCTTTTCGCCGGCGATGACGTGGATACCGAGGCATTCCTCCGCGAAATCGCGATAGACTTCGAGCATCTTGAGCGTCTCGTCGCGCGCTTCGTCGGCGGTGGCGTGCGCGGTGTGGCCTTCCTGCCAGAGGAACTCGCTGGTGCGCAGGAACATGCGGGTGCGCATTTCCCAGCGGACGACGTTGGCCCATTGGTTGATCAGCACCGGCAGGTCGCGCCACGACTGGACCCAGCGCGCGAACGCGGCGCCGATGACCATCTCGGAGGTCGGGCGCACGACCAGCGGCTCCTCCAGCTTGGCGTCGGGGTCGGGGATCAGGCGGCCATAGCCATCAGCCTTGAGGCGGTGGTGGGTGACGACGGCCATTTCCTTGGCGAACCCGTCGACGTGCTCGGCCTCCTTCTCGAAGTAGGAGAGCGGGATGAAGAGCGGGAAATAGCAGTTCTCGTGGCCGGTCGCCTTGATCCGGTCGTCGAGCAGGCGCTGGATGCGCTCCCAGATGCCGTAGCCCCAGGGGCGGATGACCATGCAGCCGCGGACGCCGGATTCCTCGGCGAGATCGGCCTCGGAGATGACGGCCTGGTACCAGGCGGAGAAATCCGCCTCGCGGGTGACGGGGAGTGCGCGCTTTATCATGGGGTGCGGATAGCGGGTGCGCGGGGGTTCGTCACGTGTGAGTTGCGGGGTGGCGATGCGGCGGTGGTTTGCGTAGGGGGCGCGCATGCCAACCGACCGCATCCTTCCCGCCATCGGCATGCGGTTGCTGTCGGTCGTGATCTTCGCGCTGATGAACACCGCGATCAAGCTTGCCGAGCGACACGGCGCCAGCGTGCCGGAGATCCTGTTCTTTCGACAGTTCGGGGCGTGCCTCTTGGTGTCGGCGGTGATCGTTGCGGGGCCGGGTTTGCCGTCGATCGCTACAAAGCGGCTGCCCGCGCACATCGTCCGCGCGATCGTGGGGCTGTCGGCGATGGCATTTACCTTTAACGGGATCGTCGCGTTGCCGCTCGCGGAGGCGACGACGATCGGGTTCACGGTGCCGGTGTTCGCGACGATCCTGGGCGCGCTGGTGTTGCGCGAGCCGACCGGGTGGCATCGCTGGGCAGCGGTGGCGACCGGGTTCGCGGGGGTGTTGATCGTCGCGCAACCGGGTGGGGATCATTTCCCGTTATGGGGTGCGGGGTGTGCGCTGGCCGGGGCGTTCGGGACGGCGAGCGTGTCGATCCTGTTGCGGCAGATCGGCAAGACCGAGAGCGCGCTGACGACGGTGTTCTGGTTCTCGGCGCTGTCGTTGATCCCATTGTCCGTGTTCTATGGGCGGGCGGCGCAGTCGCATGATCTGGTCGCGTGGGTGTGTCTGGCGAGCGTCGGGACCTTCGGCGGGCTGGCGCAGATCGCGATGACGACGTCGTTGCGCCTCGGGCCGGTGTCGGTGGTGGTGCCGATGGATTACTCGAGCTTGCTTTGGGTGACGCTGCTGGGGTGGCTGGTGTTCGACACGCTGCCGGCGGAGGCGACCTGGGTCGGGGCGCCGATCATCGTCGCGAGCGGGTTGTATATCGTGTGGCGCGAGCATGTGCGGCGGCGGGAAGAGACCGAGCAGGCGATCGCTTGACGGCGGCGCTCTCGATCCTCCCCCGCTAGGGGGAGGTGTCGCCGAAGGTGACGGAGGGGGAGGAACACACAACCGACGTTGCCCTTTCCTCCCCCTCCGTCTGGCAAGGGCCAGCCACCTCCCCCTGGCGGGGGAGGATCGTACGGTAGCGGCGGGTTAGCGGACGCGCGCCGTTTCGAGCATCCGCTTGGCGCGGAGGTACATTTCGATGCGTTGGGTGGTGAACAGGCCTAGCGCGAGCGCGACGAGCATGTCGGTGATCGCGAAGGCGTTCAGGTGAAGCGCGTGGCCGTCGCCGAGCACCGCGCGAGCGCCGGTGCGGACCGCGACGATCGCGACGAGGAAGAGAACGGCCGCCGGCGACGACGTCGTGTTGAGCGCGTGGGTGTCAGGGTCGATCGTGATCCGCATCATCTTGCCGCGCTGCCAGCCGAGTGCTGCGCCCATCATGAGCGCGAGCGCGCAGAACAACCAGGCGAGGCCTTGCGGCGGGTACATCGTGAACATGTAGAGCGCCGCGACGGCGTAGAGTGCGGGGAAGACCCAGAGGCGTTCGAGCTTGAGCGGTTTCACCACGCTCATGCGGCGCCAGCGGACCGCGAAGACGATGCCGATGATGACGGCCGTAATCGCGTAGCTGATCCAGCCTTGTGCTTCGTGCGCCTGCATTGCTCACCCCTGCCCCACAACCCCAATCGGTGTAGTATGACAGCAATACAGCCAGGGTAAAGAGGCGGCGCCATATTTGAAATGCCACCCCGGCGGAGGCCGGGGCCCAATTGGACAGGTGGCAATAACGACATGCCGCCATCCGTTAGCAGCGTCGCCCAATTGGACCCCGGCCTTCGCCGGGGCGGTATTCTTTTTCAGGTGTGAGTTTCACACCACATCCGTTCCCCTACTCCGCCGCCTGCGCCAGTGGGGCCGGGTCCTTCCAGACCAGTACCGGCTTCCGCGCCGCGAGCGTCTCGTCGAGGCGCGCGCGGGGGGCGAAGTGGGGCGCGGTCTTGAGGCTCTGGTCGCCGGCTTTCGCGCGTTCGGCGACCGAGCGGAGCGCGGCGATGAACTGGTCGAGCGCCGCCTTCGACTCGGTCTCGGTCGGTTCGACCAGCATCGCGCCGTGGACGACGAGCGGGAAATACATCGTCATCGGGTGGAAGCCCTCGTCGATCAGGCCCTTCGCGATGTCGATCGTCGAGAAACCGGCGGCGAGGCCCGAGTCCGAGAACAGCGCCTCATGCATGCACGGACCCGAGGGGCCGAACGGTGCGTCGAGCGTGTCGTCGAGGCTGCGCAGGATGTAGTTCGCGTTGAGCACCGCATCCTCGGACACCTGGCGCAGGCCGTCCGCGCCGTGACTGAGGATGTAGGTCAGTGCGCGCGTGAACATGCCCATCTGGCCGTGGAACGCGACCATGCGGCCGAAGCTGCCTGCGTGGTGCTCATCGGCGTTTTCTTCTTCGATCAGGACGAACTGGTCGCCCTGCTTCTCGACGAACGGGAGCGGCGCGTACGGGGTTAACGCTGCCGAGAACACCACCGGACCCGAGCCCGGACCGCCGCCGCCGTGCGGCGTTGAGAAGGTCTTGTGCAAGTTGATATGCATCGCGTCGATGCCGAGATCGCCTGGCCGGACGCGGCCGACGATCGCGTTGAAGTTCGCGCCGTCGCAATAGACGAAGCCGCCCGCCGCGTGCACCGCGTCGGAGATCTCGCGCATGTCGCGCTCGAACAGTCCACACGTGTTGGGGTTGGTGATCATCACGCCGGCGACGTCGGGGCCGAGCCGGGCCTTCAGCGCGGCGGTGTCGACGCGACCTTCGGCGGTGGCGGGGATGTCCTCGACGCTATAGCCGGCGAACGCCGCGGTGGCGGGGTTGGTGCCGTGCGCGCTCTCGGGAACGAGGATGATCTTCCGCGCGCCTTCGCCCTTGGCTTCGAGGGCGGCGCGGATCGCGAGGATGCCGCAGAGTTCGCCGTGCGCGCCGGCCTTGGGGCTCATCGCGACCGAGGTCATGCCGGTGAGCGTGACGAGCCAGTGCGCGAGTTGGTGGATGACTTCCAATGCGCCCTGCACGGTGTCGACCGGCTGGAGCGGGTGGACGTCGGAGAAACCGGGGAGCCGCGCCATCTTCTCGTTGAGGCGCGGGTTGTGCTTCATCGTGCACGAACCGAGCGGGAAGAAGCCGAGGTCGATGCCGTAGTTTTGGCGCGAGAGGCGGGTGTAGTGGCGGACGGTTTCGGGTTCGGAGAGACCGGGGAGGCCGATCGGTGCGGTGCGCGACAGGTTGCCGAGGCGCGATAGCCCTCTCCCCTGCGGGGAGAGGGTTGGGTGAGGGGTCGTACCGGGCGCAGCATTGCTGGGCTGCCCCTCACCCCGGCCCTCTCCCCGTAGGGGAGAGGGAGCAGCGAAGTCTACGCCGGTGGTGTGGGTATCGCCGATCTCGAAGATCAGCGCTTCTTCCAGCATCAGCGCCTTGTTGCCGGTGACGCTGGCGGGGACGTTGCCCGTGTTCGCCTCGGGCGAGGTCGGGCGCCAGCCGCTCTGGTTGATGCTCATGCCAGTATCTCCTGCAAAGCGGACGCAAGCGTTTCGACGTCCTCCGCGGTGGTCGTTTCCGTCACGGCGACGACGAGGCCGTTCGCGAGATCGTCCTGGCCGGGGTACAAACGCCCGAGCGATACGCCGGCGAGGATGCCGCGATCGGCGAGCGTGCGGACGACGGGGCGGGCTTCGACGGGTAACTTCAGCGTGAACTCGTTGAAGAAGCTGTCGTTGACCAGTTCCACGCCGGGGATCTGCGACAAGCGTTCCGCCGCCGAGACTGCGCCTGCGTGGTTCACCTCGGCCAGTTGGCGCAGGCCGGCTTCACCGAGCAGCGTCATGTGGATCGAGAACGCCAGCGCGCAGAGCCCCGAGTTGGTGCAGATGTTCGACGTCGCCTTCTCGCGGCGGATGTGCTGCTCGCGGGTCGACAGCGTGAGGACGAAACCGCGGCGACCGTCCGCGTCGACAGTCTCGCCGCAAAGGCGACCGGGCATCTGGCGGACGTATTTGTCCTTGCAGCCGAACAGGCCCACGTAAGGCCCGCCGAACTGGAGGCCGACGCCGAGCGACTGGCCTTCGCCGACGACGATGTCCGCGTCCATCTCGCCGGGCGACGCGATCGCACCGAGCGCGACCGGCTCGGTGACGACCGCGATCAGCAGCGCCTTCTTCGCGTGGCACGCGTTTGCGAGCGGGCGCAGGTCGGCGATGCGGCCGAGGATGTCGGGGTATTGGACGACGACGCACGACGTATCGTCGTCGATCTTCGCGACCAGCTGGTCGAGGTCCATGTCGGCGGCCAGCTCGGGCGCGGCGGTGTCGAGCACGTCGCCGGTGAACTTGGCCATCGTCTTCGAGACCGAGACGTAATGCGGGTGGAGGCCCGACGACAGGATCGCCTTGCCCCGCTTGGTGATGCGACGCGCCATCACGATCGCTTCCCAGCACGCGGTCGAGCCGTCGTACATCGAGGCGTTGGCGACGTCGGTGCCGAGCAGCCGTGCGACCTGCGTCTGGAACTCGAACAGCATCTGCAGCGTGCCCTGCGCGATTTCGGGCTGGTACGGCGTGTAGGCGGTGAGAAACTCGCCGCGCTGGATCAGGTGATCGACCGACGCGGGAACGTGATGCTTGTACGCGCCGCAGCCGAGGAAGAACGGCGCTTCGCCGGCGGTGAGGTTCTTCTTGGCGAGCGCCGACATGTGGCGTTCGACCGCCATCTCGGACGCGTGCATCGGCAGGTCGCGGACCGGGCCGTCGAGGCGGGCGGCTTCGGGCACGTCGACGAAGAGGTCGTCGATGGTTGCGGCGCCGATGACGGCGAGCATGTCCGCACGGTCGGGCTGGGTCAGGGGAAGGTAGCGCATTCTAGTCTCCTCCCCTCCCGTTTACGGGAGGGGTCGGGGGAGGGAATGAGGCGGGGAACGACTGTATCAGCCCCTCCCCCGACCCCTCCCGCAGGCGGGAGGGGAGCAGCGACTTACAGTCCTTCGACGAAGGCTGCGTAGGCGGCTTCGTCCATCAGGCTGTCGAGTTCGCTCGGGTCGCTGAGCGTCAGCTTGAAGAACCAGCCGGCCGCTTCGGCGTCGGAGTTCACCAGGCTGGAATCGTCGGTGAGTGCAGCGTTGCCCTCGGTGACGGTGCCCGAGACGGGGGAGTACACGTCGGACGCGGCCTTGACCGACTCGACGACCGCGGCTTCGTCGCCCTTGCTCAGCGTCTTGCCGGCTTCGGGGACGTCGACGAACACGACGTCGCCGAGCTGGCTCTGCGCGTATTCGGAGATGCCGACGGTGCCGACGTCGCCATCGACATCGACCCATTCGTGATCCTGCGTGAAGTAACGGCTCATATCACTTGGCTCCTGCGCGGACGTAGCGGTGGGGAATGAAGGGCATCGCGGTGACGGTGGCGGTGTGGACCTTGCCGCGTTGCGCGATCTCGATGCGGGTGCCGGGCGCGGCGAGCGCGAGCGGCACATAGGCCATCGCGATCGGCTTCCCGAGGGTGGGTGCGAAACCACCGCTGGTGAGGCGGCCGATCGGCGCGCCGGTGTCGTCGATTACCTCGGCACCCTCGCGCGCGGGCTGGCGGCCCTCGACAATCAGGCCGACACGCTTGGTGGCGGGGCCGTGTTCGCGCTGGGTGAGGATACGCTCGGCACCGGGGAAGTCGGCGGCTTCGCGGCGACGCTTCGACAGCGCGAAACCGAGGTCGGCCATCACCGGCGTGATCTCGGGATCGAGGTCGTGGCCGTAGAGCGGCAGACCGGCTTCGAGACGCAGCGAATCGCGCGCGCCGAGGCCGATCGGCTTGATCTCTGCGAGCGCGAGCAAGGCGTCGGCAAACGCTACCGCGTGTTCGGCGGGGAGCGAGATCTCGACGCCGTCTTCGCCGGTGTAGCCCGAGCGGCTGATCCAGAGCGGCACGTCGTTCCAGTGGAACGCGCCCGCGGTCATGAACACGAGGCCGTCGACGCCGGGGACGATCCGCGCGACGGCTTCGACCGCTTTCGGACCCTGCACGGCGAGCAATGCCTGGTCTTCGAGGATGTTGATCGTGACGTCGTCGGGCAGATGCTCGATCAGGTAGCTGATGTCGTCATACTTGGTCGCGCCGTTGACGACGACGTAGAAGCTGCCGCTCGCAGTCGGCGACGGGTGGAGCGGGTCGTAGGCCTCGGGCTCGACGTCCTGCGCGGAGAAGGGCGACGGCTGGTCGTCGGGGAGGCGCGTGGCCATCAGGTCGTCGAGGATGCCGCCGTCCTGTGCGAGCAGCAGCGAATAGCGCATCTTGCCCTCGCCGAGCCCTGCGATATCGCCCGGCAGGACGGTTTCGAGCGCGTGCGCGACGCCTTCGCCGGAGAAGACGAGCTGGCCCATGTGGCTGACGTCGAACAGCCCCGCCGAGTCGCGCGTCCAGGCGTGCTCGGCCATGATGCCTTCATACTGGATCGGCATCTCGTAGCCGGCGAACTCGACCATCCGCGCGCCCTGGGCGCGGTGCCATGCGTCGAGCGGCAATGGCAGGATCTCGGGCTCGACGTAATCGTCGGCCTGGTCGATGATGCTGGCGTAATCGCGCAGTTCTGGGTCGCTCATGCTCGTCTCCGTCGAAGGGGCGCGCGGCACCAATGGGTGCAACGATCCGAACCCCCTCTGTCACGGGACCTGAGAGCTTTCGCGCGGGATATGTCCAGCGCTTACCCCTTCGGTGGCCCTCGACTCACGTCAGGACGCTTTCCAGAGTGTCGATTGCTCCTGCGCGGTCTCTGGTGCCTGAGAGATTCCGGGGTGGTTGCTCCTTCGGCGGTTCCGTGCCCAGTCAAGGGCCAGCCCTGAAAGGACCGGAAACGCTCTCCCGCGCGGTGCCATGCCGGTTGCCCGACATCGACGCCGCGAGTTGTGACGCGGCGCACAATCTTAGTCAATCGAGGGTTGCGCGCGGCGGAAAGAAATCGGTGGATAGCCCGCCATCAGCACCACCCCGGCGAAGGCCGGGGCCCAATTGGAAAGGTCGCTGTAACCAAGGAGCGCGACTCAGTTACCTCCGTCCCCCAATTGGGCCCCGGCCTTCGCCGGGGTGGTATTTTTGGTTTGGGTATGGACCCAAGTATCCCGAGCGTTATTCGACCGTCACGCTCTTCGCGAGATTGCGCGGCTGGTCGACGTCCGTGCCCTTGAGCACCGCCACATGATACGCGAGCAGCTGCACCGGTACCGCATACACGAGCGGCGCGATCAGTGGGTGGACCTTGGGCATGGTGATCGTCGCCATGCAGCCTTCGCC
Organism: Sphingomonas sp. M1A8_2b; assembly: GCF_053345535.1. Classification (NCBI taxonomy): domain Bacteria; kingdom Pseudomonadati; phylum Pseudomonadota; class Alphaproteobacteria; order Sphingomonadales; family Sphingomonadaceae; genus Sphingomonas; species Sphingomonas sp. M1A8_2b. Next base: position 1,240,322 of record NZ_JBKFAH010000001.1, on the reverse strand, counting down.
GGCCGCCTGGATGCCGTCGTAATCCGAGATCAGCACGACCTTGCCGCCGCGTGCCATGACTTCCTGCATGTTGCTGACCGTCTTGTCGAACAGCGGCCCCGACGGTGCGATGACGATGACCGGGACGTGCTCGTCGATCAGCGCGATCGGGCCGTGCTTCATCTCGCCGGCGGCATAGCCCTCGGCGTGGATGTAGCTGATTTCCTTCAGCTTCAGCGCACCCTCGAGCGCCAGCGGGTAATCCGTCCCGCGGCCGAGATAGAGCACGTCGCGCGCGCCGGCGATGTTGTGCGCCATCGCCTCGATCGCCTCGTCATACGCGAGCGCACCGTTGAGCGCAGCGGGCGCCTCCGACAGATGCCGAACGATCTCGCGCTCCTGCTCCTTCGACAGCAAACCCTTCGCGCGCGCTAGATTGGCGGCAAGTGCGGCCAGCACGGCGAGCTGGCAGGTGAACGCTTTGGTCGACGCCACGCCGATCTCCGGGCCCGCGTGCGTCGGCAGCAGCAGATCCGCCTCGCGCGCCATCGAACTGGTGGGCACGTTGACGACGACCGCAATCTTCTGCCCCTCGGCCTTGGCGTGCCGCAGCGCCGCGAGCGTGTCGGCGGTCTCGCCCGATTGCGAGATAAAGAGGGCGAGGCCGCCATCCTCCATCACCGGCGCGCGGTAGCGGAACTCCGACGCGACATCAAGGTCGACGGGGACACGCGCGAACTGTTCGAACCAGTATTTGGCGACCATGCCGGCATAGAAGCTCGTCCCGCACGCGACGATCGTCACGCGCTTGATCGTGGACAGGTCGAACTCGGGGATCGGCAGCGAGACCTCGCCTTCCATCCGCTTGAGGTACGAGCGGAGCGTCTGCGCGACGACGATCGGCTGCTCGTAGATCTCCTTGAGCATGTAATGCTTGTGGTTGCCCTTCGAGATCACCTCGCCGGTGATCCCCGACAGCGTGATCGCGCGCTCGACCGGCGTGTTCTCGCGGTCATAGACCTGCGCACCGTCGCGCGTCAGCACGACCCAGTCGCCCTCGTCGAGATAGGCGATCCGCTGCGTCAGCGGCGCGAGTGCGAGCGCGTCCGAGCCGAGATACATCTCGCCGTCGCCGTGGCCGACGACCAGGGGCGAGCCGAGGCGGGCGCCGATCAGCAGGTCGGGATGCTGGCGGAACAGGATCGCGAGCGCGAACGCTCCGTGCAGGCGGGGCAGCACGTCGCGGACGGCGGCGATCGGGTCCATCCCCGCCTCGACCTTCTCGCTGACCAGATGCGCGACGACCTCGGTGTCGGTCTCGCTGGTGAACGTGCGGCCACGCGCGATCAGCTCGTCGCGCAGCGGCTTGAAGTTCTCGATGATGCCGTTGTGGACCACCGCGACCTCGCCGGTCGCGTGCGGATGCGCGTTGTTGGTGGTCGGGCCGCCATGCGTCGCCCAGCGCGTGTGCGCGATGCCGGTCTTGCCGGGTAGCGGATGCGCGGCGAGTTCGTTGGCGAGATTGACGAGCTTGCCCGACGCCCGCCGACGCTCGATCGCGCCGTCATTGTCGGTCGCGATGCCCGCCGAATCATACCCGCGATATTCGAGCCGCTTCAGCCCATCGAGCAACCGGCCCGCGACGTCTTCGTTACTCAGGATTCCTACGATGCCACACATTGCGTCTTACTCCCGAGAAACGTTTCTATTTTATAGCCTTGCGCGCGATCATCCGCTCTCGAAATCGCTTGGCCCAGCCGGGTTTGGCGACTTGGTCCGGGCGGACCAGTGCCAGCGCATCGCTCTCGACGTCCTGCGTCACGACAGAGCCTGCCGCGACGATCGCGCCGGCGCCGATCGTGACCGGTGCGACCAGCGCGGAGTTCGAACCGATGAACGCCCCTTCGCCGACGACCGTGCGATATTTGAAATAGCCGTCATAGTTGCAGGTGATCGTACCCGCGCCGATGTTCGCGCCGGCGCCGATGTCCGCGTCGCCGATATAGGTGAGATGGCTGATCTTCGCGCCTTCGCCGATTACGGCTTTCTTGACCTCGACGAAATTGCCGACCTTGGCATCCGCGTGCAGTTCCGCGCCGGGCCGGAGGCGCGCGAAAGGCCCGACGTTGGCGCCCTTGCCGACGGTTGCGCCCTCGACATGGCTGAACGCATGGATCGTCGCGCCGTCCGCGATGCGCACGCCGGGACCGAAGACGACGTTGGGCTCGATCACGACGTCGCGACCTAGCTGCGTGTCGTTCGAGAACCAGACGGTGTCCGGGGCGATCAATGTCGCGCCGTCGACCATCGCCTGCGCGCGGCGCGTGGCCTGCCATGAGGCTTCGACGCCAGCGAGTTCGCCGCGGCTGTTGACGCCCGCGACCTCGTCCGCGCCGGTTTCAATGACCGCAGACGAGCGGCCGGCTGCGGCGGCGAGCTCGACGATGTCGGTGAGGTAATATTCGCCCGCCGCATTGTCGTTGCCGAGCTGGGCGAGCAGGGCGAACAGGTCGGTCGCGCGCACCGCCATCAGTCCGGAATTGCACAGCGTCACCGCGCGTTCCGCCTCCGACGCGTCCTTATACTCGACGATCCGGTCCATCCGGCCCTCGGCGTCGGCTATAACGCGGCCATAGGCACCGGGATCCGCAGGACGAAAGCCGAGCACGACGACCGCGGGCGTGTCGTCACCGTGCAGCCGGTCGATCATCCGCTGCATCGTCGCGGCGGTGACCAGCGGCACGTCGCCGTAAAGGATCAGCACGTCGCCCTCGAACCCGGCGAGCGCCGCCTGCGCCTGCGCGACCGCATGACCGGTACCAAGCTGCTCGGCCTGGAGCGCGGTGGCGATGCCGAGCGGCGCGACCGCCGCCTCGACCTGCTCGCGCCCTGCCCCCGTCACGACGACCGTCTTGGCCGGCTGCAACGCTGCCGCACTCGCAATCAGATGCAGCAACATCGGCCGCCCGGCGATCGGATGCAGAACCTTGTGCAGGTCCGATTTCATCCGCGTGCCCTTGCCGGCGGCAAGAATCACGACCGCAATCGGGTCTGTGGAGGCCGGCGCCGAAAACGGTTGGTCGTTGGAATGCGTCATCATGGAAGGATCGCTGCCACGAAAGCCTTGCCAATTCCATAGCGCCGCTGGCAGGCACCCACGCAATGACGCATTTTTCTTTCGATATCGTAGGCTTCGACCTCGACGGTACGCTTCTCGATACCAGCGGCGACCTGGCCGCCGCGGTCAACCACGCGCTGGCGTCGGCCGATCGCGCGCCGCTGACCGTCGAACAGGTCAAGCCGATGATCGGCGGCGGCGCGCGCCATATGCTCAAACAGGGCCTGACCGCGACCGGCGGCTATGACGAGGCGATGCTCGACACGCTGCACACCGAGCTGCTCGCGTATTACGAGGCCAACATCTGCGTGCTGACCGTCCCCTATCCCGGGGTGATCGACGCGCTCGACGCGCTCGCCGCGAAGGGCGTGACGCTCGGGATCGTCACGAACAAGATCGAACGGTTCGCACGGACCGTGCTCGACCAGCTCGGCCTGACCGATCGGTTCGCGTGCATCATCGGCGGCAACACGATGGCCGAATCGAAGCCGTCGCCGATGCCGATCCACGAGATGGTGCGGTTATGCCGGAAAAACGGCGGCGGTGACGGCGATGTCAGCGGGGCCAGCGGGGCTGGCGGACGGGCGGCATTCGTCGGCGATTCGATCTTCGACATTCAGGCGGCGCAGGCGGCGGGGCTGCCGACGATCGCGTGCAGCTTCGGCTTCCTGATGCAGCCGGTCGGCGAGCTTGGTGCCGACGCGGTGATCGACAGCTTTGCCGAATTGCTCCCGACGCTCGAAAGGCTCGGCGCATGAACCGGACGCTGGCTCTCCGCATCGCGCTGGTCGTCGCGGTGGTGTTCGCGGTGACGATGGCGCTGCTGCCCAAGCCGCCGCACATGCCGATCGACCAGTTCGGCGACAAGTTCGAGCATATGCTCGCGTTCGCGACGATGGCGCTGCTGGCGGCGCTGGCCTATCCGACCGCCAAGCTGTCGCGGATCGGCGAGCGGTTCTCGTTCCTCGGCGCGCTGATCGAGGTGCTGCAGTCGATCCCGTCGCTGCACCGCGATTGCGACATCCACGACTGGATCGCGGATACGTTTGCGATCACGGTCGTGCTGCTGATCGTCTGGTCGGTGCGGCGCCAACGTGGTGCGCGACTGCCGTAGGTTCTGTAGCCTAAGCCTTGCGGAACTTGGTCCAGAGGTGCCTCGCGAGCATCGCCGGCGGCATCCGCAGCCAGTGCGAGCGGATGTAGAAGGCCAATCGGGTTAGCGGTCGCGTCGGCCTTCCCCAGCCATCGCGAGCGGTTAGGCGGCGCGCGTAGACCCGGTCGATACCGCGCACGATGCCCTCTTCGAACAGCGCCTCGACTAGCCTTAGCGACCGCGCCACCTGTTCGTGCAGACCGTGCCGACGCGCATCAGCATCGAGTCCATCGGTCCCGAACTCTTCGAGCAGGCACCGGATGTCCCATAGGTTGCGCAGGCCGCCTGCCAGATCGCCGTCCGCGAACAGATGCGCCGCGGCATGGACGATCATCCCGTTCGGCGACAGCGTGCACAGCCCATTCTCCAGTGCCAGGCTGCCCGCGATCAGCGCCTCCGCATTGGGCGTGACTCGTGCGGTGAGCGGCAGGATCGTGTGATGCACGTCGATCATCCGGTCGCGCTCGCGGTGGATCAGCGGCGGGAGTTCGTGCATCCAGCGCCGGTAATAGACGTCGTCATACGGATCGGGCTTCACCCATTCCCAGCCCGCCGCCAGCAACGCCGCCTCGACCGCATCGAGCGACGCGCGCGGCACCAGGATGTCGAGATCGCCGATCGACCGCCCCTGCCCCGCCGACAGCCCCGCCGCGACGAACGCGGTCCCCTTCAGCAGCACGACCGGGCAGTCGATTGCGACGAGCGCCCGCCGCGCCATCTCCGCCTCCCAGAGCGCGACGCGGCGGCCCTGCTCGGCAGAGGCGCGCGCGTCCGTCAGGATCGTCTTCACCGCGTTCGGCATCGACAACCCGTCGAGGCGGGTCGCGAGCGTCCCGATCAACTGCTCCGCCCGCGCCATCGCCAGCAACGCGGTCCACGCGTCCGCCTCGAGCCCGACGACGCTGGCCGGATCGGCGAGCGCACGCGCGAGCAACCGGGCATCGCTCACAACGCGGCCCATAACGCCTCGACCTGTGCGATCGCACTCGCGCCGTCCGGATAGTCGACCGCCACCGACGGCACGTCCGCGATCAACCCGGTCAGCGCGCGAAACCCCGCCTCGCCCAGCGCGACGTAATTGGTTGACGCCTGCGTCATCCGCACGAATGCCTCCGCGGGCTGGACCGATCGCGTCTCCGGCTCGAACCCATAGCGGGGGAACACCAGCAACGCCGGCCGCGCGGGCACGTCCATCGCCGCGATCGCACGCGCGTCGGGGACCATATGGCGGATGTCGCCCTTCGGCGTCGCCATCAGCAACGGCCCTATCCGCGCGTCCGGCCACGCCGCTTCGGCCGCCGCGATCGCTTCGTTCTTCAGGCTGATCAGGCGCGGAAACGCATGGACTAGGCCGGTAGCGGGATCGAGCAAGGCAAACTCGTCGCCCATGAACCGCCAGCCTCTCGCGGCCAGCAGCGTCGCCAGCGTTGACTTCCCCGCCCCCGAAATGCCGGTCATCAACAGCGCGCGCCCCTCGCGCTCGACCGCCGATGCGTGGAGCAACAGGTACCGCCGCGCACCAAGCGCCATCTGCAGGTTCATCGCCATCTCGGCGGCCAGCAGCCCCTGCCGCAACGGCAGCGGCGCCGCCTCGGGCAGCATGTAATCGCCGCCGATCTCGACCGAGGGACGAAGTATTGTCCGCCAAGGCCGGCGCGCGAACAGCCGCACGGTGAAGTCCGGCACGCCGTCGCTCGGCTTGGGGTAATCGCGGTACAGCGTTTCGAGGTGCGCGATCGGCGACCGCCAATCGGAGCCGATGCGGAACCCGACCGGGCCGATGCGCACGGAAAAGGTGTGCCTCACGTCGCCTCGACCAGCCCGGGCTCCACCAGCCCGGACTCCACCAGCCCGGACTCCACCAGTTCGTCGAGCCGCGCCGCCAACGCCTCGCGCGTCCCGTCGGTCAGGTCGTAGTCCCGCCCGAGCCGATCGAGCAGCGCATCGAGCGATAGTCCACCCTCGCCCAGCACCACCAGGATCTGCGGCGCAGGTTCGGTCAGTAGATGCGTGATCCCCGACGCGCGATGATAGACCGCGGTGAATTCGTCGAGCGGCGCAATCAGCAGACCGTCGGTCGGCGGCGCTCGATAGACCGCGTCGTGCACGGCGTCAGGCGCGCGGCATCTGCAACGATGCGAAGCAGGTGAAGCCGCCCTGGCCACGCTGCAACCGGCGGATATAATTCACATAGGCGCGACTGCGTTCGGAGTCTGTGCCCGGCAGGCTGCTGCCGGTCGCCATCGATCGCCGGACCTCTTCGCCCTTGAACGGCCGATAGGAGGACGGAAACGCACCCTTGGTCCGCGCCGGAACGACCCTGCCGTTCGCATCGATATAGCTGCCCGCACGGCCCGGATCGGGCACCGGAATCTCGCAGTTGAGCACCGAACCCGCGGTCTGCGCGAGAGCGGGCCTGATCGACACGACCGCCCCCGCCGTCACCGCGCCGAGCGCCAGCACACGGCGACGCGTCGGCACGCCGTCCGCTCCGTGTTCCGGGCTGCTCGCCGGGATCCTGGCAGGATCCTGATCTGGTCGCGTATCGTCGCTCATGATGCCCCTGTAATCCGCAAGCCCTTTCACAATCCTGAAGCGCTGACAATATAGGCCGCACCGATCGTACCGAACTAGGACGGCTGTTCGTACCGAACTAGGACGACCGTGCGCCACGTCCACGCGCCTTGGAGATCACGATGCTGTCCGGATTTGGCCTGCGCACGTTCTGGGCGATCGTCGTCGTCATCGTCGCGGCGGTCGCGGTGTTCGCGATCACCCGCGACATCCAGGGGGCGATCGTCGCGGTGGTCGGCGGGATCGCCGCCGCGCTCGTGGCCGCCGGGACCGGCGACGAAACGCCCGCGACGGACGGCGGCGCCACCGTCGCCCCCTCGATCCTCGACGACGTGCTCGACGCGATCGTCGCGCCGGTGATGCTGGTGGAGGACGGGCGGGTCACGCTGGCCAACCGCGCGGCGCGGACGCTGCTCGGCGCGCATATCCTCGGCGAGGACGCACGCGTCGCGATCCGCCATCCCGCCGCCGCCGAGCGGCTGGGGACGCCCGGGCCGATCGATGGCGAGCGGCCGATCGAGCTGGTCGGGCTCGGCACCCGCGATCAGCGCTGGGAGATGCGGCTCGGCGAGGCGTCGGACGGCCAGCGGATCGTCCACCTCGTCGACCAGACCGGCAATTACGCCGCCGAGCGGATGCGGATCGATTTCGTCGCCAATGCCAGCCATGAACTCCGCACGCCGCTCGCGTCGATCCTCGGCTTCATCGAAACGCTGCGCGACGAGGCGGGCGAGGATGCCGAGGTCCGCGCACGCTTCCTGAAGGTAATGGACGACGAGGCACGGCGGATGCAGCGGCTGGTCGAGGACCTGATCTCGCTGAGCCGGATCGAGGCGGAGAAGTTCCGGCTGCCCGACAATGCGGTCAACCTCGCGCAATTGCTCACCGACGTCTGCGCCGAGGTGGCCGATGCGGCGGGTGATCGCGGGCTCGACCTGGTCGCGACGATCGATCCCCGTCTCGCGCCGGTTTCCGGCGACAAGGCCCAGCTGTCGCAGATGCTCCACAATCTGATCGGAAATGCGATGAAATACGGGCGCGCCGGCACGCCGGTGTCGATCGAGCTGAAGCGCGACGATCTGAACATGATCCGGCTGTCGATCCGCGACGAGGGCGACGGGATCGCCGCGGTCCACATCCCGCGGCTGACCGAGCGCTTCTATCGCGCGGACGCGGGGCGCAGCCGATCGCTCGGTGGCACCGGTCTCGGCCTCGCGATCGTCAAGCACATCGTCGAGCGCCACCGCGGCCGGCTCGATATCGCCAGCCAAGTCGGCGTCGGGACCACCGTGTCGGTAATCCTGCCGCCGAGCGGGACGATGCCAAAGGGCGGTGTCATAAAAGGGTAACGCAACTGTCACACAGGATCACCGCAGCGCCGCTATGGGCGGTGGATGACGGGAACTTTGGTGCAGCGGTTGGTTCTTCCTTTGATGGTGGTGGGAACACTGGCCGCGTGCGTCGATCAGGCGAACGGCGGCGGTGCAGGCTCGCGCGACCAGATCACCGCGGTCGGATCCTCGACGGTCTATCCGTTCACGACGATGATCGCCGAACAGCTCGTCGCCAACGATCCCGATGCGAAGGCACCGGTGATCGAATCGACCGGCACCGGCGCGGGGATGAAGCTGTTCTGTGCCGGGATCGGCGCGGCACACCCCGATATCGAGGACGCGTCGCGGCGGATGAAGGCGAGCGAGTACGCGCAATGCGCGGCCAACGGCGTGCACGACATCATGGAGATCCAGGTCGGCATCGACGGCATCGCCTTTGCCGAGGCGAAGAACGGCCCGAAGATGCAACTCACGCCAAGCGATCTCTACAAGGCGCTGGCCGCCAATCCTGGCGGCAAGCCGAACACCGCGCGCGTCTGGCGCGACGTGAACCCGGCGCTGCCGGCGGTGCCGATCCAGGTCTACGGGCCGCCCGCGACGAGCGGGACGCGCGATGCGCTCGCCGAGCTGATCCTGACCAAGGGGTGCGAGGCCAGCGACCCTTCGGCCAAGGCGCTCGCGAAGTCCGATGCCGAGGCACACAAGGCGCTCTGCACGCGCGTGCGTGAGGACGGCGTCTACGTCGATGCGGGCGAGAACGACAATCTGATCGTCCAGAAACTTCAATCCAACCCGAATGCGATCGGCGTGTTCGGCTACAGCTATCTCGAAGAGAATAAGGACGACGTGAACGGGGTATCGATCTCGGGCGTCGCACCGACCTATGCGACGATCGCGGACAATGCGTATCCGGGGTCTCGGCCGCTGTATATCTATGTGAAGAAGGCGCATCTGACCGCCATTCCGGGATTGCGAAACTTGCTGAAGCTGTACGCCGCGAACTGGGGCGTGACCGGGCCGCTGGTGAAGCGCGGGCTGATCGCGGCGCCGGCGGTGATCCAGGCGCGCTCGGCGGCGGTCATCGCGAATGAGACGGTGCTGGATCCGGCGGTTTTGTCGTGATGGGTTTCTCGCACAGCCGCACCCCCTCCCCCGTTCCCCCGCGCACGCGGGGGCCCAGGAGCCAAGCTCGATATCGGAACTTAGCTAGGCCCCCGCGTCCGCGGGGGAACGGGGGTTTGGCGGTGACAGCCTCACACCAGAACGCAACGACCCTGGCGCGCGCAACCACCCCGGCGAAGGCCGGGGCCCAATTGGGCAACGCGCAGTTGGCTGATGCTGCGAGCGGTTACCTCGACCTTCCCAATTGGGCCCCGGCCTCCGCCGGGGTGGTACTTATGGACGGGCAAGGCTCATAATGTCCGCCATCGCTCTCCTCTTCCTCGTCGCCGGCCTCGGTCTGATCGGCTGGCTCACCGCGCGCGTTCGCGCCACGCGGTTCCGCGCCGGCAGCACCGCACGGTTCAGTTCGCTCCCCGCGCACCACGGCTGGTACGTCGCGTTGTGGACCGCGATTCCGCCGCTCGTGTTTCTCGTGGTGTGGTCGATGACCGCCCCCGCGCTCGTCACCGACGCGGTCCTCGCCACGCCGGCGGCGATGCAGCTCCCCGCGCCCGGCTTCGATCGCGCCTCGATCCTGTCCGAAGCACGCAGCCTCGCCGAGGGGCGCAGCTTCGGCGCGTTCCACGGGCTCGCGCGGACGCTCGCTCCCTCCTACGCCGCGGCGCAATCGCGCTACGACTGGATCGCCACCGCGCTCGCATTGCTGCTCGCCTTCGCCGGGGGCGCGTTCGCGTTCACCCGCGTCAAACCCGGGTTCGGCGCGCGGACGCAGATCGAGCGCGTCGTCATGCTCGCGCTGCTCGGCGCGTCGCTGATCGCGATCCTGACCACGGTCGGGATCGTCGCGTCGCTTCTGTACGAATCCGTGCGGTTCTTCTCGGTCGTGCCGATCACCGACTTCCTGTTCGGCACGCACTGGAGCCCGCAGGTGATCGACGCACGCGATCCGGGCGCGTCGCTCGGCGCGGTGCCGTTGTTCTGGGGGACGTTCTTCATCGGCGCGGTGATCGCGATGATCGTCGCCATTCCCTTTGGTTTGATGAGCGCGATCTACCTCACGCAATACGCCAAGCCGACCACGCGCAAATGGATGAAGCCGATCCTCGAGATGCTCGCGGGCGTGCCGACCGTCGTCTACGGCTATTTCGCCGCGCTGACGGTCGCGCCGGCAGTGCGCGATCTCGCGGTGTCTATCGGAATCAGCTGGGCCTCGTCCGAGAGCGCGCTCGCCGCGGGGCTCGTGATGGGCATCATGATCATCCCGTTTGTCTCGTCGATGGCGGATGACTCGATCGCCGCCGTTCCTTCGTCGATGCGCGACGGCAGCCTCGCAATGGGCGCGACCTCGTCCGAGACGATCCGCCGCGTGCTGCTCCCTGCCGCCCTCCCCGGCGTCGTCGGCGGCGTGTTGCTGGCCGTGTCGCGCGCGATCGGCGAGACGATGATCGTCGTCATGGCCGCGTCCGGCGTCGCCACACTCACGCTCAACCCGTTCGCCAGCACCACCACGGTGACCAAGCAGATCGTCGACCTGCTGACCGGCGAGGCGGAGTTCGACAGCCCCAAGACGCTGGCCGCGTTCGCGCTCGGCCTGACGCTGTTCGTCGTCACGCTGCTCCTCAACATCGTCGCGCTCCGCGTCGTCAAACGGTACCGCGAAGCCTATGACTGACACGCTCGTTCCCGCATTGCCGACCACCGGCGCAGAACCGGTGCGCCGCGTGCCGACCGACTGGACGACGCAGGCGATGCAGTCGCGGATCCGCCGTCGCTACGCGTCCGAGCGCCGCTTCCGTTTCGCCGGGCTCGCTGCGGTTTGGATGTCGGCGGCGTTCCTCGCCTTCCTGCTGTTCTCGATGCTGAGCCAGGGCGCGAGCGGATTCATCGAGACTCGTGTCGCGCTCCCGGTCGATCTCGCCGCCGCGAAGCTGCCGATCGAACCGTCGCGACTGGCCGGACGCGGCGCGGATCTCGCGCTGGCGGGCGCGGGCCTCGAAGGCACCGTCCTCGCCGCAGCGAGCACCGCATACGGCAAGGATGGCGCAAACCTGCTGTCCGACGGCGCGTGGGCGGTGGTGCGCGACGCGATCAAGGCCGACCCGTCGCTGCTCCAGCGCAAGACCGTCTTCGAAGTCCCCGTCTCCAGCCCGATCGACGTTGCCGCCAAGGGCAACGGCACCCCCGAAGCGGAGGCCACCTATGCGCGCCTCACCGCCCGCGGCGTACTGTCGCGCGGGTTCAACACCGGCTTCCTGACCTCGGCGGATTCGACCGACGCCACCCGCGTCGGTATTTGGGGCGCGTTCAAGGGATCGCTGCTCACCATGGCGGTCACGTTGTTGCTCGCCTTCCCGATCGGCGTGCTGTCGGCGCTGTACCTCGAGGAATATGCGCCGAAGAACCGCTGGACCGACCTGATCGAGGTGTCGATCAACAACCTTGCGGCGGTCCCTTCGATCATCTTCGGCCTGCTCGGTCTCGCCGTCTTCCTCGGCACGTTCGGCATGCCCCGATCCGCGCCGATCGTCGGTGGGCTCACGCTCGCGCTGATGACGATGCCCGTCATCGTGATCGCCGGGCGCAACGCGATCAAGGCGGTCCCACCGTCGATCCGCGATGCCGCGCTCGGCGTCGGCGCGTCGCCGGTCCAGGTGGTGTTCCACCACGTCCTGCCGCTCGCGCTGCCCGGCATCCTCACCGGGACGATCATCGGCATGGCGCGTGCGCTGGGCGAGACCGCGCCGCTGCTGATGATCGGCATGCGCGCGTTCATCGCCGCGCCCCCCGGCGGGCTGCGCGATCCGGCGACCGTGCTGCCCGTCCAGATCTTCCTCTGGTCCGATCAGGTCAGCCGCGGCTTCGTCGAAAAGACCTCCGCCGCGATCATCGTCCTGCTCGTCTTCCTGCTCGCGATGAACGGCGTCGCGATCTACCTCCGCAACCGATTCGAGACACGCTGGTGATGAATTCCAAACCCAAGACGCCGGTCCTGAAAATGACCGCGCGCAACGTCTCCGTCTCCTACGGCAGCAAGCTGGCGATCGACAACGTCTCGATCGACGTCGATCAGGACGAGGTGGTCGCGTTCATCGGCCCGTCGGGCTGCGGCAAGTCGACGTTCCTGCGCACGCTCAACCGCATGAACGACACCGTCGCCAGCGCGCGCGTCACCGGCGAGATCAAGCTCGACGGCCAGGACATCTATTCGCCCGACATGGACGTGGTGCAGCTCCGCGCCCGCGTCGGCATGGTGTTCCAGAAGCCCAACCCGTTCCCGAAATCGATCTACGAAAACGTCGCCTATGGCCCGCGCATCCACGGGCTCGCGGGCGCCAAGGCGGATCTCGACCGGATCGTCGAGAAGTCGCTGCGGCGTGCGGGTCTCTGGGACGAGGTCAAGGATCGCCTCTCCGACAGCGGCACGGCCTTGTCGGGCGGCCAGCAGCAGCGGCTGTGTATCGCGCGCGCGATCGCGGTCGATCCCGAGGTCATCCTGATGGACGAACCGTGCAGCGCGCTCGATCCCATCGCAACCGCCAAGATCGAGGAGCTGATCCACGAACTGCGCGGCCGCTACGCGATGGTGATCGTCACGCACAACATGCAGCAGGCCGCGCGAGTCAGCCAGAAGACCGCGTTCTTCCACCTGGGATCGCTGGTCGAATACGGCGACACCTCGGACATCTTCACCAATCCCCGCGAAGAGCGGACCAAGGATTACATCACCGGCCGTTACGGCTGAGTCGGGAAACGACCATGAACACGCATACGGTCAAGGCCTTCGACAACGACATCGGCGAGCTTCGCGGGTTGATCTCGCAGATGGGTGGGCTCGCCGAGGACGCGATCGACAAGGCGATGCTGGCGCTGCAACGCAACGACATCGCGCTCGCCGAGCAAGTCCGCGCCGCCGACAAGCAGATCGACGTGATCGAGGCGGAGGTCGAGCGGCTCGCGGTGCGGATCATCGCGCTGCGCGCACCGATGGCGGTTGATCTGCGCGAGGTGGTCGCCGCGCTGAAGATCGCCGGCGTTGTCGAGCGGATCGGCGATTACGCCAAGAACATCGCCAAGCGCGTGCCGATGATCGAGAGCGAGCATAGGATCGAGCCGATCTCGATCCTGCCGGCGATGGGCCGGATGGCGAGCGAGATGGTCCACGACGTGCTCGACGCGTTCGCCGCGCGCGATGCCGAGGAAGCCGTCCGGGTGGTCGAAAGCGACGCCGCGCTCGACGATTTCTACGACAGCATCTTCCGCACGCTCGTCACCTACATGGTCGAGAACCCCAAGACGATCAGCCAGGTCGCGCATCTGCTGTTCGTCGCGAAGAACCTCGAGCGGATCGGCGATCACGCGACCAACGTCGCCGAGATGGTCTATTTCGCCGCGACCGGCACGCAGATGGTCGACCGCGAACGCGGCATCAAGCAGGAGCAAGCATAATGGCACGCGCGAAGATGCTGCTGGTCGAGGACGATGCCGCCCTCGCCGAATTGCTGGTCTGGCATTTCAAGCGCGAGGATTTCGAGATCGCGCACACCCCCGATGGCGAGGAAGCGCTGCTGCTCGCCAAGGAGAAGGTGCCCGACATCGTCCTGCTCGACTGGATGGTCGAGGGTTTGTCGGGGATCGAGGTGTGCCGTCGCCTGCGTCGTGCGCCCGAGACGCAGAACGTGCCGATCATCATGCTCACCGCGCGGGGTGAGGAAGAGGATCGCGTGCGCGGGCTCGAAACCGGCGCCGACGATTACGTGACCAAGCCGTTCTCGCCGCGCGAACTCGTCGCCCGCGTGGGGGCTGTGTTGCGCCGCGTGCGCCCTGCCCTCGCCGGCGAAGCGCTGAGCTATGCAGACATCGAGATGGATACGGTCGGCCACAAGGTTCGTCGCTCGGGCGAAGTCGTGTCGCTCGGACCGACCGAGTTTCGGCTGCTGAAGCATTTCCTCGAGCATCCGGGCTGGGTGTTCTCGCGCGAACGGCTGCTCGATGCAGTGTGGGGTCATGACAGCGATATCGAAAGCCGGACGGTCGACGTGCACATCCGCCGGTTACGGAAAGCGATCAACGTCGGCGATCGTCCGGACATCATCCGGACCGTCCGTTCGGCCGGCTATTCGCTCGATACCGGCGGCTGAAGACTCTGTCCCGATGTGGGTCTAACGACGGGCCGAATGGAATCGGTTGCGAAACGAAGGACCCAAGCGCGACTTAGTGCGTTCAGTCGTCGCGCTACCAAAATGGTGCACCCATTTAGGAGATTCGTATGAAGTCCATTCTTCTCGCCGCCGCCGCTCTTCTCGCGACGCCCGTGATCGCCCAGACCACCCCGGCGCCGGCCGATCCCGCTGCTCAGACGGCACCGGCCGATCCTGCGATGCAGGCTCCCCCCGCCGATCCGGCAGCTCCGGCGGCACCCGCCGATCCCGCGGCGGCACCGGCAGCCGATCCCGCTGCAGCGCCTGCCGCGCCGATGGCAGCACCCGCACCGGGCGGCGCCCGCATCGTCTTCGGTCAGCCGACCGTGACGCCGCCGACCCCGGCACCGGCCGAGTATCCGGTGTGCTCGAAGACGGTCAAGGATGGCTGCCGCAACCGCGGCGGCAAGTAAGCCCTTCGCGCAGGCGGCAGTGATCCTGCCGCTTGCGTAGACCGCTTTACGTTCTAGGAAAGGCGCTCCAATCATAAGAGAGGGGCGCCTTTTCCATGTCTATTCGTTTTGAGGGCCGGGTTGCGATCGTCACCGGAGCGGGCGGTGGCCTCGGCCGCGAATACGCCCTCGAACTGGCCCGCCGCGGCGCGAAGGTCGTCGTCAACGATCTCGGTGGTTCGCGCGATGGCACCGGCCATTCCGACGCCGCGCTGAACGTCGTCGAGGAAATCGAGGCAGCGGGCGGCGAGGCGATGTCGAACGGCGGCAGCGTCACCGACTACGACCAGATGGTCGAAATGGTCGCCAAGGCCACTGAAAAATGGGGCGGCGTCCACGTCCTCATCAACAACGCCGGCGTGCTGCGCGACAAGAGCTTCGCCAAGATGGACCCGGCCGACTTCAAGTTCGTCGTCGACGTTCACCTGAACGGCTCGGCCAACGCCACCAAGGCGGTCTGGGACACGATGCGCGCGCAGAATTACGGCCGCATACTGATGACCGCGTCGTCGACCGGACTTTACGGCAATTTCGGCCAGGCGAACTACGGCGCCGCCAAGCTCGGGCTCGCCGGCCTGACCAAGACGCTCGCGATCGAGGGCGCCAAGAATAACATCAGGGTCAACACGATCGCGCCGACCGCAGGCACCCGCATGACCCAGGACATCTTCCCCGAGGAAGCGTTCAAGGCCTTCTCCCCCGACAAGGTGGCGCCCGCCGCCGTATTCCTCGTGTCGGAAGACGCACCGACCAACATGATCGTTGGTGCCGGCGCAGGCGTGTTCCAGGCTGCGTATATAACGTTGACCCAAGGCAAGTTGCTGACCGGCGACGACCTGTCGGTCGAAGGTGTCGCTGCACACTGGGAAGAGATCATCGACCGCGCGGGGGAAATCGTTCCCCAATCAGGATCGGAACAGTCGATGAGCATCCTGAGCAAGCTACAAGGTCGGTAATTTCTACCGAAGCCGAGCTTCGGATCGAACGCTCCTCACCGCGTCGTTCGACTTATCGCTTGTAGGGATCGTTGAGCGCTGCGAGCCAGCCCGCGGATGGCGGAACACTGACGTGTCCGGCCATCCGCCGTGTCCTGGCCAGCGCGAGATCAATCGGGTCGTGAAACCGCAGCCCCGCTAAGCCGGCCCGCACCCATACCACGTCGGCCGGGAGATGTTCGACCCTGCCGATCGACAAGACGACAACATTCCCAGGTGCCAATCCGGCCGGCTGGACGATACAGATCCCGGTTTCGGAAATGTTGGTTATCCGGTGCGCGGTACTGCCCGGGCGGTCGGCCCGGAACACATCCGCGCTCAACATCACGCTGGTCCGTGTCGCGCGCGCAAGAAATGCCGATGGTTGTAAGGGTTGCGATTGCAAGTCTGCCACGAAACTGCCCCGAACTGGGCCAGAGTTCCCTTACGGGCCCCAGACCCGGATCAATATCGTCCGAGACCATACCGTCTCGGACACGTCGTCGGTGAAAATCCGGCGATCAACCCTTGTCGTCGGGCCGCAGCGGCGCGACCGCATCCTTGCCGAAGCGCATGATCATCTCGCCGATCTCGCGCGCCTGCGCCATGCTGCGCTGGCTCTGCTCGCGAAGATAATCGCCCTGGATCTTCATCACCTGCGCCAGATCCTTGGCACTGGCAGCCTCGCGCATCGCGGTGAATGCCTCGCGGGCGTTCTGCTCGGCCTGGTCGATCATCGTCTTGCCGATCGTCGCGCCGCCCTCGGCGATCTTCTCGCCCGATTGCTTCATCGCTTCGCCGGCGCGCTTGGCGGGCTCGGCAACCTTCTCGGAAAACGTGTCGCGCGCCTTCTCGGCGCCTTCGCGCATCCGGTCGGTCGTCGCCTTGGCATAATCGGCGCCCTGATCGATCGCGCTCTTCACCTTATCGGCCATGATCTCGTTCCTTTCGAATGGACCCGTCTTCAGCCTTTCAACCGGTACATCCGACATTGGTTGCACAGGCGATTGCACAGGCGGTTGCACCGGCAAATCTAGGCAATCGGCCCGGCGCGAGTCCAGCGACGAGTAGAGCCTTGCGCTTACTGGACCTTTTGGTGTCTCGACCCTATATACCGACCGGTATGAATAGGCTTTGCACGCTCACCGCCCCCAAGGGCCGCCCCCGCGAGTTCGATCTCGACGAAGCGCTGGCGGGTGCGTTGCGCGTGTTCTGGCGCAACGGCTACGAGGGTGCGTCGATGGCGGAACTGACCGCAGAGATGGGGATCACCAAGCCCAGTCTCTACGCGGCGTTCGGCAACAAGGAAGCGCTGTTCCACAAGGCGCTCGACCTCTACGAGCGCGAGAAGCTGGCCTATATGACCTCCGCGCTCGAGGCGCCGACCGCGCGTGCCGTAGCGGAAAGGCTGCTCCGGGGGGCGCTTCAGATGCAGATGAGCACGTGCGATCCCAAGGGGTGCCTGAGCGTCATCAGCAGCGTCGCGTGCAGCGCCGAAGCCGAGCCGATCAAGGCGGAGGTCGCCAAGCGTCGCGCGTCGTCCGAGGCCGCTTTGATGAAGCGCTTCGACGAGGCCAAGGCGGCGGGCGAGTTCCCCGACGGTCTCGAGTCGCATGCGTTGATGCGGTACCTCTTCGCGATCATGCAGGGCCTGTCGATCCAGGCCGGCTCGGGCGCGACCTGCACCGAGCTCAATCAGCTCGTCGAGACCAGCCTGTCGGTGTGGCCGACCAAGTAGGTCCTCCCGCGTGCCACGTTTCAGACGGGCCGACATAAAAGCCACGCTTTGTTACGGTGGCAATAAAAAATACCGGCCGGTACAAAAGTCTGTTGACGAGATGAACCCCAGGTTTATATACCGACTGGTATCGAAGCTCTCTCCTACTTCGGAGGGGCAACCGGGGACACATGCTTATGACCACGGTTAACATCTAACCGGAAGCAGGCGACTTCGGTCGACCCATTTCACATCATTCAGGCGGACAGCCCCGGCACAATGACGCGCCGGCGCCTCCCGCGCACGTCTCGCAGCCAGCCGACGGCGACGATCCTATCGTCGACGAGAGCCAGCGCTTGTCCAAAATCAAAAGGGGGAAATCCCATGGCGTATCTCGACCTCGACAACATGTTCGCCGCACCGGTTACCAGCCGCACGCAAACCGTCGGCGCACTAGAAGCTGCGCCCGCGCCGACCGGCTTCTCGGCGCTGGAATGGAGCGTCATCGCGCTCGCCAAGCGCGACACGTTGCGCAGCCTGTCCGGCCCGAGCCGCGTCTCGCGGGCGATGGGCAGCCTGTTCGGCCTGAGCACCGCGTCGCGGCTCGCCGATCCCCGGCTCGAAGCGCTGCGGCGGATGGCCGTGTACGCCTGGCGCCGCGGTTTCGCGCTGCCGATGGCCGAGATTCAGAACTTCCTCGCCGCCGGCTTTGCCGAGGCCCAGATCGAAACGCTCGTCGAGAGCGTGACCGGCATGCGCGTCGGCATCCAGCAGAAGCGGAGCATCGCAGCGTGAACCAACTTACCACGATCACGGCCGCGAACGACGCCGACGTCGTCGCGTCGCCGCCCGCGGACCGTCACCGACGGCCGGCATGGCAGCGCGGCGCGATGGTGCTCGTGCCGATCGCGCTGCTTGGTGCGGTCGGCGTGAAGATGTTCGATCATCCCGACGCGGCGATGGCGGCACCCCCGCCCGCCTCCGTCACGGTCGCGTCGCCGCTGGTGCGGCAGGTCAGCGAGTGGGACGATTATGTCGGCCGGTTCGCACCGAGCCGTACGGTCGAGATCCGCCCGCGTGTTGCCGGCGAAGTCACCGGCATCCACTTCCGCGACGGCGAGATCGTCAGCAAGGGGCAGTTGCTTTTCACGATCGATTCGCGGCCGTTCGCGGCTGCCTTGGCTGAGGCGCACGCCAATGTGGCGAGCGCTAAGAGCGCGCTATCGCTGGCGCGTACCGATCTTGGTCGCGCACAACGGCTGGTCGCCGACGAAGCGGTTTCCGCCGGTGAAGTCGATGCACTCCGTGGCAAGCTCGAAGCAGCCCAAGCCGCACTCGCCGCTGCGCAGGCGCGCGAACGCGCCCGCGCGCTCGACGTCGGCTTTACGCAGGTTCGCGCGCCGATCGGCGGGCGCATCTCCGATCGCCGCGTCGACGCGGGCAATCAGGTCGCGGGCGGCGAAGGCACCGGCGGTACGGTGCTGACGACGATCAACGCGCTCGACCCGATCTACTTCACGTTCGACGGGTCCGAGGCGCTGTACCTCAAGACGCAGCGCGCGCGTCAGCCCGGCGCGACGCCGGCGGCGGTCGAGATCCAGTTGCAGGACGAGACCGAGCATCGCTGGAAGGGCAAGCTCGACTTCACCGACAACGGTCTCGACCAGCGGTCGGGGACGATCCGTGGTCGTGCGGTGCTCGCCAACCCGGGGTATTTCCTGACGCCGGGGATGTTCGGCAACATGCGCCTCGCGAGTGCGGGGACGCGGCAGGCGCTGCTGGTGCCGGACGATGCGGTGCAGACCGATCAGGCGCGGAAGGTCCTGCTGACGATCGATGCGAAGAACGTCGTGAGCCAGAAGCCGGTCGAGCTCGGCCCGGTGGTCGATGGCCTGCGGATCGTGCGCTCGGGGATCGGGCCGAACGACCGGATCATCATCCAGGGTACGCAGATGGCGATGCCCGGCGCGACCGTTGCGCCGAAGGTCGGCCGGATCGTGGTGGCGTCGGGTACGACGGCGCCAGCCTCGGTCCAGCCCATCTCGGGTGAGGCCACGCTCGCGAGATAGGCGTCCACCCCGGCGAAGGCCGGGGCCCAATTGGGATAGCGTTTCGACTTAATCACTGCGGTTCGCCCAACTGGGCCCCGGCCTGGGTTCCCATCGAAGTAATACTTCGATGGGGCCCTGCCGCCGGGGTGGTGTTGGTGTGTGTCCGCCTCCCTCTACCGAGGAAATTCCCATGCGCTTCTCGCGCTTCTTCATCACCCGGCCGATCTTCGCGGGCGTGATCGCGGTGATCATCACGATCGTCGGTGCGATCGCCTATATGACGCTCCCGGTGTCGCAATATCCCGACATCGTCCCCCCCACCGTCACCGTCAGCGCGACCTATCCCGGCGCCTCCGCCGAGACGGTCGCCGAAACCGTCGCCGCGCCGATCGAGCAGGAGATCAACGGCGTCGACAACATGCTGTACCAGTCGTCGCAATCGACCGGTGACGGCAAGGTCACGATCACCGTCACCTTCAAGATCGGCACCAACCTCGACGCCGCGCAGGTGCTCGTCCAGAACCGCGTCGCCGTCGCCGTCCCGCGCCTGCCCGAAGACGTCCAGCGTCTCGGCGTGGTGACGCGCAAGACGTCGCCCGACTTCCTGATGGTGGTGAACCTCGTCTCGCCCGACAACTCGCTCGATCGCGGCTATATCTCCAACTACGCGCTGACGCAGGTCCGCGATCGCCTCAGCCGCATCGACGGCGTCGGCGACGTGCAGCTGTTCGGCGCGCGCGATTATTCGATGCGCGTCTGGATCGACCCAGGCCGCGCCGCCGCGCTAGACCTCACCGCCGGCGAGATCGTCGCGGCCTTGCGTGCGCAGAACGTCCAGGTCGCTGCGGGTACGCTCGGCCAGCCACCTTACGACAAGGGCAACAGCGCGTTTCAGCTCAACGTCGAGACGCAGGGCCGCCTGACCGATCCCAAGCAGTTCGCCGACGTCGTCATCCGCACCGACGCGCAAGGCCGCCAGGTCCGCGTCTCGGACGTCGCGCGCGTCGAACTCGGTGCGCAGGATTACGGCGCCAACACCTATCTCAGCGGCAAGCCCACGGTCATCGCCGCGGTCTTCCAGCGTCCCGGCTCGAACGCACTCGGCGCGGCGCAGGCCGTCACCGCCGAGATGGAGAGCATGTCGAAGCGCTTCCCCAAGGGCCTCGAATACAAGGTCATCTACAACCCGACCGAGTTCATCGCGCAGTCGATCGACGCGGTGAAGCACACGCTCTTCGAGGCGATGGTCCTCGTCGTGCTCGTCATCCTCGTGTTCCTGCAGAAATGGCGCGCGGCGATCATCCCGATCGTGGCGATCCCGGTCTCGCTGATCGGCACCTTCGCGGTGCTGGCCGCCGCCGGGTACAGCCTCAACAATTTGTCACTGTTCGGCCTCGTCCTCGCGATCGGCATCGTCGTCGATGATGCGATCGTCGTGGTCGAGAATGTCGAGCGCAACCTCGAACACGGGCTCTCCCCGCTCGAGGCAGCGCGTACGTCGATGGACGAAGTGTCGGGCGCGCTGGTCGCGATCGTGCTCGTGCTGTGCGCGGTGTTCATCCCGACCGTGTTCCTTACCGGCCTCTCCGGCGCATTCTACCGCCAGTTCGCGGTGACGATCTCGACCGCGACGATCATCTCGCTGCTGATCTCGCTGACGCTGTCGCCGGCACTCGCCGCGATGCTGCTCAAGCCGACCGCTCCCGCCGATTCCGGCAACCGCCTGACCCGCACCGTGCGGCGTGCCGGCGATGCCTTCAATCGCGGGTTCGAGCGGATGAGCGAGAGCTATGCCCGCCTCACCGCGCGCCTTGTCACCGCGCCCCGCCGGATGATGGTCGCCTATGCCGCGCTGATCGCGGTCACGGTCGGCGTGTTCACGATCACCCCGTCGGGCTTCGTTCCCGCACAGGACCAAGGCTATTTCCTGACCGTCATCCAGCTTCCGCCGGGCTCGTCGGTCGAGCGCACTGACGCGGTCATGCAGAAGGTCGCGAAACGCATCCTGCCGCTCGCCGGCGTCAAAGGCGCGGTGATGTTGGCCGGTTTCGACGGCCCGTCGCAGACGCTCGCCCCCAACTCGGCCGCCGCCTACATCCCGCTCAAAAGCTTCGAGGAACGCAAGAAGCTCGGCGTCACGCTCGCCAGCATTATGGCGGAATCGCAGAAGGCGACCGGCGACATCACCGAAGCGCGCCTGCTGATCGTCCCACCGCCGCTCATCCAGGGTATCGGCTCGGCCGGCGGCTATCGCCTGATGGTGCAGGACCAGGGCGGCCACGGTTACGCCGACCTCGGCAAGACCAGCTACGCGCTGATCGGCCAGGCGAACCAGACCAAGGGTCTCGCCCAGATCTACACCTTCTTCGACACCGCCACCCCGCGCATCTTCGCCGATGTCGACCGCGCCAAGGCGAACCTCCTCGGCGTTCCCGCGGAGCGCGTGTTCGAGGCGTTGCAGGTCTATCTCGGCTCGGCGTTCGTCAACGACTTCAACCTGCTCGGCCGCACCTACCGCGTCACAGCCCAGGCCGACGCGCCGTTCCGCAACACCACCGCGGACATCGCCAATCTCAAGACGCGCTCCAACTCGGGCCAGATGGTCCCGGTCGGCTCGGTCTCGACGTTCAAGGACAAGACCGGCCCGTACCGCGTGGTCCGCTACAACCTCTTCCCCGCGGTCGAGGTCGATGGCGATACTGCCAAGGGCTATTCGTCGGGCCAGTCGCTGGTCGCGATGGAGAAGCTCGCCGATGCGTCGCTGCCCGCCGGCTACGCGCATGAATGGACCGGCATCGCCTATCAGCAGAAAGCAGCCGGCAGCACCGCCGCGCTCGTCTTCGGCATGGCGGTGGTGTTCGTCTTCCTCGTCCTCGCCGCGCAATATGAGAGCCTGACGTTGCCGCTCGCGATCATCCTGATCGTGCCGATGTGCCTGCTGGCCGCGATGACCGGCGTGAACCTGCGGGGCATGGACAACAACGTCCTCACGCAGATCGGCCTGGTCGTGCTGATTGCGCTCGCCGCGAAGAACGCGATCCTGGTGGTCGAGTTCGCCAAGCAGGCCGAGGAACAGGACGGCCTCACCCCCGTCGAGGCCGCAGTGCGCGCGGCGAAGGACCGGTTGCGACCGATCCTGATGACGAGCTTCGCGTTCATCCTCGGCGCAGTGCCGCTGGTGATCGCGACGGGTGCCGGTGCGGAACTCCGTCAGGCGCTCGGGACCGCGGTGTTCTTCGGGATGATCGGCGTGACCGGGTTCGGCCTGCTCTTCACCCCCACCTTCTATGTCGTCGCACGGGCGCTGGCGCTGCGGTTCGAACGCCGCCGTCCCGCCCCCGCCGCGACGCTCCAGCCAGCCGAATAGGACCAGCATCATGAAGTCCGCCCTCCTCGCGAGCCTCTCGGCGCTGACGCTCGCCGCCTGCGCCGCCGGCCCCGACTATGTCGCGCCGATTACTCCGCCCAAGGCGGCCGCATCGTTCGTCACCGCGAATGCCGCCACCGTCACGACCGCGCCCGACAACGACTGGTGGCGGATGTACCGCGACCCGGTCCTCGACGGCCTCGTCGCGGACGCGCTCGCAGCGAACACCGACCTGCGCGTTGCCGTCGCGCGGCTCGACAGCGCCCGCGCGTCGCTGCGCGGCGCCAAGACCGACCGCGAGCCACAGGTAAACGCGGGCGCGAGCGGCAATTATGCGCGCAGCTCGCAACTCCAGAACCTGCCCGGTCTCGACCGCGAGCGTGCCACCTACGACGTAGGGCTGGACGTCAGCTACGAGGTCGATCTCGCCGGCCGGGTCCGCCGCAACGTCGAAGCCGCCCGCGGCGACGTCGGCGCCGCGCAGGCCGATGCGGATGCCGTCCGCGTCTCAATCGTCGCCGCCACCACGCGCGCCTATGTCGATGCGGCGTCGTCCGCCGAACGCCTCGCGGTCGCCAGGCGGATCGTCGACCTGCTCGACAAGTCGAACACGCTGACCGGCAAACGTGTCGATGCCGGTCGCGCGGCCCGCCTCGACCAAGTGCGGATCGCAGCCTTGCGCGACCAGCGCGCCGCCAACATCCCGCAGATCGAGGCCGAGCGCCAAGCCGCACTCTTCCGCCTTGCCACGCTCACCGGCCGCACCCCGCAGGACCTGCCCGCAACCGCCGGCGCGCGCACCACCACGCCCCGCCTCGACCAGCCGATCCCGATCGGCGACGGTGCCGCGTTGCTAGCCCGCCGCCCCGACGTCCACGCCGCCGAACGTCGGCTTGCGGCGGCGACCGCACGGATCGGCGTGCAGACCTCGCAGCTTTATCCGCAGATCTCGCTCGGCGGGTCGATCGGCTCGACCGCACTCAGCGTCGGCGACATCTTCACCGGCGGCCCGATCCGCTGGCTGCTTGGCCCGCTGCTGAACTGGTCGCTCAACCAGTCGGCGGCCCGCGCGCGGATCGCTGGCGCCGAGGCGGACTCACGTGGCGCACTCGCCAATTTCGACGGCAGCGTCCTCACCGCACTCGAGGAAACCGAGACTGCGCTGTCGAACTACGCCCGCGAACTCGATCGCCGCACGCAACTCCAGTCCGCACACGACAATGCGGCGACGGCCGCCCGCATCACCCGCGCCCGCCAGCGCGAAGGCCAGATCGACTTCCTCGACGTCCTCGACGCCGAACGCACGCTGGCGGATACCGATACGGACCTCGCCGCCGCCGACGCTCGCATCGCCGGCGCCCAAGTCGACCTGTTCCGCGCACTCGGCGGTGGCTGGCAGGCGCCCGTACCACGGCCGACCTGATCCAGATTGCAGTACGCCGCATTAACTCGGCGCGTTAACGCTCCATAAACCGATCTTCAGCGAGGTCACGGACGAGGCTGAGGAATCATGACCGAGGATCATGCGATGACGAGTACGCAGGCGACGAGCACGCAGACCGCGAACACCCAGGCTTGGCAGGCGCAGGTGGCCTATCACCGCGACCGCGCAGCGCAGGAACAGCGCCTTGCCAGTCGGTCGCAGACCGACGCCGGGCGCGCCGCGCACCAGGCGCTCAGCGATCGTCATCTGCAACTCGCGGCATCGGCCGAACTGGTAACCGACATGCCCGACGCCGAACTGCCGCGCAGCACCTCGCTCCACGATACCGGCAGGCTGATCCGCGAGAGCTACAGCGACGCAGGCTGAGCGCGCCGGACCGACGCGCTGGCTGCGTTCAGTCCAGGTCGACCTTGCCGAGATTGATTCCGTCGTACAGCGCGAGCAGCGCGGTCACTTCCTCGACGACGGTTTCCTGTTCGGCCCGCCAGCGCGCGGTCGCGTCGTGCTGCGGCACGCCGTCCATCCCGTCGTGCAGCGTGAACCCCTGATCGATGAGCCATATCGCGTCGGACGCGCGCGATCGCTGGCGTCGCAGGTGATACACCCATTGCTCGATGATCCCCGAAGGGACCAGTCTGTCAAGATCGCCCATCGGCTGGCGGTAGGACAACACCATCGCCAATACCAGCCTGCGACCTCGCGGAATATCGCGGATTTCGGTGCATTAACCGTCTTGGGACATCGGCCGGAAACATCGCGGGTCCAGCAGGACAATAATGGATCTGCTCCCGCATCCCTCGATCATCGAACGCCGTATGGACGACCAATCCGTCCTCGCCCGCCGCGCCCCTAACCGCGGGATCGCGCAGATGCATGAGGACCTCGCCAGGCTGTACCGCGAGCAGCTGATCGCCTTGCTCAAATTCTGATTTCGATAAGTCTGATTTCGATGCGACGGCGTGGCCAAATGCCGATAAACTTCCGGGAATGACGTCCTCCGAAACCGCGCCCGCACCAGTCGCTACCTCTGACGCCCGATCGACTGGGCTATGGATCGGCACATACGCCGGCGGCGGCGGTGCGGGCCTCTACCCGCTTTCGATCGGCGTCGATCGCCTCTCGGTCGGCCGTGCAGACCCAACGGCGCGCAACGCATCGTTCGGCGTCTATTCCTCGCGGTTCGATCTCCATTATCTCGTCGACGAGCAGGATGACGGCGCGATCGCGGCCTGTCGTCGTGCAGACGACGCCTGGATCTTGCTCGCCGTGGTCGACAGCGGCGGCGCGGCGCCTTGCCACCTCGCGCTCGACGCGACGCAATCCTGCCTTGCCGTCGCCAATTACGCCAGCGGCAGCACCGCGCTCTACCGCCTCGATCCGGCAGGCCTCCCGATCGCTCCACCCGACATTTATGCCAACATCGGCAACGGCCCCGATCGCGAACGCCAGACCGCGCCCCACGCGCATTGGGTCGGGTTCGGCCTCGACAACCGGTTTCTGTACGTCGCTGATCTCGGCGCGGACGTCGTCCTCGCATTCGCCGCCGATGTGCAAGGGGGAAAGCGCGGAACGCCGCACACCGCGTTCACCGCGCCGCCCGGATCGGGCCCACGGCACATGCTGTTTTCGGCCGCGCATCCTCGGACGGCGTATCTCGCCTGCGAGCTGTCGAGCACGCTGGTGATACTCGATATCGACGGTGCCGGCTTACGCGCCCGGAACACCCTCTCGACGCTCCCCGCAGACTGGCAAGGCGCGAACATCGTCGCGCATGTCGGCGGGAATGACGCTGGCGATCGGCTCTACGTGTCCAATCGCGGCCATGACAGCATCGCGGTCTTCGCGCTCGACCCGAACGGCTACGCGACGCTCGTCCAGCATATCGCCAGCGGTGGCGCCTCGCCGCGGTTCTTCACATTGATCGAAGACGGACGCCGGATGATCGTCGCGCACGAACGCGACCACCGCGTCACCGTCCTCGACGTGCGATCGGACGGGACCCTGGCCCCGACCGACCTCGCCGTCACCGTCCCCGGTGCGGCGTTCGCCTTGGTCAGCTGACGCTGGCGATCAGCATCGTCAGTTCGTTGCGCACCGGATCGATGCTGACCGGCGCCGGCTTCGCGACACGGCGCTTGCCGGGATAGGAGGCGCGCACCGCGTCGCACAGGTCGCGGATCGAGACGCGGACGCAGGCGCCCTCGTCGCAGACCAGCCGTGGCTTGCTCACAGTCGACAGGCACGACACGCGCTCGCCGGCCCAGGCCGGTGCGCCGGCGAAAAGTAAGCACGCCACAGCGAGCCGCGAAGCGGTTGTCTTGATCGTCATTTGGTCTGGCCCCCCACAGGCGTTTCAGAAGTCGTGACGTCGCTATAGGACACAACTCGTTGCGATTGTGTTTCGAACATACTTAATGTCGTGCGTCAGTCCGCCGCGATCGGTCCCTCTTGCGGGGTCGGACGGCGGGTGAACCAGACGATCGCGATCAGCGCCACGCACAGCCACGCCGACACGCGGAAAATGTCGGTCGACGCCAGCAGATACGCCTGCCCCACCATCTGCCGCGTGATCGCCCCCGCCGCCTGAACATCGGTCAACCCCATCCGCGTCAGCGCACCTCGCGCCATCTGATAGGGCGAACCCGCCCCGACCGCTTCGGACAAGTGCGACTGATGCAGCGTCTCGCGGCGATCCCAGGCGGTCGTGATCAGCGACGCCGCGAAGCTGCCCGCGGTGATCCGCGCAAAGTTCGAGATGCCGGTCGCCGACGGCAAGCGCTCGGCGGGGATCCGGTCGAACGAGATCGTCAGCATCGCCAGGAAGAACGTGCTCATCGCGATCCCCTGCACCAGCATCGGCAGCATCAAATCGTAGAAGCTCGCATAGGTCGTGTAGCCCGAGCGCAGGTAATAGGAATAGCCGAACGATGCGAACGCCACCGTCGCCAGGATCCGCGCGTCGATCTTGCCGCTGAGCCGCGCGACGAACGGCGTCAGGATGACCGCCACCGCCCCCGACGGCGCCGCGACCAGACCCGCCCAGGTCGCAGTATAGCCGAGCTGCGTCTGCAACCAGAGCGGCAGCAGCAGCGTGTTGGCGAAGAACACCGCATAGCCCAAGCAGAATGCGATCGTGCCGATCGCGAAATTGCGGCTCTTGAACAGCGTCAGGTTCACCGCCGGATTGGCGTCGGTCAGTTCCCAGATCAGCCAGAAGACGAACCCGACCGCCGCGACGAGCGCGGCGATCACGATCCGCTCCGAGGCGAACCAGTCGTCGTTCTTGCCGAGATCGAGCACGATCTGCAACGCGCCGACCCACACCACCAGCATGATCAGCCCGACCTGGTCGATCGGCAGTTTCCGCGTCGGCGTGTCGCGTTTGCCGAGCTTGTTCCAGCACACGAACGCGCAGAACATCCCGAACGGCACGTTGATCAGGAAAATCCAGCTCCAGTGATAATTGTCGGAGATGTACCCGCCGAGGATCGGTCCCATGATCGGCGCGACCAGCGTCGTCATCGACCAGATGCCGAGTGCGGTCGATCGCTTGTGCGGGGGGAAGATCGCGATCAGCAGCGCCTGGCTGCCCGGGATCATCGGCCCGGACACTGCGCCCTGGAGCACACGGAAGCCGATCAGCGACGACAGGTCCCACGCGATCCCGCACAGGAACGACGCGATCGTGAACAGGAACACCGAAACGCAGAACGTCCGCACCACGCCGAACCGGCCCATCAGCCACCCGGTCAACGGCACCGCGACGCCGTTGGCGACCGCAAACGCCGTGACGATCCACGTCGAGTTGTCGCTGCTGACGCCGAGGTTGCCGGCGATCGTCGGCAGCGACACGTTGGCGATGGTGGTGTCGAGCACCTGCATGAACGTCCCGAGCGCGAGCGCGAACGCGGTGAGGGCGAGCGAACCACCGACTAGGGGGGCGGGACCGGGGCCCGAGGGGGCGGCCATCAGGTGCCGCTCCGGTGAGCAGAATACATCCCAACTAGACCACCTCCCCGGCGAAGGCCGGGGCCCAATTGAGGAACGCTCATGAAAGGGGACGGTGTTCCGTTACTACCAACTTCCCAATTGGGCCCCGGCCTCCGCCGGGGTGGTGCCTCATGGATGCCGGTAGCGCGTGCGCTCCTTGTTCTCCCGCGAAGGCGGGGACCCAGACTGGGCTCCCGCCTTCGCGGGAGAACAACGAGACGCGAGCTCATCTCGCAGTCCGAGGATAGAAGCCGCCCCAACATCACCGGTTAGCCGCAATGATCTGACGGATCTTCGCCTCGACCGCGGGGTCGCCCCCGCCGGTCGCCAGCCCCTTGTACGCCGCCGTCGCAGGCCGCCCGACCATCGTCCCCGACTTGTCCGCGGTCGAGACGGTCGTGTTCACCGAAAGCCCCACGCGCAACGGATTGCGCCGCAGCTCGCCCTTGTCCAGCGCGATCCGGACCGGCACGCGCTGGGTGATCTTGATCCAATTGCCGCTGGCGTTCTGCGGCGGCAACAGCGCGAACGCGTTGCCGCTACCGGCACCCAGCCCGACGACGTGACCGTGATAGACCAGATCGTCGCCATACATATCCGCGGTTACCGTCGCCGGCTGGCCGATCCGCAGATCGCGCAACTGCGTCTCGCGGAAGTTCGCGTCGACCCACACCCGGTCGAGCGGCACGACCGCCATCAGCGGCATCCCCGCCGACACCTGCTGCCCGAGCTGCACGGTACGTTGCGCCACGACGCCGTCGATCGGCGCGACGACGTGCATGTGACTGCGCGTGATCGCCGCGCGCCGATACGCCGCGATCGCCGCCATCACCGCCGGGTTGGTCGACACGGTGGTGCCCGCAACGCCGGTCCGCGACTGCGCCTGCTGACTGCGCGCGAGCTGCAGCGTCGCCGCCGCCACCTTCACCTGATCGGCGGCATGGCTCAGTTCCTCGCCCGAGATCGCGCCTTCGGCGGCGGCGCCGCGACGCCGCACAAGGTCGTTCCGCGCACGCGCCAGCTCCGCCTCCGCCTGGACGACGGTCGCCTTGGTCTCGTTAACCTTCGAAAAGTCGGACCGCGTTGCACGTACCACCCGCGCGAGCTCGGCTTCTGCCGACGCCAGGCCGACGTCAGCGGTCGCCGCATCGAGATCGATCAGCGGCTGGCCCGCCTTCACCACCTGCGTGTTGTCGGCGTGGATCGCGGTCACCTGCCCCGGATCGCGCGCGGTGATCGAGACGACATCGCCCGCGACATACGCGTCGTCGGTTTCCTGCTCGGGCGCCGCGAGCAGGAAATGGAATACCGCCCACACGATCGCGGCGACGACGACGACGACGCCAAGGATCGTCAGCCCCCGCCTGCGCCCTCTGGGATTGCCCGCAGGCGCGGCAGCAGGCGCCGAAGCGGGCGCGGGCGTTTCGGTATCGGTCATCGTGTCACATCCTGAAAATCGAAACCGCCACCCAGCGCCAGCACCAGCTGCACGCGCTGTTGCGCGGCATTGGCGGCGAGATCGGCATCGGCCTGTTCGGCGGCGAGCAACCGCACATCGTTGTCGACGAGATCGAGTCGGTTATCGAGACCGCTCGAGACGCGGATCGCGTTCAGCCGCCCGGTCTCGGCAAAGCCGCGCACCACCTCGCGTTGTCGCGCGCGGTCGGCCTCCAGCGCGCCGATCCGCGCGACCGCATCGGCCGCCTCGCGGACCGCGCCGATCACGCGATCGTTATAATCCGCGGTCGCCAGGTCGAGCGCCGCGGTCGCCCCCGCCAGCCCGGCCTTCAACCGGCCATTGTCGAAGATCGGCAGATGGATCGCCGGCCCAGCGCCGACGGTGCCCGCATCGAACGAGACAAGATTGCCGAGCCCGACCGCCTGAAACCCCGCCATCGCAGCGAGGTTGACGTTGGGATAGAAGGCCCGTCGCGCAACCTGACGCCCCGCCGCCGCCGCGTCGATCCGCGCCTGAGCCGCGGCGATGTCCGCGCGACGGGCGAGCAGATCGGCCGGCACCGTCGTCGGCAACGGCAAGACCGCATCGAGCTTCAACGCGGTCGCGCCGATCGTCGCGGGATAATCGACGCCGCGCCCCGCAAGCGCCGCCAGCGCGTTCCTGGCAAGAACCTGCGCCGCCTGCGCGCGCAACAACGCCTGCTGCGCCTGCGCAAGCAACGTGGTCGCCGCCTGTGCATCGAGCTTGCTGCCGAGCTGGTTGCGGATCCGCACGTTGACCAGCCGCAAGCTGTTCTGCCGCGTCGCTATCGTCCGCTGCGCGATCGCCGCCTGTGCCTCGGCGCGCTCGAGGTCGATATAGGTCTGCACGACCGCCCCCGAGAGCTCCAGCCGCGCCGCCGCGACGTCGAGCGCCGCCGCACGCACCGACGCGCGCGCGCCAGCGATCGCCGCCTTCTGCCGCCCGAACAGATCGAGGTTCCAGCTGAGGTTCGCCGCCACCGTCCCGACGAATCGAGTCGATCCCGCATAGGGTGGCGGGATCGTGTAGCGTCCGCTCAGCCGCGCATATTGCTCCTGCGCGTCGAACGTCACCTCGGGGCCGTTATCCGCGCGGTTTGTCGCCAGCACCGCCTGAGCCTGCGTGACCCGCGCCAGCGCGGCATCAAGCGACGGATTGCCCGCCACCGCATCGTGGACCAGCCGATCGAGCTGCGGGTCGCCGAAGCCACGCCACCAGTCCGCTGCAACGGTCGGCGCTGGGCCTGTCGACAGCCCCAGCGTCGCCGGCGACAGCGGCGTAACGATCGTTTCGGATGCAGGCACCGCGCATCCCGCGAGCGTCCCTGCGAGCAGCGCGGTCGTAAAAATTCGGTGTCGAGCGGTCATGGCCGGCGGCCCTCCGTAAGAGCATCGTCGAGCGTCGTGCGGAGCTTCTTCAACAGGCCGATCAAGGTTTCGATCTCGTCCGCGGACCACCCCTGCGCGAGGAGGACGTTCCAATAGGCGACGATCCGGTCGCGACACCGGATCGCGATGGCCTCGCCCTCCGGCGTCAGCTCGAGATTGAGCACCCTCCGGTCGTCGTTCGCGCGCGACCGCGTGACCCAGCCGTGCTGCTCCATCGCGTCGACGAGCCGCGTGCTGGCACCCTTGTCATAGGACAGGTCACGCGCAAGATCCGCACAGGTCGCAGACCGTCCAGCGAGCAGCGACATCAGCGCGGACCACTGCGTGGCGGACAGCCCTTCGTCGACGAAGATCGGCTCGATCAGGCTCTGGCCGATCTGGTGGACGCGTCGCGCCAGATAGCCGAGCGAGCATTCCGGCCCGAATTCAGCGGGAGTGAAAAAGGTCATATGGTTGCCATGGCAACCATTGCCTGAGCAGTCAATTATCAAATCTTCTGATGGCATCGCGCTGCGTTATGCCACCGTCCTCCGATCGACCCCGCCTGTGATGACCCCGCCTGTGGTCCGGCAAGCTCGCGACACGATTGCGATTGCCGACGCGCCGGATCACGCCTCGAGATTGGCGATCCGTTCCTGCGTACAAAGCAGGCAATCGTCCAGCTTAGCCCCCAGCATGAATTCCTGCTCGGAATCGGCAATATCGCGCGACTCGTTGATCAACCGGCTGATGGCCGTCAGGCGTTCGATCGCTTGATCTGCTTTTCGCATCGGACTTCCCCCTATTCGCTTGCCCATGTCTCGGATCCCGAACCGGCCCCACCAGACATTTATAGTCGGCACACCCTTCCGCAGGATTCGCTCATCTATCGCCACGTGCCGGGCAACGATGTCGAGAACGGTCGATGACGCGATTTTCGGCCGCTACCCAATGGTACGAACACGCCGCGTCTGATGCTTGTCATAGTAATTGATCGATGTTCAGAAGCAAGCCCGATTATTGTTGGCTTTCGATCAAGCATTGCTGGACCAGCCGAACTGACGGCCGCTTATAATCGCAATATCAATTTTAATATTTGATAGGTTATCTGAACCGATCAAATATCAAGATGATCAAACGCGCACGATCCGCCCATGCTCAGGGCACGGCCGTCCCGCTCCGCAATTGGCACCCTTGATCATTTCGGATGAGAACTGCGACCGCAACGGACAAACAAAAGGGCCACCCGCTTGAACGGATGGCCCTTTGCGTATCGACGCCGCGCAGCGATGCCCGGCGGCAGGGTCAGAAGCGAATGCTGATCGATCCCTTGTAGGTCTGGTTCGACACGTCCTTGCGCTCGACCGTGGTGTCGGCGCCGACCGATACGTCGACCCGGTCGCCGACCAACGTCAGTCCGGCGCTGACTTCACCCCAGTTCTTGTCCTGCCCGGCAAGCGCGAACAGCGCGTTCGGACCGATCCCGCCGACGAAGTTCGCGCCGAACACGCCCGGCGTCGCGTTGAAATCGTGGACGTAGTTGGCCGCGACATAGGGCTTGAGCGATGCGCCGCCGCTCAGGAACAGCCCGGCACGCCCCTGCACGCTATCGAAGCTGTCGCGGTCGACGTACAACGCCGGGCCGCTCCCGTTCTGGCCGCCAGTCTCGATCGACTTGCCGAAGCCGATATGGCTGGCGCGGATCGACACGCGCGGGCCGACCTTCAGCATCGACAGGTCGAACGCCTTGCCCAGACCGACCTCGCCGACCAGCGTCAGCGCGTTGTCGGTGCTGCGCAACCGGTAGCTGGTGCCGACGAAGCCGACGGTGCGATCGGTCTTGGCGACGAACGCACCCGCGCTGACCTGCGTATCCAGGACGATCCCCGACGTCGTCTCCAGCTTGCCGTACACCGTGCCCTGGTACAATTCGCCCTTGGCCCGCTGCGCGATCCCGCCGGTGGTGCCGTCGGTATTGGTATACGAGACCGACAGGCCGATCACCGCGCCCTCGCCAGCCTGCTTCTCCAGACCGCCGGCGATGAAATAGCCGTCGAACGCGTCATGCCCGCCAAACGGGATCGCGGTCGGCATCGAGCGGCTGCGGCCGTCGATATAGCCACCGGCGATGAAGCCGCCCATGTCGTCGGGAAGCTTGCCCGACTGCATGACCGGACCGCCGGTGTCGCTCATCATGTCCTGCCCGCCCGGCAGGTCGCTCGCCATCAGCGACGCCACCTGGAACGGCCTGCCGATCAGCGCGAGCGTACCGCCAAGCCCGTGACGCGTATCGATCTGCGCGATCCGATCGCGGTAGAACCGCGACATCGTGTCGACCGACGCCACGCCCAGGCTCGACTTCAGCGTTTCCGTACGCGGGGCAAGCCCCTCCAGCGTCGAGCGGATCGTCGCCGCGGTCTGCAGATCGAGCGTACCGTACAGCCCGCTGAGCGCCGCATAGTTCGACCGGTTGCGATCGAGCAGCCCGGCATAGGCGGTCTGGATCGGCGTCGACGCGACGACGGTGCTATATTGCCCCGCGACGATCCGCACCTGCACCGCATTGGTGCTGTAGACATAGTTGGGCGTCAGGATCGCGCTGAGCGGAGTCGCCGCATTGAACGCGCCCGAAACCCCGCCCTGCGCAGTGACGATCGTGTACATATCGTTCGAGCGGATCGTCTGCCCGGCGACGGGTGCGAACCCGACGCTGCCGCCGAGATTGACGATCCCGTTGGTCGCGGCACCACTCGCGTTGAACGTGGTCGCGACGACGGCGAGCTTGTCCGACGTGCCGTTGGGGCCGAGATCGACGAGCAGGTTGGTGCCCGACGCCAGGATAGCGTTGCCGGCGATCGTCAGCGTCCCGGTCGTCCCCATCGTTCCGGGCGCGATCATGCCCGAGACACTGGTGAAGAACGGCGTGTTGATCCGCCCCGATCCGGTCAGCAGGCCGGCAAGCATGAAGTAATCGCCCGGCGTCGTGATCGTACCGTCGTTCTGGACGGTGCCGGTCACCTGGTTGATCGTCATCAGGCTGGTCAGCGACCCGGCCGACGTCACCGCCAGCTTGGCCGCGCTGCCCGCAACGGTGAACTTGTCGACGGTCACCGACGAGCTGAGCGTCGTGGTGCCCGCCGCCGCCAGCGTGACGTCGTAATAGCGTGCGCTACGCTGCGTGGTGCGATCAGGATCGATGTTGTTCGGCACGAAATCGGTCGCGCCCGGCAGGCCGTTGGCGAGCGTCGGCGACAGCGTCGCCTGCAGGGCCGACGCTGCGGGCGCCTCCCCCGACGACACCGGCACGCCATCGATCGTCTCGACGCCGGTCTTCACATCGACGCAATCGGTTTCGAAACATACTTGGCCGAACTTGTTGTTGTCGCCGGCGATCCCCGCGCCCGTCGTGGTCGGCACGCCGTTCACGAGCTGGCCGCCAACGATGATCTGATAGTTCGGATCGAGCGCGGTCACCCAGTGCGACGCGTCGGTCCACGCCCCGTCGCCGGCCTTGGCCTGCGCGTAACGATAAGGATTGTTCGCCGTTATGTAGTCCGAGAAGAGATAGAGTGGCTGATAGAAGCTCGCCGTTCCATACGCGCCGAACGGAGTCTGGTTGTAGAAGCGGTTGCCTCCGGACAACACGCCGATAACGACCTGCTTGGCGAACGTCCGGTCGAGAATCAGCGGACCGCCCGAATCGCCGCCTGCGGTCGTGCCCTCATTGGGCAGCGCATCGTCCTTGAAGAGATTGAAGTCGTACGGGCTCGCGGCGGCGGTGCCGCGGCGAGGATCGTCGAAATCGAGCTGGTACAGATTCTGCGGCTGGCCGTTGCTCGATCCGAACAGAAACGCATTGCGATCGTCGAACGAGCCGAGGATGCCGATCGTGTTCTCGGCGATACGACGGCGATAGTCGATGCCGTTGGTATCGCCGACCAGCGTTCCACCCTGCCCGCTGCGACCATAGCCGGTGATCGTCACGTGATAGCCGGTGCCGGTCGTCGCGCCGATCGTGGCAGGTGCGGGCAGCGCCGACAGCAGCAGCGCCCAGGTCGGCACGTTGGCGGCGGGCGTGTCCAGCGTCGCGATCGCGACGTCACCCTGGATGAAGTTCTGGCTGAGCCCGGGCTTCAGCGAGTCCGCATGATAGACGACCTGGTTGACGTTATAGAGGAAGTTTGCGGTGTTGGTCTTGTACTGCTGCCCGTTGACCGCGCCGGTCGCGGTGGTCGGCAGGAACCAGTCGATCACCGCGGGGCGGTTGTTCTGCGCGAAACCAAACGCGATTGGGATACCGCCGCCCTGCGATCCATATTGCCACGGGTCCTGCGCACCGGTGCCGGCGCCGTTCTCGTTGACGCAATGCGCCGCGAAGATAACCGTGCGCGGGTTGATCAGCGAGCCGGTGCAGATCCCGAGGCCGCCGCCGCCCGCATCGATCGTCATCTGACCGACGCCGTTGACGCCGCCGGCGATATCCTGCGACGTGGTCGGCGTGCCGGGCGCGCTGATGACAATACTCGGTGCGTCGACGAGGTCGGCGGGGTTCAGCGAGCTGCGATAGCCGGTCGACTGTGCGTGCGTCGGAAGATCCTGCGCCGACGCCAGTCCCGGTAGCATCATGCCCGCGATCATCGTGGAGGCCAGCAGCGCGGTGGAGGCCATCAAGTTCAGCCGCGAGCGGCGCACGCCGAACGCCGTGGCGTGCGAGCACGCAGAAACCTTCGTCATCGACACAGTCCCCTGTTCGTGCCGCCCATATTCGGATCGTGCACGATATGAGGAAGCTATTCAGACCAATTCGGGAACGCAATCGGCGATCGGCCGACATCGACAGCTTTGTAATTATCCGTAACGACGCGTTAAATTTGCCACAGGTCGGATTGGGTCGATGTCTGAGCTTTTCTTGACCAGCCGGTGGAAACCGTCGCGCCGGATGGCACGAACCGGGTAGCGCTATCATAGAGCACCGGTTCGTCGAATACCTTGCACTGCGAAAACCCCACCCTTCCCCGATGCCTTCCCCCTTGCTAAGGCCCCTCGGGTAACAGCATTTTCGCTCGGTCCCCGACGCGCCCGCGTGGCCTATACGGCTGCTTTCCCCTCGGCGCCCGGCGGCCCGACGCCTACGGGAAGGACCCCTAT
This sequence comes from Sphingomonas sp. M1A8_2b, assembly GCF_053345535.1. NCBI lineage: Bacteria > Pseudomonadati > Pseudomonadota > Alphaproteobacteria > Sphingomonadales > Sphingomonadaceae > Sphingomonas > Sphingomonas sp. M1A8_2b. Next base: position 1,203,854 of record NZ_JBKFAH010000001.1, on the reverse strand, counting down.
GACTGCCATTGGCCAGGATACCCTCAAGACCCGCACCAGCCTGTCGACCGGCGGCAAGTCGTACGACTATTACAGCCTCGCCAAGGCCTCCGAACAGCTCGGCGACATCAGCCGTCTGCCCTTCTCGATGAAGGTCCTTCTCGAGAACCTGCTCCGCTTCGAGGACGGCGTGACCGTCACGCGCGAGGATATCCAGGCGATCGTCGACTGGCAGAAGGAGCGTCGCAGCGACCGCGAGATCCAGTATCGCCCCGCCCGCGTACTTATGCAGGATTTCACCGGCGTGCCTTGCGTGGTCGATCTCGCCGCGATGCGCGACGCGATGACCAAGCTCGGCGGCAACCCCGAGAAGATCAACCCGCAGGTCCCCGTCCATCTCGTCATCGATCACTCGGTGATGGTCGACGAGTTCGGCACCCCCCAGGCGTTCCACGACAACGTCGATCTCGAATATGAGCGCAACATCGAGCGCTACGAGTTCCTGAAGTGGGGCAGCAAGGCGCTCGACAATTTCCAGGTCGTCCCCCCCGGCACCGGCATCTGCCACCAGGTGAACCTCGAATATATCGGTCAGGCCGTCTGGTCGTCGGCGTCGTCGGGTGACCACGGCGACGGCACCATGATCGCGTATCCTGACACGCTGGTCGGCACCGACAGCCACACGACGATGATCAACGGTCTTGGCGTGCTCGGCTGGGGCGTCGGCGGGATCGAGGCCGAGGCCGCGATGCTCGGCCAGCCCGTGTCGATGCTGATCCCCGAAGTCGTCGGCTTCAAGCTGCTCGGCAAGCTCAACGAGGGCATCACCGCCACCGATCTCGTGCTCACCGTCACGCAGATGCTGCGCGCCAAGGGCGTGGTCGGCCGCTTCGTCGAGTTCTTCGGCCCCGGCCTGTCGTCGATGACGCTCGCCGATCGCGCGACGATCGCCAACATGGCGCCTGAGTATGGCGCAACGTGCGGCTTCTTCCCGATCGACGACAAGACGCTCGACTATATGCGCCTCACCGCGCGTTCGGACGAGAATGTCGAGCTGGTCGAAGCCTATGCCAAGGCGAATGGCTTCTGGCGCGACGAGAATGCCGAGGACCCCGTCTTCACCGATACGCTCGAGCTCGACATGGGCACCGTCGTCGCCTCGCTCGCCGGCCCGAAGCGCCCGCAGGACCGCGTCAGCCTCAACAAGGTCGACGAGGTGTTCAACAGCGACCTCCACAAGCTCTATCACAAGGAGCAGCCCGCGCGCGTCGCGGTCGAAGGTCGCGAGCATGACATCGGCGACGGCGACGTCGTGATCGCAGCGATCACCAGCTGCACCAACACGTCGAATCCGTCGGTGCTGGTCGCCGCCGGTCTCGTCGCGCGCAAGGCGAACGCACTCGGCCTCAAGTCCAAGCCTTGGGTGAAAACCTCGCTCGCCCCCGGTTCGCAGGTCGTCACCGACTATCTCGACAAGGCCGGCCTGACCGCGGACCTGAACGCACTCGGCTTCAACCTAGTCGGCTATGGCTGCACCACCTGCATCGGCAACTCGGGCCCGCTGGCACCCGCCATCTCGGCAGCGATCAACGAGAACGACCTCGTCGCCGCGTCGGTGCTCTCGGGCAACCGCAACTTCGAGGGCCGCGTGTCGCCGGACGTCCGCGCCAACTTCCTCGCCTCGCCGCCGCTTGTCGTCGCCTATGCGATCAAGGGCACCGTCACGACCGACATGATCGAGACGCCGCTGGGTCAGGGTTCGGACGGCCAGGACGTGTATCTTCGCGATATCTGGCCGACCAACGAGGAAGTCCGCACGACGATGGACGCCAACATCGACGCCGGCATGTTCGGCGCGCGCTATGGCGACGTCTATGCGGGCGACGCCAAGTGGCGCGAGATCGACGTGACGGGCTCGGACACCTACGCATGGCGCGCAGGGTCGACCTATGTCGCCAACCCGCCATACTTCGAGGGCCTCAGCATGACGCCGTCGCCGGTGCAGGACATCATCGACGCCAAGCCGCTCGCGATCCTCGGCGATTCGATCACCACCGATCACATCTCGCCGGCTGGTTCGATCAAGGCCGACAGCCCCGCAGGCCGCTTCCTGCAGGAGCATCAGGTCAGCAAGGCGGACTTCAACAGCTATGGCGCACGCCGCGGCAACCATGACGTGATGATGCGCGGCACCTTCGCCAACATCCGCATCAAGAACGAGATGGTGCCCGGCATCGAGGGCGGCATGTCGAAGTACGACGGCGAAGTCATGGCGATCTACGACGCGGCGATGCGCTTCAAGCAGGACGGCACGCCGCTCGTGATCGTCGCCGGCAAGGAATACGGCACCGGCTCGTCGCGCGACTGGGCCGCTAAGGGCACCAACCTGCTGGGCGTCCGCGCCGTGATCACAGAGAGCTTCGAGCGCATCCACCGCTCGAACCTGGTCGGCATGGGCGTGCTGCCGTTGCAGTTCGCCGAAGGCACCGATCGCAAGACGCTCGGTCTCGACGGCTCGGAGACGTTCACGATCCTCGACGTCGCGAGCATCCGTCCGCGCCAGGACGTCACCGTGAAGATGACCCGCGCCGACGGGTCGAGCGAGATGTTCCAGACCAAGTGCCGGATCGATACCGTCAACGAGCTGGAATATTTCCTCAACGGCGGCATCCTCCACTACGTCCTGCGCAAGCTGGCCGCGTAAGACTGCCCTACGATCCTCCCCCGCAAGGGGGAGGTGGCGCCGAAGGCGACGGAGGGGGAGGACACGGAACAGAGGTTTCCCTTACCTCCCCCTCCGTCAGGCAAGCGCCTGCCACCTCCCCCTGGCGGGGGAGGATCGATAGACTTCAAACATCTCAGGTTATTGTCGCGCGTCTAGCGCCGAGCCCAGCGCGCTCCCGAAAACAAAAAGGCGGGGCGACCGTGAAGGTCGCCCCGTAGTTCAGGGAGAAGACCGGGACAGGGGGGACCCGGTCGAAGTCGCCGTCCACAGGGGGAGAGGGAGCGGCGACGCTCTCCCTTTCGCGCCGATATGTTGCAGGGATATGTCGGTCGCGTGTTCGAGCGACATTTTTACAATTAATACGCGCTTCGGCATAAATTTCATGCCCGCCTACCCTGGGCGCCGCCTCAGCCGATCATCATCAGGCTGGCATTGCCCCCCGCAGCGGTCGTGTTGATCGAGGTCGACACCTCCTCCAGCAGCCAGTCGGGCGTGTAGGCGAGCGGCGCGCCGACCTTGGCCGCATGGACAAGGACGATCGGCCCGGGCATCGCCGCCACCCGTTCGACCATCTCCGCCACCACCGCCGCATCACCCTCGACCAGCACCGCGGCGAACGGCGCGTCGCTGTCATCTGCGAACACCGAAGCGACTGCTGCAGGAATCCCCTCGGGCAGCGCCATGCCCTCGACCTGCGCGCGATTGCCCGTCGCCAACACGACCGCCATCTGCTCGAGCAACCCCGCTGGCGTGGCGGGCTTCAACAGCACCCGCCCGCGCGGGTGCAGCGCATAGACGTTGCGTTCGCCGACCGGGCCCGGCAGCAGCGTCTCGACACCCAGCGCCGACCCATCGCGATAGAGACGCGCGGCGGTGGCGGTTGCGCGATGGCCACGTTGCCCCAGCCACGCGATGAACGAGTCGAGCAGCGGCATCGCGGTACCGGACCCGATCTGCGCGGTCGCGGCCTCGGTCACGAGCCGCCCGAGATACAGCGGACCGCCCGCCTTCGGACCAGTGCCCGACAGCCCGCGCCCACCGAACGGCTGCACGCCGACGATCGCGCCGATGACGTTGCGATTGACGTAGATATTACCCGCCTTCACCCGCGCGGTGATATCCGCGACGGTCCCGTCGAGCCGCGTGTGCAGCCCGAAGGTCAGCCCATACCCGGTCGCATTGATCGCATCGATCAGCGCGTCGAGCTTGTCGCGCTTGAACCGGATGACGTGGAGCACCGGCCCGAACACCTCGCGTTCGACGTCGCCGATATGACCGATCTCGATGATCGTCGGCGCGACGAACGTGCCGTGCGCGCACTCGGCCGGCAGCTCCTGCTGGTCGACCCGGTGCCCCGCCGCGCGCATCCGCACGATATGCGAATCGATCCCCGCCTTCGCCTCGGCGGTGATGACCGGACCGATATCGACCGCGAGCCGGTCGGTACGGCCGATCCGCAATTCCTGCAACGCCCCCTTCAGCATCGCCAGCGTCCGATCCGCGACCTCGTCCTGCAGGCACAGGATGCGCAGCGCAGAGCACCGCTGTCCCGCACTGTCGAAAGCAGAGGCCAGCACGTCCGCCACGACCTGCTCCGCCAGCGCCGACGAATCGACGATCATCGCGTTCTGGCCACCGGTTTCGGCGATCAACGGGATCGGCGCGCCGGTGGCGGACAGCCGCGTCGCCAACTGGCGCTGGATCAGCCGCGCGACGTCGGTCGAGCCCGTGAACATCACCGCAGCCGTCTCGGGTGCGCCGACCAGCGCCGCGCCGATCGCGCCGTCGCCGGGAACGAGATGCAACGCATCCGCCGGGATCCCCGCCTCGTGCAGCAAGCGCACCGCTTCGGCCGCGATCAACGGGGTTTCCTCGGCGGGCTTGGCGAGCACCGGATTGCCCGCGACCAGCGCGGCGGCCACCTGCCCCGCAAAGATCGCGAGCGGGAAATTCCACGGGCTGATGCAGACAACCGGCCCCAGCGCGGCTTGTGCCGGCCCCATCGTCGTCCGCGCCTGCTGCGCATAATAGCGCAGGAAATCGATCGCCTCGCGGACTTCGCCGATCGCATTGGCCGCGGACTTGCCCGCCTCGCGGATCACCAACCCGATCAGGATCGGCATCCTCGCCTGCATCGCGTCGGCCGCACGATCGAGCGCGGCGGCACGATCGGCCACCGGCGTCGCGGACCAGGTGCTCGCGGCCGCCCCCGCCACGACAGCGCGCGCGTCTTCGACGGAGACTTCGGCGACGTGACCGACGATGTCGCGGTGATCGGCCGGGTTGCACACCGGGCGCGTCTCGCCGCCGGCCTCGGAACCGGCATGCCACGCGACCGCCGCGCTTTCCCGCAGAGCATCGCCTAACGCCGCCAACGCCGTCTCGTCGCTGAGATCGATGCCGTCCGAATTGCGGCGATCGGGAAACAGCCCGCCCGGCAGCGCGATCTCGTCATGACGCGCACCCGGATTGGCCATCGCCGACACGATATCGACCGGGTCGGCGATCATCGCGTCGATCGAAATCGCGGGATCGGCGATCCGGTTGACGAACGAAGAGTTCGCGCCATTCTCGAGCAGCCGGCGAACCAGATACGCGAGCAACGTCTCGTGCGTGCCGACCGGTGCATAGATCCGGCACGGCCGGTCGAGCTTATCCTTGCCGACGACCTGTTGATACAACGGCTCGCCCATCCCGTGCAGGCACTGAAACTCGTACTGGCCGATCGCGAAATCGGGTCCGGCAAGCTGATAGATCGTCGCCAGCGTCTGCGCATTGTGCGTCGCGAACTGCGGGAAGACAGCATCCGGCGCGGCAAGCAGTTTTCGCGCGCACGCGATGTACGCGATGTCGGTGTGGAGCTTGCGCGTGTAGACCGGGAAGTCCGCGAGACCATCGACCTGCGCGCGCTTGATCTCGGCATCCCAATACGCGCCCTTGACCAGCCGGACCATGATCCGCCGCTCCGATCGCCGCGCGAGATCGACGATCCAGTCGATCACGAACGGGCACCGCTTGCCATAGCCCTGGACGACGAACCCGAGCCCGTTCCAGCCCGCCAGATCGGGATCGAGCGCCAGGCTTTCGAGCAGGTCGAGCGACAGTTCGAGCCGGTCGGCCTCCTCCGCATCGATGTTGAAGCCGATGTCGTAGCGCTTCGCCAGCGCGGCGAGACGCGCCACCATCGGCAGCAATTCGTCCATGACGCGCGCCGCCTGCCCGCGGACGTAGCGCGGGTGCAAGGCAGACAGCTTGATCGAGATGCCCGGCCCCGCATAGACGCCGCGCCCCGCCGACGCCTTGCCGATCGCGTGGATCGCGGTCTCGTAATCGGCGTAATAGCGCGCGGCGTCGGCGGCGGTCGTCGCCGCCTCGCCGAGCATGTCGTAGCTGTAGCCGAACCCCTTGGCCTCCAGCTCGCGCGCGCGCTTGAGCGCCTGCTTGATCGTCTCGCCGGTGACGAACTGCTCGCCCATCATCCGCATCGCGAGATCGACGCCGCGCCGGATGACCGGCTCGCCGACCCGCGCGACCAGCCGCGACAACGCCGCGCCGAGCCCGCGATCGTCGACGCTGCCGACCAGCTTCCCGGTCACCACCAGCCCCCAGGTCGCGGCGTTGACGAACAGCGACTTGCCGCCGCCGAGATGCGCGGTCCAGTCGCCGCCTGCGATCTTGTCGCGGATCAGCGCATCGCGCGTCGCATCGTCGGGGATCCGCAGCAGCGCCTCGGCGAGGCACATCAGCGCGACGCCCTCCTGGCTCGACAGCGAATATTCCTGCACCAGCCCCTCGACGCCGGTACCGCGATGTTCGGCGCGCATCCGCGTCACCAGATCGCGCGCCGTCTCGCGCACCGCGGCGTGCGTTTCGGGGTCGAGCGTCGCGGACTTGATCAACGGTGCGAGCGCCTCGGCCTCGTCCAGCCGATACGCGGCGGTGATCGCCGATCGCAACGGGGTAGCCTCGCGGATAGCGGGGGCGAAGGCGGCGAAGGGCTGGCTGGTCATGCAATCGCCATAGATCGCTTCCAAAAGTCGATCCGACTTATGTATCGGCATCGGACGGGCTATATCGCTTTTGTACGCGCCATTCGCGGACCGATCGGAGTGATTTGATGCCCGCAACAGTCGAAATGGATGGTTTCGACCACAAGATCGTCGCTGCGCTGATCGAGGACGGCCGGATGTCGGTCACCGACCTCGCGGCCGCCGTCGGGCTCTCGAAGACGCCGTGCCAGGTTCGCCTGCGCAAACTGATCGCGAGCGGCGTGATCCGCGGCTTCTGCGCGATCGTCGATGCCGAGAAGATGGGTCTCGATCACGTCGCGTTCGCCGAAGTGAAGCTCGACGACACGCGCGAGCAGGCGCTCAAGGCGTTCAACGCCGCGGTGCGTCGCATCCCCGAAGTCGAGGAATGCCACATGATCGCGAGCAGCTTCGATTATCTGCTGAAGGTCCGCACCGCCGACATCCGCCGCTACCGCGCGGTGCTGGGCGAGAAGATCTCGAGCCTGCCGCACGTCGCGAGCACATCGACCTTCGTGGCGATGGAAACCGTCAAGGACCGGACCCGCTGAGCGACGGGTCCGGCCAATCTGCGGCTATTGCTTGATCGGCGCGAACGAGAACAGTCCGCTGCGATAGTTCATGACGACGTGCGTGGTGGTGATGCCGTCATGGACGACGACCTTGGCCTGATCGGCATGCGGCTTGGAATGGCCGAGCTTGGGGTTGCTGGCAAAGCCGATACCGTCGTGGAGCAGGCTGAAGCCGTGGCCACCGTCGCGCGCATGGACGACGCTGAGCGCGTAGGTCCCCGGTGCGGGCACGCGCAGGCAGAGCGACACCACGCCGCTCGCGGGCACGGTGATCACCGACCGGCGGAAGGTCTTGCCCGCGCCGATCAGCACGTTGTCGTCGGCTAGGAAATCGCCATCGCGCGCCGGATAAAGCTCGGCACGCAGCACGCCGACGCGGTCCTTGAGACCGTCGACGTCGACGATCAGCGCAGGCCCGGGTTCGTTGGGTCGACAGCGCGCCTCGACGGTGCCGAGCCTCGGGGTCGAGGGAATAGGGGTCGCGGCGTTTGAAGTAGCGGCGAGCGCCAGTATCGAAAACAGGATCACTTGTTACGCTCCATGGTGGCGAGTTCGACCGCGGTCAGCGCCGCGCCGAGCAGAAGATGCGTGACCAGCCACAGCCCGGCGATCATCGTCAGCACCGCGGTCACTTCGGACGTCCGCCCGACGGTGAACGCGACCAGCCCGGCGAACACGATGTCCTTGTTCGGCAACAGCGGCAGGCGCGAGACGAGCATCCGCAACGTCGCCAACGCGAGCCACCAAGCGAGCGGCGCGGCGGGCATCACGGCTGCCCACAGCAACGCGGCCAGCACGGTGGTCGCGACGATCCGCAGGAAATGGATGACTGCGATCCGGGTCAGTTCCGGGCGCGGCAGAGTCAGCAGCCGCTTGCGCAGCACCAGCGTGACGAGCGACGGGATCGCCATGCTCGCCGCCGACACGATCATGACCTTCGCGCTGGTACCGAGATGCAGCGCGGCGAGCGCGTGCCAGCTCGCCGCCGCCAGCGCGAGCGTGCAGACGTTGGCGACCACCGCGGACAGGATCGCGACGTCCTTGATCGCGCCGAACGGCGTGCCGACCATCGTCGCGTGCTTGCGCGCCCAGCCGTAGAAATAGAGTTCGCCCGAATAGCCGAGGATGATCTCGTTGCTGATCCGCTTGCGCAGCAGCGCGAGGATGCCGCCCGCCGGCAATCGCCAGAGCCGCCGGTAGATCACCCATTCGCTGAACGGCGTCACCAGATAGCCGAGCGCGAAGATCGCCCAGAACAGCGGCGACATCGGCACCATGCGCAGGATGCCCGGCACGTCGAGACTGCGCAGTTGCCACAGCGCGGCGATCAGGATCGCGGCCGACAGCAGGGGCGCGAGCCAGCGGCCGATGAAGCCCTTGCGGACGACCGTCGGGGTAAGCGCGGGAAAAACCTCGGCGCGCGTCAGCGTCAACGGCATCTCTGTCATGCGACATTGCTCCGGCAATAACGGGATCTGGGCAGCGGCTCGCCGCGGAGGCCGGCGCGTGCCGTGCCGAGCGGCGCCGAAGCGGATGAGCCGAATGGGGTCATGCCCACAGGACGCCGCCGGCAACGCGCAGCCGCAGCCATGCCCGACCCATCAGTGAAATAATTTGCGCCTATCCATGGGGACGGACTGCGGAAGCATCGACGCGGCGCCGTCCCGTCATCAGTACGCGACGTATGAAGGCAACACCATGGTGACATCCGAACAGAGTGGCGGGCAGCGCCCACCCGCTGCCGATGCAAACCGGCCGGCGGATCGGACATCGCCGGCGCAACGGCGCCTTGTCGTCTCGATCCACGACGTCTCCCCCGCGTTCGTGGCGCCGATCGACCTGCTCGCCGAGCGGATCGACGCGATCCTCGGCGGACCGAAGTTCGCGATGCTGGTGGTCCCCGATCACTGGGGCGCCGCGCGGCTCGATCGTGCCCCGGCGTTCGAGCGGCGGCTGCGCGCATGGTCCGACGCCGGCGTCGAGATGTTCCTGCACGGCTGGTTCCACCGCGACGCGAGCGATCACCGCAACGCGGCCACTGCCCTGAAGGCGCGGTATATGACCGCCGGCGAGGGCGAATTTCTCGGGCTCGACGCGGTCGAAGCCGAATACCGGATGCGCGCCGGTCGCGACATGGTCGAGCACGCGATCGGCCGGTCGGTCGCGGGCTTCATCGCGCCCGCCTGGCTCTACGGACCGGGCGCCCATGCCGCGCTGAAGGCCTGCGACTTCGCGCTGGCCGAGGACCATTTCCGCGTCTGGCAGCCTGCCACGGGCGCGATCGTCTCGCGCGGCCCGGTCGTGACCTGGGCCAGCCGGACGCGCGCACGGACCGCCAGTTCGCTCGCGGTCGCCGCCGCGGCACGCGTGATGCCCGACTGGATGCCGACGATGCGAGTCGCGGTCCATCCCGGCGACGTGACCAAGGAATCGCTGCTGACCAGCATCGACCGGACTCTGCGCACGCTCGCCGAGCGCCGCACGGTCTCGCGCTACGCCGACCTGGTCGCCGATCAGATGTCCACCGAACCGGCGCGGGAGATCGCGCCATGAAGATCGTCGACGTCTGCGCGTTCTACACGCCGACCGGCGGCGGCGTCCGGACCTATATCGATCGCAAGCTCGTCGCGCTCGGCGCGCGCGGGCACGAGATCGTCGTCATCGCCCCCGGCGAGGAGAACCGCGAAGAACAGCGCGGCCCCAACGCTCGCGTGCGCTGGCTGAAATCGCCACGCTTCCCGCTCGACCGCTCCTATCGCTACTTCGCCGACCGCGCGGCCCTGCATGCGATGCTCGACGAGGAAAACGCCGACGTGGTCGAGGTGTCGTCGCCGTGGCGCAGCGCATCGATGGTCGCGGACTGGCGCACACAGTCGGGGTCGTGCGCGCGGCTGTCGCTGATCGCACATGCCGATCCGCTGTCCGCCTACGCCTATCGCTGGTTCGGCAACGTCGCCTCGACCCAGGCGATCGACCGCGCGTTCGACTGGTATTGGCGGCATCTGCGGCGGCTCGATGCACAGTTCGACCATATCGTCAGCGCCAGCGACAGCCTGACCCAACGGTTGCGCGAGGGCGGTCTCAACAAGGTGACGACCGATCCGATGGGCGTCGACCCGGGCCAGTTCTCGCCGCGGCTGCGCGACGCCGACCTCCGCCGCGAGATGCTCGCGCTGTGCGGACTTGGCGAGGACGCGCTGCTGCTGATCGGCGTCGGTCGCCATGCCCCCGAAAAGCGCTGGGACATGGTCGCGCAGGCGGCGACGGTCGCGGGCACGCAGACCCCGGTCGGCGTCCTGATCATCGGCGGCGGGTCGCGCCAGCGCCGCGTGATCGACGCGATCGGCGACAACCCGCATGTCCGCCTGCTCGAGCCGATCCGCGACCGCACCGCACTCGCTCGACTGATGGCGAGCGCCGATGCGCTGATCCACGGTTGCGAAGCCGAGACGTTCTGCTTCGTCGCGGCCGAGGCGATCGCCTCCGGCCTCACCCTGATCGCTCCCGATCGCGGCGGCGCCGCCGATCTCGCGCGGACCAGCGACGGCGTGCTCTATCGATCGGGCGACACGCAGGCCGCAGCCGATGCGATCCTGACGTTCGCACAAACGCGGCTCGCGTCGGTGCCTGGTCCGCTCGACCGGCCGATCCGGACGATGGACGATCATTTCGACGCGCTGCTCGCGCTCTACGCGGGCGATGCCGCAACGCACGATCTACGCCAGCAGGGAGCCGCATGATGACCGCCGTCGCCCGGACGCTGATGCCCGACACCCGCGAGGATGCGCTGCCGATCGCGACGCCCATGCCGAGACCCTCGGTCTGGGACGACCGCCCCCCTGCGCCCCCCGCCGCAGAGACGCCGTGGCGTTCGCCGCTGTTCTATCTCGCCGCGGTCGCCGCGATCTTCCTGCTGATCGCGGTCGGCGTCGTGCTGGTGTGGCGGGTCGTCACGCGGTCAAAGAGCCTGTGATACAGCCTATGATACTCCCGACCGTCCTTCGGTAGCGACAGACGCCGCCATCCGCGGTATCTGCTTCGGTTCCTGAAGTTCGGAGGAATGTCGTAGCCGACGCGGACAGTTTTCAGCCTGCCGGGCTTTCGGCGGTGCTTGCGGCCCATCGCCAGCAGCTCGTCCGGTTCTTCACCGGGCGAACCGGCAGTGCTGCGGAAGCCGAAGACGTGGTCCAGGAAATCTGGTTGCGCACCGCAGAGCCGATCACAGGACCGATCGCCAATCCCCTCGCCTATCTCCACCGCATCGGCCTGAACATCGTGCTCGACCGCGTCCGCGCCAGCGGAAGACGCGCACGCCGCGATACCGGCTATGCGGAAACCATGACGACGATCGTCGGCGACGAGGCGGTCGACGAAGCGCCCTCCGCGTTCGACGCGGTGTTCGGGCAGCAGCGGATCGCGCAACTGGCAGTTGCGCTCGCCGGCCCGCCCGAGGGCGCGATGCGGGTGTTCCGCCGCCACAAGATCGATGGTCTCTCGCATGCCGAGGTCGCGGCCGAATTCGGCATCACCCGCAGCGCGGTTGAAAAACACATCGCCGTCGCGCTCAAGCATCTCAGAAAGGCACTCGATGATCGAAACGACGATTGATCGTCGCGCCCGACTGCGGTGCCTGACGACCGGTGGCGTCTATGGTACGAGCGGGGGGCATCCGCTTGGAACGAGGGCGCCCAGATGGATGCAATGACCCAAGACCCGATCGACGCAGCGGCGGCCTGGCACGCGCGGATCGATGCGCCCGACATGGACTGGGAGGGTTTCGGCGACTGGCTCGCTCGCGATGCCAAACACCGCGCCGCGTATGATTCGATCGCGCTGCTCGATGCCGAAATCCGCGACGCCGCCCCCGCGATCGCCGCCCAGTTACCGGCGAACGACGACGCGGTGGTCGAGCATGAGGCGTTCGTGCCCCCCGCTCGCGCATCGCGCTGGCGCTGGGCCGCGACCGGCACCGGCGGCGCGCTCGCAGCCGGTCTCGCGCTGCTGTTCGTCGCCCCGCAGATCGGCGGCGACGACGCGCAGGTCTATGTGACCAACGCCGGCACCACGCGGTCGCTGACGCTCGCAGACGGCAGTGCGATGCGGATCGATCGCGGATCGCGGCTCTCGGTCGCTGGCGGCACGACCCCGCGGATCACGCTCGCGAGCGGTGCCGCAAGCTTTGCCGTCCGTCACGATCCATCGCGAACGCTGATCGTCCGTGCGGGGGATTACGACATCCGCGACGTCGGCACCCGCTTCTCGGTGGTCAACACCGGTGGGACGCTGTCGGTCGCCGTTGCCGAAGGCGAGGTCAGCGTGACGCCCCACACCGCCGACGGGTCGACACCAGCCACGGTGACCGCCGGGCAACGGCTCGATATCGACACCGTGACACGGATCGCCGAGCGACGCACCATCGCGCCCGGTTCGGTCGCAGACTGGACCGATGGCCGGCTGAACTATGACGGTACGCCGTTACCGCTGGTTGTCGCCGACATATCGCGGTATGCGACCGCCCCGCTGGTGGTCGATCCGTCCGCCGCGGGGCTGCGTTTTTCCGGGGTTTTGACGATTGGCGATGGATCGCGACTCCTCGATCAGCTTCGCGCGGTTCTACCGGTACGCCTGCGCCGCGCTGATGGCGTCGTGCATATCGAACGCAGCGCACGCTAACCAGGCGAGCCCGCGCGGTATCAGCATCCCCCCGAGTTCGCTGCGGAGCGCGCTCGACTCACTCGCACAGCAGACCGGCATTTCGATCGGCATGGCCGGGACTCTGCCGCAGGTGCAGACCAAACGCATCGATCGCGTCTCCGACATCGCGCAGGCGTTGCGCAAGCTACTCGCTGGCACCCACCTGCGCGCGGTTCGCGTCGATGCGACGACGTGGCGGATCGAGCCCGTCCCGCACCACGACGCCGCGTCGAAAAAGGCAGCGACCGCGCCATCGACCGACACCGGTGGCGATATCATCGTCACCGCCAGCAAGCGCGACGAACGGCTGTCAGACCTTCCCGCCTCGATCGGCATCTTCGGTGCCCCCGCGCTCGACCGCCTGAGCGGCAAGCGCGGGCTGGTTGACCTGCTGGCGACCACGGACGGGGCCTTCTCGACCAATCTCGGGCCGGGCCGCGACCGGGTGTTCCTGCGCGGCGTCGCCGACAGCGCGTTCAACGGCACCAGCCAGTCGCTCGTCAGCCTGTATCTCGACGATGCGCGGATCGGCTATTCCTCGCCCGATCCCGATCTCAGAATGGTCGATATCGACCGGGTCGAAATCCTGCGCGGTCCGCAAGGGACGTTGTACGGCACCGGCGCGCTGGGCGGCGTCGTCCGGATCGTCACCACCCCGCCCGACCTGAACACCGTGTCCGAGACGCTGTCGACCGAGGTCACCGGGATCAAGGACGGCGCGCTCGGCGGCGCACTCGATGCGACCATCAACCTGCCGATCGTCACGGGCAGCGTCGCGCTGCGCGCGTCGGTATGGGCCGAGACGATGCCCGGCTGGATCGACGACAGCGAACGCGCCAAGCGCAACGTCAATCGCACCGGACGGACCGGTGCCCGCGCGGCGCTGCGCTGGGCGATCGGCAACGGCTGGACCGCGACCGCGAGCGGCGTCGGCCAATGGATCGACACCCGCGACAGCCAATACGCCACGCGAGGGCTGACGCGCGCGACCTCGATCGCCGAGCCGCAGGACAATGATTTCGTGTCGGGATCGCTCGACATACGCGGATCGATCGGGCGTCTGGACGTACAATCGACCAGCTCGATCGTGTCGCACGACTTCGCCAGCACCTACGACGCGAGCAGCAGGGCAAGCCTCCTCGGCACCACGACTCCGCTCGCCTATGACGAAGAACGCGCGATCCGACTGCTGACGCAGGAATTCCGAGTGAGCGATCCGTCGGCGCGTCATCCGTGGATCATCGGTGCGTCGCTGCTGAAGGGCACCACCCGGCTGAAGGGTAGCTTCGTCTCGACCGACGACACCCTCGCAGCGCGCGACGACAAGGAGGCGGTCTTCGAGGCCGCGCTGTTCGCCGAGGGAACCGAGCGACTGTCCTCCGCGCTCGACTTCAAGCTCGGTCTGCGCGGCTTCATCACCACCAACGACATCGAACAACAGGGCCCGCAGGAGCAAAGCGCGACCAAGCTCGGCGTCACGCCCAGCGCGACGCTCAGTTGGCACCGCGACGAGATCGGCCTGGTCTGGCTGCGCTATGCGAGCGCGATCCGGCCTGCCGCAGTCTCACGCGACCTGCCGGGTAACGACCAGAAAATTCCGGGCGACGAACTGCAAAGCCTCGAACTCGGCTGGCGGGTCCGCGCGTTCGACGACCGGGTCAGCCTCACCGGCGCGGTCTTCGGGTCGGTCTGGGAGCATCTGCGCAGCGACGTCGTCGACTCGGACGGACTATTCGGCACGATCGATGTCGGCAACGCCACCAATTACGGGATCGAATTCGGCGCGCGTCTGGACGCGCGACCACTGACGATCGACGTCGGCACCACCATCCAGCGTGCACGACTGACCTCCCCCAGCGAATACCAGCGTGGCAACGACGACGACCGCCGCCTGCCCGTCGTCCCCGATTTTTCCGCGCGGTTCGGCCTGACGCGGAAGTTCTCGCTGAACGCGCTTCCGGCCAGCGCGTATTTGACCGCGCGTTATATCGGCCAGACCCGGTTGAGCTTCGACCCGACGCTCGATCGCCGCGCAGGCGATTATGTGGCGGTCGCCGCCGGCGCGACGATCGACGACGGTCCGCGCCACTGGTCGCTCGCGGTCGACAATCTCTTGAACGGACGCGGCAACAGTTTCGGCTTCGGCAACCCGTTCACGCTCGCGGCCACGATGCAGACCGTCCCGATCCGTCCCCGGGCGATCACGCTGCGCCTGTCGATCGGGTTCTGACGCGACCTCGTCGGCCCGCGATCTCCGCTAAATAACCAATTTGTTTGCGTATTGCCGCGCTGAACCGGTACGACGCGCGGCAAGGTACCGATACCAAGTCGCGTGCCATCCGGGGGGACCATGATGTCGGCAAGCTTTTCAACGTTCACGATCGCGCTGCTTCTGCAATCGGCCGCGACTCCGGCTCCCGCACCCGTCCAGCCAGCCGCCCACACCAAGCTCTCCGCCGTCGCGCACCCCGAGATCTGGCCGACCGCCAACGCGCGTCCCTCGCGCGACCCGAAGGTCGAGGCACGGATCGACGCGATCATGAAACGCATGTCCGTCGAGGACAAGATCGGCCAGCTGATCCAGGTCGACATCGCCAGCATCGAGCCCGCCGACCTGCGCACCTACAAGCTCGGCTCGATCCTCAACGGCGGCAATGCCGGCCCGCACGGCAACGACCTAGCGCCACCCGTCGAATGGCTGAAGCTCGCCGACGACTTCTACGACGCGTCGATGGCCCGCAGCGACGGCCGTCCCGCGATCCCGGTGATCTGGGGTACCGACGCGGTCCACGGCAACAACAACATCCCAGGCGCCACGCTCTTCCCGCACAATATCGGGCTCGGCGCAGCGCGCGACCGCGACCTGATGCGCGAGATCGGCCACGTCACCGCGATCGAGACCGCCGCCGCCGGGATCGACTGGACCTTCGCCCCCACCCTCGCCGTCGTCCGCGACGATCGCTGGGGCCGCACGTACGAGAGCTATTCCGAGGAGCCGCAAATCCAGGCGGACTACGCCGGCGCGGTGATCGAAGGCGTCCAGGGCAAGGTCGGCACGAAGGAATTCCTCGCCCCCGACCGCGTGATCGCGACGACGAAGCACTTCCTCGGCGACGGCGGTACCGGCGGGCGCGACCAGGGCGATGCGCTGATCCCCGAGACCACGCTGCGCGATATCCACCTTGGCGGCTACCCCGCCGCGATCGAGGCCGGCACGCAGTCGGTGATGGCCAGCTTCTCGAGCTGGAACGGCGCCAAGATGCACGGCAACAAGAGTCTGCTGACCGGCGTCCTCAAGGACCGCCTGCATTTCGACGGCTTCGTGGTCGGCGACTGGAACGGCCACGGCCAGGTCGATGGCTGCTCGAACGAGAGTTGCGCCGCGGCGATCAACGCCGGGCTCGACATGTTCATGTATTCGGGCAGCGGCTGGAAGACGCTCTACGACAACACGCTGAAGCAGGCGCAATCCGGAGAGATCCCCGCCGCGCGCCTCGACGACGCCGTACGCCGCATCCTGCGCGTGAAAATCCGCGCCGGTACGTTCGATCGCGGTCGTCCGTCGTCGCGCGCGCTTGCCGGCAAGATGACCCTCATCGGTGCTGCCGATCACCGCGCGATCGCGCGGCGTGCGGTGGCCGAATCGATGGTGCTGCTCAAGAACGAGGGCGGCCTGCTCCCGCTGAAACCCTCCGCCAACATCCTCGTCGCGGGCGGCGGTGCGGACAACATCCCGCAACAGGCGGGCGGCTGGTCGCTGACGTGGCAGGGCGGCGGCACCACCAACGCGAACTTCCCCAATGCCGAGACGATCTGGTCGGGGATCAGCACCGCGGTCAAGGCGGCCGGCGGCACCGCGACGCTGTCGGCGGACGGCAGTTTCGCCAAGAAGCCCGACGCGGCGATCGTCGTGTTCGGCGAACAGCCTTATGCCGAGTTCAAGGGCGATCGCCCCAACCTCGAATACAGCCCCGACGACAAGTCCGACCTCGAGCTTCTGCGCAAGCTGAAGGCAGCCGGCGTGCCGGTCGTCACTGTGTTCCTGTCGGGTCGCCCGCTCTGGGTGAACGCCGAACTCAACGCCTCGGATGCGTTCGTCGCGGCGTTCCTGCCAGGCAGCGAGGGCGGCGGTGTCGCCGACGTGCTGTTCCGCAAGAAGGACGGCAGCGTCGCCAACGACTTCCGCGGCAAGTTGAGCTTCTCCTGGCCGAAGCGCCCCGACCAGTATGTCCTCAATCGCTCCGACCCCGGCTATGATCCGCTGTTCGCGTTCGGCTACGGCCTGAGCTACGCCAAGCCCGGCACCGTCCCCAAGCTCGACGAGACCCGCCCCGCCGGGATGGCCGCATCATCGAACGGCATCGTGTTCGGCAAGGGCCGCGTCCCCGATGGCTGGTCGCTCGCGCTGGTCGAACAGGGCCAGTCGAAGGTTCGCCTGCTCGGGGTCAACGCGACCACCGCGACCAAGCGCCTCACCGCCTCCGCGGTCGACCGTCGCCGCCAGGAGGACGCGCGCGCGTTCGTCTGGGCTGGCAACGGTCCCGCCGAAACCCGCGTCGAAGCGTCCGGCCCGCTCGACCTCACCCGCGAGAGCAACGGCGAGTTGAGCCTCGTCGTCGATGTCCGCGTCGATCGGGCCGGCAGCGCGCCGGTCGGTCTCGGCATGGTCAGCAACGACGGCAAGGCGGTGACCGTCGCGATCACCAAAACGCTCGCAGCCGGCAAGCCGGGCGACTGGCAGCAGGTGATCGTCCCGCTGCAATGCTTCGCCAAGCGCGGCATCGACATGGCGCACGTCACCGCGCCGTTCGTGATCGCCACCGACGGCAAGCTCGGCGTGTCGATCTCCGACGTGAAGATCGACTCCGCGCCGGTGCCGATGACGAAATGCGGCGATTGATCGGGCCGAGCGGGCGGTCGCACCGCCCGCTCGGCTGACGTCGAATTTCCTTATGAGACGTAATTCGCCAAATCATTTGGCTTTTTCGGTCCGTCATGCTCTGATGAACCGATAGCGCAGCCCGGCCACAGATCCGGCTGCCGATATGGGGGATGACTGATGATCGACCGCTCTGCCACTATGCTCGGCGTTTCCGTCCTCGCGCTGATGCTGGCGTCGACCGCATCGGCCCAGACGCCGGCGGCAAGCGCAGCGTTGCCCAAGGGTTACGCCGATCGCGAAATCGTGAAGTCGCAGTGGCCGGTCCAGGTCCGCCAGATGGCCGGACAGGTGACGCCGCAGGATCCCGCAACCATCCCGCGGACCCGCGCGCCGCTGCCCAAGCCCGTCGCCAAGCCGATCCCGCGCGGTCCGGCACTCGCCAAGCGCGCGCCTGGCCTGTGGACCGTCGCCGGCTGGCGGCTCGCCGAAGCGCCCAAGGTGCAGGCCGATGGCGCCGCGCTGTCACGCGCGGGCTATGACGCGAAATCCTGGTACGTCGCCACCGTCCCCGGCACCGTCCTGACGACGCTTGTCGATCGCGGCGTCTATGCCGATCCCGCGTTCGGTCTGAACAACCTGGCGATCCCCGAAAGCCTCGCGCGGCAGGATTACTGGTATCGCACGGAGATCGATGTCCCCGCCGAAACCACCGGCAAGCATCTCGAACTGAATTTCAAGGGCGTCAACTACGCCGCCGAGATCTGGCTGAACGGCGCGCGGCTCGGCACGATGAAGGGCGCGTTCATCCGCGGCCGGTTCGACGTCACCGGCAAGCTCGCCGCGGGCCGCAACGTCATCGCGGTCAAGGTGTCGCCGCCACCGCATCCCGGCGTCGCGCACGAAGAGTCGATGACCGCGGGCGTCGGCGAGAATGGCGGGATGCAGATGCTCGACGGCCCGACCTTCGTCGCGAGCGAAGGCTGGGACTGGATCCCGTCGATCCGCGATCGCAACACCGGACTATGGCAAGGCGTCGACCTGGTCGCGACCGGCGATACGGCGCTCGGCGATGCCCACGTGGTGACGACCTTGCCGAACGCCGACAACAGCGTCGCGAACGTCGAGATCACCGTACCGGTCCGCAACCTCACCGACCAGCCGACCACCGCCACCGTCACCGCGAAGTTCGACGACGTCACAGTCAGCAAGTCGGTCCCACTCGCACCGCGCGCCAGCGCCGACGTCAAGATGACCCCCGCCGAGTTCCCGGTGCTGGCGGTCCGCAACCCGAAGCTATGGTGGCCGAACGGCTACGGCGCGCCCGCGCTGCACGACCTGACGCTGACGACTGCCGCCAACAACGCCGTCTCCGACACCAAGACGCTGCGCTTCGGCATGCGGCAGGTGACGTACGAAATCTCGCTGATGGACAAGACCGATACGCTGCGTCGCGTCGGCATCGACCTGTCCAAGGCGCGCGCGCTCGGGACGCAGATCGTCGACGGCACGCACCAGGGCATCCGCCAGACCGAGAATGGCTGGGCCGCGTCGCTCGTCCCCGGTGCCGAAAGCTCACCCGCAGTGACCTCGATCGCCGGTGACGCCAGCCTCGCGCCCTACCTCCTGATCAAGGTCAACGGCGTGCGGATCGCCGCGCGCGGCGGCAATATCGGCATGGACGACTTCATGAAGCGGACCGAGCGGGAGCGCCTGCTCCCGTTTTTCCGGCTGCATCAGGACGCCAACCTCAACATCATCCGCAACTGGGTCGGCCAGAATACCGAGGAGACCTTCTACGATCTCGCCGACGAACACGGGCTGATGATCCTCAACGATTTCTGGGAATCGACGCAGGACTACAACATCGAGGCGCAGGACGTGCCGCTGTTCGCCGCCAATGCCGAGGACGTGGTGAAGCGGTTCCGCAACCATCCCTCGATCGTCGTCTGGTTCGGCCGCAACGAGGGCGTGCCGCAACCGATCCTCAACGAGGCGTTGCAGGGGATCATCAACCGCGACGACGGCACGCGCCTCTACATGGGCTCGTCGAACCGCGTGAACCTGCAGAACAGCGGGCCGTATAACTGGCGCCCCGAATCGACCTATTTCACCGAGCACGCCAAGGGCTTCTCGGTCGAACTCGGCACGCCCAGCTTCCCGACGCTGGAGGCTTGGACGCGCGCGCTGCCCAAGGCCGACCTCTGGCCGATCGGCGATGCGTGGGCGTATCACGACTGGCACCAGACCGGGAACGGCGCGGTCAAGACGTACATGGATGCGCTCGCGACTCGCTATGGCGCGGGCACCAGCCTGCCCGACTTCGAGCGCAAGGCGCAGATGATGGAGTACGACTCCTATCGCGCGATCTTCGAGGGGTTCAACGCGGGGCTCTGGACCACCAACTCCGCAAGGATGCTGTGGATGACGCAGCCCGCCTGGCCGTCCTCGGCGTGGCAAATCTTCTCGTCCGATTATGACACGCACGCCGCGTTCTACGGCACCAAGAAGGCGTCGGAGCCGGTCCACGTCCAGATGAATCTGCCCGATCACAAGGTGGTACTGGTCAACAACGGTCCCGCGCTGACCGGCGCTGTCGTTCATGCCAAGGTGACGTCGCTCGACAACCGCGTGCTCGCCGAACAGCGCGTGACGGTCAGCGCGGGCGCCGGGCTGGTCGCGGATGCCTTCACGCTCGATCTCGCGCCGTTGCTGGCGCAGGGCATGGTGCTGGTGTCGCTCGACGTGACCGATGCCGCGGGCAAGATCGTGTCGCAGAATGTCTATTGGCAGGGTGCCGACGATGCCGCCTATCGCGGCATGACACAGATGGCGAAGGTCCGACTGACCTCGACCGCGACCAGCCGTCGCGACGGCGACGAGATCGCGACCACGCTCGACCTGTCCAATCCGGGCAACGTCGCCGCTCTGGCGACCAAGCTGACGGTGATGAACGCCGACGGGACGCAGGTCCTGCCGGCGTATTTCACGGACAATTACGTCTCGCTGCTGCCCGGCGCCAAGCGTCGGATCGAAATCCGCTATCCCGCCTCCGTGACCAAGGGCAGGACGACGGTCGCGCTGCGCGGCTGGAACGTGACGCCGACCGCCGTCAAGGTCCGCTGAGCCATGAAGATCCTCGCCGCCCTTGCCCTGCTTGCAGCACCCACGGTCGCGGCGGCGCAGGATCGTCATCTCCACTCCCCCGACGGCGCGATCGACGTCACGATCGGCCAGGATCCGGCGACCAGGGGGCCAACCTACGCGATTGCATTCCACGGCCGCCCGGTGATCGACACGTCCCCGCTCGGCCTCGCGTTCGAGGCGTACAAGAAGCTCGGTCCCGATACCGCGATCACGGGCGCGGTGCAGACCAGCGGCGACACGCGCTATCGCCTGATCGCGGGAAAGACGTCCGCCGCGCGCGATCACTACAATGAACTCACGCTCGGCCTGACCGAGACGGGCGGCGCACGGCGACGGCTCGAGATCGTGTTTCGCGCCTATGACGACGGCGTCGCCTTCCACTACCGCCTGCCAGTCCAACCCGCCTTCACCGACCTCAGGCTGGCGGGCGAACTCACAGAATTCGCGTTCCCAGCCGATTATCGCTGCTGGGGCCTCAACCTCGGGCGCTTCGACACCAGCCACGAAGGCGAATACGACCCGGTACAGGCATCGCAGGTCCGCCCGCACAATCTGTTCGAGATGCCGGTCACCTGCCTCACCGGCACGGGCGATACGAGCTTCGCGATCACCGATGCCGATCTGCACGACTATGCGGGCGCATACCTGACCGGGCGTGAAACCGGTGCCCTCGGCTTCGCGACGCGCCTGACGCCGCGGCTCGACGATCCGGGTATCGCGGTGAAGGCCGACGTCCGCACCACCGGCCTGACCACGCCGTGGCGCGTCGTGATGCTCGGCGACACCCCCGGCAAGCTGATCGAGTCGACGATCCTGACCGGCCTCAACCCCGCGCCCAAGGGCGACTTCTCGTGGGTGAAGCCTGGCAAGACCGCCTGGGACTGGTGGAACGGGCCGACGCTGAAGGCGATACCCGGCGGCGCGGGGATGAACGACGCGACAATCATGGCCTATATCGATTTCGCCGCCGCCAACCGCCTCCCCTACATGCTGATCGACGAGGGCTGGTACGTCCACAGCGGCGGCGGGCCGGTGGTCTATCAGGGCGCCGATATCCTGTCCGTGGTCCCGACGATCGACCTTCCCGGCTTGGTCCGGTACGCCGCGGACCGGAAAGTCGGGCTATGGCTCTGGGCCAACTGGCGCGTGCTCGATGCGAAGATGGACGCCGCGTTCGATCGCTATGCGGCGATGGGGATCAAGGGCTTCAAGGTCGATTTCATGGATCGCAGCGATCAGCAGATCGTCGACTTCTACCAGCGGATCTTCAAGGCCAGCGCCGACCACCATCTGATGCTCGACCTGCACGGCGCCTATCATCCGACCGGCGCGACGCGGACCTGGCCACACTTCCTGACGCAGGAAGGCGTGCTCGGCGCCGAATACAATAAATGGACGCGGCGGATCACCGCGCGCCACAACGTCACGCTGCCGTTCACGCGCGGGCTCGCCGGGCCATACGACTACACGCCCGGAGGCTTCCGCAACGCGACCCCGGCGACGTTCCGGATCGAGCCGAAGACGCCGATGGTCCAGACGACGCGTGGCCAGGCGCTGGCGATGTACGTCGTGTTCGACAGCCCGTTCATGGGGATCTCCGACAGCCCCGACAATTATGCGGGCGCCGCCGGGTTCGATTTCCTGCGCGCGGTCCCGGCCAGCTGGGACGAGACGCACGTCGTGTCGGGCGCGATCGGCGAGCGGATCGTGACTGCACGTCGATCGGGCAAGGACTGGTATGTCGGCGCGATGACCGACGAGACACCCCGCACGCTCGACGTACCGCTCGACTTTCTCGGCAACGGACGCTTCACCGCGACGATCTGGCAGGACGGCGCGTCACCGACCGAGGTCGTCACCACGACCCGGACCGTCACCGCGCGCGACACGATTTCCCTGACTCTTGCAGGATCGGGCGGTGGCACGATCCGCCTCGTCCCGATCCGATAAGGAAGACCCGTGATGAAACCGACCCGCCTGCTGCTCGCCGCGCTCGCCATTGCCGTGGCATTTCCCGTCCTCGCCCAGGATTCGACACCCGCGCAGAAGGCGCAATGGGCCAAGGAAGCCGAGGAACGGTTGCACACCGACTGGGCGTATCTCGGCCGGTACCGCGAGGCGAACGCCGTGCTTCCGGTCCCCGTCGCCGGGCAACCCCGGATCGTCCTGATCGGCGATTCGATCACGCAGGGCTGGTACGACAAGGTGCCGGCGTTCTTTTCCGCCGGCCGGATCGGTCGCGGGATCGGCGGCCAGACCACCCCGCAGATGCTGGTGCGCTTTCCCGCCGACGTGATCGCGCTCAAACCCGCCGTGGTGCAGATCATGGCCGGCACCAACGATATCGCCTTCAACACCGGGCCGATGACGCCCGACGAGAGCAAGGCCAATATCCGCGCGATGACCGAACTCGCGCAGGCCAACGGCATCCGCGTCATCCTTGCCTCGATCCCGCCCGCCGACCAGTATCCGTGGCGCCCGGGCCTCGATACCGGCAGCAAGATCGTCGCGATGAATACGTGGCTCAAGGCCTATGCCGCCGCGACCGGCTCGACCTATGCCGATTACTGGTCCGCACTGGTCGCGCCCGGCACGCTGGGCATGCGCGAGGGTCTGTCGTCGGATCACGTCCACCCGACGGTGGCCGGGTATGCGGTGATGGCGCCGGTCGCCGAGCGCGCGTTCAAGGCGGCGCTGGCGCGCCCTGCCCCGACCCACGCGGTGATCGCCCGCTGATGCTGCTCGCCGCGCTGGCCCTGTCGACAGCCATCGTCTCCACCGACCACGGCGCGGTGCGCGGCGAGGTGACTGCGGACGGTCGCCACCTCTACCGCGGCATTCCCTACGCCGCCCCGCCGACGGGCCCGCTCCGCTGGAAGCCACCGCAGCCGGTCCGCGCCTGGCAGACCACCCGCGACGCTACCGTATCGGCGCCGTCCTGCCCGCAGGTCGATCGCGGCTGGAACACCAAGGCGGCGACCTTCGCGAGCGAGGACTGCCTGTACCTCGAGGTCGCCACGCCCGATCCCAAGCCCGCGAGGCCATTGCCGGTAATGGTCTGGATCCACGGCGGCTCGAACTACGCCGGCGGGGGCGCGGGCACGATCCAGTCGGGGATGGTCCGCAAGGGCGTCGTGCTCGTCAGCATCCAGTACCGGCTCGGCGCGCTGGGCTTCCTGTCGCATCCTGCGCTGACCCGCGAGGCCGGCGGCGCCTCGGGCAATTACGGGCTGATGGACCAGCAGGCGGCGCTGCGCTGGGTCCGCGCCAACATCGCCGCATTCGGTGGCGATCCCGCCAACGTGACTCTGTTCGGGGAAAGCGCCGGCGCGATGGACGTCGGCCTGCATTTGCTCAGCCCCGGCTCGCGCGGACTGTTCGCCAAGGCGATCGAGGAAAGTGGCACGCCCGGCTTCGGCACAGCCCCGCGCAGCCTCGCCGAGAACGAACGCATCGGCACGATGATCGCCGCCAAAGCCGGCATCGCGCAGACCGCCGCCGCCCTGCGCGCACTCCCCGTCGCCAAGCTGATCGCCGCGACCGAGGCCGTCGATGTGCCGGGGCTCGCCGACAAGAGCTTCATCTGGCTCCAGGCTATCGTCGACGGCCGTGTTCTCAAGGAAACGCCTGCCCGGACCTTGGCGAAAGGCGGCAACCCCGCCCCGCTGATCGTCGGCAGCAACGCGCGCGAACTGACGCTCCATGGCGGCGTTTCGCACGCGAGCGAGGCGATCGCGGACGCCTTCGGCAGCAACGCCGCCCTCGCGCGGAAAGCCTATGGCCTCGACGCCATCCCCGTCGCCGATCCGCGGATGGGCGATCTCGACCTGATCCTGTCCAACGACATCAATTTCCGCTGCCCGACGACGACCGTCGCCGCGGCGCGCGCTCGCGCGGGCCAGCCGGTCTGGCAGTATCAGTTCGACTACAGCGCCCCCGACGCCAAGCCGGTGACGCACGGCAGCGAGATCCGCTACGTGATGGCGGGCAGCGACGAACTCGAACCCGGCGCGCCACCGATGCAGGCCTATTGGCTGGCCTTCGCGCGCACCGGCAACCCGAACGCGCCCGGACTGCCGACGTGGCAACGCTACGATCTGTCGAGCAAGACCTATCTCGGCTTCGTCAACGGCGGCCCGCAGCCCGGCACCGACCTGCGCGCCACCGTCTGCGGACTCCGCGCCGCGCCCTGATCCGGTACGCTCGTTAGGCTGGCACTTCCGCGGGCCAGAGTCGGGCGGCACCGCGGACGCCGCTGCTGTCGCCCCAGACCGCCTGAACGATCTTCGCGTCCCAACCATCCGAGAAGGTATAGCGGCGCACCACTCCGGGAAGCCGCTCGTAGAGTTCGGCGACGTTGGACATGCCGCCCCCCAGCACGAAGCAATCCGGATCGACCAGGTTCGCGATCAGCGCGAGCGCACGACCCAGCCGGTCGATGTAGCGATCGAGGGTCGCGGTCGCGTCCGCATCACCGGCGCGCGCCGCAGCAATGATCGCCGCCCCGTCGAGCGCTTGACCGGTCACGCTCTCGTGATCGCGGCGGAACCCCGTGCCCGACACCCAGCTTTCCAGGCAGCCGTGCTGGCCGCACCAGCAGGCCGGCCCCGGTACCTCCCCCGCCGCCTCGACGCCGGTCGGCCACGGCAACGGGACATGCCCCCATTCGCCGGCGATCCCGTTCGCGCCCTCGACGATCCGCCCGTCGATCACCAGCCCGCCACCGCAGCCGGTGCCGACGATGACCGCGAACGCCGCGCGTGCACCCGCCGCGGCGCCGTCGACTGCTTCGGACAGCGCGAGGCAATTGGCGTCGTTCGCCATCCGCACCGGCCGCCCCATCGCGGTTTCCAGGTCTTCGCGGAACGTGCGGCCGTTGAGATACAGCGAGTTGGCGTTGCGCATCAGCCCGGTCCGCGGCGAGATCGAGCCCGGGGTGCCGATCCCGATCGTCCCGTGCGCACCCGCCTCCGCCTCGACCGCGAGCACCAGGTCGCGGACGTCGCGCACCGCGCGGTCGTAGTCGCCCGGGTTCGGGACGCGTAGCCGGCTCAGGAAGCTACCGCCGTCGTCGAGCGCCGCCGCCTCGATCTTGGTCCCGCCGAAATCAATACCAATCTGAACCATCGATCGCCTCTCCCCATCGCACGCCGTCAGCGACATCAAGACCGGATGGGATGGGGCTGTGGCACTCGGGATACGAGGCACAGCGGGCTTCGCCGCGATCAGAGCCGCCGCCGCCAATCATCCCACCGTCGGCCAGTTGCAGCGGCACGTGTGGGACCAATCTAACCAAGCATCGTCAGATTAAAAAGGTAAATTGCATTAATCCGCTCAGCCGGAGCGCCCGACCTGCATCAGAATGGCGTCGGACGGCAGGATATGATGCAGGAACGGCAGGATCGCCGCACCGATCGCGGGCGCGTCATCCGACATCGCCGCACGCATGACCCGCGCGGCGGACGGCACCGCCGCGTCCGCCAGCATCCCGTTCAACCGGTCGACCAGCGCATCGACCAGCGGGCCGGGCAAGCGGCCGCCGATCAGCACCGCGCCGGGGTCGACCAGACAACTGACCGCGATCAGCGGCGCGATCAGCGATTGCGCCGCATCCTCCACCCACGCGCCGACGATCGCCGCCACCGCCGGATCGTCGCCGGTCAGCGCGCCGACTCCCGCCACGTCGCAGCCGCCCGCCTCGAGCCTGTCGTAGAGCGCCGACAGCGATACGGTTTCCTGCACCGTCCGTCCCTGCGCGCGCGCCGTCATGTCGGGCATAAACCCGATCTCGCCGCTGCGCGCGCCCGCCCCCCGGAAATAATTCCCATCGATCACCAGTCCGCCGCCAAGGCCTGCGCTGACCAGCACATAGAAGAAGCTCGGCAGGACCATGCCCGATCCGAACTGCGCCTCGCCGATCGCCGCCGCCGCGGCATCATTGTCGACATAGACCGGCCACGGGACGATCGCCCCGACCAGCGCGGTGACGTCGACGTCGTTCCACCCCGCATACGACGACGGGCGATGCGGCAATGTGACACGGCCGAGGTCGTCGGGCATCGCGACCCCGACGCCCAGCAGCCGCCGCTCGTCGATCAGATCGGACGACCGGATGTTGGCGATCTCCTCGCGCAACCATTCGGAAACCTCGTCGGGCAACGCGAACGCCACTTCGCGCGTCGCCCGGGTCAGGACCGTACCAGCGAGATCGAGCGAGACGATCGTGATGTGATCGCGGTCGATGTTGATTCCGACGGAAAAGCCGCCCGCGGGATTGATCACCAATTGCGCGGCCGGCTGGCCCCGCGCGCCCTGCCGACGCCCCGCCTCGCTGATCAACCCGGCGTCGAGCAGCCGCCGCGTGATGTTGGCGATCGTCGGCGCGGTCAGTCCGGTGATCGTGGCGAGATCGGTCCGGCTCGCTTCGCCGCTGACGCGGATCGCCTGCAGCACGGTCCGCTGGTTGTAATCGCCCGCGCGTTCCAGATTGGTCCCGGACAGACTGATACCAAGCCGCGCGCCGCGGTCGATCGCCGTCGACTTCCCCGGCACAACCGAACCCGATCCATCGTTCTTCGTCACATGCTTCGCCCATTCCGGCCGGTTTCGCGACTGATCGCGCCCCGGCCTGTGCTGATCGTAGACCGTTACTGACGCGCAATCGGCACCGGGTCAAAGCGGTACTCTTCTCCGCACCGCCAAAAATCGCGGCAGATGCAGCATACGGACGTTTCAATCGGTTGAGCCGTCACAGTTTTATCGCGCGGCCCCTCCTATGTACTGTCCCGCACCCGGTCTTTTGTGCCACATCCGGCAAATGCAGGATCGTCTCTCCGCGCCGTGCCGTAGCGCGCGCCTATCGTCACGCCGTGGAGGGAGGATCGGCGGCATGCCGCCGCAACCCGACCGTCACTTCGCCGGCCCGGCTCGATCACCATTTTCCGAGGGTCTACCCGTATGAATAGCGATGTGCTGATCATTGGCTCGGGCGCGGCCGGGCTGACCGCGGCGCTCAACCTGGCCGAGCGATTCACCGTCACGGTGCTTGCCAAAGGCGCGCTGAACGAGGGGTCGACCGCGTGGGCGCAGGGCGGCATCGCCGCGGTGCTCGAACCGGGCGACACGTTCGAGAACCATGTCGAGGACACGATGGTCGCCGGCGCCGGCCTGAACGACCGCGCGATCGTCGAGATGGTGGTCGAGGGCGCCCCCGCCGCGATCGAACGGCTGACGCGGCTCGGTGTACCGTTCGAAACCGAGGGCAACGTGCTGCACCTGACGCGCGAGGGCGGCCACTCGCATCGCCGCATCGTCCATGTCGCCGATGCGACCGGCTGGGCGGTGCAGGAGGCGCTGCAAAAGGCCGCCGAGGCCCATCCGAACATTCGCCTCGTCCCCGATCAGATCGCGATCGACCTTGCGACCTCGCGCCACGAGGAACGCTATTCGGGCGCGGGCAACGTCTGGGGCGTCTACGCGGTCGACCGCCACAGCGAACGCGTCGCGCTCTATACTGCTCGAGCGACCATCCTGGCGACCGGCGGCGCGGGCCGTACCTATCTGTTCTCGACCGCGCCGCGCGGCGCGACCGGCGACGGCATCGCGATGGCATGGCGCGCCGGCGCACGCGTTTCGAACATGGAGATGATGCAGTTCCACCCGACCTGCCTCTACAATCTGGAGGTCAAGAATTTCCTGATTACCGAGGCGGTGCGCGGCGAAGGCGGTCGGCTGATCAATCCGACCACCGGCAAGCGCTTCATGACCTATTACGACCCGGCGCGGATGGAGCTCGCGCCCCGTGACATCGTCGCACGGGCGATCGATGCGGAGATCAAGCGCTACGGCCTCGACTTCGTCCATCTCGACATCAGCCACATGCCCGCCGACTTCATCCGCCATCACTTCCCGAACATCCACGAGAAGCTGCTGACGGTCGGCATCGACATGACGACGCAGCCGATCCCGGTCGTGCCGGCGCAGCATTACACGTGCGGCGGGATCGTCATCGACGAGCATGGCAAGACCGATCTGCCGGGGCTGTATGCGGCGGGCGAATGCACCGAATCCGGATTGCACGGCGCCAACCGGCTCGCATCCAATTCGTTGCTGGAGTGCTTCGTGTTCGGCGAAGCGGCCGCCAAGAGCATCGCCGCGGCGTGGGACAGCCTGCCGCCGCCGCCACCAATCCGGCCCTGGGACGAAAGCCGGGTCACCGATTCCGACGAAGAGGTCGTGATCAAGCAGACCTGGACCGAGATCCGGCGGTTCATGTGGAATTATGTCGGCATCGTCCGCACCACCAAGCGGCTCGAACGCGCGCAGCACCGGATCGAGCTGCTGAACGACGAGGTCGCCGAATATTACCAGCATTTCCGCGTCACGCCCGACCTGATCGAGCTGCGCAACCTGCTCCAGACCGCCGAGTTGATCGTCCGGTCCGCGCTGCACCGACATGAAAGTCGCGGACTGCATTTCACGCTCGATTATCCCGACACGCTGCCGGAGGCGGTCGATACGGTACTCGTTCCCTGATCGTCGCGCGATTCGGCGCGGCACCGGCGCGCTTCGTCGCAGTCGCACGTGCGTCCTGTTTCACCCGGTGGATCAACGGATAAGGGTCGATGCTTCAGTGCAGGGCGTTCAAAGCATCATGACATCGGCGAGTGCGTTAAAGCGTCTTCTGGCAACCGCCCTATGCGGGATGGCGGTGGCGGGATGCGGATCGGCCTCGCGGCCCGGCGCCACCGCGCTCACCCCAGCGCATCAGGCCCAGGACATCGTCTCGATCCCGGTCCCGCCACCCCTGCCCCGCGCGTTACGCCCGGCGCCCGCCAGCCTGGTCAACGCGATCTCCGAACTGCACAGCGGTTTTCTCGGCAAGGCGGGAATCGCCATCCGCGCGGTGGACGATGGCTGGACGGTCGAGGCTGGCGGGCGCCAGTTGTTGCCGCAGCAATCGGTCAGCAAGCTCTGGGTCGCGATGACCGTCATGGACCTGCGCGATCAGGGCAAGATTCGCCTCGACGAACCGATCGTCGTGCGACCGCAGGACCTGACCCTGTTCCACCAGCCGATCGCGATGCTGGTCAAGGGCGACGGCTATCGCACCACGGTCGGCGAATTGCTCACGCGGGCGCTGACCCACAGCGACAATACGGCCAACGACCGGCTGCTGACGCGCGTCGGCGGGCCGGCGGCGGTGCGGTCGATGATCCGCCGCAAGCAGCTGGGCGCGATCCGGTTCGGGCCGGGCGAGCGCCTGTTGCAGAGTGGCACGGCGGGGCTGGTCTGGCAGCCGTCCTATGCGGTCAACGGCGGCTTCATGACCGCGCGCAACCGGTTGTCCCCGGCCGTGCGCGAGGCGGCGCTGAATGCGTATGTTCGCAATCCGCCCGACGGCGCCGCGCCGATCGCGATCGCCGATGCGATCGCACGGCTGGCGAAGGGCGACCTGTTGTCGGAAACCTCGACCAAGATCCTCCTGGACACCATGGGCCGCTCGGTCACCGGCCGCGCCCGCCTGCGCGCGGCGCTCCCCGGCGGCTGGGAGATCGCGCACAAGACCGGCACGGGGCAGGATCTCGGCCGCCGCAACGCCGGGTTCAACGACGTCGGCCTGCTGACCGCTCCGGACGGACGTCGTTATGCGATCGCGGTAATGATCGGGGATACGATCAGGCCGATGCCGGAGCGGCAGCGGCTGATCCAGGCGGCCGCGGCGGCGGTGGCGAAATATGCGCGGACCACGCGATCTTCGAACTGACGTCCGGCGGTTATGCGGCCTTGAAGGGTCCCCCCTGACGTCATCCTGACGAAAGTCAGGACCCAGGATCACGGGCGATACCGTATCTGGCTCTGGGTCCTGACTTTCGTCAGGATGACGGGATAGTAGGCGCGATCTTCCAAACGATATCAATCGAACCCGTTCGCCAGGAACCGCTCCGCCACCGCGCAGTGCATCGCGATGCCGTGCGCCATGACGCGCTCGTCGATCGTCATCTTCGTGTTGTGGAGCGGCGGGTTGGTACGCGGATCGCTCCCCTCTGGCGCCGCGCCGATGAACGCCATCGCGCCGGGCAGCTTCTGGAGGACGTACGAGAAGTCCTCCGCGCCCATCATCGGCGGCATCACCTGATACGCGCCCTCCCCGCCGATCTCGGTCGCGCACGCCTTCATCAGATCGGTCGCGCGCGCGTCGTTGACGGTGACCGGATAGCCTTCCTCGATCGTCGGCGTACCGACCGCGCCGTGAGCAGCGGCGATGCCCTCGACCATGCGGATGAACGCTGCGCGGACCTGTTCGCGCGTCCGCTCCGACAGCGTCCGCATCGTGCCCAGCATCTCGACGGTCGACGGGATCACGTTGTGCGCGCTGCCGGCGTTGAGCTTGGTGATCGACAGGACCGCCGGGTCGGTGACCGGCACCTGGCGCGCGACGTAGGTCTGCAAGGCGGTGACGATCTCGCAGGCGATCGGTAGCGGGTCGAGGCAGTCGTGCGGCATCGCCGCATGGCCACCGCGGCCAGTGATCGTCGCGCGCAGCGTGTCGGTCGAGGCCATCAGCGTGCCCGCCCGGCTGACGACATGACCCATCGGCATGTTGGGCGAGATGTGCAGCGCGAAGCCCGCCTCGGGCAGCGGCGAATCGAGCAGGCCGTCGGCGATCATGTGGCGGGCACCGTGGTGCCCCTCCTCGCCGGGCTGGAACATGAAGACGACCGTGCCGGGGAGGTCTTCGCGGCGGGCACACAGCGCCTTGGCCGCGCCGACGAGCATCGCGGTGTGCGAATCATGACCGCAGGCGTGCATCGCGCCGTCGATCTTCGACGCGAACGGCA
Source organism: Sphingomonas sp. M1A8_2b (assembly GCF_053345535.1). Taxonomy (NCBI): domain Bacteria; kingdom Pseudomonadati; phylum Pseudomonadota; class Alphaproteobacteria; order Sphingomonadales; family Sphingomonadaceae; genus Sphingomonas; species Sphingomonas sp. M1A8_2b. The sequence goes on along the minus strand of NZ_JBKFAH010000001.1, from coordinate 1,171,989 downwards.
GGCCGGTTTCCTCCTGCATCGGCAGCGCGTCCATGTCGCCGCGGAGCAGCACCGTGCGGCCGTTGCCGCCGGCATTGCCTGCACGGCCACCGCGGAGGATCGCGACGAAGCCGGTGGTCGAAGTGCCTTCGCGGATTTCGAGCGGGAGGCCGGCGAGCGCGGCTTTCACCTTGCCCGAGGTACGCGGGCAGTGGAGGCCGACTTCGGGATCGGCGTGGATCGCGCGGCGGAGCGTGATCGCGTCGTCGAGGCTGTCCTCGCCGACGGCGGTCCAGTCGGTAGGGGCCCAGTCCGTGGCGGATTCGAAATCGAGGGACATCGTCTGACTCCTTGAATGGCTTGATCACCACCCCGGCGGAGGCCGGGGCCCAATTGGGAAGGTCGATGTAACGGAGCGCCGTCCGACGTTACCTCCGTTCCCCAATTGGGCCCCGGCCTTCGCCGGGGTGGTGTTTTTGTTCGGGCGGGGGCAGCTCGCCCCCGGCTATGGAGGCAGTCTACCCCCGGAACAGCCCACCTAAAACCCCGCGCAGAACCGTGCCTACCAAGCCACCGCTGGACGACGAGCGGCGCGACTTGGTGCCGAAGACCTGCTTGCCGATCTCGTTGGCAACCTGCCGGCCGATCGACGAACTCGCCGCGCGGGTCGCGGAGGTCGCCATCTTGGTCCAGGGCGAGTTCGCTGCCTCGCGGTCAGCTTCTCGCTGCTGGCGATCCGCCTCGCGCTGATCCGCAACCCGAGCGCGCTCCGCCTCTTTCGCGGTCTTCGCATCGAGCTTCGCCTGCGCCGCCGCAGCCTTCTCCGCCTCGGTCGTCGCCTTCGCCTCGGCAGCGGCGGCGCTCGCCTCCTGCGTCTTCGCGGCGAGCAATTCCTCCGCCGACTCGCGATCGACCAGCGTGTCGTATTTCGCACCGATCGCATCGGTCTCGATCATCACTTTCCGCTCGGCCGGGGTAATCGGCCCTACGCGCGAGGCGGGGGGCTTGATCAGCGTGCGCTCGACCGGGGTCGGCGCGCCGTCCGCCTGAAGCAGCGACACCAGCGCCTCGCCCACCTTCAACTCGGTGATGATCGTCGCGACGTCGACGCCGGGGTTCGCGCGGAACGTCTCCGCCGCCGACTTCACCGCGGCCTGATCGCGCGGGGTGAACGCGCGCAAGGCATGCTGGACGCGGTTGCCGAGCTGCCCCGCCACCGTGTCGGGGATGTCGATCGGGTTCTGCGTGATGAAATACACGCCCACCCCCTTCGAACGGATCAGGCGGACGACCTGTTCGATCTTCTCCAGCAGCGCCTTCGGGGCCTCGTCGAACAGCAGATGCGCCTCGTCGAAGAAGAAGCACAGCACCGGCTTGTCGGGATCGCCGACCTCCGGGAGATGCTCGAACAGCTCGCTCATCAGCCACAGCAGGAACGTCGCGTACAGCTTCGGCGATGCCATCAGTCTGTCGGCGGCGAGGATGTTGACGATCCCCCTCCCCTTATCGTCGACGCCGATGAAGTCGTTCATTTCGAGCGCGGGCTCGCCGAAGAAATTCTCCGCGCCTTGCGTGCGCAACTGGAGCAGCGAGCGCTGGATCGCGCCGATCGACTGCTTCGAGACGTTGCCATAGGTCACCGTCAGCTCGTCCGCACGGCCGGCGCATTCGGTCAGCATCGCCTGGAGATCGTCGAGGTCGATCAGCAGCAGCCCTTCCTTGTCGGCGACGTGGAAGGCGATCGTCAGCACGCCCTCCTGCACCTCGTTGAGGTCCATCAGCCGCGACAGCAGCAGCGGGCCCATCTCGCTGATCGTGGTGCGGATCGGATGGCCCTGCTCGCCGAACAGGTCCCAGAACTGGACGGGATTGTCGGCATAGGCCCAGCTTGCATCGCCGATCGCTTTCGCACGCTCGGCGAAGCTCGCATGCGTCTTCGCAGTCGGCGAGCCGGCCATCGCGAGGCCCGACAGGTCGCCCTTCACGTCGGCGACGAAGCACGGCACGCCGTTCGCGGAGAAGCCCTCGATGATTCCCTGCAACGTCACCGTCTTGCCGGTACCGGTCGCGCCCGCGATCAGGCCGTGCCGGTTGGCGCGCTTCAATTCGAGCGTCTGCGGCTTGCCGTCCACGCTCGCGCCGATGAAGATGCCGTCGCTCATGGGTCTCGTCCTTTTTACCTGCCGCCGACCCTAACCCCGCGCGCCACAAAGAAAAAGGACCGCCGCTCGGGGGAGCGACGGTCCTTTGAAGTCAGCAGGGTCGGTCGTGTCTTACTTGATCTTGACCGGCAGGAACTGCGCCGGGCCACGGCCGCGCTTCACCTGCAGAAGGACCTGCGGGCGTCCGGCCGACTTGGCGACGTTGACCGCGTTCTGGACGTCGGCCGCGGCGCGAACGGGCGTGCCGTTGACCGAGATGATGACGTCGCCGCGCTTGAGCTTGCCGTACGCATCGCTGGTCGGCGCGACCACGGCGATGACGACGCCCTGCGTGCTCGGCTCGACGCCGACCGCCTGTGCGATCGCCGGCGTCAGCGGCTGGACGCCGATGCCGAGCGCCGCGCCTGCCACCGGTGCGGCGGGGGTGGCGGAATCGTCGCCGTCATCGCCGTCGTCGGTGCCGAACCCCTGCGCATCGCCGCCGAGCGTCGCCGCCAGCTTGTCCGGGCTCGGACGCGGCACGACGACCACGTTGGCCGTCGTCGGCTTGCCGTTGCGCAGGATGTCGAGACGCGCGGTCTGGCCGGGCTTCACGTTCGAGACGAGGTACGACAGCGACTGGTCGACCGTCACCGGCTGGCCGTTCACCTTGGTCACGACATCGCCCGCGCGGACGCCAGCCTTGGCCGCCGGGCCGCCCGCGGTCACATCGTTGATCAGCTCGCCCTGATTCTTGGGGATGCCGAGGGCCGCGGCGGTATCCTCGTTGATCGTGCCGCCCGGCTGCAGCTGGACGCCGATATAGCCGCGCTCGATCGTGCCGCCCTTCATGAAGGTGGCGATGATCGGCTTGGCGACGGCCGCGGGGATCGCGAAGCCGATACCGATATTGCCGCCCGACTGGCTGAAGATCTGCGAGTTCACGCCGATCACGTTGCCGTTGAGGTCGAACATCGGGCCGCCCGAATTGCCCTGGTTGATCGAGGCGTCGGTCTGGATGAAGCGGTCATACGCGCCGCCCTGACCGGTGACGCGGTTGATCGCCGAGACGATGCCCGCGGTCACGGTGCCGCCGAGGCCGAACGGCTCGCCGATCGCGACCACCCAGTCGCCGACGCGCGCGCCGTTCGAATCGCCGAACTTCACGAATGGCAGGTTCTTCGCGTCGATCTTCAGCAGTGCGAGATCGGATTCCTGGTCCTTGCCGATGACCTTGGCGACATATTCCTTCTTGTCGCTGAGCGTCACGGTGATCGAATCGACCGTCGCGCCCTGTGCGCCCGGCGAGATCACGTGGTTGTTGGTGACGACATAACCATCCGGCGAAATCAGGAAGCCCGAGCCAAGCGAGGCCCCCTCACGCTTCACTGGGGGAGCGCCCGGCGCACCGCCACCGCCCATGCCACCGAACAGGTCGCCGAACGGCGTGCCCGCGAACGGGTTGGCCTGCTGCTTCTGCACGATCGTCTGCTTGGTCGAGATGTTGACGACCGCGGGCTGGAGCCGGGCGACCATGTCGGCGAAGCTCATCGGCGCGCCGGGCTTCGGAGATACGGCCTGGATCGCACCGGGTTCGTTCTGCGCGACCTGTGCGCCGCTGGGCTGGAGCGCGAGAGTCGCGGTCGCGCCACCGAGGAGAAGGGCGCTGGTAATGGCGTAGGCGTAACGCACTAGATGTTGTCCTCTCGTTTCATCGTTCGAAACAGGTGTTTCATCGCCGCATGCGGCTGAACGACGCTTGAATATGAACGGTGGTTAAGCGCGGGATCAGGCGAAGGTACGCAGGCTCAACGCCCGCGTCCCTCGAATTCCCGCAGATAGCTGTTGTTCGGCGACAGAATGATCGAGGTCGATCCTTCGGGCGCCGGGCCACCATCGGCACCGAACGTATGGCGATACGACTGCATCGCCCGGTAGAAGTCGTAGAAGTCCGCATCCTTGCCAAAACTCTCGGCATAGATTTTGGCTGCATCGGCATCGGCCTGCGCACGCACGATCTGCGCCTGCTTCTGACCTTCTGCACGGATCGTGATCGCTTCCTGCTGACGCGCGCTCGACATCCGCTTGAGCGCGCTTTCGAGCGGCAGGCCGACGGGCAGGTTGGCCTGCTTGATACGGACATCGACGATCTCGACGCCGTACTGGCTGGCGACGCGCTGGAGACCGGTCTGGATGTTGTCCATCAGCTCGGTCCGCTCGGGGCTCAGCAATTCGACGAAGCGCCGCTTGCCGAGTTCGTTGCGCAGCGCAGACCCTAGGATCGGGCGAAGCTGATCGGGGATCCGGTCCTCGCTGCCGACCGCGTTCCGCATTTTCCGCGGATCGACGATCCGGTAGCGCGCATAGGCATCGACCTCGAGCCGCAGCTGGTCGGTCGACAGCACGAGCGTGTTGTCGAGCTCCAGGTCCTGCACACGCTTGTCGATCCAGACGATCCGGTCGACGAACGGAATCCGCGCGATCAGGCCTGCGCCGGTCTGGCCGAACGGGGTGTTCGGCTGCCATGCGTTGACGGTGCGGATCGGCTGGCCGAAGCGCAGGATCACCGCCTGCTTGGTCTCTGGCACGATCGCGAAGGTCGCCGCAGCAACGATCACGAGCAGCAGCGCGACGATCCCGGCGACGATCGGGTTGCGGAAACTCACGGCGTTCACTGGGCGGCTCCCGACTGGGCTTGGGGTGCCGCAGCGGCAGCCGCCGGCGCTGGCGTGGTCGCTTCCGGATTTGGCAAACGCTTGGCGTTCGACAGCGGCAGATAGGGCACGACACCGCCCGGCGTCTCGACGATCGTCTTGTCGCTCTTGGCGAGCACCGCCTCCATCGTCTCGTAATACATGCGGCGGCGGGTCACTTCGGGCGCGAGCTTGTATTGCTCGTACACCTTGTCGAACGATGCCGCCTCGCCCTGCGCGCGCGCCACGACCTGCTGCGCATACGACCGCGACTGGTTGAGATTGGCGATCGCCTCCTGCTGCGCAGCGGTGACCGCGTTGAAATCCTCCACGATCCGCGCAGGCGCCGCAGCCTGCTTGATCGCGACGCCCTGGATGCGAACGCCGGACTTGTAGTCGTTGAGGATCTGCTGGGTCAGTTCGGCGACACGCTGTTCGATCACGGTGCGGCCGGTGCCGATCGCCTGGTCGAGCGTGGTCGTCGCGACCACCGCACGCATCGCGCTCTCGGCGGCGGCGCGAACCGTATCGCTCGGGTCGGCAAGCTGGAACACGAAATCGCGCGGATCGGAGATATCCCAGCGCACCGAATAGGCGAGGTCGATGATGTTCTGATCGCCGGTCAGCGTCAGGTTCTCGCCGTCGCCGGTCGGGAAATTGTCGGTGCGGATCTTCTGGACGTCGACCACCGTCACATCGGCGATCGGCGCGGGCATCGTCAGGCGCAGGCCCGGATCGAGCGTGCCCGCATATTTACCGAAATAGGTGACCACGCCGCGCTGCTGCGGGCCGATCTGGTGGATCGAGGTAAACAGAATCCAGACGACTGCGATGATCGCGACGCCGATCGCCCAGAGCGCGCGCGCGTTGGCGCCCGATGGCAGACCGCCGAATCCACCCGAGCCGTCACCTCCCCCTCCCGAGCCACGCGCCTTGCGCAGAAACTCGTCGAGCGCGGTTGGTTTGGCGGAGGGTTTTCGCCCACCGGGCGGCTGCGCCCAGGGATTGCGTGGGCCGCTTTTGCCGTCATCGCCCGAGCCGCCCCAGGGGCCCTTCGGTGTTTCGGTTGCGAGGATAGTGGGGCGCCCGAACCAGCGCGAAAAGATCGTCATGTCACCTTTATAGGTAGGCGCCTGAGGAAAAACAGTGCCAAGCGCCCCGACCGGCCCTATCTGCCGCGCATGATCGACATCGAAGCGGTAAAGTCGGCAGTCGCCGCAGTCTCCGGCAAACGCGCGACCGTGCGCCTCGAGGGCACGCGCGTTGGCATCATCCTCGACGCGACCGGGCTCGACCCGCAGGCGCGCGACGCGCTGGAGGCGACCGTGAAGATGGCGGCGACTCAGCCCGGAGTCTCCGAAGTTCGCATCGCGGTCACCGCCGAGCGCTCGACCCGCCGCCTGATCGCGGTCGCCAGCGGCAAGGGCGGCGTCGGCAAATCGACGCTCGCCGCCAATCTCGCCATCGCAATGTCGCGTGCGGGCCGCCGCGTGGGGCTGGTCGACGCCGATATCTATGGCCCGTCGCAGCCGCGCCTGATGAACGTCGAGGGCACCCGCCCGACCGCCAAGGACAAAGTGCTCGACCCCGTCCCGACTCCCTACGGCGTACCGCTTCTGTCGATGGGCCAGCTCGTCGAGCCGGGCAAGGCGATCGCGTGGCGCGGGCCGATGGCGGCGGGCGCGCTCGGCCAGTTGGTCGAGGCGGACTGGGGCGCAACCGACACGCTGGTGCTCGATCTGCCGCCCGGCACCGGCGACGTCCAGCTGACGATGGTCCAGAAATACCGGCCGGCGGGCGCGGTGATCGTCTCGACCCCGCAGGATCTCGCGCTGATCGATGCACGCCGCGCGATCGACCTGTTCGAGAAGGCGGGCATTCCGATCATCGGCCTCGTCGAGAACATGGCCGGCTATATCTGCCCGCATTGCGGCGAGGCGTCGGACCCGTTCGGCAATGGCGGTGCGGAAGCGGCGGCGCGCGAGCTCGGCATCCCGTTTCTCGGCCGCGTGCCGCTGACGATCTCCATCCGTACCGCGTCCGATGCGGGCACGCCGCCCGCCTACGAGCCCGGCGAAACGGTATTCATGCCGATTGCGGCTCAGGTCGTCGCATGGCTGGGAACGCTGTGAAACCGGCGGACCGGGTCGGCGTTGTTCAATTACCGGTCGTACCCGACGCGTAGAGTTGCGGTACGAGCGGACCAGTTTCCCCCAATAGGAGGCATCGATGCCGTTGACCGCCGATGCCGACATCAAGGCGCTGCTCGAAAACGCGCGGACGATCGCGATGATCGGCGCGTCCGACCGTCCCGACCGCCCCTCCTACGGCGTGATGGCGAAGCTCCAGGCGCACGGCTACCGCGTGATCCCGGTCAATCCACAGATCACCGGCGAGCATGTCCACGGCGAATTCGTGTTCCGCGATCTGGCGCAACTCGGCGATCCGATCGATATCGTCGACATCTTCCGCAATTCCGCCGCAGCGGGCGAAGCCGTCGACCAGGCGATCGCGGCTGGTGCCAAGGCGGTGTGGATGCAACTCGGCGTCGTCAACGACGCGGCGGCCGCGCGCGCCGAAGCGGCCGGCTTGCAGGTCGTGATGGATCGCTGCCCGGCAATCGACATCCCGCGGCTCGGCGTCGCAAAGATCGGGGCAGTCGCCGACGAGTGACGCTCACCGAATGATGCTTGCCCCGCAAGACTAATGCCGCCATCTTCCAGTATCTCCGGAGGCGTTCATGTTGGCTGTGCTGCTGTCGATACTGATCGAAGACCCGCTGATGGCCGCCGCCAAGTCGCGCATGTCTGCGGAACAGCCGTGCCTGCCCAGCGCCAACGAAACCGACATCACCGTCTGCGGCCTCCGCAAGGCCGATCGCTACCGGGTGCCGTTCGTCGAGCACGATCCCGGCGATCCCGCGCATGAAAGCGTCAGCGCGGAACGCACCCGCCTGCTGCACCGCACCTCGCCACTCGCCGATCTGAGTCCGTTCCAGGTCGGGGGCGGTTTGGCGGGGGTCAGCGTGAGGGTCGGCGGTGAAGGCGGAACCTCGATCCGCAAGCCAGCCCCATGAGTGCTGTAACAACCATGGTCACGGGCGCGCTGCTTCAGGTTGCGGCCGTCACGTCCGGCCAGGCGGCCACGAAACCGGCGGCGGCACTCGAGCGCTTCTCGATTCTAGTCGATCCCTGTGCCGCCGCATCGAAGGACGGTAACGAGATCATCGTCTGCGGGGCGACCGCCAAAAACAGCCCCCGCCTGCCGATGCGCGACGACCGCGGGCCATCCGATCACCCGGTCGCCTCCAACCCGCACCTCAGCGCGGTTCGTGCGCTCGATCTGTCGGACGCGCCGTGCGCCGTGCGGCAGGGCGGGTGCCAGGTCGGCTTCGGCCCACCGATCGCGCCGATCGCCAAGGCCGCGGTCGGCTTGATCAAAAGCGCGCTCGCCAAAAAGCCCGACAAGACCGGCCGCGTGCCGATCGACCTCGATGGTCCCGTCGGCACTGTGAACTAGCGGGAAAAGCGGCGGTGTCGATCCTTGCCCTGTCCCTACTGCTGCAAGCCGCCACGTCGGGCATTCCCACCAGGCCGATCGTCGCGCCGCCGCCACCGAGCTGGTCTATCCTCAATCCACCGGCCTGCCCCGGTTCGAGCCCGACCGAGATCATCGTCTGCGGCAGCAACGGGTCGTCGGAGCAACGGTTGCCCCTGCCCGGCGAACGCCCGCCGCAGGATCGACCGCGCCAACCCACCGGCGACCCACGCGCGGCACTCGACAATGCCGGTCCGGCCTGCCCGCCCGGCGGCTGCACCGGCGTGAACCTGCTGACGGTCCCGGTCGTCCTGATCCGCGGCGTCGGCGCGCTGATCGATCCGCACAGCTGTTGCGAGAACGACGAAGGGCACGACGCGATGGCGTTGGTGCGGGACATCGGAAGCAAATTCCGCAAAAAACCGGATAAATCCAACCGCGTGCCGATCGTGCTGGATGAGCCGGTGAAATAAGGTCGCTCGGCGTATCAGTTCAGCACGAACGCTCTCCACGTGTTTCCCCGCGAAGGCGGGGACCCAGTCTGGGCTCCCGCCCTCGCGGGAGAACTAAGGTGGTGCCTGATCTTCAGCCTGCCACCACCCCGGCGAAGGCCGGGGCCCCATTGGAAAGGCTGCAGTGACAGCGCACAGTCCGCCGTTGCAACCGCCCCCCAATTGGGCCCCGGCCTTCGCCGGGGTGGTTGCGTCCTGTGGTAGCGACCGCTCCCTCAATCGAGAATATGCATCCACATCGGCTGCCCGACGAGGCTCTGCGACCCGCGCAGTTTCTCGAGCGCCTGCGCGATCGAGCGTTCTGGGCTCTCGTGCGTGACGATCGCCACCAGTACGCTGCCGTCGGCGATCGCGCCGCGCTGGATCAGGCTCTCGATCGAAACGCCGGCATCGCGCATCGCCGCCGCGATCTCCGCCAGCACGCCGACCCGGTCGGCGACCGTGAAGCGCAGATACGCCCGCCCGCGCCGCTCGCCGCTGTCCGCCTTGGGCGCCGCCGTCAGCGACACCACCGGCATCGCGAACGGCGGCCCGAACTCACCGCGCGCGATGTCGATCAGGTCGGCCACTACCGCGCTCGCGGTCGGGCCATCGCCCGCGCCGGCGCCCTGGAACAGCAACCTGCCGACGAAATTCCCCTCTGCCACGACTGCATTGAGCGAGCCCGTCACATGCGCCAGCGGATGGTCGACCGGTACCAGATGCGGATGCACGCGCTGGAACAGCCCGTCCCTGCCCGCCTCGGCTAGCCCCAGCAGCCGTACGCGGTAGCCGAGCGCCGCCGCCTCGGCGATATCCGCGCCGAGCAGATGCCGGATGCCGCTGATCGCGACGTCGTCGAACGCCGGCTGCGTCCCGAATGCGACCGCGGCGAGGATCGACAGCTTGTGCGCCGCATCCACGCCGTCGATGTCGAAGCTCGGATCGGATTCGGCGAACCCCAGCGCCTGCGCCTCGGCCAGCACCTCGGCGAAATCGCGACCTTCCGACTCCATCTTCGACAGGATGAAATTGCAGGTGCCGTTGAGGATTCCGTAGACGCGGGCGATCTCGTTCGCCGCCGCGCCTTCGCGAAGCCCCTTGATGACCGGGATGCCGCCCGCGACCGCCGCCTCGAACTTCAGCGCGACGCCCGCTGACTCGGCGGCCTGCGCGAGCTCGAGCCCGTGATGCGCGATCATCGCCTTGTTCGCGGTGACGAAACTCCGCCCCGCCGCCAGCGTGCTGCGCGCGAGGGTCAGCGCCGGGCCGTCCGAGCCGCCGATCAGCTCGACCACGACGTCCGCGCCCGGCTGTTTCGCCAGCGCCGTCGTGTCGTCCACCCAGGCGAAGCGCGACAGATCGACCCCGCGATCCTTGCCGCGATCACGCGCCGAGACCGCGACGATCTCGATCTCGCGCCCGGCACGCCGCGCGATCAGCTCGCGGTTCGCATCGAGCAGCCGGATCACCCCGCCGCCGACAGTCCCCAGCCCGGCCAGGGCCACTTTCAACGGGGCCACGCGCAATGGTTCGCTCATTTTCGTCCTCCACTCGCGCGTCCGGTTACGTTTCGCGGGCGGTTTGCGCAATCCTGATGACGCACGCGCGTCGCGCCCCTATCTGCAAGCGATGACCGGCCGCTTCGACCACCTCCCCAACCGCCGCACGATCATCGATCGCCGCGCCGTCGCCGAAACCATCGCAGCGCTGCACGGCGGGGACGCCACTGCGCTCCGCCGCGACGCGACGGTGCTGCTGAAGGCTGCGCTCGACGCCGGCCGGGTCGAGGTCGAACGGCGCCTCGTCGAACATCCCTCGCGTGGGCTCGAAGCCGCCGGTGCGCAGGCCTATCTGATCGACGCGCTGCTCCGCATCCTGTTCGATTTCACCACGCAGCGGCTCTACCCGCTTCCCAACCCGACGATCGGCGAGCGGCTGACGATCATCGCGGTCGGCGGCTATGGCCGCGCGGAAATGGCGCCGCATTCCGATGTCGATATCGGCTTCCTGACCCCCGGCAAGCAGACGCCCTGGGCCGAGCGCGTGATCGAATCGATGCTGTATGCGCTGTGGGATCTCGGGCTGAAGCTCGGCCAGTCCAGCCGCTCGCTCGACGAGATGGTCCGCCAGGCCAAGGCCGACGTGACCGTCCGTACCGCGCTGCTCGAAGCGCGCTACGTGTGCGGCGATACCGAGCTTTACGAACAGGCGTCGCACCGCTTCAAGGCCGAGGTCCAGGCGGACACCGCGCGGACCTTCATCGCCGACAAGCTCGCCGAACGCGACGCGCGCCATCGCAAGATGGGCGACACGCGCTATGTGGTCGAGCCCAACGTCAAGGAGGGCAAGGGCGGGCTGCGCGATCTCCACGCGTTGTTCTGGATCGGCAAGTACATCTACGACGTCCAGCGCGCCGCCGAACTGGTCGGCGTCGGGCTGTTCACCAAGGCCGAGTACCGCCTGTTCCACCGCGCCGACAATTTCTTCCAGGCGGTGCGCTGCCACCTGCACAGCATCACCGGCCGCGCGGAAGATCGCCTGACGTTCGACCTGCAACGCGAGATCGCCGACCGGATGCGGTTCTCCGACCGACCGGGCAAGTCGAAGGTCGAGCGGTTTATGCAGTTCTATTTCCTGCAGGCGAAAACCGTCGGCACGCTCAGCGGCGTCTTCCTCGCGCATCTCGACGAGAAGTTCGCAGCGCGGGGACGGCGGTTCGGCCTGCCGACGATCCGTCGCTCGCCGCGCAAGTTGAACGGCTTCGTGCTCGATCGCGGGCGGTTGGCGCTACCGAGCGACGACTTTTTCCAGGCCGACCCCGGTCGCCTGATCGAGATCTTCCAGCTCGCCGACAAGCATGGCGTCGAGATCCATCCGCTGGCGATGCGCGCCGCCGCGCGTGATGCCAAGCTGGTCGACGACGTCCGCAACAGCCCGTCCGCCAACGCGCTGTTCCTCGACGTGCTGACCTCCCCGCGCGATCCCGAACTCGTACTGCGATGGATGAACGAGACGGGCGTATTCGGCCGGTTCGTGCCCGATTTCGCGCGCGTCGTCGCGCAGATGCAGTTCGACATGTACCATCACTACACCGTAGACGAGCACACCATCCGCGCGATCGGCCTGCTCGCGCGGATCGAGAGCGGTGTGCTGAAGGAGGAGCATCCGCTCGCCAGCGCGATCTTCGAACAGATCGTGTCGCGGCGTGCGCTGTATGTCGCGGTGCTGCTCCACGACATCGCCAAGGGCCGCGGCGGGGACCATTCGATCCTCGGTGCGGAGGTGGCGCAGCGGCTTTGTCCGCGCTTCGGGCTGACCGCGGCGGAGACCGAAACCGTCGCGTGGCTGGTGCGCTGGCATCTGTTGATGTCCGCGACCGCGTTCAAGCGCGACCTCAGCGACTTCAAGACGATCCTCGATTTCTGCGACGTGGTGCAGAGCCCCGAACGTCTCCGCCTGTTGCTGACGCTGACGATCGTCGACATCCGCGCGGTCGGACCGGGTGTGTGGAACGGCTGGAAGCGGCAGTTGCTCGGCGACCTGTACGAGTCCGCCGAGGAGGTGCTGCGCCTCGGCCACAAGCAGAAGGGCCGGGCCGAACGGATCGCCGCCAAGCAGGAACATCTGCGCGATGCGCTCGGCTGGGACGAGGACAGCTTTGCGACGCTCGTTCACCGGCTGCCCGAAGCGTATTGGATCGCGGAGCCGGAAGACGTGCTCGCGCACAATGCCCGCTTCCTCGCGACCACTTTCGACGCACAACTCGCGATTGACGCGCACGTCTATCCGGGGCGCGGTGCGACGCTGGTGACGATCTACGCGGCGGATCATCCAGGGCTGTTCTACCGCATTGCCGGCGCGATCCACGTCGCGGGCGGCAACATCATCGATGCGCGGATCCACACCACGCGCGACGGGATGGCGGTCGACAATTTCCTGGTGCAGGATCCGTTCGGGCGGCCATTCGACGAGTCCGGCCAGTTGTCACGGCTGAAGACCGCGATCGAGGACGCGCTCGCCAACCGCGGCAAGCTGGCGGATCGGTTGGTCGCCAAACCCCTGCCCCGGACCCGGGCGGAGGCGTTCGACATCGTTCCCAATGCGCTCGTCGACAACAAGGCGTCGAACCGCTTCACCGTGGTCGAGGTGAACGCGCGGGACCGTCCGGCACTGTTGAACCAGCTTGCCAACGCGCTGTTCCAGTCGAAGGTCACGATCCACTCCGCGCATGTCGCGACGTATGGCGAGCGGGCCGTGGATACGTTCTACATCACCGATCTGACGGGGGATCGGATCACGCAGCCGGCTCGGTTGAAGACACTGGAGCGACGGTTGCTCGCGGCGGCGGCGGGCGAAGAGATCGATCTGGCGGCTTAGCGCCACTGCGTTCTCCCGCGAAAGCGGGAGCCCAGGGTAACCAAGCGGGGCGCCTGTGATCCTGGGCTCCTGCGTTCGCAGGAGAACAAGGAGTTTTCGGGGGGATTTTCCGAGCAAAGGCTCTGGCACGGAAAAGCCGGCCCGCAGCGAACTGCGGGCCGGCTCCTCACGCAATCACCCGATCAGAACCGCGAGCGGAGCGTCAGGCCGTAGGTGCGTGGCTCGGCGAGGAAGGCCGAGTAGAGCGCGTTGCCGGTGCCGCCGTACGCCGCGACGTTGGCCGACGAGCCTGCACCCTGGAACGGCGTGTTGAACGCGACCTGGATGTAGTTCTTGTTGAACACGTTCTGTGCCCAGAACTCGAGCGCCCAGACCTGGTCCTTGCCGCGCAGACCGACGCGGGCGTTGACGACGGCAAAGCCATCCTGCTTCTTCTCGGGCGCCAGATCGGAGCCGGTGTTGTAGTCGGACGACAGGCGGCTATCGACGTAGAGCAGACCCGACAAGCCGTTCGCGCCGAGATCCGGCGTCCAGGCGAATGACGTCGTGACGACGTTCTTGGGCGCGTTCGACAGCTGGCTGCCCGGGAGCAGGAAGAGCGCGCGGTCGAGCGCCTCGCCAGTCGTCGAGCTGCCGATCAGGTTCTTGCGGAAATGCGTGTCGGCATACGTGTAGCCCGCGGTGAACGTGACCTGCTTGATCGGCGACATCGTCGCTTCGAGCTCGACACCCTGTGAGATCACGCCCGGCTTCTTCGAGCGGTTGGTGGGGCAGGTGCCGGTCTGCGCACCGGTGACGGGGTTGAAGCCGTTGTCCGAATCGAGCCCGTTGAGGTTGTCCTTACACGCTTCGATGTTCTGCACGACGAAGATCGAGCCGTTGAACGTGTTGAGCTGGAAGTCGGTGAATTCCTCGCGGAACGCCGCCACGTTGAAGGTGAAGCCGCGCGTGTTGAACTTCGCACCGATCTCGTAATTGTTTACCTTCTCGGCATTGAACCGCAGCCCCGAGGCATCGGCATTGCTGCGCGGCGAAAGCACGCCGTTGACGCCGCCGAGATCCGAGCGGTCGAGGTTGTAGCCGCCCGCCTTGTAGCCCTTTGCGTACGACGCATAGGTCAGCAACTTGGTGAACGGCTTCCACGAGAGGACCGCGGTGCCGGTGAATTCACCGTCGCCGAAGCTGTCGTTGAGGTTGAGGCCGTTGAGTGCGGTGCTCGAATTGCCCGTGCAGGTCAGCGTGACGATGCCCTGCGCATAGGCGGTGGCGCCGCTCTGCGTCTGCGTCAGCGGCGCGAGGGCCGCCTGCTGGATCGGGCAGACCGTGTTGTTGTTGTTGAACTTGGCGTTGAACGTCTTCGTCTCGTGCGTGTAGCGGAGACCGCCGGTCAGCGACAATGTGTCCGTCAGGTGCAGGATGTTGTGCGTGAAGAACGCGTAGTTCTCGCTCTTCTGGCGGTAGATCGAGCCCGAATCGCCGACACTGTTGACGCCGCCGCCAAGGCCGGGACCGCCGGTCAGACGATCGAGCGCGGATGTGATCAGACCGCCTGCGGCACCGAACGCACCGCGGATCGTTGCGCGGCCAAGCGCGCTCATGCAGCCCGGATTGTTCTGATTCTGTAGGGCGACATTCGGGCTGACCGTCGCGACGAGGCGGCAGGCGGCGAATTGCCCGTACTGCGCACCGAACGACGCGTTGTCGACGAGCTTCAGATTCTCCTTCGAGTAGAAGCCGCCGACCAGCCAGTCGAGCTTGTCGTTGAACAGCGAGCCCTGCAGGCGCGCTTCCTGCGTGAAGGTGTGGAACTGGCGATAGGCGTTGCCGTCGTCGGCACGGTGGGTCAGGTCGACGTTGGTATAATCGATGTCGCTCGCATTGCCCGACTTATACTCGCGGTACGCAGTGATCGACGTGAAGGTCGCGCCGCCGAGATCCCAATCGGCCTGCAGCGACCCGCCATAATCCTTGGTCGTGTTGCGATAGGTCTGGCCGGGCGTGACCGCGATCTGCCGGCTGTACGGATCGGTCATATTGCCCGCGAGCGGCAACACCGCGCCCTGCCGACGCAGGATATCGACGATCCGATTGCTGGCATTGTTGGTGACCGCGCCATCGGCATTGACCGTGCCGAAGAACGGCGCGACGCCGGCCGCGTTCGGCGTTGGATCGGTCGTTTCGACCTGGCTGTAATAGACCGCGCCGCAGCAGCTTTCCTTGCGATGCGAATAATCGCCGATCAGGCGGAAGCTCAGGCGATCGGTCGGCTTGAACAGCAGCTGGCCGCGGACGAAATAGCGATCGCGGTCGTTGACGCGGCTTTCCGAGCCGTTGGCTGCCGTGATGTTCTTGTAGAAACCGTCGCGCTTCACATAGACGCCGTCGACGCGGAACGCGAGCTTGTCGGCGATCAGCGGCCCGGTGATACCGCCGGCGACGCGCTTCTGGTCGTAATTGCCGTAGGTCGCCTCGGCGTTGCCGTGCCAGTCGAACTCGGGCGAGCGGGTGATGATGTTAATCAGGCCCGCCGACGCGTTGCGGCCGAACAGCGTGCCCTGCGGGCCGCGCAGCACCTCGACCCGGTCGATCTCGCCGAGTTCGTTGAGGCCGACGCCGGTGCGGCTGCGATAGACGCCGTCGATGAACACCGCGACCGAGCTTTCCAGGCCGGGGTTGTCGCCGACCGTACCGATACCACGAATACGCGCGGACGCGTTCGATTCGCTGCCGGTCGACGAGATCAGCAGCGACGGCGCAAGCTGGTTGAGCGAGCGGATGTCGCTGCCGCCCGAATTCTGCAACGCTTCCTGACCGACCGCCGACACCGCGATCGGTACGTTCGACAGACGCTCGGAGCGGCGGGTCGCGGTGATGACGATGTCACTGGCGTTACCGCCCGTATCCGCGGCGGCACTGGCCGCACGCGTCGTGTCCGCATCCGTTGCGCCGTTGGTCTGACCGGCGACCGACGCGTTGGCAGTTCCCTGCGACGGTGTCGCCTGCGCCTCGACGGTGGAGGTCGCCTGCTGAGCGAAGGCCGGCGTGACGATCGCCGCGGTTGCAACGGCGGACAACAGATATGCGGTCATACGCATCGGCATTCTCTCCCTGGACGTGTCCGAATGTTTTCGAACTTATGGTTTGGACGTTAGGTAGAGATAGATAGTGACGAACGTCTAGTGATTTCCGCATACGGCAACGGATTTTTGAATAACGTGTCTCCAAATCGTCACAGAGTGACAGACACCAAACCCTAGTTTCGAATTGCAACCGTTTGATCGATCGGAGAGGATGATGCGCGGGGTTGGCTCATGGGCGCCGCCCTGCGCTCGCCGTGGGTGGCGCGCTCCCGGACGTGGTCTCTGCCGTCATCCCGCGCAGGGGGGACTCGATATCCTCGGAGGTTTGCGATCCCCGGGCGAAGTCAGCCACTATGGGTTCCTGCCGCCGCGGGAAGGACGGCTGCAACAAGAGCGGGAGCGCACGCCCTTTCTCTCGACCCCGCTCCGTCCTACTGCCTCAGACACAAAAAAGGCCGGCCAGCCCCTCGGGACCGACCAGCCTTTCAACGCGCATCGCGACGGCGTGTGCCGCTCGCGTCGTTACTTCGGGGCGAGCACCATCAGCATCTGACGGCCTTCCATGCGGGGATACGCCTCGATCTTGGCGATCTCCGCGACGTCGTCCTGCACGCGCTTCAACAGGTTCATGCCGAGCTGGCCGTGGCTCAACTCGCGGCCACGGAAGCGCAGCGTGATCTTGACCTTGTCGCCTTCGCCGATGAAGTCGTTCACCTTCTTCATCTTCGTGTCGTAGTCATGGTCGTCGATGTTCGGACGCATCTTGATCTCCTTGATCTCCTGCGTCTTCTGCGACTTGCGTGCGAGGTTCGCCTTCTTCTGCGCCTCGTACTTGAACTTGCCGACATCGAGGAACTTGGCGACGGGCGGATCGGCGTTAGGCGATACCTCGACCAGGTCCAGGCCATGCTCGGCGGCCTGCTCGATCGCTTCGCGCGTGAACATCACGCCCAGATTCTCGCCCTCGTGATCGATCACGCGGACCTTCTGGCTCTGGATGAATTCGTTGAATCGCGGACCGTTCATCGCGGGCGTCTGCATCGGCCGGCGTATCGTGGGAGGACGTATGGGGGTTGCTCCTGAAGTTTATGACAAAGTATTTGGGTCGGCATATAGCGCAGAAACACGCGCGCGGAAAGCCGACCCGCTAGAGCTTACATATCGGGAGCGCGCGCCTCGTCCGCAACCCGTGCCGCCGCATCGGCGAGCGCCATCATCTCCTGGCCCTGGCTGCCGAGACGCCGGATCGCGACGGTATTCTCGTCCGCCTCACGCTTGCCGACTACGAACAGCAGCGGCACCTTGGCCAGCGAATGCTCGCGCACCTTGTAGTTGATCTTCTCGTTGCGCAGGTCGGTCTCGACGCGGATTCCGGCCTTGCGCAAGGTCGCGGCGACCTCATGCGCATAGTCGTCGGCGTCCGAGACGATCGTCGCGACCACGACCTGTACCGGCGCGAGCCAGAGCGGGAAGCGGCCGGCATGATGCTCGATCAGGATGCCGATGAAGCGCTCGAACGTGCCGAGGATCGCGCGGTGAAGCATCACCGGGCGATGTCGCTCGCCGTCCGCGCCCACATACGACGCGTCGAGTCGTTCGGGCAGCACGCGGTCGGACTGGATCGTGCCGACCTGCCACGTCCGCCCGATCGCGTCGGTCAGGTGGAATTCGAGCTTGGGCGCATAGAACGCCCCCTCGCCCGGCAGTTCCTCGAAGTTCGCCTTGATCGTGTCGCTCAGGCCCGATTGCATCACCGCCTCGCGCAGTTCCGCCTCGGCCTTGTCCCACATCGAATCTTCGCCGAACCGCTTCTCGGGGCGCAGCGCGAGCTTCACGGCATAGTCCTCGAAGCCGAGGTCCTTGTAGACGCTGTCGAGCAGCTCGCAGAACTTGCGGACTTCCTCGACCAGCTGGTCCTCGCGGACAAAGATATGCGCGTCGTCCTGCGTGAACTGGCGGACGCGCATGATGCCGTGCAGCGCGCCGTGCGGCTCGTTGCGGTGGCAGCAGCCGAACTCGGCCATCCGGATCGGCAGGTCGCGGTACGACTTGATCCCCTGCTTGAAGATCAGGACGTGCGCGGGGCAGTTCATCGGCTTCAACGCCATCCAGTCAGGTACAACACCGAAACCAACGGGGGCTTCGTCATCGCCTTCAACTACTGCGTCGGGAACGACGAACATGTTCTCGCGGTACTTGCCCCAATGGCCCGACTGCTCCCACTGCTTGGCGTCCATCAGCTGCGGGGTCTTCACCTCGGCATAGTCGGCCGCGTCGAGACGGCGGCGCATATACGCCTCCATCTGGCGCCAGAGCACGAAGCCCTTGGGATGCCAGAACACCGAGCCCTGCGCCTCGGACTGGAGGTGGAACAGGTCCATCTCCGCGCCGATCTTCCGGTGATCGCGCTTGGCGGCTTCCTCGAGGCGGAAGAGATGCTGGTCGAGCTGCTTCTTGTTGAGCCAGCCGGTGCCGTAGATGCGGCTGAGCATCGCGTTCTTCTGGTCGCCGCGCCAATACGCACCGCTGACGCGCGTCAGCTTGAAGGCGGCGGGGTCGAGCTTGCCGGTCGAGGCCATGTGCGGCCCGCGGCACATGTCGAGCCACTCGCCCTGCCGGTAGATCGTCAGTTCCTCGCCCTCGGGGAGTTCGGCGGCCCATTCGGCCTTGAAGCTCTCGCCCTGCTGCGTCCAGCGGTCGATCAGCTGCTGGCGCGACCAGACCTCCCGCACGAACGGCTCGTTGCGAGCGATGATCGCGCGCATCTCGGCCTCGATCGCGGGGAGGTCTTCGTCGGTGAACGGGCGGTCTTTTGGCGCGAAGTCGTAGTAAAAGCCGTCGTCGGTCGCGGGGCCGAAGGTGATCTGCGTGCCGGGGAACAGGTGCTGGACCGCCTCCGCCATCACGTGCGCGAGATCGTGGCGGACCAGTTCGAGCGCATCGGCCTCGTCGCGCGCGGTCACCAGCGCGAGCGCGGTGTCGCCCTCGAACGGCCGGTTGAGATCGCGCACCTGCCCGTCGATACGCGCGGCGAGCGCGGCCTTGGCGAGGCCCGGCCCGATCGCGGCGGCGACATCCGCGGGGGTAGTCCCGGGCGCAACCTCGCGGACGGAACCGTCGGGCAGCGTGATTCGGAACATTGCAGACATGGGAGACTTTCTCTCGGGATGACGCGCGCGGACCGATCCGCGCACGGCGTGTATATAAGGTGATACGCGCACAGGGCTACTCCAGACGGACATGCGCCGGATTGGGGGCCGTCTGGGCGGTTTGGGAGAGTGCGATGCTGGGTGTGGTGATGATGCTGTCCGCCGCTGCGGGTCCTGTTGCGGCCCCCACTGCAAGATGCGCGCCGACGCGGTTGGCGGCGTGCCACGATACGAACCAGTTGATCGTGACGCCGGCGTTCACGGCTGCGGTCCGGCGGTTCATCGGCAAGCGCAAGGCGTCGTATCTGTATGCGAACGGCGACGTCGCGGATCAGCAGATCGAGGTGCTTCACGGGCCACCCGACGAACCGACGCGGATCGGGAGCCTGTACCGCTTCACCGCATGTCGCGCGCATAGCTGCCCGGAGAAGGGCGCGGCGGTACTCGATCCGACCGGGACAATCGTAGCGCTGGGGATCCTGTATTCGCCGTGCGCGACCGCCGACATGCGCGACTGCAACCGGCGCGACGACCTGATCGTGTTCATGCGCGAGCGGGATCGGTTGCGGCGCGTCGAGGTGGTGGCGAATCTGCGCGCCTGGGCGGTCGATCAGGTGGCGGGGAGCTACACGGTGCCGGGGCAGCCGAAGGTGCGATTTGGCGGGATGCAGGTGATCGATCCGACGGCGGCACAATAGTCCGACTGCAGCACAATAGAAGGGGGTTGCACCCAAACTACCACCCCGGCGGAGGCCGGGGCCCAATTGGGAAACGTCGCTAACGGAGAGATGCGTTCAACTACTCCAAACTTTCCAATTGGGCCCCGGCCTCCGCCGGGGTGGAGCAATGTCAAATGTTATCTGATACCCACACAGCTCAAACCACCCCGAACGGCACCACCCGATTTGCCTGCGTATGCCCGATCTCCGCCCGCCCGAGATACGACACGCCCATGTCGCGCGACCAGCGGATCATCATGTAGTCGAGCGTCTCGCCCCATGGCGGATCGTTCTCCTGCACCGCGGTCACCGCGCCCAGCCGCAACCCGGCAATGCCCTTGAGCTGCGTCGCGTTGGCGACTTTGAACAGCATCCGGTCGATCGCGTATAGCGGCTCCGACACCTCCTCGACGATCAGCACGTGGTCGGTGAGGTCGGGTAGCCACGGCGTGCCGATCAGCGACGTCAGGATGCTGAGATTGAACGCCGCCGACGGCCGCCCGTCCAGCCCCGGCTCGAGCCCGGCCCGATCGCCGCGTACCATCCAGCCGAGCGACCGCGCGACCGTAGCCTCGCCGTCGTGGCGATTGATGTCACTGACCATCGGCCCGTGCACCGGCCGCCCGATCCGCCGAGCGTACAGCGCACCGAGCAGAAAGCCGACGTCCGAATAACCAAGATACGTCTTGTGCCGCGCCGCGCGGCCGAGTTCGGGCATGACCATCGCCAGGATGCGGTTCGCCCCATAGCCGCCGCGCAGGAACCAGATCGCATCGAACGCCGGGTCGTTGGCATATTCGAGGAACGCCGCCGCCCGCGCGAAGTCCGAGCCCGCGAAATGGCCGTCGGTCTCCAGGCATTGCGGGTGGAAGACCAGCTCGACCTCGGGGAACGCGGTCGCCGCGTAAGCGGTCATCTTCGCAATTGCCGCGGGATTGGCCCGGCTCGACGCGGCGAGCACACCGATGCGCATTGTTCGTGTTCCCGACCTTGCCCCGTTACCAAACCGCCCATATCGCGGGGCGATGGATATCAGCAAATCTTCATTCGGGCCCTGTTTCTTCGTCGGCATCGGTGGCTCCGGCATGATGCCGCTCGCGATGATCCTCGCCGGCCGCGGCGCGACCGTCGCCGGCTCCGACCGCAACCTCGACCAGGGCCGCGTTCCCGCCAAGTTCGACGACCTTGCCGCCAAGGGCGTCGCGCTGTTCCCGCAGGATGGCAGCGGGATCGTCTCGGCGGATCAGCTCGTCATTGCCTCGGCGGCGATCGAGGCGAGCGTGCCGGACATGATCGCGGCGGACGCGCTCGGCTGCACCCGCTCGACCCGCGCGGCGATGCTGGCGTCACTGTTTAACGACAGCCGGTTGCCGATCGGTGTCGCCGGCACCAGCGGCAAGTCGACCGTCACGGGCATGATCGGCTGGATACTGCATGTCGTCGGGCGCGATCCGACGGTAATGAACGGCGCGGTGATGAAGAACTTCGCGACCCCCGATGCACCGTTCGCCAGCGCGCTGGTCGGAGAGGGCGACGCGTTCGTCAGCGAAGTCGACGAGAGCGACGGCTCGATCGCGGGCTATGCGCCGAAGATCGCAGTGCTCAACAACGTCAGCCTCGACCACAAGTCGCTTGAGGAACTGCGTGTGTTGTTCGGGGACTTCGTCGCGAAGGCCGAGACGGCGGTGGTGAATGCCAATGATCCCGACGCCATCGCACTCACCGCCCGCTTGCCGCGCGGTCAGGTGACGACGTTCGCGATCGACGCGTCGGCCGACCTGCGCGCCGAGAACCTCAAGCCCGAGCCGTTCGCGATCCGCTTCGACCTCGTCTCGCGCGGGGTGCGGACGCCGGTGACGCTCGCGGTGCCGGGACGGCATAACGTCGCCAATGCGCTCGCCGCGATCGGTGCGGCGATGGCGGCGGACGTGCCGCTGGCCGATGCGGTGAAGGCGATCGCCGGTTTCACGGGCCTGCGCCGCCGCTTCGACTTCGTCGGCGAGGCGGGCGGCGTCGCGGTGATCGACGATTTCGGTCACAACCCCGACAAGATCGCCGCCACGCTCGAGACGCTGCACGCCTTCCCCGGCCGCCTGCTGCTGCTGTTCCAGCCGCATGGCTACGGCCCGCTCAAAGTCATGGGCCGCGAACTCGTCGCGACGTTCGTCGAGCGGATGGCGGCGGACGACGTGCTCGTCCTGCCCGACCCGGCCTATTACGGCGGCACCGTCACGCGGGAGGTTACGAGCGCCGACATCGTCGCGCAGATCGTCGCGGGCGGGCGCGACGCGCGCCATGTCGCCGACCGGGCGGACGCCGCCGCGGCCCTGGTGACGGAAGTGCGGCCGGGCGACCGGATCGTCGTGATGGGCGCGCGTGACGACACGCTGAGCATGCTGGCGGCGGGGATGGTCGACGCCTTGGCCGCGCGGTGATACGCTCGGCGCCAAGGAGACCGCCGATGTTCCGCCGCCTGTTCCTCGACCACCCCGCCACCGTCGGCGAGAGCTACACCGAGCATTTCGGCGTCGCCGGCCGCTTCGGTGTGACGATGATCAAGGGTGGCCTCGGCGCGCTGGTCCACGCGTTCATTCCCGCGCTCTGCAAGACGCGCGGCAGCGACACGGTCGCCGAACTCCACCGCCAGATGGTCCTGAAACGCGGCGCGGTCGCGGCGGACCAGACGCAGATGAAAACGGTCGAGTTTATCATCTGAGGCGCGGCGCAAGGTCGTTCTGCGATCCTCCCCCGCCAGGGGGAGGTGGCTGGCGCTTGCCAGACGGAGGGGGCGGTAAGGGATAACCTCGGCTCCGTGTCCTCCCCCTCCGTCACCTTCGGTGCCACCGCCCCCTGGCGGGGGGGATCGAGATGAGCTGTAAAGTGTCGTTGACTCCTGACACTACCAATGACAAGCTTCCTTTACCGATTCGAAAGGACGCTTTCCATGCTCACGAATCCCGCCATCCGCCGCTACAACCGCCGCGTCATGCTGCTCAGTCTCGTCTACGCAGCCTTGTTGTTCGCGACGATCCATCTGTTCGTGCATGGCACGGTGCACGGACCAATCGCCTATGTCGCGGCGCTGCTGCCGGCCCTGCCGCTGATCGGCACCTTCCTCGTGCTCGGCCGCTACATCGTCGAAGAGACCGACGAATATCTGCGCATGCTGATGATCCGGCAGTCGCTGGTCGCCAGTGGCTTCATGCTGAGCGTCATGACCGCATGGGGATTTCTCGAAGGCTTCGGACTGGTACCGCATATCCCCGCCTATTACGCGGCGGTGCTGTGGTTTGCCGGGTTGTGGATCGGATGGGGCTACAACATCGCCACGATGCGCCGCGGGGTATGAAGAACCGCCTCAAGATACTCCGTGCCGAGCGCAACTGGAGCCAGGGCGACCTGGCCGAGCGGCTCGACGTCTCGCGGCAGAGCGTCAATGCGATCGAGACGGGGCGCTATGACCCGTCGCTGCCGCTGGCGTTCAAGATCGCCGAACTGTTCGATCTCGCCATCGAAGACATCTTCACCAGCCCGTCGAAGACGGTCTAAAGCTGGCGGCATGACCGATATCGCTCCCGCCGCCGCCCCGTCTGCCGAGACGCCTCCCGCCAAGGAGCGCCCTCGCCTCGCCTATCATCACACGCCCGGGACAGGTCCGACTCTGGTATTCCTGTCGGGCTATGCCTCGGACATGACCGGGACCAAGGCGGTCACGCTCGAAGCCTGGGCGAAGTCCGAGGGGCGGGCGTTCCTGCGGTTCGATTATGGTGGGTGCGGGCAGAGCGAGGGGGCGTTCGAGGATCAGACACTGGTCGACTGGCGCGACGACGTGCTGGCGATGATCGATGCGCTCGCCGGCGAGTCATCGATTCTGGTCGGGTCGTCGATGGGCGGGTGGCTGATGCTGCTGGCAGCAAAGTTGCGCCCCGATCTGGTCAAGGGGCTGGTCGGGATCGCGCCGGCGCCCGACTTCACCGACTGGGGCTTTACCACCGACGAGAAGATGGCGCTGCTCAGCAACGGGCGGCTCGAGCGCAAGAACCCCTACGGCCCCGAACCGACGGTCTACACCCGCGCGTTCTGGTCGTCGGGCGAGGCGAACCGGCTGATGTTCGGCGAGATCGCGTTCGACGGCCCGGTCCGGCTGGTGCAGGGGCAGCGCGATCCGGACGTGCCGTGGCACCGCACTGCGCGCCTCGCCGAACTGTTGCGTTCAGCCGATGTGCAGACATGGCTGGTCAAGGACGGCGACCACCGCCTGTCGCGCGACAGCGACATCTCCCTCATCATCCGGGCGGTCGAGGATGTGATCGCCGCCTTATGATCTCGATTTTGCTCGCTCTCGCCGCCGCTCAGATCGCCGGCCAAGCCCCCGCCGGTCCGCTCGATATCCGGACGGATCGGTTGCAGCGTTGTATCGCGCTCGCGCAGACCGATCCGGCGGCGGCGCGGGCCGAGGCGGCACGGTGGCGGATCGCGGGCGGGCGCTTCGCGGCGCGCGAATGTGCCGGGCTCGCCTATGCGGCGGAGAAGGCGTGGCCGGCGGCGGCGGGCGAGTTCGAGGAGGCCGCGCGCGCAGCGCAACTTGCCAAGAACGCGGGCGCCGCGACCTATTGGGCGCAGGCGGGAAATGCGTGGCTGGCGGCGGCAGACCCGGCCAAGGCACGTGTGGCGCTCGATTCGGCGTTGACCGCGGGGACACTGACCGGCCTGCCGCTGGGCGAGGCGCAGCTCGATCATGCGCGCGCGCTGGTGGCGACGGGGGATCTGGAGTCGGCGCGCACCGACATCGATCTGGCGCTGACCAATGCCGCGGACGATCCGCTGGCGTGGCTGTTGTCGGCGACCTTGGCGCGGCGCGAGGGGAACCCGGCGCGGGCGAAGAAGGATATCGGCGAGGCGTTGCGGCGGTCGGCGGACGATGCTTCGGTGCAGCTGGAGGCGGGAAACATCGCCGCGCTGGCGGGCGACGAGGACGGCGCACGGGCGGCTTGGGGACAGGCGGCACGGCTGGCGCCGGATACGCCGGTGGGACGGAGTGCGGTTACGGCTTTGCGGCAGTTCGACGGGCAAAGTACGGCTCCTCGTCCTAGCGCTCCGAACAGCGGCGCTCCGATCGGCCGCTAGCGCCACCACCCCGGCGGAGGCCGGGGCCCAGTTTGAAAGGTGGTTGTAACGAAGCGCCGTCCTTAATTAGCAACGTCCCCCACCTGGGCCCCGGCCTTCGCCGGGGTGGTGGCTTTACGCCCTCCAGCAGTTGCAGCCCTTTCACGGCCCCGAGCCCGTCCCTATCTGCGGTTCCGAACAACCCTCGGAGCCAGCATGAAATATCTCCACACGATGATCCGCGTTACCGATCCGGCGAAGACCATCGCGTTCTTCGAACTGCTCGGGCTGAAGGAGGTCCGGCGGATGGAGAACGAGAAGGGGCGGTTTACGCTGATCTTCCTCTCGGCGCCCGGCGACGAGAGCGCAGAGGTCGAACTGACGCACAATTGGGATCCGGAAGAGTATGGCGAGGGACGCAATTTCGGCCATCTCGCCTATCGCGTCGACAATATCTACGACACCTGCCAGCGGCTGATGGACTCGGGCGTGACGATCAACCGGCCGCCGCGCGACGGGCACATGGCGTTCGTGCGGACGCCCGACAACATCTCGATCGAGCTGTTGCAGGCCGACGGCGCGCTTGATCCCGCCGAGCCCTGGGCGTCGATGCCGAACACCGGCAAGTGGTGACGCACTGATGCTCGATATCGTCCGCGTGCCGGTCCTTTCCGACAATTACGCCTGGCTGATCCACGACACCGTCTCGGGCGAGACGGTGGTGGTCGATCCGGGCGAGGCCGCGCCGGTGATGGCGGCCGCGAAGATGCGCGACTGGCGGATCGACCGGGTGTGGACGACGCACTGGCATCCCGACCACACCGGCGGGAATGCCGAGATGAAGGCCTATGGCGCGACGGTCGTCGGCCCGGCGGCGGAGGCGGACAAGATCCCGACGCTCGACGAACAGGTTGGCGAGGGCGATGTCGTGCGGATCGGCGATCATGCGGCGACCGTGATGACCGTGCCCGGCCACACGCAGGGGCATATCGCGTTCCACTTCGCCAACGACGCGGCAATCTTCACCGGCGACACGTTGTTCGCGATGGGGTGTGGGCGGCTGTTCGAGGGCACGCCGGCGGACATGTTCGCGAACATGCAGCGGTACGCGGTGCTGTCGGACGAGACCGAGGTGTTCTGCGGGCATGAATATACGCAGAGCAACGGACGCTATGCGCTGGTTGCCGAGCCGGACAATGCCGACATCGTCGCGCGTATGGTCGAGGTTGATGCGGCGCGCGCGAAGGGTGAGCCTACCGTGCCGACGACGATCGGGCGCGAGCGGGCGACCAACCCGTTCCTGCGGGCGACGTCGGTCGAGCAGCTTGCGGGCTATCGTGCGGCCAAGGATGCGTTTCGCGGATAAAGGGCGCATGAGGGTGGAGGGGATTTTGAGGAGCGTTTCGATGCGTATGCGGACTCTGCCACTCTTGATGCTCCCGGCTGTATTGCTGGGCGCGTGTACGCCGACCCAGGCGGAGGTCGAGCGCGCGCAGGTCCGCGACTCCGACATGCAGGCAAAGCTGGCGAAGGAACTCGCCGGGCTCGTGCCGGGCAAACCCGAGACGTGTATCAGCCAATTCCCACAGAAGCAGAGCTCGGGATACGGCGCGACGATCCTGTACCGGGTGAACAGCGGGCTGGTCTATCGCAGCGATACCGTCGGCGGGTGCGAGGGGATTGCCCGGGGGGATATCCTTGTGACTCGGACGCCGAGCGGGCAGTTGTGCCGCGGCGACATTGCGCAGACCTTCGACCAGGTATCGCGGTTCCCGACCGGCAGTTGCAGCTTCGGCGACTTCATTCCGTATCGGAAGCCGTGATGCGCGTCGCGGCTATTGCGGCGCTGGGTTTGACGCTGGTGGCGGGAAAATCCGATCCGCTGGCGGACCGGGTGGCGGGCAAGCCGGTGCGGTGCATCGACATCCAGCAGAGCGGTGGGCCGCAAATCGTCGACTCGCAGACGATCCTGTACCGGCAGTCGGGCAAGCGGATCTGGAAGACCGGCCCGGTCGGGGAGTGCCCTTCGCTGAGGCCTTTAGATACGCTGATCGTCGATGTTTACGGTGGGCAACTGTGTCGGAACGATCGGTTCCGGACGGTAT
The DNA here is from genome assembly GCF_053345535.1 of Sphingomonas sp. M1A8_2b. Classification (NCBI taxonomy): domain Bacteria; kingdom Pseudomonadati; phylum Pseudomonadota; class Alphaproteobacteria; order Sphingomonadales; family Sphingomonadaceae; genus Sphingomonas; species Sphingomonas sp. M1A8_2b. The sequence continues at coordinate 1,144,609 of NZ_JBKFAH010000001.1, read as the reverse complement.
CGGCGGGTATGTCGATCCCGTCGGGATATTGCCGGTTTCGGGATTTCACGCCGTATGACAAGATGAAATAGGGGGCTCGTTCCACCTCAATGTGCCCCCCGTTTGGTGTCCCCCCCCCGGCGGAGGCCGGGGCCCAATTGGGAGACGGTGCTGACGGAGGACGGCGCTCCGTTACATTGGCCTTGCCAATTGGGCCCCGGCCTTCGCCGGGGTGGTGGGTAGTGGGGTGGCGTCTCTCGATTATCGTCCCTTGCCCGTCATCCTGACGAAAGTCAGGCCCCAGGATTACTGAGGACGGCACGTGGTACTCTGGGTCCTGACGTTCGTCAGGATGACGGATACGGGTTACTCTCGTGCGGACGACGGGAGAGCTCAGTCCTCGAACACCGCGGCCCGCTTCTCCATATTGGCCCGAACCTGTTCGATCTGGTTGGGGGTACGGATGACCTTCAGTTGCTCTTCCGTCTCGGCGAGCAGAATCGCGGCGACATCAGCATCCGTCGCGAAATTATAGAGTCGCTTCGTGCCCTGAATCGCGTGGGGGTTCCGCGCCGCGATCTCGCGCGCGAGCATCATCGCCTCGCCGAGCGGGTCTTCGGACAGGCGCGTGATGAAGCCGTGCCGCAACGCCTCCGCGCCATCGAACTCGCGCGCGGTGTAGGTCAGTTCGCGGAGTACGTCGTCGCGCGCGAGTGTTCGCCAGAGCGCGATGCCGGCCATGTCGGGGACCAGGCCCCAGTAGCTTTCGCGGATCGCGAAGCGGGCTTGCGGATGCGCGATGCGGATGTCCGCGCCCGACATGATCTGAAAGCCGCCGCCGAACGCGACGCCGTGGACCGCGGCGATCACCGGCATCGGCAAGGTGCGCCAGCCCCAGGCGACCTGCTGGACGAGGTTGGCGCCCTCGTCGGTCCGGTCGCCGAGCGACAACCCCGAGCCGCCGCTCGCCATCGAGGCCATGTCGAGGCCGGCGCAGAACGCCTTGCCCTCGCCAGACAGGACGACGCAGCGGACGTCCGTCATCCCCTTGAGCCGATCGATAGCGGCGGCGATGCCCTCGAACATCGCGGGGTCGATCGCGTTCATCTTGTCGGCGCGCGCTAGGCGGACGTCGGCGATGCCGTCCGTGACGGTGATGGTAACCCGGTCGTTCATAGTGGCGATCCTCTCGATCTTTGCCGGAACGCTAAACGCCCCTGCCCTCCCCCGCAATGTTGCGCGCGCTCACACGGCGTGTAGAGGCTCGGACATGGCTGGTTTTGATCCACAATGGTTTGCGACGCGCGGGTTCGGCGGGCACGGCGCCGCGCTGGGGATGCGCTATCACGCGCATGGCGACGACTGGGCGGAGCTTGCGCTGCCTTATGACGAACGGCTGATCGGCGATCCGGCGAGCGGCGTGATCGCGTCGGGGCCGATCATCACGATGATGGACATGGCGACGAGTCTGGCGATCTGGATCAAGCGGAATGCGTTCGTGCCGCATGCGACGCTCGACCTGCGGGTGGATTATCTGCGGCCGGCGACGCCGGGAAAGACGGTGATCGGGCGCGGCGAATGCTACCGGATCACGCGCTCGATCGCGTTCGTGCGGGGGCAGGCGCATGACGGCGATCCGAGCGATCCGCTGGCGCATGTCGCGGGGACGTTCATGGTGGTGGGCGACGTCGCCGGCATGGGTCTCAACAGAAGGATCGAGGCATGACGATCGGCTTGCCGCCCTATGCGGAGATCCTTCGCGTGTCGGTCGAGGCCGAGGACGGCGCGCCACCGGTGCTGCTTATGCCGTTTGCGGACGACGTGCTGGGACGGCCGGGGTTTTTGCATGGGGGTGCAATCTCGGGGTTGCTGGAGATGGCGGCAATTGCGGCCTTGCAGCATGCATTGGAGGCGGAAGGTGGCGCCGACGCGCGGATCAAGCCGGTGAATGTTACCGTCGATTTCATGCGGGGTGGTCGGGATAAGCCGACGCGGGCGGCAGGGGTGGTGACTCGGTTGGGAAACCGGGTGGCTAATGTCGAGGCGACCGCTTGGCAGGACGAGCGGGAGAAGCCGATCGCCGCGGCGCGGATGAACTACCTGATCGTGCGGGACTGATCTCTGCTCCCCTCCCGCTTGCGGGAGGGGTCGGGGGAGGGGCGCCCCTCACAGACCGGACGCCAGTACGTACGTCGCACCCTCCCCTAACCCCTCCCGCAAGCGGGAGGGGAATTTGGGTTACTTTGCGGTCAGTTTTATCAGGCGACCTTGGGAGTCGCCGCCGTCTTCCAGGAGCCAGATCGCGCCGTCGGGGCCTTGTTCGACTTCGCGGATTCTCGCGCCCATGTCCCATTGGTCACCCTTCGCCGCGTTCGTGCCGGTTAGGTGCACGCGGACCAGCGACTTCGACGACAACCCGCCGATGAACGCATCGCCCTTCCACTGTGGGAACATGCTGCCCGAATAGATCATCAACCCGCCGGGCGAGATCACCGGATTCCAGAACACTTTGGGCGGCTCGTAGCCGTCACCGGGCTTGTGATCGGGGATGTCGGTGCCGTCGTAGTTGCTGCCGTTCGAGGCGTTGGGCCAGCCATAGTTCAGGCCGGGCTTGATCAAATTGACCTCGTCGCCGCCCTTGGGGCCCATCTCCTGCTCCCAGAGATTGCCCTGCGCGTCGAACGCGATGCCGAGCAGGTTGCGATGGCCGTAAGACCAGATCTCGGGTGCGAAGCCCTTCGAGACCAGCGGGTTGCCGGGGGCGGGTTTGCCGTCGAGGGTAAGACGCAAAACCTTGCCGAGCGTCATCTTCGGGTCCTGCGCGGGGGTGAACTTCTGGCGCTCGCCATTGGTGAAGAACAGATATTTGCCGTCGGGCGAGAAGGCGATGCGGCCGGAGTAATGGCCGTTGCCCTCTACGAAGGGCCGCGCGCTGAAGATCACTTCGATCTCGCCGAGACGCTCGCCGCCGCCACCGTTCGGGCGCAGGCGACCACGCGCGAGGACGACGCCCTTGCCGCCCTCGCCTGCGGTCGAATAGCTGAAATACACGCGGTTGCTGGTCGCAAAATCGGGGGCAAGGACGACGTCCATCAAGCCGCCCTGCCCTGCCGAATCGACGGTGATCGTCGCGACCGTCTGGCGTGATTTGCCATCGGCGGAGACTAGCAGCATCTCGCCCTTCTTTTCCGTCACCAGCATGCGCTTGTCGGGCAGGACCGTCATTGCCCAGGGCGAATCGAAATCGGCGACCACCGTCTCCTTGAACGGCTTCCCCGCCGCGGCCGGTTGCGCGGAACAGGCGGTCGAGGCGAGTAGCGTGGTTGTCAGCAACCCAGTGGCGAACAGCGTTTTGCGAATCATGATCTTCTCCCGGAAATCCCTGCGCTAACGCAGCGTACTAAACGAAGGTTGCTCCCGCTTGCGGAGCAGCGCCACCCCGCGTATAGAGGCACCACTTCTCTACATCGCCAGATGAAGAGGCTGCGGGGCTTGCTCCGCGGCGGCAATCACCTGTGCTTTGGCCCTGTTTGGAATTTCGATGGCGAATATCGCCCTGCTGACCGACCTGATCGAACCCGAGGCGACCGCGCTCGGCCTCAGCCTCGTGCGCGTGCGCATGCAGGGCGGCAAGTCCGATCCGACGTTGCAGGTGATGGCCGAGCGCCCCGACACGCGCCAGTTGCTGATCGACGACTGCGCCGAGCTGTCGCGCCGCATCTCGGACAAGTTCGATGCGCTCGAGGCCGAGGGCAAGGATCCGGTCGGCGAGGACGCGTACCGTCTCGAAGTGTCGAGCCCCGGTATCGATCGCCCGCTGACCCGGTTGCAGGACTTTGCCGACTGGGAAGGCCAGGAGGCGCGTATCCGCCTCGTCGAGCCGTTCGAGGATCGCAAACAAATCTCGGGCAATCTGATGGGCGTCGAGGGGACCAAGATCACCGTCGACGTCAACAAGCACAAGATCATGACGATCGACTTTTCGCAGGTCGCCGACGCCAAGCTCGTCATGACCGACCGACTCATCGCCGCGACCGCGCCGCTTTCCACCGAAGGCGCGGACGAAGTTTTCTATCAAGACGTGGCCGAGCCTGATGCTCAGGGCACCGAGACCGAAGAAGGACAGCATTGATGGCCACGGCAGTCACCGCAAACCGCGCGGAACTGATCGCGATCGCGAATTCGGTCGCGTCGGAGAAGATGATCGACAAGGCGATCGTAATCGAGGCGATGGAGGACGCGATCCAGCGTGCCGCCCGCTCACGCTACGGCGCCGAGAACGACATCCGCGCCAAGCTCGATCCGAACACCGGCGATCTGCGCTTGTGGCGCGTCGTCGAAGTGGTCGAGGCGGTCGACGATTATTTCAAGCAGGTCGACGTCAAGGGCGCGCAGAAGCTGCAGCCCGGCGCGGTGATCGGCGACTATATCGTCGATCCGCTGCCGCCGATCGAGTTCGGCCGCATCGCCGCACAGGCCGCCAAGCAGGTCATCTTCCAGAAGGTCCGCGACGCCGAGCGCGAGCGCCAGTTCGAAGAGTATAAGGACCGCGCGGGCGAGATCATCACCGGCGTCGTCAAGCGCGTCGAGTTCGGCCATGTCGTCGTCGACCTGGGCCGCGCAGAAGGCGTCATCCGCCGCGACGCGCAGATCCCGCGCGAAGTGGTGCGCGTCAACGACCGCATCCGTTCGCTGATCCTGAACGTCCGCCGCGAGAACCGCGGGCCGCAGATTTTCCTCAGCCGCGCGCATCCCGACTTCATGAAGAAGCTGTTCGCGCAGGAAGTACCCGAGATCTACGACGGCATCATCGAGATCAAGGCCGCGGCCCGCGATCCCGGTTCGCGCGCGAAGATCGGCGTCATCTCGCATGACTCGTCGATCGATCCAGTCGGCGCGTGCGTCGGCATGAAGGGCTCGCGAGTCCAGGCCGTCGTGCAGGAAATGCAGGGCGAGAAGATCGACATCATCCCCTGGTCGCCCGACATCGCGACCTTCGTCGTCAATGCGTTGCAGCCGGCTTCGGTCAGCCGCGTCGTGATCGACGAGGAAGAAGAGCGTATCGAGGTGGTCGTTCCCGATGACCAGCTTTCGCTGGCGATCGGCCGTCGTGGCCAGAACGTGCGGCTTGCATCGCAGCTCACCGGCAAGGCGATCGACATCCTCACCGAAGCCGATGCGTCGGAGAAGCGCCAGAAGGACTTCGTCGAGCGTTCGGCGATGTTCGAGAAGGAGCTCGATGTCGACGAGACGCTCGCGCAGCTGCTGGTCGCCGAAGGGTTCACCAACCTCGAAGAGGTCGCCTATGTCGAGGTCGAGGAGATCGCCGGCATCGAGGGCTTCGACGAGGATCTGGCGGGCGAATTGCAGAACCGCGCGACCGAGGCCTTGGAGCGTCGCGACGCGGCGAGCCGCGAGGAGCGTACCGCGCTCGGCGTCGAGGACGCGCTGGCCGGCATGCCGTATCTGACCGAGGCGATGCTGGTCACGCTCGGCAAGGCGGGCATCAAGACGCTCGACGATCTCGCCGATCTGGCGACCGACGAGCTGGTCGAGAAGAAGCGCGTCGAGCCGCGTCGTCGCAACGAGGACGCGCCGAAGCGGCCTGAGCCTAAGGGCGGGATTCTCGCGGAATATGGCCTTAGCGACGAGCAGGGCAACGAGATCATCATGGCCGCGCGCGCGCACTGGTTCGAGGACGAGGCTCCCGAGGCTTCGGCTGACGAAGTCGAAGCGGACGAGACTCCGGTGGAAGAGGCTTCGGCTGATGACGCTTCGGTCGAGGACGCTGCGGATGACGCCTCGGCTGAAGACGCTGCGGACAAGACCGACTCGAAGAGCGAGGGCGACAAGGCCTGATGCCCTTCGTCAGCATCCGCATCTCGGGGTCCGCCACCAAGGACCAGAAAGCCGGCATCGTCGCCGACGTCACCCAGTCGCTCGTGCAGCGGCTGGGAAAGAACCCGGCTGCGGTGCAGATCGTGATCGAAGAGGTCTCGACCGAGAATTATGGCGCGGGCGGCCAGTTGCTGGTCGACCGCGACGCCGCGAAAGTAACTCCGGCGCAGGAGGACGCACATGCGGAACCCTCCCGATGACACTGCGCCGCTAAACTCCCCTCCCGCTCGCGGGAGGGGTCGGGGGAGGGCAGTCACGGCTGCCGCCCCTGCGGATAGCCCCTCCCCTGACCCCTCCCGCGAGCGGGAGGGGAATGAGCCAGTGCGCAAGTGCATCCTCTCAGGTGAACGCGACGTGCGGCCGCACCTCGTGCGACTCGCGCTGTCGCCCGATGGCCAAATCCTTCCCGACGTGCGTGCCAAGGCCCCCGGCCGCGGCGCTTGGATCGGTGTCACGCGAATCGAGCTCGAAGCCGCGATCAAGAAGGGCAAGCTCAAGGGCGCTCTTTCCCGCGCGTTCAAGACCGGCGAGTTCACCATCGATCCCGAGCTTCCAGCCAAGATCGAAGCCGCGCTGGAGCGTAACGCGCTCGACCGGCTGGGGCTCGAATCGCGGTCCGGTACGGTGCTGATCGGCTCCGACCGGATCGAGCAAAACGCACGTCAGGGGAAGCTGAAGACGCTCTATCATGCGTCGGATGCTGCCGAGGACGGCAACCGCAAGCTCGACCAGGCCTGGCGCATCGGCAACGATGAAGAAGGCTCGGGTTTGCGGGGGTTGGCACTCCCTGTGTCGCGCACCATATTGGCGTTGGCGCTGGGACGGGAAAATGTGGTACACATCGGCCTGACAGACCGCGCTGCAGCAAAGCGGGTGAGCGAAGCGCTCGACCGTTGGCTGCATTTTATCGGCCCCGAACCTTCTTCCGTGTCTTGCGAAACGGCCTCGCAGGGCGCATCGGCGTCACAAAATATAGGGGCGTCCGGATCGACCGGACAACGCCCGGCCGTGGACATGACTGAGGAATTTGAGTGAGCGACACGGACAACGAGAAGCCGAAACTTGGCATGCGCGCGCCTTTGGGTGTGAAGCGCACGGTCGAGACCGGCCAGGTGAAGCAGAGCTTCAGCCACGGCCGATCGAATACGGTGATCGTGGAAACTAAGCGCGCGCGCGTCCTGCGCCGTCCGGGCGAGCCCGACGTGCAGGTCGCGGATGCCGCACCGGTTGCCGCGCCCGCCCCGGCGGCTGCCCCCGCAGCCCCGGCACCGCAGGCGCGCGCGCCGCAGCCTGCGCCCGCCCCCGTGCGTCAGCAGCAGAGCAATCTGTCGCCGCAGGAGCGCCAGGCCAAGCTGCTCCGCGAGGCCGAAGAGCAGCGCATGAACACGCTGGAAGAAGGGCGTCGTCGCCAGGAAGCCGAACGCGCCAAGGCGATCGAAGACGAGCGTAACCGCGTCGCCGAGCGTGCGCGTGCCGAGGCGGAAGCCAAGGCGCCGAAGCCGGTCGAGGCGCCTGCGCCCGCTCCCGCCCCTGTGGTCGAAGCGACTCCCGCTCCGGTCGCGGCACCGACGCCAGCGCCTGCGCCGGCTCCGGTCGAAGCTCCCGTTGCTGCGGCGCCTGCCCCGGCTCCGGTTGCTGCACCAAAGCCTGCGCCCGCGCCGGTCGTGGCGGCTCCGGCTCCCAAGCCTGCGCCGGCCCCTGTCGCTCCGCCGGCACCGCCGCCCGTCATCGAACTGACCCGCGATCCGGCGTTCCCGGCGCCGCGTCGGTTCTCGCCGGTGGCGCGTCCAGAGCGTCCTCCGCCGCCGCCAAAGCCTGTTGCAGCTCCCGCTGCCGCAGCGCCGACCACGGCTGCGAATGCCGGCACGACCGCGGCGCGCCCGGGCGCGACCGGCGTCAATGCTCCGGCTGGTGGCGTCCGTCGCGACGCAGTGCCTGCACGTCCGCAACAGCGCGACCGCAAGGGTGACGATCGTCGCACCTCGGGCAAGCTCACCGTCAACCGCGCGCTCGGCGATGGGGATGGTGCACGCGCTCGCTCGCTCGCCGCACTGAAGCGTGCGCGTGAGAAGGAGCGTCGTGGCACCGGTGGTCCGCGCGAGGCGCAGGCCAAGCAGATCCGCGACGTCGTCGTCCCAGAGGCGATCACGGTGCAGGAACTCGCCAACCGCATGGCCGAGAAGGGTGCCGACCTCGTCAAGGCGCTGTTCAAGATGGGCATGCCCGTCACGATGACGCAGACGATCGACCAGGATACCGCCGAGTTGCTCGTCACCGAGTTCGGCCACAACCTGACGCGCGTCAGCGATGTCGACCAGGATCTGGCCAACGACACGATCGACGATGCTGAGGAGACGCTGAAGCCACGCGCGCCGGTCGTCACGATCATGGGTCACGTCGATCACGGCAAGACGTCGCTGCTCGATGCCCTGCGCGGCACCGACGTGGTGCGCGGCGAGGCGGGTGGCATCACCCAGCATATCGGCGCCTACCAGGTCACGCTGAAGGACAAGTCGAAGATCACCTTCCTCGACACCCCGGGCCACGAAGCGTTCACGCAGATGCGTGCGCGTGGCGCGGACGTCACCGACATCGTCATCCTGGTGGTGGCGGCGGACGACGGCCTGATGCCGCAGACGGTGGAGGCGATCGCCCACACCAAGGCGGCGGGCGTGCCGATGATCGTCGCGATCAACAAGATCGACAAGGAAGGCGCCAATGCCCAGAAGGTGCGCGAGCGCCTGCTGAGCGAGGAGATCGTGGTCGAGGACATGGGCGGCGACGTCCAGGACGTCGAAGTCTCCGCGACCAAGAAGATCGGTCTCGATGCGTTGATCGAGAAGATCCAGCTCCAGGCCGAACTGCTCGAACTGCGCGCCAATCCGGATCGCGCCGCCGAGGGTACGGTGATCGAAGCCAAGCTCGACAAGGGCCGTGGCCCGGTCGCGACGATCCTCGTCAACCGCGGTACGCTGCGGGTCGGCGACATTTTCGTGGTCGGCGGCGAGAGCGGCAAGGTCCGTGCGCTGGTCGACGACAAGGGCAAGCAGATCAAGGAAGCGGGTCCGGCGATGCCGGTCGAGGTCCTCGGTCTGTCGGGTGTTCCGCAGGCGGGCGATCCGTTCCAGGTGGTCGAGAACGAGGCACGGGCCCGCGAAGTCGCGGAATATCGTCGCAGCGTGAAGACCGACAAGCGGACCGCCTCGGTTCCTGCCAGCCTCGAGAGCATGTTCTCGGCGCTGAAGGAAAAGCAGGCGATCGAATATCCGCTGGTCGTGAAGGCGGATACGCAGGGCACGGTCGAGGCGATCGTCGGGGCGATCAACAAGATCTCCACCGACCTGATCAAGGCGCGCGTGCTGAGCTCGGGCGTTGGTGGCATCACCGAATCGGACGTCACCCTGGCGGCCGCTTCGGGGGCACCGATCATCGGCTTCAACGTTCGTCCGAACGCCAAGGCACGCGAGATCGCGGAGCGCCAGAAGGTCGCGTTCAAGTACTACGATGTCATCTACGACCTGATCGACGAGATCCGGGCAGGGATGGCAGGCGAGCTTGGGCCGGAAGCGTTCGAGACGGTCGTCGGTCGTGCCGATATTCGCGAGGTCTTCTCGGCGGGCAAGCACGGCAAGGCGGCAGGTCTGCTCGTCACCGAGGGCAACATCCGCAAGGCGCTCAAGGCGCGTATCACGCGCAACGACGTCATCATCTACCAGGGCGAAATCGCATCGCTGCGTCGCTTCAAGGATGATGTCGCCGAGGTCCGTGCGGGGCTCGAGTGCGGCGTGACGTTCACGTCGAACTTCGTCGACATCAAGGCGGGCGACGTCCTCGAGACGTTCGAAGTCGAGATGCGCGAACGTACGCTTTGATGCGCTAGAGCCCTCTCCCCTGCGGGGAGAGGGTTGGGTGAGGGGCTGTTCTAGGCGTTTGCGCTTGTGGCCGCCCCTCACCCCCACCCTCTCCCCGGAGGGGCGAGGGAGTTAGAAGAATGAAGACCGATACCCCAGAAGCGAAGGCCGTCCGCTCGTTGCGAGTCGGCGAACAGGCGCGTCATGCGCTGTCAGACATCCTCGCGCGCGGCGACGTCCACGATCCGGTGCTCGAAAAGCACCTCGTGACGATCACCGAAGTCCGCATGTCCCCCGACCTCCGCCACGCCACCGTCTTCGTGAAGCCGTTGCTCGGCAAGGACGAGGAAAAGGTGCTGAAGGCGCTCCGCACCAACACAGCCTACCTCCAGCGCGAAGTCGCGAACCGGGTGCAGATGCGATATGCGGCGAAGTTGAAGTTTCTCGCGGACGAGAGCTTTGACGAGGGCACGCACATCGACCAGTTGTTGCGTGATCCGCATGTTGCGCGGGATCTGACAGAAGATTGATTTTGCTGGGCCGCTAGTGCTCCAGTTGCAGGACGTCAGGACTGACGGCGGATCGAGTCTAATGCCTCGCCCGCCCCATCCCGTTCCCTGCCCCCTCCGCCCCGAGCGCCCCGCCCCCTTCCGTTCGTGCTGAGTAGAAACCGAGTAGCTCCCTAAGGAGCGTATCGAGGGCTCGCATCGAAGCACAGGTTCCGCGCGCCACCCATCCTTAGATACGCCGCTTCGACAAGCTCAGCAGCTACTCGGGACGAACGGATGGTGGGACCAAGGTCGGGGGAGATGATGTAGCGACGGCCGAACCTGGTGGATGACGGTGGGACGGGAGCAGGTTTCTGGTCTCGGAATACCGGGCCGTAGCGCGCTACGGGTCTGGACATCCGCCCAGCTTCCCGCTCTTTGCCCTCATGGCCAAGCTGTATTTCTACTACGCCTCGATGAACGCGGGGAAGTCGACGAACCTGTTGCAGGCGGACTTCAACTACCGTGAGCGGGGGATGCGGACTATGTTGTTTACAGCCGCGATCGACGACCGGTTCGCGGCGGGGACGATCACGTCGCGGATCGGGCTGGAGGCGCCGGCGATCGCGTTCGATGCGGGGACGGATATCGGGGCCTGCGTGGCGAGGCAGCACGGCGAGGATGCGATTTCCTGCGTGTTGGTCGACGAGGCGCAGTTTCTGACCTCTGCACAGGTGGATCAGCTCGCGTATGTCTGCGACGTGGTTGGGATACCGGTGCTGGCGTACGGGTTGCGGACCGATTTTCAGGGGGCGCTGTTTCCGGGGTCGGCGCGGTTGTTGGCGCTGGCGGACTCGTTGGTAGAGATCAAGTCGGTTTGCGGGTGTGGGCGGAAAGCTACGATGAACCTGCGGGTCGACGGGAACGGGCGGGCGATTGCCGAAGGGCAGCAGACCGAGATTGGCGGGAATGACCGCTATGTCGCGCTGTGTCGGCGGCATTTTTGTGAGGCTTTGGGGTAGGCTTCACCCCTCCCCGTAGATGGGTGGCCGCTCCCGCCTCAATTGAATTTTAGGACTTACGCGCATGCATGGCTGGATCATTCTCGACAAGCCGCTGGGGCTTGGCTCGACGCAGGGCGTGTCGGCGGTGAAGCGTGCCTTGCGCAGCGGCGGGTATGGGAAGTTCAAGGTGGGGCATGGGGGGACGCTCGATCCGCTCGCTACCGGCGTGCTGCCGATTGCGGTTGGGGAGGCGACCAAGCTGGCCGGGCGGATGCTCGATAGCGACAAGATCTATGATTTTACGGTGATGTTCGGGGTTCAGACGGATACGCTGGATGCTGAAGGCGTGAGCATCGCTACGTCCGATGTTCGGCCGACTCTGGCGGCGGTGGAGGCGGTGCTCGCGCAGTTTACCGGGCCGATTTCTCAGGTGCCGCCGGCGTATTCGGCGCTGAAGGTGGATGGGGAGCGGGCTTATGATCTGGCGCGCGCCGGGCATGAGGTGGTGCTCGCGAGCCGGGATGTGACGATTCATTCGCTATCCTCCCCGGTACGGGGAGGGGGACCAGCGCAGCTGGTGGAGGGGGGCTTCCGCGAGCGTTCCGCTGGTGGCGCCCCCCCCTCCACCACCGTCCAAGCGGACGGCGGTCCCCCTCCCCGTGCCGGGGAGGAATTGCAGCCCACCCTGCCCCACTCCTCCCTCGAAGAGGTCACGCTCACTGCGCATGTCTCCAAGGGCACCTACATCCGCAGCCTAGCCCGCGACATCGCGATCGCGCTCGGCACCGTCGGCCACGTTACCATGCTGCGCCGCACCAAGGCCGGCCCGTTCGACCTCACGTCCGCGATATCGCTGGACAAACTGGACGAACTCGCTAGAGGCAACGCGCTTGAAGATGTACTTCTGCCCTTGAGGGTGGCGCTGGACGACATCCCGGCTCTCTCCCTCACCCCCGACCAGGCAGGGGCGCTCCGACAGGGGCGTATCTTGGCCGGGATCGCCGCAGACGATGGCCAATACTTCGCCGAACTGGACGCTGTCCCGGTCGCGCTGGTCGAGGTCGAGGACGGAAACGTCCGGGTCGTTCGCGGTTTCAATCTGTGATGTCGAGGACATGAATTCATGACGATTACCGCTGAACGCAAGACCGAGCTCGTCAAGGAGCATTCGCGCGCCGAGGGTGACACCGGTTCGCCGGAAGTCCAGGTCGCGATCCTGACCGAGCGCATCAAGAACCTGACCGAGCATTTCAAGGGCCACAAGAAGGACAACCACTCGCGTCGTGGTCTTCTCATGATGGTCAACAAGCGCCGGACGCTGCTGGATTATCTCCGTCACAAGGACGGCCAGCGCTATCTGGATCTGATCGCGAAGCTCGGTCTCCGCAAGTAACCTAGACGGCTCCCCTCGGGGGGCCGTTTTCGTATATAGGGTTTTGATTCCGCGCATTTCGCGCGGAGGCAAACGCCAGGACACAATTCGGTGCACTGGCAAGGAGCGACAACTCGCTCCACACCGCCGCGGGCCGGCTAAGCCCGCACATAGGCCCCGTTCGCATCTGGCGACCGGAGTGAAGGAAAAAGAATGTTCGATACCAAGACCGTAAGCGCCCAGTGGGGCGGCAAGACGCTGACGCTCGAGACCGGCCGCGTTGCGCGCCAGGCCAATGGCGCAGTGCTCGCCACCCTCGGCGAGACCGTCGTTCTGTGCGCCGTGACGGCTGCACGGACCGTCAAGGAAGGGCAGGATTTCTTCCCGCTCACCGTCCATTACCAGGAGAAGTTCTCCGCGAGCGGCCGCATCCCCGGCGGCTTCTTCAAGCGTGAGCGCGGCGCGACCGAGAAGGAGACGCTGACCAGCCGTCTCATCGATCGCCCGATCCGTCCCCTCTTCCCAGAGGGTTTCTACAACGAGATCAACGTGATCTGCCAGGTTCTGTCGTATGACGGCGAGAACGAGCCGGACGTCCTCGCAATGGTCGCGGCCTCCGCAGCCCTGACGATCTCGGGCGTGCCGTTCATGGGCCCGATCGGCGCAGCACGCGTCGGTTACGTCGATGGCGCGTACATCCTCAACCCGACGCTGGAAGAAGCCAAGGCTGGCGATCTCGACCTCGTCGTCGCCGCCACCGGCCAGGCCGTGATGATGGTCGAATCGGAAGCCAAGGAGCTTTCGGAAGAGATCATGCTCGGCGCCGTGCAGTTCGCCCACAAGGCGTGCCGCGAAGCCGCCAACCTGATCATCGATCTGGCCGAGATGGCTGCCAAAGATCCTTGGGAAATGGCCGAGCAGGCTGATCTCTCGACCGCCAAGGACAAGCTGAAGAAGCTGATCGGCAAGGACATCGCGGCCGCCTACAAGGTGACCGACAAGTCCAAGCGCTCCGACCTGCTGAATGCCGCTCGTGCAAAGGGCAAGACCGCATTTGCGGACGCGTCCCCGCAGGACCAGATGGCAGCCGGCAAGCTGATGAAGAAGCTGGAGGCGGAGATCGTCCGCGGCGCCATCCTCAAGGACGGCACCCGCATCGACGGCCGCACCACCACGCAGATCCGTCCGATCGAGGCGATGGTCCACTTCCTCCCGCGTACGCACGGCTCTGCGCTGTTCACGCGCGGCGAGACGCAGTCGATCTGCACCACCACGCTCGGTACGCGCGATGCGGAGCAGATGATCGACGGCCTCAACGGGCTTTCGTACGAAAACTTCATGCTGCACTACAACTTCCCGCCCTACTCGGTCGGTGAAGTCGGTCGCTTCGGTGCGCCGGGTCGTCGCGAAGTCGGTCACGGCAAGCTCGCCTGGCGCGCGCTGCACCCGGTGCTGCCGACCAAGGAAGAGTTCCCGTACACGATCCGCGTGCTGTCGGACATCACCGAGAGCAACGGTTCGTCGTCGATGGCGACGGTCTGCGGCGGTTCGCTGTCGATGATGGATGCGGGCGTTCCGCTGAAGCGTCCGGTGTCGGGCATCGCGATGGGCCTGATCCTCGAGGGCAAGAACTTCGCGGTTCTCAGCGACATCCTCGGCGACGAGGATCACCTCGGCGACATGGACTTCAAGGTTGCGGGCACGTCCGAGGGCATCACCACGATGCAGATGGACATCAAGATCGCCGGCATCACCGAAGAGATCATGGGCAAGGCACTGGCGCAGGCCAAGGAAGGCCGCGCGCACATCCTGGGCGAGATGGCCAAGGCACTCGACCACACGCGTGAGGAACTGTCGGCGCACGCACCGCGCATCGAGAGCTTCCAGATCGACAAGTCGAAGATCCGTGAAGTCATCGGCACCGGCGGCAAGGTGATCCGCGAGATCGTCGCGCAGACCGGCGCCAAGGTCGACATCGACGACGAGGGCGTGATCAAGGTGTCGTCGTCCGACCCCGCGCAGATCGAAGCCGCGATCAAGTGGATCAAGGGCCTCGTCGAGGAAGCCGAAGTCGGCAAGGTCTATGACGGCAAGGTCGTCAACCTGGTCGATTTCGGGGCGTTCGTGAACTTCATGGGTGGCAAGGACGGTCTCGTCCACGTGTCCGAAATCAAGAACGAGCGCGTCGAGAAGGTGTCCGACGCCCTGACCGAAGGCCAGGAGGTCAAGGTCAAGGTTCTCGAGATCGATCCGCGCGGCAAGGTGCGCCTGTCGATGCGTGTCGTCGACCAGACGACCGGCGAAGAGCTGGAGGACACGCGTCCTGCCCGTGAGCCCCGTGAAGGCGGTGATCGTGGTCCGCGCGGTCCGCGTCGTGATGGCGATGGCGGCCGTGATGCTGGTGGCAACGGCGGTGGCCGTGGTCCGCGCGGCGAAGGCGGCGGCGGCGATCGTGGCTCGCGTGGCCCGCGTCGTGACGGCGATGGCGGCCGTGATGCCGGCGGTGGCCGTGGCCCGCGTCGTGATGGCGGCGGTGGCGAGCGCGCTCCCCGCGCCGAGCGTTCCGAGGGCGACAAGGCCCCCGAATTCGCTCCGGCGTTCCTGACGGGCGATCGCGACTGATACGCGCTGCCTCACGGCACGCGGTGAAGGGGCTCGGGCAACCGGGCCCCTTTTTCGTGCGCTCCCCCGTATTCGAGCCCCTTTTCGGATACCAAATTCGGCGATGACAAGGGTTTGCGCCGGGTCGAGCCCCGATTGTGACAAACGCGGGAACGGTCGGATCGCTCGACAGTTCGATCCGCTATGACAAGCATTCTCAAGCCGGTAGTATTGTTGGTGGACGACGACGCGCTTGTCCGCGTCCACTCCTTTCTCGCACTCGAAGATGCGGGTTTCGAGGTAATCGAAGCCGAGGACGCCGCCGAGGCGCTCGCGCATCTCGAGGTGCGCTCCGACATCTCGGCGATGCTCACCGACGTGCGAATGCCCGGCGACCTCGATGGCGTCGGCTTGGCAAGCAAGGTCCGCAGCGAACGGCCTGGCATCTCCATCCTGGTCACGTCCGGCACCGATGACGTCGCTGCGCTGGACCTGCCGAAGGATATCCGGTTCGTTCGGAAGCCCTATACGGGCATACAGTTGCTGAATATGCTGACGATGGTTCATCCACAGCCCGTTCACGCCGATCTTTCCGCCTAACGAATTTTATCGTCAGAAGAGACGGGATCCCGTCAAACGCGATACTTGGCAGCAAGTGACGTAGCCGGGCGTCGAGGGTCGGCTCAGGCTCGAGGCGGATCAACACGCCATCGGCATAGAATCCGACGAAGGCATTTACACCGTCGATGAGGTGTTCGCCCTAGTCGAGGCATTTGATCGCCGTGCGATATCCCATAACAAGATCGGAATTCTGAGCGGGATTAACATCGCTTCTGCAACATAAGCTGCACCATCCGTCAAGAACCGCGATGTTGAAGGTTGTGCTAACGTATAGAGACTCGATCTCGATAATAGTCGATTAATTGCTTGAGATCCGTCGCGATTAAACACCACGCGTATCTCATCAGTGAAATACTTGGCAGGTTACTAAAAAATGGCGCACGCTTAGGTTCGAGACCTTCCGAGTCGGGGACGAAGATGGCAGTTTCAACGGATGGCCCGACCGATCGTCGATCGGTGTTGCGCAACGAGCGCCGGTTCTTTCTGGTCATGGCGCTGGTGATCGCCGCTACGGTGATCTTCGGCTTCACGCTCAACGCCTGGCGGATGCACTGGTCGTTTCTGACGCTGCCGTTCCAAGTCCACCTCCACGCCGCGATCTTCTCATCATGGATTGTTCTTTATGCGGTGCAGAACACGCTGATCGTGCGGGGATCGCTCGCGCTCCACCGCGGGCTTGGGGTTTTGGGGGCGGTGATCGCGACGGCAATGGTCGTGGTCGGTATCCTCACCACCGTTCTGGCGATCCGCGACCACCGCGTGCCCTTTTTCTTTCCGCCCGGCATATTCCTGGTGCTCGACGTCGTCGGGGTGCTCGGCTTTGGCATGCTCACGGCCTCGGCGATCGCACTGCGCAGACAGGCGGCGTGGCACAAGCGGCTGATGCTGTGCGGGACGATCCTGGTGATGTCGCCCGCGATCGGGCGGATCCTGCCGATGCCGTTGCTGGGCAAGTTCGCGGGGCTCGGCGTCTTCGCGGTGATGGCCCTCTACGTTATCGCCGGCATGATCTTCGACCTGAAATCGCGTGGCCGGGTACATCCTGCCTACTGGTGGGGCGCCGCCGTGCTGGTCATTACGCAGGTCGTCATCGGGCCGCTCGGAATGAGCCCGCCGGTGCTCAGCCTCGTGTCGCGCCTCGCTGCGTGATGTGGGAAAGTGGGGAGCTTCTGTTGCTCGGTGCCCCCCGTACCGCCGGTGTCCACTTCTGTTGCCCGGTGTGGCCCGAACCGCGCTTTCGTCCGTATAACTTAGGTCGTTAGACCGTCAGTTATGCGGCAATTGCGAGTGCTTCGTTATCGTTGGCACTTGTGTATGGGCCGTTGCGGTGGTCCCATTCCGAGCGAAACATAGCGTCGTTGAACACACGTCGATCCTAGTTCGACCCCGTCATCGTCCCCCTCTCGCGAAGAGGGCGGTGGTGGAGTCGCCGGGTACTGCCCCCGGGTCCGCTGTGTCTATGACACGCCACGGTTTATCGCCATAGCCGCCAAGAGAAGATTCCCCCGACGGCAAACCCGATATAGGGGAGGCGCAGCACGATGAAAAGGCCGTGGCAGACGGCTTTTTTATCATCAAGCCGCGATGACTAGCACGCAACGTGCCAAACCGCCTTCCGCTCGCCACAAAGCGCGTGCATAGCAACCTGCATTATGTTGACGCAGCGCTCCCGCTACGCGCTCCGCGCGATGATCTTCCTTGGCGGTGCCCCCGCCGGTGGCCCTCCCATCCCGATGACGCGGATCGCCGCCGAGGCGAACGTGCCGCGAAAATTCCTTGAGCTGATCCTCGCCGATCTGCGCGAGTCCGGGCTTTTGATCAGCCATCGCGGCAAGATGGGCGGCTATTGCCTGTCGCGGCCGAGCCATCTGATCTCGCTCGGCGAAGTCATCCGGATCATTGAGGGGCCGCTCGCGCTGGTGCCCTGCGTGAGCCGCACTGCATACCGCCCCTGCCCCGACTGCAAGAGCGAAGCCGACTGCGCGATCCGCCATGCGATGATGCGCGTGCGCGACGAAACCGCGCGAATCCTGGATGGGACGAGCTTGGCGGACGCCAACGCCGAGGATCTGGTAGCGGCGTGACCCTGTCCTTCTCCCCTCGGGGAGAAGGTGGCGCGGCAGCGTCGGATGAGGGGGCGTTGGGATACGCTCCCGAGCCTCAAGCCCCTCACCCTTCCGTCGCCTAACGGCTCCTCCCTCCCTCTCCCCACAGGGGAGAGGGACAAGGCGGTCACCCGCGCGCCTTCAACTCGTCACGGATCTCACGCAGCAGCGCGATCTCGACCGGCTCCGGCGCAGGCGCGGCCGCCACGGTCGCCTTCTCGCGCTCCAGCATCGCCGCCGCACGGTTCACCACGCGCAGCACCATGAAGATGATGAACGCGACGATCACGAAATTGACGATCTGCGTCGCGAATTCGCCATAGCCGAGCAGCGGCACGCCCGCCTTCTTGAGCGCCGCGTAATCGGTGAGCGAGCCGACATAGCCCGCCGGCACTGGTCCCATCCGCCAGAAATAGCTCGAGAAATCGAGCCCGCCGAAGATCTTGCCGATGATCGGCATCAGCACGTCGTCGGTCAGCGACGTCACGATCTTGCCGAACGCCGCACCGATGATCACCGCGATCGCCAGGTCGAGCACGTTGCCGCGCATGATGAACGTCTTGAATTCCTTGAGCATCCGCGCCCCCTTCCGTTGCCCGGCCGAGGCTAGCCACCGATTTCGGTTTCGCCAACCCTGCCGACTGTCCTATGAGGGTGACACAGGTATTCAGGAGAGCCCCGATGTCACGTGCCCCAATCGTCCGCGGTACCGCCGCGATCCTGCTCGCATCGGCGCTGGCCGGGTGCGGCATCAACAGCATCCCGACCGCCGAGGAAAACGTGAAGGCGCGCTGGGCCGACGTCCAGAACGACTATCAGCGCCGCGCCGACCTGATCCCCAACCTCGTCGCGACGGTGAAGGCGGCGGGCGCGCAGGAGAAGAGCATCCTCGTCGAAGTCACGCAGGCCCGTGCCGCCGCGAACACCGTCCAGGTGTCGGGCGACGACCTGACCGATCCCGCCAAGATCGCGCAGTTCTCGCGCGTGCAGGGTGCCGTCGGGCTGTCGTTGCAGCGTTTGCAGGAGGCGTATCCCGAGCTGAAGAGCCAGGCCAACTACACCACGCTGATGAGCCAGCTCGAAGGCACCGAGAACCGCATCACGATCGCGCGACGCGATTACAACGGTGCGGTGCAGGCCTATAACACCAAGATCCGCACCTTCCCCGACGCGGTCGGCGCGAAGATCTTCTACGGTGCCAAGCCGATGGTGCCGTTCGCGGCGACCACGCCGGGTGCCGAGACCGCGCCGACGGTGAACTTCGGCAACGCGAGCTGATATCGGGGTCTGCGCGATGATCCGCTATCTCGTCACGCTGGCGTTCGCGGTGCTGCTGGGTAGCAGCGCCGCGACCGCGCAGACCTTCCCCAAGTTCACCGGCTTCGTCGTCGATGCGGCGAACGTGATCCCACCCGATCAGGAAGCGGCGCTCACCAAGCGGCTCGACGACCTGCAAAGGACGACCGGCAACCAGCTGGTCGTAGCGACCGTCCCCGATCTCGAAGGCTATCCGATCGAGGATTACGGCAATCGGCTGCTGCGAAGCTGGGGCGTCGGGCTGAAGGACGCGAACAACGGCGCGATCCTGCTGGTCGCGCCGAACGACCGAAAGGTGCGGATCGAGGTCGGCTATGGCCTGGAGCCGGTGCTCACCGACGCGTTCTCCAGCGTCGTCATCAACCAGCAGATCCTGCCGCGCTTCAAGGCGGGCGACATTCCCGGCGGCATCGTTGCGGGGACGAACGCGGTCGCGGACCAGCTCGCGTTGCCCGATGCCGAGGCACGCGCGAAGGTGACGGCGGCGGCGGCGGAATACGACAGGACGCATGCGCGCAAGACCGGCGGCGGCGGTGTGCCGATCGGGCTGATCTTCTTCGGCATAGTCATGGCAGCGATCGTCATCCCAATGATTTCGCGGCGGGTCAGCGGACAGCGCTATACCGATGGCGGGCGTGCCGGCGGCAGCGGTGCCTTGCCGATCGTGTTGTGGAGCATTGCCGACGCGATGACCCGTGGCGGTGGCGGTGGCGGCGGAAGCTGGGGCAGCGGTGATAGCGGCGGTGGCGGCTGGGGCGGCGGTGGTTTCGGTGGCGGCGGCGGGGGATCCGGCGGCGGCGGCGGCGCCTCGGGGGGATGGTAAGATGCGGCTGAGCGACACCGACCACGACCGCGTGACGGCGGCGGTCACCAAGGCGGAGACCGCGACGACCGGCGAGATCGTCACGATCGTCGCGAACCAGTCCGACGCCTATCACGACGTGTCGCTGCACTGGGCGGTGCTCGCGATGCTGCTGACGCTGGCGCTGCTCGCGTTCCACCCGGTCACGGCGGACCACATCTACGCGCTGGTCGATCCCTGGCAGGCGGCACCGCAGGGTGCGCTGTACGTGGTCGCGCTGGTGCTGGCGACCCTGGTGTTCCTGGCGGTGCGGCTGATGCTGGCGGCGACGGCGGCACGGGTGGCGCTGACGCCGGGTGCGACCAAGGCGCGGCGCGTGCGGCGGCGGGCTTTACTCCTGTTTCGCGCGGGGGCCGAGAAGCGCACCAAAGGCTCGACCGGGGTGCTGCTGTATCTGTCGCTGGCCGAGCACCGTGCCGAGATCATCGCCGACGATGCGATCCACTCGCGCGTGCAGAACGAGACCTGGGGCGCGGCGATGGCGGCGGTTCTCGCCGGCGTCCGCGACGATCGTCCCGCCGACGGCATGGCCGATGCGGTGGCGCAGATCGGCGCGGTATTGGCGGAACATTTCCCGCGGACCGGTGCGCCGGTCAACGAACTTCCCGACAGGCTGATCGAACTATGAGCACGACCGCATGGGCCGGTAAATACATCACCGTACAGACCGAAGGCACCTGGGAATTCGCCGCGCGCCAAGGCCAGATCGCGGCGGCGGTGATCGTCGCGATCGACGAGGGCGACGTGATCCTGGTAGAGCAGTTCCGCGTGCCGCTGGGCCGCGCATGTCTCGAACTGCCGGCGGGACTGGTCGGTGACGAAACCGCGGGCGAAAGCGTCGCGGTGGCGGCCGGTCGCGAGCTGGAGGAGGAGACCGGCTACCGCGCAGACGCGATCGAGGATCTGGGCGTGTTCTATTCGTCGCCGGGGATGACGTCGGAATGCTTCACACTGGTGCGCGCGACCGGGCTGACGAAGGTCGGCGATGGGGGCGGCGATGGTGACGAGAACATCACCGTGCACCGCGTGCCGCTGGCGGACGTGCCGGCGTTCGTGGCGGAGAAGCGGGCTGCTGGCGTGGCGATCGATACCAAGATGCTGCTGATCCTGGCGGGATCGATACTCTAGGGTCTGGTGGCGCGCCCGCCCCACCCCCTCACCCTTCCCACGGCGAAGTCGCCGCGGGCCCCTTCCCTCTCCCCGTTGGGAGAGAGTGAGACGCCGGAGGCGGCGATTGGTGTTTTCCCAGTCCCTCAGCCACTCCGTCACCCCGGGCTTGTTCCGGGATCTACGGATTCGCGTAGTCTAGGGCCTGCGAGTGTGTGGAAGGGTGGATGCCGGAACGAGTCCGGCATGACGGGGTGTTCGGGAGGCGGTCAGCTGAAGGAAAGCGGGGTAATTCCCCCGCACCGCTTACTTGAAATTATCCGCGTAGCTCTGCAGCTTCAGCGTCTTCTGCGGCGCGGGGACGACGGTGTAGCCGACCCCTTCCCGCTCGCAGTGCGCGATCGCCGCTTCCGCCGTCGGGAACAGCAGGCGCACCTGGTCACGGGTGTCGCCGCTGCCGGCCCAGCCGGTGAGCGGGTCGGGGCGTTTCGGCTCCGAGGGTTCGAATTCAAGTTGCCAGGCGTCGGTCCGGTGCTTGCCGGACTGCATGGCGTTCTTGGGGCGCTGGAAGATACGGGCGGTTGGCATGAGCCCCCTTATCGCGAACCGGCGGCCCTTGCATCCGCCTTTTTCGTGCGGAGCGTCGCGGACGCCGCGGCGGGGTCGTCGGGCCAGGGATGCTTGGGGTAACGACCGCGCATTTCCTTCGCCACCGCGGTCCAGCTGCCGGCCCAGAAACCGGGCAGGTCGCGCGTCGTCTGGATCGGGCGGCCAGCGGGGGATGTGAGGCTCAGCACCAGCGGTACGCGCGCTTCGCCGATCGTCGGATGCACCGCGAGGCCGAACAGGGCTTGCACGCGGAGCTCTACGCGGGGGCCGCCTTCGGCTGCGTAGTCGATCGCGTGCGTGCTGCCGGCGGGGCTGGTGAAATCGGGCGGGGCTAAGCGGTTGATCGTCTGCATTGCGTCCCAGCCAAGCAGGTTGCGCAGCGCTTCGGCAAGCGCGCCGGGGGCGATCGCGTCGAGTCGGCGTTTTCCGGCCAGGAGCGGTGCGAGCCATTCGTCGACGCGGTCGAGCAGGGTCGCGTCATCGAGCGGTACGCCCGCATAGGCGGCGCGGTCGCGCAGGGCTTGGGCGCCGTCGCTCCATGGGAGCAGCGCGAGGCCTTGCTCGCGGACGCCGTCGATGAGCGCGGCGAGGATCGCGTCGGGATCGGCGCCGCTGTCGGGGCCGCTCGACAGGCGGATCGCGCCGAGGCGGCGTTCGCGGAGGGTCTGGATGCCGCCGGTTGTGGGGTCGAACGTGACGGTGCGGCGGGATTCGATGCGGTCGGCGAAGAGGGTTTCGACAGTGGCCTGGTCGATCGCCACGGCGGAGAGAATGCGAGCGCCGGCAGCCGAGCCTTGCGTGTCGGCGACCGCGAGCCATTCGGAGCGGGCGAGCGGCGAGGTCGGGTCGAGCTTGAACCCGCGTCCGCCGACCGAGGCCCAGGTCTCGCCGGACGCGTCGCGGCGGCGTGCGACGCGATCGGGGAAGCCCAGCGCGACGCACACTTCTGCTCCCCTCCCGCTTGCGGGAGGGGTCGGGGGAGGGGCTGACCCAGCAGTGCCGCGCGCTTGGGGTATGTCGCGCCCTCCCCCGACCCCTCCCGCAAGCGGGAGGGGGGCAAGTTTCGCCCATCTCTCCGCCATTGCTCGCGCTGCATTAGCTTTGGCCCCGCGTTCGGTTTTCCAGCGGCGGAGGCGGGTTTCGAGGTCGACGTCCTGTCCGCCGATGCCGCGTTCGCCGAGCAGGACGGCGATCTGGGCTGCGACCGGCGCCAAGACGCGTTCGCCCGCTCGCAGGAGCATGTGCGCGAGTCTTGGCGGCATCGGGAGTTTGGCGATGGCGCGGCCGTGTGCCGTCGGGCGACCATCCTCGATCGCTTCCAGCGTCGTCAGTCTCGCCATCGCCTCGTCGATCGCGGCGGCGGGGGGCGGGTCGATCCAGCGGAGGTCGCGCGGATCGCCGACACCCCATAATGCGCACGCCAGCACTAGCGCGGACAGGTCCGCCTCCAGAATTTCTGGCGGGTCGTAGCGCGGAAGGCCGGCGGTGGCCGCTTCCTCCCACAAGCGATACGCGATGCCCGGCCCGAGGCGCGCCGCGCGGCCGGCGCGTTGCGTGACCGCCGCTTGGCTCGCGCGCTCGGTGACCAAACGCGTCATGCCGGCGGCGCGGTCGTAACGGGGGCGCCTCGCCAGCCCGGAGTCGACGACGATGCGGATGCCGTCGAGCGTCAGGCTGGTCTCGGCAATACTGGTGGCGAGCACGACTTTGCGCCGAGCGTCTGGCTCCGGGAGGATCGCGGCACGTTGCGCGGCGGGATCGAGGCTGCCGTGGAGTTCGTGCAAGACGATGTCGTCGGGCAGATTGGCGAGGCGGTCGGCGGTGCGTTCGATCTCCGCGACGCCGGGGAGGAAGGCGAGCACGCCTCCCTCCGCTTCGCCGAGTGCGCGGCGGATGGCGGCGGCGACCGAGTCCTCGATGCGGAGTTCGGCTTGGCGGCCGATGTGGCGGAGTGTCAGCGGATAGCTTCGGCCTTCGCTTTCGATGACGGGAGCGTCGTCCATCAATGCTGCAAACCGCGCGCCGTCGAGCGTTGCGGACATCGCGACGATGCGGAGGTCGGGGCGGAAACCGGCTTGCACGTCGAGCGCCAGCGCGAGGCCGAAATCGCCGTCAAGGCTGCGTTCGTGGACTTCGTCGAACAGGACTGCCGACACGCCGGCGAGTTCGGGGTCGGCCTGGATGCGCGCGACGAAGATACCTTCCGTGATGACTGTGACGCGGGTGGCGGCGGAGCGCTTGCTGTCCATCCGGGTGGCGTAGCCGAAGGTCTGGCCGACGGGCTCGCTGGCGGTGGAGGCCATGCGTTCGGCGGCAGCACGGGCGGCGAGACGGCGGGGGGAGAGGAGGAGAATCTCGCCGGTGCACCAGGGTTCGGTGAGGAGCGCTGGGGCGACGGCCGTGGTTTTGCCGGCGCCCGGGGGGGCGACGAGCACCGCGGAGGTGCGGTCGCGGAGAGTGGCGAGGAGGTCGGGGAGTACGGTCAGGATCGGGAGCGGCGGCGGGGTCATGCGCGCCTGCTGCCACAACGGGGGGTTGGGTGACAGGTTTTGTGCGCGCACGTGCGCGTCGTTCAGGTACCGATTAGGGCCAAAGCGAATGTGGCGGTTTTGCGATCCTCCCCCGCCAGGGGGAGGTGGCTGGCGCTTGCCAGACGGAGGGGGAGGTACGCGACGACCTCGGCTCCATATCCTCCCCCTCCGTCACCTTCGGTGCCACCTCCCCCTGGCGGGGGAGGATCGTTAGGCCTTCGGGAGGGTCGATGGCCTACCCACCCGCCAACGGCACCACCCCGGCGAAGGCCGGGGTCCAATTGGGAACCGTCGCTGACTGCTGTTGCGCTCCGTTATTGCCACCTCTCCAATTGGGCCCCGGCCTTCGCCGGGGTGGTGCGCATATGCGAACGGAGTGGGCACCGAACGCGCTTAGAGCAGCGAACCTCTGCCGGACGCGTTACCAAACCTCGCCCCGCCCCCCCATCGCACCGGAGGCTGGCAAGCGCGCGCTAACCTGCTAGACGCTCCGCCAGTAATCATGGCGTCCGATCCCTTCCCCACCTCGACGACGGCGACAGGCCGCACCTCCGACCGGTTACGCGGTGGTCTCGCTCGCGCTTGGGCGAGTCGGTGGACCAAGGCGGCACTCGTACTGGTCGGGCTCGGCCTAATCGCGATCTTCGCGTTCTGGTTTACGGTCATGCGCGACCTGCCCTCGGTGGATACGCTGCGCACCTACGAGCCGCCGCTGCCGACCAACGTCCGTGGCATCGACGGCGAGCCGATCCATTCCTACGCGCGCGAACGCCGCGTCGAGCTGAGCTACGCCGAATATCCGCCGCTGCTGGTGAAGGCGTTCCTCGCCGCCGAGGACAAGTCGTTCTTCGAGCATCACGGCGTCGATTATCCCGGCCTCGCCGGCGCGGTGTATGATTATGCGACCAAGCTCGGCACAGGCAAGCGCGCCAAGGGCGGCTCGACGATCACGCAGCAGGTCGCCAAGAACCTGTTGATCGGCAACGCCTAT
Organism: Sphingomonas sp. M1A8_2b; assembly: GCF_053345535.1. Taxonomy (NCBI): domain Bacteria; kingdom Pseudomonadati; phylum Pseudomonadota; class Alphaproteobacteria; order Sphingomonadales; family Sphingomonadaceae; genus Sphingomonas; species Sphingomonas sp. M1A8_2b. Next base: position 1,119,273 of record NZ_JBKFAH010000001.1, on the reverse strand, counting down.
TCGCCATCGCGGAAGCTCCGCGAGGCGGTGCTGGCGTACAAGATCGAGGATACGTTGACCAAGGAGCAGATCCTCGAGCTGTACCTCAACCAGATCGCGCTCGGGCGTAACGCGTTCGGCGTCGAGGCGGCGAGCCATGCGTATTTCGACAAGGAGCTCGACCAGCTCGATCTCGCGCAGATGGCGTATCTCGCGATCCTGCCCAAGGGCCCGTCGAACTACGATCCAGTGCGCAACACCGAGCGCGCGATGATCCGGCGCAACTATGTGCTCAACCGGATGCTCGACAACGGCTTCATCACGCGCGCGCAGCATGACCAGGCGAATGCCGAGCCGCTCGGCGCGGTAATGCGGCGGACGCCGAAGTTCGAGAGCGTCGGCGGTTATTTCGTCGAGGAAGTCCGTCGCCAGCTGATGGCGAAGTTTGGCGAGAACGCGAAGGACGGCCCCTACAGCGTCTATTCGGGCGGGCTGTGGGTGCGGACGTCGTTCGACGCGAAGCTGCAGGATCTGGCGCAGCAGGCCTTGCGTGATGGTCTGGTGCGGTTTGACAGCGGGCGTGGCTGGAACGGCCCCATCCGCCATGTCGAGATCGAGGACGACAACTGGCTCCAGCCTTTGCTCAACAGCAACATCGCGCTGGATTACCGCGATTGGGTCGCGGCGATCGTGACGGGCAAGGACGGCAATGCCTGGAGCCTCGGCTTCCGCACCGGCAAGACCGGCACGCTGCCGCGCTATGCCGCGCAGATTCCCGTGCGGGGCAAAGGCGGCAACGCGTTCGGCGCGATCAAGGTCGGCGACATCATCGCGGTGGCGCCGGACGGCGGCGAATTCTCGCTGCGGGCGATCCCCAAGGTCTCGGGCGCGTTCGTCGTCGAGGAGCCCGCGTCGGGCCGCGTTCTGGCGATGCAGGGCGGCTTCGACGACCGCTTGCAGGCGTTCAACCGCGCGACGCAGGCGATGCGCCAGCCGGGTTCGACGATCAAGCCGATCGTCTATTCCGCCGCGCTCGACAACGGGATGACGCCGGCCTCGATTATCGTCGACGGGCCGTTCTGCGTCTATCAAGGCGCGCGCCTTGGGCAGAAATGCTTCCGCAACTTCGGCAATTCGCGCGGGTCCGGTCCGCATACGATGCGCTGGGGTATCGAGCAGTCGCGCAACCTGATGACGGTGCGCGCCGCCGCGCAGACCGGCATGCCGAAGGTCGTCGCGACGATCAAGAAGATGGGCGTCGGCGATTACGCGCCGTATCTTTCCTACGCGCTCGGCGCGGGCGAGACGACCGTCGGGCGGATGGTCAACGCGTATTCGATCCTCGCGAACAACGGCAAGGGCGGGCCACCGTCGCTGATCGACTTCGTCCAGGACCGTCACGGCAAGGTGATCTGGCCGGAGAACTGGCGGCCCTGCGATCACTGCAACGCGCCCGACTGGGACGGCAAGCCGATGCCGCGGCCGATCACGCGCCAGCGCCAGGTGCTCGATGCTATGACCGCGTACCAGATGGTCCATATCACCGAAGGCGTCGTCCAGCGCGGTACCGCGGTGACGCTGCGCGATCTCGATCGGCCGATGTTCGGCAAGACCGGCACGAACAATGGCCCGACCGACGTGTGGTTCGTCGGTGGCACGCCGCAGTTCGTCGGTGGGCTGTATATCGGCTTCGATACGCCGCGGAATCTCGGCGGCGCTGCACAGGGCGGGACGCTCGCCGCGCCGATCTTCAAGCAGTTCGCGGTCAAGGCCTATGAGGACCTGCCCAAGCTGCCGTTCCGCGCGCCCGCGGGGATCCGTATGGTCCGGATCGATCGCGCGAGCGGCCGCCCGGTCTATGGCACCTGGCCGGATACCAGCGATCCGAAACCCGCAGTGATCTGGGAAGCGTTCAAGCCGGAGAGCGAACCGCGGCGTGCCGCGCGCCGCTCCGATGTCGCGCCCACGGCTGCTACGACGACGACCGCGGTGAAGAAGGCCGAAGCGCCGCGCGACAGCGATTTCTTGCAAAGACAAGGCGGAATCTACTAGCGCGCTTATATAGACGTCATCCCGGCACCCGCCGGAGACCCGCCCCGCTCGCTTGGGACGGCGATCCCGGCCTCCGCTGGGAAGACGGAATTTTTGGAGAATACCCATGCGCGCCGAAGCGCAGGCTCACGTAGACACCATCAACGACGCGCTGGCGCTGCTGCGCCGCTTCCTCGACTGGGACCGCGCGCTGCGTCGTCTCGACGAGCTGAACGCGCGCGTCGAGGATCAGGCGCTCTGGTCCGATCCCAAGGCTGCGCAGGAGGTGATGCGCGAGCGTCGTCGTCTCGACGAGGCGATCAGCGCGACGCGGGCGATCCAGAGCGAGCTCAGCGACACCGCCGAGCTGATCGAGATGGCCGAGGCCGAGGGCGATACCGCGATGGAGGCGGACGGCGTCGCCGCGCTCGCCGAACTCGCCGCGCGGGCCGACCGGGACAAGATCAGGGCGCTACTGGCCGGCGAAGCCGACGCGAACGATACCTATATCGAGGTCAACGCCGGCGCCGGCGGGACCGAGAGCCAGGACTGGGCGGGCATGCTCAGCCGGATGTATTCGCGCTGGGGCGAGCGCCACGGCCTGAAGGTAGAGTTGATCGACCAGCATTCGGGCGAGCAGGCGGGGATCAAGTCCGCTACGCTGCTGCTCAAGGGCGAGAACGCGTACGGCTATGCCAAGACCGAAAGCGGCGTCCACCGGCTCGTCCGGATCAGCCCATACGACTCGGCGGCACGGCGGCATACGTCGTTCGCCAGCGTCTGGGTGTATCCGGTCGTCGACGACAATATCGAGGTCGAGTATAACGAGAGCGACCTGCGCATCGACACCTATCGTGCGTCGGGTGCCGGCGGCCAGCACATCAACACGACCGATTCGGCGGTGCGCATCACGCACATTCCGACCGGCATCGTCGTGCAGTGCCAGAACCAGCGTTCGCAGCACAAGAACAAGGCCGAGGCGTACAACCAGCTCCGCGCGCGTCTGTACGAGCGCGAACTGGCGATTCGCGAGACTGCAGCGAATGCCGAGAATGCCGGCAAGACCGACATCGGCTGGGGCCACCAGATCCGCAGCTACGTGCTCCAGCCGTACCAGATGGTGAAGGACCTGCGCACCGGTGTCGTCTCGACCAGCCCGTCCGACGTACTCGACGGCGATCTCGAGATGTTCATGGCGGCGGCCCTGTCGCAGCGCGTGACCGGCGAGGCCGTCGAGGTGGAGGACGTCGATTGAGACTGAAGGGGATCTTCGCCCTGATGCTGTCGCCGGTTTTCCTGCTCGCGGCGTGTGACGGCAGCAAGCCGCTGATCAAGCGCGAGACCAAGGAGCCGGTGTTCCCGGCCGCCGATCGTCCGGTCGCGTCGATCGTCTCGGCGCGCTGGTCGAACGAGGAAGCGCGCGACCGGCTGAACGAGGCCGGCGAGGTGATGAACAAGGCCAAGATCCGCAAGGGCATGACGGTCGCCGACATCGGCGCGGGCGAAGGCTATTACACGATCCGCATGGCCGCGCGCGTCGGCAAGGACGGGCGCGTGCTGGCCGAGGACATCCTGCCCGCAGTGCGCGATCAGCTCGCCGAACGCGTCGCGCGCGAGGATCTGGCGAACGTCAGCGTGAAGCTGGGCGAAGCGAATGATCCCAAGCTGCCCGATGCGAGCTTCGACCGGGTCGTGATGGTCCACATGTATCACGAGATCGAGCAGCCCTACGAGTTCCTGTGGCGGTTGCGGCCGTCGCTGAAGCCCGACGGGCTGGTGGTGGTGGTCGACGCCAACCGCCCGACCCGCGATCACGGCACGCCGCCTGCCTTGCTGAAGTGCGAGTTCGCGGCGGTCGGGTATACCCAAGTGGACATGGACGACATGCCGTCGGCAGGTGGGTATCTGGCGACCTTCCGCGCGACTGGCCCGCGGCCGGCGCCGGAAGCGATCCGGGCTTGCCGGTTGGGGTGAGGCGCGATGTTGGCGTTGGCTTTGGCTTTGGCTTTGGCTTTGGCTTCGACTTCGATCCGAATTGCTAACCCAACCAACTGCACCACCCCGGCGGAGGCCGGGGCCCAATTGGAGAGGTCGCAGTAACGGTGTCCTGCGCTTCGTTAGCAACGTCCCCCAATTGGGCCCCGGCCTTCGCCGGGGTAGTAGAATTGGGGAAACAGTCCTCACACCACACCCATCGCCCGCAGGCTCGCCACCTCGTCTCCCGCGATCACCAGATGATCGAGCAACACCATTTCCAACGTCCGCAACCCCGCCGCGAGCGCCTGGGTAAATGCCACATCGCGCGCACTCGGCGTTGCGTCGCCGCTCGGATGGTTGTGCGCCATCACCACGCCGACCGCACCAAATCCCAACGCATCCGCCGCGATCGTCCGGATCGAAATCGCCACTCGATCCCGTCCGCCGACGACATGCCGCATCCCGAGAAGCCTCCGGTTCGGATCAAGATAGGCCACCGCCACCATCTCGATCGTGGCATTACGCAACGCCGTGAACAGCGCGCGAGCCGCCGCGAGGTCGGCGATACGAGGAGAAGGCACGGGCAACGGCAGCACAGACCCGCCTGCCCCACCGCATCCGCGACCGCACGCGCAACTGCATCCGCTTGAGCCCCCGCCCCCGCGCCGCTACGCAACCTCGATGCGCCAATATCTAGACCTCATGGACCGCGTGCTCTCGACCGGCGTCGAGACGATGGACCGCACCGGCACCGGCACGCTCAGCGTGTTCGGCGCGCAGATGCGCTTCGATCTCGCACAGGGCTTCCCCGTGCTCACCACCAAGAAGCTTCACCTTCGCTCGATCATCGTCGAGCTTTTGTGGTTCCTGCGCGGCGACACCAACGTGCGCTGGTTGCAGGACCGGAAGGTCGCGATCTGGGACGAGTGGGCGGACGACAACGGCGATCTAGGCCCGGTCTATGGCAAGCAGTGGCGCGACTGGGTCGCCGCCGATGGCCGCCACATCGACCAGATCGCCGAGCTGATCGACCAGATCAGGACCAACCCCGCGTCGCGCCGCCAGATCGTCAGCGCATGGAACCCCGGCGACCTGCACGCGATGGCGCTCGCGCCATGCCACTGCCTGTTCCAGACGCATGTCGCGAACGGCAAGCTGTCGCTCCAGCTCTACCAGCGCTCGGGCGACATCTTCCTCGGCGTGCCGTTCAACATCGCCAGCTACGCACTGCTCACGCATATCCTCGCGCAGCAATGCGGGCTGGAAGTCGGCGAGTTCATCTGGACTGGCGGCGACTGCCACCTCTATTCGAACCATCTGGAGCAGGCGCGGCTGCAACTGACGCGCGTGCCGGGTCCATTGCCGAGGCTCGAGGTCGTCCGGAAGCCAGACTCGATCGATGCATACGAGTATGAGGACTTCGTGCTTCATGGCTACGATGCGCAGCCGCATATAAAGGCGCCCGTCGCGGTCTGACAGAGAGAGCGAATCGCAATAGGAACCGCGGATTGCGCGCATGGTTGACCGTCCGAACCCATTCGGAAGGCCCATCATGGACATCACGCAGCTCATTCTCGACGAACATGCGCAGCAGCGCGCGCTGTTCGCGCAGATCGATTCGATCGACGCGAAGGATACCGAGGCGTTGTCGGCGCTCTGGACCCGCCTCAAGAACCTGCTCGACGCGCATGCCGAGGCCGAGGAGCGCTTCTTCTACCCGCGGCTGATGAAGATCGGCACCGGCGGCAACGACGCCGATTCGGCCGCCGAAGAGACCGAGGACGCGATCGAGGATCACAACGACATTCGCGAAACCGGCGAGGCGGTCGACAAGCATCCGGTCGGCTCGGACGCGTGGTTCGAGGCCGTCGGCGAGTGCAACAAGGCGAACAGCGATCACTTGGCGGAGGAGGAACGCCAGGGCCTGACCGATTTCCGCAAGCACGCGACGCTGGAAGAGCGGCACGAGCTTGGCGTGCGGTTCGCGGCGTTCGAGGCGAATCATCTGAACGGCGTGAAGGTCGTCGAGAAGGACCCTGAGGCGTATGTGAAGGAGCATGCGCCGAGCTGAACCACACCGTTTATCTACCACCCCGGCGAAGGCCGGGGCCCAATTGGCAAGGCCGGAGTACCGGAGCGCAGCGCTCATCAATGACGTTCCCCAATTGGGCCCCGGCCTTCGCCGGGGTGGAGTTAACGGCGGGGTGCCGACGTAAACCGGAGAGTAGCTCTCCGCCCCCCATTCCGGCATGACCGCCACATGATCACCTTCTACCTCGCCCGCGCCAGCAACGGCGTCATCGGCCGCGACGGGCAACTCCCCTGGCGCCTCCCCGCCGACCTGAAGCGTTTCAAGGCGCTGACGATGGGCAAGCCGATGGTGATGGGCCGGAAAACGTTCGAGAGTTTCCCGAGTCCCCTCCCCGGTCGCCGCCATATCGTCCTGACGCGGGGCGACTGGAGCGCGGACGGGGCAGAGGTCTCGCACTCGGTCGACGAGGCGCTGGCGATGGCCGGCGACGACGTGGCGGTGATCGGTGGCGCGCAGATTTACGCGCAGTTCCTTTCCCACGCGGATCGCATCGAGCTGACCGAAGTCCACGCCGCCCCCGATGGCGACGCGACCGTCCCCGTCTTCGACGGCTGGCACGAGATCGCGCGCGAAGACCACCCCGCCGAAAACGACCGCCCGGCCTATAGCTTCGTCACGCTCACCCGCCCCTGAGCTGTTCTCGCGCGAAGGCGGGAGCCCAGACTGGACTCCCGCCTTCGCGGGAGAACAAGAAAGTGCGGGCGGACAAGGTTACGGAAGGACTATCGCCGTTCGCGGCGGCTGGTTACTGAACCGCGCATGCAACGGCTCGACGGTGGCGCATCCCTCCCTTCGTATCTGGCGAACGGGATCATGGCGCTGGGTAATTTCGATGGATTCCATCTCGGCCACCAGGCGGTCGTCGCGCGCGCGGTCGCGTGGGCGAAATCGGAAGGCCGTCCCGCGCTGGTCGCGACGTTCGATCCGCATCCGGTGCGCCATTTCCGCCCCGACACGCCGCCGTTCAGGATCACCTCGCTCGACCAGCGGCAACGCCTGTTCGCCGAGGCCGGCGCGGATGCGATGGTCGTCTTCAATTTCGACGGCGATCTTGCCGCGCTGACCGCCGAGCGCTTCATTACCGAACGGCTCGAACGCAATCTGCGCGTGGCGGGCGTCGTCACCGGCGAGGACTTCACCTTCGGCAAGGGCAAGGCGGGCACCGTCCGCACGCTCGCCGGCCGCGGCCCCGCCCACGGGTTTCGCGCGGAAACCGTCGGCGCGGTATCGCTCGACGGCGAGACCGTCTCGTCGACCCGCATCCGCGAAGCCCTCCGCGCCGGAGACATGGCCACCGCCACCCGCCTGCTGACGCGGCCGTTCGCGATCCAGGGCTTCGTCCAGCACGGCGACAAGGTCGGCCGCACGATCGGCTATCCGACCGCCAATCTCGACATGGGCAATTACCTGCGCCCCGCCTACGGGATCTACGCAGTGACCGGGCGGCGGGAGGACGGTCGCGTGCTCAAGGGCGCCGCCAACCTCGGCATCCGCCCGAGCTTCGATCCGCCAAAGGAATTGCTCGAACCGCATTTCTTCGATTTCGGCGAGGACCTGTACGGCCAGCGGATCGAGGTTGCGCTGATCGAGTATCTCCGCCCCGAGGCGAAGTTCGCCAACCTCAATGCGCTCATCACGCAGATGGACGCCGACTGCGCGCGCGCGCGGACGATCCTGGCATAACCGCGCCCCTCTCCGCGAGGGAGAGGGATGGCAACACGAGCCGCTACCCGCTACAGCCCGGCCCACTTATGACCGATACTCCTGCGCCCGCCCGCGATTACCGCGATACCGTCTTCCTGCCGAAGACCGACTTCCCGATGAAGGCGGGTCTCGCCGCCAAGGAGCCGGCGATCCTCGAGCGCTGGGCCAAGCTCGGCATCTACGACCGGTTGCGCGAACAGCGGCTCGGGCGCGAGCGGTTCATCCTGCACGATGGCCCGCCCTACGCGAACGGCGACATCCACATGGGCCACGCGATGAACAAGGTCCTGAAGGACATCATCGTCCGCTCGCAGTCGCTGATGGGCAAGGACGCGCCCTACGTCCCCGGCTGGGACTGCCACGGCCTGCCGATCGAGTGGAAGGTCGAGGAAGCGTATCGCGCGAAGAAGCTCAACAAGGACGACGTCCCCGTCGACCAGTTCCGCGCCGAATGCCGCGCCTATGCCGAGAAATGGGTGGCGGTGCAGAAGGCCGAGTTCGAACGGCTCGGCGTGATGGGCGACTGGGCCGATCCGTATCTGACGATGAAATATGAGGCGGAAGCCGCCATAGTCGGCGAGCTGCTGAAGTTCGCCGAGAGCGGCCAGCTGTACCGCGGCGCCAAGCCGGTGATGTGGTCGCCAGTCGAAAAGACCGCGCTCGCCGAGGCCGAGGTCGAGTATGAGGACATCGTCTCGACGCAGATCGATGTCGCGTTCGAGATCGTCGAGGCGCCGAACGCGCCCGAACTGGTCGGCGCGCATGCGGTGATCTGGACGACCACGCCGTGGACGATCCCGGTGAACCAGGCGCTGAGCTATGGGCCTGAGATCGAGTATGTTCTGCTGGCGGACGGCGATCGTCGATACTTGGTCGCCGACGCGCTCATCGGGAGTTTTTTTGCCCGTACCCTCCCCTCCCGTCATCCCGGCGGAGGCCGGGACCCACTTACCAACGGGGGAGACCGCGGTGAGGTGGGCCCCGGCCTCCGCCGGGGTGACGGAGAGGAGGGTGGCGCTGCGATCGTCTGGCGCGGCAAAGGCTCCGACCTAGCCGACGCGACCGCACGGCACCCGATGCACGCACTCGGCGGGTTCTTCGCAAAGCCCCGCCCGTTCCTCCCGGGCGAGTTCGTCACGACCGACGCCGGCACCGGGCTCGTCCACATGGCGCCGGACCACGGCGAGGACGATTTCGAACTCTGCAAGCAATACGGCATCGACCCGGTCTTCGCGATCGACGGTGCGGGGATGTACCGCGCCGACTGGGCATGGCTCGGCGGGCAAGGGAGCGTCATCAACAAGAAGTTCGTGAGCGCCGACGGCCCGATCTGCACCGACCTGCGCGAGGCCGGCGCGTTGCTCGCGGCGAGCGACGACTTCAAGCACAGCTACCCGCATTCGTGGCGTTCGAAGGCGAAAGTGATCTTCCGCGCGACCCCGCAATGGTTCATCCCGATGGATGCCTCCACTCCTGCTCCCTCTCCCCTGCGGGGAGAGGGTCGGGGTGAGGGGCAGCCCAGCAATGCCGCGCCCGGAACAGCCCCTCACCCCAGCCCTCTCCCCGACGGGGAGAGGGGGCCAGGCAACGGCGCCACTCTCCGCGAAATCGCACTCGACGCGATCGCCGCGACCACCTGGATCCCCGCGCGCGCGGAAAACCGGATCACGTCGATGGTGCAGGGCCGCCCCGACTGGGTCATCTCGCGCCAGCGTGCCTGGGGCGTGCCGATCGCGCTGTTCGTCAACCGCGCCACCGGCCAGTACCTCAACGACGCGAACGTCAACGCGCGCATCGTGGAAGCCTTCCGCCAGAACGGCGCGGACGCGTGGTACGCCGACGGCCACCAGGCGTTGCTCGGCCCCGACTACGACCTCGCCGACTATGAGGTGGTGAAGGACATTCTCGACGTCTGGTTCGACTCCGGCTGCACGCACGTCTTCACCGTCGAAGCACGCTACGGCGAAGGAACGCGCGCGAACCTCTACCTCGAAGGTTCGGACCAGCATCGCGGCTGGTTCCAGTCGTCGCTGCTCGAAAGCTGCGGCACACGCGGTCGCGCACCCTACGACGCGGTCCTCACGCACGGTTTCGCGCTCGACGGCCAGGGCCGGAAGATGTCGAAGTCGCTCGGCAACGTCGTCGATCCGCTCAAGATCATCGGCGAGTCCGGCGCGGACATCCTGCGCATGTGGGTCGCCTCGACCGACTATTTCGACGACGTGAAGATCGGCAAGGAAGTGCTCGCCACCGCCTCCGACGCGTATCGGAAGCTGCGCAACACGTTCCGCTACATGCTCGGCGCGCTCGAAGACTTCGACGAGTCGGAGCGCGTCGCGGTGTCCGACATGCCCGAGCTGGAGCGCTACGTGCTCCACAAGTTAGCCATGATCGACACCGAACTGCGCCAGGCCGCCGAAGCGTACGAGTTCAACCGCTACACGCGCCTGCTGACCGACTTCGCGAACGAGGACCTGTCCGCGTTCTTCTTCGATATCCGCAAGGATTCGCTCTATTGCGACGCGGCCGACGACATCAAGCGTCGGTCGTACCGCACGGTGCTGGACGTGCTGTTCCACGCACTCGTCCGCTACGCCGCGCCGGTGCTCTGCTTCACCGCAGAAGAAGTGTGGCAGTCGCGCTTTCCCAACGACGACAGCTCGGTGCACTACCTCGAATGGCCGTCGCTGCCCGAGGTGGAGGATGGCGTCGAAGTCGGGAAGAAGTGGACGCAAATCCGCGCACTTCGCGAAACGGTTACCGAAGCGATCGAACCCATGCGTCGCGAAAAGACCGTGCGTTCGAGTTTGGAGGCAGAGGTCACGATCAAATCGATGTCGCCTCTCGCACCGGCTGAAGCTGCGGAACTGACCGAAGCCTTCATCGTCGCCAAGGTCACGCCGGGCGACGCTGTCACCGTAACGCGCACCGAATTCCACAAATGCGGCCGCTGCTGGCGCCACCTCCCCGAGGTGACCGTCGACGGCGAACTCTGCAACCGATGCGACGAGGTAGTGGCCGATGCGTAACCTGCCAAAGGCCGGGTTCGGCGCGGCGATCGCGCTGTTCCTCGCCGACCAGCTCAGTAAATGGGCGGTGACCAAGCCGCTCGGGATCGACTCGCTTGGCGATTCGCAGACGATCACCTCGTTCTTCGACCTGCGCTTCGTCCCCAACATCGGCATCTCGCTCGGGCTGCTTCCCGCCGATGGGCACCTGACCCGCTGGGCGCTGGTGCTGCTGACCGGCGCGATCGCGGTCGGCGTCGCGGTGTGGATGACGCGCGAGAAGAACCCGGCCGATCAGGTCGCCTTGGGCTTCGTGCTCGGCGGCGCGATCGGCAATATCCTCGACCGGATCCGGCTCGGCTACGTCGTCGATTTCTGCGACCTGCATATCGGCGAGTGGCGTCCGTTTTTGGTCTTCAATGTCGCCGATGCAGCGATTACTGTCGGTGTGCTCGTCCTGCTTGTTCGGGCGCTCCTCGTGCGCGAGAAGCCCCCTGTGGAGAATTCCCATGCGTAAGTTTGTGCCCCTGGCTGCCGGTATGGCGAGCGTCGTCGTCCTCCTGTCCGGCTGTGCGACGAGCAAGAGCCTCGATCGCGCGCGTCCCGACGAGTTCGCGGTCGCGCGCCAGGCGCCGCTCGTGATCCCACCTGACTTCGCGCTGGTCCCGCCGCAGCCCGGCGCCGCCCGCCCGCAGGATACCGCGGCCAACGCGCAGACGCTCGATGCGCTGTTCGGCGGCACCGCGGCGCGCAGTCCTGCCGAGACCGGCGTGCTGAACGACGCCGGCGCCGATTCCGACGATCCCGGCATCCGCTCCAGCGCCGGCGACCCCGACACGACGGTCGTCGACAAGGGCACCACCACGCGCGACATCGTCGCCGCTCCCGAAGGCGACGGCCAGGACGCACGCGCCAAGGCGAACTGACCGGGCGCTCCCGATGTACGAAAAAAGGGCGGCTCCTCGCGGGGCCGCCCTTTTTCGTATCCGCCGGTCTCGTTCCAGCACCATCCGCCCCGTCCTCCTGACGAAAGTCAGGATTCAGAGCCATCAGCAGAACGCCTGCGGCTCTGGATCCTGGGTCAAGCCCAGGATGACGGTTTGGGTATTGCGGAACCTCTACCCGTCTCGTTCTCCGCAGAGGCGGGAGCCCAGCCTGTTTTCCCGCCTTCGCGGGGAAACAGGGTTCAGGGACGCCCTCTCCCCGGCCAGATCAGAACGCCGCGGTCAGCGACACCAGCACCTTGCCGCCGGCGATCGAGCCGGTGCCGTCCTGGCCCCGGCTGAAGCTCGGCTGCAGATACGCCGATTCGCGCTTCGAAATGTCGGTGTCGACATACGCCACGCCCAGCGTCAGCGGCGTCGTCGGGATCACGTAGTCCGCACCGAACAGCCAGTCCCAATATTCGCCGGTCGGCGACACGCTGGTCGCGAACGGCCCAAGGCCCTTGTTGCCGTTCGAATGGCCGACATGCGCCTTCACGGTCAGCCCGGTATTAGGAATCCCGCTGCTGATGTCGCCCCAGAGATACAGATTGTCGTCCTTGGCATTGACGCGGTCGTAGACGCCGTTCGCCGCCGACGTACCGTTGCTATACCAGGGGCCGAGCGCCTGTTGCTTGGGCGCATAGGCGACACCACCGAGCAGTGCGACCGGGCCGGCGGTGCCCGACACCTTGACATAGGGCTCGATGAAGTCGGTGTTGTCGAAGCCGCCCGGATACATGTACCAGGTCGCGCCGACATCGACCGCACCACCACCGACCGGGACCTTGTAGCCCGCGATCAGGTCGAGCTCCATGTTGGCGCCGCCGAACGTGCCCCAGCCCGCGAGGTTCGAACCCCAGGTGCCGATATACACGCCGCTCTTGTGCGCGATCGTGATGCCGCCCTGCACCGCGAGGTTCTCGTCCGACTGCGACACGCCGCGGAAGCGATAGTCGCTGACGAGACCGACCGAGCCCGAGACGGTGACCTCCTTGGGCGGCGCGGTATCCTGCGCGAACGCGGGCGTAGCGGCGGCCAATGCGATGCCGCCGAGGAGAAGTGTGGTGAAGCGCATCGTTTCCCTTTCGATACTGGAAGTCGATGTCCGCCCTGCATCCGTGAGACGCCGCATCTATCGGGGCCGAACCCCAGCGCGGTCTTTCCAACGGTGACACCGGGATGACAGTGCCTGTTGCAGCGCACAAGCGAATCTTGCGTACAATCGGGCTTTGACAGCACGCATGTTGCGCAAGCGCCACACCCGAGCAGGGCGCGCTACGGTTTCGTTCGCCGGTTCCGTTCGTCGATTCAGCGCGTCACGACGGTGATCGAGCGTCGATGTTCCCAGCCCTCGCGTTCGAGTTCTGGCGCAAGCGCGTCGATCTCAGGATAGCCGATGCACAGATACGCGACGAGGTGCCAGGCTTCGGGCACGTCGAGGATCGCCCGGATCCGGGGCGGGTCGAGGATCGAGACCCAGCCGAGGCCGACCCCGTGCGCCCGCGCCGCCAACCACAGCGTGTGGACCGCGATGACCGCGGAATAGGCGACGGTTTCGGGCATCGTCCGACGGCCAAGCCCGTGGCCCTGGTCCGGATCGGGCTCGACGAACACCGCGACATGACAGGGCGCCTGTGTGAGCCCCGCGAGTTTGAGCCGGGCGTAGGTGGCCGCCTTCGCCCCGTCCTGCGTCGTCAGCGCCGCGGCGTTGCACGCTTCGAAGTCGGCGCGCACCGCATCGCGGCGGGCGGGGTCGTCGACTGTGACGAACCGCCACGGCTGACTGAGCCCGACCGACGGTGCGGCATCGGCAGTTGCCAGCAACCGGTCGAGCAACCCGGCCGGCAACGCGTCGCGCCGAAAATGCCGCACGTCACGGCGCCATCGAAACAGCGTATCCAACTCGGCCTGGAACGCCGCATCGAAGATGGGTGCTTCGGTGGCTGCGCGTTCGGACCCGCCTCGATCGGAAATCGTCTAGCCCTTCGCGGCGGTGAAGGCGGCGAGCCCGGCTTCGAGATCGGCGATCAGGTCGGCGGGGTCTTCAAGGCCGATCTGGAGGCGGACCATCGGGCCGGCGGCGGCGCGCTTGGTCACGCTGCGGTGGCGTTGCGGGTCGGCGGGGATGGCGAGGCTTTCGAAGCCGCCCCAGCTATAGCCAATGCCGAACAATTGCAGCGTGTCGATCAGCGCGGCGCGCGAGGCTTCGTCTCCACCATTGAGGGCAAAAGAGAAGAGGCCGCTGGAGCCCTTGAAGTCGCGGACGAACAGGTCGTGGCCGGGGCAATCGGGGAGCGCCGGGTGGAGCACCTGCGCGACTTCGGGATGCAATTGCAGCCACTTGGCGATCTGGAGCGCGCTCGACTGATGCTGCGCGAGGCGGACCGCCATCGTCCGCAGGCCACGGCTGCCGAGCCAGCAATCGTCGGGGCTGGCGACCTGGCCGAGTTGGAAACTCGTCTCGCGCAATGTCTTGAAATGGCCGGGGCCGGTGGTGACCGATCCCAGCATCACGTCCGAATGGCCGACGACGTATTTGGTGCAGGCGAGGATCGTCAGATCGACGCCGTGTTCGATCGCAGGGAAAAACAGCGGTGTGGCCCAGGTGTTGTCGAGCAACGTCGTTACGCCGCGCGCCTTGGCGGCGGCGACGATCGCGGGGACGTCCTGCACCTCGAAACTGAGCGAACCCGGGCTTTCCATAAAGATCGCCCGCGTATTCTCGCCGATCAGGTCGGCGATGCCCGCGCCGATCAGCGGGTCGTAATAGCGCGTGGTGATCCCGAACCGCTTGAGCAGCCCGTTGGCGAGGCCGCGCGTCGGATCATAGGCGCTGTCGACCAGCAGCAGCTCGTCGCCCGGCGACAGCACCGACAGCAACGCCGCCGCGACCGCCGCGACGCCCGAGCAATAGAGGAACGTCCCCTCTGCGCCCGGCTCGAGCGAGGTCAGCGCGTCGGCGAGGCTCCACTGCGTCGGCGTGCCCTTGCGCCCGTAGAACAGCCGGTGATGCGTATCGCGCGTCGCGCTGTCGCGGAGGTGGCCGACCGAATCGTACAGGATCGTCGAGGCGCGCCAGACCGGCGGGCTGACGATGCCCCCCTCTCCAACACCGCGCGTCCATTCCTTGCGACGGCCGGCGAGAACGACCTTGGTCGCGTTGCCGACCGGCTTGTTCGTATCGCTCATGCTGTGCCTGTCGCCTTGGGTGTCTCGGGATCGCCGCCCCATTCGGACCAGCTGCCGTCGTACAGCGCCGCCTCGTTGCCAAGCAGATGCGCGCCGAATGCGAGCACCGATGCGGTGATGCCCGAGCCGCAGGTCATCACCAGCGGTTTCGCCAGATCGACGCCGGCCTTATCGAACTCGGTCTTCAGCGCGTCGCCGGTCTTCCACGTGCCGTCCGCGTTGAACACCGCGCCCTGCGGCAGGTTCTTCGACCCCGGAATATGCCCCGGTGCGGTGCCCGGCCGCGGGTCTTCCTCCGCGCCGGTGAAGCGCGCCGCCGAGCGTGCGTCGAGCACCTGCTCCGCACCGCTCTCGACGTTCGCCTTCATATGGTCGAGATCGCGCACGCCTTTCAGGTCCGCCCAGGTCGTGAAGTGACGATGCCGTGGCGTCTCCTTGCCGGTTGCGATCTCGCGCCCCTCGGCCTGCCACTTGGTCAGCCCGCCATCGAGAATCGCCACGTTGTGCGCGCCGAACAGCCGCAGCATCCACCACGCGCGCGCCGACGTGTGCCAGGGCGAACTGTCGTACAGCACGATGCGGCTGCCATCGCCGAGGCCCAGCGTCTGCATCCGGCTCGCGAACTTCTCCGCCGAGGGCAGCATGTTAGGCAGGTCGCTGTCGGTATCGCGCAACTCGCTCAGGTTCATGAACACCGCGCCCGGGATATGCGCCGCCTCATACTCCGCCGCTGCATCCCGTCCCTCCGCGTAGGTCGCGTCGACGATCCTCAGATCACTCGCGCCCAGTTCGTTCGCCAGCCATTCGGTGGTCACCAACGCGTCCATGCCAAGTCCTCCGTGATGTCGCCCGCGTCAGTAGCCAGCCGGGCCGCTCGCGTCGAGGGAGGCGAGGAACCCCGCCGCCTGCTTGCGCGTCGCCTCGCGGTCCGCCTCGGACTGTTTCGCCCAGTTGCGATACGGCATCGCCAGCCGGTTGTTGCGCCCGAGCTTGTCCTCGTGCCGGTCGAGGAAATCCCAGTATAGCGCGTTGAACGGGCACGCATCCGGCCCGATCCGCTGCTTCACCTTGTAGCGGCAGGTCCCGCAATAATCGGACATCCGGTCGATATACGCGCCCGACGAAATATACGGCTTAGACCCCAACAAGCCGCCATCGCCGAACTGGCTCATGCCCAGCGTGTTGGGCAGCTCGACCCACTCGTACGCGTCGACATACACCTCCAGATACCATTGGTGGACCTTCGCCGGGTCCGCGCCGATCAGCAGCGCGAAATTGCCCGTCACCATCAGCCGCTGGATATGGTGTGCGTGCGCGGTCTCCAGCGTCTGGCCGATCGCCTCGCGCAGGCACAGCATGTCGGTCTCGCCGGTCCAGTACCAGCGGGGGAGCTCGCGGTGATGATCGAGGAAGTTGCGCTCGACATACTGCGGCCCCTCGCGCCAGTAGATACCGCGCATATATTCGCGCCAGCCGATGATCTGGCGGATATAGCCCTCGACCGCGTTGAGCGGCGCGCGACCGGCGCGATATTCCGCCTCCGCGCGCCGGCACAGGTCGAGCGGATCGAGCAGCCCCGAATTGATGTACGGCGACAGGATCGAGTGCCACAGATGCCGCTCGCCTGTGAGCATCGCATCCTCGTAATCGCCGAACTGCGGCAGCGCGTGCTTGAAGAAGTTCGCCGCCTGCCGCTCGGCATCCTTCACGGTCACGGCGTACTCGAACCCGTCGAGGCTCCCCGGATGCTCGGCGAACCGCTCCGTCACCAGCGCCAGCACACCTTGCGTGATTGCGTCCGGCGCGAAGACCAGCGGGCGCGGCATCAGCAGGTCGTTCTTGGCGGGCTTGCGGTTCTCCTTGTCGAAGTTCCAGCGTTCGCCCTCGGGCTTGCCGTCGGTCATCAACAGCCCGGTGCGCGTCCGCATCTGGCGATAGAACCATTCCATCGTCAGCGTCTTCCGCTCGGCGGCCCAAGTCTCGAAATCGGCATGGCTGGCGAGGAAGCGGACGTCGCTGCGGATATCGACGGGGATGCCGAACAGCGTCTCCCAGCTTTCGAGCATCGCCATCACGCGCCACTCGCCGCCCTCGGTAACGACGATGCGTTCGGGATCATGCCGCTCGACCGCGCGCGCGATCTCGCCTGTGAAGCTGCCCGCATTGTCGGGGTCGTCGAGCCGCATGTATTCGACCGTCCACCCAGCCTCGCGCAGCGCTTCCGCATGATGCCGCATCGCCGAGAGGATATAGGCGATCTTGCGTTTGTGGTGGCGGACGTAGGTCGTCTCCTCGGCGACCTCCATCATCAGCACGATCGTGGTCGTCGGGTCGCAGTCGCGCAACGAGGCGAGGTCGATCGTCAGCTGGTCGCCAAGGATCGGTACGAGTGTCGTGATCGTCATTGCCCAAATCTCTCCGTCACCCCGGACCTGTTCCGGCGTCCACCGTTCCGCACACTCGCCGCCCGTGGAGTCCGCGGACGGGTGGATGCCGGAACGAGCCCGGCATGACGGGAAGAAGGATCACCCACTTTGCGTCATCCGAATCGCGTCCTACATGGCGCACTATGACCGCACCCGCCAACCCATTGCATCTGGGCCAGAACAGCGCCCTCCCCGCCTCTCCGGAAGAAGCCGTGCTCGATTATGTTCCGAACCCGCGGCCGGGCCGGACGTATCTGGTGCGGTTCGCGGCGCCCGAGTTCACGTCGCTCTGCCCGGTCACGGGCCAGCCCGACTTCGCGCACCTCGTGATCGACTATGTCCCCGGCGATACGATCGTCGAATCGAAGTCGCTGAAACTGTTCCTGAGCAGCTTCCGCAATCACGCCGGGTTCCATGAGGACTGCACCGTCGGCATCGGCGAACGCCTGTTCGACGAGATGAAACCGGTGTGGCTGCGGATCGGTGGGTACTGGTATCCGCGCGGCGGAATCCCGATCGACGTGTTCTGGCAATCGGGTGCACCGCCGCACGATCTATGGCTCCCCGACCAGGGCGTCGCCTCGTATCGCGGACGTGGCTAAGGCGCAGCTAAGTCGCTGAAAATGCAATATTGATGGAGATTACGATGAATCGCATGCTGCACTGCAGTATGCGGTGAAACTTTATGCTACCTGAACCGTTCGAATAGATACGCGACCTGGGGTTTGCCCCGGCCACGCGCTCAAACGAGGGACAGGGTATGGTGAAACCGGCGGACGGTGGGAATATCGCGCGACTGGCGCTGATCGGTAATTTCCTGCCGAGACAGTGTGGCATCGCCACCTTCACGACCGACGTTTTCACGGCCATGCGCGCGCGCTTTCCCGAGATCGCGGTCGACGTCTATGCGATGGACGATCATCCCGGCAAATACGACTATCCGCCCGAGGTGACCGGCACGATCCCGCAGCCCGACCTTTCGGCGTATATCGACACCGCGCGGAAGATCGAGGCCAGCGGCGCACAGGCGATCTGGGTGCAGCATGAATACGGCATCTATGGCGGTCCCGCGGGCGAGCACATCCTTGCGCTGCTAGACCGCACGACGCTGCCGGTCATCGTCACGCTGCACACAATCCTCGAAAAGCCCAATGCCGACGAGCGCCGCGTGCTAGAGGGCCTGTTGCGTCGCGCCGCCCGCGTGATCGTCATGGCCGAGCGTGGCCGTGACATCCTCCAACGCGTGTACGGCGCCAATGCGCGCCAGATCGTGATGATCCCGCACGGCGTGCCAGATCGCGCCCTGCTTGATACCGCGGCCGTGAAGGGCAAGTTCGGCTGGGATGGCCACAAGGTCATGCTGACATTCGGCCTGCTCGCACCCAACAAGGGGATCGAGACGGTCATCAACGCGCTGCCCGCGGTGATCGAAAAGCATCCCGACCTGCTCTACGTCGTTCTCGGCGCTACGCATCCGAACCTCGTCGCGCACGAGGGTGAGAAGTATCGCGACAAGCTGAAGGCGCTCGCCGCCGACAAGGGCGTGGCGGACAACGTCGCCTTCGTCGACGCCTTCCTGGAGCATGGCGAGCTCATCGATTATCTGCAGGCGGCGGACGTCTATGTAACGCCCTACACCAACCCTGCGCAGATCACGTCGGGCACGCTCAGCTACGCGATCGGCGTCGGCAAGCCCGTCATCTCGACCCCCTACGTCCATGCGACCGAGATCCTGGCGGACGGTCACGGCGTGCTCGTCCCGTTCGGCGATGTCGATGCGTTCGCGCGCGAGATCGACACGCTGCTGTCGAGCGACCGCGATCGCCTCCGTCTCGCCGAGCGCGCCTATGCGCGTGGCCGCACGATGATCTGGCCGAAGCTCGCCGAGGCAACGATGGCGGAGATCAACGCGATCGTCGCCGCACGCCCGTTCAGGCTTCCCAAGGTACAGACGCATCTGAAGCAATTGTCGCCGGACTTCGCCGCGGTCGAGCGGATGAGCGATTCGACCGGCATGCTCCAGCATTCGATCTTCTCGATCCCCGATCGTCGTCATGGCTATTGCATCGACGATAATTGCCGGGCGCTGATGCTGATGAGCGCGCTGCCGGACCTCGATGACGTCACGCGCGACAAGTGGATGACGATTTATGCGTCGTTCGTGCAGTACGCCTGGAACCCGGACACGCGCCGCTTCCGCAACTTCATGAACTTCGACCGCACTTGGTGCGAGGAGTCGGGGTCGGAGGATTCGAACGGTCGTACGCTGTGGTCGCTTGGCGTCACCGCGCGCGATGCGCAGGCCGGCAAGCACCGCGACTGGGCGACCGCGATGTTCGATTCGACGGCGACGATGGCGCTCGAACTCGGCAGCCTCCGTGCGCAGTCGTTCGCGATGCTCGGTGCGGCGGCGATGCTGGAGGCCAAGCCCGGCCACCAGCTGTCGCTGTCGATCCTCGAGGCCTTCCCGAAGATTCACCTTGATCTCCTTGCGGCAGCGCGTCGCCCCGAATGGCAGTGGTTCGAGATCGTCCTCGCCTACGATAATGCGCGCCTTCCGCAGGCGCTCATCCGCGCGGGTCAGGCACTGGGTCGCCAGGACCTGATCGACTGCGGCATCGCCACGCTCGACTGGATCGTCGCCAAGCAGACCTCACCCGAGGGTCGTTTCCGTGCGGTCGGGTCGGAAAGCTTCAACCGGCCGTATGCGGAGCCGTTGCAGTTCGACCAGCAGCCGCTCGAAGCGCAGGCGACGGTCGATGCCTGCATCGCCGCGTTCGAGGCGACCGGCGACCTGCGCTGGTATGACGAGGCACAGCGCGCCTACGGCTGGTTCCTCGGCGCGAACGACCTCGATCTGCCGCTCGCGAGTGTGCTCGACGGCGGCTGTTTCGATGGCCTGATGCCGAGCGGGCTCAACCGAAACCAGGGCGCCGAGTCGATTTTGGCCCTGCAACTCGCGAATTGCGCGATTTCGGGGGTATCAAAGGCAGCGCAAAGCGTGGCAGGAGCGACCCGCGTCGTCGCCTAGTTCGCTAGCGAAAGCCTTGCAGGCGACGACGCGCTGAGTGGAACGACGCGGGGCACTGCTACGATGGATCTGTTCAACCACCAGCTGCGGCTGCACGCGGATCCTTCGCGTGTCGTCGTCCGCCCGTTCCACATCGCGTGGGGCGGCCAGGGCGGCGCGCCGAGCCGGACCGAGCGACTGGTCGGCGAAGTGCTGGAAATGTCGTCTGCACAGGCGCGTGCGCAGCTCGAGGTCGTGCTGAAGGATTTCGAGGCGCGCCACTGGCAGACGCGGCGCGTGTTCATGACTCGCTACGATCAGATCGAGGACATGCTCGGGCTGAACGGCGCGGAGATCGGCGACGAGAAGCGCCAGCTGATCGGCGCGTATTTCTGCCACGAATACAGTTATGCCGCCGCGGCGCTGATGAACCCCAGCGCGGTGCCACATTTCGACCAGTCGGGCATGCCGCCGGGGTCGATGCGCATCCTGATGAGCTTGCGTGCAGTCGGCGAGGGCCACATCTCGTCGGTCGCCTTCCGCGAAGGCATCATTACCTGCGAAAACCAGATGAAGCTCGCGCCCGAGCCGCCGTTCGCGACCGCGACCGATGCGGTCGGCAGCGGCGAGGACGAGATGCCCGAGGGCCCCGTCACCGTCTATCGCCACCGCGACAGCACGCTGAGCGGCACGGTGATCTTCCCGATCACGCAGGCGCAGTCGAAAGGCCTCGAGGATCTGCGGATCGTCCGGTTCCAGCACGAGAACGGCGAGTACGAGTGGATCGGCACCTACACCGCGTATAACGGCTCGGTGATCCAGTCCGAACTGATGCGGACCCGCGATTTCCGCGCGTTCGACCTCGTGCCGATGACCGGCCCCGCCGCGCGCAACAAGGGCATGGCGCTGTTCCCGCGAAAGGTGAACGGCCAGTACATGATGATCGGCCGGCAGGACGGCGAGAATCTGTTCCTGCTCAAGTCCGACACGCTGACCGACTGGGACGACGGCGAAAAGATCCTGACGCCGGAATATCCGTGGGAGCTGGTGCAGATCGGCAATTGCGGCCCGCCGATCGAACTCGACGAGGGCTGGCTGTTGCTGACTCACGGCGTCGGTGCGATGCGCAAATATTCGATCGGCGCGGTGCTGCTCGACAAGAACGATCCGTCGAAGGTGATCGGCCGGACGAGCCAGCCGATCCTGGCCGCGAAGGACCAGGACCGCGAGGGGTACGTGCCCAACGTCGTCTATAGCTGCGGCGCGCTGAAGCATGGCGACACGATCTTCATGCCGTACGGGATCGCGGATAGTTCGGTCGGGTTCGCGTTCGTGCCGATCAAGGACATGCTTGCTGCGATGAAGTGAGGGGGGCGTCCCCACGGACGCCATCCTTCTCCCGCCTGTAAGCACCACCCCCGCGTAAGCACCACCCCGGCGAAGGCCGGGGCCCAATTGGGGAACGCAGATAACGGCGGACCGCGCTCCGTTATTTCCACCTTTCCAATTGGGCCCCGGCCTCCGCCGGGGTGGTACGCTAGAACCGAGCGCATCTCCCGCTTCTTGTTCTCCCGCGAAGGCGGGAGCCCAGTCTGTATCCCCGCCTTCGCGGGGAAACACGCTTCCCTACCCCCTCTCCCCCCGGGGAGAGGGAAGGGGCCCGCCCGGCGCTTGCCGGGTGGGAAGGGTGAGGGCACGCGCGTTACCGCGAAGCCGCCATCGTCCGCCGGTACATCACCCACGTCAGCACCGCGAACAACAGCGTCCCGCCGACCAGCGCCACGCTCGCAAACCCATTCCCGACCAGCGCCAACGGCGTCTCCTTGTTGGTCAGGTACACGATCCCCGCAAAGCCAACGCCCCACAGCGACTCCCCGACGATCATCCCCGTCGCGGTCAGCACCCCCATCCGCTTGGCCAGTTCAGGATCGCGCGCCCGGTCCGCCCAGCGATCATACGCAAATCCGACGACAGCCCCGATCGTCACCGGCAACGTCACCGACATCGGCAAATACACGCCGAGCCCGACGCCAAGCGGCGGCAAGCGCAGCTTCCCCGCCTTGCCGAGCAACTCGTCGACCGCGATGACAACCATGCCAGTCAGCGCGCCATAGCCGATCATCGCCCAGTTCAGATTGCCCCCCAGCACACCCTTCGCCAGCGCCGAGATCAACGCCGCCTGAGGCGCCGCCAGCGCATTCGGCCCCGCTCCCGGCGCACCCGCAAACCCGAGCGTGCTCCCGAGCAAGTTCAGCACCGGCGGCACCACGATCGACCCGAACACCACGCCGATCAGCAACGCGACCTGCTGTTTCCACGGCGTCGCACCGACCAGCTGGCCCGTCTTCAGATCCTGCAGATTGTCGTTCGAGATCGTCGCGATCCCGAACACGATGCCCGTCACGATCAGCCCATAGGCGACCAGCGCCTGCGTCGTCCCCGGCTCGACCGCGCGGCCGAACCACGACACCAGCAGGATCGACGCGGCGAGGATGGCGAGGATGCCGATCCCGGACACCGGCGAATTCGACGCGCCGATCAGCCCCGCCATGTACCCGCAGACCGCCGCGATCACGAGGCCGATGACGAGGATGAACACCAGGCTACCCGCGATCAGCCCGATCGCCGACGCCTCCAGCGGCCCGCCCTGAAGCACGGTCCACAGCAAGATGCCGATCGGCACCAGCATCGCCAGCGACCCGATCCCGACGATCCCGATCGGAATGTCGCGCTCTTCCAGCGCCAACACCTCACCGCCACGCTTGGCCGCCGAAGCCGCCAGCGCCGAACGGACGCCACCCACGACGGGCCCGGCGATCTTCAGCAACGTCCAGATCGCCGCGACGCCGATCACGCCCGCGCCGAAGAAGCGGACGTCCGAGCGGAACACGGTGTTGGCGATCACCTCCGCGGTCCCGGTGACGCTCCCGCCCGAGGTCAGGATCGGCAGCAGGATCCACCAGCCGATCACGACCCCCGCGAACATCGCCATGCCGACCGAGATGCCGACCAGATGCCCCGCGCCGAGCAACGCGAACGACAGCCCGCCCGAGATCCCGGTCGCGCCCGCACCGACGCGGAACCACGTCGCGGCTTCGGCGGCGGCGAGCTTGGTCTGCGTCAGGATCGCGAACCCGGCCGAGACGACCGCGTTGGCGACGATGATGCCGAGCCCGCGCGCACTCTCCTCGCCACCTTCGCGACTGCCTGCGCCGACCTTCAGCACTTCGGCGGCCGCGCGGCCCTCCGGATACGGCAGCACGGTGTCGACGACGAGCGCACGGCGCAGCGGCACCGAGAACAGCACGCCGAGCACGCCGCCGAACATCGTGATCGCCGCGGTGGTGAAGAACGGAAAGCCCTGCCACCAGCCGATCATCACCAGCCCCGGCAACACGAAGATGATCGCCGCCAGCGTACCCGCGGCGGACGCGATCGTCTGGACGATGTTGTTCTCGAGGATCGTCGAATCCTTGAACAACCGCAGCACCGCCATCGAGATCACTGCCGCCGGGATCGACGTCGCGAACGTCAGCCCGATCTTGAGCCCGAGATAGACGTTCGCCGCGGTGAACAGCAGCGTGATGATCCCGCCGAGCACGATCCCGCGAAACGTCAGTTCGCGCATGCTGGTCTCGGGGCCCGTGTCGGATACGCCCCGCGTCGCGTCGGTCATCTGGTCAGCCTCAAAGCAATTCGGGCGACTTGTGACATGATGTGGGGCGTGAGGAAACCGTATCGACCGTGACGAGCGTGTTTCTCAAAACCCATCGTTCTCCTGCGAAAGCAGGAGCCCAGGATTCTCGGATGCCAGACGGCGTTGTTCTGCTTGGTCCTGGATTCCTGCGTGCGCAGGAAAACATATAGTAAGGACGGGCGGGCAGACCCGACCCACCCTGCCCCTTACCGCGCCGCCATCCGCCGCGCGAAATTCACCTCGACCGCCCGCGTCACGCTCTCCGCGATCCGGTGACGCCCTTCCTCGCTGTCGAGAAATGCCGCGTCCTGCGGGTTCGAGATATAGCCCGTCTCGAACAGGATCGACGGCATGTCCGGCGCCTTCAGCACCATCAGCGACGCCATCCGGTGGAAGTTCGCCTTGAGCGGCATCAACGGCCTGGCCTCGCGCCCGAGCAGCCGCGCGAACGTCGCCGAGGCGTTCATCGTCTCGCGCTGCGTCAGGTCGATCAGGATCGACGACACGTCCGCGGGCGCCTCGCCGAGGTTTACGCCCGAGATCACGTCCGCCTTGTTCTCGCGCGCCGCCAGCCGCGCCGCTTCCTTGTCCGATGCCACCTCGGACAGTGTGTAGGCGGTCGCGCCGGTCGCGGTCTCCGATCCGGTGCTGTCGCAGTGGATCGAGATGAACAGGTCACCCTTCAGCCGCCGCGCGATCCCATACCGCTCGCGCAGCACCAGATACCGATCGTCACTCCGCGTCAGCGCCACCCGCACGCGCCCAGATGCCAGCAATTCGTCGCGGATCGCTTTCGCGACCTTCAGCGTCACGTCCTTCTCGCGCAGGCCGTTAGGCCCGATCGCACCCGGATCGACGCCGCCATGCCCCGCATCGATCACCACCAGCGGCCGCGTGTCGTCGCCCTGCACACGCGGCAGTTTCATCCCCCGCGCCTTGGGCGGCACCGCGACCGACACCTTGTACTTGGGCCGCGAAGCCGCCCCGAAATTGAACGGGAAGAAGTTCAGCGGCCCGGCAATCCCGGCTTCCGCGAACTGGTCGTCGTCGACGTTCCTAAGCGCCAGCGTCAGCTCGCGACCCTCCGAGTCGAACCCGCCATCGGTGACGATCGCGGGCGCGGCCAGATCGAACACGATCCGCGCACCCGCGCCGCGGCGCATCTGCGTCACGCTGGTAATCACGCCGCGCCCCGCGAAATCGCGCCCGGGCGTCAGGCCCGACACGTCGACCGCGATCTGCTGCGGCCCGGTCAGAATTTGGCTGGCGGCATTGCCGACGGCTTCGTCGAACCGGATGACGATCTGCCCACCCCGAATCGCGACGCTCTGCACGGTCGCTGCCCAGGCGGGGACGCTCGTCAGCCAGCCGGCCATGAGGGCGATTACCGCGAACACCCCGCGTCCATGCCGTGCGGAACTACCGCCGGTCCAGCGAAAAGCCATAACATGCCCCTTGGATCGATACATCCGATCACCGCAGCGATCGGTAAGCCCCCACGTCCCAAGAGCGCGTTGCAGGGTGCAGTTAATTTGCCGTTTGCCATAGATTTGCCGGCAAGGCGCTGCCGACCCGGCAATTCTGCGCCTCGCCGCCCTCGTTTCGCGGTGAAGCGCGCGCGTTTGCGGGCGGTTTGCCGACATTATGTGGCGCATTGCGAGTTCGGGTATGCAGTGCTAGTCGTGTCGTACAGCCGTGTGTCGCCTGGATTTTACCAGCGACGCGCCGGTCTTCACGCCCGCCTGCGGATCCTTCGCCGGCGCGGCACTTCAGGTTGACGCTCGAATGACGCATTCCCCCCGCCCCGCACTCCGACCGGCCTTCGCCGACGGACTCGCGGTCGTGCGGGCGCCGCAGGGAGAGTTCCCGCGGCATGCACTTCGCGCAGAGGCAGTTTCGCACACCATCCGCGAGTCCGGGCGTCCGTGCCCGACCGCACCACCATCAAGCGCGCGACGGCTGCCGACAGGCCCGGCGCGCGCGCGGAGAATCTATAATGACAACGCGCATGCTGATCGACGCACGCCACCGGGAAGAGACCCGGATCGCAGTCGTCAAGGGTAACCGGATCGAGGAATTCGATTTCGAGAGTGCCGAACGCAAGCAGCTCAAGGGCAATATCTACCTCGCCAAGGTCACGCGGGTCGAGCCGTCGCTCCAGGCGGCGTTCATCGATTACGGCGGCAATCGCCACGGCTTCCTCGCGTTCAGCGAGATCCACCCCGATTACTACCAGATCCCCAAGGAAGATCGCGACGCGCTGCTCCGTGAGGAAGCCGAGCACGCCGCCGAGGAAGCCGCGCTGCGCGCCGACTACGACTCGGACGAAGACGAGGGTGACGACGAGGACGACATCGAGCGCTTCGAGGACGATGGCGGAGTAGATCCCGACGTCGCCGAAGAACTCGAGGGCGGCGAATCCGGCGAAGCCCCGCGACGGAAACGCAAGCCGAGCGCCGACGATGCTGCGGTCGAGGACCTGCGCGAGCGTCGCATGAACCTGCGCCGCCGCTACAAGATCCAGGACGTGATCCATCGCCGCCAGGTGCTGCTCGTCCAGGTCGTCAAGGAGGAGCGCGGCAACAAGGGCGCGGCGCTGACCACGTATCTGAGCCTCGCCGGCCGCTACTGCGTGCTGATGCCCAACACGTCGCACGGCGGCGGCATCTCGCGGAAGATCAGCAACGCGGGCGATCGCAAGCGTCTCAAGACGATCATGGCCGACATGCAGCTGCCGCCCTCGATGGGCTGCATCGTCCGCACCGCGGGCCTCCAGCGCTCGAAGGTCGAGATCAAGCGCGACTTCGATTACCTCGCCCGCCTCTGGGACGGCATCCGCGAAGCCACGCTCAAGGCGTCGGCCCCCGCGCTCGTCTACGGCGACAGCGACCTGATCAAGCGCGCGATCCGCGACATCTACAACAAGGAAATCGAAGAGGTCATCGTCGAGGGCGAGGACGGCTATCGCCAGGCGCGCGAGTTCATGCGCCTGCTGATGCCGACGCACGCGCGGCGCATCAAGCATTACGCCGACCCCGTGCCGCTGTTCCAGCGCGCCGGCGTCGAGGATCAGCTTGCCGCGATGTACCACCCCGTCGTCCAGCTAAAGTCGGGCGGCTATCTGGTCATCAACCCGACCGAGGCGCTCGTCTCGATCGACATCAACTCGGGGAGGTCGACGCGCGAGCATAGCATTGAGCAGACCGCGACCGCGACCAACCTTGAGGCAGCCCAGGAAATCGGCCGCCAGCTCCGCCTGCGCGACATGGCCGGGCTCGTCGTCATCGACTTCATCGACATGGATAACAATTCCAACGTTCGTAAGGTCGAGAAGGCGATGAAGGAGGCGCTCAAGAACGATCGCGCGCGCATCCAGATCGGTCGCATCTCGTCGTTCGGCCTCATGGAAATGAGCCGCCAGCGGCTGCGCACCGGCGTGCTCGAAGCGTCCACGCGCGCCTGCCCGCATTGCGAGGGCACCGGCCTCGTTCGCACCGCATCGTCGTCGGGCATTTCGGCACTCCGCCTGATCGAGGACGAGGCCGCCCGCGGTCGCGGTTCGCTGCTCACCCTGCGCGCGAGCCAGGAAGCCGCGGTCTACATCCTCAACCGCAAGCGCGCCGACATCGCCGAGATAGAGGATCGCTACGGCGTGATCGTCGAGATCATCCCCGGCCAGGACGAGGAAGGCGCGCACATGACGGTCGAGGCCAGCGGCCCGCCGCCCGCGCATCCGCCGAAGTTCGTCCAGATCATCGAGGAAGACGAGGACGACCTCCCCGAGGAGATCGAGGACGAGATCGAGGAAGAAGAAGTCGAGGAGGCCGAAGCCGAGCAGCCGCGTCGTCGTGAAGGCGGTCGTGAGGGAAATGGCGAGCAGCGTGCGCCGCGTGAGGCTCGCGATGCGGATGGTGAAGGCGGCAAGAAGCGTCGTCGTCGTCGCGGTCGCCGTGGTCGCGCGCGTCCCGGTGAAGAAGGTGCCGCAGAGGGCGGCAACGAGGATGGTTCGTTCGAGGACACCGCCACCAATGTCGAGGAAATCGACGAAGTCGAGGGCGAGATTGTCGAAGTCGGCGGTGGCGAAGCGGTCGAGGCTGGCGCACCCTCCGAGCAGGCGAATGGCGCAGAGGGCGAAGGCCGTCGTCGTCGTGGTCGTCGCGGTCGTCGTGGCGGTCGTCGTAACGAGCAGGGTGCGGAGAACGGCCAGTCGATCGCGGTCAGCAGCATCGACGACGCCCAGCTGATCGCCGAGGCCCCCGAGCCGGAGCCGTACGAGCCGGTCGAGTCGACCTATGCCGAACCGGACTTCGACCCGGACTTCGACAGGCCCCCCGCCCCGGTGGTCGCTGCTGTGGCGGATGCGCCGAAGCTGCGTCGCCGTCCACGGGCCCGCGCTGCAGCCGCCGCGACGAACATTGCGGAAGCAGTGGCCGAGGCCGCGCCGAAGTCGCGTCGTGGTCGCAAGCCGCGCGCAGCGGAAGCCGACGTGGCAGCACAGGTCGCGCCGGAGCCGGTTGTCGCCGAGCCGGTCGCGGCCGAGCCGGTCGCTGCCGAAGCCGCCCCCAAGGGCGGCCGTCGTCGCCGCGCGGCGGTTGCCGACGCGACGATGGAGGAGGTGAGCGCAACGCCCGCCGAGACCATCGAAGCCTCGGCGCCGAAGCCCAAGCGTGCGCGCCGCAAGGCGTCGGACATAGCGGTCGAAGCGCCAGCGGTTGAAGAGGCGGTCGTCGAGGAAGCACCCGCCAAGGCAGCCAAGCCCCGCGGTCGTCCGCGCAAGGCAGCCGTAGTCGAAGCCGGCGACGCCGCCCCGACCAGCGAACCGCTCGCCGAGCCGATCGCGACCACCCCGCCCAAGGCCGAAGTCCAACCCCAGGACGTCGCGACTTCGGACACCAACGACGACCCAGACGGCGCCCCCCGCCGCGGCTGGTGGCAGCGCACCTTCGGCTAACCCCGGACGCCGTGACCAAAAAACGGGCGCGACCGAAAGGCCGCGCCCGTTTTCGTTTGTGGGGAAGCGTAGCGATCGTCCGGCCGAACGATATCCGTCAGTGCCCAACGCCTCCCGTGGCGACGGCGAACCACGAAAGCTTGTATCCCCGCGAAGGCGGGGACCCAGACTGGGCACCCGCCTTCGCGGGTGAACAAGACCAGGGGGAGATGCGAGGTTTGGGTTCTAGCGGGCAAAGTGCGACACTCCCGCCCTCCCCCACCCAACACCACCCCGGCGAAGGCCGGGGCCCAAGTGGAAAGGTGGCAATAACGAAGCGCCACCCTCAGTTAGCCCGGTCCCCCAATTGGACCCCGGCCTCCGCCGGGGAGGTGGTCTGATAGCCAGGGAGGAAACCAATAGCCGGGTAAGTGGCCGATAGCCGGCGCAGCAACCTCTTAGGGCGCGCCCCTCCTCAAACCCCTGTCCTACACACCCAAACCCTGCTCCCCTCCCCCAATGCCAAACCCCCATCCCCGCACCCCCGCAAAACCGCTCCCAGCGTCTGCACTTCCTGCACTTCACTCAACCGCACACCCGACCGCACGACCATTGCCCCCCCGCCCCCAATCGACGATACCCCGCATTATGAAGCGCCTAGTAGCCGCCGCAGCCACCGCCCTCCTCCTCTGGACGACGCCCCTCCAGGCCCAGTCGATCCTCCGCGACGCCGAGACCGAAACCATGTTCGCGGAGATGTCGAACCCGCTGATCAAGGCGGCAGGACTCTCGACGCGCGACGTCAAGGTCGTCCTCATCAACGACGAGTCGATCAACGCGTTCGTCGCCGGCGGCCAGACCGTCTACGTCCATTCAGGCCTGATCCAGGCCGCCGACAACGCCAACGAAGTCCAGGGCGTCATCGCGCACGAGCTCGGCCACATCGCCGACGGCCATGTCGTCCTCGCCGACCGCGGCACCAAGCCCGCCATGGGCATGTACCTGCTGTCGATGGTCCTCGGCCTCGCCGCAATGGCGGCCGGCAGCGGTGAAGCGGGCGCGGGCATCATGGCGGCAGGTCAGCAGGCGGCAATGGGCACCTACCTCGCGTTCAGCCGCACGCAGGAGTCGACCGCCGACGCGACCGGCGCGAAATTCCTGCGCGAGGCGAACATCTCGGGCCGCGGCATGCTGAGCTTCTTCAAGAAATTGCAGCAGCAGGAATACCGCTTCGGCACCGCCAACATCGATCCGTTCATGCAATCGCATCCGCTGTCGGGCGAGCGCGTCGCCACCCTCACCGCCGATCTGCAAGCCTCGCCGGCCTGGGGAAACAAGCCCGACGCCGCGCTCGAGGAGCGCTTCCGCCGCGTGAAGGCGAAGCTCGCCGGCTACGTCATGCCCGCCGACCAGACGCTGCAGGCCTACCCGCCGAGCGACCAGTCGATCTACGCGCACTACGCCCGCGCCTACGCCTATCACAAGGCGGGCTACCCCGACAAAGCCGACGCCGAGGCCAACGCACTGGTGAAGGCCGAGCCGACCGACCCGTATTTCCTCGAGATCAAGGGGCAGATCCTGCTCGAAGCCGGCAAGCCCACCGAGTCGCTGGTCCCCTTGCGCGAGGCGACGGAGGGCTCGAACAACAACCCGCTGATTGCCACCACCTTCGGCCACGCGCTGATCGCGACCGAAAACAAGGCGAACTATCCTGAGGCGACCAAGGTGTTGCGCACCGCGGTCGGCCGCGACGACCAGAACCCGTTCGCCTGGATGCAGCTCGGCACCGTCTACGAACTGACCGGGGATACTGCACGCGCCGCCCTGGCGACGGCGGAGCGCGCGAGCATGGGCGGCGACATGCGCACCGCGTCGGCAAGCGCGCAATATGCGCTGGCGAACATCCCGGCGAACACGACGGACTGGATCCGCGCACAGGATATCGCGATGGCCGCGCAGAACGAGATGGACGACAATCCCAAGCAGTATAAGCGGCGCAAATGAGCAAATTTACATTTCCGGCGATCGCAGTTGCCGGCGCGGTCATCGGCGGCCTCACGGTCTGGGGTTTCGACCGCCAGGGAGGCGGCGTCGAGCGCGCGCAGGTCGAGTCGATCGTCCACGACTATGTCCTCGCACACCCCGAGATCCTGCCAGAGGCGATGGACAAACTGCGCGACCGCGAGTCGGGCAAGACCGTCACCGCCAACCACGACGCGATCGTCACGCCGTTCGGCAGCGCCTGGGCGGGAAACCCCAAGGGCGACGTCACGCTGGTCGAGTATTTCGACTATAATTGCGGCTATTGCCGCGCGAGCCTGCCGATGATCGCCAAGCTGATCGCCGCCGACCCGAACGTCCGCGTGGTCTTCCGCGAATTGCCGATCCTCAGCGCCGAAAGCCGCATCGCCGCCCGCGCCAGCCTCGCCGCCGCGCAACAAGGCAAGTTCGGCGCGTTCCACAACGCGCTCTACGCCGGCGGCCCGGTCAGCGACGCCTCGATCGCCGCGGCAGCAAGCAAGACTGGTGTCGACACCAATCAAGCGGCATTCGTCAAAACGGCCGACGCGGAAATCGCCAAGAACATGGAAACCGCCGCCAAGCTCGGCATGACCGGCACGCCGAGTTGGGTAGTAGGCGACCGCGTCCTGTCCGGTGCCCTGCCGCTGGAGGACCTGCAAAAGGCGGTAGCGGCAGCGCGCGCCGGCTAACCGTTCTCCTGCGCACGCAGGAGCCCAGGGTTACAAAGCGCAACGCCCGGTATCCTGGGCTCCTGCGTGCGCAGGAGAACGGTTAGCCGCCCCTATCATTCCCCTCTCCCCACCCCCATCTTTCCCTCACAAAAAGGGGTGCCAATGACCGAACCGATCCTGTCCATCGCGGGCGTCAGTAAAACCTACAAGAGCGGCACCACAGCCCTCCACCCCGTCGACCTCGACATCCGCAAGGGCGAGATATTCGCGCTCCTCGGCCCCAACGGCGCGGGCAAGACCACGCTCATCAGCATCATCTGCGGCATCGTCACGCCGACCACCGGCACCATCACCGTCGCCGGCTACGACGCGATCCGCGACTATAAGCAGGCGCGCAGCCGCATCGGCCTCGTGCCGCAGGAACTCAACGTCGACATGTTCGAGACGGTGCTCGCCACCGTCACCTTCAGCCGCCGCCTGTTCGGCCGCTCGGGCCACAGCGACTATATCGAACAGGTGCTCCGCGACCTCTCGCTCTGGGACAAGCGCGACGCGAAGATCCGCGAGCTGTCCGGCGGCATGAAACGCCGCGTACTCATCGCGAAAGCGCTCGCGCACGAACCCGAGATCCTGTTCCTCGACGAACCCACCGCAGGCGTCGACGTGGCGCTGCGCCGCGACATGTGGAAGCTCGTCCACCGCCTGCGCGAGGGCGGCACCACGATCATCCTCACGACGCACTATATCGAGGAAGCCGAGGAAATGGCCGACCGCGTCGGCGTCATAAACAAGGGCAAGCTGCTGCTGGTCGACGAGAAGGCGGCGCTGATGAAACAGCTCGGCAAGCGCGAGCTGGACGTGTCGCTCCAGGATCCGATGACCGCGATTCCGCCCGAACTCGCCGAGTGGGACGTGTCGCTCGAGGACGACGGCAAGCGCCTCCGCTACGTGTTCGACGCACAGGCCGACCATACCGGCATCCCGTCGTTGCTGCGCAAGCTCAGCGACCTCGGGATCGGCTTCAAGGACCTCGAAACCAGCAAATCGAGCCTCGAAGACATCTTCGTCGATCTCGTCGGAGAGCGCGCATGACCCCATTGCTGATCAACACCCACGGCATCTGGGCGATCTATCGCTTCGAAATGGCGCGCGCGCTGCGCACCTTGTGGCAGAGCCTCGTCACCCCCGTGCTCACCACGTCGCTGTATTTCATCGTCTTCGGCGGGGCGATCGGCAGCCGCATGCAACAGGTCGGCGGCGTCGGCTACGGGAGCTTCATCGTCCCCGGCCTGATTATGCTGTCGCTGCTCACGCAGAGCATCTCGAACGCGTCGATCGGCATCTACTTCCCCAAATTCACCGGCACGATCTACGAGCTGTTGTCGGCACCCGTCTCGGCGATGGAGATGGTGGTCGGCTATGTCGGCGCGGCGATGACCAAGTCGGTGATCCTCGGTCTGATCATCCTCGCCACCGCGGCGTGCTTCGTGCCGCTCAGGATCGAGCACCCGCTCGCGATGATCGCGTTCCTGATCCTGACCGCGATGGCGTTCAGCCTGTTCGGGTTCATCATCGGCGTCTGGGCGAACGGGTTCGAGCAGCTGAACTTCGTCCCCGCGCTGCTGATCACGCCGTTGACGTTCCTGGGCGGCGCGTTCTACTCGATCGACATGTTGCCCCAGCCGTGGCGGACGGTCAGCCTGTTCAACCCGGTCGTCTATCTGGTGAGCGGCTTCCGCTGGAGTTTCTTCGGCGTCGGCGATGTCGCGGTCGGGGTGAGCCTGGCGGTGACGGCAGGCTTCCTCGCGGTGTGCCTGATCGCGATCGCGTGGATCTTCAAGACCGGCTGGCGGATGAAGAACTGATCGGGCGAAGGCCGACCACGTCGGTAGCGTAAGTTCAGTCGCCCTTGTTCTCCCGCGAAGGCGGGAGCCCAGTCTGGGTCCCCGCCTTCGCGGGGAAACACTCTTTTGGGTAGTCCGGGTATTC
Source organism: Sphingomonas sp. M1A8_2b (assembly GCF_053345535.1). Lineage (NCBI taxonomy): Bacteria > Pseudomonadati > Pseudomonadota > Alphaproteobacteria > Sphingomonadales > Sphingomonadaceae > Sphingomonas > Sphingomonas sp. M1A8_2b. The sequence continues at coordinate 1,085,562 of NZ_JBKFAH010000001.1, read as the reverse complement.
CCCGGAACACCACCCCGGCGAAGGCCGGGGCCCAATTGGGAAACGTCGCTAACGGAGCGATCCGCTTCATTACTCTGGACGTTCCAATTGGGCCCCGGCCTTCGCCGGGGTGGGGCTTACTTTTCAGCTGGGAACGTCGCCCAAATCAATCAGTCCGATGCTCGCCCTTGACCCAGCGCACCGTCCCCGACGACGCGCGCATCACCACGCTCTCGGTGGTCATCTTGCCCTTCTTCCGCTTCACGCCCGCCAGCAGCGAGCCATCCGTAACCCCGGTCGCCGCAAAGATGCAGTCCCCCTTCGCCAGCTCGGACAGGTCATACTGCTTGTCGAGATCGGTGATGCCCCACTTCGCCGCACGGCCGCGCTCGTCGTCGTTGCGGAACAGCAGCCGGCCCTTGAACTGACCGCCGACGCAGCGCAGCGCCGCGCACGCCAGCACGCCCTCGGGCGCACCGCCGGAGCCCATGTAGACGTCGATCGTGGTCTCGGGATCGGACGTCGCGATCACGCCGGCGACGTCGCCGTCACCGATCAGCATGATCCCGCAACCGACCTGCCGCAGTTCGGCGATCAGCTTTTCATGACGCGGACGATCGAGCACGCACACGATCAGGTCGCGCGCCGGCACACCCTTGGCGGCGGCGACCGCCATGATGTTCTCGGTCGGCGTCTTGTCGAGATCGATGATGCCCTCGGGATAGCCCGGCCCGACCGCGATCTTGTCCATGTAGACGTCGGGCGCGTTGAGCAGCCCGCCCTCCTCCGCAATCGCCAGCACGGCGAGGCTGTTCGGCCCCGCGGTCGCGCAGATCGTCGTGCCTTCGAGCGGATCGAGCGCGATGTCGATCTTCGGGCCCTTGCCGATCGCGGATCCCACCTTCTCGCCGATGAACAGCATCGGCGCCTCGTCGCGCTCGCCCTCGCCGATCACGACGGTGCCGTCCATGTACAGCGAGTTGAGCGCCTCGCGCATCGCTTCGACCGCCGCCGCATCCGCTGCCTTCTCGTCGCCGCGCCCGACGAGCGTGGAGGCGGCGATCGCCGCCGCTTCGGTCACGCGGACCATTTCGAGGACGAGTACGCGGTCGAGAACCTGGCTGGCAGCAGCGGTCAAAATATTTCTCCTCGGAATGTTTCGGCGGGGATAGGCAGCAGCCGCAGCATTGTCGACCCGGTCAGTCCCTGAGCAGGTCGTTGATGCTGGTCTTGGAGCGGGTTTGTGCGTCGACCCGTTTGACGATTACGGCGCAATACAGAGCGGGCTTGCCGTCGCCGCCGCCGATCGAGCCCGGCACTACTACCGCGTAGGGTGGCACTTCGCCCTTGAAGACTTCGCCGGTCGCGCGGTCGATGATCTTGGTCGACGCGCCGAGATACACACCCATCGAGAGCACCGCGCCCTCGCCGACGCGGACCCCCTCGGCCACTTCTGCGCGCGCGCCGATGAAGGCGCCGTCGCCGATGATGACGGGATCGGCCTGCAACGGCTCGAGCACGCCGCCGATGCCCGCACCGCCCGACAGATGCACGTTCCTGCCGATCTGCGCGCACGACCCGACCGTCGCCCAGGCGTCGACCATCGTGCCCTCACCGACATAGGCGCCGATGTTGACGAAGCTCGGCATAAGGATCGCGCCCTTGGCGATGAAGCTCCCGCGCCGGGCGACCGCACCCGGCACGACGCGGATCCCCGCCGCGCGGAATTCCGCCTCACCCCAGCCCGCGAACTTCGACGGCACCTTGTCGAACCCCGGAGCGCCCGCCGACCCGCCGTCGATCACGACGTTGTCGTTGAGCCGGAACGAGAGCAGCACCGCCTTCTTCAACCACTGGTTGACCTGCCAGCCATCCGTGGTCGGCTCGGCAACGCGCGCGGTACCCGCGTCCAGCATCGCCAGCGCGGACTCGACGGCGTCGCGCACTTCGCCCTTTGTATCCAGACCGAGGTTCGCGCGGTCGTCCCAGGCGGCGTCGATGATTGTCTGCAAGGTCATGATGATTGTCTGCAGGGTCATGATGTCTCCAAAATGGTTTCGAGCCACGGCGCGAGCACCGGCACGGTGAAATCGATATGATCGCGCGCCGCATCGGGCGACTGCTCGGAGCCGTTGTCGATCCACACTGTCGTCATGCCGATCGCCTTGGCCGGCGTCAGGTTGCGCGCCATGTCGTCGGCGAACAGCGCCTGCGTCGGGTCGATGTCAAACGCCGCGCAGAGGCCGGCATAGGCGGACGCATGCGGCTTCGGCATGAGGTCCATCGCGTGGATATCGTGGATCGCCTCGAAGCTCTCGCTCAGCCCGAGCCGCTCGAGGATCCGCGTCGCGTACGGCCTATCGCCATTGGTGAAGACCAGCTTGCGCCCCGGCAGCTTCGCGATCGCCGCAACCAGCGGCGCGTCATGCTCGATCACGTCCATCTCGATGTCGTGGACGTGCGCCAGGAACGCGTGCGGATCGACATGATGTTCGGTCATCAGCCCCGACAGCGTCGTGCCGTGATTGTGGAAATACCCCTTCTGCACACGCCGCGCCTCGTCATGGTCGAGCCCGAGCAAATCCTGGATGAAGCCGGTCATCCGCGCATCGACCTGCGCAAACAGGTCCGCGCTCGCCGGATACAGCGTGTTGTCGAGATCGAAGATCCAGGTGCGGACATGGTCAAGGCTGGCAAGCATCGCGCGAACCTCTAGGCACCCCACACCGAGCGGGCAAGCCAGCTCCGCCCACCGCACTCTTTACGATCGCGTAACGCTTTGTAATCCAGTAGCTTGGCGGGGCAACAGAGGTGGGACTCATGCGACGCATCAAGGCCGACCTGTTGCGATCGGCGACCCTGGCGACAGGATTTCTCCTCGCCGCGTGTGGCGGTGGAGGTGGCGGCGGCATCAACAGCACGCCGACTCCGCCCTCGGCGACGGTACCGACGCCGACGCCCACTCCAGCGCCCACTCCGACTCCGACTCCGACTCCGACTCCGGCCCCCGCTCCGACGCCAACGCCGACCCCCTCCAGCAACGACACCGCCGAATATCGCGCGACCGTCGGCGCGGTGTCGATGAATGCGCTCGCAGCCTATAATGTCGGCGCGACCGGCAAGGGGGTGAACGTCGGCGTCATCGACAGCGGCATCGACCTGCAAAGCCAGGAGTTCGGCACCCGCGTCTCGTCCGCCTCACAGGACGTCGCCGGCAATGCCTCGATCGACGACGAAGGCGGCCACGGCACCGCGGTCGCGTTCACGCTCGCCGGCCGGAGGAACGGCGCGGGCTCGCACGGCGTAGCGTTCGACGCGACACTGATCGTACTGCGCGCCGACCGCCCCGGCACCTGCGCCACCGCGAGCAAGGACGACGAGGATTCGGGCTGCAAGTTCGGCACCGACGCGATCACCAAGGGCCTCGATGCGGCGCGTGTCGCGGGCGCGAAGGTCGTCAACATCTCGCTCGGCGGTTCCGACATGCCGCAAAGCCTGAAGGACGCGGTCGGCCGCGCCACTGCCGCCGGTCTCGTCGTCGTGATCGCGGCGGGCAACGACGGCTCGACCAATCCCGATCCGTTCACCAACGTCGCCAGCGAGGCGCAGGGTCGCAATCAGGTCATCATCGCCGGCTCGGTCGGCGCGGGCGACGCCCTCTCGAGCTTCAGCGACAAGGCGGGCAGCGGCGCCGCGCACTTTCTCACAGCGGTCGGCGAAAGCGTCCGCGCCCCGGACCAGACCGACACCGCCTATATCTGGTCCGGCACGTCGTTCGCCGCCCCGCAGATCTCGGGCGCGGTCGCGTTGCTCGCGCAAGCCTTCCCCAACCTCACCGGCGCGCAGATCGTCGACATCCTGTTCAAGAGCGCGCGCGATGCCGGCGCGCCCGGCATCGACGCGGTATACGGCAACGGCGTGCTCGACCTGACGCGCGCGTTCCAGCCGCTCGGCGCCACCTCGGTCGCAGGCTCCAAGGCGGTGGTGTCGACCACCAGCAACGCCACCCTTTCCGCGCCGATGGGCGACGCGACTCAAGGCGAACTCGGCGCCGTGATCCTCGACGGCTACAGTCGCGCCTTCGCGATCGACCTTGCCAAGACGATCGCCCGCCGCAGCCCCGACCGCTCGCTCGGCGGCGCGCTCCAGTCGCGATTTCGGACTGTCGCGCTGGCGCAGGGCGGGATGACCGTCTCGATGACGCTCGCGCCGCGCGCAAACGGCGCCATCGCGCTCGACCGGACGACACTGTCGACCGCGGATGCGACCGGCGCGCGGGCGATCGCCGGGATGGTGACGCAGACGCTCGGCAGCACGCTGTCCTTCGGCTTCGGCTTCGCGCAAGGCTCGGGGGCGCTGAGCGCACAGCTATCGGGACAGTCCGAACCCGCCTTCCTGATCGCCAACACCGGCGGCATGGGCTTCGACAGCACCACGCGAGCCTCGAGCGCGATGCGGCAGAGCATCGCCGGGTTCGGCTTCACCGCCGGCATCGAGAGCGGCGACGTCCTGTCGCAGCGCGACGGCGACCTCCGCCTGCGCGACCGGTGGCAGCGGTCCGGCTACAACCGCACCTCGCTCGCGGTCGATCGACGGTTCGGCAGCCTGTCGACGATGGTCTCCGCCACCCGCATGGACGAGCGCGACACGGTGATCGGCGCGCGATTCGACGCCGCGCTCGGCGCGACGCGCGCGGCGACATGGTTCGTCGATACCAAGGCGCGATTCGACGCCGGGGCCGGCTGGAGCATCGGCGGATCAATGCGTCAGGGCTGGACGCAGGCGGCGGTCCGCGGCGGGCTCGGCGGCGACGGCCTGATCCGCACCAACGCGTTTGCCGCCGACATCGGCAAGGACGGCATCTTCGGCCACGACAGTTTCGGCCTCCGCATCGCCCAACCCTTGCGCGTCGCGCGCGGCGGCGTCGACCTCCGCCTCCCGACCTATTTCGATTACGTCAGCGGCACCGTCACCGACTGGACCACGCAACGTCTCAACCTCGCCCCGCAAGGCCGCGAACTCGATGTCGAGATGCGCTACGGCCTGCCCGCATTCGGTGGCGGGCTCGACACGAACCTGTTCTATCGCCGCGACCCCGGCAACTTCGCCGCGCTGCCGAGCGACTACGGCATGGCAATGCGCTACAGCCTGGGGTTCTGAGAGCGGTCACTGCGATCCTCCCCCGCCAGGGGGAGGTGGCTGGCGCTTGCCAGGCGGAGGGGGAGGTAGCGACGACCTATGTTGCGTGGTCCTCCCACTCCGTCGCCTTCGGCGCCACCTCCCCCTTGCGGGGGAGGATTAAGAAGCGATTCCCACAAGCACTGGATAAGCTACCGCTCGGTACCTATCTCTACCGCATGACACGCTATTCCCTGCTCGATCTCGTCCCCGTCGTCGAAGGCGGCACCGTTTCCCAGGCGCTTGCCAACGCCGCCGACCTCGCGCGCCACGCCGAGCGCGTCGGATTTCAGCGCTACTGGGTCGCCGAACATCACGGCATGACCGGCATTGCGTCTGCCGCGACTGCGGTCGTGATCGCGCACATCGCCGCAGCGACCAGCACGATCCGCGTTGGTTCGGGCGGCATCATGCTTCCCAACCATGCGCCGCTGACGATCGCCGAGCAGTTCGGCACGCTCGACGCACTGTTCCCCGGCCGCATCGATCTCGGCCTCGGCCGCGCGCCCGGTTCGGACCAGCGCGTCGCCCGCGCGATGCGCCGCACGCTGGAAACCGACGCCAATGCCTTCCCGCAGGACGTGATGGAGCTGCAAAGCTATTTCGCGAACGATGGCCAGACGGGTATCGTCGCCACGCCCGGCGCGGGTGCGGATGTCGATATGTGGATCCTCGGCTCCAGCACGTTCGGCGCGCAGTTAGCGGCGGCACTCGGCCTGCCCTACGCCTTCGCCTCGCATTTCGCGCCCGACGCGCTCGATGCGGCGCTGGCGATCTATCGCCGCGATTTCCGCCCGTCGGCGCGCCTCGCCAAGCCTCACGCAATGGCCGGCTTCAACGTGTTCGCGGCCGAAACCGACGCGGAAGCCGAACTACTCGCCAGCTCGCAGCAACAGTCGTTCGTAGCACTCCGCACCGGCAATCCGCGCCAGTTGCCGCCGCCGGTCGCAGGCTATCGCGATTCGCTTGGCGCACAGGGCAACCAGATCCTGGGTCACGTCCTGCAATGCTCGGCGGTCGGCAGCCCCGCCAAGGTGGCGCGCGGCATCGCCGACTTCGTCGCCCGTACAGGTGTCGATGAGGTGATGGTGACCAGCGCCATCTACGACCACGAAGCACGCAAGCGGAGCCTGTCGATCACCGCCGACGTGATGCAGGAACTAAAGATCGCGGCTTAAGCAGTCTGCTACCGCCCCTGCCGAAAGGCACCACCCCGGCGAAGGCCGGGGCCCAATTGGGAGACGGTGGTAACGGAGGGCAGTGCGTCGTTACTGCAACCTCTCCAATTGGGCCCCGGCCTTCGCCGGGGTTGTGCTAGGTAATGGCGAACCCTACGCCCCCGCCCATTCCTTCAACAGCGTATACGCAATCGCATAGGGCGGCGGCGGCAGGAACGGCCCCTCCTCCCCGCGCAACACCGCGCGCACCATTTCGCGCGGCACCCACATCGCATCCTCGAGCTCGTTCACATCGAGCGTGATCGCATCGTCCTCGGCCTCGGCGACGCATGCCATCATCAACGAAGACGGAAACGGCCAGGGCTGGCTCGCGACATACCGCACCCTGCCGACCCGGACGCCCGACTCCTCGAGAATCTCGCGCGCAACCGCCTCCTCGATCGACTCGGCAGGCTCGACGAAACCGGCCAGCGCCGAATACCGCCCCGCCGGCCACCCCTTGCCGCGCCCGAGCAGCGCCCGCCCGTCATGCTCGGCGATCATGATCACCACCGGATCGACGCGCGGGAAATGCTCGGTCGCGCAGTTTGGACATTTCCGCGCCCACCCGGCGCGGAACATTTCGGTCGGCGAACCGCATTTTGCGCAGAACCCATGCCGGACATGCCAGTCGATCACGCTCCGCGCACCAGCGTACGTCGCTGCCTCACCGGGCGCGAGTGCGGCCAGCACCGCCATCAGCGCAGGCGAGCGCATCGCCGGCGCGTTGTCGACCCGCATCCCGTTCAGCAGCGCCGCGAAATGCGGCCGCCCGCTCTCGTCGAGCCCGAGCAGGATCGGCTCGGCATCGTCGGGCATGTCCGCCATCGACGTCCAGGCGAGATGCCCGTCATCGGTCGTGCCCGGCAGCAACCCGTCGAGCACCAGCAACCGCGCACGCCAGTCGCGCTGCGCCGCCGCCAGCCCCTCCGGATCGTGCCGCAGCGCATCGGACCGGTCGAGCGTCCCACCGGTAAACCCAGGTGCCTCGATCACGCTCATCGGCGCAACCTCGCCGCATCCTGCAGCAGCGCCGCGACCACCTGTTGGCGCAGCGGAATGCGGTCCGCCGGGAAGTAATTGACCATCACATTGCCGCGCGAATGCTTGGCCGGATCGACCCAGGCGATCGTTCCCGCCGCGCCGCCCCAGGCATAGGTGCCCTTGCCCGGCCCGTTCGGCGTATCCGACAGCACCACCGATCCGCCCGCGCCGAAGCCCATGTTGCTCCCCTGCGTGCCGCCGGTGCCGCCGCCGATCCCGCCGAACACGACGCCCGGCGGCAGCAGGTTTGACGTCGCCAGCGCGATCGTCTCGGGCTTCATCACGCGCACGCCGTCGAGCGTGCCGCCGTCCTGGATCATGTGCAGGAACCGGTCGTAATCGCGCGCCGACATCACGAGGCCAGCGCCGCCGTACGGAAAGCTCGGCTTCTGGAGGAACACCGAGTTCGCCGCCGGATCGAGCGGGGTCCGCGTATCGCCGACGAACGCGTAGTTGGTAGCGAGTCGCCCGATCTCGCTCTGCGGCACCTGCCAGAAGCTCGACTTCATCTTGAGCGGATCGAACAACCGCGTCTGGACGAACCGCTCGAAGTTCATACCGCTGGCGACCTCGATTACACGGCCCATCACGTCGAGCCCGATCGAATAGCTCCACTTGGTCCCGGGGTCTGCGATCAGCGGCAGCGTCGCGACGCGGTTGGCGAATTCCTCGAGCGATTTCGGCCGGACGGGCCGCATCTTCTCTTCCATCGCCGCGCTGACCGACAGCGGCAGGATGCCGAGCCGCTCATATTCCTTGAGCAGCGGCCCCTTGGTGACGATCGTGTAGCCGAGCCCCGCGGTATGCGTCAGCAGGTTGCGGATCGTGATCGGCCGCGTCGCCGGGCGCGTGGCGAGCGACGTGTCGGGGCTGGTCGCGACCTTCATGTCCTTGAACGCCGGGATATATTTACTGACCGGATCGTCGAGATTGAGCTTGCCGTCCTCGACCAGCATCATCGCCGCCATGCCGGTGATCGGCTTGGTCATCGAATACACGCGCCACAGCGAATCTGGACCGGCGGGCGGCGCATTCGGATCGTCGCTGATCTTGCCCGCCGCAGGGAACAAGGTCGGGCCATCGCCCGCGCCGAACGCCCCGACGATCCCCGGCATCTTGTCCTGCGCGACGAGGCTGTCGAACAACCTGGTGGTGGCGGGCAGCAACGCGCTCACCGGGATCGTCGCCCGCGGCGCCGCCCGGCGCTGCGGTGTCGGCTGCGGCGAAGGCTGCGCCTGCTGTGCGTAGGCCGTGGCGGCGGCCAGCGCGGCGAGGCCGCCCGTCGAAATCCAGTGCACCAGTTTCATGCAGCTCTCCGTATGGCCTTACCGGCTTTGGCGAAAACGGTCGGGAGCCCGGCGGTATCCAGGTCGTCGATCGGCCACCATTCGCTTGCCGTTGGAACGCGCGGTTGATGCGCCTCGACCGTCGCCACCGCAAGCGTCAGTTGCAGATCGAAATGCGTAAATCCGTGCGCGACGGTGACGTCCAGCATCCGCCAATCCGCCTGCGCCGGCGCATCCTCGAAACCGGGGGGAACCTCACCCCAAGGCCCGGTCGGAAACGCGCGCATCCCGCCGAGCAAACCTTTATCCGGCCGCCGCACCAGCAACACCTGCCCATCGCGTTCCAGCCAGAAGATCGTCCCATAGCGCTGGGGCTTGACCGCCTTCTTCGCCTTCACCGGCAACCGCTCGGGCGCGCCCTGAGCAAAGCCCTCGCAAAACGTGCGGATCGGGCACAGCAAGCACTTCGGCGCGCGCGTCGTGCAGATCCCCGACCCGAGATCCATCATAGCCTGCGCGAAATCCCCCGCCCGATCATCCGGCGTGATCGAGTCCGCCGCCACCCGAATCGCAGGCCGCGCAGCCGGCAAAGGCGTCTGAATCGCGAACAACCGCGCGACCACCCGCTCGACATTCGCATCGACCACCACCGCGCGCTCGCCAAACGCGATCGCCGCCACCGCCGCCGCGGTATAGGCGCCCAGGCCTGGCAGCGCGCGCAACTCGGCTTCGGTCCGCGGAAACACGCCGCCATGCTCCGCCACCACGGCCTTCGCCGCCTTCACAAGATTGCGGGCCCGCGCATAATATCCAAGCCCCGCCCACGCCGCCATCACATCGGCATCATCCGCCGCCGCCAGACTCGCGAAATCCGGCCACCGCGCGGTCCACGCCAGAAACCGCGGCGTCACCGCGGCCACCGTCGTCTGCTGCAACATCACCTCGGACAGCCACACCCGGTACGGATCGACGCGCTCGCCCCGCTTCGCCCGCCACGGCAGGTCGCGGCGATGCGCGTCATACCAGTCGAGAAGGGCCGCGGAGACCGAAGAGCGCTTGGCGTTCACACGTTGCCTATGGCATGGGATTACGGATGAGCAAGCCGCCGAGTTCTCTGCCGAAACCGCCTGCGACACGGCGCGCGAAAGGCAAGACCGATCCCGACGCCCCGCGCGAGAATCGCTCGCGCGCGGTCGCCGAGCTGTTGCCCGCGATCGGCGGCGCGGCGTTCCGGCGATTCGGCTTCGTCCAGTCGTCGATCGTCAGCCGCTGGCCCGAGATCGTCGGCGCGAAACTGGCGGGCGCGAGCATCCCCGAATCGATCCGGTTCCCGGTCGGCAAGAAGCAGGACGGCGTCCTCACCCTCACCGTCCGCGGCGCGCACGCCCCGATGATGCAGCACATCGCCCCCGAGATCATCGAGCGCGTCAACCGCTTCTTCGGCTACGCAGCCATCGTGAAGGTCGCGATCCGCCAGGGCGAGGTCGCCGCCCCCGTGCCGCGCAAGGCGCCGCCCTCGGTCCGCCCGGTCCCCGTCGATCTCGGCCAGAGCCTCAAGGGCATCGCCGATCCGGAACTGCGCGCCGTCCTCGAATCCCTCGCCGCCGGAGTCGCCTCGACGCACGGCCTTCCCAGGATCACCTGATGCGCGTCCTCTTCGCTTTCCTCACTCTGTGCCTGCTCACCGGCGCCGCCCCCACGCGCGACTGGTCGCAAACCGCGCGCATCCTTCCCTCGGGCGCCTACCTGATCGGCAACCCCGCAGCCCGCGTGAAGCTAGTAGAATATGGCAGCTACACCTGTTCGCACTGCGCCGATTTCTCGGTGAAATCCGAACCCGTGCTGAAGCGCCAGATGATCGCCTCGGGTTCGACCAGCCTCGAATTCCACAGCTTCATCCGCGACCGGCTCGATCTCGCCGCGGCGATCCTAGCGCGGTGCGCCGGCCCCAAGGGGTTCGCCGCCACCTCGTCGGCGATCTTCGCCGCGCAACCGCAATGGCTGGAACGCGGGATCGAATACCAGCAGGGCAACGCCGCGCGGCTCGCCATGTACCCCGCCGCCGCACAGATCCGCGCCAACGCCGATGGCTCGGGCCTGACCGCGCTGGTCAAGGCGCGCGGGCTGTCCGACGCGGCGATCGACGCGTGCTTCGCCAACCAGCCCGAGATCGACCGCATCGTCAAACTGACCGCCGACGCGCCCAAGGAAATCGATTCCACCCCGACCTTCTACCTCAACGGCAAGATCGTGCCCCACGTCGGCTGGGAACAGCTCGAACCCGCGCTCCGCAAGGCCGGCGCCCGCTAAATTCACGTGATCCACTGGAGTAACCCGATGAAGTTCCTGACCACGCTCGCCGTCCTGCCGCTCGCGCTCGCCGCCTGCTCGAAGAACGACTCGACCGGTAACGTCGACCAGCCCGCCGCCGCGCCCGTCGCCGCTGCTGCCGCCCCCGACGGCCAGAACTGGACCGAGACGGTCGTGAAGACCCCCGAGGGCTATCTGATGGGCAACCCGAACGCGCCGATCAAGCTCGTCGAATACGGCGCGCGCTCGTGCCCGACCTGCGGCGCGTTCGGCCGCGAGGCCTACAAGCCGCTGACCGAGAAATACGTCTCGACCGGGAAAGTCAGCTTCGAATTCCGCGACTTCCTCGTCCACGGCGCGCCCGACGTCGCGCTGACGCTGCTCGGCCAGTGCGGCGGCGTCGCGCCGTTCTTCCCGATCCTCGAGCAGATGTACGGCAACCAGATCGCCTTCCTCGACAAGCTCCAGGCGATGACCCCCGCGCAGCAGCAGGCGCTCGCCAACCAGCCGCCGACGGTGGTCGCGACCAAGCTCGCCGAGCAGATGGGCGCGATCGACTTCGTCAAGCAGCGCGGTATTCCGGAAGCGAAGGCGCGCGCGTGCCTGGCGGATCAGAAGCAGCTCGAGATCATGGCCAAGCCCACCGAAACCGCGATGCAGGCCGGCACCGTGACAGGCACGCCGACCTTCCTGATCAACGATAAGAAGCTCGATCAGGTGGTGACCTGGGACCAGATGGAGAAGGCGCTGAAGGCGGCGGGGGCGTAAGCTAACCCTCCCGGGGGGGCCTACCACCCCGGCGAAGGCCGGGGCCCAATTGGAAAGGTGGAAATAACGAAGCACCACCTTCGTTAGCGCCGTCCCCCAATTGGGCCCCGGCCTCCGCCGGGGTGGTGCGAATGTGGCCGTGTTCTCCCGCGAAGGCGGAAGCCCAGCCTGGGTCCCCGCCTTCGCGGGGACACACGCTTTGCGGTTCGGGATAACAGCAACACTAGTCGTCGGGGGGCGCAACACATGCAGATCAAGCGCCTCCGCATCACCGGCTTCAAGAGCTTCGTCGACCCCGCCGATCTCCGCATCGAACCCGGCCTCACCGGCGTCGTCGGCCCGAACGGCTGCGGTAAATCCAACCTCCTCGAAGCCCTCCGCTGGACGATGGGCGAGGCGAGCGCGAAATCCCTGCGCGGCGCCGGCATGGAAGACGTCATCTTCGCCGGCACCGCGACCCGCCCGCCGCGCGACTTCGCCGAAGTCTCGATCCTGGCTGAAATAAGCGGGGACGAGAGAGAGATCGTCCGCCGAATCGAGCGCGGCGCCGGTTCCGCCTACCGGATCGACGGCCGCGACGTCCGCGCCAAGGACGTCGGCCTGCTCTTCGCCGACGCCGCCACCGGCGCGCACAGCCCCGCGCTCGTCAGCCAGGGCCGGATCGGCGCGGTCATCGCCGCCAAGCCCGCCGACCGCCGCGCGATGCTGGAGGACGCCGCCGGAATCGCCGGGCTCCACGTCCGGCGGAAAGACGCCGAGGGCAAGCTCCGCGCCACCGAAGCCAATCTCGCCAAGCTCGACGAAATCATCTCGGACCAGGACGCGCGCGCCGCGACGCTCAAGCGCCAGGCGCGCGCCGCCGAACGCTACCGGCAGATCTCCGCGCAGATCCGTGTCGCCGAGGCACGCACGCTCTTCGCCCGCTGGCGCGATGCCGCCACCGCCGCCGATGCCGCCAAGGCCGAAGCGGCCGCTGCCCAATCGCAAGTCCGCGCCGCCACCGACGCCGAACGCACCGCGGCGAAAGACCAGCACACCGCCATCGAAGCCGTCGCTACCGCCCGTACCGCGGCGCTCGCCGCGCGCGACTTGGTCGGCGACCTTGCCCACCGTCTCGTCTCGCTCAAGACCGAAAAGACCGCCATCGAACGCAGGATCGCCGACCTCGTCGACGCGTGCGCCCGGATCGCCGACGACCGCGCCCGCGAAGGATCGCTCGCCAGCGACGCCGCCGCAGCGCTCGCCCGCCTCGCCGACGAAGCCAAGACGCTCGACACAGCGCTCGCCGACGCCAGCGCCGCGATTCCCGATCTCGACACCGTGCTAACAGACGCAGAGCGCGCAGCGCGCGATGCCGAAGTCGCGCTGGCTCAAGCGCTCGCCACCCAGGCGCGCGACGCCGCCGAAGTCCGGGTTGCCAGCGCCGCGCTCGCCGCCGCCCGCACCCGCGCTGACCGTGCCGACCGCGACGCCGCACAGATCTCGGCGGCCCTCCGCGCGCTCGGCGACACCGCGCCGCTGATCGCCGACCGCGACGCCGCCGCCGAAACCCGACGGACTGCCGCGGCAGCAGCAGAATCCGCCCGCCAGGCCCTTACCCAAGCAGACACCGACGAAGCCACTGCAACCGCTTCGCGAGACGTCGCAGAAACCACCCGAGCCACCGTCCGCGCAGACCTCGCCGCGATCGACAGCGAAGCCGCCGCACTCACCAAAGCCACGCAAAGCTCAGGCCGCAACCGACTGCTCGACCACGTCTCGGTCAGCACAGGCTACGAACGTGCGCTGGCGGCGGCACTCGGCGACGATCTCGACACCAGCCTCGACGCATGGACCGGCGCCGAGCTCCAAGACGAAGATCCCAAAGCGCCCGCCGACGCCGAACCGCTAGCAAAGCATGTCGAGACACCTCCCGCGCTCGCCCGGAGGCTCGCACAGGTATTCGTCGTCGACACCGACACCAACCAACACCTCGCAGCAGGCCAGCGCATCGTCACCCGGGACGGCCAACTCCGCCGTTGGGACGGGTTCACCGCGACCGGCACCGGCGCCGCCGCGGCCGAACGGCTAGTCCGCCGCAACCGCTTGGCCGCGCTCCAAGGTGCACGGCCCGGCGCAGCCACCGCTCTCGAAAAAGCCGAACAAACCCGCGCCGCGGTCGACCAGCAGATCGCCGACGCCCGCCGCCAGTCGCAAATCGCGCGCGCCGCGCTCCAACGTGCCGAAACCGACGCGCGCGATGCGACCCGTCAGGAAGACCGCGCCACCGCAGCGCTCGAACGCCTCGCCACCCAGCGCGCCGACCTCGACGCCCGCGCCCACCGCATCGCCGACGACGTCGCCGACGCGCAGGCGGAACGCATCCGCGCCGAGGAAGCGATGGCCGCCGTCCCCGATGGCACCGCCAACGCCCGCCAGGTCGCCACACTCCAATACGACGCCGAACGCAGCCGCGCCGCCGTCGCGCAGGCACGCGCCGATCGCACCACGCTCGACCGCGCCATCGCCACCCACCGCGAACGCTTGTCCGCCGCCCAAGCCGACACCCGCAGTTGGCGCGCCCGCGCTGGTGAGGCTGCCAAGCGCATCGCCAACATGGACACACGCGAAACCGCCCTGGATAGCGACCTCGCCGCGATCGCCGACCGCCCCGCTGCACTCGAAGCGGAAATCGCCACGCTGGACGCCGAACACCGCGAAGCCCGCGCCACCGCCGACGCGTTCCTCGCCACCGAGCGCGCCGCCGAAGCCGCTGGCCGCACCGCCGACGACGCCCACCGCCTCGCCAACGAGGCACTCGCCCAAGCCCGCGAAGCACGCGCCGGCGCGGTCGCCCGAGTCGAAAACCACGAGGCGCGCCGCCTCGAACTCGGCAAGCTCTCGGGCGAGCGCTTCCAATGCCCCGCCCCCGTCCTCCCCGAGCGGCTCGGCTTCGCGGTTGCCGACATCCGAGCTCCGGCCGAGGAATCCGCCACGCACGACAGGCTGACCGCGGATCGCGAACGCATCGGCCCGGTCAACCTGGTCGCCGAAACCGAACTCGCCGCGCTCGAAGACGCCTCGCGCGGCAACGCCGTCGAGCGCGAGGAACTCGGCCAGGCGGTCAACCGGCTCCGAGGCTCGATCGGCACGCTCAACCGCGAGGGCCGCCAGCGCCTGCTCGCCGCGTTCGAGGCGGTGAACGGCCATTTCCAGCGGCTCTTCACCACGCTGTTCGACGGCGGCAGCGCGCATCTCGAACTGATCGATTCGGACGATCCGCTGGAGGCCGGACTCGAGATCATGGTGCAACCGCCCGGCAAGCGCCTTCAGTCGCTCACCCTGCTGTCAGGCGGCGAACAGGCGCTCACCGCGGTCGCGCTGATCTTCGGCCTGTTCCTGACGAACCCCGCGCCGATCTGCGTGCTCGACGAGGTCGACGCGCCACTCGACGACGCCAATATCGAGCGCTTCTGCGACCTGCTCGACCGCATGGCGCGCGACACCGACACGCGTTACCTCGTCGTCACGCACAACGCCGTCACGATGAGCCGCATGCACCGCCTGTTCGGCGTGACGATGATCGAACGCGGCATCAGCCGGCTGGTCTCGGTCGACCTGCAGGCCGCCACCGGACTGCTGGCGGCTGAATGATACAGATCGATATTTTCGCATTATTTTGCCCGATTACGGCGCCGAATTGCGGTATAACAGGACTATGTTCTTCGACGAATCCAGCATCTGGCCGCGCAAGGAAGAGCTTCCGCCGCGCAAGCCCGTGTTCAAGCACGAGAAGGCGCTGACGCGGATCCTGCTGGTCTATCTGTTCCTGCTGCTGATCCTGCCCGTCAGCCTGGGCGGCGTGGTCGACCTGGTCCGCTATCTCTTCGATTGAAGAGGCGCTGTCCTACACGACACGACCCTGTCATCGTTCGGCGCACCCATCCGTCTTCATACGGTTATGCTCGTCAATCTCGGGCGCTGTAAAACCCGCGCCAGCGTCTGCACTTCCTGCACTTCACTTTTCGGTTCCGAAGAAAAGCAAGCCGGAACAGCGGCCTATATATTGATCTCGATCACTCGACGCCGCCTTCACCGGAACGTAAGACGAACACATGGCGCAACTCGATACCCGTGAGAAACTCGAGATTCTGGCCGATGCCGCCAAATACGATGCATCGTGTGCATCGTCCGGCACGACCAAGCGCAACTCGCGCGACGGCAAGGGTTTGGGGTCGACCGAAGGCATGGGCATCTGCCACGCCTATGCGCCCGACGGCCGATGCATCTCGCTACTCAAAATTCTGCTGACCAACAGCTGCATCTTCGACTGCCATTACTGCATCAACCGCAAGAGCTCGAACGTCCGCCGCGCCCGCTTCACGGCCAAGGAAGTCGTCGATCTGACCATCGCCTTCTACAAGCGCAATTACATCGAGGGTCTGTTCCTCTCGTCGGGCATCATCGCCTCGTCCAACTACACGATGGAGCAGATGGTCGAGGTCGCGCGGTCGTTGCGCGAGGACCACCATTTCCGCGGCTACATCCACCTCAAGACGATCCCCGATGCCGATCCCGAACTCGTCCACCAGGCCGGGCTGTATGCCGACCGCGTTTCGATCAACGTCGAGCTGCCGACCGCCAACGGCCTGAAGCGGCTAGCTCCCGAGAAGGACGGCGTCCGCATCGAGACCGCCATGGCCGAGGTGAAGGCCTCGATCATCGACGGCAGGGACGCCAAGGCAAAGTATAAGTCCGCGCCCAAGTTCGCCCCCGCCGGCCAGTCGACGCAGATGATCGTCGGCGCGGACGCAGCGACGGACGGCGATATCGTCCGGAAGGCATCGACGCTGTACGACCGGTTCGGCCTGCGGCGCGTGTATTATTCGGCGTTCAGCCCGATCCCGGATGCGAGTGCGGTGCTACCGCTGCAACGCCCGCCCTTGATGCGCGAGCACCGGCTGTACCAGTCCGACTGGCTGATGCGCTTCTACGAGTTCCAGCCGCACGAGGTGGTCGCCGCCGCCGACGACGCCACGGGTATGCTCCCGCTCGACATCGATCCCAAACTCGCCTGGGCGTTGAAATTCCGCGGCTCGTTCCCCGTCGACGTGAACCGCGCTCCGCGCGAGATGCTGCTTCGGGTCCCGGGGCTGGGAGTGAAAGCAGTCAACGGCATCCTTACGAGCCGGCGTTGGCGTCGGCTCCACCTTGCCGATATCGCCCGACTGACAGTGTCGGTCGCAAAGATCCGCCCGTTCATTATCGCCGAAGATTGGCGTCCGGTCGTCCTGTCCGACCGCGCCGAACTCCGCCCGATCGTCGCGCCGAAACCCAAGCAGATGGAAATGTTCGCGTGAGCCCGGCGAACACATGCGCGTCGTAACCCTTGCCGAACCCGACGACTTCGACGGTTGGCGCGATGCCGCTCGAGGACTGATCGCCGAAGACGTGCCGCCCGACGATGTTGTCTGGCAGGTCGGTGACGATCCGGTCGATCTCTTCGCCACCGTCGCGGAAGCCGCGCCGACCCCGGCTCCTGGTGCGTTCTCCGTCCCCCGCGCCTTCCTCGACCTTGCCCGCAGCGCCATCCTCGGCAGCGATCCCGAGCGGTTCGCGCTGCTGTACACGCTGCTCGCCCGCCTTCGCCGCGAGCCGAAACTGATCGAAGACCGCGCCGATCCGCTCGTCCGCCGGCTCGACCGGATCGTCAAGGACGTCCGCCGCGACATCCACAAGATGCGCGCCTTCCTCCGATTCCGCGAAGTCGAGGAAGACGTCGGCACGCGCTTCGTCGCGTGGTTCGAGCCGGACCACCACATCGTCCGCGCCAACGCCGCGTTCTTCGTCAACCGATTCGCCAGCATGCGCTGGTCGATCCTGACCCCCGAGGTGTCGATCCACTGGGACGGCAAGGCGCTCAGCGAAGGCCCCGGCGCGAGCAAGGCCGATGCCCCCGACGGCGATCCGACCGAGGAGGTGTGGAAGACCTATTACGCCAGCATCTTCAACCCGGCGCGCGTCAAGATCGGTGCGATGCTGAAGGAAATGCCGAAGAAATACTGGAAGAACATGCCCGAGACCGCGCTGGTGCCGGGTCTGCTCGCGGCGGCACAGGCGCGGGAGAGCGGGATGATTGCAAAGGCGCGCGACACGGTCGGTGGCAACAGCCTGATCGCATGGGAAGCTTTGCGCGACGAAGCGGCTGGCTGCACCCGGTGCCCACTCTACAAGCCGGCGACGCAGACCGTGTTCGGCGAGGGTCCCGTCGACGCGCCGCTAATGTTCGTCGGCGAGCAGCCTGGCGACCAGGAGGACATCGCCGGACGCCCGTTCGTCGGCCCCGCCGGCCAGATGTTCGACAAGGCGATGGCGGAGGCCGGTGTCGACCGATCGCGCGCCTACGTCACCAACGCGGTGAAGCATTTCAAGTTCGAGCAGCGCGGCAAGCGGCGGATCCATGCAAAGCCGGGCGCGGGCGAGATCGACGCGTGCCGCTGGTGGATCGAGCAGGAGCAGATGCTCATTAGGCCCAAGGTAACAGTGGCTTTGGGCGCGACCGCAGCGCGGTCGTTGTTCGGGAGGGTTATGACGATCGGGCGGGAGCGAGGCCGGGCGTTACAGCTGCCGGATGGTGGCGAGGCCTGGATCACGGTCCATCCGAGCTATCTGCTCCGGCTACCGGACCCGGCACAGGCGGCGGAGGAATATGCGCGGTTCGTCGAGGATCTGCGGACGGTGGGCGGACGGATCGCCTGATCCGCCCACCCGCTTGGTGTCACATGCTGTTCGGTTCGGGGCCAAGGCGGCCTGCTGGATCGTCAAGGGCCTCGATCGCGGCCATGTCTTCGTCGTCCAGCGTCAGGTCGAGCGCTGCGAAATTGTCCGCGAGATGCTCTGCGTCCGAGGCTTTCGGGATGACCGAGAAGCCGTTCGCCAGATGCCATGCGAGGATCACCTGCGCGGCGCTGCGGCCATGCTTGTCGGCGATGCGGACGATCGCTTCGTCCTGCAACAAGGTCTTGCCCTGGCCCAGTGGGCTCCAGCTCTGCGTCACGATGCCGTGGGCTTCGTGATACTTGCGCTGATTACGCTGCTGGAAGTTCGGGTGAAGTTCGATCTGGTTGACCGCGGGCGTCACGCCGGTCGCAGCGACGATCGCGTCGATGTGCTCGGGGAGGAAGTTCGACACGCCGATCGACTTGGCCTTTCCGGCATCGCGCAGGACGATCATCGCCTTCCACGCATCGACAAACTTGCCCTCGCTCGGGACCGGCCAATGCATCAGGTACAGGTCGACCGACTCGACACCGAGCAGAGCGAGACTCTCGTCCATCGCCGCTTCGGCGTCGCCCTGCCGGTCGTTCCACAGCTTGGTCGTGAGGAACGCGTCCGAGCCCTTGTAGCCGTCACCGACCCCGCGTTCGTTCTCGTAGATCGCGGCGGTGTCGACCAGCCGGAAGCCGATATCGAGCCCGGCGCGAACGATCGCTGCGGCCTGGCTGTCGGGGATCTGCCATGTGCCCATACCGAGTTGCGGCATCGTGCGGCCGTCGTTGAGTGTAAGATCTGTCATGCCGCAAACAGCGCACGACACGGCCGGCGGTTCCGATTGCCTCTTCCCTTCCGCGCCCGGTTCGCGCAATCGGCCGATCCAT
The DNA here is from genome assembly GCF_053345535.1 of Sphingomonas sp. M1A8_2b. Lineage (NCBI taxonomy): Bacteria > Pseudomonadati > Pseudomonadota > Alphaproteobacteria > Sphingomonadales > Sphingomonadaceae > Sphingomonas > Sphingomonas sp. M1A8_2b. Next base: position 1,066,143 of record NZ_JBKFAH010000001.1, on the reverse strand, counting down.
GTTCGAAAAGATTCTGGCGACCCTCGCCACCTTCACGATCGGCGTGATCTCGTCCGGTGGCTATGTCGGCATCGCGCTGTTGATGGCGATCGAAAGCGCGTGCATCCCGCTGCCGTCCGAGATCATCATGCCGTTCGCCGGCTATCTCGTCTCGACCGGTCGGTTCGATCTGTATCTCGCCGCCACCGCGGGCGCGATCGGGTGCAATCTCGGCTCGATCGTCGCGTATGAGATTGGCAAGCGTGGCGGCCGGCCGATGGCCGAGCGCTGGGGCAAATACCTGCTGATCGGTCCGGGCGAACTCGATGCCGCCGACCGGTTCTTCGGACGCTGGGGCAGCATAGCGGTACTGATCGGGCGCCTCCTGCCGGTGATCCGCTCGTTCATCGCCTTCCCCGCCGGCGTCGCGCGGATGAAGCTGGTGCCGTTCCACGTCTACACGTTCCTCGGATCGTGGCCGTGGTGCTTCGGGCTCGCCTGGGTCGGCATGAAGCTCGGCGACAAATGGGACAGCGATCCGCGCGTGAAGGCGGCATTCCATAGCGCCGACCTGCTGATCGGCGTGGTCCTGATCGCGCTCGTCGCCTTCTACATCTGGCATCGGGTCCGCGGGCTGAAGCGTCACCCTTAAGTATTTCGGGGGTAACCCCGGCGCTTTGCCAGCGCGCGGAGGTCGTCGTCGCGGGTCGGAGCGAGGGCTTGAACGCGACGCTGATAGCCCGCGACGATCTCGGCGTCGGCCTTCTCAGGCGAGCCGCTGTCGAACGGCGGTGCGGGATCATATTCGAGACTTAGCTGGACAGCCTTGGCATGCGCCTCGCCGCGGATGATCGCGGTCAGCGTAAGCGCGAAGTCGATCCCCGCGGTGACCCCGCCGCCGGTGACGCGGTTGCGATCGACCACGACGCGCGCGTCGACCGGGATCGCGCCGAACAGCGGCAGCATCTCGCGTTGCGCCCAGTGACACCCGGCGCGGTAGCCGTCGAGCAGCCCCGCCGCGCCGAGGATCAGCGAGCCGGTGCACACGCTCGTCACCCAGGTCGCGTCGGCGCCGATCGCCTCGACCCACGCCATCGCTTCGTCGTCGGCGATCACGGCGTTGATCCCGAAGCCGCCTGGAACGCACAGGATGTCGGCGCGCGGAACATCGGCAAAGGTTGCGGTCGGCAGGATCGAGAAGCCGGCATCGGTCGGGACCGGGTCGAGCGTCTTCCACACCAGATCTAGCCGGGCGTTGCCGAGCCGCGACAAGACCTGTGCGGGGCCGGTCAGGTCGAGCTGGGTCACGTTCGGAAACAGCAGGAAGGCGATGCTCAGCGGTTCGGTCATGCCGTTGCTCCCTGTGATAGGCTCTCACGATCGAGAATCGCGACAGCGCTCCGGATTAGCTTAACTCGCTGAATACCAAGGCGAGTCCAGCAACGTCCGAGGCGCGCGCGCGAGTGAAGTGCAGAAAGTGCAGACGCTGGTGCAGCATTTTCCCCTACGCCCGGCGCCCTGTAGGGGACGGTTCTGGCGAATGCGCTGCGGGTGGCTGCCGTCATCATTCGCGCATCATGCCACCCCCTCTGCCTGTAGGACAGTTAGGTCTGAAACGGCGGGCGCGGGTGTCAGGCGAACAACCACGTACCGAGCATGCGCCCGAACGGGAAGGTGAACACGCCCGCGATCAGCAATGCGCCGGTGACCATACCGCGTACGCTGGTACGGTGCCGTGCGAGGTCGTGGCTACGGGCCGACCACCAGATGATCGGGACCTGGACTAGCGTGAAGATCGACAGGAGGTGGATGATGCCGAAGCCGCCGGTGCTGGTCCGGATGCCGAACGAGGCGAGCGCGGTGGCGAGCATCGCAACGACCCAGATCGTGCCGAGCGCGCGGTGCGGGCGGTCGCCGCGTTTACGCAGCAGCATGATCGGGGTGAGCGCCAGCGCGACGATGATCGTGGCGAGGTGGAACCAGACGATCGTCGGGACCTCGGGCCAGTGCGGGCGGCCGCGGACCAGCGCGGTCATGACGGCGGCGAGGAGGAGGATCGCGGCGTAGCCTAGGAGCTTTTCGTAGCCGTCGGCAGCGATCGGTCGCGGACGGGTTTTTCGTTTTCCGAGTGTTAGCGCCATGCGTTTGCCCCTTATGTCCCATGGGACGGTACGGGGAGCGCAGAGCGGACGCCAGGGGGACATCCTGGTGGCGCGTGCTTGAGGCATAGCCAACTTCTGAACGTCCTCCCCTCCCTGGAAGGGAGGGGTTGGGGGTGGGTTGGCCTGCTCGTGATACCAACGGTGCCGCTGGCGGACGCCGACCCACCCCCCGCCCCTCCCTTGCAGGGAGGGAGGTAGGGCGCTCTCTCTTGCGATGACTTTACGGGAGGACGGGTACTTCCGCTGCCCGCGTCTTGTTCTCCAGGCGGGACTCCCTCACGCGCTGGCCGAAGCAGCCGGTGGCGCCGCCAGCGCCGACGGCGGAGCAGCTGCCGATCGTGTTGACGCCCGAGCCTGCATCCATCGTGCCCTGTGCCTTGGTCGCCCAGCTGGCATTTTCCGGCGTCACGACGAACTCGCGGAGTTCCTTGGGGACGCGGTATTGCTCCTGCGCGCTGCGGCGGACGCAGACGACGATCTCGTCGCCATTGGCGTTGGTCGGGCAGCGCTCGTTGCCGAACAGCGTGAGGACCCCGTTGATCGGCGCATTGCGCGATACCTGTGGTGGCGCTTCAACCGGTTTGGGCTTGGCGATCACACCCGGAAGCGCCGGCGCTTGAGCAGACGCCTTGGCGGGCAGCTGTGCGAGCGTCGGACCGGCGTTCGGCGTCGACATCGGCTTGGCCGTTTGAGCGACCGCGGGTCCGGCGACGAGCAATGCCGCCGCAAAAAGCATCTTCATACGCATCACTCCCACGCGCCTGCTACGCTTGTTATATTCGTTTGGCTGTCGCGATAGCGACCTTGCAGCCGAGCCGGATCACCGCGCTGAGCACCGGATACCCCGGCGTCTCTTCCGCCCCCGCGGCGATCGCGGTGGCCTTGTGTTCGAGTTCCTCGGCCTGGAAATCGATAATCGCTGCGGATAGCTCCGGATCGCTGGCGCCAAGCTGAACGAGCTGTTCTTCGTAATGCTTGTCGATCTCGGTCTCGACCGCCGCGGTGCACGCCATCGCAGCCCGCGGGCTGATCGCGGCGGTTACCGCGCCGAGCGCGAAGCCGGCCACCTTCCAGATCGGCTGCAACACCGTGGGCCGCACGCGGCGCTCGACGATCATCTTGTCGAAAAACGCGCGGTGGCGTTCCTCCTGCTGCGCCATGTGGTGGATCGAGCGCGAGGCCGGGTGACGGTCGCCGAGCACGGCCAACTGGCCCGCATAGATGCGGATCGCGCCGTATTCGCCGGCCTGGTCGACCCGGATCATCGAATCGGTGGCCCGCTTGGCGTCTCCTGGCTTCCAGCTCATCTCGTCTTCCTCATGAGTGCGAATATGGTGACCGCACCGGCGAGGGAAAAGATGGCGTTGAAGCCGGCGAGCGAGATCCCGAGCAATTTCCATTGTGGTGAATCACAGCGGACCATCGGCGCGTTCATGATCGCGGCGAGGCGTTCGGCCGCGGTGGTGCCGGCCATCGAGACGGTCGTGGTGCAGGCGGTGAAGCCGTTCCACCAGTGATATTCGACGCCGGCATGCGCGACGCCGATCAGCCCGCTGAGGCCGATCAGCAACCCGGCGATGATGACCAGCGTGGCGCGTAGCGAGCGACCCGGTACCAGGAAGGTCGCGCCGGCGACGAGCACAGCCGCGTAATGCGGCCAGCGCTGCCAATGGCACATCTCGCACGGATACAGCCCGCCGAGATACTGCGAGCCGAGCGCGCCGAGCAGGAGGAATGCCGGCAGCAGCAGCGCGATGGCGCGCGCGATCTCTTCGTTCTTGGTCATGCCCAACCCGCGACGCACGCTCACTTGGTGGGCGCCTTGGTGGCGTCAGTGGGATCGGGCTTGATCGGGCGCGGCTTGGTGGCGGCGGCGACCTGCGTTGCCCCGCCGAGGCGCGCGACGGTCTTCAGCGCGTAATAGAGCTGGAAGTCGTCGATGCCCTGCTTCTTCAACTGGTCGGGCGTCTGCGAGAAGCGGGGATCGGTCTTGGTATCCTCCTCGAGCACCGCGTTGTCCGCTTTCACCTCGTTGATCAGATGTTTCCGGAGATCGGCCTCGCGGAACACCGGGCGCGACTTGTAGTCGGGATCGGTGAGCTGCGGCACCTTGATGTCGGGCTCGATCCCGCCCTCCTGCACCGACCGACCGGATGGCGTGAAGTAGCGTGCGGTGGTCAGGCGGAGCGCGGTCTCAGGGCCGAGCTGGAGCACGGTCTGGACCGAGCCCTTGCCGAAGCTGCGCTCGCCCATGATCAGCGCGCGGTGGTGATCCTGGAGCGCGCCGGCGACGATCTCGGACGCGGACGCGGTGCCGGGATCGGTGAGGACGACGACCGGCAGGCCGTGCGCGTCGTCGCCGGGCTTGGCGTAATAACGCTCGATATCGGTCTTCTCGCGACCGCGCTGCGAGACGATCTCGCCGTGGTCGAGGAACGCGTCGCTGACTTCGATCGCCTGGGTCAGGAGCCCGCCGCCATTCTCGCGGAGGTCGACGACATAGCCGAGCGGGCGGTGGCCGAGCGACTTGTCGATCGCCATGATCGCCGCGCGGGTGTCGGCGCCGGTGTTCTCGCTGAAGGTGTTGATGTTGATGTAACCGACGTCGCCGCGGACTTCCCACTTCACCGGCTTCTGGACGATGATCTCGCGCGTCATCGTCACGTCGAGCGGCTTGTCGCGGCCGGGACGGACGAGGCCGAGCGTGATCTTGCTGCCGGGCTTGCCGCGCATCTTGCCGACCGCTTCGTCGAGCGAATCGCCGTAGATCAGCTTGCCGTCGATATGCGTGATGTAGTCGCCGGACTTGACGCCGGCGCGGGCGGCGGGGGAGTCTTCCTGCGGGGAGACGACCTTGATCGCGCCGTCCTCCATCTGCACCGTGAGCCCCAGGCCGCCGTAATTGCCTTCGGTCATGATCCGCAGGTTTTCGTAGTCGAGCGCGTCGACATAGCTGGAGTGCGGATCGAGGCTGGCGAGCATGCCCTGGATCGCGCCCTTGATCAGCGTCTTGTCATCGACCTTGTCGACATATTCCGCCTTCACGCGGTTGAACACGTCGAGGAACTGGTCGAACTCGCGGTACGTGTCGGTGTCGACCGCCGCCATCGCAGAGGTGGCGAGCGGGATCAGCGTCAGCGCGCCGACAATCGCCGTCGCGGTAAGGATCGGGGTACGCAGTATAGGACGAGGCATCGATAGTCCTGCAACCTGAGAAAAGACGTGTCGTACGGTCGTGACGGCGTAGCGTAGCGGAACGCTGGCGGCAACGCGCGCGCGGAGTGAAGGCGCGTGGGGGTTAACGGGGGCTGACCGGGGCGTCCTTTTCGATCCTCCCCCGCCAGGGGGAGGTGGCTGGCGCTTGCCAGACGGAGGGGGAGGTAAGCGAAACAGAGGTTCCGTGTCCTCCCCCTCCGTCACCTTCGGCGACACCTCCCCCTGGCGGGGGAGGATCGAAACGCGGCGCCCGTCCTATCAGCCGATCAGCGCGGCCCTATCAGCGATGCCGCATCGACCGGGCGGCCCTGGCGACGGAGTTCGACGATGATGCGCGGGTCTTCGCGGGGGGCGATGCCAAGAGGCGCGCCCATCGCGACGCGGTCTCCGGGTTTGGCCGCGGTTGCAGCCAGACCGGTGATGAGGCTCGTCCAACCGTCGGCGTGGTCGATGATGACGATGACACCGTAATCGCGGAAGCGACGCGCGTAGCGGATCGTCCCTGCGGCGGGGGCGACGACGCGCGCGCTTGGAACGGTGGCGAACGTCAGCCCGCGTGATCGGACGCCGGAGTCCGAGATTTCGTCGAAACCGGTGACGAGCTTGCCCGCTACCGGCGCCCGATACACGCCGCTCGGGGGCGGGGGCGGCGTCGTATCCGGCGCGATCGGGCGCGGGATCGGGCCGGCAAGCGCGATCAGGGCGGCGGCGGTCGCCTTGGCGTTGGTGGTGGCGGCCATCCCGTCGACGAGATCGCGCGCGCGTTCGCCGAGCGCCAGCGCGCGGTCCGACTCGCTGAGCGCCCCTCGGCCGAGCGTCCGGCTACGCTGGCGATGATGGGCTTCGAGGGTAGCCAACGCGACGCGGTCGTTCTCCAGACGCGCGCGGCTGTCGGAAAGCGCCTTGGCGGCGAGCGTCGCGCTCGCCTGCAAACGTCGGGTCTCGGCGAGTTCGGTGTGGACCGCCTCGGTACGCTGGCGGACGACGGGGAGCGCGCTGCCCAGCACCGCACGGACATGGACGAGGTCGTCGACCGATCCCGGCTGGGCGACCGCGACGATCGTCGGGCGACGGGCAAGCGACTCCAGCGCCGCGAGCAGACGCGCGACGGGGGCCTGCGCGCGACCGAGCCTGGCGCGCTGATCGGTTAGCAAGCGTTCGACCAGGGTCACACGGGCACTAGCGGTGGCAAGGTTCGCTTCGGCAGCAGCGACGCGCGCAGCCAGCGCCTGCTCCTCACGGCGCGCCTTGTCGGCGGCGTTGCGTTCCTGGGTGGCCGCGGCGGCGAGTTTGGCGGCGCGGGCGGCGGCGAGCGCGGCGTCGCGTTTCGCCGCGACGAGGCGTTGCTGCTCGGTCGCCAGTTCGGGCGCGTCAGTCTGCGCGGTTACGCCCGCCGCCGCGAACAGCGCCGCGATCGCCATGACGCCCCCTGCCCTCATGCATCACCCTTCGCGGTGATAGGGGTGGTTGGCAAGGATGCTGGTCGCACGGAAGAGTTGTTCGGCAAGCATCGCGCGGGCGAGCAGATGCGGCCAGGTCGCGCGGCCGAACGAGAAGAGCAGGTCCGCCTCGTCGCGCGCCGCGTCGTCGAAGCCGTCAGCAGCCCCGATCATGAACCGCGCCTCGCGCACGCCGTCGTCGCGCCATCGCTCGAGCTTTTGCGCGAACTGCGTCGAGGACAGTGTCTCGCCCTTCTCGTCGAGCAGGACGCGCTTGGTCTGCTCGCCGACGAGTGGGATCTTGCCGCCGGTGTCGGGGAGCTCGCTGACCTTGGTCGGCCAGGCGATCCGCTTCAGATAGCGGTCGACGAGATCGGCCTCGGGCGAGCGCCCGATCCGACCGCGGGCGACGATGTGGAGCAGCACCGCCGCCTCTAGGTCGGTTTAGTCTTCGTCGGTGAAGGTCGGCACGGGTGGCGGCGCCGGTGCGTCGCCAAACGCCCACATCCGCTCCAGATTGTAGAAGCTGCGGACTTCGGGGCGGAACAGGTGGACGATGACGTCAGTCGCGTCGATCAACACCCAGTCAGCCGTGGGGAGCCCCTCGATCTTCACCGGACGCTTGAACTCGGCCTTGATCCGCTCGGCCAGCTTCTGCGCCATCGAGGCGACCTGGCGGGTCGAGCGACCGCTGGCGATCACCATGTAATCGGCGATGCTGGTCTTGCCCGCGAGCGGGATCGAGATGGTCTCGACCGCCTGGTCGTCGTCGAGCGACGCGAGGATCAGGCGATGCAGCGCCTCAACCTCTTCGGGGTCGGTCGCGCGAGGGGCAGTAGGGGAAGTGGCCAAGTCAGCTCCTGGGTAAGACTACCGGACCAGCAACATGCTGAACCCAGTCGGGATTTTTGGCACGCAGGCCGGTTGCGGAGGTCGGGTCGGGTCGGAAGCGCAACAGCACGAGGGCCGGCAATCTCCACGTCGTCCAGCTCTTCGCATGGTCTGTGCGCCGTTGGAAGCGCCGCAGCCAACCCATCGCGGGGGCCGCGAGGGCGCGCCCGTCATATCCCGGCCGCGCGATTACCGCAATCGGAACCTCGCGGGCGATCTGCCGCCAGTTCTTCCAGCGGTGAAAGTCGGCGAGATTGTCCGCCCCCATCAGCCAGATGAACCGGATTTTCGGGTAGCGCCGCTTGAGCTTGCGGATCGTGTCGAGCGTGTAGCGGGTATGGAGCCGGGCCTCAATGTCGGTCGCGCGGATCGGCGCGCGGCGCGCCATGCGCCGGGCGGACGCGAGGCGCGCGGGCAGCGGCGCCATGTCGTTGGCGGCATCCTTGAGCGGGTTGCCGGGAGACACCAGCCACCACGCCTCGTCGAGTGCGAGCGCATTGATCGCCGAGAGCGTGATGCCGCGATGACCGCGATGCGCGGGATTGAACGACCCGCCGAGAATGCCGACGTGGGTCAAATCCCGGCACAGCAAAAGCGGATGGTAAAAAGCCAAGGCGAGCAAAACATTAATCGACGGTATGGCCAGATACGTCGGTTATCAACACGGCAGCATGCCGGGCGGCTCAGCTGCAGGGAAAACGCTTCGCCAGCACACGCGCGTACCCGTCCTTGAGCGGGCGCTTCTGATCGGCGGCGGGCAGCTGCGCCAGTCCGTCGAGCATATCCATGATGCCGACTGTCTCGCCCTCGGGAACGCACGCGATCGGGGGCTTGCCGGCAGCCGCGCGGGCGGCGCGTTCGGCCTTGAGCTGGTTGGTTGCAGCCTTGGCTTCGGCCTTCAGCACAGGCAGATCGGGCGACATCAGCGCCATCGGGCCCTGGTCACGTAAAGCATTGGCGCGGGCGAGGAAGGCGCCGACGGTCATCGCTGCGCTCGCCGGCATCGCCACGCTAACCATAAGAACCGCTGCGACTACAGCCTTGGAACGCGAATACGACATGGGCGGCCTTTCCGAGAAAAGACCGCCCATAGAGTTACTTAGGTGACTGCCGGGTGAACCGGATCACGCCCCTAGCGGAGACGGCGTCCCGAACGGTCCGCTCGGGCGCCGTGTCTTGGGGATCGACGTACCCGCACGCGGGACAGTCGATGCCTTCGCACCAGGGTCCGGACGATCGAGATCCTCGCCAGCGATCAGCTTCTTGATCTCGTCGCCGGTCAGCGTCTCGAATTCGAGTAGCGCACCAGCGACGGTGTGGAGCTGATCCACGTGGTCGCTCAGCACCTGCTTGGCACGGTCAAGACCACCTTCGACGATCCGCTTGATCTCGTCGTCTATCAGCTGCGCGGTCTGATTCGACATGCGCGACGGACGGCTCGACGAGTAACCGAGGAACGACTCACCCTCCGGCTCGCCATATTCGAGCGGGCCAACCTTGTCCGACATGCCCCAGCGCGTGACCATGTCGCGGGCAAGACCCGTGGCGTACTGGATGTCGCCGGACGCGCCCGACGAGACCTTGTCGTAGCCGAAGATGACTTCCTCGGCGACGCGGCCACCCATCGACACCGCGAGGTTCGCGTACATCTTGTCGCGGTGATAGCTGTACGAGTCGCGCTCCGGCAGCCGCATGACCATGCCCAGCGCACGACCGCGCGGGATGATCGTCGCCTTGTGGATCGGATCCGAGGCAGCCTCGTGCATCGCGACGACGGCGTGGCCGGCCTCGTGATACGCGGTCATCCGCTTCTCGTCGTCGGTCATGACCATGCTGCGACGCTCGGCGCCCATCATGACCTTGTCCTTGGCCTCCTCGAACTCGGCCATCGCCACCAGACGCTTGCCCTTGCGCGCCGCGTGCAGCGCCGCCTCGTTGACGAGGTTGGCGAGATCGGCACCCGAGAAGCCGGGCGTGCCGCGTGCAATGACGCGAGCGTCGACGTCGGGGGCGAGCGGCACCTTCTTCATGTGCACTTCGAGGATCTTGATGCGACCCTCGATATCCGGCCGCGGCACGGTGACCTGGCGATCGAAGCGGCCCGGACGCAGCAGCGCAGGATCGAGCACGTCCGGACGGTTGGTCGCGGCGATGATGATGATGCCTTCGTTCGCCTCGAAGCCGTCCATCTCGACCAGCAGCTGGTTCAGCGTCTGCTCGCGCTCATCGTTGCCGTTGCCGAGGCCGGCACCGCGATGACGACCGACCGCGTCGATCTCGTCGATGAATACGATGCAGGGTGCGGACTTCTTGGCCTGCTCGAACATGTCGCGGACACGGCTCGCGCCGACGCCGACGAACATCTCGACGAAATCGGAACCCGAGATCGTGAAGAACGGCACGCCAGCCTCACCCGCGATCGCGCGCGCGAGCAGCGTCTTGCCGGTACCCGGCGAGCCCACCAGCAACGCGCCCTTGGGGATCTTGCCGCCGAGGCGAGCGAACTTGGTCGGGTCCTTGAGGAACTCGACGATCTCTTCGAGCTCTTCGCGCGCTTCGTCGATGCCAGCAACGTCCTGGAAGGTGACCTTGCCTTCCTTCTGCGTCAGCATCTTCGCGCGGCTCTTGCCGAAACCCATCGCGCCGGAGCCCGAATTCTTCTGCATCTGTTTCAGGACGAAAAACGCGATACCGAGGAACAGCAGGAACGGCAGCGACTGATACAGCAGCAGCGCCAGCATCGACGGGCCCTCCTCGGGCTTTGCGCTGATCGATACGCCCTTCTCACGCAGCTTCGGCACGAGCGTCGAATCGGGGATCGGATACGCCTTGAACTTCTCGCCCGACGACAAGGTACCCGAGATCATGTCCCGTGAGATGTTGACGTCCTTGACGGTGCCCTCATCGACCTTATCGAGGAAGGCCGAATACGCGATCGTGTTACCACCCGTCGTCGCCGTGCGGCCATCGAACATGGTCACGAACAGCGCCAGCGCCAGCAGGATGCCGACCCAGATCAAGAGGCTTTTCATCCAGGGATTGCCGCCGCCGTTCTCGGGGCCGCCGTTTCCGGGTCCCTGTGGCTTCTGACCGCGGTTGTCGTTGTCGCTCATGGGTGCACGATACCTTTCAGCGCACAAGATAAGCGTGCGCAGGTTAATGGCAATGGAACAACGCGCGACTTGCGTTGATCAGTGTGAACGGACGGTCACGTTACCCGACGTGGTCCCTAGACGGCGATGCTGCGAGGTGGCGCCTCGCGGAACCGCCAGACAGTGCCGCGGACGCTGGCGATGATCCCGGCCTGGGTGCTGCGCTTGCCGGCCATAAGCGAGTCCAGCAGCTTTTCGATGTTGGCGGCATCGCTCCAGTCGGGGGTCGCGATGCCGGCGTCGGCGCGAACCATGCCAATCGCGCGACGAGCCAGCCGGCGGAGGATTTCACGCGGCAGGTGTTCCACCGACAGCTTGACCTCGCCGCCGCCGAGCTTGGCGCGTTCGGTCCAGATCCAGTCGACCATCGCGCGGACATCGGTGTCGGTTTCGGCGAGCGCGGCGGCGGCGCGCGCAAGATTGGGGGTGCCGAGCCATTCGTTCTCGCCGAGCAACCGGCGGAACCGCGTGCGATCGTGCCGATCGTCATGGTTCGATGGATCGTCGAAGAACGGCACTTCGCCGCGGCGGACGATCGCGCGGAGTTCGGCGCGCCGCCAGTCGAGCAGCGGGCGGATCACGATGACTCCGTGGATCTCCGTACGCGCGCGGACTCCGGCGAGGCCGGCGAGGCCGGAACCGCGGGCGGCGCGCATGAGGAACGTCTCGGCCTGGTCGTCGGCGTGATGCCCGGTGACCAGCGCCCCTGCCCCGATCGCGCGGGCGTGATCGGTGAGCAGCGCGTACCGGGTGGTGCGCGCCTGTGCCTGGATGCTGGCGCCGGTGATCGGTTCGCTGGGGGCGAGCGTGGCGTGGGGAATGCCGAGCATCGCGCAGTGCGCGGCGACCATCGCGGACTCTTCCACCGCTTCGGGGCGGAGGCGGTGGTCGATGCTGGCGACCGTGAAGCCGGGGGGGAGCGCTTCGTGTGCGAGTGTGAGCATCGCCATGCTGTCGGGACCGCCCGAGACGGCGAACAGCGGGTTGGTGATGTCGCTGGCTAGCCGCGCGAAGTCGGCGGCGAAGCGGCGGCCTTCTTCGGTCATGCGAAGAGCATCCTGCGAGTAGAGCGGTCACCCCGGCGGAGGCCGGGGCCGAATTGGGGGACGATGATGACCGAGTACGCTCCCCTGTTACGCTGACCTTCCCAATTGAGCCCCGGCCTCCGCCGGGGTGGTGCTGGTGTGCGACGTGAAGTCACGAACAAGGGATCACACACAAGCGTTAGAGGATCAGTTACCTGCACTTCGGGTCGCTTACTTGCACTTCGCCGCACTGCGCCCGGCGGCGACCTGGCCCTTCATCGCCGCCGCCATCTTCGCGCCGTAGACGTCGTTCAGCTCGTCATACACCTTGCAGGCATCGGCCGGCTTATTGAGCTTGGTCAGGGCCTGGCCGAGGTACAGCAGGCTGTCGGGCGCACGCTCGCCATCGGGCATCTTCTTGTAATTGTCGTAGAACGCCATCGAGGCGAGGCTCGGCTTGCCCTCGTCGAGATACGCGCGACCGAGCAGGTTCTGCGCATAGCTGGCGCGCTTGCTCTTGGGATAGTCGGCGACGACCTTCTTCAACTGCGCCTCGGCCTGCGGGTATTGCTTGGCCGCCCACAGCCGGTAGCCGTACATATACTCGTCCTCGGCGGGGTCGCCGGTCGACGGCTTCTCGACCGCGACCTTGGTCGGCGTCGGCGTGGCGGCGTCGGGCCTGGATGCCGAATCGGGCCGGTTGGACGGACGCGACGGGCCGCTCGACGAATCGTCGGATTCGATCGGACCGCCAGACCCCGTCGCGATCGGCGCGGGGCCGGTCTCGAGCGACTTCACCCGTGCGTCGTTGGTGCGACGATAGGTGTCGAACGCATCCTGCAACTGACGCGTCCGGTTCTGGTTCTGCTCGATCTGCTCGGTGAGCGAGGTCATCTGCTGTTCCAGCGACGTGACGCGTTGCGACAGGTCGACGATCGCGCTAGTCGCGGGCGAGCCGGGTCCGGGGCCTTGCTCGGCTTGCGGCGCACGGACTTCGGGCTGGAGCATCTGGCCGGCACCGCCGGGGAACACCTTGCGCTGGACCGCGCGCATTTCGCTTTCGAGCTTGCCGACGCGGCCTTCGACGTTTTGCGCCTGTGCGGGACCTGCCGAGAGAACGGCCAGGGCGCTGACGCCGATCAGAATGGATTTACGCATTGGGTTCACCCCCCGGTGAAGTGGTTAATCGGGCAGGTATACCTGTATCATCGATCCTGTCGCCAGCCTTAAGGCGCTTAGTCACCCGGGGGCGGATTGGCAGCGGAGACGAGATTGGCGCGCTGCGTCTCGGTCAGGCGACGCGCAGGTCGCGGACGGCTCGCGCGGCGGGCCTCCGACGTCGGGCGCGACGGGGACGCGGTCGACGATGCCGACGTCGCCGGTTCGGGCGCCGCCGCAAGACGCGCCGCGATCGCCGGGGCACCGATCCGCACGTCCTTGATCGCGCGTTCGCCGGTGCCCAGCGGGGGCACAGTGGCGCCGTTGAGCGTCACCGCGAGCTTGTCGGCACGGCCGATGTTGATCATCGGATCCTTCGCGTCGCGCGGCACGTCGAACTTGTCGCCCGGCTTCATCGTTCCGAGGTACAGCGTCTTGTTGTCGGCGTCGTAGACCCGCATCCACACATCGTCCGACGCGGTCAGCGTGACCTGACCATTGGCGGGAGACGGCGCGGCGGGCACCGACTGCGCGGTCTTGGCGGCGGGCGCGACCGGCGTTTCCGCGACCGGCACATCGGCGGGCGACGTCCTGGCGCCGCGGAACATGTCGGTCCCGTACCACAGACCGACCAGCACCAGCACCGCGATCGCGATCCCCAGCGCGACGATCGTGATCCCGCGCGACGGCACGCGCGACGGATCGGTCATCTCATAGGGTTCGTACTCGGGCGTCCGGCGACCGAGCTTGGCGACGTCGCCGCGGACCATCTGCGCGATCGATACTTCGTCGACGCCGACCGCCCGCGCATAGGCGCGCGCGAAACCGACCGCATAGGTCGACGACGGCAACAGGCTGTAGTCCGAAGCCTCGATCGCCTCGAGATGGCGGACCGGCACCCGGGTCCGCGTCGCGATATCGGCGACGCTGAGCCCCTGCGCCTCGCGTGCGGTACGAAGAATGTCGCCAGCACGCTCGGTCGGAGCGGGCACAGCGTTCTGGCCGGGTTCGACCTCGTCCATTCTTATCTCCGAAACCGGGCTCTCACAGCGTCGCCCGCTATGGTTTCCGTTTCTACGACGCTCTGGGTCCTGTCAACGCGCAGTGCCCGAGCAATCGCGGTTCAGGTGAGTTCGACGCCATTTTCCCCGGCCCAGGCGGTCAGTGCGGCGCGCATGTCGCGCGGCGGGTCGGCGAGCAGCGCTGTCATGATCGGCGCCAACGCCGACCGATCGAGTGAGCGCGTCATCGCCTTGATCGGGCCTACGGCGGCCGGGGTGATCGACAGCCGCTCGATCCCGAGCCCGATCAGCGCCATCGCCTCGAGCGGCAACCCGCCCATCTCGCCGCAGACCGCGAGATCGACGCCCGCCGCACGGACCGGCGCGATCAGCCGGGCGATGAAGCGCAGGATCGACGGGCTCAGCCAGTCGTAGCGCTCGGCGAGCTTGGGATTGGCGCGATCGGCGGCGAACAGGAACTGGGTGAGGTCGTTGGTGCCGATCGACAGGAAATCGATGTTGGGCAGCAGCAGGTCGAGCATCTCGGCAAGCGCCGGCACTTCGAGCATCGCACCGTAGCGGATTGCGAGCGGCAGTTTGCGCCCCCTGCCCTCAAGCCAGTGGCGTTGCGCCTCGAAGAGCGCACGCGCCTCATCGAATTCCCACGGCTCGCTGACCATCGGGAACATCACGTTGAGCGTGCGACCGGCCGCAGCCTCCAGCAACGCGCGCGCCTGCACCTTCATCAACCCGTCGCGTTCCAGGCCCAGGCGCAAGGCGCGCCAGCCCATTGCCGGGTTCTCCTCGTCGGCGTCTTCCTTGTTGAGATAGGGCAGCGCCTTGTCACCGCCGATATCGACGGTGCGGAAGATCACCGGGCGATCGCCGGCCGCGTCGAGCACTTCGCGGTACAGTCGCTGCTGGCGCTCGCGTTGCGGCAGTGTGGCGGAGACGAGAAACTGGAATTCGGTACGGAACAGGCCGATCCCGTCGGCGCCGGTGACGTCGAGCGCGGCCACGTCGTCGCGCAGGCCGGCGTTGACCATTAAGGTCAGGCGGTGGCCGTCCCTGGTGATCGGCGGCACGTCGCGCAGCGCCGCGAACGCCGCTTTGCGCTTCTGCCGCATCGCCAGCCGCGCCTCGAACGCTTCCTCCATCGCCGCCGACGGGCGTGCGAAGACGTTGCTTTCGGCACTGTCGAGCAACAGCATGTCGCCTTCAGCGACCAGCCGACGGATATCGCGGACGCGGCCGAGCACGGGCACGCCCATCGCACGGGCGACGATCGTGACGTGCGCGGTGAGCGAGCCCTCCTCCAGGATCACGCCCTTCAGCCGCCGCTTATCGTATTCGAGCAGTTCGGCGGGACCGAGGTTGCGCGCGATGAGAATGGTGTCCTGCCGCAGGCCGAGCTGTGCGGCGGTACCCATCTGGCCCGAGACGATCCGGAGCAGCCGGTTCGACAGGTCCTCTAGGTCGTGCATCCGGTCGGCCAGCAGCGGATCGTCGATCTGGCGCATGCGCTGGCGGGTGCGTTGCTGGACGCGCTCGATCGCCGCCTCGGCGGTCAGGCCGGAGTCGATCGCCTCGTTGATGCGCCGCGCCCAACCCTCGTCATAGGCGAACATCTTGTAGGTCTGCAGCACCTCGACATGCTCGCCGCCGACGCCGAATTCGGCCTCGCGGGTCATCCGATCGATGCCTTCGCGCATCTTGTCGAACGCCGCATAGACGCGGTGGCGCTCGGCGTCGGTGTCCTCGGCGACGGTGTGCTCGATCGTGATGCGCGGCTGGTGATAGACCGCAAAGCCGGCGCCCATGCCGTCGACCAGCTTCTGGCCGGGGATGCGCATCGCCGCGGTCGACTGCGGCCGATCCGCGCCGCCGCCGGTGGTGTCGATGAGCCCGGCATTGGCGATGAGTTCGGACAGCACCATCGCGACCGTCTGCAACGCCTCGATCTCGACGTCGGCATATTTGCGACGGTCGGTGTGCTGGACGGCCAGCACCCCCACCGAACGCTCGCGGCGGATGATGGGCACGCCGGCGAAACTGTGGAAGCGATCCTCGCCGGTCTCGGGCTTGTAGGCGAAATCGGGATGGCTGGCGGCTTCGTCGAGGTTGAGTACCTCGACATCCTCGGCGATCGTGCCGACCAGACCTTCGCCCATCGCCAGTTTGGTGACATGGACCGCGGCCTGGTCGAGGCCCCGCGTGGCGAAGAGTTCGAGCACGCCTTCGCGCAGGAGGTAGATCGAGCAGACCTCGCTATCGATCGCGGTGGCGATGATGCCGACGACCGAATTAAGCTTGGCTTGCGCGGACGTGCGCGAGGCCATCACATCGTGAAGGCTGGTGAGGATTTCGCGGGCGGAGGCGGCGGCCGAAAGGGGCATACGGGTTGGCTATCAGATGAAGCGCTTGGGTGCCACGCAACAAAAGCAGTGTCGCACCCAAGTTCGATCGATCTCTGGGTGGATTCTTACAACATTTCCCATGCCGTCATGCCGGGCTCGTTCCGGCATCCACCTTTCCGCAAAATCCAGAGACTTGAATTTGCGGGACGGTGGACCCCGGAACGAGTCCGGGGTGACGAAAGACATTACGCGTCGAACAGGCCGTCCTGGCTGCCGGTTGGTGGGTTGAGGCCGAGGTGTTTCCAGCCGCCCGCATTCAGGAACCGCCCGCGAGCGGTGCGCGCGATCAGGCCGAGCTGGATGAGATACGGCTCGATCACTTCCTCGATCGTATCGCGCGGTTCGCTGAGCCCTGCCGCGAGCGTCTCCACCCCGACCGGACCACCGCGATAGATATCGGCGATCATCAGCAGATAGCGACGGTCCATCGCATCGAGCCCGAGTGCGTCGACCTCCAGCCGGTTGAGCGCCGCATCCGCCGCCCGCGCATCGACCATCTCGTGCCCCGCGACATTGGCGAAATCGCGCACCCGACGCAGCAGCCGCCCGGCGATCCGCGGCGTCCCGCGGGCACGGCGGGCGATTTCCATCGCACCGTCCTTGGCGATGCCGAGCCCGAGCAGCCCGGCGGCGCGCGTCACCACGCGCTCGAGCTCCTCGACCGAATAGAATTGCAGCCGCACGGGAATGCCGAAGCGGTCCCGCAACGGCGTGGTCAGCAACCCCTGCCGGGTCGTCGCGCCGATCAGCGTGAACCGCGGCAGGTCGATGCGCACCGACCGCGCCGAGGGACCCTCGCCGATCATCAGATCGAGCGCACGATCCTCCATCGCCGGGTACAGCACCTCCTCGACCGCGGGTTGCAGCCGGTGGATCTCGTCGATGAACAGCACGTCGCCATCTTCGAGATTGGTAAGCAGCGCGGCGAGATCACCAGACTTCGCGATCACCGGCCCCGAGGTGGCGCGGAAGCCTACCCCCATCTCGCGCGCGACGATCTGCGCCAGCGTGGTCTTGCCGAGCCCGGGCGGGCCGAAGAATAGCACATGGTCGAGCGCATCGCCGCGCGACTTCGCCGCCTGGATGAAGATCCGCAGATTCTCGCGCGCAGCCTTCTGCCCGACGAAATCGTCGAGGCTCTTCGGGCGGAGTGCGGCATCGACGTCTTCGGGACGCTTGGCGGCGGTCAGGATGCGGTCGTCTGTCACTGCGAAAAAGCTTCAGGTCGCGGCATGTCACCGCATACGCGGAAGGCATCCAAACTTGTGTCGATGATGATATAATCCCTAGTGATGCAATACGTGACGAAGAGACTTCTGGTCGCCGAACCAAGGACGAAGGGGATGGTCACCGTATCGCCTCGATAAATTCTTCACGGGTCAGTTGTGCCTGTCGCAGAATGGCGGCCATCGTCCCCCTTTTGAGCGGATCATGCATCGGTACGACGCAACCGACGGCACCGCGGCGCAAAATGACGTGACTACCCCGTTGCCGCACCTGTTCGAACCCGAGCCGCTCCAGCCTCTTGATCATTTCCGCGCCGGAAAGAACGGGAAGCTCAGGCATGTTCGGCCACGGTGAAGCTCGTCACCAACGGCGCCCCGACGATCCGCATCGGAAACACGTCGAGATACAGTTCGACCGCCTCGCGCAAGTTGCCGATCGCCTCCTCCACCGTTTCACCCTGGCTCGTCGTGCCGGTTTCCGGATTATAGGCGACGAACCCGCCTTCTTCCGCAGCGGTAAGAACAGCAGTGACCTGCATGACTCATTCCTTTTTCGACGACCCGGCTCTACCGCGACGCCTTGCGCAGCGCCAGTCGCACCAGGGCGTCGAGCGTGGCGTCGGCGCCCAATTCCTCTTCCGCCGCGGCGACGGCGGTGGAGGCTTCGGCGGGGCGGAAGCCGAGGTTGAGCAGTGCCGACACCGCATCCGCGCCGGCGCCGACGACCGGAGCCATCGTCGTA
Source organism: Sphingomonas sp. M1A8_2b (assembly GCF_053345535.1). Lineage (NCBI taxonomy): Bacteria > Pseudomonadati > Pseudomonadota > Alphaproteobacteria > Sphingomonadales > Sphingomonadaceae > Sphingomonas > Sphingomonas sp. M1A8_2b. The sequence goes on along the minus strand of NZ_JBKFAH010000001.1, from coordinate 1,047,735 downwards.
CCGCCCGGCCCGAGCACGATCCCGCCAGTCTTGTCCTTCAGTTCCATGACGATGCGCTGGGCGAGCTTGGGGCCGACGCCGTTGGCGCGTGCGACCATCGCCTTGTCGCCGCTGGCAATCGCCCGGCTGAGATCATTGGGTTCGAGCGCGGACAGGATCGCCAGCGCAACGCGCGCGCCAACCCCCTGCACGCCGGTCAGCAGGCGGAACCAGTCGCGTTCTGCGCCGCTCGCAAACCCGACGAGGCGGATCGAATCCTCCGACACCAGCATCTCGGTGAACACGGTCGCCGCCTCGCCGATCGGACCGAGCGTCGACAGCGTCCGCGCCGACGCGCCGACCAGATAACCGACGCCGCCGACATCGATCACCGCATGATCGATCCCCGTTGAGTCGAGACGTCCTTTGAGATGCGCGATCATGGTGAAGAGCGGTAGAACAAAGCCGCGGGCGCGTCATCCCGGCAAAACCGCGGCGGACGCGATGATGCGGCCGCCGCGATCGGTTCAGCCGGGCAGTTGGTGCAGCATCGGTTCGCTCGACTGCGCGCGCGGCAGCGACGGCTGCGTCGGCTTCGGCACGCCGTGGAGCGCCTGGGTCGGCGCGCCGATGACCGCTGCGCGCGCGCGCAGGCTCGCCTTCAGGAACACCGTCTCCGATGCCACGAACCGCCGCGGCGTCGTGCCGAGAAACGTGCCGGCATCGCGCAGGAAGTGCGAGGCGTCGAAATAGCTGCTGTCGATCTTCGAATAATCGTTCAGTCCCGCGTCGGTGATCAACCGGATGAACGAGCGCAGGAACCGCGCCCGCCGCAGCAGGAGCTTGGGCGGCATGCCGAAATACCGCGTCGCCATGCGGCGGAGTTCGTGCGTCGGGATATCGAGCCGCTCCGCGACGTCCTTCATCTCGATCACGCCATCGGTCACGGTGAGCGCGCCGAACGCGCGGATCAGGGCTTCGCGCGGGTGCGCCCGGCGGAACACAGAGGGGAGGATCGAATCGAGCAGCGGTTTGATCTTGGCGTCGTCGTCCAGCAGGTCGAGCCCCTCGGTCAGCCGGGTCGAAATGGCGGGTCCGGCAACGCCGGCGAGCGGCACGACGCGGTTGTGGAAATCGCCTGCCGAGCGCGCGGTCATGCGCGCCCAGCCGAGCGCCGTCAGACCGATGCCGACGGCGATGCCGCCATGCGTTTCGGTGCGGAACGCGCGGCTGGTAGGACCGTACAGGCTGGCGCGGTCGAGTGGACCGAACCGGTGGTTGCCGATGCTGACCTCCAGCGGGCCGGCATCGACGAGCACCGAGATCATCGCCGGCGCGGGCAGGTACCAGTTGATCATCGGCGCGGGACTGGCGCTGGCATAGATCGCGTAGCCGGTGACGAATTCCGCGAGGGCCGGATCGGGCAGGTCGTAGCGCATCCGCATGCCCGGCGGCATCGCGAACGCGGCATCGGGAACGGTCGCGCTATTCGTGCCGCCGCGGACTTGATCTGGACGCATCATCCCCCCTTGGTGGATGTAACAAGATTTCAATGCGACCGCGTCAGCCACAGCAAAATGAGCGTTACCACCGAACCGTGAACGATCCTTAGCATTCGAAAGGGCGACGGTGCGAGCGAAACTTGCGCTAGGTTGAGTTTGCAACCCCGGATGCGGCCCCTGACGGGGGCAATCGGCACCCAGCCTCGGTTGATATTGCGGAACTGGCTTAACGACTTGCCGGTGTATCGGCGGCTGCGCGCCGGGGACGGATCAGGCGCCGGAGACGGGTCAGGCGCCGATGCCGCTCCGGCGCGACAGGGCGGCTGCGCTGGCGACGTGATGCGCGTGGGTGATCGCGACGGCCAGTGCATCGGCAGCATCGGGCCCGGCCAGTTTCGCACCGGGCAGGAGCACCGCCATCATCGCCTGGATCTGTTTCTTGTCCGCGCCGCCGGTGCCGACGACGCCCTTCTTGACGGTCGACGGGTGGTATTCGCCGATATGCAGCCCCGCCCCCGCCGCAGCCAGGAGCACGACGCCGCGCGCCTGGCCGAGCTTCAGCGTCGACTGCGCGTTGGTGTTGCCGAGCACTTCCTCGACCGCCGCCCCATCCGGGCGTTCGGTGCGGATGACGTCGATCAGCGCGTTGTACAAAGCGGTGAGGCGGCGGGGGAGCGCCATCGACGGATCGGTCTTGATCTGGCCGTTGGCGATATGACTCAGGCGGTTGCCATCGGCGCGAATGACGCCCCAGCCGGTGGTACCGAGGCCGGGGTCTAGTCCTAGGATGATCATAAGTAAGTAAAAGGTGGGTTCACGCGGAGACGCGGAGACGCGGAGGGGGTGCGCTCCTGGCTGTCGTCTCGCGTAAGCGGGACTTTCAATTCTCCGGGCTGGCCGAACCATGCGAGGCCGCTGGCGCGGAGGACGTAGCCGCGAAGGACAACTCTCCGCGCCTCCGCGTCTCCGCGTGAACCCACCTTCTTCATCTCAACCCAGCGACTCCATGATCTCGTCGGAGATTTCGTAATTGCCCCACACCGTCTGCACGTCGTCGTCGTCGTCGAGCGCGTCGATCAGCTTGAACAACGTCGCCGCATCGTCCGCACCGACCGCGACCATCACTTGCGGACGCCAGGCGAGCTTGGCGCCTTCCGCTTCGCCAAGCTTGGCCTCAAGCGCCTTGGCCACCTCATGCAGGTCGCCCTGCGCGGTCCAGACCTCATGGCCGTCCTCGCTTGATGTGACATCCTCGGCACCCGCTTCGAGCGCCGCTTCGAACACCGTGTCGGCATCGCCTGCGCTCGCCGGGTACGAGATCAGCCCGACGCGGTCGAACGCGTGGCTGACCGAACCGCCCGCGCCGAGGTTGCCGCCGTTCTTGCCGACCGCGACGCGCACGTTGGTCGCGGTGCGGTTGCGGTTGTCGGTCAGCGCCTCGATGATCAGCGACACGCCGCCGGGACCGAAGCCCTCATAGCGGATCTCTTCGTAATTCTCGGCATCGCCGCGGCTCGCCTTGTCGATCGAGCGCTGGATGTTCTCCTTGGGCAGCGACGCCGCCTTGGCCGCGTTGACCGCCGCGCGCAGGCGCGGGTTCATGTCGACGTCGGGCAGGCCCATCTTGGCCGCGACCGTAATTTCCCGGCTGAGCTTGCTGAACGCCGACGAGCGCTTCTTGTCCTGCGCGCCCTTGCGGTACATGATATTCTTGTATTTGGAATGGCCTGCCATCGGTGCCTCTAATAGCCTGATGCGCCGCTCTTAGGCTCCGGGGGCGCTTTTCGCCAGACCGTCTATCTTCTGCTCGATCGCGTCCAGCCGGGCCAGCACCAGATGGTCGATCTTGTGATGCACGCGGAGAATGTCGAGTTCGGCGCGCAGATTGGTCTCGTAATCGAGACTGGCCGCCAGGCGATCCTTCGCCGATTGCCGGTTCTGGCTCATCATGATCACGGGCGCCTGGATCGCCGCGACGGTCGACAGGAGCAGGTTGAGGAAGATGTAGGGATACGGATCGAACGCGCGCCCGAAATGCGCGAGGATGTCCGAGTTCAGCAGCATCCAGCCGATCAGCACCGCGGTGAAGGCGATGATGAATCCCCACGACCCACCGATCGCCGCGACCCGGTCCGACAGCCGCTCGCCGAAGGTGGCACGCTCGTCCGACACGTCTGCCGCATCGCGACTGACGGTGGTGCCCGATTCGATCCCCGCGAGGACGCGACGCTCCTCCTCGTCGAGCTCGCCCGGCGTCTTGCCAAGGAGGCGTTGCGCGAGATCGGCGAGCGGGGAATGTGTGGCCATATCCGGATGCCTAGCCGGGATTGCGGATTATTCCAGCGCGCAAAGGCCGGCTTGCCACCGAAGCCACAAAGACTCCTTGCCCCCACACGTCCGCACCTGCCAAACGCGCGGCATGACGGTTAGCGTGAATATGGGCACCGACGGCAATGGTACTGCCGTCGGCGTCGACCTGGAGGAACTTCTCGCCACCCGCCTGTTGGTGCAGGGCAATTCGGGCTCGGGAAAGTCGCATCTGCTGCGCCGGCTGCTCGAGCGATCGGCGGGGCATGTCCAGCAGATCGTGATCGATCCCGAAGGCGATTTCGTGACGCTCGCGGGGCCGCACGGGCACGTCGTGATCGAGGCCGGCGACTATAGCGAACGCGAGATCGCGCGGATTGCCACGAGGTTGCGCGAACACCGGACGTCGGCGGTGCTGAGCCTCGAAGGACTCGAGGTCGAGGGGCAGATGCGGTGCGCCGCGTCGTTCCTATCCGCGCTGTTCGATGCGCCGCGCGAGCATTGGTATCCGGTGCTGGTGGTGGTCGACGAAGCGCAGATGTTCGCGCCCGTCACCGGTGGCGAGGTGTCGGAAGAGGTGCGGCGCGCGTCGCTGGCGGCGATGACCAACCTGATGTGCCGCGGGCGCAAGCGCGGGCTCGCCGGCGTGATCGCGACGCAGCGTCTGGCGAAGCTCGCCAAGAACGTCGCGGCGGAGGCCTCGAACTTCCTGATGGGGCGCACCTTCCTCGACATCGACATGGCGCGCGCCGCCGACCTGCTCGGGATGGAGCGACGCCAGGCGGAGGCGATTCGCGATCTCCAGCGTGGGACGTTCATGGCGCTCGGGCCCGCAGTGTCGCGGCGGCCGATTACCGTGAAAATCGGCGACGTGGCGACGTCCGCGCGCAGCGGCAGCCCGAAGCTCACCCCCCTCCCCAGCGCCGCACCGATGGATCTGCAGGACCTACTGTCCGAGCCGGTGGTCGACGCTCCCGAACTCGGCCTGATGTTCGATTCGCGCCCGCGTCGCGTGCCCGCGGAGGAACTGCTCGACGGCATCGCCCGCCCACCCGAGCCACGCACCGCTGCGCCGCCGCCGCCCGAGAAGACCGACGACGAGATCGAGGCGGTCTACGCCGACGTCTTCCGCGCGATCGTCGAGGATCCGGAGTCGACGTTGCGGCCGCCGTCGGTGCTGTTCCAGGATTTCCAGGTGCGGTGTCGGATGGGGGGGCTCGCCAAGCCGCCGCTCGACCTGCCGGGCTTCGTACGGCGTCTGAGTTGCGCGCGTGCGGGAATCTTCGACATGACCGACGAGGCGTGGACGGCGGCGCTCGACGTGGCGAGCGGCCTGCCCGACGACATGCTGGGCGCGTTCCTGCTGGTGGCGCGGGCTGCGCGCGAGGGCGAACCCTGCCCGTCTGACGCGCGGATCGCGGCGACGTACGGCACGAGTTCGCTAGGCCGAGTGAAGCGTCTGATCGGCTATATCGAGAGCCGGGAGTTGATCGTGTGCCGGACTGATCTGGCCGGTAAACGCTCGATCACGATACCCGGGCTGGGGTGGACGACGTTGCCGGCGGAAGCGGCATAAGGTCTCGCTCGCGCGTCACTAGATTGACTCCCCCGTCGTCCCAGCGAAAGCTGGGATATTCCGCGGCGAGGAGTGCGCCCGTCCCACACAATACGGGCTGTTAGGCGGGCGCGTTCCTCCTCGCCGCAGGAGATCCCAGCTTTCGCTGGGATGACGGAGGGGGGCTGGAGGCTCGACATGGCGCATGGCGGTTGGGTCTACATGATGGCGAACAAGCCGTTTGGCATGCTGTACATCGGTGTCACCGCATATCTGGCGTCGCGCGTGCATCAGCATCGGAACGATACCGGGTCGGCCTACTGCCGGCGGTACGGACTTAATATCCTCGTTTTCGCCGAGCGACACGAGACAATCCAGGATGCGATAGCTCGCGAGAAGATGCTCAAGGCGTGGAAACGGTCGTGGAAGGATGATTTGATCGCGACGATCAATCCGGAGTGGCTGGATCTTTACGACCATCTGCACTGAGGCTGCCTCGCCAGCCCAACCCCCAGCTTAAACCGTCATCCCAATTTAGCCGTCATCCCAATTTAGCCGTCATCCCAGCGAAAGCTGAGATCTCCTGCGGCGAGGAGGAACGCGGCCGGTCAAACAACCAGCGCTGCGTGACTAGGAAACGCTCCTCGCCGCGGAATATCCCAGCTTTCGCTGGGATGACGGCAAACTCAGGATGACGGCTTAAACGGGACGGACGATTCTCAGATCATCCCCAACGCCTGGAGATACACTTCGAGGATCGCTTCCTCCTCCTGATATTCTTCCTTCTTTTTCTTCCGGATCGACAGGATCTTGCGGATCGCCTTGGGGTCGTAGCCGCGGCCCTTGGCTTCGGCCATCACGTCCTTGATGTCGTCCGAGATACCCTTCTTCTCTTCTTCGAGACGCTCGGCGCGCTCGATCAGCAGGCGCAGTTCGTCCGCAGCGACCGCGCCGCCGCCCATGCCGTGTTGCCGTTCGTCAGACATCGAAAATTCCCCACTCGCCAGCGCCACGCGCCGGCCCAAAGCCAATCGAGAAACCCCGCGCAGATCATCGCCGTCGAATGACGTCGTGAATCAGACCGCTGCGGGGTGCGGGGCTGCGTCTAGGCGTTTACCGTGTTCGGCTCAAGCGACGGCTAAGCTCAGGCCACCGCGTTCTTCGCGACGCTCGCCTTCATCCGTTCGAGCTGCTCGGGGCTCGCATCGCCCTGATGATGCGCCTTCCACTCCGCGTACGGCATCCCGTACACCGTCTCGCGCGCGTCGTCCTTCGACAGGCCGCCGGCCTCCTCGACCCAGTCGGACAGGCAGTTGCGGCAGAAACCGGCCAGCCCCATCAGGTCGACGTTCTGCGCGTCCTCGCGGTGGCGGAGGTGGCGGATCAGGCGGCGGAACGCGTTCGCCGCTACGGCATCGTCCAAAGTATCGAGGCGATCGGGGGTCATTGCTATGCTCCGTGGTTGATCCGGCGGAGATAGGGTTTAAGGCCCGTCGCGGCAAAGACCTCCCCCAGGAAACGCATCGCATGACCAAGGCCATCGCACCCCGTTCGCGCAAAGTCCGCATCCTCGCGACGCTAGGCCCTGCCAGCAGCACGCCCGAGATGATCGCAACGCTTTTCCGCACCGGCGCCGACGCATTCCGCGTCAACATGAGCCACGGCGACCAGCAGTCGAAGATCGCCGTGATCCAGGCGATTCGCGCGCTCGAAAAGGAATTTGGTCGCCCTTCGACGATCCTCGCCGATTTGCAGGGGCCGAAACTGCGCGTCGGCAAGTTCGAGGGCGGGCGCACCGTGCTGGAAACGGGATCGACCTTCCTGCTCGACCGCGACCCGACACCGGGCGATGCGACACGCGTCGAACTGCCGCATGACGAGATCTTCGCGGCGATCGAGCCGGGCGCACGCCTGCTGCTCGACGACGGCAAGCTGGTGCTGCGCGTCGTGTCGCACGGCCCGCGCCAGATCACGACGCGGGTCGAGGTCGGCGGCGCGCTGTCGAACAGCAAGGGGCTGAACGTTCCCGACGTCGTGCTGCCGATGGCCGCGCTGACCGAGAAGGATCGCAGCGATCTGGATTTCGCGGTCGACCAGGGCGTCGACTGGATCGCGCTGTCGTTCGTCCAGCGCCCCGAGGATCTCTGGGAAGCGCGCAAACTGATCGGCGGCAAGGCGGCGCTGATGGCGAAGATCGAGAAGCCCGCGGCGATCGAGCGGCTTGAGGAGATCGTCGAGGCCTGCGACGGCGTGATGGTCGCGCGCGGTGATCTCGGCGTCGAACTGCCGCCGCAGCAGGTGCCGCCTTTGCAGAAGCGCATCGTCGAGGTCTCGCGCCGGATGGGCCGCCCCGTCGTCGTCGCGACGCAGATGCTCGAATCGATGATCACCTCGCCGTCGCCGACGCGCGCGGAAGTGTCCGACGTCGCGACCGCGGTCTATGATGGCGCGGATGCGATCATGCTGTCGGCGGAGAGCGCTGCGGGGGCGTGGCCGGTCGAATCGGTGGCGATGATGGATGCGATCGGCGTGTCGGTCGAGGCGGACCCGGAACACGGCGACCGCATGCACTTCACCGTGATGAAGCCCGACCCGACGACGGCGGATGCGCTGGCCGAGGCGGCGAAGAACATCGCCGCGACCGTGTCGGCAGTGGCGATCATCTGCTTCACGACCTCGGGCTCGACCGCCCGGCGGATCGCGCGCGAGCGGCCTTCGGTGCCGCTGCTGGTGCTGACCCCGAGCCAGGAGACTGCGCGACGGCTCGGTCTGCTGTGGGGGACGCATGCGGTGCACACGCGTGACGTCGAATCGTTCGAGGACATGGTCGCCAAGTCGAAGCGGATGGCGTTGCGGCATGGGATGGCGAAGGCTGGCGACCGCGTGATCGTGCTCGCGGGCGTGCCGTTCCGGACGCCCGGGTCGACCAACGTGCTGCATGTGGTGCGGATCGTCGGGGACGAGCTGAAGGGGCATCACTCGCAGGTTTGAGTTGCGGGGCTGAAGTTCGGCTGATGGGCTGAAATGCCCTCTTCCCCCCTCCCTGGAAGGGAGGGGAGCGAAGTGTGTGCGGATCGTCCAAGCAGGAACCCGTCACGCGAGCGCGCCCTGCCCCGTCATGCCGGGCTCGTTCCGGCATCCACCGTTCCGCATACTCGCGGTCCGTGGAGTATGCGGAACGGTGGGCCCCGGCCTCCGCCGGGGTGACGGAAGAGAGGGGCGCGCCGGGTTTCAGGTGGGGTGCCCCGAGATCGCAGCACGCTAACCGATCATGCTATCCAGCCACGTTTGCCGGGATCGTATCGTTCTTAACCAGTGCCCCACCCCGGCGGAGGCCGGGGCCCAATTGGAAAGGTTGCCGTAACGTTGCCGTAACGGAGCGGGGAGCGTCGCCACTCCCGTCCCCCCAATTGGGCCCCGGCCTTCGCCGGGGTGGTGCTGTGAGGCGGGTACGCTAGCTAATCTAGGCTAGCGCTCGCTCCCCGAATACGCGATGCCGCGCACAACGGACCGCACGGGAGGGCGCACGCATGACATTACGCGATAAGATCGGTTGGGGCGCGCTTGCCCTGCTCGGAGCCTGCGCACTCGCGGTCGTCGCGTTCGAGCGCGGCGAGCATGTCAACGCGCTGTGGATCGTCACCGCGGCCGTTTCCGTCCAGCTGATCGCGTACCGCTTCTACGCACGCTACATCGCGCGGCATGTGATGCAGCTCGACCCGTCGCGGCAAACCCCGGCGCTGCGCCGAGCCGATGGCCTCGACTACGTCGCGACCGACCGCAACGTCCTGTTTGGGCATCACTTCGCCGCGATCGCCGGTGCCGGACCGCTGGTCGGCCCGGTGCTCGCCGCGCAGATGGGCTATCTCCCCGGCACGCTCTGGATCCTCGCCGGTGTCGTCCTCGCCGGCGCAGTACAGGATTTCATGATCCTGTTCATCTCGATGCGCCGCGACGGGCGGTCGCTGGGCGAACTGATCCGCATGGAAATGGGCGCGATCCCCGGCGTGATCGCGCTGATCGGCGCGTTCGCGATCATGGTCATTATCCTCGCCGTGCTCGCGCTGATCGTCGTGCGTGCGCTCGCCGGCAGCCCATGGGGGCTGTTCACCGTCGCCGCGACGATCCCGCTCGCATTCCTGATGGGCATCTACACCCGCTGGATCCGCCCCGGAAAGGTCGGCGAAGTCTCCGTGCTCGGCGTCATCGGCCTGCTCGCCGCGATCGTCTATGGCGGCTCCGTTGCCGCCTCGCCGACGCTAGCGCCGCTGTTCACGCTGACCCCGGTGCAGCTCTGTGTGCTGATGGTCGGCTACGGCGCAGTCGCCTCCGTCCTCCCCGTGTGGCTGCTGCTAGCCCCCCGCGACTACCTGTCGACCTTCCTCAAGATCGGCGCGATCGTCGCGCTGGCGATCGGCATCGCGGTCGTCGCACCGCCGCTGCGGATGCCTGCGCTCACCCCGTTCATCGACGGATCCGGCCCGGTCTGGTCGGGTGGGCTCTTCCCGTTCCTGTTCATCACGATCGCGTGCGGCGCGGTGTCGGGCTTCCACGCGCTGATCGCCAGCGGCACGACGCCGAAGCTGATCGCCAGCGAAGGCGACGCGCAGTTCATCGGCTATGGCGCGATGCTGATGGAGAGCTTCGTCGCGATCATGGCGCTGGTCGGTGCGTCGATCCTCGATCCCGGCGTGTATTTCGCGATGAACAGTCCGGCGGCGGTGGTCGGTACCGACTTCGCCTCCGCTGCAACTGCGGTGACGGCAATGGGCTTCCCGATCACGCCCGAACTGCTCGCGCAGACTGCGAAGGACGTCGGCGAGACCACGATCGTCTCGCGCACCGGCGGCGCGCCGACGCTGGCGGTGGCGATGTCGGAGATCTTCAGCCACCTGATCGGCGGGCAGGCGATGAAGGCGTTCTGGTATCACTTCGCGATCCTGTTCGAGGCGCTGTTCATCCTCACCGCAGTCGACGCGGGGACGCGCGCCGGGCGGTTCATGTTGCAGGACCTGATCGGGCTCGCGGTGCCGTCGTTCCGCAATGCGTCGGCGATCGTGCCGGGGCTGATCGCGACTGCGCTCTGTGTCGTTGCTTGGGGATTCTTCCTGTACCAAGGCGTCACCGATCCGCTCGGCGGGGTGAACACGCTATGGCCGCTGTTCGGAATCTCGAACCAGATGCTCGCGGCGGTCGCGCTGGTGCTCGCCACGGTCGTGCTGTTCCGGATGAAGCGCCAGCGTTACGCGTGGGTGACGATCCTGCCCGCCACGTGGCTGTGCCTGTGCACGATCACCGCCGGGCTGATGAAGCTCTTCGCGAGCGATCCGAAGGTCGGCTTCCTCGCACATGCGTCGAAGTTCGCGGACGCGGCGGCGCGGGGTCAACTGCTCGCGCCGGCCAAGACGATGGCGGAGATGCAGCGGATCGTGCTCAACGACCGGATCGACGCGGGGTTGTGCGCGCTGTTCCTTGCGGTGGTGCTGTCGATCGTCTTCTTTGGTGTGCGGACGTGTCTGGCGGCGCTGAAGATCGACCGGCCGACGGTGACCGAAGTCCCGCCGCAGCTGGTGGCCGCGGAATGATCCGCGCGATCTATGCGAAGGCGCGCGAGACCGCGCTGCTGATGGTCGGCGTGCCGTCCTACGCCGCCTATCGCCAGCACATGGCCGAGCGCCATCCTGACCACGCGCCGATGGACGAACGCGCGTTCTTCCGCGATCGGCAGGAGTCGCGGTATGGCAGCAAGGGCGGGGGACGCTGCTGTTGACCGACGCGCCTTCGACCGTCGCCCGGCTCCGGGCCGCGACGGTGAGCGATCACGACGCGGTCGATGCCGGGTTTGGACGCTATGACCTGAGCGACGCCGACGATTACCGCGCGTTTCTGATCGCGCATGCCAAAGCGTTACCGGCGGTCGAGGCCTGGCTTGCCGCGATTCCGGGACTGGGTGCAGTTCGGTCGCGGGAGACGGCGCTGGCCGAGGATCTCGCCGCGCTGGGTGAAGACATGCCGGCGCCGATGGCGTTCGACGTTACGCCGAGCGAGGCGGCCGGCTGGGGTGCGATGTACGTCGTCGAAGGCTCGCGGCTCGGCGGCATCATGCTGTCGCGATCGGTGCCCGATGGCATGCCGAAAGCGTATCTTGGCGCGAAACATCTTTCGGGCGAGTGGCGCGCTTTACTCGCTGCGCTCGATAGCGAGTCTTCCGACGAAGCCTGGGTCGAGCAGGCTATCGTCGGCGCCAAGGCGGCGTTCGCGCTCTACCGGAGCGCGCCCGCCGTCTGATTTGGGCGCCTGATATCAGCGCAGGAGCTTGGGGGCTTCCTTGCCGATATATTCCTGGATCTTGCTGGCGAAGAGACCCAAGATTCCGGGCAGGTCGACGACCGCATGGACATTTGTTTCGTAGACCGTGACCGCGCTGGCGATCGTCTGGCCCATCGCCTTGGCGGTGAAGTGCAGCGTGTCGCCCTCCCAGCGATGATCGGTGACCGACCCGCCGGGAATGCTCGCGCTGATCTTGTCGATGCCGCCATCGAGCCGTGCGCGGACCGCCGCCTTGCCGAGATTGTGCGGGATGTCGACGGTAACTGGAGTGGCCATGGATAATCCTTGAATTGAGTATTGGCCTTACGTGGCGAAAATCATGTCGTCGTTGGCGAACGCCTTGAACTCGAGAGCGTTGCCCGACGGGTCGTAAAAGAACATCGTCGCCTGCTCGCCGGGCTGGCCCTTGAAGCGCACGTACGGCGCGATCCCGAACGTGACGCCGGCGGCGGTGACGCGCTCGGACAGCATCGTCCAGTCGTCCATCGACAGCACGACGCCGAAATGCGGGACCGGGACGGCGTGGCCGTCGACCGCATTGGCGACCGCGACGGGTTTGGCCGAAGGGTCGAGATGCGCGACGATCTGGTGGCCGAACAGGTCGAAGTCGATCCACTGGTCGCTGGAGCGGCCTTCGGGACAGCCGAGGGTGGCGCCGTAGAAGGTGCGAGCGGCGGCGAGGTCGTGGACCGGGAAGGCGAGGTGGAACGGGCGTAGGGTCATCGGGCGAGGATACGGTGGGATGGCGGGTTCGTCGACCCGAGGATTGCGTGGGCAATTTCACCCACCGCAATAACGGGTGACAAGCCCAAAACCTTGTTCTCTCGCGAAGGCGGGAGCACAGTCTGGGTCCCCGCCTTCGCGGGGAAACAAGTTTGGGAGGGGACACCTCACCTAGCCATACCGCACCACCCCGGCGAAGGCCGGGGCCCAATTGGGCAGCACAGCCAATGAAGGGGAGCGCTTCGTCACGACCACCTTCCAATTGGGCCCCGGCCTTCGCCGGGGTGGTGCTGGAAGCATGGGAGGCGCTCTTCATGCCGCCACTCCATCACACCGAAAACATTGCCCCCCCTTCCCCACCACGGCATAGCGCCAGCGTGACCCGTTTCCCCGCCCTCGCCTGCCTGATCCTCGGCGCGATCGCCGCTACCGGCTTCGCCCCGCTCGATCTGTGGCCGCTGACCCTCGTCGCGTTCGCGCTCTGGATGACGCTCGTCCACGATGCTCCGACGCTGCGCAGCGTCCTCTGGCGCGGCTGGCTGTTCGGGCTTGGGCATTTCACGATCAACAGCAACTGGGTCCAGCACGCGTTCGACTTCCAGGACGCGATGCCGCCGGTGCTCGGCTATTTCGCAGCAGTCGGCCTCGGCCTGTATCTCGCCGTGTATCCGATGCTCGCCGCCGCGCTGGCGTGGCGGATCGCGCGACGACCCGGTGGCGCGGATGCGGCATTCGTGCTGGCCTTCGCCACCGCCTGGATCACCACCGAGTGGCTCCGCGCGACGCTGTTCACCGGCTATGCGTGGGATCCACTGGGCGTCGTCTGGCTGCCCGCGATCGGTGTCGCGCGGCTGTCCGGCTGGATCGGCACCTATGCGCTGTCGGGCGTGACGATCGTCGCCGCCGGGGCGCTGCTGATGCTGGCGCTCCGCCGCTGGACGCTGCCCGCGATCGTGATCCCGGCGTTGAGCCTCGCTGCGCTATCGGCCGTGTGGACCAACGCCCCGGCGCCGGCCCCCGGCACGCCGCTGGTCCGCGTGGTCCAGCCCGATATCGGCCAGGAGGACCGCAGCGAATCCGATGGCGAACGCGTGCTATCGGCGCTCGAAAAGCTCTCCGGGAAAGGCGGCGCCGTCCCCCGCCTCGTCGTCTGGCCCGAAGGCGTGGTCCGCGATTATCTCGAGGATGGCTATCCGTTCTATGCCTATGGCTGGTCGAGCCCGCTCTATTTGCGCCGCCGCATCGCCCGCCTACTCGGCCCCGACGACATCCTGCTGACCGGCGGAACCGCGCTCGAGTTCGACGCCAAGGACAAGATCTCCGGCGCTGCCAACTCGGTGTTCGCGGTCGATGCGCAGGCGCGGTTGCGCGGGCGCTACGACAAGGCGCACCTCGTGCCCTATGGCGAATACCTGCCGATGCCGTGGCTGCTGAAACCGCTCGGGCTCGCGCGTCTCGTGCCCGGCGATCTCGACTTCACTTCGGGCAAGGCTCCCGGCAACCTGACGTTCCCGGGCTTCGGATCGATCGGCGTGCAGATCTGCTACGAGATCATCTTCTCGGGCGACACCGTCGACCGCGCGCATCGCCCGCGATTGCTGTTCAACCCGTCGAACGATGCCTGGTTCGGCACGTGGGGTCCGCCGCAGCATCTCGCGCAAGCCCGGATGCGTGCGATCGAGGAAGGCCTGCCGATCGTCCGTGCGACGCCGACCGGCATTTCCGCGATCATCGCCGCCGATGGTCGTCTGGTCGCGACCGTGCCGCACGAAACCGCAGGCGCGATCGAACAGCCGATGCCGGCCGCTTTGCCGCCCACGCTCTTCTCGCGCGTCGGCAATGCGATGGCGGCGATCGTCGCGGGGCTAATGCTTGCAAGCGCGGTTGCCCTGCGTCGTCGGCGCCGCTAGAAGGTCATATAAAGCTTTCCTTATATGACGCTCCCGTGCTTTTTGCGGCGAGCCCTTGCGAAGAGGTTTCATGCGCAAATCCTTTCTCTTCACGTCCGAATCGGTCTCCGAAGGTCATCCCGACAAGGTCGCCGACCAGATCAGCGATACCGTCGTCGACCTGTTCCTCGCCAAGGACCCGCAGGCGCGGATCGCGTGCGAGACGCTGACCACCACGCAGCTCGTCGTCCTCGCCGGTGAAATCCGCGGCAAGGGCATCTACGAGAATGGCGAGTGGGCGCCGGGCGTGCTCGAGGAGATCGAGGCCGCGGTGCGCAACACCGTCAAGGAAATCGGCTACGAGCAGACCGGCTTCCACTGGCAGACCTTCCGCTTCGAGAACAACCTCCACGCGCAGTCCGCGGAAATCGCGATGGGCGTCGACGAGAGCGGCAACAAGGACGAAGGCGCCGGCGACCAGGGCATCATGTTCGGTTACGCGACCGACGAGACGCCCGGCCTGATGCCCGCGACGCTGTACTACAGCCACAAGATCCTGGAGCGGATGGCCGCCGACCGCCATTCGGGCGTGGCGCCGTTCCTGCAGCCCGACGCCAAGAGCCAGGTCACGCTGTCGTACGAGAACGAAGCCCCGGTCGCCGCGACCGCGCTCGTCGTCTCGACGCAGCATGCGCCGGGCTATTCGGAAAAGGGCACTAACCCCGATCCGAAGAAGTATGCCGAGCTGCGTGACTACGTCATGGGCGTGTTCAAGGACGTGCTGCCCGACGGCTTCATTTCCGATGCGACCAAGATCTACATCAACCCGACTGGCGCGTTCGAGATCGGCGGCCCCGACGGCGACGCGGGCGTCACGGGCCGCAAGATCATCGTCGACACCTACGGCGGCGCAGCGCCGCATGGCGGCGGCGCGTTCAGCGGCAAGGATCCGACCAAGGTCGATCGCTCGGCTGCGTACGTCTCGCGGTATCTGGCGAAGAACGTCGTCGCGGCGGGCCTCGCGCGCCGCTGCACGATCCAGCTCAGCTACGCGATCGGCATCGCCGAGCCGCTGTCGGTCTATGTCGACCTGCACGGCACCGGCACGGTCGACGAGGCCAAGCTGGAGGCGGTCCTGCCGCAGCTCGTTCGCCTGACGCCGAAGGGTATCCGCGAGCACCTCAAGCTCAACGCGCCGATCTACAAGAAGACCGCTGCGTATGGTCACTTCGGCCGTGAGCCTGAAGGCAACACCTTCACCTGGGAAAAGACCGATCTGGTCGACGCGCTTAAGGCTGCCGTCGCCTGATAGCGACGCCTTGGTGATGTGAAAAAGCCTCCCGCGGACCGATCCGCGGGAGGCTTTTTCGTTCCCTCGCCCCTCCGGGGAGAGGGAGGGAGGAGCCGCTTGGCGACGGAAGGGAGAGGGGCGTTGGGGAGAGGGTCCGAACCTCACTCCCCCCCACCCTCCCGCCCGGCTTCGCCGTGCGGGCCCCTCCCTCTCCCCTAGGGGAGAGGGAAAACGAGGGGGAAGCTCGTATCGAAGCAGGTTCACCCGCGCGGGCCTATCCCCGGCCTATCCTCCGATACGCCGCGTCGGCAGGCTCAGCCGCTACTCAGGACGAACGGACTTGGATGAGTCAACCGGCTGAGCATGCCGCTGCTCGGTCAGCACCTCCCACGCGGTCAGGAACAGCGCGGCGACCACCGGCCCGACGACGATGCCGCTGATCCCGACCGCCTCGATCCCGCCGAGCGTCGACACCAGCACGATGTAATCCGGGATCCCGGTATCCCGACCGACCAGGATCGGGCGCAGGATATTGTCCGCCAAGCCGATCACCACGACGCCAGACACGATCACCACCACGCCCTGCCAGATCGCGCCGGTCGCCAGCAGATATACCGCGACCGGGACCCAGACGAGCGCCGGCCCCAATGCGGGCAGCAACGACGTCAGCGCCATCAACAGCCCCCAGAGCAGCGCTGCCGGCAACCCGACGATCCAGAACGTCACCGCGCCGAGCGCACCCTGCGCGAGCCCGACGATGACGGACCCCTTGATCGTCGCGCGGACCACCGCGACGAACTTCTCGACCAGCGTCTTGGCGACCGAGTGCTCCAACGGCAGCGCACGCCGGATCGCCGGCCCCACCTTGTCGCCGTCCCGCAGCAGAAAGAAAGTCACGTACAGCCCGATCCCGAACGACAGCACGAACGCCGCCGCGTTGCGGCCGATCGACAAGGCCTGGCCCGCGATCGAGCGGACGCTGTTGCCGAGGATCGTCGATACGCGCGACTGGGCCTGCTCGAAGCTGTTGAGCCCGGCCTTGTCGAGCGCGCCCTGGATACGGCGGGGCAGCGCGTCGTGGATCTGCTGAAAATATGCGCCGAAGTTGATCTGCCCGCTTTGCAGACGCGCGTAGACCGAGGCGGACTGGTCGATCATCAGGCTGCCGATGATCAGCGTCGGCACGATCACCGCGACGAAGATGATCAGCAGCGTCATCGCCGCGGCCAGATTGCGCCGGCCGGGCCAGCGCTTCAGCAGCCACTGGTACAGCGACTGGAACAGGATCGCCGCCAGCCCGCTCCACAACAACGCCACCGCGAACGTCGAGACGACGACGCACAGCGCCACCGTGATCGCCACCAGGAAGACGATGAAGCCCCCCGTTTCCAGTCGACGCCGGTCGATCATGTTCTGCCCCTGTTTTCAGCGCGGCACCGAGATTCGTCGGCGCCCATACTATAAAAGCCGCCCCCCGGTCTTCACCAGGGAGCGGCCCAGCCTCTGGCGCGGTTAGGCGCCGATCGCTGTCAGCGCAGCTTCTCGCTACCGTTGACCAGCGCATCCTTCTGCGCCTGCGGCATCGCCTGCGCGTTCACATCGGCGTCGTCGATCGCGTCCGCCTGCTGGTCGCCGTCCTTGCGGACCGCCTTGGCCTGGTCCTCGAGATTGTCTGCAGCGGCTTCGAGCGCATCGGCGCGGTTGTCCGCGGCCTTTTCGACCTGGCTGCCGAGCTTGTCGTCACCCTTGCCGCCGCAGGCTGCGAGCGGGAGTGCGATGGCGGCGATCATCGTTGCAATGGCAAGTTTCTTCATGTCGTGTTTCCCTCTGGTATCGAGGTCGCAAACCGTCACGGTCGCGAAACGGTTCCGCGACGGTGCAATTTATCGTCGCAGAAGGGTAGCTTAGGCGGCTGTAGCGCTATGTTCGAGCAGCAATGGCGCACGGTCGGTGATCGTGGTTTCGACCGCCGGCGCGATCCGGTCGAAGATCGCGCTGACCAGCGCCTCGGTAATCCAGCCGACCGCGGCACCGACAACGAGGTCGGACAGGTAGTGCTTGCCGTTGAGCGGTTGTGCGACCGCGACGACGCCGGTGATCAGCGCGGCCGGCGCGCCCGCCCCACCAATATCACGCGACGCGGCGCGCGCGACCGCCACCGCGCCGGCGGTGTGGCCCGACGGAAACGAGGTCTGGTCGTGATCGTCGCTTTTGCCCGGCTCGAACCGCGCCTTGCCGTCCTCGATCGCCTTTTCGGGGCGGGTGCGGTCGACCGACGCCTTGATCGCCGACTTGACGAACGTCGCCGCTGCATGCGCCGCCAGCATCCGGATCCCGCCACGGATCACCTCGGGCCGCCGCGCGATCAGGCCGATCACGACCGTGCCGATCGACGTCGCCACGAGCTGTGGCTGGTCGCCGATCTCGGCGAGCAATCCGGTCGCCTTGACCACCGGCGCGTCGCGGTGCTCGGCGGCCTTGTGCGTCGCCTTGCGGTCCGCCTTTTCGACGGCCTTTGCGGCGTCCTTGGTCTTGCCCATCACGTTTCGCCCTGTCCGTCCATTTCACCACGCACCTGCGCATGCGCCAACAGCGCGAACAACCCCGCACCGCCCAGCAAGTTGCCGAGGATCGCCGGCAGCATGAGATCGCCCAATGCCTCGCCTGCACCGACCTTACCCGAAAACAGCAGCAGCCAAGCCTCCACCGATCCGACGATCGAATGGCTGAACGCGCCGATCGCGACGACATAGGTGATCGCGAAGATCACGAGGAACGACTGTTCGCGCGCATTCGGCAGCGACCAGGCTAGGATCGCGATCATGAATCCGGCGGGGATCGCGTTGACGAACGTCGCGCCCGGCGAGAGTTCGGTAATCCGCATCGACACCTCGATCATCGCGGTACGAAGCTCGCTGCCGCCGAGCAGACCTGCCGCGATCATCCCGCCGGCCAGCGCCGTCCCGATAAGATTGGCGCCCAGCACGACACCCCAGAGCCGCAGGGTTCGCCGCAATGCCCATCCCGAGGGCTTGGTCACCAACGGCAGCATCGCGGTGATCGTGCTCTCGGTGAACAACTGCATCCGGCCGAGGACGACGACCAGGAAGCCGATCGGGTAGCCGAGCGACACGACGATCGATCGCCACGGCGTATCGGGCAGCGCCGCGTGGAGCGCCCCCTCCGCGATCAGCGAACTGGCGATCGCCATGCCCGCTGCAAGCCCGGAGAAAAACAGCGACGATACCGGGCGATCGAGCTCGTCCTCGCCAGCTTCGCGGACGGCCTTGTGCAGGTCCTGCGCATCGGCGGCCTTGAGGTCTTCGACGTTTTCGCCGGGCGGATTGGATGCGGTGTCGACCATTACGAGAGTGCAACGGTCCGCGCCGCGCTTTGCTCCGGGGCAATCGCCCGCTAGAGCGCGCGGCGATGAACGATCCTTCTGTTATCCGCCGCCTCTATGGCCGTCGCCAGGGCCATAAACTACGCCTGGGCCAAGCCGCGCTCGTCGAGGAAACGCTCGCCGACCTGTCGGTGCCCGACGAAGGCCCGATCGATGCGATGACGCTGTTCGGCGACGACCGCCCGCTCCACGTCGAGATCGGCTTCGGCGCGGGCGAGCATCTCGCCGGCCAGGCCAAGGCAAACCCGGATATCGGTTTCATCGGCTGCGAACCGTTTCTCAATGGCGTCGTCGGCGCCCTCGCGCATATCCGCGACGGCGGCCTGACCAACGTCCGGCTCTATATGGGCGATGCGCTGGAAGTGATCGAGCGCCTGCCCGATGCGAGCCTGGACCGGCTGTACCTGCTCCACCCCGATCCCTGGCGGAAGGCGCGGCACGCCAAGCGCCGCATGGTCAATCACGGTCCGCTCGACACGATCGCCGCCAAACTGAAGCCCGGCGCCGAGTTCCGGCTCGGCACAGACGACCCGACCTATTGCCGCTGGTCGATGATGATCATGAACGCGCGCCGCGATTTCGAATGGCAGGCGAAGACCCCGCACGACTTCCTGACGCGCCCCGACGACTGGCCCGAGACCCGCTATGAGCGGAAAGCCCGGCGGCAGGGTCATGAGGTCTGGTATTACCGTTACTTGCGGGTGTGATGCCCGCTGCGGCGCCAGCGCCAGCCGACCGCGCGACCGGCGCGCGCGGGTAGCCCGGGCCTGAGCAGTAGCCAATCGCGGATGGGCGCGTCCGGGTGTGCGCCGATCACGCGCTTGTAGCCGCTGTCTCCCGCCCCCCAATCGATCCGGCGCGTGCCGCGGGCGAGCGCGGCGGTGATATTCCGCCAGTGGAGCAGCTTGCCGGGCGAATGCTTGGCGAAACGCGGATCGTAGCTGTTGGCGATCGCGTACAACAGGTCGCCGGTGTCGAGGTCGAACGAAAAGGCGGCGGGCGCGCCGTCGATGGTCAGAAGCGCGGCGCGGAACATCTGCGCCAGCACCGGGTCCGCGACCGCCGCCTGCCAGAAGGCGAGATGGCCATCGGGCGTGAACTTCATGCCGGTGCGATCGGTCGCGTGCGCGATCCAGCTCGTCTGCTCGATCGTTCCGAGGGCATCGAACGCGGCCGGCCAATCGCCGTCGGACAGAAAGTGCCATTCTGGCGTACCGTGCTCCGCCAGATGCTTTTCGTGGAAGCGGTTCTTCCGCAGCGTCGAATTGCGCGGCCAGGGTTGGCCATCGGCAATCGGGTTCAGGTCGAGCGCCCAGCTGGTGCCGACCGGGCGATCGATAGCGATCCAATTGTTCGCGCGGGCCGTCGCGATCAGTGCGGTGACGGCAGGGTCGGTGTCGTAGACCGGGCCGATGCGCAGGCCGTTTACGTGGATCGCGAGTGTCGAGAGCGCCGTCTTCACCGCGGCGTCGCTCGCTTCGAGCGCGAGCCCGAAGCTGCGGAAGGGCCAGTAGCAACCGGGGATCGCCGCAATTTGCAACGCGCGCGGGCCGAGCGGGACGAACGGGAGCGTCAAAACCGGGGCGTCGTCCTCCTCGACGACGAGCGTGCGCGCGGTACCGCCATAGGCCGCGATCGCCGCGGCGTACCAGCCGAAGCGCAGGAACCGGTGGCTCGGGGCGGCGTTTTCGGCGACGCTGTCGATCGCCGCAGCGAGTCCCTCGACCACGTCGCCGCGCACGATCGGCGGCAGCCGGACGAAGTCGGCCAGGGGCATCGGCTTGGACATTCGCCGTCGATACCCCGCAGAAGGTTACGATTGCATGCTCTTTTGCGATCACCTCTTTTGCAATTAGGAACATTCGCCAGCATGGTGACGCGCATGCCGACGATCCCCGCCATTTCGACGATCGCCCAGACGATCCAGCTCTCGCTCGCCCCGGTGTTCATGCTCGCCGGCATCGGCCAGTTGCTCAACGTGCTGGCGGGACGGCTGTCGCGGGTGATCGACCGGGCACGGAAACTGGAGCAGCTGCACCCCAATTTCTCCGCCGCCGAGCGGACCCGCTATGGCTGGGAACTGCGGTTGCTCGACCGGCGGATGACGATCATCAACGCCGCGCTGTTCCTGGCGGTGTCGAGCGCAATCATGACCTGCGTGCTGATCGCACTGCTGTTCATCGCCGAACTCGCCAAGCTGCATTTCGGGACGGCGGTGGCGCTGTGCTTCATCCTCGCGATGATCCTGCTGATCGCGGCGCTGGTGTCGTTCATCTTCGAGGTCAGGATGTCGTTGCGCGCGTTCCGGATCCGACCGGAACTGCTGAGGGACCTGCCATGATCGAGAAGCGCCTGTTGCAGGCCGTAATCGCGGTTGCCTGTCTGTTGCCGCTGGTCGTCGGCGGCCAGGGCGTGCTGCATGGGCCCGCGCCGTTCGGGCATCTCGCGGAGGTGCCGCGCGATCTGGACAGCCATTTCCGGTATATCTCGGGGATATTCTTCGCGACGGGATTGGGGTTCGTGAGCTGCATTCCGGATATCGAGCGGAAGGGGCCGCGGTTCCGGTTGCTGGGCGGGTTGATTTTCGTCGGCGGGATTTCGCGCGGGATTTCTCTGCTGGCGGTGGGCGTGCCGTCGCAGGGGCATGTGCTCGGGCTGGTGATGGAGACGGTGGTCGTGCCGTTGCTGATGCTGTGGCAATGCAATTTCGCGAAACGGGCTGCCATAGCCTGACGATCCTCCCCCGCCAGGGGGGAGGATCTTTAGGTCAGCGAGCAGCGTCCACACCGGGGCCTACTTCGGCCGTCGCCAAATACCTTGGTGCCACGCGGGCCTTGGCCCTTTGCTCATACGCATAGCCCGCACCCAGAACCGCCGCGTCGCCGTACTTCGTGGCGATGAACGACAGGCCGACCGGTAACCCGCGCACCAGCCCCATCGGCACGGTCAGGTTCGGATAGCCGGCGACCGCCGGCAGTTCGCTCGAACTCGGGCCGCCATATTGATCACCGTACACAGGGTCGCTGAGCCAGGCCGCACCATAGCTCGGCTCGACCAATATGGTCGCCCCTGCCGCCTTCAACATCGCATCGATCCCTTCCGCGCCCGCCAGCCGCAGCGATTTCGCGCGCGCCGCCTTGTAGGCCGGGTCGCCCAGCCCCTTGGTCTTGGCCGCAGCCTCGAAGGTCTCTTGCGCGAAGAACGGCATTTCGGTCATCGCGTTCGCGGTGTTGAACGCGATGACCTGATCTAGCGTGCGCGTGCGGACTGCGCCCGGAGTGGTCGCGAGATAGGTGTCGAGGTCTGCCTTCAATTCCGTCTGGAGCACCAGCAGTTCCGCCTCGCCGAGCCCGTCGAGCTTGGGCTGCTTGACCTCGACCAGCACCGCGCCCGCCGCCTTCAGCACATCGAGCGCCGCCTGGTATTTCGCCGCGAGGTCCGCAGTCATCTCCGGCCGGATCACGCCGATGCGCAGGCCCGACAGCGCGCTGGTCGACAGCCCCGCCGCATAGTCGCGCTTGTACGCCCCTGCCCCGGCGGTCGCCGCGTCCGCCGGATCGGCCGCGATCATCGCCGAAAACAGCGTCGCGACATCGCGCACGCCGCGCGCCATCGGGCCAGGCGTATCCTGGCTGTGGCTGATCGGGACGACGTGCGTGCGGCTGACGAGGCCGAGCGTAGGCTTCAACCCAACCAGCCCGTTGAGCGACGACGGACACACCACCGAGCCATCGGTCTCCGTGCCGATCGCCGCCGCCGCGAAGCTCGCCGCGATCGCCGCACCCGAGCCGCTCGACGAGCCGCACGCGGTGCGGTCGAGCGCATAGGGATTGCGGACCAGTCCGCCGACCGCGCTCCAGCCGCTCATCGACCGGGTCGAGCGGATGTTCGCCCATTCGCTGAGGTTGGTCTTCCCCAGGATCACCGCCCCCGCGGCGCGAAGCTGCGCCACCACGGGCGCGTCCCGACGCGTGAGATTGTCCTTCAGCGCAAGGCTGCCGGCCGTCGTCGGTATCGCGTCAGCGGTCTCGACATTGTCCTTGATCAGCACGGGCACGCCGTGGAGCGGCCCCCGAATGCGCCCGGCCTTGCGTTCGGCATCGAGCGCCTTCGCCTGCGCGAGCGCATCTGGGTTGAGCGCGATGACGGCACGCAGCGTCGGGCCGGTCCGATCCATCGCCGCGATCCGCGCGAGATAGGCGCGGACGAGATCGACGCTGCTCGCTTTGCCCGCGGTCATCGCCGCCTGGAGCTGGTCGATCGACTGCTCCTCGACCGCGACAGTCTTTGCTTCCGCTACGCCTGGGAGGGCGGTCGCTAGCGACAGCCCGATGATAAACTTGCGCATTTTCCGATTCCCCTTTCGCGGAAGGCTATCGAGGTTGCGGACCCGCGCCAAGCAGTCTGAACGATGCTCGGCACGATGCGTTACGGATCGGCAACGGATAGGGGAATGGCGTGCGTCTGGTGTTGAAGATCGTCGGGGGCGTCGTGCTGCTGGCG
Source organism: Sphingomonas sp. M1A8_2b (assembly GCF_053345535.1). Classification (NCBI taxonomy): domain Bacteria; kingdom Pseudomonadati; phylum Pseudomonadota; class Alphaproteobacteria; order Sphingomonadales; family Sphingomonadaceae; genus Sphingomonas; species Sphingomonas sp. M1A8_2b. Next base: position 1,024,253 of record NZ_JBKFAH010000001.1, on the reverse strand, counting down.
ATCGTGGTTCTGGCGCTGGCGGTGACGATCGTCCCGCGTTTCCTCGATCGAATCTATTACCGCGGACCGACGACCGGCCATTTCGACGGCGCGAGGTTCGCCAATCCCGACAACGACGCCGATACGCAGCAGATCCAGCCAACAGGCGGCGGTCGCGCGGGCTTCTTCTGGCGCTATTTCACGGGCAGCGATGGCCGGCCCGAATGGCCGAAATCGGTCGCGGTGAACCGCGTCGCGCCGCCCGCGCGTGTCGAGGGCGAGCGGATGGTGGTGACGTGGATCGGCCATGCGAGCGTGCTGATCCAGACGCAGGGGCTCAACATCCTCACCGATCCGGTCTGGGCGGAAAAGGCCGGGCCGCTCGGGACTGGGCCTCGCCGTGTCGCCGAGCCAGGAATCGCGTTCGAGGCGCTGCCCAAGATCGACCTCGTACTGGTCAGCCACAATCACTACGATCATCTCGACAAGGCGACGCTGCAACGCCTCTGGCAGCGCGATCGGCCACGGATCGTCACGAGTTTGGGCAACGATAGCGTGATCGGCCAGACCGGGGCGCAGGCTACCGCGCTGGACTGGGGACAGCGCGTGGCGATCAAGCCCGGCGTCGATGTCGTCGTGACGCGGAATCATCATTGGGGCAGCCGCTGGTTCACCGATCGCAACCGCGCCTTGTGGTCGAGCTTCGTCGTGACGCTGCCGGGCGGCAACGTGTTTTTCGCGGGTGATACCGGGATGGGCGACGGCCAATGGCCGGTCGAGGCCGCCGCGCTCGGGCCGATCCGGCTGGCGCTGATCCCGATCGGTGCATTCCGGTTCGTCGACGGGCAGATGGAGTCGGGGAGCCATATCGGGCCGGTCGATGCGGTCGAGGTGTATCGGCGGTTGGGCGCCGCGCACGCGATCCCGATCCACTGGGGGACGTTCCGGCTGTCGTTCGAGGGGTATGACACGCCGCCGAAACTGCTGGCGGCGGCGATGCGCTGTACCGGGCAGACCGGGTTTGCGCCGGTGGCGATCGGCCGGCCGGTCGAGGTCGGGGCTTATGGGAAGCCGGCGGCGGTAACGCCGATGCCTCGGACGGCGTTGCTCAAGTGTCTCGATACGCCGCAGGTTCGTGCGTTGCGGTAGACCTCAAAGAAGCTGGCGCCTTCGCCGCAATGGCAAACACACCACCCCGGCGAAGGCCGGGGCCCAACTGGGGAAGGCTGCTAATGGTGGACAGCCCCTCGTTACCGCCACCTTTCCAATTGGGCCCCGGGCCTTCGCCGGGGTGGTATTTCCCTCAATCGTGCCCGCCCCTCACCCCATCTTGAACACGCAGAGCTTGTTACCGTCCGGATCGCGAAAATAGGCGCCGTAGAACCCCATCTGCTCGGGCCCGCGCGACCCCGGACCACCCTCGTCCGCACCGCCGAGTTCGATCGCCTTGGCGTAGACCTGATCGACCTGCTCGCGCGTATCGGCCGACAGGGCGACCATCGTGCCGTTGCCGGCGGTCGCGTCCTGCCCGTCATACGGCTTGCCGATCGCCAGCATCGGTTTCCCTACGCCGGCGCCGTAGAAGGTCAGCTTCCGATCGTCGGGCATCTGCATGAGCCGCTTGCCGCCGACCGTCGCGAACAGCGCGTCATAGAAGGTCAGCGCGGTATCGAGGTCGTTGGTGCCGAGCGTCGCGTAACCGATCATGGGTCTCTCCTCTTGATGTTTGAGGCGAGTATCCGCGGGTTGAGCGGGGGACGCAACTAGCTGTTCCCCCGCGTAGGCGGGGGTCCAGGCCCAAACCCTCCCGGCATTCGAAGGTGATGTAATCCCTGGGCCCCCGCGTTCGCGGGGAACCCAAAGCTCAAAGCCGTCAGCCGACGAACGCGCGCTCGATCACGAACGTACCCGGCTTCGAGTTCGCACCCTCTTCGAAGCCGTTAGCCTCGAGCATCACGGCAAATTCCTTGATCATCTCGGTCGAGCCGCACAGCATCGCGCGGTCGGTCTCGGGGTTGAGCTTCTGCTCGCCGCGGACCGGATGGCCGAACAGCGACGCATCCTCGATCAGCGCGCCGATCCGCCGCGTGGTGCGGAACGGCTCGCGCGTCACGGTCGGAATATAGTGGAACTGGGTCTGCGCTTCTTCCGCGATCAGCGGGTCGTCCGCCAGCAGCCCGACCATCTCGTCGTGATACGCGAGATCGCTCACGCGGCGCACGCTGTGCACGACGATGACCTGCTCGTACGCGGCATAGACGTCGGGATCGCGCATCAGGCTGAGGAACGGCGCGAGGCCGGTGCCGGTCGAGAACATGAACAACCGCTTCCCCGGCAGCAACGCGTCGAGCACCAGCGTGCCGGTCGGCTTCTTGCCGAGATACACTTCGTCGCCCGGTTGGATCAGCTGGAGCTTCGAGGTCAGCGGGCCGTCCTCGACCTTGATCGACAGGAACTCGAGTTCTTCCGAATAATGCGGGGACGCGATCGAATAGGCCCGCATGATCGGCTTGCCGCCTTCCTGCGGAAGACCGATCATCACGAACTCGCCCGAGCGGAAGCGGAAGGTTGAGGAACGCTCGATCGCGAAGCTGAACAGATGTTCGTTCCAGTGACGCACCCACAGCACCTTGGCGTTGAGGAACGCCGGGGTCTCGGGGATCAGCGCGGGCGCGCGGGTTGCTTCGACGGTCGGGGCGGTCATGCGTCTATTCCTTGGCCTTCGCGCGGGCGTTGGCGGATCGATGGCTTGCGAAACGGTCGCATTATGAGCGTGCGCCGGACGGGTCAACAACAGCTAAACTTGGCCTTGCCCAAACCGGGCCCTTCCTACTGCGGTTCTCCTGCGAACGCAGGAGTCTAGGGTTTACGAACGGCGTCCCCTGTAATCCTGGACTCCTGCGTTCGCAGGAGAACGGAGTTGGCCATCGCCATGATGACTGGCCGTTGCCGACCCAGGCCATGTTCCCCATATTCCCCCTCGATGGCCATTCAGATCCGCACCAGCCTCGCCGAGCCCGAAACCGGCGACACCTTCGTGCCGCACCGCCCGACCGCGCGCCCCGACAAGGTCGAGGGCGGCAAGCCGTTCAAGCTCGTCAGCGAATACGAACCCGCCGGCGACCAGCCGACCGCGATCGCCGAACTCGTCTCCGGGATCGGCGAGGGCGAGAAGGACCAGGTGCTGCTCGGCGTCACCGGCTCGGGCAAGACCTTCACGATGGCCAGCGTCATCGAACGCGTCCAGCGTCCCGCGCTGATCCTCGCCCCGAACAAGATTTTGGCCGCACAGCTGTACGGCGAGATGAAGTCGTTCTTCCCCGAGAACGCAGTCGAATATTTCGTCAGCTATTACGATTATTACCAGCCCGAGGCGTATGTCGCGCGCTCGGACACGTACATCGAGAAGGAATCGTCGACCAACGAATCGATCGACCGGATGCGGCATTCGGCGACGCGCGCGTTGCTCGAACGCGACGACGTCATCATCGTCGCGTCGGTGTCGTGCCTGTACGGCATCGGCTCGGTCGAGACCTATTCGGCGATGATCTTCGACCTGAAAAAGGGCACGACGGTCGACCAGCGCGAGATCGTGCGCAAGCTCGTCGCGCTGCAGTACAAGCGCAACGACGCGGCGTTCCAGCGCGGCAATTTCCGCGTGAAGGGCGACACGCTCGAGATCTTCCCGTCGCATTACGAGGACAGCGCGTGGCGCATCTCGTTCTTCGGCGACGATATCGAGGAGATCACCGAATTCGATCCGCTGACCGGCAAGAAGGTCGCATCGCTGAACTCGGTGCGCGTCTATGCGAACTCGCATTACGTGACGCCCGGCCCGACGCTCAAGCAGGCGGGCGAGGCGATCAAACACGAGCTGGCCGAGCGGCTGAAGGAGCTGGTGCTGGAGGGCAAGCTTTTGGAGGCGCAGCGGCTCGAGCAGCGGACGAACTTCGACCTGGAGATGATCGCCGCCACCGGGTCCTGCGCGGGGATCGAAAATTACAGTCGCTTCCTGACCGGTCGCATGCCGGGCGAACCGCCACCCACTTTGTTCGAATATCTCCCCGACAACGCTTTGCTGTTCGTCGACGAGAGCCACGTCACGATCGGCCAGATCAACGGCATGTCGCGCGGCGATCACCGTCGCAAACTGACGCTCGCCGAATATGGCTTCCGCCTGCCGAGTGCGATCGACAACCGGCCGCTGCGCTTCAACGAATGGGACGCGATGCGTCCGCCGACGACCTATGTCTCGGCCACTCCGGGCAGCTGGGAGATGGAACAGACCGGCGGCGTGTTCGCCGAACAGGTCATCCGCCCGACCGGGCTGATCGATCCCCCCGTCGAGATCAAGCCGGTCGAGGAACAGGTCCAGGACCTGATCGTCGAGGTCGGCAAGACGACGGCGCTCGGCTACCGCACCCTGGTCACCACGCTGACCAAGCGGATGGCGGAGGATCTGACCGAATACATGCACGAGGCGGGGATCAAGGTCCGCTACATGCACAGCGACGTCGAGACGCTGGAACGCATCGAACTGATCCGCGACTTGCGGCTCGGCGTGTACGACGTGCTGATCGGGATCAACCTGTTGCGCGAGGGGCTCGATATCCCCGAATGCGGGCTGGTCGCGATCCTCGATGCGGACAAGGAGGGCTTCCTGCGCTCCGAGACGTCGCTGATCCAGACGATCGGGCGCGCCGCACGCAACGTCGACGGCCGCGTGATCCTGTATGCCGACCGCGTCACCGGATCGATGGAGCGCGCGATGAACGAAACGTCGCGCCGCCGCGAGAAGCAGGTCGCGTACAATACAGAACACGGCATCACCCCGACGACGATCCGCCGCAACATCGGCGACATCATCGCGCACGTCGCGAGCCAGGATCAGGTGACGATCCCGATCGACGAGGACCGGCCTCATATGGTCGGCCACAACCTGCGTGCGTATATCGAGGATCTTGAGAAGCAGATGCGCAAGGCCGCGAGCGATTTGGAATTCGAGACTGCCGGGCGTTTGCGTGACGAAATCCGCCAGCTGGAGAACGAGGAACTAGGCCTGCCGGTCGACCAGCAGAAGGCGCCGGTCATGGGACGCTCTAACGAGGGCAAGCCGGGCACGCGGAAAACGCGCTACGGCAAAAGCCAGAAGATGCGGATGGGTGGATCGCGGTCGCGGTAGCCTTGCATGCTTGTGCTTGCCGCTGGACACTAACGGATCGCCTATGCCTAATTGATGGTGCCTTATGATCCGCAGCTTTCACGACAACGAAGCTGAGCGCGTCTGGCTCCGGCAGCGAAGTCGTCGGTTCCCTACAGATATCCTGCATCGAGCCGTTAACCGATTAAGGTTGCTTGATGCTGCAGAAACGCTCGACGATGTCCGCTTTCCGCCAGGCAATCGCCTTCATGCCTTGACTGACGACCGCACCGGCCAGCATTCCATTTCCATCAATATGCAATGGCGTGTATGCTTTGTCTGGCGCGATGGAGGTGCCGAGCGTGTCGAAATCACAGACTATCACTGAGAGTGCCTGGATCGAGAACGATCACGCCGGGGAAATGCTGGCCAGTGAATTTATGGAGCCGCTAGGCCTTAGATCGATAGATCTGGCAGCTGCCATCGACGTTTCGCAGTCGCGGATTGAAGCGCTGATTAATGGAAACGTCCCGGTCGACGGCGAACTTGACCTGCGACTGACGCGGTACTTCAGACTCTCGGAGGGGTTTTTTCTCCGACTGCAGAATCAGTATGATCTTTTAGAGGCCAAGCGCGCCTTGAATGGCGCGCTTGACCGGATCGTTCCACGCGCAGCTTAACCGACGACGAGGTCCTCGCTGCTCGACCCGTAATAGCTTGCGACGCGGTCGGCATAGGCCTGGTCGAAGACCGGTGCGTTGTTCGCCCAGCTGGGGCCGCCTTCGAGGACGCGCTTGTCGATCGTGACGACATAAAGGTCGCGGACGGCATCGAACTGGAGCAGCGAGAAGGGCAGCGGGTAGAAGCTCTTGCCCATGCCGAGAAAGCCGCCGAGGCTGAGCACGGCGTGCGTGACGCGGCCGGTGCCCTTGTGGACCATGAAAGCGTGGACCGAACCGACATTGTCGCCGTCGCGGCTCTCGACCTTCATCGTGCCGGAGATGTTCGACTGGACGAGCAGCTGCGTCGGGGTCTGGGCGGCGGTATCGGACATACATGGTCTCCAAGGATCTTGAACGATGGTTGGACGCTGAACCGGTAGCAGCGCGCGGCGGTTCCCGCTACCGATGCGCGGTCGCGGCTTGAGCGTGCTTCAGTGCTGCCCCATACGCTGGGCTATGCGCGTTATTTCCCCTCTCGTCAGCCGCGGTCGATCGCTTGCCGGCCTTGTTTTGCTCGCGCTGGTCGCCGGTTGTGTCGCGCCGCCGCGCGCCGAAACGCCGCCTCCGCTACCGCCGCCACGCGTCGCGGCGCCCGCCCCCGCGCCGCGCCCTGCCCCGATCGCGGCGGACTGGCGCGACTGGCCGTATTCGCCAGGCACGTGGGTGTATCGCCGGGATGCGCGGGGATCGATCGCGTTGTTCGGTCCAGCCAATGCTGATGCGTCGCTGACGCTGCGCTGCGATACCGCGACGCGGCAGGTGTATCTTTCGCGCGCCGGCACAACCACGACCCCGCTCACGATCCGCACGTCGAGCGCGACACGCGCGCTCCCGGTGCAGCCGACCGGTGGCACGCCGCCCTATGTCGCGGCGGCGCTGATGCCGAACGACTCTCTTCTCGAGGCGATGGGGTTCAGTCGCGGACGGTTCGTGGTGCAGCAGGCCGGATCGGCGCCGCTGGTCGTGCCCGCCTGGGCCGAGATCGAACGCGTGACCGAGGATTGTCGCGGCTGATTTCGGCAGGACGACAGCCAAAGAGGATCGTCCGAAATCTCCGGAAAAACAAGGCTTGTATCGCACCCGCAATCGACACACATTGCGGGCGCGGTCGGGCTTGGCCGCGTTGTTTCAACAAGCGAAAGGAGGTGATCCGATGTCTCATGGTTCAGCAGTGAGTTCGGTTCGGTTCGTTCGGGGGACGCACCGCTAACGCCGCCGACATGCGTGGGGAGTATCCTCTCCCAGTCAACGCGTGTGTCATAGGCTAGGTGGTACGCATGGTCCTCCGGGCTGGAGCTCTCCGGCCGCTGACCATGTCAGGGGGTTGTCGGGTCGTCGGGAGACGATTCGGCAACCTCTTTTCATTTGTAGGTTTGAGAAGATCCTTAGTTACGCGCGGTATCGGATTGGCGACGTCCCGAGTCTCGATACATCCCGATCGTGAGGCATCTGCCTCCGCTGGCGCCGAACATCGCTTCCCGATTTCTTAATACCTCATCCCGGCTTAGCCGGAGACGCCGGTGGTTTGCCGTGAGGCAAGCCAATCTAGGTTCCCGCCTCCGCGGGAATGACGCGGTATAATTGTGTTGGTACCTCTAAGCCCGACCTCGGCGGAGGCCGGCGCCCAATTGGGAATGCTTGGGTTACGACGCGCCGTCTTACATAAACTGCGCTCCCCAATGGGGCCCCGGCCTTCGCCGGGGTGGTGTTACCCGCTCACAGGAACGACTTCGCGCGGTTGAGGACCAGGCTGCACATTCGTGTCTTGATCTGGCCACCGAGATCGTCGAGCGACAGACCCTGTCCGTTCGGTGCCTGAATCTCGCCGGCCTGCCCTGCTGCGAACCCCGGCGAGGTCTGGACGCCCTGGCGGTTGGTCAGGCGCTGGAGGATCGATTGCGCACCCGAGGCCCGCGGGGCCGCCGGCGACGTTGCGCGCTGCGATCCCGTCAACGCGCCGAGCGCACCGCCCTGGCCGAGCAGCTTGTTCTTGAGGCAATAGCCGAGCAGCCCCGCCGCGTTACCCGCACCGATCGAGCCCACGCTCGGCATCCCCCCGCCGAGCAGGCCGCCGAGGCTGCCCATCAGCCCGCCCGACTGAGGCTCGGCCGACGGCTGGGTCTGTGCGGCCGCGCTCGAGGCGAGACAGGCCGCGAGGAGCAGGGCGACGGGCTTGACGAAGAAACGGGACATGCAAGAACTCCTGTACAACCCCCGTCCAACGGTACAGCCCCCTGCCCGTTCCGGATCCCGGATCAGGCCGGTGTCAGCAGCCCCTCACGCTTGATCTTCTCGCGCCACACCAGAGGCGCGAGCTGGTGGACGTTCTCGCCCGCGGAATCGACCGCGACAGTCACCGGGAAATCGGCGACCTCGAACTCGTAGATCGCTTCCATGCCCAGATCCTCGAACCCGACGACCTTGCTGCCCTTGATCGCGCGCGCGACGAGATACGCCGCACCGCCGACCGCCATCAGATAGGCCGACTTGCGCTCGGCAATCGCCTTGGTCGCATCCCCGCCGCGCTCGGCCTTGCCGACCATCGCGAGCAGGCCCTGGTCGAGCATCATGCGGGTGAACTTGTCCATGCGGGTGGCGGTCGTCGGACCGGCCGGGCCGACCACCTCGTCGCCGACCGGATCGACCGGGCCGACATAATAGATCACGCGACCGGCGAAATCGACGGGGAGCGGTTCGCCCCTGGCGAGCATGTCGGCGATCCGCTTGTGCGCCGCATCGCGCCCGGTGAGCATCTTGCCGTTGAGCAGTAGGCGGTCGCCGTGCTTCCAGGTCTGCACGACTTCGGGCGTCAGCGTGTCGAGATCGACGCGGATCGCGGCCTTGTCGGGCGTCCAGTCGACGTCGGGCCATTCCTCCAGCTTCGGCGCCTCCAGATACACAGGGCCCGAGCCGTCGAGCACGAAATGCGCGTGGCGCGTGGCGGCGCAGTTGGGAATCATCGCAACCGGCTTCGACGCGGCGTGCGTCGGCCAGTCGAAGATCTTCACGTCGAGGATGGTCGAAAGTCCGCCCAGCCCCTGCGCGCCGATGCCGAGCGCATTGACCTTGTCGTAGATCTCGATCCGCAGCGCCTCGATGTCGTTCTTCGGCCCGCGCGCCTTCAGCTGCGCCATGTCGATCGAGCCCATCAGCGACTGCTTGGCGAGGATCATCGACTTTTCCGCGGTGCCACCGATGCCGATGCCGAGCATGCCGGGCGGGCACCAGCCGGCGCCCATCTGCGGGATCATCTCGAGCACCCAGTCGACGATCGAATCGCTCGGGTTCATCATCTTGAACTTCGACTTGTTCTCGCTGCCGCCGCCCTTCGCCGCGACGTCGATCGAGACGGTGTTGCCGGGCACCATTTCGACATGCATGACGCTCGGCGTGTTGTCCTTGGTGTTGCGGCGCGTGAAGGCGGGGTCGGCGAGGATCGACGCGCGCAACTTGTTCTCAGGATTCAGATAGGCTTTTCGGACACCCTCATCGACGACCTCCTGCAAGCTGCGAGTCGACTCGAGCCGGCAATCTTGGCCCCATTTGACAAAGATCGTGACGATCCCGGTGTCTTGGCAGATCGGCCGATGGCCCTCCGCGCACATCCGGCTGTTGGTGAGGATCTGCGCGATCGCGTCCTTGGCGGCGGGGCTCTGCTCGGCCTCGTACGCGACGCCCAAGGCGCGGATGTAATCCATCGGGTGGTAGTAGCTGATGAACTGGAGTGCGTCGGCGACGCTTTCGATCAGGTCGGCTTCGGTAATGACGGTCATGCAGCGCCTTTGCGGATGCGGGGATGCCCGCGTCTTAGCCCCGTTCGGACGATTTATGAAGACGGCCGCGGGCGAGCGGCCGACGATCGGCGATCACCCGGCTCGCGTCAGGCTTCCCGAGCACGTGCGGCCAACAGAGCGGTCAACGCAGACACCGCTGCGAGAGGGATGCTCAACATGCACGCCATCGCCAACCCGATCGCCCAGGATGCCGCAGTCCCGATATTCCACCACATGACCGGAAGTTGAGCCAACGAAAGACCGACGCCTACTGCCCAGCCGTGCCGCCTCAGCACGGTGCCGCTGATCGCCGCCAATCCAAAAGCCACGGGATACCAGACGTGCCAATAGCTGTCCGCGTCCCAGGGTTCCTTTGCACCGGTTATGCGCGATACGCACTGCCAGTAGAGGACGCCGCCTGCAAACAGGAACAGAAACTTCACGCTATGCCTACTCATCGGCCTGTTCTCCCACCCGATGTCTTCCCACACGATCGCGCCGACGCCAATGCGCCCGGATGCCCTGGGACCTCCACTTTCAGTCCAGAGCCGGGCTGCTTATGCTGCGATCATGCATGACATGAAAAACATCGTCGTTCTAACCGGGGCCGGGATTTCGGCGGAGAGCGGGATTGCGACGTTTCGGGGGCCGGGTGGGCTTTGGGAGGGGCACCGGGTCGAGGATGTCTGCACGCCCGAGGCGCTCGCGGCGGATCCGGAGCTGGTGCACCGGTTTTATGATTTGCGGCGGGCGGCTTTGGCGGGGGTGGAGCCCAATCCGGCGCACCGGGCGCTGGCGCGGCTGGATGCGGGTTGGGACGGCGAGTTGCTGATCGTCACGCAGAATGTCGACGACCTGCATGAGCGCGCGGGGGCGACGCGGATGCTGCATATGCATGGGGAGCTGTTGTCGGCGCTGTGTGCTGTTTGTGGGGCGCGGGAGGCTTGGACGGGGGCTTTGCCGGAGGGGTCGGTGTGTAGCGCTTGCGGTGCGGCGGCACTTCGGCCCGACATCGTGTTCTTTGGGGAGATGCCGTACCAGATGGAGCGGATCGAGGCGGCGTTGGCGAAGGCCGACCTGTTCGTTTCGGTGGGGACTTCGGGGGCGGTGTATCCGGCGGCGGGGTTCGTGCAGACCGCGGCGTATCATGGCGCGCGGACGCTGGAGCTGAACCTGGACCCTTCGATGGGCAGCGTGTTCTTTGGCGAGACGCGGATCGGGGCGGCGGGGGTGCTGGTGCCGGAGTGGGTCGAGGGGATCTTATCTTCTTCCACCCCGGCGGAGGCCGGGGCCCAGGTGGGAAGGCCTGAGTAACGGAGGGCTGTCCGTCGTAACGACCGCCTCCCAACTGGGCCCCGGCCTTCGCCGGGGTGGTGCTAGGTGGGGGTGGATTGGCGCTGACCGAGCGCGCAAGGTTGTTCTCCCGCGAAGGCGGGAGTCCAGTCTGGGCCCCCGCCTTCGCGGGGGAACAGTCTTTTGGGAGAGGATCAGTCGACCCAGTCGAGGCCCATGTCGCGGTAGACTTCGCGGTCTTCGTCCCAGCCGGGTTTTACCTTTACGTGCAGGTATAGGTGGACGGGCTTGCCGGTGATCGAGGCGAGTTCGATCCGTGAGCGGGCGCCGATTTCCTTGATGCGGACGCCGCCCTTGCCGAGGACGATCGCGCGCTGCGTCGGGCGCTCGACGAGGATCTGCTGGTGGATCTCGAGGCTGCCGTCCTGGCGCTCGATATACTGCTCGGTCTCGATCGTGCTCGCGTAGGGGAGTTCCGCGTGGAGCTGGAGATAGAGCTGCTCGCGCGTGACCTCGGACGCCAGCGCGCGCTCGGTCGAGTCGGAGACCTGGCCCTCGGGGTAGTGCCACGGACTTTCGGGCATCGCCTTGGCGAGCTCGGTCTTGAAGTGGGCGAGGCCGTCGCCGGTGCCGGCGCTGATGAAGAACGTCTCCGCGAACGGGAGCAGCGCGTTCAGTTTCTCGGCGTGGATCAGCAGCTTGGTCTTGTCGGCGAGATCGACCTTGTTGAGGATCAGCCAGATCGGCTCGGTGCGACCGACCAGCGACTCGACGATCGTGGTGACCTTGCCGCCGATGCCGCCCTTGGCGTCGACCACCAGCGCGATGATGTCGGAACCCTCCGCGCCACCCCAGGCGGCGGCGACCATCGCGCGGTCGAAGCGGCGCTTGGGCTCGAAGATGCCGGGGGTGTCGACGAGCAGGATCTGCGTGTCGCCCTCGATCGCGACGCCCATTAGTTTCGCGCGCGTCGTCTGCGCCTTGGGGCTGACGATCGCGACCTTCTGGCCGACGAGCGCGTTGACGAGCGTCGACTTGCCCGCATTCGGCGCGCCGACGATGGCGACGAGGCCGCAATGCTTGGGGGCGGAGATTTCAGGAGTAGCAGGTTCGGTCACTTAGGCTCTTTTCGGCATCGGGATATTCAGGGACGGTCATACAGACAAAACGCTCTCGCGTCATTCCTGCCGAACTGCGGCCCTGCCCATCGTCGCGCGATTCACAGTTTAAGAAAGAGAAATTGGTTCACGCGGAGGCGCGGAGCCGCGGAGATGGTGTGCATGGGGCTCGCGCCGTCTGCGATCATGCGCCGCCGATTATCTCGGAGGCGTTCGAGGCAAGGCCGGAGTTCCAATCGCACCGCCTCCGCGGCTCCGCGCCTCCGCGTGAACCATTCTTCTTAGCCGAGCTTCTCCAGCAGCGCCTTGGCCGCCGCCGTCTCGGCTTCCTGTTTGCTGGAGCCCGTCGCGGTGGCTTCGGCGAGCTTGCCGACCGAGACGAGCATCGTGAATTTTGGAGCGTGGCCGGGGCCGGTGCGTTCGACGATCGTGTATTCGGGGGGCTTGCGGTTGTGCGCGGCCGCCCATTCCTGGAGCGCGGACTTGGGGTGTTGCGGGGCTTTTGCACCGGCCTGGACGCGATCCCCCCAGGCGCCGCGGACGAAGGCGCGGGCGGCGTCGAGGCCGGCTTCCTGGTACCAGGCGCCGATCAGTGCCTCCATCACGTCGCCGAGTACGTTGTCGCTGTCGCTGGCACCGTCGTCGCGCGCCTGCTTGCCGAGTTTGAGATGGGCGCGCACCCCTAGTTGGCGCGCGACGTCGGCGCAGACGGGGCCGGTGACGAGCGCGTTGAGGCGCTTCGACAGCGAGCCTTCGGGGTCGGTTGCGAACAGTTCGTACAGCCACTCGGCGATGATCAGCCCTAGGACGCGGTCGCCCAGGAACTCGAGACGCTCGTAGTTCGCCGCGGCCTGGCTACCGTGCGTCAGCGCGCGCTCATAGGGGGCGAGGTTGGTCGGTGCGCGGCCGAAGAGCGTCTTCAGCCAGCCGGCGAGGTCGCTCAAAAGCCTTCCCCGATACGGCTCCAGCGCGCGGCACTGACCCAGGTCCACGGCTTCAGCCATTCGGCGTCGCCGTCGGTCGAGAAGAAGTTGACGACCGCCTTGCCCTCGACGTTCTCGAGCGGGACGTAGCCCATGCCCTGCGGCGCGGGGAACCGGCTGTCGCCGCTGTCGTCGCGGTTGTCGCCCATCACGAAGATGTGGCCGGCCGGGATCGTGTAGAGCCCGGTATCGTCGCGGTCGGGGAGTTCGGCCTGGTCGAGCACTTCGTAGCTGCGGCCGTTCGGCAGCGTCTCGCGGAAGCGATGGTAGCGGCAGATCTGGACGTTGGCCACGACGTCGACGAACGGTGCGCCGCATTTGGCGGCGTCGAAATTGGCGGTGAGCGGGATCGTGAAGTCGGCGATGCGCTGCTTAGGGATCGGCTTGCCGTTGAGGTAGACGGTGCCCTGACGCATTTGGATGGTCTCGCCGGGAAGGCCGATGACGCGCTTGATGACGTCGTGGTCGAGCACTTCGGGCGCGCGGAAGACGACGACGTCGCCGCGGGTTGGCGTGCTGCCGAAGATACGGCCGGGGATCAGCGGTATGCCGGCGGGGAGCGACCAGCGGGAGTAGCCGTAGTTCCACTTCGAGACGAACAGATAGTCGCCGATCAGCAGCCGCGGGAGCATCGATTCGGACGGGATGCTGAACGGCGCGAAGATGAAGCTGCGCAGGATAAGGACGACCACGGCCAGCTTCAGCAGGAAGCGGAAGGTCTCGCTCGTTTCCGAACGGGGTGTCTTGGACCGCGCGGGTGTCTTCACGTCATTTGCCATGTGCGCGGGTTTGCTCAACCTGCGCCTATCGTCAAGCGTATGCGGGATACCTGTCACCGAAAGAGCGTTGTCGCCGTCTCGCGCTTGCAGCATGACCGGCGCGCACGTCTATTCGGAGAAGTAGCATGACCGCCGACTGGTCCAAGATCGAAGCCCTGCCCGCCACCAAGCTGACCGACCTGTTCGCAGCGGACTCGGAGCGGCTCTCGAAGCTGAGCCTCGATGTCGCGGGGATCCACTTCGACTGGTCGAAGACGCATCTGACCACGGACATGATCACCGCGTTCGAAGAGATGGCGAAGGCACAGGATCTGTCGGGCAAGCGTCAGGCGATGTTCTCGGGCGAGATCGTCAACGTGACCGAAGGCCGCGCGGTCGAGCACACCGCCGAGCGCGGCGAGGGCAAGCCCGAGAGCGTCGCGATCGCGCAGGCGAGCCACCAGCGGATGCGGACGCTGATCGACGCGATCGAGGCCGATGCGCTGGGTCCGGTGCGGCATGTGCTGCACGTCGGTATCGGTGGGTCGGCGCTGGGGCCGCAGTTGCTGGTCGATGCGCTGGGGCGTGAGGACAAGCGCTACGACGTGGCGATCGTCGCCAACGTCGACGGCGTCGCGCTTGAGGACGTGTTCGCGAAGTTCGATCCGGCGGCGACGCTGCTCGTGGTCGCATCGAAGACGTTCACCACGACCGAGACGCTGATGAACGCCGAAAGCGTGCTGCAGTGGATGACAGAGCATAATGTCGAGGATCCCTATGGCCGCGTGATCGCGCTGACCGCGTCGCCCGAGAAGGCGATGGAATGGGGCGTCGACGAGACGCGCATCCTGCCGTTCGCGGAGAGCGTTGGCGGGCGGTATTCGCTGTGGTCGACGATCGGTTTCCCGGCGGCGATCGCGCTTGGCTGGGACAAGTTCGAGGAACTGCTGGAGGGTGCCGCGGAGATGGATCGCCATTTCCGTCTTGCCGCGCTGCACGAGAACGCGCCTGCGCTCGCTGCGTTCGCCGACCTGTATTACACGCAGGTCCGCGGGGCCGAGACGCGTGCGACGTTCGCGTATGACGAGCGGTTGCGGTTGTTGCCGAGCTATCTCCAGCAGCTGGAGATGGAGTCGAACGGCAAGGCGGTGACGGTCGAGGGCGAGGCGCTCGGACGGCCGTCGGCGGCGATCACCTGGGGCGGGGTCGGCACCGAGGCGCAGCACGCGGTGTTCCAGCTGCTCCATCAGGGCACGCATCTGGTGCCGGTCGAGTTCGTCGCGGCGATCGAGCCGGGCGATACGTTGCCTGAGGAGCATCATCGGGCGCTGCTGCTGAATGCGTTTGCGCAAGGGGCGGCGTTGATGGCGGGCAAGCAGGTCGAGGATCCGGCGCGGAGCTATTCGGGCGATCGGCCGTCTTCGACAATACTGCTCGACGATCTGGATGCGCGGACGCTGGGCGCGCTGATCGCGTTCTACGAGCACCGGGTGTTCGTGAACGGGGTGCTGTTGGGGATCAATTCGTTCGACCAGTTCGGGGTGGAGCTGGGGAAGGAAATGGCGAAGGCCGCTGAGAAGGGCGGACAGACGTTCGATCCCTCGACGGATGATCTGATCAAGCGAGCATTTGGGTGAGGTTTTGGGGAGGGCGCCTCCTCCCCCTTCATCTAATCCGATTACCCCACCCAAAGGTGCACCACCCCGGCGAAGGCCGGGGCCCAGTTGGGTGAACCGCAGTTTGCCACACGGAAGCCTTACCAACTGGGCCCCGGCCTTCGCCGGGGTGGTGGTTGGTGGTATGGAGCACTCTCCAACGTACCGCGTTACATCCTCATGTCCCTATTCCTCGCCGTCGCACTCGCCGCCTCCCCCACCGTCGCGCAGATGACGTGGGAGCGGCGCGTGTTGATCGTCTCTGCTCCGACTGCCGGAGACGCAGAGATCGCCGTGCAACGTCGTATTCTGGCCGCTTGGAAGACTAACGCCGCCGCCCGCGACCTCACGATTGTCGAAATCGTCGGTGAAACGGTCCGCGGAGCAAGCGACCCAGCCGCAGCGCTCCGCCGCAAATACAACCTGCCTGCGACCTTCACCGCGATCCTGATCGGCAAGGACGGTGGCGAGAAACTGCGTAGTGCCAAGCCCTTCCCCGCCGCCGCGCTGGAGGCGACTATCGATGCGATGCCGATGCGTAAGGCGGGCCAGCGATAGGCTGAGCCGATCAGCGTGATCGCCGCGCCGGGGTTGCCGCCTCGCGCCCCCTGCCCCAGATGGCATGCAAAGCCGCTCGCCAGCGGCACGCGACCTACGAGGACTGCCCGTGA
This sequence comes from Sphingomonas sp. M1A8_2b, assembly GCF_053345535.1. Lineage (NCBI taxonomy): Bacteria > Pseudomonadati > Pseudomonadota > Alphaproteobacteria > Sphingomonadales > Sphingomonadaceae > Sphingomonas > Sphingomonas sp. M1A8_2b. Next base: position 1,008,161 of record NZ_JBKFAH010000001.1, on the reverse strand, counting down.
CCAAGACCACATCCGCGACCGATACCCAATTCGACTATGACCTTTTCGTCATCGGCGCAGGCTCGGGCGGGACGCGCGCCTCGCGCGTCGCCGCCGCGCATGGCGCGCGCGTTGCGGTCGCCGAGGAATATCGGGTCGGCGGCACCTGCGTGATCCGCGGCTGCGTGCCGAAGAAGCTGCTGATCTATGGCGCGCATTTCGCCGAGGACCTGAAGGACGCCAAGCGGTTCGGCTGGCAGGTGCCCGACGATTGCGCGTTCAGTTGGCCGACATTGCGCGACAACGTCATGGAGGAGGTCGACCGGATCAACGGCGCCTACACCACCACGCTGCAGAACAATCACGTCGACATCATCCACCAGCGCGCGGTCGTCTCCGGGCCGAACGAAGTCACGCTCGCCGACGGCACCACGAAGACCGCCGCGAAAATCCTGATCGCGGTCGGCGCTCATCCGCTGGTGCCTGAGTTCCCCGGTTCCGAGCACGGCATCACCTCGAACGAAGTCTTCCATCTCGACGACGTACCGAAGCGCGTGCTGATCGCGGGCGCAGGGTATATTGCCAACGAGTTCGCCGGGATCTTCCACCAGTTCGGTTCGCACGTGACTCTGGTCAACCGGACCGACGTGATCCTGCGTGGCTATGACGAGTCGATCCGCGACCGTCTGCTCCAGATCTCGATGAGCAAGGGCATCGATTTTCGGTTCAACGCCGCGTTCGAGAGCATCGAGAAGGATGCGAACGGGTGTCTGACCGTCCGCATGAGCGGCCATGAGCCAATCACCGTCGACCTCGTGATGTTCGCGACCGGGCGCCTGCCGAACACCAAGGGCCTCGGGCTCGAAACCGCAGGCGTCGAGATGGACGCGGCGGGCGCGGTGATCGTCGACGAGGACAACACGTCGACCTGCGACTCGATCTTCGCGGTCGGCGACGTCACCAACCGAATCCAGCTGACCCCGGTCGCGATCCGCGAGGGGCAGGCGTTTGCGGACACGTTCTTCGGCGGCAAGCCGACGCGCGTCGATTACGCCAACGTCCCCGCCGCGGTGTTCAGCCACCCGCCGATGGCCGGCGTCGGCATGACCGAATCGCAGGCCAAGCAGGCGCTGGGCTCGGTGAAGGTCTACACGTCCGACTTCCGCCCGATGAAGAACGTGCTGGCCGGCCGCAACGAGCGCTCGCTCTACAAGATGATCTGCGATGGCGAGACCGACCGGGTGGTCGGAATCCACATGATCGGACCCGACTGCCCCGAAATCCTGCAGTCGGCCGCGGTGGCGGTGAAGGCGGGGCTGACCAAGGCCGATTTCGACGCGACCGTCGCACTGCATCCGACGATGGCGGAAGAATTAGTCCTTATGAAATAAGGGATTTTCTGTTTTTCGGCGATCGAACTCGAGGCTCATCACCACCCTGATCGTCGGAGGCGCGATATAAATACCTGCGACACATGCATTGTTGCGGAAAAGACACGTCTTGTCGCGCAATGAGCACTGCACCCGGCAGAAGGGTGGATGCCGGCAGAAACGCGGCGTAAGCCCCCCGTCCCGGCACCATACGCAAACATGCGCGTCGCCGGGACCGTCTCCACGAGGAGCGGGTCGCGGGAGTGGATCAGGGCATGGAAGCGCGGGAAATCGCGACGCAGGATACCGACGGTCGGCGCACAGCCCGACCTGACGGTGCGATGCGCGTACCGTCTGTCCCGATGCGCCTTCCCAACAGGGGACTTTGGGACATGAAGACGATGATGGCCACGGCGTTGCGCGCCGCACTGGCGACGACGACGATACTCGGCTCGACCGCAGCGCTGATCGCGCCCGCATCGGCGCAGACCACGACCGCGGCGATCCGCGGCCAGGTGCGCGATGCGACCGGGGCGACGGTCGCGGGCGCGACCGTGGTCGCGGTCAATGACGGCACCAACCAGACGTTCCGCGCGACCACCAGCGCGACCGGCAGCTATGTGCTGAACGGCCTGCGCCCCGCCACCTACACGATCACGTTCACCGGTGCCGACGGCAAGATTTCGGCGCAGCGTATCTCGGTCGGCGTCGGCCAGTCCGCGACGCTCGACGCGGTGCTCGCGGCACCGACCGCGGCGGCCCCTGCCGCCGGCGCGACCGCCGAGGATGGCGCGACCACCGGCACAACCACCGGCGGGGCTAACGAAGGCGGCGAGATCGTCGTCACCGCGGGGAAGCTGGTCGAGACCAAGACCTCCGAAGTCGCGACCAACGTCAGCCAGAACCAGATCCGCATCCTGCCGCAGGGCGATCGCAACTTCCTGACGTTCGCCGCGCTGGCGCCCGGCGTCCGCTACAACGACAGCGAGACCAACAAGGGCATCACCGCGGGTGCATCACCCGCGAGCCAGGTCAACGTCTTCATCGACGGTACCAGCCTGAAGAGCCAGACGCTCGGCGGCATCGCCGGCCAGACCGACAGCCGCGGCAACCCGTTCGGGCAGCTCGCGGTCGGCGAGTTCCGCGTCCTGACTCAGAACTACAAGGCCGAATATGAACAGGCCGGGTCGGCGATCATCACCGCGATCACCAAGTCGGGCACCAACGATTTCCACGGCGAGATGTTCGGCCAATATACCGACCGCAGCCTGACCGCCGCCAGCATCATCGACGAGCGCGCCGGTCGCGGCAAACCCAAGTTCGAGCGCAAGCAATACGGCATCTCGCTCGGCGGCCCGATCATCAAGGACAAGCTGTTCTTCTTCGGCGCGTACGAAGGCAACGACCAGGATCGCGCATCGAGCGTGACGGTCGGCAATCGCAACCCCGCGAACCTCGCGCGGTTCGGCCAGTATGAGGGCACGTATATCAGCCCGTATCGCGGCGATTTCTACTTCGGCAAGCTGACCTTCACGCCCGACGAGCGCCAGGTGTTTGACCTGTCGTTCAGCCGCCGCGAGGAAACCGACGTGTCGGGGTTCGGCGCCAATTTCGGCTCGCCCAACATCGCGTATTCGGCGGCGGTCAACAAGATCAACAAGACCGACACCTACACGTACAAATGGACCTATACCGGCGACAGTTTCGTCAACGAATTCAACGCGACCTATCTCGACACGGTCTACAACCCGTCGTCGCTCAACCCCGACGACCCGAGCTTCGAATATCAGGGCGTGATCACCTTCGGCGGCAAGGACTCGACGCAGCGGATCAGCCAGCAAAGCTACACGCTGCGCGACGACCTGACGTATAACGGCCTTGCCAACCACGTCATCAAGGGTGGCATCCGCTTCGCCTTCCAGGATTACGACTTCACCAAGAACTTCTTCGTGCAGCCGCGCTACTTCTACCAGAACGATCCCACCAAGGGGCTCGATTTCAGCTTCCCGGCGACCGCGCAGATCGGCGTCGGCAACCCGCGGATCATCGCCTCCAATTCGCAGCTCGGCATGTATCTGCAGGACGACTGGGACATCACGAGCAAGTTGCAGCTGAACCTCGGCCTGCGCTGGGATTACGAAAGCAACCTGTTCAACAACAAGTATCGAACGCCGGCTGCCGCAGTCGCGACGTTGAGCGCGCTGCCCAAGACCGATTATTTCGATCCGGCGGACTATATCACCGATGGCACCGATCGCCCGACGCGCAAGGACATGTTCCAGCCGCGGATCGGGTTCAGCTACGACTTCAACGACGATCAGCGCACCGTCCTGTTCGGCGGTTACGGCAAATATTTCGACCGCAACGTGTTCAACAACACGCTCGACGAGCAATTCCGCCTGCAATACCAGACCGGCGTCTTCTACTTCTCGCGCGACGGCCAGCCGCGCGACGGCAACCCGACGGTGGTGTGGAACGACAGCTATCTGACCCGCGACGGCCTGCTCGCGCTGCGCCAGACCGCACAGACCGGCCAGCCCGAGCTGTTCGCCGTGAAGAACGATGCGAAGGCGCCGTCGACCGACCAGTTCAGCCTTGGCCTGCGCCAGAAGTTCGGCGTTTTCCGCGCGTCGGTCACGGGGTCGTACGTGCGCGGGCAGAACGGCTACACGCACCTGTTCGCGACGCGTAATGCGGACGGATCGTGCTGCGACACGACGATCCCGCGCGCAAATGGCTTCAGCAACGTGCTGATCGGCTATGACGGCCTGCGGACTCGCTACAAGGCGCTGCTGGTGACGATCGACAAGGACTACACCGTGTCGTCGGGCTGGGGCTTCAACCTGGCCTATACGCTGTCGAAGGCGGAGCAGGATGGCGGCGATCTGTTCAGCCTCGATGAGGTCACGCCGCGCGCCTATGGCTGGCGCCCGATCGCGGGCCAGGACGAGCGCCACCGGTTCGTGATTTCGGGCATCGCCGATCTGCCGCTGGGCTTCCAGTTCTCGACGCTGACGACGCTGGGCAGCGGTACCGCGTTCCAGGTGTTCGACCAGTCGGCCGGCACCAGCGTCAACCAGCAGGTAACGCGGTCGCTGTACCGTCCGAAGAACTGCCTGGGCAGCGTGTTCGCGTTCTGCGAGGTCAATCTGACGCTCCAGAACAACATCAAGGTGTTCAACACGCACAACATCAACGTCGCGGTCGACCTGCTCAACGCCTTCAACAACAAGAACTATGACGGCTATGCGAGCTACATCGGCGTCGGTCAGAGCTATACGTTCGACCCTGCGTCCAACATACCCGCGAACCTCCTGACCCTGCCCCGTCGCTTCCAGTTCAGGGTCGGATATCGTTTCTGATGCGTTCATCGGCGGGCGGCCATGTTGGTCGCCTGCCGCCATCGGCGGTCCCCGATCAGGAGTATCCATGCTCGACAGACGGCAGTTTCTGGGCACCGGCGCACTATCACTTGGCGGACTGACAGCAGGGTGTACATCGGTCGGACGACCGATCGTCAAAGCGTTTCAAGAGGTTACGGGCTTCACGCCGACCCCGGCCCCGTCCGCCAACCCTCTCATCGACAATCTGCAGGAGCGCGCGTTCCTGTATTTCTGGGATACGACGAATCCGGTGACCGGGCTGGCGCTCGATCGCTGGCCGACGCCGTCCTTCTCGTCGATCGCCGCGGTCGGCTTCGCGCTCACCGCGTATCCGATCGGCGTCGTCAACGGCTGGATCACGCGCGAACAGGCGCGCAAGCGAACGCTCGCCACCTTGTCGTTCTTCGCCGACGCGCGGATGGGTCCCGAACCGACCGGCAACAGCGGCTACAAGGGCTTCTTCTACCACTTCCTCGGCATCACCAAGGGCCAGCGGTTCGCGCGCGCGGAAGTGTCGACGATCGACACCGCGCTGATGCTCGCCGGCATGCTGTTCGCGCAGAGCTGGTTCGATGCGGATCATCCCGAGGAACAGCGGATCCGCGCGCTGGCCGACCAGATCTATGGTGCGGTCGACTGGACCTGGATCACGCCGCGCGCGCCGTTCCTGTCGATGGGCTGGCACCCCGAGAGCGGGTTCATCCCGAGCGACTGGAACATCTACAACGAGGGGATGCTGATGTACCTCCTCGCGCTGGGCTCGCCGACGCATCCGCTGCCACCGTCGACCTGGACCGCGCTGACCGCGAAGTTCGAGCCGAGCTGGACCGATCGCTACGGCCCGGCCTATCTCCATTACCCACCGCTGTTCGTGCACCAGTACAGCCATGTCTGGGTCGATTTCCGCGGCATCAGCGACGCATATATCGCCACCAAGGGCATCGATTATTTCGAGAACAGCAAACGCGCGACGATCGCGCAGCGCGACTATGCGATCGCCAACGGCGGCACCAACGGCGCCGGGTTCGCGGGCTATGGGCCAGACATCTGGGGGCTGACCGCGTGCGACGGGCCGGGCGATTTCAAGGCGACGATCGGCGGGCGCCCACGCGAGTTCTTCAGCTATTCCGAGCGTGGCCCTGGCGCGCGCGACGACGGGACGCTCGCACCGACCGCCGCGGTCGGGTCGATCGTGTTCGCACCCGATCTCGTCATCCCGGCGATCACCGCGATGCACGATCGCTACGGCAAGGGCATCTACGGCAAATACGGGTTCTTCGACGCGTTCAACCCGACGCTCACCGAGATGGGCGAACCCTTAAAGCACGGCCGGATCGTCCCCGACGTCGGCTGGGTCGACAACGACTATCTCGGCATCGACCAGGGGCCGATCGTCGCGATGATCGAGAATTGGCGGACCGGCATGGTGTGGAACACGATGCGGAAGAACCCGCATATCCGTCGCGGGCTGGATCGTGCCGGATTCACTGGAGGATGGCTCGCCCGCGTCCCCTGAGGGGTTTCCCCGCTACGCCGGACCGCCTAGAGGAATGGCATACCCGATCCTCGAAAGGTTCCAGCATGCGTGAAGCCGCTATCGTCTCGACCGCCCGTACCGCCATCGGCAAGGCGTATCGCGGCGCGTTCAACGCGACCGAGGCGCCGGTGCTCGCGGGCCATGTGATGAACGCGGTGGTCGAGCGCGCGGGGATTGATCCTACCCAAATCGACGAGGTGTTCTGGGGCGTCGGTAACCAGCATGGCACGCAAGGGGGGAATGCGGGGCGGATGGCGATCTTCGCGGGCGGGCTCCCGGAGTCGGTGCCGGCGTTCACGCTCGACCGGAAGTGTGGTTCTGGGCTGACCGCCGTGGCGCTCGCTGCGCGAACGATCATGTGCGACGAGGCGGATGTCGCGCTCGCGGGCGGGATGGAGTCGATCAGCTTCACGGTGACCAAGGACGCGCCGCGCTACGTCAATGCGAGCGTGATCGCTAAGGAGCCGGCGGCATATATCCCGATGATCGAGACCGCCGAGATCGTCGCGGAGAAATACGGTATCAGCCGCGAGGCGCAGGACGAATACGCCGCGATGAGCCAGCAGCGTGCTGCCGCCGGGCTGGCGAGTGGGGCGTTTACCGAGGAGATCGTGCCGATCACGGTCGAGAAGGCGCTCTACGACAAGCAAGGCGCGCATGCCGGGATCGAGAGCGTCACCTTGTCGCAGGACGAGGGCATTCGCGCGGGGACGACACTGGAAGGGTTGCGTGGGTTGAAGACGGTGTGGCCGGGGGGTGAATTCTCGGGGCCGGGATCGAGCGTGACCGCGGGCAATGCGAGCCAACTTTCCGACGGCGCGTCGGCGCAACTGCTGATGGATCGCAGAACCGCGGAGGCCGAGGGCAAGGACATCCTGGGAATCTATCGCGGGTTCCAGGCTGCGGGGTGCAGCCCGGCGGAAATGGGCATCGGGCCGATCTTCGCGATTCCGAAACTGCTCGATCGCGCGGGGTTGTCGGTCGGCGACATCGGGCTGTGGGAGTTGAACGAGGCGTTCGCGTCGCAGTGCCTGTATTGCCGTGATTTCCTCGGGATCGATCCGGAAAAGTACAACGTCAACGGTGGTGCGATCGCGGTCGGGCACCCGTTCGGGATGACTGGGTCGCGGCTGGTCGGGCATGCGCTGATCGAGGGGCGCAAGCGCGGCGTGCGCTATGTCGTGGTGTCGATGTGCACCGCCGGGGGGATGGGCGCGGCGGGGTTGTTCGAGATCGTCTGAGCTTCTTCGCCCCTCCCTGGAAGGGAGGGGTTGGGGTGGGTCGCCCAGTTGGCAGGCGTCTTGTTCGCCCAGCAGCCAACCTACCCCCGGCCCGCCCCTTGCAGGGAAGGGAGAGCGATCAATTTCCGGACTTAGTCCGCGAAGAGCAGGACCGGGGTTTCGAGGTACTTCTTCAACCCTTGCACGAAGCTTGCCGCATCCCAGCCGTCGACGACGCGGTGGTCGCAGCTGATCGACAGGTTCATCAGTTTCGCGCGGACCACCTCGTCACCCTTGAAGACGGGGCGTTCGACGATCTTGTTGGGGCCGATGATCGCGACTTCGGGGCGGTTGATGACCGGGGTCGTGGCGATGCCGCCGAGCGGACCCAGCGAGGTCACCGTAATCGTGCCGCCGCCCATTTCGCTGGGGGCGAGCTTGCCGGCGCGGGCGGCTTCGGCAAGGCGCGTGATCTCGGTGGCGAGCTGCCAGACGTTGCGGTCCTGCGCGTCGCGGATCACGGGGACGGTGAGGCCCGCATCGGTCTGTGCGGCCATGCCGAGATGGATGGCGCCGTGGCGCGTGACCACGCCCGCTTCGTCGTCGTAGCGCGCGTTGAGCATCGGGAAGTCGGGGATCGTCTTGCAGATCGCGACGATCATCAGCGGCAGCATGGTGAGCTTGGGGCGGCGGCCGCGGTTGGCGTTTAGGTCGGCGCGCATTGCCTCCAAGGCGGTGACGTCGATCTCGTCGACATAGGTGAAGTGCGGGATCGCGCGCTTCGACGCGGCCATGTTCTCGGCGATGCGGCGGCGCATGCCGATGACCTTGATGGGCTGGTCCTCGCGGACGCGGCTGGCGTGCGGGGGGTGGTAGCCTTCGCCGGAGCCGTAGCGGAGGTAGGCGTCGAGGTCGGCGTGGCGGACGCGGTCGGAGTCGGATTTTACCGAGGCGAGGTCGATGCCGAGATCGCGGGCGCGGGCGCGGACTGCGGGGGATGCGAGGGCGTGGGGCTTGGAGGCGTCGCCTGCCTGAGTGGCGCCCTTCTGCTCCCTCTCCCCTGTGGGGAGAGGGTTGGGGTGAGGGGCTGAGGCAGTTGCTGGCGTTTCCGCTTGGGGCTGCCCCTCACCCCGACCCTCTCCCCGGAGGGGAGAGGGAGGTGTCTCAACCACCTCTTCGACGCCTGGGTTCTCGGCTTCGTATTGTTCGGCTGTTTCCGCCTGCGCCGACGTAAGCGGGGCGGCGACGACTTCGTCCGCGGCATCGACCGCGTCCGTCTCGATCACCACCAGCGCGGCGCCGATCGACACCTGGTCGCCGACTTCACCCGCGAGTTCGACGACCACGCCGGTCACCGGCGATTCCATCTCGACGGTGGCCTTGTCGGTCATCATGTCGGCGATCGGCGAATCCTCTTCGACGCGGTCGCCGATGGCGACGTGCCACGCGACGATCTCGGCCTCGGAGATGCCTTCGCCGATGTCCGGCAGCTTGAAGGTGAAGCGGGCCATTATGCGTCCTTCATGATCTTTTTCAGGGCTTCGCCGATGCGAACCGGCCCCGGGAAATACGCCCATTCGAGGCTGTGCGGGTACGGCGTGTCGAACCCGGTCACGCGCTCGATCGGCGCCTCGAGATGGTAGAAACAGCGTTCCTGAACGATCGCCGACAGCTCCGCGCCGAAGCCGCTGGTGCGCGTCGCCTCGTGGACGATCATGCAGCGACCGGTTTTTTTCACCGATGCCTCGATCGTCTCGATGTCGAGCGGCACGAGCGTGCGCAGGTCGACGATCTCGGCGTCGATCCCGGCGTCGGCAACGACGGCAGCGCAGACATGGACCATCGTGCCGTAGGCGAGGATCGTAAGCGCCTCGCCCGCGCGGACGATCTTCGCCTTGCCGAGCTCGATCTTGTAATAGCCGGTCGGGACTTCGCCGGCCGGATGCTTCGACCAGTTCTGCGACGGGCGATCCCAATAGCCGTCGAACGGACCGTTGTAGATGCGCTTGGGCTCGAAGAAGAGCGTCGGGTCATTGTCCTCGATCGCGGCGATCAGCAGGCCCTTGGCGTCGTAAGGCGTCGACGGGATCACCGTCTTGATCCCCGACATATGAGTGAAGAGCCCCTCGGGCGACTGGCTGTGAGTCTGGCCGCCGAAGATGCCGCCGCCGAACGGGGAGCGGACCGTGATCGGCGAGGTGAACTCGCCGGCCGAACGATAGCGCAGCCGCGCGGCTTCGGAGACCAGCTGGTCGAGCGCGGGATAGATATAGTCTGCGAACTGAATCTCGGGGACGGGGCGCAGGCCGTACGCGCCCATCCCGACCGCGACGCCGATGATGCCGCATTCGGTGATCGGGGTGTCGAACACCCGGGTCTTGCCGTGCTTGGCCTGAAGTCCGGCGGTCGCGCGGAAGACGCCGCCGAAATAGCCGACATCCTCGCCCATGACGATCACGTCGGGGTCGCGCTCCATCATGATGTCCATGGCGGAGTTGATCGCCTGGATCATGTTCATGCGGGTGGTGGGTTCGGCGTCCGTCGCCTCGGACTCGGGTGCCTCGATCATGTCGCTCATGCCTTGTGATCCCATGGGCGGCCGCTCGCGGACTCTTCGTCGAGCATCTGCTGGCGTTGCTCCTTCAGATGCCATGGCATTTCCTCGAACACGCCGTCGAACAGCGATTCGAGCGGCTGATGGAGGCCGTGGCCGAGGATGCCGTTCTTCTCGGCTTCCTTCTGCGCGGCCTTGACCTGTTCGGCGAGTTCCTTGTCCTGTGCGGCGTGGCGTTCCTCATCCCATTCGCCGATCGCGATCAGGTGGTCCTTCAGGCGCTTGATCGGATCGCCGAGCGGCCAGGCGTTGGGCTCGCCCTCGCTGCGATACTGGCCGGGATCGTCGGAGGTCGAATGGCCTTCCGCGCGGTAGGTGAAGTGCTCGATCAGCGTCGGGCCCTGATTGGTGCGCGCGCGCTCGGCAGCCCATTCGGTCGCGGCGTACACGGCGAGCGCATCGTTGCCGTCGACCCGGAGCCCGGCGATGCCGTAGCCGACCGCGCGCGCCGCGAACGTCGTCGCCTCGGCGCCGGCGAACCCGGAGAAGCTGGAGATGGCCCACTGGTTGTTGACGACGTTGAAGATCACCGGCGCACGGTAGACCGCGGCGAACGTGCAGGCCGAGTGGAAGTCGCCCTCCGCGGTCGAGCCCTCGCCGCACCATGTCGCGGCGATCCGCGTGTCGCCCTTCGCGGCGGAGGCCATCGCCCAGCCGACCGCCTGCGGGTATTGCGTCGTTAGGTTGCCCGAGATCGAGAAGAACCCGGCTTCCTTAACCGAATACATGATCGGCAGCTGCTTGCCGCCAAGCCTATCGGCCGTGTTCGAATAGATCTGGTTCATCATGTCGACGAGGCTCCAGCCCCGCGCGATCAACAGCCCCTGCTGGCGGTACGAGGGGAAGCACATGTCCTCGTAATCGAGCGCGTATGCCGCCGCGACTGCGACCGCCTCCTCGCCGAGCGCCTTCATGTAGAAGCTCGTCTTGCCCTGCCGCTGTGCGCGAAACATGCGCTCGTCGAACGCGCGGAGCAGCGCCATGCTGCGCAACATGCGGCGCATCACGTCGGGCGAGAGCTTGGGGTCCCACGGGCCGACCGCATTTCCGTCGTCGTCGAGCACGCGAACCAGCGTATAGGCGAGATCGGTGAAGTCGGACGCCTTGTCCGCGGTGTCGGGGCGGCGCGCCTCGCCGGCGGGCGGCACGTCGACTTCGGCGAAGTCCACCGCGTCGCCGGGGCGGAACTTCGGCTCGGGGATATGCAGCGTAAGGGGCCGCAAATTGGCGCGCGGGTGCTCGCTTGCCATCGTGATTCCATCTCCATGAGGCCGCTGTGACCGCGGAACACTCTTACCGAGGCTTGTTATTAAATTTCAACGGCGATTGCGAGGGGATTTTCCAGTCGGCGGCGATCGGGTGGATTTCCTGGGTGGAGCGAATGGGGTGCAGTCCGCTGGCCCGCCGGAACGACTTGGAAAACACCGCTCCGTAAGGCGTCCCACCCCGGCGAAGGCCGGGGCCCAATTGCAAAGGTCGATGTAACGGAGGTCGATGCGTCGTTATCTTGGTTCCCCAATTGGGCCCCGGCCTTCGCCGGGGTGGTAGGTGATCGACGGGGTGGTAGGTGATCGACGGGCGGAACGCTGGCGTTACTCGACCGTCTGTTCGATCACGCCGAAGATCGGGTGGTGCTTGTCGTCTTCCGCCCAGATGCGGACGGTATCGCCCTTCTTCAGGAACGGCGTGACGGGCTTGCCGCCGGTGATCGTCTCGATCGTCCGGACTTCGGCGAGACAGGAATAGCCAACGCCGCCCTCGGCGATCGACTTGCCCGGGCCGCCATCGGGTCCACGGTTCGAGACGGTGCCCGAGCCGACGATCGTGCCTGCGCCGAGTTTCCGCGTCTTGGCGGCGTGAGCGACCAGCGTGCCGAAATCGAACGTCATGTCCTCACCGGCCTCGGCGCGACCCAATGGCTGGCCGTTGAGATCGACCATCAGCTTGCGGTGCAGCTTGCCGTCCTGCCACCAGTCGCCGAGCGCGTCGGGCGTGACGAATACCGGCGAAAACGCGCTCGCGGGCTTCGACTGGAAGAAGCCGAAGCCCTTGCCGAGTTCGCCGGGGATCAGGTTGCGCAAGCTAACGTCGTTGGTGAGACCGACGAGCAAGATGCTGGCCAGCGCCTCGTCGCGAGTCGCGCCCATCGGGACGTCGCCGGTGACGACGACGACCTCGCCCTCCATGTCGCAACCCCACGCCTCGTCGCCGAGCGGGATCGGATCGCGCGGGCCCAGGAAGCCGTCGGAGCCGCCCTGATACATTAGCGGATCATGCCAGAAGCTATCGGGCATTTCCGCCGCCCGCGCCTGGCGGACCAGCGCGACGTGGTTCACGTACGCCGAACCGTCGGCCCACTGATACGCACGCGGCAGCGGCGACTCGGCGTCATGCTCGTGGAAGCGCCGCATCGGGATCATCTCGTGCTCGAGATCGGTCGAAAGGTTCTTCAGATCGAGCGACAATCGGTCCCAATCGTCGAGCGCGGCCTGCAGCGTCGGCGCGATGTGGCTCGCATCGGCATACCAGGCGAGATCGTTCGAGACGACGACGAGCTTCCCGTCTCGTCCTTTGATGGCATCGGGATGCTTCAGACTGGCCAGTTTCATGCAGCGGATCCTCTTTGTGTTTGCACGCATCCTACGCCCGCGGCGCGGCTCAAGTCGAGCATGCCGCGCGCGACAAAACTGATTTTGGTAAGAGCGGGGCGATTTCCGGCCTGTTATGAACGGGCTTGCGTAGCGGTTGAGGAAGTCGAGCATGCCCAGATACTTCTTCGACATCGACGACCACAAACATGTCAGCGACGACGACGGCACCGATCTGGCCGACGACGAAGAAGCCCGCGTCCAGGCGGTAATCTTCGCAGGCGATTATCTCAGCGATCATCCAGCGATCGTCCGCGACGGCGCGCGTTTTCGTGTCGCGGTTCGTGACGGTCAGGGCCATGTGCTGCTCACCACCGTCGTCACGATCGAGGAGCCTCCCCGACCGCACGCCTAAGCGCTGTAATGGCGGACGAGTTGGATCCGGCCGGCGACAGGAAACGGCCAGGAATTCAATAATCTGTCATAACATGGGTTTTGTCAGTCCGTTCAATCCTGGGATAAGGTGCGTGTCGCGGCGACGCGCTATCCCAGAGAGGGTGACAGCGAGAAACGAGTGCTCCTGCCCTGGATGCGGAGAGTGCACGTGGATATGTCCACCGTGACTGAACAGGTTATTCGGAAGTTCGAGTCGCGGATGGCACTGCGCGCGGACGACCGCGCGAAAATTGCCGCCCTGCCCTTCAAGGTACGGACGATCGACGCGTCGACCTATATGCTGCGCGAGGGCCAGCGCCCGACGCGGTGCGCGTTCATCCTCGACGGCCTCGCCTATCGCCAGAAGCTGACGCCCAATGGCGAACGCGAGATCGTGTCGATCCTGATGCCCGGCGAATTCGTCGACCTGCAGAACCTGTTCCTCGATGAATCCGATCACGATATCCAGGCGCTGACCCGGCTGACGCTGGCCGAGGTGCCGATCGTGGCGTTGCGGCAGTTCGTCGAGACGTGCCCGGCAGCGGGTCAGGCGCTGTGGATCGATGCGCTGGTCGAGGCGTCGATCCACCGTGAATGGTTGCTCAACGTCGGACGGCGCAACGCGCGCAGCCGGCTGGCGCATCTGCTGTGCGAATTCTCCGTTCGGTTCAGGAACTCCGCGCTGGTCGGCGGTATGGCGTACGAGTTGCCGATGACGCAGGAGCAGCTCGGCGACGCGCTCGGGCTGACTCCGGTACACGTCAACCGCGTGCTGAAATCGCTCGAGTCGGATGGCCTGATCGCACGCAAGAAGCGTCAGGTCAGCGTGACCGACTGGCCTCGGCTGCGCGATGCGGCAGAGTTCAACGAGCGCTATCTGCACCTCGGCCAGATCCGCAGCTGACCCGGGGGCGGGCCGCCGATCAGCGCCGCAGGTTGACTTTTCGACCGCGATACGCCAGATGGCCGCTATCGAGGCGTAATGCAGCGTGATTGGACCTCAGGGTCTTAGCTCCGCCTCGGTCGTTTCCAACGGGCTTCCCTTTTCACGCGGGGTGTCAAAACACCACCGCCCCTCGCGCGTCCTCGTGTGGATTCGCGAGCCCGGCATCTATTTGAGAGACTCTACATGTCATTTGCAAACCTCGGCCTTGCCGAGCCGCTCGTCCGTGCGCTCGAAGCCAAGGGCTATACCGAGCCGACGCCGATCCAGGCGCAGTCGATCCCGATCCTGCTCGAGGGCGGCGATCTACTCGGCATCGCGCAGACCGGCACCGGCAAGACCGCGGCGTTCGTGCTGCCGTCGATCCAGCGCCTGACCGAAACCCAGAAGCGCGTCCTGCCGACGCATTGCCGCATGCTGGTGCTCGCACCTACCCGTGAGCTGGCGAGCCAGATTGCAGACAGCGCCCGCGCGTACGGCCAGTTCAGCAAGATGTCGGTGACGACCGTGTTCGGCGGCACCAGCATCAACAAGAACCGCCAGGACCTGAGCCGCGGCGTCGACATCCTCGTCGCCACGCCGGGCCGCCTGATCGACCTGATCGAGCAGGGCTTCTGCAACCTGTCGATGATCGAGATCCTCGTGCTCGACGAAGCCGACCAGATGATGGATCTCGGCTTCATCCACGCGCTGAAGAAGATCGTCCGCATGCTGCCGAAGAAGCGCCAGACGCTGTTCTTCTCGGCGACGATGCCGGTCGCGATCCGCGAGCTGGCGTCGCAGTTCCTGCTCGACCCGAAGACGGTGTCGGTGAAGCCGGCCGCGACGACCGCCGAGCGCGTCGACCAGTATGTCACCTTCTGTAACCAGTCGGAGAAGCAGGCGCTGCTGACGATCACGCTGGCCGATCCGGCAATCGACCGCGCGCTTGTCTTCACGCGCACCAAGCATGGCGCCGACCGCGTCGTGAAGCTGCTCGCGGGCAACGGCATCGCCTCGAACGCGATCCACGGCAACAAGAGCCAAGGCCAGCGCGAGCGCGCACTTGGCGAGTTCAAGCAGGGCAAGGTCAAGGTCCTGATCGCGACCGACATCGCCGCACGCGGCATCGACGTCTCGGGCGTTTCGCACGTCATCAACTTCGAGCTGCCGAACGTCGCCGAGCAGTATGTCCACCGCATCGGCCGTACCGCGCGTGCGGGCGCAAGCGGCATCGCCGTCGCGTTCTGCGCGGATGACGAGAAGGCCTACCTGCGCGACATCGAGCGGATCACCCGCCAGAAGGTCCAGGTCCGGTCGCTGCCGGACGATTTCGTCAACCTGTCGAACCAGATCAAGCAGACTCGCGTGAAGACGATGGGTGCCGATCCCGAGGTCCGGATCGATCGTCCGCGCGATCCGGCACGGCCGCGTGCGACGCATTCGCCGCGGGCGACGGGTAGCACCGGTCGCAACTATGCGGGTGCGAGCCGTGGTGGCCAGGGCGGCGGCGGCGGCCAAGGTGGCGGCGGTCGTCCGCAGGGCGGCGGTCGTCCCGGTGGTCAGGGCGGCGGTCGTCCAGCCGGCGGCGGTGGCCGTGGTCCGAGCCGTGGCGCGGGTTCAGGCCCGGCACGCTAAAGGAGCATTCGTTCGCCTCGCGGGTTTGGTATAGACCGGTCCCGCGAGGAGAATGCTCATGGACGTTTCCACTACACCTGTCGCCGAACGCGTCGCACGCGTGCTGGCGGGACAGCGGATCAGCTGCAACGCCGGCGGCGATGCCGAGTCGGCGTCGCGGCTGATCGACGCGGCCTGGGCGGATTATCTGCCCGATGCGCTGGCGGTGCTGAAGACTCTGCGCGAGCCGGACAAGGCGATGGCTGCGGCGGGTGATCCGGCGGTTTGGGAGGCTATGATCCTCGCCGGGATCAAGGGCGCCAGGCCCCAGACGGTAATCCTCTAATTCTTGTTTCCCCGCGAAGGCGGGGACCCAGTCCGGGCACCCGCCTTCGCGGGTGAACATTGCCGCAAACGCCACCACCCCGGCGGAGGCCGGGGCCCAATTGGCAAGGCCGGCGTGACGAGGCGCTTCGCTCCGTTGCCATCGTCACCCAACTGGGCCCCGGCCTTCGCCGGGGTGGTGTCTTGGTAGGCTTCGATGGCCTGAATCAGCGGATCGTCGTTAGCCATTCCGCTTCGTCCGCTCGCTCGGTGCGGAGTTGGTTGGCCGGGGCGGTCTTGTCCTCATAACCGATCGCCATGCCGCAGAAGAGCATGCGGTCATCGGGCATGTCCAATACCCTTCCGACCGTCTCCGGATACATCGCCCAGCATTCCTGCGGGCAGGTGGCGAGGCCGGCGTCCACCGCAAGCAGCATCAGGTTTTGCAGGTACATGCCGAGGTCCGACCATTGCGGGGGGCCCATTCGCCTGTCGACCGTGCAGAAATAGGCGGCGGGCGCGCCGAAGAATTCGAAATTACGGGCGAACCATTCCTGTCGCGCAGCCTTGTCGTCGCGGGGGATGCCGAGATGGGCGTACATCGCTTCGCCGACGGCGAAACGGCGGTCTCTGTAGGGGGCGACCAAGTCCTTGGGATAGATGTCGTAGGCTGGGGTTTCGGTGGCGCCGGTGGAGATCTTCTTGGCCATTATTGCCTTAAGGCCAGCCATCCTGTCGCCTTGGACGATCGCGATGTGCCAAGGCTGGAGGTTACCGCCGGTTGCGGCTCGGGATGCTTTTACGGCCAAGTCGTGAAGCAGGGCCGGGTCGACGGCGGTGTCGAGAAAGCCCCGGACGGAACGGCGAGCGGCGATGGCTTCGGTCACGTCCATGGATGTTCTCCTGATAGCCCCCATACGAAGACCTTACCCAATCAATCCTCCCCCGCCAGAGGGAGGTGGCTGGCCCTTGCCAGACAGAGGGGGAGGAAAGGGATTACGTCCGTTGTGTGTCCTCCCGCTCCGTCACCTTCGGCGCCACCTCCCCCTTGCGGGGGAGGATGCAAAACCGACCGGCATCCCTACAGCACGAACCGGCTCAGGTCGGTGTTGCGGGCGATTTCCTTGAGCTGGCTGTCGACGTACGCGCCGTCGATGACGAGGTTCGAGCCGCCGCGGTCCTCCGCATTGTAGCTTACCTCCTCCAGCAGCTTTTCCATCACCGTCTGCAGACGCCGGGCGCCGATGTTCTCGATCTCGGAGTTCACTTCGGCGGCGATGCGCGCGATCGCGGCGATGCCGTCTTCGGTGAACTCGATGCCGACGCCTTCGGTGGCGATCAGCGCCTTGTATTGCAGCGGCAGCGACGCCTTGGTGTCCGACAGGATCGCGACGAAATCGGCTTCGGTGAGGCCCTTCAGTTCGACGCGGATCGGCAGGCGGCCCTGCAATTCGGGGAGCAGGTCGCTCGGCTTGGCGACGTGGAACGCGCCCGATGCGATGAAGAGGATGTGGTCGGTCTTCATCGGGCCGTACTTCGTCGCCACCGTCGTGCCCTCGATCAAGGGCAGCAGGTCGCGCTGGACGCCCTCGCGGCTGATCGAACCGCCGCGGCCGTCGGAGACCGCGATCTTGTCGATCTCGTCGAGGAAGACGATGCCGTTGGCTTCCGCGTCGGCCAAGGCCGCGCGGCTGACCTCGTCCTGGTCGAGGCGCTTGTCGGCCTCTTCCTCGACGAGCTTGTCCCACGCGGCGTGGACGGTAAGCTTGCGGCGCTTCAACTGCTGGCCGCCGCCGAACGACTTCATCATCTCGCCGAGATTGATCATCTGCGGCGCGCCGCCGGGGATGTCGAACGGCATCGCCGGGGCCTGCTCGATCTCGATCTCGACTTCGGCATTGTTGAGGTGGCCGTCGAGGAAGCGCTGCTTGAAGCTCTCGCGCGTCGCTTCACTCGCGTTCTTGCCGGTGAGCGCGTCGAGCAGGCGCGACATCGCGGCCTCTTCCGCCTTGTCCTTTACGGCGACGCGGCGGCGTTCCTTTTCGAGGCGGATGGCTTCCTCGACGAGGTCGCGGGCGATCTGCTCGACGTCGCGGCCGACATAGCCGACCTCGGTGAACTTGGTCGCCTCGACCTTCACGAACGGCGCGTCGGCGAGCTTGGCCAGGCGGCGGCTGATCTCGGTCTTGCCGCAGCCGGTCGGTCCGATCATCAGGATGTTCTTCGGCGTGACCTCGTCGCGGAGGTCCTCGCTGAGCTGCTGGCGGCGCCAGCGGTTGCGCATCGCGACCGCGACCGCGCGTTTCGCGGCGGCCTGGCCGATGATGTGAGCGTCGAGCGCGGCGACGATTGCCTTCGGGGTGAGCTGGTCGTTCATTTTGTTACCTTCTCCCCTCCCGCTCGGGAGGGGTCGGGGGAGGGCGTGGCCGCAGCGGAAGGCGTGGGTGGGGTGTATTTCAGCCCCTCCCCTGACCCCTCCCGCAAGCGGGAGGGGGATTACGTCGTCGAATCCATCGTTTCGACCGTGAGGCGGTCGTTGGTGTAGACGCAGAGTTCGGACGCTATGTGCATCGCCTTGCGGCACAACACCTCCGCGTCGGTCTCGTATTCTACCAGCGCTCGGGCCGCCGCCAACGCGTAGTTGCCGCCGGAGCCGATCGCGGCGACGCCGTTCTCGGGTTCGAGGACGTCGCCGTTGCCGGTGAGGATCAGCGTCACGTCCTTGTCGGCGACGATCATCATCGCTTCGAGGTTGCGGAGGAACTTGTCGGTGCGCCAGTCCTTGGCGAGCTCGACCGCAGCGCGGAGCAGCTGGCCTTGGTGCGCTTCAAGCTTGCGTTCCAGGCGTTCGAACAGCGTGAAGGCGTCCGCGGTCGCGCCGGCGAACCCGCCGATGACGCTGCCGTCACCAAGACGGCGGACCTTGCGCGCGTTGGGTTTCATGACGGTCTGGCCCATCGAGACCTGGCCATCGCCGATCACGACGACCTTGCCGCCGCGGCGGACCGAGAGGATGGTGGTGCCGTGCCAGGTCGGCATGGCGTGGGGGTCGTTGCTCATGGCAGCGATGTAGGGTTTGGTTTTGGGGGTGCAACGCCCTGCCGCCCCCTCCGTCATCCTGACGAAAGTCAGGACCCAGGGTTCCAGACGGCCCGCCCGTGGCTTTGGGTCCTGACTTTCGTCAGGATGACGGGGGGAGAGGATGACGGATGACGCGGGCGGGCGGGACTACCGCCCCTTCCCCCATTCCCGCGCCACCGTGTAGCCTAGATAGCCAGTGCCGAAGAGTGCGTAGAGCGGTTCGGGGATCGCGTTGAGATATGCCGCCATCCCCGCCGCGATCGCCTGCGCCATTTGCGGGCGGACCGCGGCGATCAGACCGGCGGGGATCGCGCCGAGCAGCAAGGTGTACATCACGTAGAGGAACGTCGGGCGGGCTCGGGTGATCCAGGGGTCTGGTGCTGGATCAAGGGGTTGCGGGGTCATGGGCGGTCTCCGGCAAAAGTGAAGTGCAGAAAGTGCAGACGCTGGGAGCGGTTCGTTCCGCGCATCAGGTGCGGTTCGCCAGCCAGCCGTAGAGGAAGGCTTCGTTGGCGGGGCGGGTCTCGGCGAGCGCGACGTACCGTTCGCCTTGCAGTGCCTCGATCGCCTTCAGGAGCACGGTTTCGCCGCCGGGTTTGCGGCGGGCGAGGAAGGCGTCGAGCGCGGTAAGCGTGGCCGGGCCGATGCGGCCGTCGAGGGTCATGTCGGGGTAGTCGGTGGCGCCGCGGTTGAGCGCGTTGAGCGCGCGCTGGAGGAAGGCGGCGGCGACCGCGGGCCCCATGTTGACGCCGGTGTCGAAGAGTTCTTCGGCGATTTTGGGGGCTCGGGGGGCGATCTGGTCGAAGGCGGGGCGGGTCCAGTAGAGGCGGCGGTAGATGTCTTCCGCTTGCTCGCGGGGGAAATCGCGCATGTCTCCGGGGTAGCCGTTGGTGCGGGCTACTTGTTGCGTGATGCCGTAGCGGGTGGGGCCGCCTCGGTCTGCCGGGTGGTTGGTATAGCCGCCTTCGCGGTCGATGACGGCGTCGATTAGGTGGTCGATGGTCATGATGTGGCTCCCGCCCTGTTTGGGGGTGGAGCGAACCATATTGGTTCGCTGTAGGACAGGGGATTCGCTGATTCTCAATCCTCCCCCGCCAGGGGGAGGTGGCTGGCGGTTGCCAGACGGAGGGGGAGGACACGCAACGGAGGTGACCGCTTGCCTCCCCCTCCGTCACCTTCGGTGCCACCTCCCCCTTGCGGGGGAGGATCCTTAGGGCGTGCACCACCCCGGCGGAGGCCGGGGTCCAATTGGGGGACGGTTGTAACGGAGGACCGCGCTTCGTTAGGTCCGACGTTCCAATTGGGCCCCGGCCTTCGCCGGGGTGGTGCTGTGGTGTGGGGTGCCGGGTCGCGGTCGCCGCCCCCGCCCAAACCGACGCTACGTCCGCGCGGGGTTGGCGGATTGGTGCCCCTAAGGCTATGCGCTGCGTTGAACATTCGCCGCGGGCCTTGCCCGCGCCCACCCGGTCGCCGCCGCGGCCGACAGGTTAGGAAGACCATGGAAGACGATTTCCGCAAAGCCGCGCTCGATTATCACCGCTATCCAAAACCCGGAAAGCTCTCGGTCGAGGCGACCAAGCGGATGGCGACGCAGCGCGATCTGGCGCTCGCCTATTCGCCCGGCGTTGCCGCCGCTTGCGAGGAAATCGCCGCGGATCCGGACAAGGCGCGCGACTACACCGCGCGGGGCAATCTCGTGGCGGTCATCACCAACGGCACCGCGGTGCTCGGGCTCGGCGCGATCGGCGCGCTCGCGTCGAAGCCGGTGATGGAGGGCAAGGCGGTGCTCTTCAAGAAGTTCGCTGGGATCGACTGTTTCGACATCGAGATCGACCAGCTCGATCCGCAGGCGTTCATCGAGGCGGTCCGCGTGCTCGAGCCGACGTTCGGCGGGATCAATCTCGAGGATATCAAGGCGCCCGAATGCTTCGAGATCGAGACGAAGCTGCGCGAGGTCATGAACATCCCGGTGTTCCACGACGACCAGCACGGCACCGCGATCGTGTGCGCCGCCGCAGTGCGCAACGTGCTCGAACTGCGTGGCAAGCGGCTCGACCAGATGAAGCTGGTGACGTCGGGCGCAGGCGCGGCGGCGCTGGCGACAGTCGACCTGCTGGTGTCGATGGGGCTCAACCCCGAGAATGTGACGCTCACCGATATCAAGGGCGTCGTCCACGCCGGGCGTGACGAGAACATGCCGCCGAACATGGCGCGCTATGCTCGGACGACCAATGCGCGAACCCTGCCGGACGTGCTGGAGGGGGCGGACATCTTCCTCGGCCTGTCGGCGCCACGCGTGCTGAAGCAGGAATGGCTGCACCTGCTCGCGCCCGATCCGCTGATCCTCGCGCTGGCGAACCCCGAGCCGGAGATCCAGCCGGCGCTCGTCCATGCGACCCGGCCCGATGCGATCATCGCCACCGGCCGCTCGGACTTTCCGAACCAGGTCAACAACGTGCTGTGCTTCCCGTTCATCTTCCGCGGGGCGTTGGACGTCGGCGCGACCGAGATCAACGAGGCGATGAAGGTCGCGGCGGTTGACGCGATCGCAGCCCTGGCGCGTGCGACCGCGTCGGACGTGGTGGTCAGCGCCTACGGCGGCGCGACGCCGGTGTTCGGGCCGACCTACATCATTCCCAAGCCGTTCGATCCACGGCTGATCCTGCACGTGGCGCCGGCAGTGGCGAAGGCGGCGATGGAGTCGGGCGTGGCGACGCGGCCGATCGAGGATTTCGACGCGTATCTGCGCGACCTCGAGCTGTTCGTGTATCGCTCGGGCCAGCTGATGCGACCCGTCTTCGCGCGCGCCAAGCAGGCCGGGCGCTCGATCGCGTATGGCGAGGGCGAGGACCCGCGGACGCTGCGCGCGGTGCAGACGGTGATCGACGAGGGCATCGGGCGGCCGGTGCTGATCGGGCGGCGAGAGGTGATCGCCGAGCGGATCGAAGCGAGCGGGCTGCGCATGACGATCGGCACCGATGTCGAGGTACTCGATCCGGGCACCGACCGCGAGGTGTTCGACCCGCTGCTCAAGGGCTACAGCACGCTGGTCGGCCGGCGCGGCACGCCGCCCGACAGCGCCGAGCGTGCGCTGCGGACGCGGCCGAGCGTGGCCGCGGCGATGCTGCTGCGCGAGGGGCGAGTCGATGCGGCCTTGTGCGGCGGGATCGGCGACTGGTGGACGCAGATGACGTACGTCATGCCGCTGCTGCCGCGGATGCCGGGCGTGTCGCGGCTGTACGCGATGTCGGCGGTGATCCTGCGCACCGGCAGCCTGTTCTTCTGCGATACGCATGTGACGGTCGATCCAACCGCCGAGCAGATCGCGGAGATGACGATGCTGGCGGCGGAGGCAGTGCGCGCGTTCGCGATCGAGCCGAAGGCGGCGTTGCTGTCGCATTCGAGCTTCGGCGCGTCGCGGTCGCCCTCGGCGCAGAAGATGCGCGCGGGGCATGCGTTGCTGAAGGAGATGGCGCCGGAGTTCGAGTTCGACGGCGAGATGCACGGCGATGCGGCGTTGTCGGAGGCGCTGCG
This sequence comes from Sphingomonas sp. M1A8_2b, assembly GCF_053345535.1. Taxonomy (NCBI): domain Bacteria; kingdom Pseudomonadati; phylum Pseudomonadota; class Alphaproteobacteria; order Sphingomonadales; family Sphingomonadaceae; genus Sphingomonas; species Sphingomonas sp. M1A8_2b. The sequence goes on along the minus strand of NZ_JBKFAH010000001.1, from coordinate 985,557 downwards.
GCGGCGGCTGGTCGACGACAGCCCGTTGACCGGGTCGGCAAATTTGCTGGTGATGCCGAATATCGACGCGGCGAACATCGCGGTGTCGCTGCTGTCGGCGTCGACCGAATCGGCACCGCTGGGGCCGATGCTGCTGGGGCTGGCCAAGCCGCTGCAGATGCTGGTGCCGAGCGTGACCGCGCGCGGGATCGTGAATTTGAGCGCGATTGCGGTGGGGCATGCGGCGACGGTGCGCGAGACTGCGTAAGCTTGCCCCCCGTCATGCCGGGCTCGTTCCGGCATCCACGGTTCCGCAAAACCTCAGGCCGCTGATACGCGGCACGGTGGATGCCCGAACGAGCCCGGCATGACGGAGTATGTTTTGCGGCTGCCGTTCTCCTGCGAAGGCGGGAGTCCAGGTTTACGGGCGGCAGCGTTCGTGGTCCTGGGCCCCCGCGTTCGCGAGGGAACAGCAAGGTTTGCCCAGAACGGCAGGACGACTGATCGTCACCGCACATCATCGATGCAAGAAAATGGTCGGAGCGACAGGATTCGAACCTGCGACCCCCACACCCCCAGTGTGGTGCGCTACCAGGCTGCGCTACGCTCCGACCGAACGGGCCGCAAGGCGACCCGAGGGGGGCGCTCTACGCAGGGTCCGCGCCCGATGCAAGCCCGAACACCGCAGCGATGTCGGCAGCCATGTCGGATGCGCCCGGTCGCGTGACGCCCACGTCTCATCCTGTGGCGATCTGTTGCGCGAGGTTCCAAGCGATGATAGCGGGCGGACCAATGCGGGCGCGACGCGCGACGTCCGGCCCGACCCAACCTTGCGCCTTCCACGGCCCAGCCAGATACGGACCTTCATGTTCATCTCACCAGCTTATGCCCAGGCCGCAGACGGCGCCACGACGGCGGGGGGCGGGATCGCCTCGTTCCTGAGCCTCGCGCCGCTCTTCCTCGTGTTCGTCGTGTTCTATTTCCTGATGATCCGCCCGCAGCAAAAGCGCATGAAGGCGCTGCAGGCGTCGGTCGCCGCGGTGAAGAAGAACGACAGCGTCGTCACCTCGGGCGGGATCCTCGGCAAGGTGACCAAGGTCGAGGATAACGTCGTCGAGGTCGAGATCGCGCCGAATGTCCGCGTGCGCGTCGTCAAGGCGACGCTGACCGACATCACCAGCCCGAACACGAAGCCGGCGAACGACTGATGCTCGATTTCCCGCGCTGGAAAATCGGATCGATCATCGGGCTGCTGGCGGCATTGTGCCTGCTGGCGATCCCGAGCTTCCTCCCCGAGAGCACCACGAGCCAATGGGGGCGGATCCCGCATCCGCACATCAACCTCGGGCTCGATCTCGCGGGCGGCAGCTACCTGCTGCTCGAGGCGGATACCGCCGACCTCGCCGCGACGCGGATCGAGGCGATGCGCGACAGCGTCGCGGGGACGATGCGCAACGGCACGCCGCGGATCGAGATCGGCGACATTTCGACGCGGGGCGGTCAGCTGAGCTTCCTGCTGCGTGATCCTTCGCAGGTCGATGCGGCGCGCGAGCGCCTGCTCGCGATCACCGGCGGTGGCGCGGGCATGAGCGGCCAGCGCGAATGGGACATCAATGTCGTCGACACGAGCCGGTTCGTGCTCAAGCCGACCGAGGCGGGCCTGACCCAGGCGGTCGACACGGCGATGAAGGACGCGACCGAAGTCGTCCGCCGCCGCATCGACGAACTTGGCACCAAGGAGCCGACGATCGTCCGCCAGGGCGCGACCCGGATCGTCGTCCAGGTGCCGGGGCTGAAGAACCCGCAGGCGCTGAAGGATTTGCTCGGCAAGACCGCCAAGCTCGAATTCAAACTGGTCGACGAGACCGCGAACCCCGCCGATCTGGTCAAGGGCATCGCGCCGATCGGCAGCCAGGTCCTCCCCTACCCAGGCAACCCACGCGGCGTACCGTTCATCGCGGTCAAGCGCTCGGTGATCATCTCGGGCGACCAGCTCGCCGATGCGCGCCAGGAGTTCGAGCCGCAGACCAACGCGCCGCAGGTGGCGATCACGTTCGATGCGGTCGGCGGGCGTCGCTTCGCCAAGGTCACGACCGAGAACACGGGTAAACCGTTCGCGATCATCCTCGACAATTCGGTGATCTCCGCGCCCAACATCAACGAGCCCATCCTTGGTGGTCGCGCGTCGATCTCGGGCAATTTCACCGTCGAGTCGGCGAACTCGCTGGCGATTTCGCTGCGCTCGGGCAAGCTGCCGGTCGCGCTGAAGACGATTGCGGAAAGCACCGTCAGCCCCGATCTCGGCAAGGATTCGATCCGCGCCGGCGTGCTGGCGTCGATCGTCGCCGCGCTGCTCGTGATCGTGTTCATGTTCGTCACCTATGGCCGGTTCGGCCTGTATGCGAACCTGGCCGTGATCATCAACATCCTGGTCATCGTCGCGGTCATGGCGATGCTGAACGCGACGCTGACGCTGCCCGGTATCGCCGGGTTCGTGCTGACGATCGGTACCGCGGTGGATGCCAACGTGCTGATCAACGAGCGTATTCGCGAGGAGCGACGGCGCGGGCGTAGCGTGATCCAGTCGGTCGAACTCGGCTATAAGGAAGCATCGCGGACGATCTTCGAGGCCAACGTGACCCACGCCATCACCGGCGTGATCATGCTGCTGCTCGGCTCGGGTCCGGTGAAGGGCTTCGCGGTCGTGCTGCTGATCGGAATCTGCACGTCGGTGTTCACCGCCGTTACGTTCACCCGGATGATGGTCGCGCTGTGGCTGCGGAAGAACCGCCCCACCACGATCAATATTTGAGGCGGGAGATAACCATGCGCCTGCTGAAACTCGTACCCGACAACACGAACCTCAAGTTCGTCTCGCTCCGCAAATGGGCGTTCGGGCTGACCCTGCTGCTATCGCTGCTGGCGATCGGACTCGTCGTCACGAAAGGCCTCAACATGGGCGTCGACTTCGTCGGCGGCGTCCTGATCGAGGAAAAGTTCGCGACCACCCCGTCGATCGACGCGGTCCGCACCGAAGTCGACCGGCTCGGCGTCGGCGAAGCCTCGATCCAGTCGTTCAGCGATCCCAAGACGCTGTCGATCCGCCTGCCCGTGCCCGCGGGTGACGAAGGCGCGACCAACCGCCTCGTCAAGAAGGTGTCCGACGATCTCGCCGCGAAATTCCCCGGCGCGACCTTCTCGAAGTACGATACGATTTCGGGCAAGGTCTCGGACGAACTGATCAGCAAGGGCCTGCTCGCGGTCGGCCTCGCGATTCTCGGCATCGCGCTGTTCGCGGTGGTGCGGTTCGAGTGGCAGTTCGGCGTGTCGACCGTCGTCGCGATCGTCCACGATCTGCTGATGACGCTCGGCTTCTTCGCGCTGACGCAGTTCGAGTTCGACCTCAACATCGTCGCGGCGGTGCTGACGATCATCTCATACTCGATCAACGACAAGATCGTGATCGACGACCGTATCCGCGAGAACATGCGTCGGTACCGGAAGATGGACATGCGCGAGATCATCGACCTGTCGGTGAACGAGACGCTGCCGCGGACCGTGATGACGTCGGTGACGATCCTGCTCGCGCTGGTCGCGATGCTGGTGCTGGGCGGCCACGTGCTGCGCGGGTTCACCGCGGCGATGATCCTCGGTATCGTGGTCGGGACGTACTCGTCGATCTACGTGTCGTCGTCGCTGCTGATAACGCTGGGTCTGCGGGCCGATCCTGCACCGCGCAAGGGCGGCGTGCAGGACGGCGCCGAGCGGGTGGGTCCGAAGGTCGAGCGTTGAGGATGGACCGCGAGAAGACCGATGGGCCGATGATCTCGGCGTTCGGTCGCGGCGGGTTCAAGGTCGACGACGGCTATTACACCGCGCTGGCGATCAGCCCCGAGCGCGCGGATGGCTGGGAGCCGCCCGCGTTCGAGGCGCTCGGCGAGGCGGATGTGGCGGCGTTACTGGCGCTCGATCCGCCGCCCGAGTTCCTGTTGCTCGGGACGGGCAATGCGCTGCGCCAGCCGCCGCTTGCATTCAAGCGTGCGGTCGAGGCGCGCGGGTTCGGGATCGAGGCGATGGACAGCCGCGCCGCCGCTCGCGCGTGGGCGGTGCTGCGCGGCGAAGGGCGCTGGATCGTCGCGGCGTTGTACCCGCTCGAGGGGTGAGCCGGGCCTCCCTATCCTCCCCCGCAAGGGGGAGGTGTCACCGGAGGTGACGGAGGGGGAGGACACGGAACGGACGTGGTACTTGCCTCCCCCTCCGTCTGGCAAGTGCCAGCCACCTCCCCCTGGCGGGGGAGGATTGGATTATCGGTGATCCGCGACTAGCTTCGCGAGGTGCCCGTGGAGTGCGGCGGTGTTGGCTTCCCAGGTGAACCGGGCGGCGACGGCGCGCGTTGCCGTCTGGGTCGGCGGGTCGGCCAGCAGTTCACCGATCGCCGCGGCGAACGCCAGCGGATCGCCGATCGTCACACGGCCGGCGTCGGGGGATGTCACCACTTCATGCGCGCCGCCGGCATCGGTGATGACGATCGGCGTCCCGCAGGCGAGCGATTCGACCCAGACGTTGGCGAGGCCTTCCGAACTGGAGGCGAGCGCGCTGACGTCGGCGGCGGCGATCAGTCCGGGCACGTCGGCATGCGGGACGCCGCCCAGCAGGCGGATACGGTCGCCGACACCGAGTCGCGCGATCCGCGCCTCAAGCGTTGCGCGCGCCGGTCCGTGCCCCGCGATCAGGAGGTTGACGCCGGGCAACGCCGCGACCGCGTCGATGACGATGTCGTGCCCCTTTCGCGGCAGGAGCCCGCCGATCGCGATGACCAGCGGCCCGCGTACGCCGAGCTTCGCCTTGGCGGCGACGCGGTCGTCGATGGGGCGGAAGCGGTCCTGGTCGACTCCGGTATGATGCACCATGATCCGCGCGGCCGGCATGCCGAGCGCGACCATATCGGCCTTCATCGCCGCGCTGACCGCGAGCAGCCCGGCGGCGCCCTGCCCTGCCTTGCGGACCTGCGCCGCCGTCGCGGACGCTTCACCCCAATGATGGATGTCGGAGCCGCGCGCCTTGATCGAGACGGGGACGCCGTAGCGTTTGCCGAGCGCGACCGCGGCGGGGCCGTCGGGGAAGAAGAACGACACGTCGATGACGTCGAACGCGAAGGTCTCGCGGATCGAGTCGAGCAGCGGCACGAGCGCGCGTTCGAGCGCGGCGGCGTGGTGGCGGCCCTTGGTCAACGGGAGCGCGGTGAAGCGCGGGCGGTGGACGTCGAGGCCCTTCCAGCTTTCGCGGTGCGGCAGCTTGGCGAGCGGCGCGTAATGGCGGACGTTGCGCAGGATGCCGGGCGGAAGACCGATCGGCGCGACCACCGTCAGGTCGACATCGGGATGCGCGGCGAGCCCCAGCGTCTGCCGTTCGACGAAGCCGCCGAAGTTCGGACGGGTCGCGTCGGGAAACAGCGTGGAGAGGGTGAGAACGCGCAGCATTGCGCGGGGGTATAGCGCGGCGGTTAATGGGTGGTGAGTGGGGTGCGACGGTTACTTCGCCTGCCACCCCGGCGGAGGCCGGGGCCCAATTGGAAAGGTGGCAATAACAGTGTGCCACGCTTCATTAGAAACGTTCCCCAATTGGGCCCCGGCCTTCGCCGGGGTGGTTGCTTCTGGGAATGGCGCTCGTCTGAACCATCATGTTTCCCCGCGAAGGCGGGGACCCAGACTGGGCTCTTGCCTTCGCGGGAGAACAAGGCAGGGTAGAAAGCGCTCTCCTCCCCCTCCCTCCCTCGATCTACCCCTTGCTCAAATCCGCTTGGCCAAAGGATACGCGAACAGCACGTCCGCATCCGCGCTGGTCGACACGGTCTCGCTGCCCGTCATCGTCGCGCATTCGCCCGCCTTGAACGCAACGCCTGCGACATCGCCCGAGCCGGTGATCGGGATCACCCAGCCGGTCGTGCCCTCGGGCAGGTTGACGACGTGGTCGCCGCCCTTCCAGCGCTCGAGCACGAACTTCGGGCCCTCGACCATGATCGTCCGGCCGGTCTCGATCTCGATCGGCGGTGCGACGGGGACGTACGGATTGGGGTCGGCGACATCCATGCCGTCCTTCAGGTGCAGTTCGCGGTCGCTGCCGTAATCGTAGAGGCGGTAGGTGGTCTCGGAGTTCTGCTGGACCTCGATCACCGTCAGCCCCCCGCCGATCGCGTGGATCGTGTCCGACGCGCAATACATGAAGTCGCCCGGCTTGACGGGCTTCCAGTCGAGCTTGTCTTCGATCGTGCCGTCGATCGCCGATGCGCGCAGGTCGTCCTTCGCCATCGGCGCCTTCGTGCCGACCGCGATCGTCGAGGTCGGCTCGGCGGCGAGGATCGTCCAGCATTCGTCCTTGCCACGTGGCAGACCGCGGGCGTGCGCCTGTTCGTCGTTCGGGTGGACCTGGACCGACAGCTTTTCGCTGGTGAACAGGTATTTGATCAGCAGGTCGGGCGTCGTGTTGCCGGGCTCTTGGAACCACACTTCGCCGATCGGCGGCGAGCCGGGCGCGGGATCGTCGAAGCCGGGCCAGAGCGTGTCGCGACCCCAGGGCTTTTCGACGCGGTGGGTGTGCAACAATGTAGCCGGCATGACATGATCCTCAAATTGAATGGCGTTTCGCCAACGCACGACCTTTGCCGTGCGATCCGTGCCAGCGAAAGCCCCCCTGCCCGATCACCTGCCCGATCAAAAGAGTCGCCGAGCGTGTTTGGCGAAAGGGATTGTTCGCGAAGCCCCGCTTACGCTAAGGACAACGCCAATGCGTATCCCCCAGTCTTTTCCGAGCATGCCACGTGCCCTCGTGGTCACGCTCGTCGCCGCGCTTGCGCTCCCCATGGCTGGCTGTGCAGGCGCGCGCGCCGGCAAGGGCGACCTGCCCTATGTCGCGCGCGACGTGGGGACGCTGTACTCCACCGCCAAGCGGCGGCTCGATCAGGCGCGCTACAAGGAAGCAGCCCAGCTGTTCGACGAGGTCGAGCGCCAGCATCCCTATTCGATCTGGGCGCGGCGCGCGCAGATCATGTCCGCCTTCAGCTATTATCTGGCGCGCGACTACACCGCGTCGATCAGCTCGGCGCAGCGCTTTCTCGCGGTCCATCCGGGCAACCGCGATGCGCCCTATGCCTATTACCTGATCGCACTCGGCTATTACGAGCAGATCACCGACGTCACGCGCGACCAGAAGATCACGCGGCAGGCGCTCGATTCGCTGGGTGAGCTGATGCGCCGCTATCCGAACACGCGTTACGCATCGGATGCGCGGCTCAAGATCGATCTGGTCAACGACCATCTCGCGGGCAAGGAGATGGAGATTGGGCGGTTCTACGAGACGCGCGGCCAGTGGCTCGCGGCGAACGGCCGGTTCCGCACCGTGATCGACAAGTTCCAGCAGACGACGCACACGCCTGAGGCGCTGATGCGGTTGACCGAGACGTATCTGGCGCTCGGCGTGCCTGTCGAGGCCGAGAAGGCCGGCGCGGTGCTGGGGCGCAATTATCCCGGCACCGACTGGTACCAGCATGCGTACGACCTGCTGAAGAAGCACCAGGTGCCCGCCGTACCGCCGCTGAAGCCCGGCGAACAGGTCGTCCCCGTCGGCACCAAGGGGACGCCGTCAGTGATGGTCGAGCTGGACGAGCCGGGCTCGACCCCGACCGGTCCGGCCGGCCGCGCGCCCGAGAAGCCGCGCTCGGCGGGCCAGCCGTCCAACACCGGAAGCTGACCCGGACGCGGCGCGCGAGGTTGGAACATAGGGGGATCGCTTTACGCGCCCGTTCGTCTAAGGCGGACCGACTATGCTGACCGAGCTTTCCATTCGCGACGTGGTGCTGATCGAGGCGCTGGATCTGGGATTCGGCGAGGGGCTCGGCGTGCTCACTGGTGAGACCGGGGCGGGCAAGTCGATTTTGCTCGATGCGTTGGGCCTCGCGCTGGGTGGTCGCGGCGATAGCGGGCTGGTCCGGCATGGGGCGAACCAAGCGGTGGTAACCGCGACGTTCGACGCCCCCGCCCCCGATTCGCCGCTCGCGTTGCTGTTCGACGAGAACGGGGTGGAGATCGAGCGTGGCGAGCCGCTGGTCGTGAAGCGGATCGTCAAGGCGGACGGCGGCAGCCGCGGGTTCGTCAACGACCAGCCGGCGTCGGCGGGGCTGCTGCGCGAGATGGCGCCGCACCTCGTCGAGATCCACGGGCAGCATGACGAGCGCGGACTGCTCAACGCGCGCGGGCATCGGGCCTTGCTCGACATCTTTGGGCGGACCGAACCGGGCGCGACGGGCAAGGCTTACGCGGCGTTTCGTGCTGCCGAGGCTGAACTGGCGGCGGCGCGCGCGGACATCGAGACGGCGGCGCGGGATCGCGAATGGCTCGAGCATACCGTTGCCGAACTGACCGCGCTGGCGCCTGTCGCGGGCGAGGAAGAGACTCTGGCGGACACGCGGCGCTCGATGCAGCGTGCGGAGAAGATCGCCGACGATCTGGCCGCGATCGATGACTTTCTCGAGGGCAAGGACGGCGGGCTGGCGAAGTTGCGCCAGGCGGCGCGGGTACTCGAGCGAATCGCGGAGGATCATGTCGCGCTGGGCGAGGCGCTGGCCGCGGTCGACCGCGCGGTGATCGAGGCGTCGGTGGCGGAAGAGCAGTTGCGCGATGCGCGCGCGGAGCTGGCCTATGACCCGCGCGCGCTGGAGGATGACGAGGCGCGGTTGTTCGAGTTGCGGGCGATGGCGCGCAAACACCGGGTGCAGCCGGATGATCTGGCGGCGCTGGCGGACGAGATGCGCGCGCGGCTGGAGCGGCTCGATGCGGGCGAAGGCGGGATTGCGGTGATCGAGGCTCGGGTCGCGGCGGCGCGGAAGGCGTATGATACGGCCTCGGACGCGCTGACGAAGCGGCGGCTGGCGGCCGCCAAGCGGCTCGACGTGGCGGTGGCGGGGGAACTGGCGCCGCTGAAGCTGGATGCGGCGCGGTTCCAGACGGTGGTGGCGCCGCTCGGCGAAGAGGGCTGGTCGGCGGCAGGCAAGGATCGCGTCGAGTTCGAGATCTCGACCAATCCGGGCGCGCCGTTCGCGGCGCTGACCAAGATCGCGTCGGGCGGCGAATTGTCGCGCTTCATCCTCGCGCTGAAGGTGGCGCTGGCGGAGGAAGGCGGCGCGTCGACGATGGTGTTCGACGAGATCGACCGCGGCGTCGGCGGCGCGGTGGCGAGCGCGATCGGCGAACGCCTGGCCCGACTCGCGCGAAGCACGCAGCTGCTGGTGGTGACGCACAGCCCGCAGGTCGCGGCGCGGGGGGCGAAGCACCTGTTGATCGCCAAGAGCAGCGACGGCACGGTCACGCGGACCGGCGTCCGCGCACTGACCGAGCACGAACGGCGCGAGGAGATCGCGCGGATGCTGTCGGGCGCACAGATTACGGATGAGGCGCGTGCGCAGGCGGAGCGGTTGCTCGAGCGGGCTTGAGGGTTGGGACGCACCACGCGGTATTGCGGTTCTCCCGCGAATGCGGGAGTCCGGGGTTACAGGTCGTCGCGTTAGAAACCCTGGACTCCTGCGTTCGCAGGAGAACGGCCGGTCGCGCGACCGCTCCGCTCAGGGCGTCGCTGGCTTCGCGTGGCCGAAGTGGAGTTTGAGCACGGGCACGACGCGGTAGTCGCCGCCGACCTTGCGGATGCCGTGGAACGCGCGGCTGCCGAGGCCGCCGTCGTCGCGGATCGTGGCGTGGAACGGCGTCTGCTCGGTGTGGATCATGTCGTCGAGCCCAGCCGCGCTGGCGTCCGAGCGTGGCCAGAGCGATTGCTGGACCCGGTCGTCGGCGGACGAGTCGTCGTTCCAGTCGTAGCCGATCGCCGGGGCGGGGGCCGGCTTTGGCGTGACCTTAGTCTGCTGGGCTGTCGCGGGCGTCGCGCAGAGGATGGCCGCCACTAATACCGCCGTCTTCATTGCGTCCTCCCCGCGTCCCACCCCGGCGGAGGCCGGGGCCCGATCGGGACACAGCCGTTGGCGAGCGCAATACTTCGTTACAATGGCCTTGCCAATTGGGCCCCGGCCTTCGCCGGGGTGGTGGCCTCCGCCCCGAATCCAGACCTCAGTCGCGATAGCTCGGGTCGATCCGGTCGAGCTTGCGCAGCAACGCCGGCCACGCCAGCCCATCCGCGAGCATTCGCATGCCGGGACCGCTCGACTGGCCCTCGACCTTCTCCGCGACGCCCTGGTTCGGCGTGTTGAGATTCTCGCGGCCGGCACTGAGCATCAGCACCTGCGCCTCACACGCGCGTTCGAGAAAATACATTCGCAGGAACGCCTGCGGGATCGACTCGCCGACCGTCAGCGTGCCGTGGTTGCGCAGGATCATGCTGTGCTTGGTGCCGAGATCCGCGACCAGCCGCTCGCGCTCGTCGAGCTCGGTCGCGATGCCCTCGAAGTCGTGATACGCGACGTCGTGCCCGGCGATCATCGCGGTCTGCGTGTGCGGGAGCAGCCCCTCCGCCATCGCCGACACCGCCTGGCCGTGCGGCGTATGGAGATGCAGCACCGCGACCGCGTCCTCGCGCGCGGCATGGACCGCCGAGTGGATCACGAAGCCCGCGCGGTTTACCGGCGCGGGCGTGTCCATGACCTTGTTGCCGTCGATGTCGATCTTGACCAGCGACGACGCGGTGATCTCCTCGAACATATGCGTGTAGGGGTTGATCAGGAAATGATGCTCGGGACCGGGCACGCGCGCCGACAGATGCGTGAAGATCAGGTCGTCCCAGCCGTAATGCGCGACCAGCCGATAAGCGGCAGCGAGGTCGACTCGGAGCGCCCATTCCTCGGGCGACACGAGATCGCGTATCGTCGGTTCGGTCCTGAGTGCGGTCGCCATCATCCATCTCCTATTATTGTTACAGAGTTGTAACACGCCCCCCTGCGCGAGACTGTCGCCGGATTGACAATCTGGCGGATCCGCAGACACTTGCGCGATGGGAGCGATCGATCATGCCCGGCTCGAGGCGGACCAGTGGTTCGGCGCGGTGCCGCCCGCGCGGCGTGCGCTGTTGCTGGAGCAGGCGAGCGTGCGGTCGGTGGCGGCGGGGACGCGGCTGTACGGCGTCGGCGATCCACCCGACGGCTTGTGGGCGGTGCTCGACGGGCAGGTCCGGCTGATCGGCTATCCCGCGGTCGGCGCCGAGCTGGTGGTGCTGATCATGGGACCGGGGACGTGGTTCGGCGAGCTGTCGACGCTCGACGCGGGGCCCCGGCCGCATGACGCGGTTGCGTTCGGGCCGACGCGCGTGCTGCATATCGGGATGGAGGCGTTCCGGCGATTGGCTAGCGACACGCCCGAATTGTGGTGGGACATCGCGCTGCTGGCGTGCGCGCACCAACGTGCGTCGCTGGCGTTCATGATGAACGGCCTGTCGCAGCCGATCCCGGTACGGCTGGCGCGGACATTGGCGGGGATGGTGCGCGCGGCCGGCGGAAGCAGCGTCGAGATCCGGCAGGCGGACGTCGCGGCGATGATCGGGGTGTCGCGGCAGACGCTCAACAAGGCGTTGAAGGCGATGGAGCGCGAGGGCGTGATCGCGCTGGACTATGCGCGGATCACGGTTGTGGATGCGGAGGGGCTGCGGCGGTTGGGAGCGGGGTGAGTCGTTCTCGCAAACTTTCACAGAACACCCCCCCGGCGAAGGCCGGGGCCCAATTGGTAGACGGTGATAACGATGCGCATTGCTCCGTTACTGCGACCTTTCCATTTGGGCCCCGGCCTTCGCCGGGGTGGAGTTGAAAGGATGGAGAGGTGGCGCTGTGCGCCCTACAGCACCCCGCTGCCGCCCGTGGCCGCAAACGCGCTACCACTCGTAAAGCTGGTCCCCGTCTCCGCCAGCGTCACGAACAGCGAGGCCAGCTCCGCAGGCTGCCCCGCGCGACCGAGCGGCGTATCCTGCCCGAACTCGCCCATCTTGCCCGGCAGCTGCCCGCCCGCGACCTGCAGCGGCGTCCAGACCGGCCCCGGCGCGACCATGTTCACGCGGATGCCCTGCTTGCCGAGCTGCTTGGCGAGCCCCTTGGTGAAGATCAGGATCGCGCCCTTGGTGGTCGCATAATCGAGCAGCTCCTCGCCCGGACTCACCGAGTTCACCGACCCCGTGTTGATGATCGACGCGCCCGGCTTCATCAGCGGGATCGCCGCCTTGCACAGGTGGAACATCGCATAGACGTTGGTCTTCATCGTGCGATCGAACTGCTCGAAGCTGATTTCGGCGATCGACGCCTTCGACTGCTGGTACGCGGCGTTGTTGACGAGGATGTCTAGGCCGCCGAGTTCACGCGCGGCGCGCGCGATCAGGTCGTTGCAGAATTTCGCATCGGTCAGGTCGCCAGGGATCAGCACCACCTTGCGCCCCTCGGCTCGGAGCAGCTTCGCGACGTCCTGCGCATCGGGCTCCTCGGTCGGGTAATAGTTGATCGCGACGTCGGCGCCTTCGCGCGAGAACGCGATCACCGCCGCGCGGCCGATCCCGGAGTCGCCGCCGGTGACCAGCGCCTTCCGCCCTGCCAGCCGTCCCGACCCGCGATAGCTCGCCTCACCGCAATCGGGTACCGGGCGCATGTCGCGCTGGAGCGCCGGCCATTTCTGGCGCTGTTCGGGGAACGGCGTGGAAACGAAGCGCGTCTGCGGATCGGCGAGTGGCGCCTGCCCCGCCCCCTGCCCCTGTGCGAAAGCAGGCACGGCGGCAGCGGCGAGGCCGGTGACGGCGGCGCCCTTGAAGAGATCTCGGCGGCTGGTGTCGGTCATGATGGCGGGTCCTGCGAAAAATTGTCCTGGAATGTCAGCGCGCAAGTCGGGCGAATGTTCACGCCATCTTGATCCAGGTCTTGTCGAAAGACGCCCCCCTCCCCTAACCCGTCGCGATGACCGACCTTCCCGCGACCGAGATCGAAGCCGCCGCCGAACTGGAGACGCTCGCCGCGCAGATCGCGTATCACAACGCGCGCTATCACACCGACGATGCGCCCGAGATCAGCGATGCGGAGTATGATGCGCTGGTGCGGCGCAATGCGGCGATCGAGGCTGCGTTTCCGGCTGCGGTTCGGAGCGATTCGCCGAGCCGGACGGTGGGTGCGGCGCCTGCGGGACACCTGGCGAAGGTCGCGCATGCCAAGGCGATGATGAGCCTCGACAACGCGTTCGCGGACGAGGAGGTCGAGGAGTTCGTCGCGCGCGTGCGCCGCTTCCTGAAGCTGGCGGAGGACGCGCCGGTGGCGCTGACCGCGGAGCCGAAGATCGACGGGCTGTCGTGTTCGCTGCGGTATGAGGACGGGCGGCTCGTGCAGGCGCTGACGCGGGGTGACGGACAGGTCGGCGAGGACGTCACCGCCAATGTCCGCACCATCAACGACATCCCGCAGACCTTGCAGGGTGAGGCCCCCGCGATCTTCGAGGTTCGGGGCGAGGTGTATATGGCGAAGGACGACTTTGCCGCGCTCAACGCGCGCCTTCTCGCCGAGGCGGAGGAGAGCGGCAAGGACGCGCGGCAGTTCGCCAACCCGCGCAATGCCGCCGCCGGATCGCTGCGCCAGAAGGACGCGAGCGTCACCGCGAGCCGGACGCTCCGGTTCCTCGCGCATGGCTGGGGCGAGGCGAGCGTCGTGCCGGGCGAAACGCAGGCCGAGGTCGTGGACACGCTGCGCGGCTGGGGCTTCCCGATCGCCGACGGGTTCGCGCGGGTCGAAGGGACAGCGGCGGCGCTCGATGTGTATCGGAAAATCGAAGCCGAGCGCGCCGACCTGCCCTTCGATATCGACGGCGTGGTCTACAAGGTCGACCGGCTCGACTGGCAGGCGCGGCTGGGCCAGGTCGCGAAAGCCCCACGCTGGGCGATCGCGCACAAATTTCCCGCCGAGCGCGCGCAGACATTGCTCGAAAAGATCGACATCCAGGTCGGGCGGACCGGCGCGATGACTCCGGTCGCGCGCCTCTCCCCCGTCACGGTCGGCGGCGTCGTCGTGACCAACGCGACGCTGCACAATGCCGACGAGATCGAGCGGCTCGGCGTGCGGCCTGGCGACCGCGTCCTCGTCCAGCGCGCCGGCGACGTGATCCCGCAGATCGTCGAGAACCTGACACCGGACGCGACGCGCGAAGCGTACGTCTTTCCCCACATTTGCCCCGAATGCGGGTCCGCCGCCGAGCGCGAGGAAGGCGAGGTCGTCTATCGCTGCACCGGCGGGCTTATCTGCCCGGCGCAGCGAGTCGAGCGGCTGATCCATTTCGCCTCGCGCCATGCGTTCGACATCGGCGGGCTCGGCCAAACGCTGATCGAAGCGTTCTTCCGTGACGGGCTGATCGAATCGCCCGCCGACATCTTCCGCCTGACCGAGGAACAGCTCGCCGCACGGAAGAAGGACGGGCGCGTGTGGGCGGCGAAGGTCATCGCGGCGATCGAGACCAAGCGGACGATCCCGCTCGACCGATTCCTGTTCTCGCTCGGCATCCGCCACGTGGGCGAGATTACCGCGCGCGACCTTGCGCGACGCTATGTCTCGGCAAAGGCGCTCGGTGCGGTACTGCGCCATGCCGTGTTCCTGCGCAGCCGGATCGAACCGGTGATCGGCGAACCCGAGCGGAAGTTCGTGCTCCGCCGCGACAAGCTGCTGGTCGGTGCGATCGAGACCGCTGGGATCGGCCCGGAGGTTGCGAGCGCGCTGATCGGCTTCTGCGCCGAACCGCACAACCGCCGAGTCGTGTTCGATCTGTTGCGCGAGGTGAAGCCCGCGGATGTGGTGCATGAGACGCGTGAGTCGCCGGTGACGGGGCAGATTCTGGTCTTCACCGGCAGCCTGGAAACACTCAGCCGCGACGAAGCCAAGGCGCAGGCGGAAGCCCTGGGCGCGCGAGTCGCGGCGTCGGTGTCGAGCAAAACCGGACTTGTGATCGCGGGACCGGGCGCGGGCTCGAAACTCAAGAAGGCGACCGAGCTCGGGATCCGCGTGATCACCGAGGCGGAGTGGGCGGAAATCGTCGCCGCGAGCTGAGCCTCGCGCTTAGTTTTCGATCGGTTCCATCGCGACAGAAACGGTTTCACTGCGTGGCTTTTTTGCAACGCGGCATGACCGAGTGTGTCTGTGACAATTGACGACTCGCCAATGTCACATATCCGAAATATTCCGCGTGCAGGGCCGGATTAACACGACATGAAGTCGCGAAATCCAGAGCCGAAGGCTCAAAAGGGGTATTACTGATGCGGAACAACCTTTTCCTGGGTGCGGCAGCGATTGCGCTGGTCGCACCGATGGCGGCCTCTGCGCAGGAGACGACGTCGTCGATCCGCGGCACCGTGACCTCCGCCGGCGCCCCTGTCGCTGGCGCTGACATCGTGATCACGAACACGCTGGCGGGCAGCCGCTCGACCGCGACGACCGACGCCTCGGGCGCGTTCAACGTCAACGGCCTGCGCGCCGGCGGTCCCTACACCGTGACGGTCAACGCAGCCGGCTATTCGTCCACGCAGGTCACCGACATCACCACGACCGTCGCCCAGGCGTTCGATGTTCCGATCGAACTGAATTCGGAAGCCGGTGGCGGCAACGAGATCGTCGTGACCGCAGCGCGCCTGCCCAACGCCCGCTCGATCTCACAGGGTCCGACGACCGTGCTGAACGCGGCGCAGATCGCCAACATTGCGACCGTCAACCGCGACATCCGCGACCTCGAGCGCCGCGATCCGTTCGCCCGCCTCGACGACAGCCCCTCGGGCGGCCGTTCGGTGTCGTTCGCCGGTCAGAACGCGCGCTACAACCGGTTCACCGTCGACGGCGTGTCGGTCAGCGACAATTTCGGCCTGAACAGCGATGGCCTTCCCAGCCGCCGCTCGCCGATTCCGCTCGATGCAATCGGCCAGTTCCAGGCGCAGGTCGCGCCGTACGACGTCCGCCAGGGCAATTTCCAGGGCGGCGCGGTCAACATCGTGCTGAAGTCGGGCACCAACGACTTCCATGGCACCGGCTTCTATTCGCAGTCGCGCGACGAGTTCGTCGGCAAGAAGACCAAGGACCTGAAGGTCAGCGTCCCCAATTTCAAGGTCGAGAATTTCGGCGCCGAGCTGTCGGGTCCGATCATCAAGGACAAGGTGTTCTTCATGGTCGCCGGCGAGCGCCTGCGCGGCGGTCGTCCGATCGCGGAAGGCCCGATCGACAACAACGTCGGCAACGGCGTTCCCGGCATCACCCAGTCGTCGGTCGACCAGATCAGCGCGCTCGCCAAGTCGGTCTATAATTACGACACCGGCGGCGTGCTGCGGAATCTCGGCGACAAGGACGACCGCGTCGTCGCGAAGATCGATGCGAACATCACCGACAGCCAGCGCCTGTCGCTGACCTACACCTACGCCAACGACGCGATCAACCTGCTGAACAACACGTTCCTCAACGCGCCGACCGGCCTCGGTCTCGCGTCGAACGCGTATATCCAGGGCAACCGGCTGCACACCGGCGTCGCGCAGTTGAACTCGAACTGGAGCGACAGCTTCTCGACCGAGGTCCGCGGGTTCTACAAGAACTACACGCGGATCCAGGATCCGGTGCTCGGCCGCGGCTTCGCGCAGTTCCGCGTCTGCACCAACCCGACTAACCCGACCGGCGGTTCGCTGACCGCATGCGATAACAACGCCGGCGTCGTGTCGTTCGGCCCGGACAGCTCGCGCCAGACCAACGCGCTCAAGACCGAGACCTGGGGCGGCCTGGCACAGGCGCGCCTAACGATGAACGACCACGACGTGCGGGTGTTCACCGAAATTTCCAGCGTCTCGATCTTCAACTCGTTCCTGCAGAACTCGTCGGGCAATTATTACTTCGACTCGATCGCCGACTTCCAGGCGCAGCGCGCGAACTCGATCGCGTATGGCAACGCGATCCCGTCGCTGGTGCCCGAGGATGCGGCCGCGAACTTCGGCTACCAGAGCTACACGTTCGGCGTGATGGACTCGTGGAAGGTCACGCCGACGCTGAATATCAGCTATGGCGCGCGCTACGACCTTTACGCGATGGACGACAATCCGGCGCTCAACACCGCGTTTGCAGCGCGCTATGCAAACGGGGCGATCGTCAACGGCAAGCGTGTCCAGATCGGTACCAACACCGCCAACATCTCGGGCTTCGGCCTGTTCCAGCCGCGTGCCGGGTTCGACTGGAAGCCTGCCAACCGCGTCAGCATCCGCGGCGGCGGCGGCATCTTCGGCGGCGGCACCCCCGACGTCTATGTGTCGAACAGCTTCTCCAACACCGGCGTGCTGAGCAACTCGGTCTCGATCAACCGCTCGGCGACCGGCTTCACCGGTGCGACCACCAACGCGGCGATCGGCAACGCCGCGCTCAACGGCGTAACGGGGACCAGCATCCCGACCGCGGTGAACACGCTGCTCACCAACGCCACGGTCTCGACCGCCTCGACGACCAACGCGCTCGATCCGAACTTCAAGATCCCGTCGCAGTGGCGTGCCACGCTGACCGGCGAATACACCGCCAACCTCGGGCCGCTCGGCGACAACTGGGTGTTCGGTGCGGACTTCCTGTATTCGAAGGTGCGCGAGCAGGTCTATTTCACCGACATCCGCTCGGTGCCGATCGCCGGTTCGCTGACGCCGGATGGCCGCCAGCGTTACCAGAACCTGATCGACGGCCCGAACAGCACCAACACAAACACCGACATCCTGTTGACCAACACCGACAAGGGCCGCGCCTACATCGCGGTCGCGCGGATCGACAAGACGTTTGACTTCGGTCTGAACATCAACGGCAGCTTCACCTATCAGGACGTCAAGGACGCGGCCCCCGCGACCTCGTCGACCGCCGGGTCGAACTATAGCAACGGCGCGTTCGTCGATCCGAACAACGTCGCCTATGGCATCTCGAACGACCAGGTTAAGTACTTCTTCAAGTACGGCGTGAACTACGACCACGCGTTCTTCGGTGATTACAAGACCACGTTCGCGCTGTTCGGCGAATCGCGTATCGGCCATCCGTTCAGCTACACGTTCCAGGATTTCGGCAGCAACCGTTCGTCGGTCTTCGGCACCACCGGCGTCAGCTCGGGCACCGGCACCGGCGGCAACCGCTATCTGATGTACGTCCCGACCGTGAACGATCCGCGCGTGTCCTATAGCAGCACCGCGGTGGAGAATGCGGTAAACGCGTTCATCGACGCCTCGGGCCTAGCCAAGTACCGCGGCAAGGTTGCTCCGCGTAACGCCTTCCACTCGAAGTGGTTCACGCGTCTCGACCTTCACGTGGCGCAGGAAATCCCGACGTTCCTGGGCGGATCGCGCGTGACGATCTTCGCCGACATCGAGAACTTCACCAACTTTTTGAACAAGAACTGGGGTCAGCAGCGCGAATACGCGTTCCCGTACAACACCGCGGTCGTCCGCGTTCAGTGCCTGACGGCGCCGACCGCGACCGGCGCGTCGATCGCCGGCGTCACTGCGGCCACGGCCGGTCAGGGTTGTGCGCAGTACCGCTACTCGCCGGCGGGCGGCAGTGCGTCGTTCTCGACGCCGACCGACCAGATCTACGTCAACCAGTCGCTCTACTCGATCCGTATCGGTGCACGCTTCACGTTCTGATCCGCGTCTTACGGGTGAAATTGACGAGGCCGCCGCTTCCCACCGGAAGCGGCGGCCTTTTTTGTGCGAATGGTGCCGCTCCTGATGGCGACCGATCGGCAGGCGGCCGAGGCGACGCAGCAGCGGAGGATGGACAGACGATCTTCCGCCAACCGATCGCCTGGTTTTGCGTGGGCTAGCGTCGGCGTGTAAGAGCCGTTGCCATCATGGCCACGCTCCCCGTCCCTGCCCCGCCGACCGGACCCAACACGCACGGATCGAGCGCGGCCGGATCCGTCCGTAGCACCCGTCCGCTGCCCTTCACCGCGCGGCCGTTCTTCGAGAATAAAAGCCGTGCGTTCTGGACGTTGCAGGCGGTCGGGTGGAGCGGATACCTGCTGCTGCGCGGCGTCGTGTCGATCTCGAACGGGGTGACGCTCGACGTGGTGATCCCGGTGATCGTCGAGGCGATCCTGGGCTATTGCATCACGCTGCTGCTCTCGACCTTCTACGGGATGTACCGGCAGCTGCCGCGGCTGGTCGGGATATTCCTGACGATCGCGACGCTGGCGGCGGCGACCTTCCTGTACGCGGTGCTCGACGCGTTCACCTTCTCGTTCATCGCCAGCGCAACGCCCGGCGTGACGCTGGGCCGGCTGCTGGTGTCGATCTACATCACCTTCACCGTGCTGTTCGGCTGGTCGGCGCTGTATTTCGGGATCAATTTCTACCTGATCGTCGAGGCGCAGATCGACCAGATGGAGCATCTCGAGAACCAGGCCTCGACCGCGCAGCTGGCGATGCTGCGCTATCAGTTGAACCCGCATTTCCTGTTCAACACGCTCAACTCGATCTCGACGCTGGTGCTTCTGAAGCAGACCGAGCGGGCGAATGCGATGCTGAGCCGGCTGTCGTCGTTCCTCCGCTATACGCTGGCGAACGAACCCACCGCGCACGTCACCGTCGCGCAGGAGGTGGACCAGCTGAAGCTGTATCTCGAGATCGAGAAGATGCGCTTCGAGGATCGGATGCGGCCGAAGTTCGAGATCGACCCCCGCGCCGAACGTGCGCGCCTGCCGTCGCTGCTGCTGCAACCGCTGGTCGAGAACGCGATCAAATATGCCGTCACGCCGCAAGAGGAAGGCGCCGAAATCCGCGTCGAAGTGCGCCTTGCCGGGGAACGGGTGCAGATCGCCGTATCCGATACCGGTCCGGGCTTGATCGAGGGCCGGATCAGTTCAAGCCATTCGACCGGCGTGGGGCTCGCTAATATTAGAGACAGGTTGGCTCAGGCATACGGCCCCGACCACCGTTTCGAAACCCGCTCCACGCCGGCTGGCGGCTTCTCGGTGGAAATCGAGATACCGTATCAGCTGGAAGACGTGAACAGAGAGGCCGCATGACCATCCGTACCATTCTCGTCGACGACGAGCCGCTGGCGATCCAGGGGCTGGAACTCCGCCTCCAGGCGCATGAAGACGTCGAGATCATCGAAAAATGCTCGAACGGCCGCGAGGCCATTCGTGCGATCAAGACGCACAAGCCCGACCTCGTCTTCCTCGATATCCAGATGCCGGGGTTCGACGGGTTCTCCGTCGTGCAGGGCCTGATGGAGGTCGAGCCGCCGTTGTTCGTGTTCGTCACCGCGTATTCGGACCATGCCTTGCGCGCGTTCGAGGCGCAGGCGGTCGATTACCTGATGAAGCCGGTCGAGGAATCGCGACTGGCCGACACGATCGAGCGGGTTCGCCAGCGTTTGAGCGAGAAGCGCGGTGTCGAGGAGGTCGATCGGTTGCGCGAAGTGCTCGCCGATGTCGCGCCGGATGCGGCGGCGGACATGCCGGACGGCGATGCCGTGTCGTCGAACCGGTTCGAGAAGCTCATCAACATCAAGGATCGCGGGCAGATCTTCCGCGTCGATGTCGATACGATCGAGCGGATCGACGCTGCCGGCGATTATATGTGCATCTATACCGGCGATAACACGCTGATTTTGCGCGAGACGATGAAGGATCTGGAGAAGCGGCTGGATCCGCGGCGGTTCCAGCGGGTGCATCGGTCGACGATCGTGAACCTGGATCTGGTGAAGCAGGTTAAGCCGCATACCAATGGGGAATGCTTCCTGGTGCTGAATTCGGGTGCGAGCGTAAAGGTCTCGCGGTCGTACCGTGATGTGGTCGCGCGGTTCGTTCATTGAGGTAAGGGGGCCTTCCCCTTATCCTAGTCCCCTTCCCGTCATCCTGACGAAAGTCAGGATCCAGAGCCATTGAGGGCAACGCCCGTTACTCTGGATCCTGACTTTCGTCAGGATGACGGACGCGGGGGGAGCTGTGGTTGGCGCGAGCTTCGTATGCGCGTCCTTCCACGTCCGTCCTTGCCGATCGAGGTCCCGACTTTCGTCGGGATGACGGGGGTGCGCTCCCTTAGCGGGCGCTTCCCCCGTTTCCCGTGGCCATTAACCAGTCCCTAAACCCCGCGGCCTAGAGCGGGGGGATGAAGACGTCGGGTTACGGCCTTTATCCGCATGCGCTGATCAGCCTGCCCGCTCTGGTGATGGCGACGTCGTGCGTGCCGGCGGATCGGCCGGCGACGATCGCTCGGGTTCAGCCGGAGCGTAACTCACGCGCGCTGCTGAGTCGGATGGCGCTGCATGTGCCGGACGACATCTCCGCAAAGATCGCGACGGCCGCACCTGATGCGCCGTTTGCGGCTGCGGCGCCGTTCGTTGCCCCGCCCTTTTTGACCTCGAACTCTGTCGATGACGCTCGCCGTGCGGCCGACTGCCTGACCGCCGCCGTGTATTACGAGGCGCGGTCGCAGTCGGAGGATGGGCAGCGGGCGGTGGCGCAGGTGGTGCTGAACCGGGTGCGCGACCGGGCCTTTCCGAACAGCGTTTGCGGGGTCGTGTATCAGGGGTCCGAGCGGCGGACCGGGTGCCAGTTCAGCTTCACGTGCGACGGCTCGATGAACCGTGCGCGAGAGCCGGGGGCTTGGGATCGGGCGCGGGCGGTGGCCAGCGCGGCGCTTGGGGGGAGCGTGTATGCGCCGGTCGGGGCGGCGACGTCGTTTCATACGACCAGCATCCTGCCGTGGTGGGCTTCGAGCCTGGCGCGGATCACGACGGTGGGGGCGCATGTGTTCTATCGCTGGCAGGGGGCGTTGGAACGGGCGCTGACGTTTCGGCAGGCTTATGCTGGGGTCGAGCCTGGGGTTCGGGGTGTTGGTTTGGCGAGCGGTGGTGGCGTGGCGGCGGTTGCGGCGCAGGTTGCTGGCGTTTCGGTGCATTATGGTAACCGGGAAGACGTTGCGGACTCAAGTGCGGAAACGGCCGATGCGCCGCATGGGGTGACGGTGCACCGGGGGGTGTCGCGCTCTGGCTCTACGATGGCGGGTGCGGCGATCGTGCCTACGCGGCTGGTTTCTGGGGTGCGGGTTCATGTCGGTGGGCGGGCGTCTGCGATGATCGGCAGTGGTAACGCCGCCGACGCGGTAGTGTCGGACGAAACCTGATAGCTCCCTCCCCTTTTGGGGAGGGTCGGGGTGGGGCACTGCCCCGAGCAACACGTTCGCGGACAAGCCCCACCCCAGCCCTCCCCTAAAGGGGAGGGAGTTTTAGAGGTTCCCGATTCCAATACCTGCACCACCCCGGCGAAGGCCGGGGCCCAGTTGGGCTACGTTGCCAACTGCGAACCGCGCTTCGTTACGACCACCTTTACAACTGGGCCCCGGCCTCCGCCGGGATGGTGGCCTCTTTCGGGGTAGTGGCCTCTGCCGGGGTGGTGGCCTTTCGATGCGGTGGTCTTCTATCGATGACGGACCGGCGCTCGATCCTCCCCCGCAAGGGGGAGGTGGCTGGCGCTTGCCAGACGGAGGGGGAGGCATGCGAAACGTTTGTTGCGTGGTCCTCCCCCTCCGTCGCCTTCGGCGCCACCTCCCCCTGGCGGGGGAGGATCGAGAGCGCATCGACTTGGGAATCTGGCCGCAAGCGCCCCCCTACCCCTCCCCTCGCAAAACCATGCTGCATCTGCTAACGGGACGCGCATGCTGAACCTGAACAATATCACGGTGCGCCTGGGCGGACGCGTTATCCTCGATGGCGCCACCGCCGCGTTGCCGCCGGGCTCGCGCGTCGGGCTGATCGGGCGCAACGGCGCGGGCAAGTCGACGATGGTGCGCGTGATCGCGGGGCAGTTGGAGCCGGACGATGGCTCGGCCGACATGCCGAAGGGCGCGCGGATCGGGTATCTCGCGCAGGAAGCGCCGCACGGCGTGAAGACTCCGTTCGAGACCGTGCTCGAAGCCGATCTGGAGCGTGCCGCGCTGATGATCGAGAGTGAGACAAGCGAGGATCCCGACCGGCTCGGCGACGTGTACGAGCGGCTGATCGCGATCGACGCCTACACCGCGCCCGCACGCGCCGCGCAGATCCTGCTCGGGCTCGGGTTCGACGAGGACATGCAGGCGCGCACGCTCGACAGCTTTTCGGGTGGTTGGAAGATGCGCGTGGCGCTCGCCGCTTTGCTGTTCTCTCAGCCGGACCTGCTGCTGCTCGACGAGCCTTCGAACCATCTCGATCTCGAAGCGGTGATGTGGCTCGAGGATTTTCTCAAGGGCTACAAGGCGACGATCGTGGTGGTCAGCCACGAGCGCGATTTCCTCAACAACGTGGTCGACCACATCCTGCATCTGCAGGGCGGCAAGATCACGCTGTATCCGGGCGGCTATGACGCGTTCGAGCGGCAGCGCGCCGAGCGCCTCGCGCAGATCGAGGCGGCGCGCGCCAACCAGGCGGTCCAGCGCGAGAAGCTGCAGGAGTATATCGCCAAGAATTCCGCGCGCGCCTCGACCGCGAAGCAGGCGCAGTCGCGACAGAAGATGCTGTCGAAGATGCAGCCGATCGCCGAAAGCTATAACGATCCGACGCTGTCGTTCGGCTTCCCCAACCCGACCGAGCTGCGGCCGCCTTTGATCACGCTCGACATGGCGACGGTGGGCTATGCCGACGTGCCGATTCTGAAGCGGCTCAACATGCGGCTCGATCCCGACGACCGGGTCGCGCTGCTCGGGCGCAACGGCAACGGCAAGACCACGCTCGCGCGGCTGCTGGCGGCGCAGTTGACGCCGATGGACGGCGAAATGTCGTCGTCGGGCAAGATGAAGGTCGGGTATTTCACGCAGTATCAAGTCGAGGAACTCGATCCGACCGATTCGCCGATCGAGCATATGTCGCACCTGATGAAGGGCGCGACCCCGGCCGCGGTGCGCGCGCAATTGGGGCGGTTCGGCTTCTCGGGCGACAAGGCGACGACTCGGGTCGGCAAGCTGTCGGGTGGCGAGCGGGCGCGTCTGGCGCTCGCGCTGATCACGCGCGATGCGCCGCATCTGCTGATCCTCGATGAGCCTACCAACCATCTCGACGTCGATGCGCGCGAGGCTCTGGTGCAGGCGCTCAATGCGTACACTGGCGCCGTGGTGCTGGTCAGCCATGACCGGCACATGCTGGAGCTGACCGCGGACCGGCTCGTGCTGGTCGACGACGGGACGGCGAAGGAATTCGACGGCAGCCTCGACGACTATATCGCGTTCGTCCTGAAGGGCGATGGCGGCAAGGGCGATGCGGCGTCGAAGGCGGACAAGAAGGCCGGCAAGAAGGCTGCGGCCGAGGCGAAGAGCAACGACGCGGCGTTGCGGAAAGCTCTGCGCGAGATCGAGGAGCAGACCGCGAAGTTCACCAAGGAGCGCAATGCTCTGGATCGCGCGATGGTCGATCCGGCGAATGCGGAGCCGCGGTTCTCGCGGATGTCGATGGGGGACCTGAGCAAGCGTCGCGCTGAGGTGCATGCGAAGCTCGAGGCTAGCGAGGCGAAGTGGCTGGAGGCTAGCGAGGCGCTGGAGGGCGTGGAGGCTTAAGCGGACAAGACCACTAGCTAGCTCCGGGAAGGCGAAAGCCGCCCAAATGCCTCCGTCATGCCGGACTTGTTCCGGCATCCACGGAGCCGCACGATCGATAGATTTTGGTTTGCGGCACGGTGGACCCCGGAACAAGTCCGGGGTGACGGGTTGGCTCAGCCCTCAGCTTCGTCCGTCGCCGCCGGACGCTCGAACCAGGCCTCGACCGGGCCGACCAGCTTCAGCGTCAGCGGGTTGCCGTTGCGGTCGACCTTCTTGCCGAGCGCGACTCGGATCCAGCCTTCCGAGATGCAATATTCCTCGACGTCGTGGCGCACCTTGTCCTTGAAGCGGATGCCGATGCCGCGCTCCAGCAGCTCCTGCTGGAAGAACGGGCTGCGCTGGTTGATCGACAGGCGATCGGGGGGCGTGTCGCCGGTTGCGGCCGGGGTGGCGGCGGCTTCGGTCTCGGGCGTGTTGGGCGTATCGGTCATGGTCGCGCGTCTAGCGGCAAGCACCGGGCGCGCGCCACAAAAAAGGCACCTGACGAAAAAGCGGCGCCGGGATTGCTCCCGACGCCGCCTGTCGATCTTGTGGTCGGATCAGTTGCAGACCCGCACCGAAACCCGGTCGCCATAATAGGGGTCGACCCGCCATTCGTTCCAGCACCGCGGCGCATAATAGGTCGCCACCGGTGCCTCGTAATAGACCCGCGGGGGCGGCGGGGGCGCGTCGTAATAGCCGCGGTCGTAATAGCGCGGCCGGTTGCTGCTGGCGATCGCTGCACCGACGCCGAGGCCGAGGATACCGCCGAGCACCGCTGCGCCCGCGACATTGCCGCCGCCACGATGGTGGTAGCCGCCCCAGCCGCCGCCGTAGCCACGGCCATACCCACCCCAGCGCTGCGCATCGGCCGGTGCGGCGGCAGTAAGTGCCGTAGCCGCCAAAGCGACGCCCAAACCTGCCTTCTTGAAAAACCCGTTCATCTTCCGAACTCCGTTACTAGTTACGCCCGGTCCGCTTGGGACAAACGCATAAGTGTCCGACCGTGTTTCAGGATTTAGGCGATTCGGTCTGAACTGGTTCGGAACGGCTTGTTAACCCACGGTATAGCTGGAGCAGTCCCGGGCGGGGACGTTGCCGGCGCGGCAGGCCGGGCATTGTTCACGAATATCGGATAGGGTGCGGCGATGCGCAGGATGATGACGACGCGAGCGATCGCCTTTGGCGTGCTCGGCGGGAGTGCGGTGCTGATCGGGGGGCTGGCCTTGTCCGGGTCGCCGGTGAAGGTGCGGGCGGTCGAGGCGCCTGCTCGGGTGGCTCAGGTCGCTGTGCCGGTTGCGAAGGCGGCGCCGCAGCCCGTTGCGGTCGCTGCCGAGGACCCGGCCGACGCGTATGTCGTGAAGCGGGTGCTGAACGTGCCGGAGCCTTTGCGGCATGGCGCGTATTACTGGGATACCGAGGGTGTGCCCGAGGGGCCGATCGTGATCACGATCGATCTGGTGGCGCAGACCTTGTCGATCTTTCGCAGCGGGTACGAGATCGGGACGGCGGCCGTGATCTATGGCGCGGACGAGAAGCCGACCCCGCTGGGCGTGTTCAAGATCACGCAGAAGGACGCGCATCATGTGTCGAACCTGTACGGGGCGCCGATGCCTTACATGATGCGGCTGACCAATGATGGGGTTTCGATCCATGGCAGTAAGCTGATGGATGGGAAGTACGCTACGCATGGATGCGTTGGGGTGCCTACGGCGTTTGCGAAGCTGATCTTCGAGCAGGTCAAGCTGGGGGATCGGGTGATCGTTACGAGTGGCGAGATGTTGACGCGGGGTGGGCGGATTACTGCTGCCTGAGGGTGGGCGGTTTTGGGTCGTGGTGCGGGGTGATGCCGCGGATCGTCTCCTCCGTCATCCTGACGAAAGTCAGGATCCAGGGCCACGAAGGTTGCCAGCTGTTACTCTGGATCCTGACTTTCGTCAGGATGACGGTAGCGCGCATGATCGCTACCGCGTCGACTGCTGCTTCGTGCCGCCCTTCCCCCCATAACCAACGTCCGTCATCCCCGCGCAGGCGGGGATCCATATCCTCAGACGTCCGCAAGTTACCCGTTAGGCTAGCCAATATGGGTTCCCGCCTTCGCGGGAATGACGGCGTGTGGCTGGGTGATCGAATCGGGCCAAGCAAACGAAAAAGGCCGGAGGTTTCCCCCCGGCCCTTCTGCATTTCCTAGCCAGTGCGACACGGCAAAGCCGCGTCGTCGGACCTCGCCTGAGCGAGGCCGGCCGAGCTTGTAAGCTTGGCCGGCCTCGCCGTGCCAGGCTTACGCGCTTTGCTTAGCCCGGCTCGCGCGCTTGCGCTCATTGGCGTCCAGGAAGCGCTTGCGCAGGCGGATCGACTTCGGCGTGACTTCGACCATCTCGTCGTCGTCGATGTACGCGATCGCCTGCTCCAGCGTCGCGCGCTTTGGCGGGGACAGGCGGACCTGGTCGTCCTTGCCGCCCGAGGCGCGGAAGTTGGTCAGCGCCTTGGTCTTCATCGGGTTGACCTCGAGGTCGTCCGGCTTGGCGTTCTCGCCGACGATCATGCCCTCATAGAGAGCCTCGCCGTGGCCCACGAACAGGATGCCGCGTTCTTCGAGCGGGCCCAGTGCGTAGTTGTTCGCCTCGCCCGAACCGTTCGAGATCAGCACGCCGTTCTTGCGGCCCTCGATCGCGCCCTTGTGCGGACCGTATTTCTCGAACAGCCGGTTCATGATCCCCGTGCCGCGCGTGTCGGACAGGAACTCGCCATGATAGCCGATCATCCCACGGCTCGGTGCCGAGAAGGTGATGCGGGTCTTGCCGCCGGTCGACGGACGCATGTCGGTCAGCTCGGCCTTACGCGTGTTCATCTTCTCGACGACGGTGCCCGAATGCTCCTCGTCGACGTCGATGATGACGGTCTCGTACGGCTCGGTCTTCTTGCCGTTCTCGTCTTCGCCGAACAGCACGCGCGGGCGCGAGATGCCGAGTTCGAAGCCCTCGCGGCGCATCGTCTCGATCAGTACGCCCAGCTGAAGCTCGCCGCGGCCGGCGACTTCGAAGCTGTCCTTGTCGGCCGCCTCGGTCACCTTAACGGCAACGTTCGACTCGGCTTCGCGGAACAGGCGCTCGCGGATCATGCGCGACGTCACCTTGGTGCCCTCGCGGCCCGCCATCGGCGAATCGTTCACGGCAAAACGCATCGACAGCGTGGGGGGATCGATCGGCTGCGCGTGCAGCGGCTCGGTCACCGTGATGTCGGCGATCGTGTCGGCCACGGTCGCAACCGAAAGCCCGGCGAGCGAGATGATGTCGCCGGCCTTGGCTTCGTCGACCGGCACGCGGTCGAGCCCGCGGAACGACATGATCTTCGAGGCGCGACCCGTCTCGATGATCTTGCCGTCGTTGTTCAGCGCGTGGATCGGCTGGTTGGTCTTCACGGTACCCGAATTGACGCGGCCGGTGAGGACGCGGCCGAGGAACGGATCGCGGTCGAGCAGCGTGACGAGGAAGGTGAACGGCACACCGGCGACTTCCACGGCGGGCGGCGGCACGTGCTTCACGATCGTCTCGAACATCGGGATCAGCGTGCCTTCGCGCGCGTCCATGTCGGTCGAGGCATAGCCATTGCGACCCGATGCGTAGAGCACGGGGAAGTCGAGCTGGTCGTCGTTCGCGTCGAGCGACACGAACAGGTCGAACACTTCGTCGAGCACTTCCTGGATGCGCGCGTCGTTGCGATCGACCTTGTTGACGACGACGATCGGCTTGAGACCGAGCGCAAGAGCCTTGCCGGTGACAAACTTGGTCTGCGGCATCGCGCCTTCCGACGAATCGACCAGCAGGACGACGCCGTCGACCATCGACAGGATGCGCTCGACTTCGCCGCCGAAATCGGCGTGGCCGGGCGTGTCGACGATGTTGATGCGGATGCTCTCGGTTTCGCCGGGAGGGGTCCAGTCGACCGAGGTCGGCTTGGCGAGAATGGTGATGCCACGCTCTTTTTCGAGGTCGTTCGAATCCATTGCGCGCTCTTCGACGCGCTGGTTGTCGCGGAAGGTGCCGGACTGGCGGAAGAGCTGGTCGACCAGCGTCGTCTTGCCGTGATCGACGTGCGCAATGATCGCCACGTTGCGGAGGCTCATGAATGTATTCTCTTAATCGAGGAACGGGGTTGGCGCGCGCCATAGCGTAATTGTTGCGCCGCGGGAAGAGTGGGCGGTATTTGGGCACCTACGAGCCCTCCCGTCATCCTGACGAAAGTCGGGACCCAGGGTGCCAGGACGCAGCTCTTCTTGGCTCTGGGTCCTGACTTTCGTCAGGATGACGGAGCGCTCGTCAAGATGACGGAGTGCGACGCTTGTATGTTCCGGCGGCGAGAATAGCACGGGGATCGCGGACCGCCAGCATTGCCCTTAGCGCGGCGTGTTTGTCGGGTGCGGCGGCATAGTAACGCTGCCAGATCCTCAGCCCCATCCAATAGCCGAGTTCGGGCGGCCAGCCGGCGGGCGGCGTGGAGTAGTTGCCGATCCAGCGGGCGTAGGCCTTGGCTTCGGGCGAGCCTTCTTCCGGGTCGTCCTTGTCGGTGAGCTTGCGGGTGAGCGCGATGTCGGCCTGCATCTGGCGCCAGAGTTCGGCTTCGCGAGGGGTGGCCCAGGCGGCGCGGGCGGCGTCGGGCTCCTCGCCGGTGACGAGTTGCGCGATGAAGTCGGCCGCGCCCTCCACGAGGATCGCGGTGAGCAGGGGGTCGCGGGCGAGCGTCATTCCGGCGTCCTGCTGGAAGGAGTGCACCGTCTCGTGTGCGAAAAAATGGCGGAGCGTCTGGCGGAGCTTGTCCGGGGTTGGCGACATGCGGCAAAGCACTTCGAGGCCGAGCACCTGCGCGCCGGGCTTGGCGGTGCCACCGGACGTGTTCGCGCCGAAGACTATATAGACTTGTGGGAGCTTCACATCGGGGAGCGCGCCGTGGAGGCCGAGATAGATCGACCGGAGATCGGCGGTCGCAGCCTTGGCGGCGGGGAGACAGGTCTTGATCGCCTGTGCATACCGCGTCGGGTTGGCGGCAATGGCGCGCGCGAGATTGTCCGCGTCGACGATCCGGCCGGGGGTGAAGACGCCGATGCCGAAGCTGCCCTTGTCGAGATACTCGCGCTTGAGTTGCGCGGCGGTGGGTTTGCCCTTTGTTTTGGCGAAGAGGGTCGCGAAGCGGTCGGCGTCTTCGGTGTGGATCGTGGCGGTTAGTGGGTCGGCTGGTGGGGGACGATTCGTGGCGACCGCGGGGATGAGGGCGAGCGCGAGGATCAGCGGGCGGAGCATGGTGTAGAGTATCGCGTGTTTGCGGGGACGCCAGAGCGGATATTACGATCCTCCCCCGCCAGGGGGAGGTGTCGCCGAAGGGGACGGAGGGGGAGGACACGGAGCAGAGGTTGGCGCGTGCCGCCCCCTCCGGCAGGCAAGAGCCTGCCACCTCCCCCTTGCGGGGGAGAATCGTGAGGTGGCGGCGATCGGAAAGCCACTTACACACCACCCCGGCGGAGGCCGGGGCCCAGTTGGAAAGGTGGCAGTAACGACGTGCCGCGATCCATTAGCAACGTCCCCCAACTGGGCCCCGGCCTTCGCCGGGGTGGCGGCCGAAGCTTGAGGGGCACTTATGATCGAGTAGCCCGTCTCGGATTCCCCCACCTGATACTTTGCTTCGCCCCCTACCACCCACTCCGTCACCCCGGACCTGTTCCGGGGTCCACGGTTCCGCGCACTCTATAGACGGCGAGCGCGCGGAACCGTGGATGCCGGAACAAGCCCGGCATGACGGGGGACCTCAGAACCCCTCCAGCACGATCTTCCCCTTGGCCGTATGGCTCTCGATCCGCTTGTGCGCTCGCCGCAAATTCGCCGCGTCGATCGTCCCGAAATTCTCCGCGAGCGTCGTCCGGATCGTCCCCGCATCGACCAACGCCGCGACCTCGTCGAGCAACCGCCCCTGCTCGCCCATATCCGGCGTCTGGAATAGCGAGCGCGTGTACATCAGCTCCCAGTGGACCGAAATCGACTTCTGCTTCAGCGGCGCGATGTCGAGAGTCTTGGGGTCGTCGATTAGCGCGAGGCGGCCCTGCGGCGCGAGCAGCGTGGCGATCTCGGCGATGTGCTCGTCCGTATGCGTCGTCGAGAACACATAGGCCGGCGCGCCGAGCCCGAGTGCCTCGACCTCTGCGGCAAGCGGCTTGCGGTGATCGATCACGTGATGCGTGCCGAGATCCTCGACCCAGCCCCGCGTCTCGTCGCGCGAGGCGGTGGCGATGATCGTCAGGTCCGTGAGCTTGCGGGCGAGCTGAATCGTGATCGACCCTACCCCGCCGGCACCGCCGATGATCAGAATCGCGTTGGCCGCACCGGGGACGGGTTTGCGCACGTCGAGCCGGTCGAACAGCGTCTCCCACGCGGTAATTGAGGTGAGCGGGAGCGCCGCCGCCTGCGCCCAATCCAGCGACTGCGGCTTGTGTCCCACGATGCGCTCGTCGACGAGGTGATATTCCGAATTGGTGCCGGGCCGGTCGATCGCGCCGGCGTAGAATACCGCGTCGCCGACCGCGAACCGGGTCACGTTCGGGCCGACCCCGACGACCACGCCCGAGGCGTCCCAGCCGAGCACCTGCGGCTCGCCGTTGGGATCCGTGCGACGCTGGCGGATCTTGGTGTCGACCGGGTTGACCGAAACCGCCTTCACCTCGACCAGCAGGTCGCGGCCGTTCGCTTCGGGCTTGGGGAGGTCGAGATCGACGAGCGACTGCGGATCGTCGATCGGGAGCGACTGGGTATAGCCGATGGCGCGCATGCTGGAACTCCTGTGATGTGGTTGCCAAGCTGTCCATGCGTCCCATCGGTTTCAAGGCGCGCTTGGCAAGTCCGGTGTGTTATCTATATACGCCACTTGAACGCGGGGCGGGTTGCAGCCACGATGCCCCACCGAACGGAGATTGACGCATGGCGACGACACCCGAAACGCTGACCGACGAGCCAGGCCTGGTTCTGACCCCGCCCGATCCCGTGCCCACGGTTGCCCCTGCCAAGGCCGCCGGCCTCGTCCCCGTCGATGCCGGCGTGAAGTCGCAGCTGGAGGAGCGCGTGTCGGGCTTCGTCACCGATCTCGTCGCGCAGGACGTCAATTCGCCGGAGTTCGGAAAGCGCGTCGACGCGATCACCGCGATGGGCGCGAAGGAAATCCGCGACGCCGCCGGCCAGTCGAACCGCTTCCTCGATCGCCCGGTCAAGGCGATGGATCAGGAGACCGGTGTCGGCAAGGATCTCGCCGAGCTGCGCCGCGTCGTCGAGGATCTCGATCCCGGCAAGAAGGGCAACCTCACCGCGCCGCAGAAGCTGTTCGGGATCATCCCGTTCGGTGGCAAGATGCGCAATTATTTCGACGGCTATAAATCGTCGCAGACGCACATCGCGCAGATCCTGAAGAGCCTCGGTTCGGGCAAGGACGAACTGCTGATGGACAATGCCGCGATCGATACCGAGCGCGCGAATTTGTGGGCGGCGATGGGGCGGCTCGAGCAGATGATCCATCTGTCGAAGACGATGGACGCCAAGCTGGAGGACGTCGCCAACGACCTCGATCACACCGATCCCGCCAAGGCGAAGGCGATCCGCGAGACGGCGCTGTTCTACACGCGCCAGCGCACGCAGGACCTGCTGACGCAGATGGCGGTGACCGTGCAGGGCTATCTGGCGCTCGATCTGGTCAAGAAGAACAATGTCGAGCTGGTGAAGGGCGTCGATCGCGCCTCGACCACGACCGTGTCCGCGCTGCGCACTGCGGTGACGGTGGCGCAGGCGCTGACCAACCAGAAACTGGTGCTGGAGCAGATCACCGCGCTCAACACGACGACCGCGAACATCATCGATTCGACCGGCAAGCTGCTCAAATCGCAGACCGCGCAGATCCACGAACAGGCCGCGTCGGCGACGATCCCGCTGGAGACGCTGCAACGCGCGTTCCAGAACATCTACGACACGATGGACGCGATCGACGTGTTCAAGCTGAAGGCGCTCGACTCGATGAAGGTGACCGTCGGCGCGCTGTCGAACGAGGTCGATAAGTCCCGTGGCTATATCGCGCGGGCTGAAGGCGCGACGCAAGGCAAGCTCGGCGGACCTTCCGCCAGCCCGTTCAAGCTGGAGGCGATGTAACCCTCGTGAGCGAAGTCGACGACGCCATCGCCAGCGCCCGCGCCTCGTGGTCGCGCATTTCCGACGACCGGACAAGCACCGTCATCGCACGCTCGCCATCGCGGGGACGGGCACGACAGACGCAGGCGATCGGCAAGCGGCTGACCCGGATCGCGGTCGCCGACGTGTCGATCCTGATCGCGGCGATGGTGATCGGCTGGATCGTGCCGCTCGGGATCGGCGGCGCGATGCTGGTCATGGCGCTTTTGGTGGCAGCAACGGTTCTGTTCGCGGTCTGGCCGGCGGAACGCGCGCCGACGCCCGAGCGCCTCGCGGCGGTCGACATCCGTGCCCTCCCCGCGCAGACCGAACGCTGGCTCGAAGCGCAGCGCCCCGCCCTCCCCGCACCGGCGATGACGCTGGTCGACCGGATCGGCCTGCGCCTCGAAACGCTGACGCCGCAGCTCGCGACGCTCGACGCGAACACGCAGGAAGCGGTCGACGTGCGCAAACTGATCGGCGAACAACTCCCCGCCTTCGTCAAGGGTTACGAGAAGGTCCCAGCGTCGCTTCGCACCACGCCGCGAAACGGCCGCACGCCCGATGCCGAACTGGTCGACGGCCTGAAGCTGATCGAACAGGAGATCGGCGAAATGACCGCGCGGCTGGCGCAGAGCGACCTCGACAATCTGTCGACCCGCGGCCGCTTCCTGGAGATGAAGTACAAGGAGTGAGCGGGTGAAGCGTACCCGGCTCAGCGTCTGCCGACGAAAGGCGCGCTTCATGTCAGAAGCGGACGCGCTCGTCGTCGCACAGACCGGGCGCGTACCGCTTAGGACGTATCGGTGCGACCGGTGCCTGCACTTCCATCTTACCAGCCGGACCAAGGGCAAATCGGTGAGCGTCGTAAGTCGGGTATCGTAATCCGATCACAGTTCCCAGCCGTGGATCTGGATCCAAAACACCACCGTTCACGAAGCGCGTCGAAGCGTTCGGGGTCAGCCGTTTCTTACGATCCGCAACGACGACGGGGAACGAGGCTCCCCATACTCGTCCGTCCTGCGCCGAGGATGCCGCACGCCTTGTCACGGATATAGGCCTCGTGCGCCGGCGTGAACTTGCCACCATCCTGCTTCAGCAACATCGCAGCCTCGATTCGGAGCGCTATCGCCTGGTCCATCTTGCGCGCGCGCATCGTCGGCGTCTCCGTTGACCCGAAATGGCCAAGTCCTTCGATGGACGACTGGTACGTACTGTAATTGGGCGAATTCATCCCAACGCCGTCGATCGTCGTCTGGGCGCTGGCAGGCATGGTCACCATGGCTGCTACTATGACGCCGACTATCCTGATCATGGTTTACACTCCGCGCGGCATCGATCTCGGTTCACATATGTGGGAACTATCGGTCTTAGAAACGCCGTCTTGCAACGAAATAATCGATTGGTGCATCAAAATCGATCAAATGAATCCTGAACTCGGAGAGCCCCGCCGATAATCCATCCAGAGTTACGCGCTACACATGGCGATCTGCAGACGAAGCAGGATAGCCGCGACTGGTCACCCCTGCAGCAACGATTGCGCACGATCGGCCAGCCGCTCGACTGCGGCCACATGTATTCCCGGCGTAGACGTCAGCACGCCGAACGCTTGTGGCCGTGGCTTGTTGAACACCAACGGCGCCCCCAATGCATCGCTCACCACGGCACCCGCTTCGCTCGCGATCAGGACAGCGGCGGCGATGTCCCATTCGTTGCCCCAGCGGAGGGTGGCTACGAGGTCGGCTTCGTCGGCGGCTACCATGGCTATGCGGAGGGCGATCGAGTTGGGTTTGTGGACCATGACCAGGTCGCGGTCGGCTTTGGGGAGCGCGTCGACGGGGGTGCGGCTGCCGGGGAAGTCGGTGCGGTTGCCGGCCTTCAGCATGACGCCATTGCGGGTCGCGCCCTGCCCGGCGACGGCGCGCCAGTGTTCGCCGCGGGTCGGGGCGTCTAGAATGCCAATCACCGGGCGGCCCCGGTCGACCAAGCCGATCGAGACGCACCAGCCGGGGCGTGCGCGGATATAGTCGCGCGTTCCGTCGATCGGGTCGACGACCCAGAGCAGGTCGTGCGCGAGGCGGTCGGCATTGTCGGCGGTTTCCTCGGACAGCCAGCCGGCTTCGGGGAGCAACGTCGACAGGCGGGACTTGAGCATCCGGTCGATCGCGATGTCGAGTTCGCAGACCGGGCTGCCGGGAGTCTTTTCCCAGCGCTGGAAATCGGTGTCGAAGCGGTCGTGCGCCATCGCGCCGGCCTCCATGGCGATCGTCGCGACGGCGTCGGCCATAGCGCGCAGCCATTCGGGCGACCGTTCCGGCCCGCGGCGGCGCCGGTCAGCCACTCGCCACCGTCATGCCCTCCACGCGCAAGGTCGGCACGTTGACGCCGTAGCGGAATTCGAGATCGTTGGCGGGGGTCATCGCGAGGAACATATCCTTGACGTTGCCGGCGATCGTGAACTCGGCGACCGGCGCGGTGATCTGGCCGTTCTCGATGCGGAAGCCCGCCGCGCCACGGCTGTAGTCGCCGGTCACGCCGTTCGCGCCGCCGCCCATGAGTTCGGTGACGTAGACGCCCGATTCGATGTCGGC
Organism: Sphingomonas sp. M1A8_2b; assembly: GCF_053345535.1. Lineage (NCBI taxonomy): Bacteria > Pseudomonadati > Pseudomonadota > Alphaproteobacteria > Sphingomonadales > Sphingomonadaceae > Sphingomonas > Sphingomonas sp. M1A8_2b. The sequence continues at coordinate 950,258 of NZ_JBKFAH010000001.1, read as the reverse complement.
GATCAGCGTTTCGAGCGGCACATGGCCCGGCTCCATGAACACGTTGCTGGTCGATACGCCGGGCCCGCCACCGACACCGCGCGCGGCGTGGCCGGTCGGTTCGAGGCCGAGCTGGCGCGCCGAGGCGGAGTCGAGCAACCAGCGTTCGAGCATACCGTTCTCGATGATGTCGCTCGGCGAGACGGGCAGGCCTTCGCCATCGAACGGGCGCGAGCGCAGGCCGTGCGGGCGGTGCGGATCGTCGCGGATGGTGATGCCGTGCGCGAAGACCTGGCTGCCGAGCGAATCGAGCAGGAAGCTGGTCTTCCGCGTGATCGCCTGGCCGGAGATCGCGCCGAGCATGTGGCCGACCAGCGATCCGCCGACGCGGCGGTCGTAGACGATCGTGGTCGGTCCGCTGACGAGGCGGCCGGGGTTGAGCCGGGCGACGGCCTGCTCGCCGGCGCGGCGGCCGATTGCTTCGGGCGATTCGAGATGCGCGCGGAGGCGGGCGCTGCTGTGCGCATAATCGCGCTGCATGGCGCCGCCCTCTCCGGCGAGCACGCTGGCCGAAACCCCGTAACCGGTCGCGGTATAGGCGCCGGCGAAGCCGTGGCTGGTGGCGAGCGCCCAGACGCTGCGCGAGGCGCTGGCGCCGCCGCCTTCGCTGTTCGAGACGCCGGGGACAGCGCGGGCTGCATCCTCGGCTTCGAGCGCTGCATCGCGGAGTTGTTCAGGGCTGACCTCGCCGCCGTCGTCGAGGCCGAGCATGGGCGGCGCGCCGTGGAGCAGGCGATCCTGCGGAGCGAGCCCGGCCCAAGGGTCTTCGGGAGCTTCACGTGCCATCGCGACCGCGCGTTCGACCAGCGCGTCCATCGCGGCGGTCGACAGGTCCGAGGTGGAGACGCTGGCGGAGCGCTGGCCGACGAACACGCGCAGGCCGAGGTCTTCGCTTTCGGAGCGGCCGATATCCTCGAGTTTGCCGAGGCGGATCGACACGTCGAGCGCGGCGTCGGCGGCAAAGACCGCGTCGGCGGCGTCGGCGCCCGCCGCCCTCGCGCGCTGGACGATGTCGTGGGCGCGGTCGCGAGCTTGGTCTGAAGTCAGCATAGCAGCGACTTAAGGATGCAGGCTCGTGCCGACAACCACGCAGGCGAGGAACATCAGCAGTCCGGCGAAACGGTTCGATCGGAAGCGCGCAAGTGCGGCGGTGCCTGCTTCGGGACTGGTGCCCGGTCTGAGGGTGGCGACTTGCCAGCCGAGATGGAGCGCGGCGGGGGCGAGCGCGGCGATGGCGAGCGGATCGGGCCGGACGGTCCAGAACGCCGCGGCCCATAAGGCGACGGCGACGACGTAGAAGGTCCCGACGCCGGCCTTCACATGCGTGCCCATGCGGAGCGCGGACGAGCGGATGCCGATCATCGCGTCGTCCTCGCGGTCCTGCAGCGCGTAGATCGTGTCGTAGCCGATCACCCAGGCGATCGACCCGGCGTAGAGCAGCCACATCGGCGTATCGAGCGCACCAGCGATGTCGCTCCAGCCGACCAGCAGCGCCCAAGAAAAGACGATGCCCAGCCATGCCTGCGGCCACCAGGTGATGCGCTTCATGAACGGGTAGGCGGCGACCGGCGCGAGGCTGGCGAGTGCGACGATCGCGGCGAGGAACGTCAGTTGGAGCAGGACGACGAAGCCGATCAGGCAGAGCGCGACCAGCCAGACCCAGGCGAGCGTCATCGACACCAGGCCGCTCGGGATCGGCCGGGCGCGGGTGCGCGCGACCTGCGCGTCGAGATCGCGGTCGACGATGTCATTGAATACACAGCCGGCGCCGCGCATCGCGATGCTGCCGAGGAGGAGCCAGAGGATCAGGTCCCAGCGCGCCACCGCTCCACCGGCGAGCGCGACGCCCCAGGCGCCGGGCCAGAACAACAGCCACCAGCCGATCGGGCGATCGAACCGCGCGAGCAATGCCAGACCGCGCAGTGTCGGCGGGAGAAGGCCGACGAGACCGCGATGCTCGCTGTCGGGGACGATTTCCGCGTGGCTCGGCTTGGTCTGCATGGCGGAGGCGTAGGAAGACGGGGTTTGGCGCGCAAGCCTTTGCCGGCTAGGGTCGAAGGAGTGGCGCGTTCGGACCCTCTCGCATGATCGGCCTGTCGGTCGCGGTCGGCCGCTTTGTCGAAGCGCTGTTCTGGGGGATCTTCCGCGTCGCCGGGGCGGTCGCGGGGGTTTTGATCCTTGGCGTGGTGATTGTGGTTGTGGCTTGGGTGGTAGCTCGAAAGATGTGGGCGCGGCGGAAACGGTGAACGCCGCTGCCAGCAAAGGCGCATCCTCAAATCCTCCCCGGCACGGGGAGGGGGACCGTTCGCCATCGGCGAAGGGTGGAGGAGGATCGCCGCGTGCGTGACGCCGGCGGTGAAAGACCGCCGCGCGGGCGTCGGAACGGCAAGACCTGACGCGAGTGTAACGTTTGCGCAAGCCCCCCTCCACCAGCTGCGCTGGTCCCCCTCCCCGTGCCGGGGAGGATTTGCTAGGGCCGCGCTTATGCCTGCAACCCCAGCCTGGCCGCCGCAGTCCACGCCGCGCCTCTTTGTCGATACGCCGCTTGTCGTCGGTCCGCTCCACGTCGATGGGCCGGCGGCGCATTATCTCGTTGGCGTGATGCGGATGAAGGTCGGCGATCCGGTGAAGCTGTTCGACGATCGGACCGGCGAATGGCTCGGGGTGGCGTCGAGCGTCGGCAAGCGCGACCTGACGCTCGACGTCACCGAACTGCTGCGGCCGCGCGAGGACGTGCCCGATCTGTGGCTGTGCGCCGCGCCGCTCAAAAAGGGCCGGGTCGACTGGATGGCTGAGAAAGCGTGCGAGCTTGGCGTCGCGCGGCTGGTCCCGGTGGTCACGCGGCGGACGATCGTCGACAAGCCCAATACCGAGCGGCTGCGCACGCAGATGATCGAGGCGGCCGAGCAATGCGGGCGCACCGCGTTGCCCGAGGTCGCCGAGCCGGTGAAGCTGGCGGCGTTGCTCCGCGACTGGCCGCAGGATCGTGCGCTGTTCTTCGCCGATGAGACGGGCGGCGTGCCCGCACTGGAGGCGATGCGCGCGCGACCCGGACCGGCGGCGATCCTGATCGGCCCGGAAGGCGGCTTCGACGCGGACGAGCGCGAGGCGATTCGTTCGCATCCGGGCGCGGTGGGGATCGGACTGGGACCGCGCATTCTCCGCGCGGAAACCGCGGCCGGCGCGGCGGTCGCGCTGTGGATGGCGGCGGCGGGCGACTGGTCGCGCGACTGGGCGGGCGACTGAACCAAGGGCAGACCGCGCGATATTGCTACCGATCGGTTCGGATCCCCCTAGCCCCCTCGTTCATCGGCGCGTAAGGCGCGGCGATGACGACGATTCCAACTCCGCCGAAGACCAGCCCGACGATCGAGTCGCGCGACCAGTTGATCGCCAGCTTCGCGCGCGGCGAAAAGCCGAAGGACGCGTGGCGGATCGGCACCGAGCACGAGAAGTTCGTCTATGCGAACGGCGATCACCACGCGCCGTCGTACGACGAGCCAAGCGGGATTCGTGCGTTGCTCGGCGAGCTCGAGCAATATGGCTGGAAGCCGGTCATGGAGGGCGGCAACGCCATCGCCATGTCGGGGCCGGACGGCAGCATCAGCCTGGAGCCGGCGGGCCAGTTCGAACTGTCGGGCGCGCCGCTCGATTCGCTGCACGAGACCTGCGCCGAGACCGGGCGGCACCTTGAGCAGGTGAAGGCCGCGGGCGAGAAGCTCGGCATCGGCTTTCTCGGGCTTGGCATGTGGCCGGACAAGACGCGCGCGGAACTGCCGATCATGCCGAAGGGGCGCTATGCGATCATGCTGCGGCACATGCCGCGCGTTGGGAGCATGGGGCTCGACATGATGCTGCGGACCTGCACGATCCAGGTGAACCTGGATTACGCGTCCGAGGCGGACATGGTGAAGAAGTTCCGCGTCGGGCTGGCGCTCCAGCCGCTGGCGACCGCGCTGTTCGCGAACTCGCCGTTCACCGAGGGCAAGCCCAACGGCATGCTGTCGTATCGCAGCCATATCTGGTCAGACACCGATCCGCATCGCACCGGCATGCTGCCGTTCGTGTTCGAGAATGGCTTCGGCTACGAGCGCTACGCCGAGTACGCGCTCGATGTGCCGATGTACTTCGTCTACCGCGAGGGCAAGTATATCGATGCCGCCGGGCTGTCGTTCCGCGATTTCCTGAAGGGGGAGTTGTCGGTGCTGCCGGGCGAGAAGCCGACGCTCGACGACTGGACCGATCATCTGTCGACCGCCTTCCCCGAGGTACGCCTGAAGACGTTCCTCGAGATGCGTGGCGCCGATGGGGGCCCGTGGAACCGGATCTGTGCGCTGCCGGCTTTGTGGGTCGGGTTGCTCTACGATCAGGGTGCGCTCGATGCGGCGTGGGATCTGGTCAAGGACTGGACGATCGACGAGCGCCAGGCGTTGCGCGATGCGGTGCCGAAGCTGGGGCTGGATGCGCCGATCGCGGGCGGCGGCACGCTGCGCGACATCGCGGGCGAAGCGCTCGACATCGCCGGGGCCGGGCTGACGGCGCGGGCGCGGTTCAACCGGGCGGGCGATAACGAAAGCGGCTTCCTTGATCCGCTGCGGGAGATCGTCCGCAGCGGCAAGGTGCCTGCCGAAGTGTTGCTCGAGAAGTATCACGGCGTCTGGGGCGGCGACGTCTCGAAGGTGTACGACGAATCAAGCTTCTGACTGCTCCCCTCCCGCTTGCGGGAGGGGTCGGGGGAGGGCTTGGCCGCGAACGTTGCGCGAGAGGCGCAGGTCGGCCCCTCCCCTAACCCCTCCCGCAAGCGGAAGGGGAATCAGCCGCGCAACCTCGCGAACAGGCGCGGCACCAGTCCGTTGCGTGTCATCCAGTCGAAATAGGCGCGGTAATCCGGGTCGAGCTTCAGATGGCGCTCCTCAGTCTTCGCGCGCCAGAAATATACACCGCCGACCGCGGCCAGCAACAGCGTCGCCCGTGCCGCATCGACGATGCTGCCGGTGGTCAGGACGGGGATCGTCGAGATCCACCAGAAGATGTTCTTCGACAGATACGCCGGATGCCGGGAGATCGCGTAGGGGCCGTGCGTCAGGATGCCGCGATTGGTGAGGTTCGAGAAGCGGAAGCCGAACGCCATCGTCGCCCAGGCATAGATCGCGGTCAGCGCGACCAGCACCGTCCCGATCAGCCACAACAGCACCGGATGCCCCTGGAACCAGTAGGCCCAATCCGACGTGCCCGGATGGTAATCGAGCGGCCCGCCCGCGTTCATCAGGATGAACGGGGGGTAGCACATCAGCGCCGCCATCCACGCCGCCGCGAACGGGTTGGCGCTGCGGATGTGCGAATCGAGCGGGCGGCACGTGAGGATATACCCGACCGTCGCGAACGCCACGTCGATCAGGAACATCAGCGTGATCAACCAGTTCGCCAACGCGACCGGATCATGCAGCACCGACCGCAGATCGCCCCGCACGAACGTCGCGAACCCCGGCGGGACGATCGCCAGCATGAAGGCGAGGAAGAACGTCTTCACGCCCCAGGCACGGAAATGGGCGTAGATGAGTTCGGGCTCGACCCCCGCCTGCCCGGTCATCCAGGCGCCGAGATGCCAGGCGCCATCGCGAGGTTCGATCAGATAACGGTCGATCCAGAGTACGTAGGGGATCGAGGCGACGAACAGGATCGGCGCGGCGTTGGTGAAGCACCACATCGCGAACGCGAAATTGCCCTCCCAATAGGAGCGCACGGTGCCGTAGATCACTGCGATCGCGGCCCATGTCGCCCAGAGCCCGGCAAGCTTGGTCAGGCTGGTATCGAGCGTCTCCCGCGACGGCCTGCCCGCCGCCCAGTCGATTCCGGTGCTGGGATTGCGGTGGACCTTGTCGACGAGCAGCGACCAGGCGACCATCGGCACCGCGCAGGCGAGGACGTTGATCAGCGCCGAATACGGGCCGTCCATGCCGTAGTGATGGGCGACAGCCAGCCAGAGCGCGATGCCGACGAGGCCGCAAAAGCCTGCGCCACCGCTGACTGCCGATCGCGGCCGGGGGTCGGATTTGGGTGTGGCCCGATCGGAAGGCGCGGCGTCGTGATCCATGGCCATCGTTCGTAGCGCGGATTGGTAAGCAACGCGTGAACCATCTTGGCGCGGGGCGGGCAAGGCGTTGCACCCTGTCGTATCATGTCGGTCTTGCGCCGGTCGCACTGCGACGCTAGTTTGGGACTTCGCTTCGGCGCGCCGAGCGGGTGTAGTACAATGGTAGTACAGCAGCCTTCCAAGCTGAATACACGGGTTCGATTCCCGTCATCCGCTCCAGCATTCCATTACGGTGTCGGCGTCACGTCTCGACCATCCGCGCGAGCAGGTTCGCCATCCGTCGGCGGCCCAGCGGCGTGAGCTGGACGTGCGAACGGCGACCGTCGCGTTCGTCGCGGGTACGCTCGATCAGCCCCGAATCCTGCAGCATCGTCAGATACCGCAACGCCGTCGCCGATGGCGCGCGTGCGCCGATGCAGACCGCCGAAACGCTGAGCCGGAGGCCGTCGTCGTCTGAGATGAACAGGTCGAGCAGGATATCCCAGGCCGGTTCGGAGAACAGGCTCGTGCCGAGCAGGTCGTCGCGGACCTTCCGCATCGCGTAAAGGCGCCGCGCAACCTCGACCAGAGCCGGGTCATGCAGGACAAGCGGCGGGCTGTGTTTCAGCGCGACGCCGGAAACGATGGAGCTAACGTAGGTCATGAAACCTGTGTCCGATTACGCTTCAGCGCATCGTCGGATCCTGCCGGCTCCAATCGAGATCCCAGCCCCTTGCCCGGATTCGTTGCGAGTGCCTGGCTGTCCCGATCACGAGAAGCAGAACGATGGGATAACTCCAGGCCGCGGAGAGCAGCGCGTAGACGAGCCGGATCACGTCGGGGCTGATCGCCCTGGCCAGATGTGCCCCGGTGCCCAGCGCATGTAGCGCGGTAACCCAGGCCGGCCAGAACCGATCGGCGCTCAGCGTGATCCCGATCATCACCGCAAGCAGCATCAGGTCGACGATCATGACGCCCAGTTCCAGCCCCGAAAACAGGGAGGGAACGTTGCGTTCGACGATACCCGTCGACACGGCCGCAAGCAGCAGTGCCAGACCCGTAAGCCGCTCCGGTGCGCCACCCCGAAGGATGGCATAGGCCGACGCCGCCAACTGTATCGAATAGAAGATCCAGACCCGATCCAACTTTACCCTCCGAAGCAGGACCGAAAACGGCCGATCAGGCCACCGCAGCCAGACGGAGCGGCGTATCGGCGCGCAACGCACCTTCGTTCGGCGGGCACTCGGCGGTGTCGCCATAGTCGTAGAACTGACCCAGCCCGATATCCGTCCGCACCTGGACCAGGGCCTGATGCGCTTCGACGAAGCGCTGGCGGGCGTTGATGATGTCGAGCGACGCCTGCGAGATCATCTGCAGCGCGGCGACGCCGGTGCCGACCGGCAGGTTGGCGGCGATGCGCTGTTGCAGCAGGGTCGAGACGCACGATGCGGCAAGCATCGCTGCCTGGTCGACCGCGGCCTCTGCCTTCAGAAATTCGATCGTCACCCTGTCGGTGGCGTTGCGACGTTCTTTCAACACGGTAATTCTCCCCCGGGGCACCACCGAAGCGGCGCCGTGTATCGGAGCATTGTGGTCCCGGCTCGATCGCAGCAGGCTGGTCAGCGTCATCGCCATGTTCACGAGCGCCATCGAGGTGACGGCGATCAGGCCCATGAGAGCGATCAGTCTGACGATCCTGTCGCCCTTCGAAACCCGGTTCCGCGCAACTCCTGTCGAGCCGTCGTGCCGGGACAATCCCAGAAAACGGCGAACGAACCCCCACGGCTCGATCTGGCCATTCTCTGGGGGCTGGCGGGGGGGTGTGGGAACGTCGATTGGTTCGGATGGTAGCCGTTCGTATGTCAAAATGGGGCTATCGACCGGCGGGGCGACCGGCGGGGGAGCGTCCTCCGCCGGGCGCTCCCTCGTCAGCACCGCACCCTCCTCGCGGCTACCGGCCTCGTGCTCCTGGAGACGTCGCGCGGCTTCGAACCGCGTGCCGACGCCGAGGATCTGGATCGCCCGCTCGATCCGCTTGTCGATCGCGGACGGCGACACGCCGAAGATCGCCGCGATCTCCTTCGAGTTGTGATGCGTCAACACCAGCCGCAGGCAGGCGCGCTGGGCTTCGGTCAATTGGTCGATGCGGTCGACGGTCATGGGCGAGTCGTAGCGCTATCATGGCAGCGTTGCACCTCCCGAGTGTCCGATCGCAGGGCGCGGGCAGAGATTCGGACCACGCTGGCGGCCTGCGCGGGTTTGGTCAGGATTTATGTCGCTTTGGTGGAGGATGTTAGGGCAGTGAGCGCGGTTTTGGCGTGGCAAAGAAAAAGGGCCGGGGATTGCTCCCCGACCCGTTTTCCTGGTCGTTCTGGTTGGAACGGAGGACCGGCGAAGCCAGCCCTTTTCGTCGGACGGGATCGGTGGCTTGCGCCGCCGACCCGCCGGCCGTTCTGATTGCGTGTCGGGACCAGCTCGCGCTGGCCCCGTCCGCAATCAGAAGTCCATGCCGCCCATGCCGCCCATGCCGCCGCCGCCCATGGGCATGGCAGGCTTGTCTTCGGCCATTTCGCTCACGGCCGCTTCGGTCGTGATCAGGAGGCCTGCGACCGATGCTGCGTTCTGCAACGCGGTGCGGACGACCTTGGTCGGATCGATCACGCCGGCTTCCACCAGGTTCTCGTACGTGTCGGTCGCGGCGTTGAAGCCGATCGACGTGTCGTTGCCATCGAGCAGCTTGCCCGAAACCACTGCACCGTCATGACCTGCGTTCTGCGCGATCTGGCGAACCAGCGCCGTCAGCGACTTGCGGACGATGTCGATACCGCGCGTCTGGTCCTCGTTCGCACCGGTCAGGCCGTCGAGTGCCTTGGTCGCGTACAGCAACGCCGTACCACCACCGGGAACGATGCCCTCTTCGACGGCTGCGCGGGTTGCGTGCAGCGCGTCGTCGACGCGGTCCTTGCGCTCCTTGACTTCGACTTCCGACGACCCGCCGACCTTGATGACGGCAACGCCGCCGGCCAGCTTGGCGAGACGCTCCTGGAGCTTCTCCTTGTCGTAATCCGACGTCGTGTTCTCGATCTGCTGGCGGATCGCCTCGGTGCGGCCCTTGATCGCGTCGTGATCGCCGGCACCATCGACGATGACGGTGTTGTCCTTGTCGATCGTGACGCGCTTGGCGGTGCCGAGCATGCCGAGCGTGACGGTCTCAAGCTTGATGCCGAGGTCTTCCGAGATCATCTCGCCCTTGGTCAGGATCGCGATGTCCTCGAGCATCGCCTTGCGACGATCGCCGAAGCCCGGTGCCTTGACCGCTGCGACCTTGAGGCCGCCGCGCAGCTTGTTGACGACGAGCGTGGCCAGAGCCTCACCCTCGATGTCCTCGGCGATGATCAGGAGCGGACGACCCGACTGGACGACGGCTTCCAGGATCGGGAGCATCGCCTGCAGGTTCGACAGCTTCTTCTCGTGGATCAGGATGTAGGGATCCTGAAGCTCGACGGTCATCTTCTCGGGGTTGGTGATGAAGTACGGCGACAGATAGCCGCGGTCGAACTGCATGCCCTCGACGACGTCGAGCTCGAATTCGAGACCCTTCGCTTCCTCGACGGTGATCACGCCTTCCTTGCCGACCTTCTCCATGGCTTCGGCGATCTTCTCGCCGACTTCACGGTCGCCATTGGCCGAGATGATGCCGACCTGCGCCACTTCCTTCGAACCCGAAACCGGCTTCGAACGCGCCTTGACGTCCTCGACGACCTTGACGACGGCGAGATCGATGCCGCGCTTCAGGTCCATCGGGTTCATGCCCGCTGCGACCGACTTCATGCCCTCGCGGACGATGGCCTGCGCCAGAACCGTCGCGGTGGTGGTGCCGTCACCGGCGATGTCGTTGGTCTTCGAGGCCACTTCGCGCAACATCTGCGCACCCATGTTCTCGAACTTGTCCTTGAGTTCGATCTCCTTGGCGACGGTGACGCCGTCCTTGGTGATGCGCGGTGCGCCGAAGCTCTTGTCGATGACGACGTTGCGGCCCTTGGGGCCCAAGGTCACCTTGACCGCGTCGGCGAGGATGTCGACGCCGCGGAGGATGCGCTCACGCGCGTCACGACCGAATTTTACGTCCTTGGAAGCCATGTCAGCTGCCCTTTCGATTGAGTGAAGTACAGGAAGTGCAGACGCTGGCGCAGAGTTCGCAGCCAGCAATTCTCGGCTCGTTCACGTCAGCAGTCGCCGACGATCCCGAGCCCGTCGGGGTCAGCCGACGATGCCGAGAATGTCCGATTCCTTCATGATGAGGAGGTCCTCACCGTCGACCTTGACCTCGGTGCCCGACCATTTGCCGAACAGGATCTTGTCGCCGGTCTTGACGTCGAGCGGGGTGATCGTGCCGTTCTCGGCGCGGGTCCCGGTGCCGATGGCGACGACTTCGCCTTCCTGCGGCTTTTCCTTGGCGGTGTCGGGGATGATGATGCCGCCAGCCGTCTTCTCTTCGGCTTCGAGGCGCTTCACCAGCACGCGATCATGCAACGGACGAAAGTTCATGGGATCCATGTCCTTTTGGATTGTGACAGATTTCTGGCACTCAGGGGACCCGAGTGCCAACGGACGGCATATGTGCCTCGTGGTGGCCCATGTCAAAGGTTCCCGGAATGAAATTTTTTCGGGCGGGCGTGGGTTTCGGGCGTCGTGGCGGAAGGGGTGGTAAACCGCACTGCTAACGCGCTGCCGTTCTCCTGCGCACGCAGGAGTCCAGGGTTACCGAGGGCGGCGCTTGTGATCCTGGGCTCCTGCGTTCGCAGGAGAACGTAGGAGCCAAGTGGCTCTTTCCTTCTGCTCCCCTTCCGCTTGCGGGAGGGGTCGGGGGAGGGGTTCTCGGGCGGAGCGTTTGGGGGACGCCCCTCCCCTAACCCCTCCCCTAACCCCTCCCGCAAGCGGGAGGGGAACGCTGTAGCGCCCGGACTCAGGTGCGTGAGCTCGAACACGTCTGTGTTGGCCCCGTAACACAGGCCATTTACCTGCGTCCGCGCATGCTCTAGCTCTCGTGCCATGACCGATACCGCAGCGCCGTCCTACGCCCCCTCCCCGGGCCCCTCCTATGTCGACCCTGCCCGTCCGCCGCGGCGGAAATGGCGGCTCGTCCGGGGCGTGTGGAAGTTCCTCGTCGCGATCAAGGATGCGCTCGTCCTGATCGCGATGCTGTTGTTCTTCGGGCTGATCTTCGCGGCGCTCAACGCGCGGCAGAGCACGACCGCGATCAAGGATGGCGCGCTGGTGCTCGACCTCAACGGCTCGATCGTCGAGCAGCCCGAGGAGCAGGCGGCATTCGCCGCGCTGTCCGGGCAGCCCGCGGCGCGCCAGTTCCGCCTGCGCGACGTGGTCCGTTCGATCGACACTGCGCGCACCGATTCGCGCGTGAAAGTGCTGGTGCTCGACCTCGACAGCTTCGGTGGCGCGTATCCCGCAGCGCTGGGCGAAGTCGGCGACGCGCTGGCGCGGGTGCGCGCTAGCGGCAAGCCGGTGCTCGCCTATGCGACTGCCTACACCGATGGCGGCTATCGTCTCGCCGCGAACGCGAGCGAGATCTGGGTCAACCCGATCGGCGGCACGATCTTCATGGGCCCGGGCGGCAACCAGCTCTATTACAAGGGCCTGATCGACAAGCTCGGCGTCAACGCGCACGTCTACCGGGTCGGCCGCTACAAGTCGTTCGTCGAACCCTATACGCGGGCGAACCAGAGCGACGACGCCAAGGCGGCGAGCACCGCGCTGTACGGCACGCTTTTCTCGCAGTGGCAGGAGGCGGTCGCCAAGGCGCGGCCCAAGGCACAGATCGCGCAGTTCATGAGCGCCCCGGACAAGGTCATCCTCGCGGCCAATGGCAATATCGCGCAGGCCAATCTGCGCGCCGGGATCGTCGACAAGCTCGGCGACCGGATCGCGTTCGGGCGCCGCGTGGCGGAATATGCCGGGTCCGACGACAAGAAGCCGGCGGGCAATTTCACGACGATCAAATACGACGCCTGGGTCAAGGCGAACCCGTTGCCGACCACCGGCGACGCGATCGGCGTGCTGACGATCGCGGGCGATATCGTCGATGGCGAAGGCGGCCCCGGCAAGGCGGCGGGCAAGACGATCGAGAAGGCGGTGCTCGACGGGCTCGCCAAGAAGACGCTGAAGGCGCTGGTGGTGCGCGTCGATTCGCCGGGCGGCTCGGTACTCGCCTCGGAGCAGATCCGGCTCGCGATCCTCGAGGCCAAGCGTCAGAAGCTGCCCGTGGTGGTGTCGATGGGCGGCATGGCGGCGAGCGGCGGCTATTGGGTGTCGACCCCCGCCGACGTGATCTTCGCCGAGCCCGGCACGATCACCGGCTCGATCGGCATCTTCGGCGTGGTGCCGACGTTCGAGGCGACGCTCGCGAAGATCGGCGTGACGAGCGACGGGGTGAAGACCACGCCGCTGTCGGGCCAGCCCGATATCGTCGGCGGCACCACGCCGATGTTCGACGCGATCGCCCAGTCGGGAATCGAGAACGGCTATCGCGAGTTCCTCGCGCGGGTCGCCGCATCGCGCAAGATGACGCCGGCGCGCGTCAACGAGATCGGCCAGGGCCGCGTCTGGGACGGCGGCACCGCGCGCCAGATCGGCCTGGTCGACCGCTTCGGCACGTTGCAGGACGCGATCGACGAGGCTGCCAAGCGCGCCAAGCTCGATCCCGCGAAGGTCCATGCCGAGTATCTCGAGAAGAAGCCCGGCTTCCTTGCGACGATCGTACAGGACTTCGGCAATGACGGCAGCGACGATGATGCAGGTGGGGGCGACGCCTTCGCGCATGTCGCCGCGGATCGCCGCCAGATGCTTGCGCGCGCCGTCGGCGACATGAAGCGGCTGGCGACGTCGGGCTCGATCCAGGCGCGGTGCCTCGAGTGCGGCGGAATGGGGCCGACGACCGCCGACATCGGCGACGCGAAGCTGCTCGACCTGCTGCTGGCACGGATCGGGTTCTGATGATGCCGGTATCGGGGCCAGTATCGGGGCCGGTATCGGGGCCGGTATCGGGCAACGCCGGCGGCATCGTGATTCGCGCCGCGGTCCCCGAGGATGCTGGATCGATCGCGGCGATCTATGCGCCGCACGTGCTGGTCGGGACAGTGTCGTTCGAGACCGTCGCGCCGGATGCGCGGCAGATGCGGACGCGGATGGCCGCGTCGGACGGGCTGTATCCGTGGCTGGTCGCGACGATCGGGTCTGAAGGCGGCGTGCTGGCCTATGCCTATGCCGCGCCGTTCCACAAGCGCGAGGCGTACCGCTTCGTGTGCGAAACCACCGTCTATGTCGCGGATGCCGCGCAACGGCAGGGCGCAGGGCGGCTGGTCTACGAGGCGCTGATCGATACGTTGCGCGCGCAGGGCTTCACCCAGGCGATCGGCGCGATCGCCTTGCCCAACGATGGCTCGATCAAGCTGCACGAAGCGGTCGGGTTTCGCCGCGCGGGGGTGTACCGCGAGGTGGGATACAAGAACGGCCAGTGGATCGACGTCGGGCACTGGCAATGCGAGCTGAACGAGGCGACGGTGCCGCCGGTCGAGCCGAAGCGGTTCGCCGATGTAGGCGTGGTGCGAGGGTAGCCTGCTCTCCTGATTGTTAGCTGATTAGCAGTGCAATGCCGGACGGGATCGCCACCCCGGCGAAGGCCGGGGCCCAATTGGTAGGTCCGGCGTAACTTGGCATCGCCCTTCGTTTGGCGACCGTACCCAATTGGGCCCCGGCCTTCGCCGGGGTGGATGCGGGTTGGGCAGCCCCACCCCTGTTCTCCCGCGAAGGCGGGAGGCCAGTCCGGGTGCCCGCCTTCGCGGAGACACATGATGCGGGTTAGCGGCGGCCGCCGTAGGAGGGCAGCGCCAGATGGTAGCGGATCGCGGCGGCGCGGAGTGTGAAGCCGGCGCTGGCGGCGATCACGGCGGACCAGGCGTTGGGGACGCCGAGCAGGTCGAGACCGACGTAACTCGCCGCCGCCAGTGCCGCCGCCGTGACGTACAGTTCCGGGCGCATCAGGATCGAGGGTTCACCGGCCAGCACGTCGCGGATGATGCCGCCGACACAGGCGGTCATCACGCCCATCAGCGCGGCGGGGACCGGGGGCACGCCGTAGCCGAGCGCCTTCGCCGCACCATAGACCGCGTACGCCGCCAAGCCGACCGCGTCGAACCAGCCGAGCGCCTCCTCGCGCCACCAGCGGCCGGGCGTCGTCCAGATCAGCAACGCCATCACCAGGCATACGCTGGCGGCGCGCGCATCGCGGATCCAGAACACCGGCGCACCGATCAGCAGATCGCGCACCGTGCCGCCGCCGACGCCGGTGATCAGCGCGAAGAAGACGACCGTCACGAAGGTCTGGTCGCGTTTGGCCGCCGCCAGCGCGCCCGAGGCGGCGAACACCGCGAGCCCCGCGATATCGAACCACGGCCCGGTCGCGGGCAGGACGGGCGGGATCAGCGTGTGCGGAAGCATCCCCAGCGGCTTAGCGAAACATCGCGGATCGGTAACCCGGCTTTTTCAGGGCGGCGATATTGCCGTTCCTCAAAGGGCGATCCGGGGCTTTTCCACGCTCCACCGCCTATCGTCGCGGAACCAAACGCAACGATGAACGCGACGTTGTTTTTGGTTCATGCAACCCGCGCTATGGTCCCCTCGTTACGGCATCAGATCAATTCACTAGGGAGTATATTTCATGCGTAAGTTCATTCTGGCCCTCGGCTGCAGCGCGATGGTCCTGCCGACGCTGCTGATCCCGGTTTCGGCTGCCGATGCGCGCCATCGCCGCGAATGGCGTGGTCGTGACGGCCGCGTCTATTGCAAGAAGAACAACGGCACGACCGGCACGATCATCGGCGGCGTCGGCGGCGCCCTGCTCGGCCGCACGGTCGACACCCGCGGCGACCGCACGGTCGGTACGCTCGGCGGCGCGGTCCTCGGCGGTCTCGCCGGTCGCGCGATCGACAAGGGCTCGACCAACAATCGTTGCCGCTGACACTTATCGGCTAAATCAATGCCGCTATTTCGGTAGCTGCGCGTTGGGGAAGGGCGTCGTGGGCAACCACGGCGCCTTTTTTCCTGTCCCGACCCCATTTCCTCCTTCAATCAAAGGATTACACGATGACCACACGCAGCGGATCGGCAAAATACGAAGGCCTCGGCAAGACCGGCAAGGGCCATGTCTCGACCCAGTCGGGCGTGCTGTCCGACACCCCCTACGGTTTCAACACGCGGTTCGAGAACGAGCCGGGCACCAACCCCGAGGAACTGATCGCGGCGGCGCATGCGTCCTGCTTCACGATGGCGCTGAGCTTCGCGCTCGCCGGCAAGGGCTATGAGGCGGGCACGCTCGAGACGTCGGCGAAGGTGACGCTCGACAAGGACGGCGACGGCTTCAAGGTGACCAAGTCGGCACTGACGCTGAACGCCAAGGTCGACGGCATCTCGAAGGACGAGTTCGAGGCGATCGCTGCGGACGCCAAGGCGAACTGCCCGATCTCGAAGCTGATGAACGCCGAGATCACGCTGGAGCATAATCTCGCCGCGTAAAAACGCCTGATCTCAAGAACCTGTCGGCCGGCTGAATGCGAGGTAGTTTGCGGTTCACGCAACCCCCGCATCGGCCGGCCGTTCTGTACGCACAGCATCTGGGAGAGAGATCATGCGTATCGCCATTCTATCGGCCGCCCTTGCCGCCACCGCGTTCAGTGCGATTCCCGTCGGCGCGCAGTCGACGATTCGGGGCGCCAACCGCGAATACAATAACGAGGTCCGCGACGCCCAGCGCGACTATCGCCGCGACCTGCGCAACGCGGACTCGCGCGGCGACGTCCGCGATGCTCGCCGCGACTATCGTGAGGAGGTGCGCGATGCGCGCCGGGATCGCCGCGGCGACATTCGCGACATCCGCCAGGACCGCAACTGGCAGCAGTATCGCGGCTACGACTATAACCGTTACGAGCGCGGCCAGCGCGGCTATTTCGCGGACCGCTATTACCGCGACGGACGCTATTATCAGGAGCGTCGCCTGGGCCGGAACGACCGCATCTATCGCGGGGGCAACGGGCGATATTACTGCCGCCGCAGCGACGGCACGACGGGGCTGATCGTCGGTGGGTTGGCGGGCGGTGCGCTGGGCAACGTCATCTCGAGCGGTGGGTCGCAGCTGCTCGGCACACTGGTTGGCGCGGGCGGTGGTGCGCTGCTCGGCCAGTCTATCGACCGCGGCAACGTGCGCTGCCGTTGAGGCGTGTGATCCTCCCCCGCCAGGGGGAGGTGGCATCGAAGGTGACGGAGGGAGAGGACACGCAATAGACGTTTCGCTGCCCTCCCCCTCCGTCTGGCAGGGGCCAGTCACCTCCCCTGGCGGGGGAGGATCTAAGATTGAGACGGCCCGGTGGTAACGCCGGGCCCTTTTTGCGTCAGATGATGCCGCCGCCGAGGCTGAGGCGGAGCGCGAAGATGATGATCAGGACGATGTTGAGGTTGCGTCCGCCGGTGCTCGACGACAGCGCGCCGACCGCGGCGCCGACGATCCCGATCGGAATGACGAGCCAGTTCATCCAGCCGAGCAGCGGGATGAAGGCGACGAGGCCGAGCACAAGGGTGACGAGGCCGATGAGGATCGAGACGATGTTCAGCATGCCTGGAACATGGCGAGTCGGATGGGTTCGGGCAAGGCTTGGCGGTCGGGGGGGTGTAGCGCGTTTTTACGTTCCTCCCCCGCCAGGGGGAGGTGGCGCCGAAGGTGACGGAGGGGGAGGACACGGAACAGCGGTTTCCCTTGCCTCCCCCTCCGTCTGGCAAGCGCCAGCCACCTCCCCCTGGCGGGGGAGGATCGATGGCGTGCGGAAAACGCTTTCTTCACCGTCTTTCGCGCATAGGATGCCCGTGATGACTTTATCCTTGCGCTCCGCCTTGCTTCTGCCGTTCGCGCTGGCCGCCTGCAATCGGTCTTCGACCGACCAGCAGGATCTCAACAGCCTCGATGCCGAACTGACCAACGGAACGCGCGATCCGGCGGTGGCACAGTCACTCGGCGCGCAGATCATGGTCGACCCGCGGCTCGCGCAATCGTCGAACACCGACGCGGTGCGCCCACCGCCGGGTCCCGAGACGGGGGCGGTGCCGGACGTGGCGTTGCGCAAGGATCCGGTCGATCCGGCCACGCTGAAGCACGCGCCGGCGGCGTCGAACGACTGCCCCGAGTGCAAGTCCGCGGACGGTGCGCTGACGCTTGGGGCTTTGGCGGAACGGCAAAAGACGCCGGACGCGTCGGTGTGCGCGCAGAAGATCGGCTATTCGGCGGAATGGGCGAACCGGTTGCCGGCGGACCTGCCGCTGTATCCGGCCGCGCGGCTGACCGAGGCGGCGGGGGCGGACAAGGACGGCTGTCGGCTGCGGGTCGTGAGTTTTTCGAGCAGCGCGGGCGTGCAGAAGATGCTCGATTATTATTACACGAAGGCGAGCGGCGCGGGGTATTCGGCGGGGCACAGCACCGACGGCAAGCAGCATGTGCTGGGCGGGGTTCGGGGGGACGACGCTTACGTTGTTTATGTGACGGCGCGGGCTGGTGGTGGGAGCGATGTGGATATGGTGTCCAACGCCGGGCGGTGAAAGCGTGGTGTCTCGACACTACTGAACGGCACGCACCTGGAGCAAGCGACCAGCAAGTGCACCTCCCCGGCGAAGGCCGGGGTCCAGTTGGGGGACGTCGCTAACTGAGCGCGGTCCTTCGTTATTGCCACCTTTCCAACTGGGCCCCGGCCTTCGCCGGGGTGGTAGCGTATTAGGGCTAACATCGTACTTCCCTCCTTGTTCTCCCGCGAAGGCGGGAGCCCAGACTGGGTCCCCGCCTTCGCGGGGAAACAATTCGGACAGGTTTTGCCCGTGATCTCACATAAGGGCGGATGCCGCATTGCCCCTCCCAACCGCACCTTTCCGTTCGCCCCGATTCGCGCTAGGGCACGGGGATGCTTCCCCTTCTCTACGTCATGGTCGGTGGTGCGGTCGGTTCCGGCGCGCGCTATCTGACGGGTCGCGCGACGACCGCGCTGCTCGGGCCAGACTATCCCTTCGGGACGCTGGCCGTGAACATCGTCGGCGGGTTGCTGATGGGCGTGCTGGTCGGCGTGCTGGCGCGGGACAGCGCGTCAGAGAACTGGCGCCTGCTGCTCGCGGTGGGCGTGCTGGGGGGATTCACGACCTTTTCGGCGTTCTCGCTGGAGGTCGTCACGATGATCGAACGAGGCGCATTCGGCGTCGCGTTGGGGTATGTTTTGGTGTCGGTGATCGGTTCGGTCGCCGCGTTGTTCGCGGGTCTCTCCGCAGTAAGGGCCGTCGCATGACTGCGGGCAAAAGCGATAGCGATACGGGTTTCCGCGAGTTCAACGTCGGGTTCGACGATGACGGCATCCGGCTCGACCGGTGGTTCAAGCGGCATCTGCCCGACACGAGCTTCACGACGGTGGCGATGTGGGCGCGCACCGGGCAGCTCCGCGTCGATGGCGCGCGTGCGACGCCGGGCGACCGGATCGCGGCGGGCCAGATGCTCCGCGTGCCGCCGCCCGAAGCCGACAAGGCCGCCGCCGACGTCGACAAGCCCAGGCGCGTCCGCGAACGCGTGATCCTGTCGGACGAGGAGACAGAACTCGCGCAGTCGATGGTCATCCACAAGGATTTCCAGGCGTTCGTGCTGAACAAGCCGCCGGGGCTGGCGACGCAGGGCGGCACCAAGACGACGCAGCATGTCGACGGGCTGCTCGACGGGTTGCAGTACGACAACGAGGGTCGGCCGAAGCTGGTCCACCGGCTCGACAAGGACACGTCCGGCGCCTTGCTGGTGGCGCGGACGTCGCGCGCGGCGGCGTTCTTCGCGAAGGCGTTTTCGGGGCGGACGGCGCGAAAAGTCTATTGGGCGCTGGTGGTCGACGTGCCGTCGATCGAGGACGGCATGATCGAACTGCCGATCGCCAAGCAGCCGGGCACCGGCGGCGAGAAGATGCACGTCGACGAGGCCGAAGGCGCACCGGCGCGGACGCGCTACCGCGTGATCGAGCGCGCGGGCAACCGTGCGGCGTGGGTCGAGTTGCAGCCGTTTACGGGGCGCACGCATCAGTTGCGCGTGCATATGGCGGCGATCGGGCATCCGATCGTCGGCGATGGCAAGTACGGCGGGGCCGCAGCGTTTCTGACCGGCGGGATCTCGCGGAAAATGCATCTGCATGCGCGGCGGATCAAGGTGGATCATCCCGATGGCGGGTCGATCGACGTGACCGCCGAACTGCCGACGCATTTCGCCGAGAGCCTCAAGCAATTGGGTTTCGAGGAGAAGCTGGGCGACGACCTGGTGCTCGACGAGAAGACCGCGCCGACGCGCGAGCAGATGAAGTCGCGGGCTAGGGCGCATGCGAAGTCGGTGCGGAAAGACCGTAAGGGTGAGCGGCGTGGGCGTGGGGTTGTCGAGGAGAAGGCGACGGGCAAGCCTGCGCCGAAGACGGGTGGACCTCGGACCGGGGCTGGGTCGAAGTTCGGAGCGCCCCGGAGTGGGCCTCGGGTTGAGGGGACCAAGCCGGCGGGGCGTGGGCGTCCGGGTGGGGCTGGGAAGCCGAGTGGTCCGAGGACTGGGCCGCGGAGTGGGCCTGGGACTCGGTAGTCGATGGCTGTCGGCTGAGGCGTGCCCTCACCCTTCCCACGGCCAAGCGGCCGCGGGCCCCTTCCCTCTCCCCCGAGCGGAGAGGGTGAAGTGATCGGACTGAGCGCTCAGGTCTAACCATTGCCCCACCCCGGCGGAGGCCGGGGCCCAGTTGGGGGACGTTGTTAACGAAGGGCGGCGCTCCATTATTGCCACCTTGCCAACTGGGCCCCGGCCTGCGCCGGGGTGGGGTTTGGGGTGGTTGGCGGCACCTTACCCCCAAGCCGTTCCCCCGCGAAGGCGGGGGTCCAGCGGCCACGATCGTCGGCGCTGCTTGATTCCTGGGCCCCCGCCTTCGCGGGGGAACTAGGTGGAGGCAGGTAGCGCGCTACTTCAGCCACCCCAGCAACAACCGCCGCATGCCCTCGGTCACCGTCCCGAACACGATGTGCGACGCCGCGCCATACAGATGCGTCGTCGGCGCGGTGTTCCACGGAGCCTCACCAAGCCCCGCCGCTGGCACCGCCGCCTCATCTAGCAACGCCGTCGTCGCGGCCGCAAACGCGGTGCCGTAGCCCGCGGTCACCGAAGGCCGGTATTCCGCCGCCACCGCGTAGGCGATCCCCAGCCCGGCCCCGAGCGCGTAGTGCACGACCTGTCCGGCGAGCGGCTTGCGGTCATCGGGGATGTCGTGGCCGACCACCATTTGCGACACCTTGTCCGCCGCCTTCTCCGTCGCAGGCTCGGCATCGCTCTTCGACGAGGACAGCGCGGCGACGCCGGCCTGGAAGCGGTCCATCACGAACGAGGCGGCGAGCCCTGCCACCAGGCCGGCGGCGGCGGCGGCCCAGATGTTCGGGGTGTCGGTCTGTGCGTGCGCCATCGTTGAGTCTCCAGAGATATCCGACACGAACCGTTCGCAGGCGCGCGCGTTCCGGTTTGGCGTTCCCTCGCGTGCACGCGTGATCTACGAGGCGGCGATGCGTTGGAAAATCTCATGATCCGTCTTGCCGTGTTCGATTGCGATGGGACGCTCGTCGATAGCCAGGCGAATATCTGTGTCGCGTGCGAGCGTGCGTTCGAGGGCGCCGGGATGATCCCGCCGCCGCGTGCGGACATCCGGCGAATCGTCGGCTTGAGTCTCGTCGAGGCGATGCAGGTCTTGCTGCCGGAGGCGGACGAGGCGCTGCACCGGTCGCTTGCCACCGACTACAAGAACGCGTTCCATGCGATGCGCGCGAGTGGCGAACTGGCGGACGAACCGTTGTTCGAGGGGATTGCGGAAGTGCTGGCGACGCTCGCCGACGACGGCTGGGCGCTTGGTGTGGCGACGGGTAAGTCCGATCGCGGGCTCGCGCATATTCTGGCCGCGCACGGAATCGCCGAGCGGTTCGTGACGTTGCAGACCGCGGACCGGCATCCGTCGAAGCCCGATCCCGCGATGCTGTTCGCGGCGATCGCGGAAGCAGGTGCTACCGTGGAGACGACCGCGATGATCGGCGATACGAGCTTCGACATGGCGATGGCGCACGCGGCCGGTGCGCGCGCCGTCGGGGTCGCGTGGGGGTATCACGACGTGCACGAGCTTTCAGACGCGGGGGCGGATGTGGTTGCGACGGCGGTGCCGGAACTGCTGCACATGGTGGCTGCACGATGACCGATGCCGACAAATTGGCGCAGCGGCGCTGGTTCATGCTGGTCGCAGTGCGGCTGGCGGGGGTTGCGGGCGCGCTGCTCGGGCTGATCCTGATCGCGCGCGCGCATGACTGGGCACCGAAGATCCTCGGGACGGCGATCGTCTTGTCGGCGATGGCGATGATCGCCACCGTGCCGCGTAGTCTCGCGCACCGTTGGCGGACACCCGAATGAACGGAATGGGCGCATGAAGCGGTTCTGGAAAGACGTGGCGATCGATGCTGACCGGGTGGTGACACTCGATGGCAAGCCGGTGCGGACGCCCGGGCGGCGGCCGCTCGCGCTGCCGAGCGATGCGCTGGCCGAGGCTGTCGCGGAGGAATGGCGCGCTGTCGGCGAGACGATCGACCCGCGGACGATGCCGCTGACCGGGCTCGCCAATGCGGCGACCGATCCGATCGCGAACGATCCTGCGCAGTTCGCCGTGCGGCTGGCGGCGTATGGGGAGAGCGACTTGCTCTGCTACCGCGCCGATGGCCCGCCGCCGCTGGTCGAGCGGCAAGCGGCGGCGTGGGATCCGCTGCTGGCGTGGGCGCGGGGGCGGTATGACGTGACGTTCGCGGTGACGGCGGGCGTGATGCACGTTGCGCAACCGGACGCGACGGTCGCGCGGCTGCACGAGGCGGTCGCGGCGTATGACGATTTCCGGCTGGCGGGGTTGTCGCCGGTGGTGACGTTGACCGGGTCGCTGGTGATCGGGCTGGCGTTGATCGAGGGCGAGATCGACGCGGATGCGGCCTGGGCTGCCGCGGGGATCGACGAGGACTGGTCTGTCGAGATGTGGGGCGAGGACTGGCAGGCGACTCAGTTGCGCGAGTTGAAGCGCAAGGAGTTTGGGGTCGGGGTAGAGTTTCTGGGGCTGCTCTAACCGTTCTCCTGCGAACGCAGGAGCCCAGGATACCAAACGCTAGGGCCTGTAACCCTGGACTCCTGCGTTCGCAGGAGAACGGGTTGGCGGGTTACCGCGTCAGCCTGCGGATGAAGCCGATCAGGCCGGTCTGGCGCGAACGCTTCAACCGCTCCGCCGCCAGGATCGTCTTCACGCCGCGGATGCAGCTGTCGACGTCGTCGTTGACCAGTACGTAATCATAGCCGTCCCAGTGGCTGACCTCGTTGGCCGCGCGCGACATGCGGGCTTCGATCACCTCTTCCGAATCGGTGCCGCGGCTGGTGAGGCGGCGGTGGAGTTCTTCCATCGAGGGCGGGAAGATGAAGACGCGGACGACGTCGCCGCCGGCGATCTGGAACAGCTGTTGCGCGCCCTGCCAGTCGATGTCGAACAGCACGTCCTTGCCCGCCGCGAGCAGTTCTTCGACCTGCGCGCGCGGCGTGCCGTAGCGGTGGTTGAAGACG
Source organism: Sphingomonas sp. M1A8_2b (assembly GCF_053345535.1). NCBI lineage: Bacteria > Pseudomonadati > Pseudomonadota > Alphaproteobacteria > Sphingomonadales > Sphingomonadaceae > Sphingomonas > Sphingomonas sp. M1A8_2b. Next base: position 927,426 of record NZ_JBKFAH010000001.1, on the reverse strand, counting down.
TGCGCCCATTCGAGGAACTCGTCCTTCGCGACCATGTCGCGAAAGCCTTCGAGGTCGGTGAAATGGTAATCCTTGCCGTCGACTTCGCCGGGTCGCACCGACCGGGTCGTGACCGAGACCGACATCTCGAGTTCGTGCTCGTCCGCGAGCAATCTGCGCGCGATCGTCGACTTGCCGGCGCCGGACGGCGAGGACAGGACGAACAGGACTCCGCGACGACGGAAACCATGCGGGTCGGACGGAAGTGTGTGGGGCATGCGCGCCCTTGCCGCGGACCGCATATGGGCGTCAACCCATGCGCGGCCCGCGCGTGGAATTACGAAGGCGGATTAATAGCCGGCCTTGCGCGCCTTGTTGCGGTCATAGGCCTTCTTGGCTGCGTAACCGCCGCCGAGGATCATGCCGAGCGGGCCCATGCGGCGCATCAGGCTCATCGCCACGACGCCCTTAACGGCGCCAGCCGTGCCGCCGCTGCCGTCGCGACGGCCCAGCTCGCGGCCAACCAATGCACTGATGATACGTCCGATCATGCCTTATTCTCCCCGAAAACCTGGTCCTTGAGTTCCGCTGCACCACGCAGCACCGCCCAGCCGATCGCGTAGGTTACGGCCATCGGCACGACGAGCTTGAGTACGTTGGCGGTGATGGCGCCGATGATCGCGCCATCCGCGTTGCCGTCGTCGCCACTCAGCGAATCGATACCTGCGCCGATCAGCGCGCCTATGGTCGTTACGCCCACGTAATTTCTCCTGTCCGTGTGGCGGGTTAGCGCGCGAAAGGCGTTTGGGTTCCCATCCGCCCACGTGTTCTCCTGCGCACGCAGGAGAACGGGAGGTTATCGGCCGAGCATCGATTCGGGTTTGACGACTCGGTCGAACGTTTCGGCGTCGACCAGTCCCAAAGCGAGGCCTGCTTCCTTCAGCGTTAGCCCTTCGGCGTGGGCGTATTTGGCGATCTTCGCCGCCGCGTCGTAGCCGATCTCGGGGGCGAGCGCGGTCACCAGCATCAGCGAGCGGTCGAGCAGCTCGGCGATGCGGCCACGGTTGGGTTCGATGCCGGCGACGCAGCGCTCCGCGAATCCTTCCATCGCGGTCGCGAGCAGGTCGATCGAGCGCAGCACGTTGGCGCCGATCAGCGGCTTGAAGACGTTCAGCTCGAGATGGCCCTGCATCCCGCCGACGGTGACCGCGACGTGGTTGCCCATTACCTGGCCGGCGACCATCGTCAGCATCTCGCACTGGGTGGGGTTGACCTTGCCCGGCATGATCGAGCTGCCGGGCTCGTTCGCGGGGAGGTCGATCTCGCCGAAGCCGCAGCGGGGGCCCGAGCCCAAAAGGCGGATGTCGTTGGCGATCTTGGTGAGCGCGACCGCCAGCGTGTTGAGCGTGCCCGAGAGGTGGACGAGCGGATCGTTCGACGCGAGCGCCTCGAACTTGTTGCGCGCGCTGACGAACGGCAGGCCGGTGATCTCGGCAAGTTCCGCCGCGATCGCGTCGCCGAAGCCGACCGGGGCGTTGAGACCGGTGCCGACCGCGGTGCCGCCCTGTGCAAGGATCACCATGCCGTGGCTGATCGCGGGCTCGATGCGGTGTCGGCAGCGGTAGAGCTGGTTTGCGTAGCCGGAGAATTCCTGGCCGAGCGTCAGCGGCGTCGCGTCCTGGAGGTGGGTGCGGCCGATCTTGACGATGTCGTCCCAGGCGTTGGCTTTGGCGTCGAGCGCGGCGTGCAGCTTGTCGAGCGCGGGGATCAGGCGGTGGGTGGTGGCGATCGCCGCGGCGATGTGGAGTGCGGTCGGGAAGCTGTCGTTGGACGACTGGCTCATGTTGACGTGGTCGTTGGGGTGGACGGGGGACTTGCCGCCGCGGGTGCCGGTGAGGACCTCGTTGGCGCGGCCGGCGATGACCTCGTTGGCGTTCATGTTCGACTGCGTGCCGCTGCCGGTCTGCCAGATGACGAGCGGGAACTGGTCGTCGAGCTTGCCGTCGATGATTTCCTGCGCGGCGGCGTCGATCGCGGTGGCGATTTTTTCGTCGAGGCCGTGCGAGCGGTTTACGCGGGCGGCGGCTTGTTTGACGAGGGCGAGCGCGTGGACGATCTCGATCGGCATGCGTTCGCGGGTGGCGAAGGGGAAATTCTCGATCGAGCGTTCGGTCTGCGCACCCCAATAGGCGGCGGCGGGGACTTCGATCGGGCCGATCGTGTCGGTTTCTGTGCGGGTTTGGGTCATGCTGGGTCAACCTTCCGTAGCGTGCTCGGGATCCCTCGCCCCTTCGGGGAGAGGGAGGAGCCGCAGGCGACGGAAGGGCGCGTGGTTTTGGGAGGAAGCGGCCTTAGCCTCACTCCCCTCTCCCTTCCCACCGCAAGTGCAGCGGGCCCCTTCCCTCTCCCCGTAGGGGCGAGGGAGTTTGGGTTACTTCTTCCGCTTGAAATCCACGGCCACGACGTTCGAGCCGTCTTCGATCGGGACCGCGGTCGGGCCGTCGTTTTCGGCTTCGTCGTGGTCGCCGAGTGCATCGTCCGCACCTTCCTGCGCCTGGAAGCGGAGTTCGAAGCTTACCGCGGGATCCTGGAAGGCGGTGATCGCCGAATACGGGATCACCAGCTTCGACGGGACCTGGTTGAACGAAAGCCCGATCGAGAAGCGCTCGTCGTCGACGATGAGGTCCCAATAGCGGTTCTGCATGACGATCGTCATCTCGTCCGGGAAACGCTCGATCAGCCGCTTGGGGATGTCGACGCCGGGGGCCTGCGTCTTGAAGGTAATGTAGAAATGATGCTCGCCGGGAAGCCCGCCGGCCTCCGCGACCGAACCGAGCACGCGGCCGACCACGGCACGCAGGGCTTCTTGTACGATCTCGTCGTACGGAATCAGGCTATCGGGCAGTCCATCGGTCATATCCCTTGGGTAGCGCCATTCGGATGCCGGTCAAGATTGCATGCGTCGTGGCGGACGTTATGGGAGGTGGCATGCGCACCGCCACGATCACCCGCTCCACCGCCGAGACGGCGATCGACGTCACCGTGAACCTCGATGGGACCGGCGTATACGACGTCGAGACCGGGGTCGGTTTCTTCGATCACATGCTCGAACAATTATCGCGCCACTCGCTGATCGACTTGCGCGTGCGGACCAAGGGCGATCTGCATATCGACGAGCACCACACCGTCGAGGATACCGGGATCGCGATCGGCCAGGCGTTCGCGCAGGCGCTCGGCGATAAACGCGGGATTGCGCGGTACGGCGATGCGCTGTCGCCGATGGACGAGACGTTGACTCGGGTAGCGCTGGATATTTCCGGGCGGCCGTGGCTGGTGTGGAAGGACCTGTTCTCGCAGAAGCGGCTGGGCGGCATGGACACCGAGATGTTCGAGCATTTCTTCCACAGCTTCGCGCAGGCGGCCGGCATCACGCTGCACGTCGAGACGCTGTACGGGTCGAACAACCACCACATCGCCGAGGCGGCGTTCAAGGGTGTCGCGCGGGCACTGCGGACGGCGATCGAGATCGATCCGCGCAAGGCCGATGCGATCCCGTCGACCAAGGGGATACTCTGATGCTCCCCTCCCGCTTGCGGGAGGGGTCGGGGGAGGGCCTGGCCTCGATCGTCGGACTCGCGGCTATGTCACTCCCTCCCCTAACCCCTCCCGCAAGCGGGAGGGGAATGTGACGCTCGCGCTGATCGATTACGGTGCGGGGAACCTGCATTCGGTCGAGAACGCGTTGCGGACGGCCGGGTGTGTCGATCTCGTCGTGACTTCGGACGCTGATGCCGTTGCGAAGGCTGACCGGATCGTGTTGCCGGGCGTCGGCGCATACGGCGCGTGCGCGGCGGCGTTGCGCGCGGTGCCGGGGATGGTCGAGGCGTTGAACCGGCGGGTGCGCGCCGAGGGTGCGCCGTTTCTCGGGATCTGCGTCGGCATGCAGTTGATGGCCGATGCGGGCGAAGAGATGGGGACACATGCCGGGCTCGGCTGGGTTTCGGGGCGCGTGCGACGGCTGGAACCGGGGACGATGGAGGCGAAGGTGCCGCATATGGGGTGGAACGACGTCGTTCCCTCCGTCGCGCATCCGCTGATCGAGCCGGGCGAGGCATATTTCCTGCATAGCTTCGCCTTCGAAGGCGCCGACGTGCTTGCGACCACCGACCATGCTGGCGCGGTCACCGCGGCGATCGGTCGTGACACGATGATCGGCGTGCAGTTTCATCCTGAGAAGAGCCAGCGCTACGGCTTGGCCTTGCTCGAACGTTTCCTGGAGTGGCGGCCGTGAGCCTTATCATTTTCCCCGCGATCGACCTGAAGGCCGGTCAGGTCGTGCGTCTCGCCGAGGGTGATATGGACCGCGCGACCGTCTATGGCGACGATCCCGCGGCGCAGGCGATGCTGTTCGCCGAGGCGGGCGCGGAGCATCTGCATGTGGTCGATCTCGACGGCGCGTTCGCGGGGGCTTCGGTCAACGGCGATGCGGTGCGGTCGATCGTCGCGCAGTTTCCGGGGCATGTGCAGCTTGGCGGCGGCATCCGGACTCGGGCCAGCGTCGAGGGCTGGTTCGATCTGGGCGTCTCCCGAGTCGTGATCGGCACGGCGGCGCTGGAGGACCCCGAGTTCGTGCGCGGCGTGGCGAAGGATTTCCCCGGCGGGATCGTCGTCGCAGTCGACGCGAAGGACGGCATGGTCGCGACCAAGGGCTGGGCGGACGTGTCGACAACCAGCGCGGTCGATCTCGCGCGGCGGTTCGAGGATGCGGGGGTGGCGTCTTTGCTGTTCACCGACGTGGGCCGTGATGGGATGCTGAAGGGGTGCAACGTCGACGCAACGGTCGACCTTGCGCGCTCGGTCGATATCCCGGTGATCGCCAGCGGCGGGGTCAAGGGGATTGCCGAGATCCACGTGCTGGCTTTGCATGTGCGGGACGGGGTCGAAGGCGTGATTACCGGGCGGGCGTTGTACGATGGCCGGCTCGATCTCGCGGCGGCATTGAGTGTGGCGAAGGCTGCATGATGATTCACGCGGAGACGCGGAGACGCGGAGAGTCGGCTAGCGCCGCAGGCAGAAACTTGTTCGCGCAGAGGCGCAGAGGCGCGGAGAGTAAGAAGTTAGGCCTTGCTCCCTTCCTCTCTCTCCGCGCCTCTGCGCCTCTGCGCGAAATATTTTTCTTAGCGGCTCCGCCGCGTCTCCGCGTCTCCGCGTCTCCGCGTGAACAAAAAGTTCGGCACAGCGCATGACAGTCCGCGCGCGCGTCATTCCGTGTCTCGACGTTGCCGATGGGCGCGTGGTGAAGGGCGTGAACTTCGTCGAACTGCGCGACGCCGGCGATCCGGTCGAGCAGGCGCGCGCCTATGATGCCGCCGGGGCGGACGAACTGTGTTTCCTGGATATCGGCGCCTCCCATGAAGGTCGGGGGACGATTCTCGACGTCGTGCGGCGGACGGCGGCGGTATGCTTCATGCCGTTAACCGTCGGCGGGGGCGTAAGGACGGCGGACGATGCGCGCGCGCTGTTGCTGGCGGGGGCGGACAAGGTTGCGGTCAATTCGGCGGCGGTCGAGCGGCCGGAACTGGTGGCGGATATCGCCGAGCGGTTTGGCAGCCAGTGCTGCGTAGCGAGCGTCGATGCGCGGCGGTCGGGTGAAGGCTGGGAAGTGTTCACGCATGGCGGTCGGCGCGCGACCGGGATCGATGCGATCGCGCATGCCTTGAAGCTCGCCGAACTGGGCGCGGGCGAGTTGCTCGTCACATCGATGGACCGCGACGGGACACGCAGCGGCTACGACCTCGACCTGATCCGCGCGATTTCCGACCGCGTCAGCGTGCCGGTGGTGGCAAGCGGCGGGGTCGGCGGGCTCGACGATCTGGTGGCGGGCATCCGCGACGGGCATGCGAGCGCGGTACTGGCGGCGTCGATCTTCCATTTCGGGCAGGCGTCGATCGGCGACGCACATGCGGCGCTGGCGGCGGCGGGGATCCCGGTGCGGACGCCGGTTCGCGCGGCGGACTAGAGCATGCCGGTGCTCGCCATCCTCGCGGTCCAGTCGGGGCATAGCGGCGTGGTCCATCCGCGAACCGGGCCCGAAATGTCGGACATTGCGCTGTTCGGGTTTGCGGCGATCGGGGTCTGGCTCGTGCGCCGGGCGTTGCGGAAGCGGTTCATCAAATCGCGCCGCCGCGATGCGGGGCCGCCCAAGAAGGATTGACCCGCCTGCCCGGCTGCGTCAGCACGCCGCGCATGGACCCCGTATTCGACCGCCTCGAAGCGACCATCCGCGCCCGTCGCGATGCGCCCGCCGACACCAGCTACACCGCGAGCCTGTTCGCCAAGGGCCGCCCCAAGATCGCGCAGAAGCTCGGCGAGGAAGCCGTCGAGACGGTGATCGCGGCGTGCTCGGGCGACGAGGCGAGCATCGTGCCGGAAGCGGCGGACCTGATGTTCCATCTGGCGGTGCTGCTGGCGGATGCGGGGCTGAGTCTCGACGACGTTCGCGCAGAACTGGAGCGGCGCGAGGGTGTCGGCGGGCTGGTCGAGAAGGCCGGGCGGACGAGCTGATCTTCTCCCGTTGCGCTTGCGGGAGGGGTCGGGGGAGGGCATGACCCACACGCTCCGCCGGGATCGGGAAGGCACGCCCCTCCCCTAACCCCTCCCGCAAGCGGAAGGGGGATTTATGCCGATCGACGCCACCCAGCCGTATGACGACCAGAATATCTTCGCTAAGATCCTGCGCGGCGAGATCCCGTCGAAGCGCGTCTACGAGGACGACTTCGCGATTGCGTTCCACGACATCAACCCGCAGGCGCCGACGCATCTGCTCGTGATCCCCAAGGGCGCCTATGTGTCGTGGGACGATTTCTCCGCGCGCGGATCGGATGCGGAGATCGGCGGGTTCGTCCGCGCGGTCGGTGCTGTCGCGCGCGCCGCGGGTCTGGTCGAACCGGGTTATCGCCTGCTCGCGAACATCGGTCGGGACGGGCACCAGGAGGTGCCGCACCTGCACGTTCATGTCTTCGGCGGGCGTCCGCTCGGGCCGATGCTCGCGCAATAGCGCAGCTTTCCGCCACTAAAGGATTGCACGTAATAAAATTGCCATTAGGCTCCGGCGCTTGAGCAAGGGGCCTTATTGACCCGGCCCTAGCAATCCCCGGGGGGTACCGAATTGATTTTTGGTCGCGTAAAATCGCTGGATGCCATTCTGGCGACGGCAGAGAAAAAGGGGCTTTCGCGAACGCTGAGTGCGTTCCAGCTGACCCTGCTGGGCGTCGGCGCGGTGATCGGCACGGGTATCTTCGTGCTGACGTCCGAGGCCGCGCAGAAGGCGGGGCCGGGCATGTTGCTGAGCTTCGTCGTCGCGGGCTTTGTCTGCGCGGTCGCCGCGCTGTGTTATTCCGAGCTGGCGTCGATGGTGCCGGTCTCCGGCTCGGCCTACACCTACACCTATGCCGTGACCGGCGAGCTGCTCGCCTGGATGGTCGGCTGGGCACTGATCCTCGAATATGCGGTCGGCGCGAGCGCGGTCGCGGTCGGCTGGTCGAACCATCTGGCCGGGCTGCTCGACGGGATCGGCTTCCACATCCCCAATGCCTTACGCAACGCCGACGCACTGATGGCGCACGTCCAGGTCGCGTTCGGTGCCACGCCCAACGCCGATCTGCAGACCGCGATGACGGTCGGCGGCTTCATGAACCTCCCGGCGGTGATCATCATCGGGCTCGTCACGTGGCTGCTGGTGGTCGGCACGACCGAGAGCGCACGCGTCAACGCGGTGCTGGTGCTGATCAAGATCGCCGCGCTGACCGCGTTCATCGCGCTGACGATTCCCGTGCTCAAGGCGGATAATTTCCATCCGTTCCTGCCCTACGGCGTCGGCAACCCGCTGAGCTCGTCGGGCGTCGGCGTGCTGGGTGCCGCGGCGTCGATCTTCTTCGCCTATGTCGGCTTCGACGCGGTCTCGACCGCGGCGGAAGAGACCAAGAACCCGCAGCGCAACGTGCCGATCGGGCTGATCGCCAGCCTCGGCATCTGTACGTTGTTCTACCTGCTGGTCGCGTCGGGCGCGATCGGTGCGATCGGCGCCAACCCGGTGACGACTGCCGATGGCGGGATCCTGGCACCGGGCTCGGCCGAGATGGCGGGGCGTTGCGCCGCGATCGTCAAATCCGGCGTGATGGAGCCGCTGGTTTGCTCGAAGGAAGCGCTCGTGCATGTGCTCCAAGAAATTCACTGGCCGATCATGGGCCGGCTGGTCGGGCTTGCCGCGGTGCTGGCGCTGCCGTCGGTGGTGCTGATGATGATGTTCGGCCAGACCCGCGTGTTCTTCACGATGGCGCGCGACGGCCTGTTGCCGGCCCGGCTTGCCTCGATCCACCCGAAGTTCCGGACGCCGCACGTCGTCACGATCGTCACCGGCATCGCCGCGGCGATCGCGGCGGCGATCCTGCCGGTCGGCAAGCTCGCCGATTATTCGAACGCTGGCACGCTGTTCGCGTTCATGATGGTGGCAATCTCGGTGATGGTGCTGCGCAAGACCGATCCGGGCCGCAAGCGTCCGTTCCGCACCCCTGCGGTGTGGATCGTCGCGCCGCTCGCGATCATCGGCTGCGTCGGGCTGTATTTGTCGCTGCCACTGACTGCCAAGCTGGTCCTGCCGGGCTGGGGCGCGATCGGGTTGCTGATCTATTTCCTCTACAGCCGCTCGCGCAGCCATGTCGGGCTGGGGATCGACGATGGGGACGTCGATAGCAGCCACTGATCGAGGCCAATAAAAAGGGCCGCGGGAGGAAACTCCCGCGGCCCTTTTTTTGCTTCCGTCATGCCGGGCTCGTTCCGGCATCCACCGCTCCGCGTACTCACAGGTTCGTGAATTTGCGGAACGGTGGACTCCGGAACAGGTCCGGGATGACCGAGGAGATCAGCCGATGTGCTTGGCGGCGAGCGCCTTCAGGTCGACCATCGGGCGGGCGCCGACATGGCTGATGATCTCGGCCGCGCAGACCGCGCCGAGCTTCAGCGACGCGTGCAGGTCGTAGCCCTGGGCCTGGCCGTGGAGGAAGCCCGCCGCAAAGAGGTCGCCGGCGCCGGTGGTGTCGACGACCTTGGCGATCGGCTCGGCCTTCACTTCGGCGCGGGTGCCGTTCTGGAGCGCGCAGGCACCGTGCTCGCCGCGGGTGACGACCAGGGTCGGGACCTGGGCGGAGATCTTGGCGACGGCGGCGTCGAAGTCGTCGGTCTCGGCGAGCGCGGCGAGTTCGCTCTCGTTGGCGAACAGGATGTCGATCAGGCCGTCGCTGAGCAGCTGGCGGAAATCGCCGCCGTGGCGCGAGATGCAGAACACGTCGCTGAGCGTGAAGGCGACCTTCCGCCCTGCGTCGCGCGCGCAGTCGATCGCGGCGCGCATCGCGGCGCGCGGCTCTTCGGGATCCCAGAGATAGCCCTCGAGATACAGGATCGCGCTGTCGGCGATCATCGCGGTGTCGATCGCGGCGGCAGGCAGGAACTGACCCGCGCCGAGGAAGGTGTTCATCGTGCGCTGGCCGTCGGGCGTCACGAAGATCAGGCAGCGGCCGGTGGTCGGGTCGCCGGCGCGGACGGGGGTGGCGAACTCGATGCCGATGCTGCGGACGTCGTGCGCGAAGACCTGGCCGAGCTGGTCGTCGGCGACCTGGCCGATGAACCCGCATTTGCCACCGAGCGCGGCGATGCCGGCAACGGTGTTGGCAGCCGAGCCGCCGGAGATTTCCATGCCCGGGCCCATCTTGGCGTAGAGCGCGTCGGCTTCCTCGGACGAGAACATCAGCTGCATCGAGCCCTTGGCGACACCGATTTCCTCGATGAACGCGTCGGTGGCGGTGCTGAGGATGTCGACGATGGCATTGCCGATCGCGACGACGTCGTAGGTGGGATTGGACAAGGGGCAACTCCGGGCGGACGGGAAAACGCTTGCCGTAAATGGCGGGGGGGATTGGTGCAACTGGCGCGGGTGGTTGTGCGGGTCGCTGCCTGGGTGGCGGGCAGAGGTGGACCACCCCGGCGAAGGCCGGGGCCCAATTGGAAAGGTCGTCGTAATGATGCGCAGCCCGTCGTTACCGCCGTCCCCCAATTGGGCCCCGGCCTCCGCCGGGGTGGTGATTATGGTTAGGGCGGCTCCAGCGGTTCTCGCGGTGCTTAAGACGTAGATACCCCCTTCCCCACCCTTCTGTTCCCTCGCGAACGCGGGGGTCCAGGATCTCGGGCGGTGCCTTTGGTTTAGCTGGGCCCCCGCTTCCGCGGGGGAACGGGTGGATGGACGGCTACCTGTCGAAACGAAGGCGCGTTGACCTGCGGCACCCCCAGCGTCATCCCGAGCCGATGATCCGCGCGCTCCTCCTCTCACTCCGCCAATTGACCGATCCGCCGGTCCTCCGCGTGTTCGCCAAGTCGATGGCGGTCACGCTGCTCGTCTTCGCACTGCTCGGCGTCGGGACGTGGTGGGGGACGCAAGCTGCGCTCGCCGCGTGGCTCGGCTGGCACGCCGACGGACTTGCCGCAGCGTTCGCGCTGTTCGTCACGATCCTCGCATTATGGCTGCTGTTCCGCGCGGTCGCGATCGCGGTCGTCGGGATCTTCGCCGACGAGGTCGTCGAAGCGGTCGAGGCGCGACATTATCCCGACGCGCTGAAGACCGCCCGCCCCGTGCCGTTCGCCCGCAGCCTCGCGATGGGCCTCCGCTCGGCCGCGCGCGTCGTGCTCTTCAATCTTCTCATGCTTCCAATCTACATAGCGCTGCTCGTCACCGGAGTAGGCACGGCCGCCGCCTTCTTCGTCGTCAACGGCTGGCTGCTCGGGCGCGATCTCGGCGACATGGTGGCGGCGCGGCATATGGATGCCGCGGCGATGCGGGGCTGGCGTGCGACGACCAGGGGGGGGCGATTTACGCTGGGGCTTGCGAACACCGGGCTGTTCGTGGTTCCGATCGTCAACATCGCCGCACCCGTGCTGGGCGCCGCGATGGCGACGCATTATTTCCACAGCCAATATTACCGTAAGGCCCGAGCATGACGCGATTGACGACAACGGGACTGGCGCTGGCGCTGAGCGCTGGCCTCGCCGGCTGCGCGGCACCGGTCGCCAAGCCGGTGGTCGGACGCCCGGCGATCCCGTATACCAGCGTCGGGCTCGAGCGCGTCCTCGGCCAGGACGCCGCCGGCCTGACCAAGCTGTTCGGCCAGCCCGACGCCGATGTCCGCGAAGGCACCGCGCGCAAACTCCAGTTCCAGAGCGGGATCTGCGTGCTCGACGCCTATCTCTATCCCAAGGGCTCGGACGCCCCGCGCGTCACCTATATCGACGCGCGCGAACCCGACGGCAGCACGATCGACCGCGCCAGTTGCGTAGCCGCGCTGACCCGGCGCGAGGGCGGTAGATAAGGGCGGTAGATAGCGGCCATTTCCGCGCGATTTCCGGTCGATTTCAGACCACGCAAACGGACCTCCGAAAAAAATTATCGACCCTCTTGAACGGCGTCCCGGCAAAATTATTTTTGCCGTCGCCGGGCGCGATTTTCGGTCCGGCACACCTGAGGGCACCGGCTCGGTATCCGGTGTTCCTTGTGCTCAGATTGCTCATGAGGAGGATTTGGATATGAGGACCAACTTCGATTTCACCCCCTATCGCCGCTCGACGGTCGGCTTCGATCGGCTGTTCGACCTGCTCGAAACCACCGCACGGACCGAGGCGCCAGAGGGCTACCCGCCGTTCGACATCGAGCGCGAGAGCGAGGACAGCTATCAGATCACGCTGGCGGTCGCGGGGTTCCGCCCCGACGACATCGAGATCGTCGCGCAGAACAACCAGCTGACGGTGACGGGACGACGCCCCGACGATCGCGACGAGAGCCGCTTCCTGCACCGCGGGATCGCGACGCGCGCCTTCGAGCGCCGCTTCCAGCTGGCCGACTTCGTCCAGGTCCAGCATGCGCGCTTCGACAACGGGCTGCTCAGCATCTCGTTGAAGCGTGAGGTGCCCGAGGCGATGAAGCCGCGCCGGATCGAGATCGCCGGCGCCGCGGCCAACGACCGGATCGCCACGTCGGAGGGCGATCGCGACGTTGCCTGATAGACAGGGATGCTGCCGGCGGTGACGTCGGCAGCATTCGCCCGCTGCCTGTCTAAGCTGCTTGGCTAGACGTCCGGCGAGCCTGATTTCACCCAAGCGGCGGTAATCGAGCCTTCGAGTTCCAGCGGCTCGCGAACAGTTCGCTCTTCACCGAAGCGCACCGGGTCCAGCTGCGCCAACGCCCAGATCGCCGCATCGCGGAGGACCGGGGCGGGATCATCCAACATCCTTGTCACCGGTGCGACCAGCGCCCGATCACTGCTGTTGCCTGCGGCGATCAGCGCATTGCGGACCATCCTGTCGCGGCCGATGCGCTTGATCGGCGAGCCGGCGAAGACCTGCCGGAAGCCGGCGTCGTCGAGCGCGAGGATGTCGGCCAACTCCGGCGCGACCAGTTCCGCGCGGGGGTGGAAGGCTAGGTTCGCGTTGGCGGCGGCGGCGAACTTGTTCCAGGGGCACACCGCCAAGCAGTCGTCGCAGCCGTAGATGCGGTTGCCGATCGCGGCGCGGAACTCGTGCGGGATCGGGCCGGCATGCTCGATCGTGAGGTAGGAAATGCAGCGGCGGGCGTCGAGCTGGTATGGCCGCGGGAAGGCGTCGGTCGGGCAGGCGGTCTGGCACGCGTCGCAATTGCCGCAGGTGTCGACGCCGCCGCGGTCCGGTTCCAGGTCCAGCGTCGTGTAGATCGCGCCGAGGAACAGCCAGCTCCCATGCTCCCGGCTGACGAGATTGGTGTGCTTGCCCTGCCAGCCCAACCCGGCGGCTTCGGCGAGCGGCTTCTCCATCACCGGCGCGGTGTCGACGAACACTTTCAGGTCGAAGGGGGGCAGGTCGAAGGGGGGCAGGTCGAACGGCGGCAGGTCGCGCCCGGCCTCCGCCGCCAGCCACCGCCCCAGCGCCTTCAACTGTCGCTTCACGACGTCGTGATAATCCGAGCCCTGCGCGTAGACCGAGATGCGCCCTACCCCACCCTCGTCCGCCAATCGCAACGGATCGTCCTTCGGCGCATAGCTCATGCCGAGCGCGATCACGCTGCGCACTTCGGGCCACAGGCCGGCGGGGCTCTCGCGGTGGTGCTTGCGCTCCTCCATCCAGATCATGTCGCCGTGGCGGCCATCCGCGAGCCATTGGTGGAGGCGTTTGCCCGCCCGTGGCGCGGCGTCGGCATGCGCGATTCCGCAGGCGACAAAACCCAATGCGGCCGCCTTGGCCTTAAGTCGGTGTTCCAGCTTGTCTTGCGCCACGTCCGACCGCTACCACGACGTCACCCTCGATAGGAAGATTGCGCGTGAACGATGAATGGGCGGTCACCGCGAGCGGGATCGTGAAGCGGTTCGGCGATCGGCGCGTGGTCGACGGGGTCGACATCATGGTGCCGCGCGGCTCGGTGTACGGTGTGCTCGGGCCCAATGGCGCCGGCAAGACGACGACACTGCGGATGCTGCTCGGGATCATCGAGCCCGACGAGGGTAACCGCACGCTGCTCGGCTACGACAATCCGCGCGATGCGAGCGACCGGGTCGGCTATCTGCCCGAGGAGCGCGGGCTGTATCCGGCGATGAAGGCCAAGGAAGCGATCGCGTTCATGGGGGCACTCCGCGGGCTCGACTGGAAGACCGGGCGCGCACGGGCGGGCGAGTTGATGGAAGCCGCCGGGCTGGGTCATGCGGTCGACGAGAAGATCCGGAAACTGTCGAAGGGCATGGCGCAGCTGGTGCAGTTGCTCGGCTCGGTGGTGCATCAGCCCGATCTGCTGGTGCTCGACGAACCGTTTTCCGGGCTCGATCCGGTCAACCAGGAGCGGCTCGAAAAGCTGATCCTCAACGAGCGCGACCGCGGTGCGACGATCCTGTTCTCGACGCATATCATGAGCCATGCCGAGCGGCTGTGCGACCGGCTGGCGATCATCGCCGGCGGCAAGCGGCGGTTCGAGGGCACGGTCGCGGACGCGCGCGGAATCCTGCCGCAGCGGGTGCATTATACGCCGCATCGGCCCGATCCTGCCATTCGCGGCGTGCTCCCGTCGGATGCGGTGCCTGATGGCGCCAATGCCGAGGGGGGCTGGCGGTTCGAGCTGCCAAGCGAGGGAATCGAGACGTTGCTCGTGAGGCTGATCGACGCGGGGTACGGGATTTCGGGGCTGTCGATCGAGCGGCCCGGCTTACACGAGGCGTTCGTGCGGATCGTCGGGCCACACGCTGCCGTGCCGAAGGAGTACGCGGCATGACCCGCTTCCGCCGGACACTGCGCCAGACCTTCACGATCGCGCGGCGGGACTTCATCGCCACGGTGTTCACGCCGATCTTCCTGCTGTTCCTGTTCGCGCCGGTGATCATGGGGTCGTTCGGCGCGATCGGCGGGATGGGCGCGGCGAGCGTCAGCGGTGGCGCACAGGACAAGACGCGGATCATCGCGATCGTCCCTGCCACCGTCACACGCCCGATCGCGGAAGCCGATACACGGCTGCGCGGCATGTTTCGTGACGACGAAGCCCCACCGGGGCTGACCACCGTCGCGCCGACCGCGGATCCGGCGGCGCAGGCCCGCGCGGCGTTCGAGACCAAGAATATCGACGCATCCGCAGTTCTCTTCGGTCCGCTCAACGCGCCACAGATCCTGTACGGGCCGCGCGGCGCGAGGTCGGCGGACTATCTGGCGACGCTCGCACAGACGACTCTGGCGGCGCAAAAACTGGGCGGCACGCTGCCCACGGTCGCCGCGACCAAGACGCAGATCACGCGCTCGACCACCTCGGTCGGCGGGCAGCACCAGTCGGCGTTCTTCGCCGTGTTCGGGATCTTCTTCCTGACGCTGTTCCTGTCGGGCCAGGTCGTCGGCACGATGGCCGAGGAGCGCAACAACAAGGTGATCGAGGTGCTCGCCGCCGCGGTGCCGCTGGAGTCGGTGTTCTTCGGCAAGCTGATCGGGATGTTCGGCGTGGCGGTGCTGTTCGTCGCGTTCTGGGGCACCGTCGTCACGCAGATCGCCAGCCTGATGCCGCCTGCCGCCGCTGCGGCATTGGGCGACCTGACGCCGGCGGTCGGTGCACCGATGTTCGCGGTGCTGTTCGCGGCGTATTTCAGCATGGCGTATCTGCTGCTGGGCTCGGTGTTTCTCGGCGTCGGGGCGCAGGCGTCGACGATGCGCGAGATCCAGATGCTGTCGCTGCCGATCACGATCCTGCAGGTCGCGATGTTCGGGCTGTCCTCGGCGGCGGTCTCGCATCCCGGCACCTGGATCGCGACCGCCGCCGAGCTGTTCCCGCTCTCGTCGCCTTTCGCGATGGCCGGGCATGCGGCGAACTCGCCGGAACTGTGGCCGCATGTCGCGGCGCTGGCGTGGCAGGCGTTGTGGGTGACGATCTTCATCACCGTCGGCGCGCGGCTGTTCCGGCGCGGGGTGCTGCAGTCGGGAAGCGCTAGGCCGTTCTGGCGGCGGAAGGCCAAGGTAGCGGCTTGAGGTTTTGCAAATCCTCCCCCGCCAGGGGGAGGTGGCTGGCGCTTGCCAGACGGAGGGGGCGGTAAGGGAAACCTCTGTTCCGTATCCTCCCCCTCCGTCGCCTTCGGCGCCACCTCCCCCTTGCGGGGGAGGATCTCTCGGTCACGGCCCAACCCTATTGACATAAGTGTCAGCAAAGCCTTTCCTGTGGCAAAATACGGGAGAGAGACGATGGCGACTCTGGTAAGAGACGTGGCGCAACAGACAGTCGACCCGCTCGACGTGAGCCGTGCCGAACTCTACCGCGACGATTTGTGGCAGGCGCCGTTCGCCCGGCTCCGCGCCGAATCCCCCGTCCACTATGTCGAAAATTCCGACTACGGCCCTTACTGGTCGGTCTCCTCCTACAAGGGCATCGTCGAGGTCGAATCGCTCCCCGATCTCTACTCCTCCGAGGCGGGCGGGATCACGATCGCGGATTTTGTCGCCGAGCGCGATGTTCGCATGCCGATGTTCATCGCGCGCGACCGCCCGGTGCACACCGGCCAGCGCCGCACCGTCGCGCCCGCCTTCACGCCCAGCGAGATGACGCGGATGTCCGGCGATATCCGCAGGCGTACTGCCGCGATGCTCGACAGCCTGCCGTGGAACACGCCGTTCGATTGGGTCGACACCGTCGCGATCGAGCTGACCACGCAGATGCTCGCGATCCTGTTCGACTTTCCGTGGGCGGACCGACGCAAGCTGACCCTGTGGTCGGATTGGGCAGGCGATATCGAGATCGTCAAGAACGAGGAGCTGCGCGGTCAGCGGCTCGCGCACATGTTCGAATGTGGGTCGTATTTCAAAAATCTGTGGGACGCGAAGATCGACAAGGAACCGACGCCCGACCTGATCTCGATGATGATCCATTCGGATGCGATGAGTCACATGGATCACAACGAGTTCATCGGGAATCTCATCCTGCTGATCGTCGGCGGCAACGACACGACGCGCAATTCGATGTCGGCGCTCGCCTATGGCCTCGACAAGTTTCCGGACTCGCGTGCGAAGCTGGAGGCGGATCCGGGGCTGATCCCGAACGCGGTGAGCGAGATCCTGCGCTGGCAGACCCCGCTCGCACACATGCGCCGCACTGCGACCGCCGACACCGAACTGATGGGCCAGCAGATCAAGGCGGGCGACAAGCTGATCCTCTGGTATCTGTCCGCCAATCGCGACGAGAGCGTGTTCGGCGACGATGCGGACGACATCGCGGTGGATCGGCCGAACGCGCGACGGCATCTGGCGTTCGGGCACGGCATCCACCGCTGCGTCGGCGCGCGGCTGGCGGAAATGCAGATCCAGATATTGCTGGAGGAAATGGCGGCGCGGCGGATGCGCGTGAACGTGCTGGAAGAGCCGACGCGGGTGAACGCATGTTTCGTTCACGGCTATCGCACGCTGCCGGTCGAAATCAGCAAATACTGACGCCCGCCCCCGTCATCCTGGGCTCGACCCAGGATCCAGGGCCACGCACGGCCCGCCTGATACTCTGGATCCTGACGTTCGTCAGGATGACGGGGCGTTTGAGGCTGCATCCTGTTCGAAAACGAATTCGTACTTATATCATGTTCATGACCGACACGCCCCCCGACCGCCGCGCTTTCCTCACGCTTGCCGGAGCAGGCGTCGCCGGCTTCGCGCTCTGGGGGTGCTCGTCGCAGCCCGCGCAAGCCGCCGAACGGTTCGAGGTGACGCTGACCGACGCGCAGTGGCGCAAGAAGCTGTCGCCGGCTGCGTACGATATCCTGCGCAAGGAGGGGACGGAGCGGCCCTATTCAAGTCCGCTAAACGGCGAGCATCGCGCGGGGATCTTCTCGTGCGCCGGGTGTGCGTTGCCCGCATTCTCGTCGAAGACCAAGTTCGAGAGCGGGACGGGCTGGCCGAGTTTCTGGCAGCCTTTGCCGAACGCGGTGCGGACCCGGGTGGATTCGACGCTGGGGATGGCGCGGACCGAGGTGCATTGCCGGCGGTGCGGCGGACATCTGGGGCACGTGTTCGACGATGGGCCGAAGCCGACGGGGAAGCGCTATTGCATGAATGGCGCCGGGCTGACGTTCCGGCCGGCTTGAGGGCGCTCTGCTATTAGGCGGCCGTCGCGGATCAATGCTGAGCGCGTAAACTTGTTCTCCCGCGAGGGCGGGAGTCCTGACTGGGCTCCCGCCTTCGCGGGAGAACAAGAGAAGCTAGATGGCTGGCGCGCTATTTTTGCCTCCCCGGCGAAGGCCGGGGCCCAATTGGTGAAGTCGCGGTAACGTATCGCAGCGCTCGATCAGCAACGTTTCCCAATTGGCCCCCGGCCTTCGCCGGGGTGGTGCTGTCAGGGACGGTTTGATGCGCTGAATTGTCAGGGGCGATCAGCAGCGAAAATCAGACTGCTGAAAAATCAGACTGCTGAAGTAGCAATCAGGCCGTGGATACGGAGAGCATCCTGCCCCAAAGACGGCCCTCAGTTCGCCTCGTTGACCAGCGTGAAGATGCCGCGGGGATCGGTCGGGCCGTGCTGGATCGTCGCGAGCAGGGCGGCGTTGGCGCGCTGCGCGGCGGTCAGCGTGCTGGTTGCGCTGGCCATATGGAACGACGGCTGCTCAGGCGCATCGAGCATGTCGCTGCGGGGCGCGTGATCCGAGTAGATGAACCCCTTGGTCGGATAGACCGAGGTGCCGAGGTCGCCTTGCGGACCGTACCAGACCTTGACCTTGCTCCAGTCACCGGCCGGCGAGACATCGACCGCGCGGACGTTGGTCTCGATCGCGCCGGGACGCGACCAGTTGGCGTGGGTGAGGAGCACTTCGCGGTCGCTGACGACCTTCGAGACCATCGCGACATGGCCGACGCGCATCCGTGAGGTCGGCGAGAAGGCAAGGACCGAGCCGGCCTTCGGCGTATGACCGCGGTCGTAGCGCCCTGCTGCCTGGTCCCACCAGGTGTTCGCGTTGCCGCGGATTTCGATCCCCGAAACCGAGCGGGCGAACGTGACACACTGCCAGAACTGGGCCGCTGCCGGTGTGGCCGTCATCAGGCCGCACGATACCACCAGCGCAAAACGCGCTGTTAACGCCTTGAAATTCATCGAGACCCCCCGGCCAAAACCCGTTCGTCACAGTCTGGCTACGGGAGGTTCGATTTAATTGAAAGCGGCTGGGGAACCATATCCGACGAAGCGTGTTGCCGCGCCGACCAACGCCCGAAATCGGGCAAAGTCAGGCTCAGTTCATGAGTTTCCAACCGGTTATGCGGTCCACGGTGACCTGCGTGACCGCGTGATACCCCGGCCGTGCCTTGCCGTAGATCTCCATCGCGAGCTTGTGGCCCCAGTCGCCCGAGTCCATCATCTGCTGGAACAGCGGCGCGACGAATTTCCGCCGACCCTGCGAAGTCAAAAACTGCTCGGCCGACGCATCGGCGGGCACATAGTGATTGGCGAGCGCGAGTTGCAGCCAGGCGAAGCGGATCTCGGCGTTGCCGGTCGTATTCAAGCCGAACGCATCGTCGAGCGTCTTCAACCGCTCGGCCGGGAGCTGCCGGGGGAGCTGGGTGATGAACCGCGTGATTTCCTGCGTGGTTGCCTTGCCGGGAACGCCCGAGACGGGACCACCTGCCGCATAGGCCTTGGCCGCAGCATCGACCGCGGGGAACGCGGCGGACGTTATGTGAACCGCGTTCGCCGGGATGCCGGGCTGGTAGACCCACGCGTCGACGCCGATCGTCCTCGCCTCGGCGGGCGTCAGCAACTTCGACTTGAGGTCGGCGAGGAAGCCGGCGCTGGTCTGCGGTTGGAAGGCGTGGCGGTCGAAATAGCTGCGGAGATAAGCATCCCACCGCGCGCGACCGACCTGCTTCTCGATCGTCCGCAGGAACGCTGCGCCCTTGTCATAGGCGATCTGCGTCATGCCGTCGTCGGGATCGCGCGCGGCGTCGAGATCGAGGTGGAGTTGCGTATCCTTCGCGGTGGGGCCACCGGCCTCCTTTACCGCGGCGAGCATGTCGGTCCAGGCGAGGTCGGCCTCCATGTCGGCGCGGCGCTTGCCGTAGAGCGCCTCCATGATCCGGTTCTCGAAATAGCTGGTGAAGCCTTCGTTGAGCCAGAAATCGTCCCAGGTCGCGTTGGTGACGAGATTACCCGACCAGCTGTGCGCGAGTTCGTGCGCGATCAGCGAGACGAGGCTGCGGTCGCCGGCGATCGCGGTCGGCGTGGCGAAGGTGAGCGTCGGGTTCTCCATGCCGCCGAACGGGAACGACGGCGGCAGGACCAGCACGTCGTAGCGGCCCCAGCGATACGGGCCGTACAGCCCTTCGGCGGCGGCGACGAACTTCTCGAGCTCGCCGAACTCGTACGCGGCCTTGGGCAGGGTCGCGGGCTCGGCCCAGATGCCGGTGCGCGGCCCGGTCGACTTGAACGCGATATCGCCGACCGCGAGCGCGATCAGATAGGGCGCGACGGGCTTGTCCATCTTGTACTGGAATGTGCAGCGATCCGCGGCGCAGGTCGGCTCGCCTGCCGAGAGCCCGCTCATCACCGCGGTGAGTTGCTTGGGGACGGCGATCTTCGCTTCCCAGGTCTGGCGGATGCCGGGGGAGTCCTGCGTCGGGATCCAGCTGCGGTTAAGGATCGCCTCGCCCTGGCTGAATAGGAACGGCTGTTTCTTGCCCGCGGTCTGCGCAGGGGTCAGCCATTGGAGTGCCTTCGCATCGGGGGACGAGGCATAGGCGATGCGGATCTTCTTCGCGCCGTTGAGCGTGACGGTCAGTGGCGCGCCGTGAATCTTGTCGACCGCGCCAACTTCGTAGGGGAGCGGCTTGCCGGCGGCGTCGGTGATGTTGACGATCTTCAGCCCGTTGTCGTCGAGCACGACCTGCTTCGCGCCCGGCTTTGCGAGAATGTCGAGCGTCGCAATCCCGCGGAGGACGTGGGTGTCGAAGTCGGCGGCGAGATCGAGCGCGACATGCGTGACGCGCGCTTCGGCGGGGCGGGCATAGCTGTGCGGATCGCGCGCATCGGGCGTGATGAGGATCGGCGCGACCATCTGCGCCGACGCGGGGGCGGCGAGGACGAGGGCCAGGGCGGTGGCTAAGGGGGCGATACGCATGCGAACTCCGAGGTGACCGGCGCCCGGAAAAGACCGGGGCCCGGTTGGGTAAAGCCTTCTTACCGAAGCGCGCGCCTATCACAATCGCCGCAATGGAATCCTGCCCGGTCCGGCCGATTTTAACCGGCACAGTACGCAGCCATACACCGTCAAAGTCGACGATTTAGAATAACGGGTTTGCAGAGGACGGCGCGCGGGGATACCAAGCGGCCAAACTTCTGGAGGATGCGCAATGGATACGACCACCCTGTTCCGGCTCGACGGCCGCGTCGCGCTGATCACCGGCGGCAGCCGCGGGATCGGTAAGATGATCGCCGCCGGCTTCATCGCGCAAGGGGCGAAGGTGTATATCTCGTCGCGCAAGGCCGATGTCTGCGAGGCAGCGGCGGCGGAGCTCGGGCCGAACTGCATCGCGCTGCCGCAGGACGTCTCGACGGTGGCGGGGTGCAAGGCGCTGGCGGCGCAGTTCGCCGAGCATGAGGGCAAACTCGATATCCTGGTGAACAATGCGGGGGCGGCGTGGGGCGTGCCGTTCGAGGAGTTTTCAGAAGTCGGCTGGGACAAGGTCATGGACCTGAACGTGAAGTCGCCGTTCTTCCTGACACAGGCTTTGCATGCTGCGTTGAAGGCTTCGGGATCGCGGGAGCGGCCGGCAAAGGTGATCAACATCACTTCGATCGACGGGCAGCGGCTGAACCCGTGGGAGACGTACAGCTACCACGCGTCGAAGTCGGCGCTGATCTACCTGACCAAGCGGATGGCGGCGCGGCTGGTGACGGACTCGATCAACGTGACCTCGATCGCGCCGGGCGCGTTTGCGAGCGACATGAACAAGGCGGCGCGGGATCACGGTGATGCGGTGGCGCAGGGGATTCCAGCGAAGCGGGTTGGGGTGGACGAGGATATGGCGGGCGCGGCGATCTACCTCGCCAGCCGCGCGGGGGATTATGTGATCGGGGAGACGATCACCGTGGACGGCGGCCTGGTACATGCATCGCTAGGGACGTCGATCGACGCGTAAGCCAATTCCCTCGCCCCTCCGGGGAGAGGGAGGGAGGAGCACTTGCGACGGAAGGGAGAGGGGCCGTTGGGATGAACCGTCCCGAGCCTAACGCCCCTCTCCCTTCCCACGGCAAGTGCCGCGGGCCCCTTCCCTCTCCCCGTAGGGGCGAGGGAGTTAGCGCGCGATACCACCGGCTGCGAGGACGGCCAGCGTAACCAGTTCACTTGCCGTGCTGGTCATCGGCGCGACCTGGACCGGCTTTTCCATGCCTATCAACATCGGGCCGATTACTGAATCCCCGCCTAGTTCCCGCAACAGTTTCGCCGAGATATGCGCCGACTGGAGCCCCGGCATGATCAAGACATTCGCGGGCCCAGACAGCCGCGCAAACGGGTAGTTCGCCAGCTGCTTCGGGTTCAGCGCGACGTCGGGCGCCATCTCGCCCTCATACTCGAACCCGACCTTGCGCCCGTCGAGCACCGTCACCGCGTCGCGGATGTTATCGAGCCACTCCCCCTTCGGATTGCCGAAGTTCGAGTAGCTCAGGAACGCCACGCGAGGCTCATGCCCCATCCGCCGCGCGACCGCCGCGGTCTGCTCGGCGAAGTCCGCGAGTTGCTCGGCGGTCGGGCGTTCGTTGACCGTGGTGTCGGCGATGAACACCGTGTGGCTCTGGCCAACGAGCAGATGAATCCCGAACGGGGTCTTCCCCGCCGCCGGATCGATCACGCGATAAATCTGGCGCATCGTCTCGCCGTAGGTGCGCGTGATGCCGGTGATCATCGCATCGCCCTCGCCGAGCTGGAGCAGCAGCGCGCCGAAAATGTTGCGGTCCTGGTTGACCATCCGCTCGCAATCGCGGCGCAGATAGCCGCGACGCTGGAGCCGCGAATACAGGAAGTCGACCATCCGCGGCACAAGCGGCGAGACGCGGCTGTTGTGGAGTTCGAAGCTCTCGGGATCGGTGACGCCGAGCGCGCGCAACCGGTCGGGCACGTCGTCGCGGCCGACTAGGACGGGCGTGCCGTAGCCGCCTTCCTTGAACGCGATCGCGGCGCGCAGGACGACTTCCTCCTCGCCCTCCGCGAAGATCACACGCTTGGGATGCGCGCGGGCGCCTTCATACGCCATCGACAGGACCGAGGTGGTCGGGTTGAGGCGGGCACGGAGCGAATGGCGATACGCTTCGATGTCGAGGATCGGCTTGGTCGCCACGCCCGAGGCCATCGCCGCCTTGGCGACCGCGACGGGGACGACTTCCATCAGCCGCGGATCGAACGGCGCGGGGATGATGTACGCTGGGCCGAAGCTGTGGCTGACGCCGTACGCCGCCGCGACTTCCTCGGGGACACGTTCGCGCGCCAATTCCGCGATGGCGTTGGCGGCGGCGATCTTCATCGCGTCGTTGATACCGGTCGCACGGACGTCCAGCGCACCGCGGAAGATGAACGGGAAGCCGAGCACGTTGTTCACCTGGTTCGGATAATCCGAGCGCCCGGTCGCGACGATCGCATCGGGGCGCGCGGCCATCGCCAGTTCGGGGCGAATTTCGGGCTCGGGGTTGGCCATCGCGAAGATGATCGGCGCGGGGGCCATGTCCTTGACCATCTCAGGCGTCAGCGATCCGGCCGCGGAGAGCCCCAGGAACACGTCGGCGCCGACCAGCGCCTCGGTCAACGTGCGCGTTTCGGTGACCGCGGCGTGCGCCGACTTCCACTGGTCGACGCCCTCGCGCCCCTGGTAGATCACGCCCTTGCGATCGCAGAGAATGACGTTGTCGCCGCGCACGCCCATCGCCTTGACGAGTTCGGTGCAGGCGATCGCCGCGGCGCCGGCGCCGTTGACGACGATCTTGACCTCGGAGAGCTTGCGCCCCGTGAGCAGACACGCGTTGATCAAGCCGGCGGCGGTGATGATCGCGGTGCCGTGCTGGTCGTCATGGAAGACCGGGATGTTCATCCGCTCGCGCAACGCCTGCTCGATGATGAAGCATTCGGGCGCCTTGATGTCCTCGAGATTGATCCCGCCGAAGGTCGGCTCCATCAGCTCGACCGCGTCGATGAAGCGGTTCACGTCCTCGGTCTTCAGCTCGATGTCGATCGCGTCGACGTCGGCGAAGCGCTTGAACAGCACCGCCTTGCCCTCCATCACCGGCTTGCTGGCGAGCGGCCCGAGATTGCCCATGCCGAGGATCGCGGTGCCGTTCGAGATCACCGCGACGAGGTTCCCCTTGGCGGTATAGTCGTAGACGGTGGCGGGATCGTCGTAGATCGCCTGCACCGGTACCGCGACGCCGGGCGAATAGGCGAGCGCCAGATCGCGCTGCGTCGCCATCGGCTTCGACGCGATGATCTCGATCTTCCCCGGACGGCCTTCCGAGTGGAAGAGCAAGGCTTCGCGTTCGGAGAATTGCAGCGTTTCGTCGGACATGGGGCCTCGCGCGGTCGTTAGGATCTGGGAGACCTTCTAGGCAGGTGGCCGGCATCCGTCACCCCGGACACTTCGCCCTACTGGGTTAGATACCACCCCGGCGAAGGCCGGGGCCCAATTGGAAAGGCCGGAGTAACGACGGACCCCGCTCCGTTATTGCCGTCCTCCAATTGGGGTCCGGCCTCCGCCGGGGTGGTGGTGATGCGGGGGTGGTGCCCTCAACATCCTTCTCCCCCTCGGGGAGAAGGTGGCGCGGATGCGCCGGATGAGGGGCGGTTGGGGTGCGCGCCCGAGCCTCACTCCCCCTCACCCTCCCACGCTTCGCGCGGGCCCCTCCCTCTCCCCGAGGGGAGAGGGGTTTTATGGACGGCCGCTTTTCGCTACCCGCGCTTGATGTCGAGCCCCGCCCCTACCCCCATGATGACGCAGTATCTCGGCCTGAAGGCGGAGGCGCAGGATTGCCTGTTGTTCTACCGGATGGGCGATTTCTTCGAACTGTTCATGGACGATGCGCGGATCGCGGCGGGGGTGCTCGACATCGCGCTGACATCGCGCGGCGAGCATGAGGGCAAGCCGATCCCGATGTGCGGCGTGCCCGTGCATGCGGCGACGGTGTACCTCCAACGCCTGATCAAGGCGGGCCACCGCGTGGCGATCGCCGAGCAGGTCGAGAGCCCGGCGGAGGCGAAGGCGCGCGGCGGCTCGAAGGCGCTCGTCGCGCGCGCGATCGTCCGTGTCGTGACGGCGGGGACGCTGACCGAGGAGGCGTTGCTCGACGCGCGCTCGGACAATTGGTGCGTGGCGATCGGCGAGGCTGGCGGGTCGGTGGCGATCGCGGCGGCGGACGTGTCGACCGGGCGGTTCGAGATCGTCGAGGTTGCGGGCGACGCGGTCGAGGCGGAACTGGCGCGGTTTGCCGCGGCCGAGGTCGTGGCTTCGGAGGCGAGCGCTTTCGAAGAGGCGGCGACCACGCTGCGGCCGAAGACCGACTTCGACAGCGGGGCTGGCGAGGCGCGGCTGAAGCGGGTGTACGGCGTGGCGACGCTCGACGGGTTCGGGCAGTTCGGCCGCGCGGGGTTGGCCGCAGCCGGAGGCCTGGTCGCGTATCTGGAGCATAATGCGAAGGGCACGATGCCCTTCCTCCGCCCGCCGCGGATCGGGCGAGCGGCGGAGACGATGGCGATCGACGCCGCGACGCGCGAGAGCCTCGAGCTGACCTGCACCACCGGTGGCGTGCGGAAAGGGAGCCTGCTCGATGCGGTCGACCGGACGGTGACGGGCGCCGGCGCGCGGTTGCTGGGCGCGGATCTCGGCGCGCCGTTGATGGACAAGGCGGCGATTGATGCGCGGCTCGATCTGGTGCGGCTGTTCCATGACGACCAGGCGGCGCGCGAGCGGTTGCGCTCGACTCTGCGGGCTTTGCCGGACATCGGACGCGCACTCGGGCGACTTGCGGCGGGGCGTGGTGGCCCGCGCGATCTGGGCCAGTTGCGCGATGGGCTGGACGGGGCGTGGAGCCTTGGCGAGCGGCTCGACGGGATCGTCGAGCCGCCGGTGCTGTTGCGGGACATCGCGCCGAGATTGCGCGGACATGGCGCGCTGATCGACCTGCTCAAGCGGGCGCTGGTGCCGTCGCCACCGATCGAGGCATCGGACGGCGGCTATATCGCGGCAGGCTATGACGCCGCGCTCGACGACTTGCGCGATGCGGGTGCTGGCGGGCGGCGGGCGATCGCCGCGCTGGAGGCGGAGTTCCGCACCGCCACCGGCGTCACCGCGTTGAAGATCCGCCACAACGGCGTCCTCGGCTATCATGTCGAGGTCCCGGCGCGCGCGGCGGACCCGTTGATGAAGGCGGACAGCGGGTTCACGCACCGACAGACTCTTGCGGGCGTCGTGCGGTTCAACACGCCCGCCCTGCACGAGGTCGCGGCGAAGGTGTCGCAGTCGGGCGCGCATGCGTTGGCGGCGGAGGCAGCGCATCTGGAGGAGTTGACCGCGCAGGCTCTGGCGTCGCGCGAGGCGATTGCGGCAACGGCGGATGCGCTCGCGCGGCTCGACGTCGCGGCGGGGTTGGCGGAGCGCGCGGCGGAAGGCGCCTGGACGCGGCCTTCGCTGGTCGATCACGCGTGCTTCGAGATCGAGGGCGGGCGGCATCCGGTGGTCGAGGCGGCGGTGGCCAAGTCGGGCGACCGGTTCGTCGCCAACGACTGCAACCTGTCGGAAAGTTCGCGATTGTGGCTCGTCACCGGCCCGAACATGGGCGGTAAATCGACCTTCCTCCGTCAGAACGCACTGATCGCCGTGCTGGCGCAGGCGGGATCGTATGTGCCCGCGACCAAGGCCACCCTGGGGCTGGTCGATCGGCTGTTCAGCCGCGTCGGCGCGTCGGACAATCTCGCGCGTGGCCGCTCCACGTTCATGGTCGAGATGGTCGAGACCGCGGCGATCCTGGCGCAGGCGACCCCGCGGTCGTTCGTGATCCTCGACGAGGTCGGGCGCGGCACGTCGACCTATGACGGGCTGGCGATCGCGTGGGCGGTGGTCGAGGCGATCCACGAAGACAACCGGTGCAGGTGTCTGTTCGCGACGCATTATCACGAGCTCACGCGGCTGGCGGAGCGGTGCGAGGCACTGTCGCTGCATCATGTCCGCGCGCGAGAGTGGAAGGGGGAGCTGGTGCTGCTCCACGAGCTTGCCGATGGGCCGGCGGATCGGAGCTACGGGCTTGCGGTCGCGCGGCTGGCCGGGATGTCGCCGGTGACGGTGGCGCGCGCGAAGGCTGTGCTGGCGAAACTCGAGGCCGGGCGCGCGAAGACGGGGGGGATCGCGGCTGGGCTGGACGACCTGCCGTTGTTTGCGGCGGCGGCGCAGGTCGAGGAGGTCGCGTGCGATGTGTTGCGCGAGGATCTGGCGAAACTCGATATCGATGCGATGAGCCCGCGGGAGGCGCTAGAGGCACTGTACCGGTTGAAGGCGCTTGCGAACGAGGGGTGATCCCCCTTTTTTCCACCCCGGCGAAGGCCGGGGCCCAACTGGGTACCCTTGCTGATAACCGTGCGCGCGTCGTTACTTCAACCTTGCCAATTGGGCCCCGGCCTTCGCCGGGGTGGTAGCATGAGGGCGTGGTACTACGCTTTCCTCTTTGGAAGGAGGGCCTCTCTGGAGGAGGGCCTCTCTGGAAGGAGGGCCTCTCTGGAAGGAGGGTCGGAGCGGCCGATCGGTACGGGCAGTTCGGCCTTCTGTCCCTGGGAACGACCCCCTAAACTCGGCGTCCTAGTATCACACGATACGTCGATGCTAGGCGGCGGACGAATCGACGGAGTGCCGAGCGTTGGGTGGACATCATCACGGACATGACCATGCGCATGGTCCTTCGCAGGGCCACGGCGGACAGGGTCACGGCGGACATGGGCATGGCGGAGGCCACTCGCACGGCGGCCACAGCCACGCGCCGGCCGCGTTCGACCGCGCCTTCGCGATCGGCATCGGCCTCAACATCGTCTTCGTCGCGGTCGAGGCCGTGGTCGGCCTGCGGATCGATTCGGTCGCATTGCTCGCCGACGCCGGTCACAACCTGTCCGACGTGCTCGGGCTGGTCGTCGCGTGGGGCGGAACGATGCTCGCGCGCACCGCACCGACCAAGCGCTTCACCTACGGGCTGAAGGGCTCGACCATCCTCGCGGCGCTGACCAATGCGCTGCTGCTGCTGGTCGCGCTCGGCGCGATCGTGCTGGAGGCGTCGCAGCGTTTCTCCGATCCTGCCCCGACCGCCGGGCTCACCGTGTCGATGGTCGCGGGCGTCGGCATCGCGGTCAACGCCGTCACCGCCTGGATGTTCGCGCGCGGCCGCAAGGGCGATGTCAACATCCGCGGCGCCTATCTCCATATGGCGGCCGACGCGCTCGTCTCGGCCGGCGTGGTGATCGCGGGCCTCGTGATCTGGCGCACCGGTCTCACTTGGATCGACCCGGCGGTCAGCATCGTGATTGCCATCCTCATCTTCTGGCAGACCTGGGGCCTGCTCCGTGAGACCGTCGAAATGTCGCTGTCCGCGGTCCCGCGCGGGATCGAGTTCGACCATGTCGACGAAGCCCTTTGTAGCCTGCCCGGCGTCACCGAGATCCACGATCTGCACATCTGGCCGATGAGCACGACGGAGCCCGTCCTGACCGCGCATCTTGTCATGCCGGGGGGCCATCCGGGCGACCAATTCCTCAGCGATGCGAGGACGATGCTCCACGACACATTCGGGATCGGTCACGCGACGTTGCAGGTCGAGACGGGCGGAGATCACGACTGCTCGATGGCCGATACACGGACGGTTTGAACTTTTCCGGGTCGGTGCGGGTTGGGCTTCCATAGATCAGGAGTCTTTACCTATGAAGAAGCATCTCATCGCCGCACTAATGTCGGTTGCCGTTGCGGCCCCCGCCATGATTTCGACGCCGGTCGCGGCACAGAACAACGACTATCGTCGCGCACAGGACGACCATCGTGATCGCGATGATCGTCGGGACGACCGTCGTGCCGACCGTAACTGGCGCGGCGACAACGATCGTAACTGGGACCCTTCGCGCAGCTATCAAAACGGGAACTACCGCGAGCGTCGTCTCAGCCGCAACGACCGCATCTATCGCGGCCGTGACGGGCGCGCCTATTGCAAGCGCAGCGACGGCACGACCGGTCTGGTGATCGGTGCCGTCGGCGGCGGCGTGCTCGCCAACCTGATCGGTGGCGGTACGCTCGGCACGCTGGCGGGTGCCGGTGGCGGCGCCCTGCTCGGTCGTTCGGTCGATCGCGGCAACGTGAAGTGCCGTTGAGCCTCTAGCCAAGGCTGGAACGGAAAGCGGCGGCCGAGCGATCGGCCGCCGTTTTCATGTCCGCCGTCGGCGCGACCGGATCAGTAAGCCCGGGCGACCGCGAATTCGACCGCCTCGATCATCGCGTCCTTGGCAGCGCCGTTGGGAAAGCCGGTGATCGAGTCGATCGCGCGCTGGCCGTAATGCCGGGCTCTCGCGAACGTGTCGTCGACCGCGCGGGTCGAACGGATCAGGCGGATCGCGTGCTGGAGATCGGCATCGCTGTCGCGACGCCCCTCGACCGCGTCCTTCCAGAACGCACGATCCTCGGCCGAGCCGCGCGCGTAGGCGAGGATCACCGGCAGCGTCATCTTGCCTTCACGGAAATCGTCGCCCGCGTCCTTGCCCATCGTGTCCGCGTCCGAGACATAGTCGATCGCATCGTCGACCAGCTGGAAGGCGATGCCGAGGTTACGGCCATACGCGTCGAGTGCAGCTTCCTCGGCTTCGGGCCGATCGGCAACGACCGCCGAAATCCGGCAGGCGGCCGCGAACAGTGCCGCGGTCTTCGCGCCGATGATGTCGAGATAGCGCTCCTCGCCGAGATCGACGCGGCGCGCGGCGGTGAGCTGGTTGACCTCGCCCTCGGCGATCACCGCGCTGGTCGAGGACAGG
The DNA here is from genome assembly GCF_053345535.1 of Sphingomonas sp. M1A8_2b. Taxonomy (NCBI): domain Bacteria; kingdom Pseudomonadati; phylum Pseudomonadota; class Alphaproteobacteria; order Sphingomonadales; family Sphingomonadaceae; genus Sphingomonas; species Sphingomonas sp. M1A8_2b. The sequence goes on along the minus strand of NZ_JBKFAH010000001.1, from coordinate 897,865 downwards.
ATCTTGAGCGCCTTGAGGCTGCCCGCCTCGACCATCAGCTCGAAGCTGCGGCTGAACAGGAAATCGCCGACCAGCACGCTCGCCGGGTTGCCCCAGATGATGTTGGCGGTGCGCTTTCCCCGGCGCAGGTCGGAGCCGTCGACGACGTCGTCATGGAGCAGCGTCGCGGTGTGGATGAATTCGACCGCGGCGGCGAGCAGGTGGTGCTGCGTGCCCGCATAGCCGATCAGCTGCGCGCTCGCGAGCGTCAGCATCGGCCGCATCCGCTTGCCGCCACCGGCGATCAGGTGCCCCGCGAGTTCGGGGATCAGCGGGATCTCCGACTGCATCCGGCCGCGGATCACCGCGTTGACCTGGTCCATGTCGCTGGACACGAGCTTGACCATCGGATCCAGCGACGGCTGGGGCCCGGGATTCGAACGAGGGGAGTCGAGGCGGTGGACAGTGGCGCTCATCTGCCCGAGCCTCTGCCGCCTATGCCCCTGCAAAGCAACCCTTGGTACCGGTCGCCTCGTCCGTTCTGCGCTTGCTCATCATGACGCAACGCAGCAAAAGGCGCGCCGAACCAGCGAAAGGTGCGTGCGTGGCCGACGAACTGCTGAACGGATATCGCCAGAGCATCGACAATATCGATGCCGCCCTGATCCACATGCTCGCCGAGCGCTTCAAGGTGACGCAGGCGGTCGGTCGGCACAAGGCGACGCACGGCCTGCCCGCCGCCGATCCAGGGCGCGAGGAGCGCCAGATCGCCCGGCTCCGGCGGTTGGCCACCGACGCGCAGCTCGATCCTGAGTTCTCCGAAAAATTCCTGCGGTTCATCATCGACGAGGTGATCCGCCATCACGAACAGATGGTGCACGATCCGGCCTGAGCCGTCCCGGTTCGCACTGGCGGTCAGACGTCAGGACGTGACGAAAACGTCATGGCCGCTCCATCCGGCGATCATTCCGCGATCGCTAGGCCCCGATCGATGACGGCTCTTCGGCGTGCTCTGATCGGCCTGGTGGTCCTGGCGGCGGTCGCGACGGGGAGCATGGCCTGGCTCGGCTATTTCGGCGGGCCGGTGTTCACCGACGTACCCGCGGAATCCGCAGCGACCCGGCCCCGGTTCGCCGCCGTCCTGCTGACCGGCGATCTCGGCTACAAGGTCGGCATGGCGCCGCAGATCGCCGCGCGGCTGGCGGCGCACGGCGTGCCCGTGGTCGCGATCAACACGCTGACCTATCTGCGCAAGACCCGGACCCCGGCGGAGATCACCACGCTGATCGCCGACGCCGAACGCCGCGCGTTGCGGCTCGGCCATACCGACCGGGTTATCCTGATCGGCCAGTCGTTCGGCGCGGACATGCTCCATGTCGGTTTGGTCGGGCTGCCCCCGCAACTGCGCGCGAAAATTCTCAAGGTCGCGCTGATCGTGCCCGAGGACAATGTCCAGTTTCGCGCCTCTCCGAGCGAGATCTTCGATTTCTGGACGCCGACCACCGACGCGCTGCCGACCGCGCGCCGCCTGACCTGGGTGCCGGTGCTGTGCGTGCACGGCGAGGAGGAAACCGGCAGCCTGTGTCCGCTGTTGACACACGCCAATGTATGGCGCGTGGCGTTGCCGGGTGGACATCCGCTTCACCGCGACACCGATGCGCTCTACGATGTGCTGGCGCGGTTCGTGTTTGCGCGTTGAGGGGGAAACGATGAGCGTGCCAATGCCGGGCGACAGCCGTGCGGGGGATCAGCCACGCCTATTTGTGGTCGGGGCCATTCCGGCGCAGACCTGCGCGACCCAAGTTTGGCGACGCGGTCTGTGCACGGCGGCATGACGACTCGCCCGCCCCTCCTAAAGATCCGCGACTGGATCGCGCATCGCCGCGGCACGCTGATCGCGCTCGCGGTGCTGGTCGTCGCGGTGCTCGGCTTTGCCGCGATCCACAAGCTGACCGCGGAAATCCGCCTGTCGGAAGTACGCGCGGCGTTCGCGGCACTCGGCTGGCCGCAACTGTCGGCATCGATCGCGCTGACCGTCGTCAGCTATATCGCGCTGACCTTCTACGACACGATCGCGCTGCGCGTGATCGGCCATCCTTTGCGCTGGCGGACCGCGGCGGTCGCGTCGTTCACCAGCTACACGATCAGCCACAATCTCGGGTTGGCGATGCTGACCGGCGGATCGGCGCGCTACCGCGTCTACAGTCGCGCGGGCCTCGACGAAGCCGCGGTGGCGCGCGTCGTCCTGATCGCGGGCGTGACGTTCTGGGCGGGGGTGATCAGCGTCGCCTGCCTGTCGATGGCGATCCATCCGGGGATGCTGCCGATCGTCCACTGGACGATGCCGCCGCTGCTGGAGCGCGCGATCGGGATCGGCATTCCGCTGGCGATGCTGGTGATCGTGCTGTGCTATCGGCAGGGCGGATCGATCGGATTGTTCGGCTGGCGGCTGCCGCTGCCGAACGCGCGCCAGGCGCTGGCGCTGGTCCTCGTCTCGACGGTCGACCTCGCGGCGGCGAGCGCGGCGCTGTTCGTGCTGCTCCCGAACGCGTCGCCCGATCTCTATCCGGTGCTCTTCCTCGGCTATGCGGTCGCGATCGTCGTCGCGCTGATCAGCCATGTGCCGGGCGGGCTCGGCGTGTTCGAGGCGGTGATCATCGCGACCATGCCGCAGAACAACGCGACCATCCTCGCCGCGCTGCTGGCGTACCGCATCATCTATTACGTCGCGCCGCTGATCCTGGCGGCGGTGCTGCTCGCGTTCCACGAGGGCCGGCAATGGCGCAAGCGGGCGCGCGCGCCGGATCAGGAACGCGGCGGCCCCGATCCGCTGGCGATCGCGCTTCCCCTCGCGCCGCTCCTGCTCGGCGTGCTCGTGTTCCTGGGCGGCGCGATGCTGCTCGTCTCGGGCGCGCTGCCTGCCGCGCCCGGTCGGATGGACGCGCTGGCGATGATCCTGCCGCTGCCGGTCAGCGAGATGGCGCATGTCGCGGCGAGTCTCGTCGGCGTCATGCTGCTGTTCGTCGCGCTCGGGCTGTACCGGCGGCTGGACGGAGCGTTCTGGGCGGCGCGGCTGCTGCTGATCGCGGGCGCGCTGCTGTCGATCGCCAAGGGCTTCGATTACGAGGAAGCGACCGTCCTGCTGCTCACCGCCGCCGCGCTGCAATGGACGCGCGGTGCATTCTACCGGCGGACGCGGCTGACCGCCGAGCCGCTGTCGCCCGAATGGCTGGTCGGCGTCGGCGCGGCGATCGGCCTGTCGGTGCTGATCGGCTTCTTCGCCTATCGCCGCGTCGGCTATTCGAGCGACCTGTGGTGGCAGTTCGAGACCAACGCCAACGCGTCGCGGTTCCTGCGCACCAGCCTCGCGGTCGGCCTGCTGCTGATCGGCGCAGCGATCTGGCGGCTGTTCGCGGCGGCGCCCGTGCCGATGGTTCACGACGTGCTGCCCGACGACGTGGCGGAGGCCGCGCTGGCGCATGCCGACCGGACCGACGCGATGCTCGCCTTCACCGGCGACAAGCGCTTCCTGGTGTCGGACAGCCGCGACGCGTTCCTGATGTATCAGGTCAAGGGCGCGAGCTGGATCGTGATCGGCGATCCGGTCGGCCCGGCCGAGGCGTGGTCCGAACTGCTCTGGGCGATCCGCGCGCGGGCCGATGCCGCGCAAGGGCGGCTGCTGCTGTACCAGATCGGCCTTCGCATCGTCCCGATCGCGATCGAGATGGGGCTGAAGCTCGTCAAATACGGCGAGGAGGCGACGGTCGAACTCGGCGGTTTCACGCTCGAGACGCCCGACATGCGCAGCGTGCGCAAGGCGAGCCGAGTCGCCGAGCGGGCGGGCGCCGAGTTCGCGGTCGTGCGGGCGGCCGACATGCCCGCGATCCTGCCCGAATTGCAGGCGATCTCGGACTGGTGGCTGGCCGACAAGGATCATGCCGAGAAGAGCTTCAGCGTCGGCCGGTTCGAACCCGGCTATCTGACGACGTTCGATTGCGCGGTGGTCCGGATCGAGGGGCGGATCGTCGCCTTCGCCAATATCTGGGCGACCCCGAACGGCCAGGAATTGTCGGTCGACCTGATGCGTCACGCCGAGGACATGCCGCAGGGGGGCATGGATTTCCTGTTCACCCGACTGATGCTTTGGGGCCACGAGCACGGCTATCGCAATTTCTCGCTCGGAATGGCGCCGCTGTCGGGGATCGAGGCGCGGCGGCTGTCGCCGACCTGGTCGAAGGTCGCGGCTTTTCTCTTCCGCCACGGCGAGCGCTTCTACGGGTTCGCGGGCCTGCGCGCGTACAAGGAGAAGTTCAGGCCGAATTGGACGCCGCGCTACATCGCCTCGCCGGGCGGCACGTCGTTGTTGCGCGGGCTGATCGATTTGCAGGCTTTGGTGAGCCGGTAAGGCTTGCTAGGGCCCGCCTATGAGTTTTCTCTTGGCAATCGAAGGCGCGGACGGCGCGGGCAAGGCCACCGCTTCGGCATTGGTGGTCGAGCAGTTGCGCGCCGCCGGCCGCACCGCCGAGGTCGTGTCGTTTCCGCGCTATACCGAGACGGTCGGCGGCTGGGCGCTCGGTGCGATGCTCGCGGGCACCCTGCCGCGCGGCACCTCGCCCAAGGCAGCGGCGGTGCTCTACGCGCTCGACCGGATGGAGTCGCGCGATCACCTGCTCGCGACGATCGCGGCGAACGACGTGGTCGTGTTCGATCGCTACATCGCCTCGAACATGGCGTACCAGGCAGCGCAGGTGCCCGCGGACGAGGCCGATGCGATGATGGCGTGGATCGCCGACCTCGAGACAGGATCGTTCGCGCTGCCGACCCCCGATCTGTCGGTGTATCTTGATACCCCCGCCGCGATCGCCCGCGGGTTGATCCTGAAGAAGCGCAAACGGTCGTACACCGACGATGCGTTCGATGCGTACGAGGCCGATAGCGGGCTGCAGGACCGCGTCCGGACGAACTACGCGGCGATGGCGCAGGCCGGGTTGCTCGGGCGCTGGGCGACTGTGTCGACGGTGGAGGCCGGGGAATCGCGATTGCCGGCAGAGATCGCCGCAGAGATCGTCGCGCTGCTCGACTAACTCCCCGTCCGTCGCGCCCCGGGCCCCACATACCACCCCGGCGAAGGCCGGGGCCCAATTGGGGGACAGTGATAACTACGTGCCGCGCACCGTGACGACCACCTTGCCAATTGGGCCCCGGCCTCCGCCGGGGTGGTGCTTAAACCCGCGCGCCACCACGTTTTTTCCTTCCTGCCGCAAATTCCGCATTGCAGCATCGGCAAACGTCATTACTTAGCACGCTAATGACTTCTGCCCGTGCCCGTCTCGAATCCTCCTATGCCCGCACGCTGATGCCGCTCGCGCGTCTGTGGCGGCAGGCGGCGGATCGTGCGCTCAGCGACATGTGCGTGTCGGCGTCGACCGGGTGGGCGCTGGTCCAGGTCGGGCGGCTCGGCGACGATGTCCGCCAGACCGATCTCGCCGTCCAACTCGACGTGACGCAGGCCTCGCTGGTCCGCTCGATCGACCAGATGACCGCCGCCGGACTGGTCGAGCGGCACCGCGACGCCGACGACGCGCGCGTCAGCCGCATCCGCCTGACCGCCCACGGCCGCGCGCTGGTCACCACGATCGAGTCGAAGTTCGCGACTTTGCGCCACGCGATGCTCGACGGGGTTTCGGACGACGATCTCGCGACCGCGTTGCGCGTCGCCGAACGGCTCGGTGCGCGCTTCCAGGCGGATCGCGCGCGATGATGCTCACGCGGTTCGGCAGCAAGGAGGCACTGTTCACGATCAAATGCTTCGTCGCGGCGATGCTGGCCTATTACATCGCGCTCAGGATCGGCCTGACTCGCCCCTATTGGGCGGTCACGACGTCGTACATCGTCGCGCAGCCGCTGGCGGGCGCGGTACTGTCGAAGGCGGTGTTCCGCGTCGCCGGCACGGTGCTCGGCGCGGTCGCGGCGGTGGTGCTGGTGCCCAATCTGGTCAACGCGCCCGAACTCCTGTCGCTCGGCCTCGCGCTGTGGCTCGGCCTGTGCCTCTACATCTCGCTGCTCGACCGCACCCCCCGCGCGTATCTGTTCCTGCTGGCGGGCTATACCGCGAGCATCATCGGCTTTCCGTCGGTGGCGGCGCCCGGCGCGGTGTTCACGACGGCGGCGTTGCGCGTCCAGGAGATCACGATCGGGATCCTGTGCGGCAGCCTGATCCACGGCTTCGTCTTTCCGCAGACGGTCACCGCGACGTTGCTGGCGCGGATCGACGCGATCCTGGGTGATGCCGAACGCTGGTCGCGCGATTCGCTCGCGGGCGAGTCCGACGCACAGCTCGGTCGCGACCGACGCCGCCTCGCGCTCGACATCAACGAGCTGCATCAGCTCTCCATCCACCTGCCGTTCGATACCGCGCGGCTGTTGCCACGCGTCCGCACGCTGCGCGCGCTCCAGGCCGAGCTGTCGATGCTGCTCCCGCTCGCCAGCGCGGTCGACGATCGGATCGTCGAGCTGCGGCGCGGCGCCGACGCCCCGCGCCCCGAAGCGATCGCGCTGATCGAGGACGTCCGCGAATGGCTACGCGAACCGCTCCCGCTCGCGGAACGACGCGAGACCGCGGATGCGCTGATCGCCCGCGCCAAGGCACTCGAACCGCCGGTCGGCGATACGCGGATCTGGCGCGACGCGTTGCGCCTGAGCCTGCTCGCCCGGCTCGGCGAACTGGTCGACGCGCACCGCAACGCGCGCGACCTGCGCGACCAGATGCGGTCACCCTCGCGCACGCCGGTCACGCCAGCCGTCGCGCGGCTGCTGGCGCGCACGACAAAGCGCCCGCTTCACCGCGACCGCGGCATCGCGCTTCGGGCGGCGCTCGGCACGATCGCGACGATCCTGCTCGGCTGCATCTTCTGGATCGGCACCGGCTGGGCGGACGGCGCGGGCGCGGTGCTGATCGCCGGCGTGTGTTGCGCGCTGTTCGGCAACAGCGACGATCCGGCGCCGTCGATCATGGCATTCTTCTACGGCACCGTCATCGGCCTCGTCGTCTCGGCGGTCTACGCATTCGCGATCCTGCCGCGGGTGACCGATTTCGTAACATTGGCAGCGGTGCTCGCGCCACCGATGCTGATCGGCGGGATGTTCCTCGCGCGGCCGGCGACGTTGCTGGTCACGCTCGGCGCGCTGCTCGGCGGGCTGAACACGGTCGGGTTGAACGACCGCTTCGGCAGCGATTTCAGCGGCTTCATCAACGGTGGCATCGCCCAGCTCGTCGGCACATTGTTTGCGGTCGTCACGGTCGGACTGTTCCAGACGATCGGCTCGGACACCAGCGCGCGGCGGCTAATCCGCGCGGGGTGGCGCGAACTGGCGGCGCGCAGCGACTCGCCGGGTCGCCCCGACCCCGCGGGCTGGATCGCGCGGATGCTCGACCGGATCGGGCTACTCGCGCCACGACTCGCGTTGCAGGGCGAGGACCCCGGCAAGCCGTTGCTCGACGCGCTGACCGATCTGCGCGTCGGCGTGGCGGTCGGTGAACTGCGCCAGTTGCGGCTCGACGGCACGCCGGACGAAGCCGCGATGATCACGCCCGTGTTGCGCGGGGTCGGCAGGCACTACCGCGCGCTGCGGCCCGAAGAGCCCGCCCCGCCCGAGCCCGATCTGCTCGCCGGGATCGACACCGCGATGGCCGGGTTCGCGACCAGCACGCCTGATCGCCACCGCACCGGCGTCTTGGCTTTGACTTCGCTCCGGCGCAACCTGTTCCCCCAAGCCCTGCCCTATGGCGCCGCCGCGTATGGAGCAACCACATGACCGGCGAAATCTCGATCGGCGGCGTCTTCCTGCCGAGTATCCTCCTGCTCGCGGTCGCCGCCGTCCTGCTCACCGGACTGGCGACGCGGTTGCTCGCATTCGCCGGTTTCTACCGCGTCGTGACCTATCGCCCGCTCGTCGACCTCGCATTGTTCATCCTCATCCTCGGGCTGCTCGCCCTGCTGACCGGACCTTCCGCATGACCTCTTCCCGTTTCAAATCGCTGCTCGCCCCGCTCGGCCGTTCCGCGGTCACGCTGGTGATCGTCCTGCTGGCGGTGCTGGTCGGGATCTGGCTGTGGAAGCACTACGAGACCGATCCGTGGACGCGCGACGGCAAGATCCGCGCCGATATCGTCCGCGTGACGCCCGACGTCGCCGGGCTCGTCACGCAGGTCGCGGTGCGCGACAACCAGGCGGTGAAGCCCGGCGACGTGCTGTTCGTGGTCGATCGCCCGCGCTTCCAGCTGACGCTGGCGCAGTCCGACGCGTCGATCGCGAGCGCGCGCGCGACGTTGTTGCAGGCGCGCCGTGAAGCACAGCGCGATCTGGCGCTTGGCGACTTGGTGGCAAAGGAAACCCACGAGCAGAACGTCGCGCGCGTCGCCACCGCCTCCGCCGCGCTCGCGCAGGCGCAGAGCGCGCGATCGACCGCGGCGCTCAATCTCGCGCGGACGACGGTGCGCGCGACGGTGCACGGGATCGTCACCAACCTCGATCTCCACCCCGGCGACTATATCGCGACGGGCGCGCAGGCGATGGCGCTGGTCGACACCGATTCGCTCCGCGTCGAGGGCTATTTCGAGGAAACCAAGCTTGGCAGCATTCGCGTCGGCGACCCGGTGATCGTCCACCTGATGGGCGAACCGCGGGCGCTGCACGGCCGCGTCGACAGCATCGCCGCGGGGATCAACGACAGCGAGCGGACGAATACGACGAACCTGCTCCCCAACGTCAACCCGACCTTCAGCTGGGTAAGGCTGGCGCAGCGTATTCCGGTGCGCGTGAAGCTGACGCAGGTGCCGAAGGGCGTGCAGCTGATCGTCGGACGCACCGCGACGGTAACGGTCCAACCGCGGGTGGCTCCGGGGACGACGGCATGATGATCGCCTCCATCTGCCACACCCCCCGCCGTCATCCTGACGAAAGTCAGGACCCAGGGTTAAAAGCGATGTCCTGCGTGGCTCTGGATCCTGACTTTCGTCAGGATGACGGAAGAGTGGGCACTAGGCACGTCGGTCGCCGCGGTCTCGCAACGGTCATCGTCTCACTCGCGCTCGCCGCCTGCACCACCGCCGGCCCGAACTACACGCTCCCCGACGGCGCCGTCGTCAACCGCCCGTCCGCGCAAGGCAATTTCGACAGCGGCCGCGAGAAGGTCTTCGCCAACGCCCCCCTCCCCGACCGTTGGTGGCAACTCTACGGCAACCCCCGCCTCGACGGGTTCGTCACCGAAGCGCTCGCCGCCAATGCCGACCTGCGCGCCGCCGACGCGAACCTGCGCCGCGCCGACGCGGTCGTCGCCGAAGTCGCCGCGGGCCGGACGCTGTCGACCGTGATCGGCGGCGGCGCCTCGCTCGACCGCCCCTACGCGACCGGCGGCAGCCTGCCCGGCACGCTCGACTATAATCTCGGCATCACGCTGGCCTATCCGCTCGATCTGTCGGGCCGGATCCGCCGCGCGATCGAGGCGGCCCAAGGCGATGCCGAGGCGGTCGCCGCCGCGCGTGACAATGTCCGCGTGACCGTCGCCGCCGAAACCGCGCGCAGCTACGCCACCGCCTGCACCGCCAACATGGTGCTGGCCGCGAACACCCGCATCCTCACGCTGCAACGCCAGACGCTGAACGTGACGCAGCGGCTGCAGCGCGGCGGCCGCGGCACCGCGTTCGACGTGACGCGCGCCAGGACCGCGGTAGACCAGAGCGAAGCGCTGATCCCCGCACAGGTCGCGACCCGCACCGCCGCGCTCTACCGCCTCGCCACGCTGATGGGCCGCGCGCCCGCCGATTATCCGAGGGACGTAGAAACCTGCGCCAAGCCGCCAGCGCTCAACCGGCCGCTGCCGATCGGCGACGGCAGCGCGCTGATCCTGCGGCGTCCCGATATCCGCGCGGCCGAACGCTCGCTCGCCGCCGCGACCGCGCGGATCGGGGTCGCCACCGCCAACCTCTATCCGCAGGTCAGCCTCGGCGGGTCGGTCGGGCTGACCGGCCCCGTCTCGTCGTTCGGCTCGACCGATGCGTTCCATCTCGGGCTGGGGCCGTTGATCAGCTGGAGCTTCCCCAACCGCCCGGTGATCCGCGCGCAGATCGCCCAGGCCGGCGCCAGCGCGGACCAGGCGCTCGCGCAGTTCGATTCGACCACGCTCGAGGCGTTGCGCCAGACCGAGACCACGCTGTCCGCCTATGCCCGCGAAGCCGACCGCAACGCCGCGCTCCGCCGTGCGCAGGCCAGCGCCGCGCGTGCCGCGGATCAGGCCGGCACGCTCTACCGGTTCGGCCGCACCGATTTCCTCTCGCTGCTGACCGCGCAGGCCGCGCTGACCACCGCGCAGGCCAACCTCGCCGCGTCCGATGCGTTGCTGGTCGATCGCCAGGTCGACGTCTTCAAGGCGCTCGGCGGGGGGTGGCAGACTTGAGGCTGCGTCGCCGCGGGCTGGCGTCGATCAACAGCGAAGTGCGCGACGGCATCATGCCCGCCGCCGACACCATCGCGCGGGTGGCGAAGGACCCGGATGCGCTGCCGCACACGCCGAGCAACTACCGCGTCACCGCGCTGATCATCGCCTGCGCGCTGTTCATGGAGCAGATGGACTCGACCGTGCTGGCGACCGCGCTGCCGACGATGGCGCGCGATTTCGGCGTGCCCGCGACCAGCATGAGTTCGGCGCTGACCTCGTATCTGCTGGCACTCGCGATCTTCATTCCCGCCAGCGGACGCCTCGCGGACCGGTTCGGCTCGCGCACCATTTTCCGCGCGGCGATCCTCATCTTCGTCGGCGGATCGATGCTGTGCGGCCAGGCGACCAGCCTGCCGTTCATGATGGTCGCGCGCTTCCTGCAAGGGCTGGGTGGTGCGATGATGATCCCGATCGGCCGCCTCGTCCTGCTCCGCAGCGTCGCCAAGGAGGACATGGTCCAGGCGATGTCGTGGCTGATCATGCCCGCGCTGATCGGCCCGATCCTGGGGCCTCCGGTCGGCGGCGCGATCGTCACCTATCTCGACTGGCGCTGGATCTTCTATCTGAACGTCCCGATCGGCCTGCTCGGGGTGGTGCTCGTGACGCGCTTCATCGGCGAGGTCCGCGAGGACAAGCCGGCGCGCTTCGACGTGCCCGGCTTCATCCTGTCGGGCGTCTCGCTCGGCTGCCTGCTGTTCGGGTTCGAGATGACCAGCCGCACCGGCGAGTTGTCGCGCGCGATCGTCCTGATCGCGGTCGGGCTGATCGCGGGCGTCGCGTATATCCGCCACGCGAAACATCGCAGCGACCCGATCCTGGACCTGTCGCTGATGCGCATCCCCACCTTCCGGCTCTCGGTGATCGGCGGCTCGCTGACGCGCATCACGCAGGGCGCGCAGCCGTTCCTGCTGCCGATGATGCTCCAATTGGGCTTCGGCATGACCGCGGCGGCGAGCGGCGCGATCACGATTGCTGGCGCGATCGGGTCGCTGATGATGAAGAGCCTCGCACCGCGTGTGCTCCGGCGCTTCGGGTTCCGCAGGAGCCTGGTCGTCGGCGGACTCTGCGCGAGCTCGGGCTATGCGGTCGCAGGCCTGTTCCGCCCCGATTGGCCGATCCCGGTGATCTTCGGCGTGCTGATGATCTCGGGCTTCTTCATGTCGTTCCAGTTCTCGGCGTACAACACGATCGCCTATGACGAGATCCCGTCGTCGCGGATGAGCAGCGCGACGAGCTTCTACGCGACGTTCCAGCAGTTGATGCTGTCGCTCGGCATCTGCGTGGGGGCGGCATCGCTGCATGTCGGGATGCTGGCCACCGGCGCGACCCGGCCGGCGCTGGCGAACTTCACGCTGGCGTTCCTGGTGGTGACGGCGGTGTCGGCGTCGGCGACGATCTGGAACCGAAAGTTCAAGGCAAATGCAGGCGCGGAGCTAAGCGGCCACCGAGCCGCATAATTTCCTCCCCTGCAAGGGGAGGTGGCAGTCCGCAGGACTGACGGAGGGGTGACGCCCTATCAAGAGCGTATCACCCCTCCGTCTGGCAAGAGCCAGCCACCTCCCCTTCTAGGGGAGGACGTATCAGCCGCTATGCGCCGGCAGCGAGGGCCGCGACAACACCGAGACATGCTCGCCGGGCTCGACGAACATGCCGTGCGACTCCGCCCACTTGCCCGCCTTCTCGCTCGCCGTCAGCATCGTCAGGAACGGACTGAGCAACAACCCCAGCGTCACCGGCGCGAGCCACGCCGCGGTGATCGGCGCAAACGGCGTCACCAGCAGCAACGTCACCCCCACCCCGACATGCCAGCGATACCGCGGCATCACGTCCGCCAGCGACAGCTCATGCGCATCGCGGTTCTGCGGCGCCCAGCCGGACTTGCGCCCCATCAGGATCCCGGCGAGATCGATCGTCTGCGTCAGCGCGATCACCGGCGCGGACAGCATCGACAGCGGCACGTCGACCAGCACCGAGCGGACGATCCCGCGCCGCCCGCCGAACCCCGCGCGACGCTCGGCGTTCGAGAACGCCCAGATCACGCTAAGCAACTTGGGCCCGAACAGCAGCAGCAGAGTCACCGCCAGCACCTCGAGCGAGGTCTGCGCCTCGACGATGTTGCGCTCGCCGATCAGCGCCTGCACGACACTCGTCGCGATCATCAGCAGCCAGACCGGCGAGGTGATGAACGCCGACGCGCCCATCAGCAATTGCAGCCGGCTGACCCAGTGGAACCCCGACGACGTCAGCAGGCTGAGATGCTGGATATTGCCCTGCGCCCAGCGCCGGTCGCGCACCGCCGCGTCGATCAGCGTCGGCGGATATTCCTCGAACGTCTCGTCGGTCATGATCATGTGGACGCGCCAGCCGCGCCGCCTGAGCAACGCCGCCTCGACCATGTCATGGCTCATGATGACGCCGCCGAACGGCGCGCGGCCGGGGAGGTCGGGCAGCCCACAGCTCGCGGCGAACGCCTCGATCCGGATCAGCGCATTATGCCCCCAGAAGGTCGCCTCCGAGCCCGACCACCAGACGAGGCCCGCGGTCGAGATCGGCCCGTACAGGCGGCTGGCGAACTGCATCCACCGCTGGAAGAAGGTGACGCCGTTGATCACCGCGGGCACGGTCTGGAGCAGCGCCACCGCCGGGCGGCGTTCGAGCACCTGCGCCATGCCGATGATCGTGTTGCCGCCCATCAGGCTGTCGGCGTCGAGCATCAGCATGTAGCGATAGCCGCCGCCGAACCGCCGGATCCACTCCGCCACATTGCCTGGCTTGCGGCCGACATTCTCGGTACGGCGACGATAATAGAGCGCGCAGTCGAGCGTCGGCGCGAGTCTGCGCCACGCAGCCAGCTCGGCCGCTTCGGCGGCTTCGCCCGAATCGCTCAGGATGAAGATATCGAACCGGTCGGCGACACCACCCGCGGCGATCGCGCGCGCCATCCACGCGATCCGCCCGAACACCGCGTCGATGTCCTCGTTGTGGACCGGCATCAGGATCGCGGTGCGCCCTTCGAGCGGTTCGGACTGGCGCGGCGTCGGGACGAAGCCCGGATGGCCGCCGGTCATCAACAGCACGAAGCCGATCGCGGCGTTCATGAACCCGAACGAAATCCACGCGAACAGCGGGAAGAACAACGCCAGCAGCGCCGCGTCCCACAGGCTGAGCCCGTCGGCGAGCAGGGACTCCTGCACCGCCGAAGACGCCGCGGTCGCGAGCAGCCCGGTCATCAGCACGAGGATGATTCGGCGCGCGAGCATGTCGTCGGACGACACGACCATCCCCGGCCCGGGCTCGGGCGCGGACCAGGGCGGCGGCGGGCCGTCGAAACGCTGCGGGAGCATCTCGATCGGCGACTCGCCCGGCATCATCGGCGGCAGCGTAGCGGGTAGCGACGACATCAAAAGATCGGCGTCAGGACGGTTTCGCTCAACGCGCGGTCACCGCGGGTCAGGAACAGCCTCACATCGGCGGGCCCCTGCGCGTCGGGGGCGACGTCCGCGGTCACGCGCCAGCGATTCTTCTGGCCGACCACCGGATAGGCCGCGTTGGCGAGCACCTTCCCGCGGACGACGTCGATCTTGGCGGTCACGCCGCTCTGCCGGTCGAGCCCGGCGAGGCCGGTGCCGACGAAATCGACGACCAGTTTGCGCGCGCCCTTGACCGGCTCCGCGCCTGGCCTGCCCGCGATACCCTGCCAGCAGTCGACGACATGCGCCGCGCTCGCCACGGCGGTCGGATCGGCCGATTTCCAGGACAGCGTATAATCGAACTGCAACCGTTGCCCGGCCTTGGCGGGCGCGGCGGGCGTCCAGAACGAGACGACGTTGTCGACGGTCTCGCTGTTGGTCGGGAACGCATAGAGCATCACCGCGCCCTTGCCCCAGTCACCCTGTGGCTGAATCCAAAGGTTCGGGCGACGATCGTAGAACGCGCCGTCGTCCTGGTAGTGATCGAAATTGCGGTCGCGCTGGATCAGGCCGAAACCCTTCGGCGCCTGATCCGCGAAACTGTCCAGCGTGTCGTGCGGCGGGTTGTTGAGCGGCCGCCAGATGCGCTCGCCCGCGCCGGTGAGGAGCGCGAGGCCGTCCGAATCGTGGATCTCGGGCCGCCAGTCGACCGCGGCGGCGCGATTGCCTTCGCCGTACCAGAACATGCTGGTGGCGGGTGCGACGCCGAGCCGTTCGATATCGCGGCGCAGGTGGAGCACGGACGAGACCTGCTGCTCGACCCCCATGCCGGCGACGTGGCGCGACTGGAACCGGTACGCACCGGTGACGCTGACGCCGTCCATCAACGCATAGATCGTATAGGCATCGTTGCCGGTGCGCTCGATCCAGAATTCGGTGAAGTCGGGGAACTCCTCGCGGCCGGGCAGCCCGGTGTTGATCGCGAGCCCGCGCGCGGACAGGCCGTACTGGTCCTGCGACCCGGCGGTGCGGAAATAGGACGCGCCCTGGAACGCCATCCAGTCGCTGGTGCCGCCCGGCGCCATCGCCCGGAAACCGGCGATGCCGAGCGCGGCGGCGTGGCCTTCTTCGGCCTCGAACAACGCGCGCGAGAATTCGATGCGTTGCGCTTGCCCCGCTTCGACGACGTTGATCGCGACCGGCATCGGCGCATAGCGGCCGAGCGGGAACAGGCGGATGCCGTCGGCGAGCGTCTTGTCGGCGCGGAAGCGGATGCTGCCGACCTTGTCGTAATCGATCGCCGCGGCGGCTGCGACCTTGGCCGGCGCGCGGTACGGCGCGGTGGCGAGAGTCGCGGCGCGCGCCTGCAGCGCCTCCCACGAGAACGGGGTCGTCTTGCCGGTAGCGGTGCGTGCCAGCGCGGCGCCCGCCTGGGGGGCGAAGCCCAACAGACCAAGCGCGGTCATCACTTCGCGTCGACCGATCATGCCGTGGCTCCCTTGAAAAATCATCATGTTGCGACGCGGTAACATATAGCGGGCGCGCGCGCGCGTCGACAGGCCGTGGTTGAGGCGCACCCTGCCGCGCCCGAGGCTCCAGCTCGGGCCTCAGGCGCTCAGAGGCCCTCGCCGCCGACCCATTGCGCGTTCGACAGGCGCCGCGCGAGATCCCAGCTCTGGACGCGGATATCGGGCACCGCGACGACTTCCCACAGCCCGCCGCGGGTCATCGGGCCGATGCAGTGAATGCGGTCGTCCGGCGTGCCATCAGCCCGGATCGCGCGCGACTGCGAATCGACGTCGACCCCGAGCCGGAGCGGATCCGGCCTGATCGCGCCCGCCGCGAGCAGGTGCTTCACGAGCGGTTCCTCCGAGCGCAACAGGTCGCCCTGCGGACCAGTGCAATTGACGATCCGCGCGGCGTGCGTGACGACGGGTTCGGTGGTGCCGCGGGGTCGCCAGGTCAGTTTCGCATCCCGCCCGTCGGCTTCGGCGGAGACGATCTTGCCGGCCGCGAATGTAAGTTGTCCGCTGGCGACCAGGGCCTCGACGCGCTCGGCGACACGCGGCGCGAGGCGATGGCGGTGGACGTCCCAATAGGGCCGCAGATGGCGGAGGAACCGCCCGCGCACCTCCTGCGAGGCGGCGGCCCACAGCATCTGCGTGACCGGCCGAAGCTCGTCGACCGCGCAGCGCCAGCCCTCCTCCGCGGCGCGCGCGCGGACGTGACGGACGAGATCGGTCAGCCCGCCCTGCGGCTTCTCGGCGACACCGCGATGCGCGGGCGCGCCGTCGACGTGGCGGCGCGGCGACAATCCGCGACGCGACATGGCGAGGATCTGGCCGGCGAACCCTTGCGCATCGAGCAGCAACGCCGCGTCGATCGCGGTCAGCCCGGTGCCGACCAGCACGACCGTGTCGTCCGCGCCCAGCCCTTCCGCGAGATCGGCCGCCCACGGATCGGCGCAATACACGCCCGCGGGCAGTGCCTCGGGCTTGAGGCCCGGCGGGGTGTGCGGCGGCAGATTGCCGAGCGCGAGCACCGCGGTATCGGCGGCGATTTTCCGCCCGTCGGCCATCTTGAGTGTGACGCCGTCGCCGGTCACCGGCTCGATCGCGCAGACCTCGCCCTCGACATGCACCAGCCGGCCGTTCGAGTCCGCGATCGCCGCATCGAGCAGTTCGCGCAGATACGCGCCGTAGGTGGTGCGCGGGACGAAGGTCTTGCGGTCGCCCTTGCCGTGCGCCTCCAGCCAGCGGACGAAGTGATCGGGATCGTCGGGCAGCGCGCTCATGTTGCCCGCGCGGACGTTGAGCAGGTGATCCGGATGCGCCGCGCTGTAGGCGACGCCGCGCGCAAGCTGCCGATCGCGCCGCTCGATCAGCGTCACGCGCGGGCCCTCGTGCCGCATCAGATTGACCGCGAACAACGCGCCGGAAAAGCCGCCGCCGACCACGACGACATGATCCTCGGGACCCGCGATCCGCGCTATGGTTACTGTTTGGTCCATCTGTTCGCTCACCCGTTCTATCGCGGGAGGCCATGCCCGATCCGGCGCGGCTAGCCCAGCCCCGGTACCAAAAGGCCCGTCCCCTGCAACCTACGTCATCCTGACGAAAGTCAGGACCCAGAGCCGCAAGCGTGCCGTCCGTTACCCTGGATCCTGACTTTCGTCAGGATGACGGGATTGGCAGAAACACCCAGTCCCCCGTCATGCCGGGCCTGTTCCGGCATACACCGTTGCACTGGGTCAAGTCTGTCGAGGTCGCGGAACGGTGGCCCCGGAACAGGTCCGGGGTGACGGCGAAGGATGTCGCTCGATCGAACATTCCTACCCCGGCGAAGGCCGGGGCCCAATTGGCAAGGTCAGCATAACGAAGGACAGCCTGTCGTTACCTGCGTTCCCCAATTGGGCCCCGGCCTTCGCCGGGGTGGCGCGTCCTTTCGACGCCCGTCTTACGGCCGGAAGGCACCGATTCCCGCGATCGCCATTTTCGGCTGAGCGGTCGCGACCGTCGTGAAGCCGAGCATCAGGTACCGCGCCTGCCGAGCCTTCGCGAAGGTGATGCGCTGCGTCGCCCGGGCGTAGGCGATGTTGCCGAACTCGCCCTCGTCCGCCGGCGTCCAGGTCCTGCCGTCTTCGCTCGTCTCGACGCGGTAGCGCCCCGGCGGTCCTGCGTCGGGCAGCGCCTGCCGGGTCGGCGTCAGGCTGAACCCGGCGACCTGCTCCGCCTTGCCCATGTCGATCATCAGCATCACGATGCTCGTCGGGGTCGGCGCGGGCGTCGTCCAGACGGTCGCGAGATCGTCGTCGAGCACCGCCTCCGCCCCGGACAATCCGGGCTTCACCACACCTGCCAGCGACGTCTCGGCCGCGAAATCCGGCTTGCCCGCCTTCATCGCCATAGTGTGCTGGATCGCGCTGACGATCGTCCACCCGGTCTTCGAGATGATCTTGTTGCCCGTCGCCTGCGAGGCCACGATGGCGACCGGCGGAACACTCAGGAACAGCGACAGCTCGGTGATCGCCGGGCACGCCGGCGCCTCGACGATCCGCAGCCGCACGCGCCGCGCGGTCACCGGCTCGGGCAGGCGGATGATCCGCTGCGCACCGATGCACTCGTGCACCGCCACCTCGCGCCATGCGCCCTTGGCATCGGCCACATCGATCGCGAACTTCGTTACGCGGACACCGAGATCGAGCGCCTCGCGAATCCGGATCAGGTCGAACCGGCGCCCCGGCGGCAGGTCGAGCACCAGCGACGGCGTCTTCACCGCATCGGGCGTGCTCCAATAGGTTTCGCGATTGCCGTCGAGCACGTTTGCCGCCGCAAACTGGCGCCCGCGCACCGACGAGGCCGTCGCCACCGCGCCCTTGGCGAGATCGGTCTTGAAGCTCGCGCGCAACGCGTCGCCGAACGACTTCAGCGACGCGAGATCGGGCTCCGCGATCAGCCCGCGGCGATCGGGTGGCAGGTTGAGCATCATGTTGGTGCCGCGCCCGACCGACTCGTCGTGGAACTGCATCAGTCGCTGCGGCGACTTCACCTGGAGATCCTCGTCGGCATGATAGAACCAGCCGGGACGGATCGACGTGTTGGTCTCCGCCGGCCACCAGAGTGGCGCGCCGCGCACGCCCGAATTGCCCTCGGACTGGACATAGGGATGGTTCGGCATCGTCGGCCAGCACGGATCGCCCGCGTGACCGTCCTCGTTCCCCACCCAGCGGATATCCGCGCCGAGCGGATCGAAGGTGCACGCCATCGGCTGCAATTCGTGGACCAGCGCGATGATCGACGGCCAGTTGTAATATTTCGGCGCATCGATCTTCCGCGCCTCGCGTGCGCCGCCATAATAGCCGTCACCGCCGTTCGCGCCGTCGAACCAGACTTCGAACAGCTCGCCGTAATTGGTGCAGAGATCGGTCAGCTGCGCGCGGAAATACTCGACGTACGACGGCTTCCCATAGTCGGCGCGGTTGCGATCCCAGGGCGACAGATACAGTCCGTAGGAGATCCCGCCACGCCGGCACGCATCGCCCAGTTCGCGGACGATATCGCCCTTGCCGCCCTTGTACGGGCTGTTGCGGATGCAATGCTCGGTCAGTTTTGTGGGCCAGAGGCAAAAGCCGTCATGGTGCTTGGCGGTCAGGACGAGCCCGGTCAGCCCCGCGCTTTTCGCCGCCGCGACGATCTGGTCGGGGTCGAACGCAGTCGGGTTGAAGAGCTTGGGATCTTCGTCGCCATAGCCCCATTCCTTGTCGGTCCAGGTGTTCAGCGTGAAGTGGACGAAGCCGTAGCGCTCGCGCTTGTGCCAGGCGAGCTGGCGGACGCTCGGCGTCGCACCCCACGGGGCGGGCGCACCGACCGGGGCCGCCGCACTGGCCCGGCCAGCAGCAGCGGTAGCGAGCGTGCCGGCGATCAACGCGCGGCGGTTCAAGTCTAACGTCATCGCGAAACTCCGGTGGTTGCTGGCGGCCGATCGGCAGGCGCGCGGCCAAAATTGCGGTTGGGCGTGTCGCCCATCTCGAACACGAGCCGCCCGCCGCGAACGATATCGGCATGCGCGATCCAGCTCTTCGTCCAAGGCTTGCCGTTCCACGTCACCGACTGGACATACGGCCGGTCGGGCGCATTGCCGCGCGCCTCGACGACCAGAGTCCTGCCGTTGCCGACGCGCATCTCGGCCCGGTCGAACAGCGGCGAGCCGAGCACATAATTCGCGCTCACCGGATCGACCGGATACAGCCCGAGCGCGCTCAGCACGAACCACGCGCTCATCTGCCCGCAATCGTCGTTGCCGATGATGCCGTCTGGATCGTCCTTGTACATCTCGGTCAGCAGCCGGCGGACCATCGCCTGCGTCTTCCACGCAGCACCACAATACGCGTACATATACGCGACATGATGGCTCGGCTCGTTGCCGTGCGCATACTGGCCGACCAGCCCGGAGATGTCGGGCGGCGCATCCTTCGGCAGGATCGACGGCGCGTTGAACAGCCCGTCGAGCTTGGCCTCGAACTTCGCATCGCCGCCCATTGCCGCGATCAGTCCATAGACGTCGTGCTGGTTCAGGAACGTCGCCTGCCAGCCATTGCTCTCGGTATAATCGCGCCACTTGCTCGAATGGCCGAGCGCGATCGGGTCGTACGGCGTGGTCCATGTCCCGTCCGCGAGCTTCGGCCGCGCGAACCCGATCGACGCATCGAACACGTTGCGCCAATTGCCGCTCCGCTTGCGCAACCGCGCGGCATCCGCACTCGCGCCCGCCGCATCGGCCAGATGCGCAGACGCGTAATCGTCATACGCATATTCGAGCGTGCGCGAGACAGACTCGAACACCGTGTCGGCGGGGATGTAGCCCATCGTGTCGTACGGCTTGATACCGAGGCTGTTGTCGAGGTTCGGCATCGCGAAATCGAACGAGCGGCGCCGCACGTTCGGCCACGCCGCGGCGTAGTTCGCGGGCACGCCCTTCGCGCGCGCCTCGGCCATCACCGACACCGAATGCCAGCCGATCATGCAGCCCGTCTCGACGCCCTGAAGCGGCCAGACCGGCGGGCCGTACGGGCTCTGCTGAGTCTGCCGGATCAGATCGCCGACCAACTCCGCGGTGCGCTCCGGCTCGATCAGCGTGAGCAGCGGATGCAGCGCACGATACGTGTCCCACATCGAATAGGAACTATACGCGCGGTCCTTGCCCGTCACCCTGTGCACCTGCCGGTCGAGCCCGACATAGCGCCCGTCGACATCGGAAAAGAGCGTCGGCGCGAGCTGTGCGTGGTACAGCGCGCTCGCCATGATCGTGCGCTGGGCGGGCGTGCCACCCTCGACGCGGACGGCCTCGAGCGCGGGCGCCCAGCGCTTGGTCGCATCGGCACGGTAGCGGTCGAAATCCCAATGCCGCGCCTCGGCGGCGAGGTTCGCGCGCGCACCCGCGACGTCGATCGCGGAGATACCGGTACGGATCACGATCGGCGCAGCACCCGCGTCGTCATAGTGCAGCACCGCCTTGACGCGCTTCCCCGCGACGCCCTTCGCGCCCGCTGGCTGCAGAGCGTCGCCATCGCCGTAGAACACGATCCGGTCAGGTTTCCGCGAAAGCTGCATCGCGAAGTGGATCCGCCGCCCCTTCGCCCAGCGGAACACGCGCCGGCTGCCGGTGAGCATGCCGGTCTCGTCGACATTGAGCGATGCGTCGTCGATCAGCACGCCCTGATCGGACTTGTCGAGGATCAGGTGCGACAGGTTGACGAGGATATGCCCCGCGCCCGCCGGGAAGACATGCCGCTGGATGCCGGTCCGCTCGGTCGCGGTCAGTTCCGCGCGCACGCCCGATTCGAGCGTTACGCGGTAATAGCCGGGCTCGGCATGCTCGGCGGAAAAGCGCTGGCGATACCCCGCATCGGGATCGGCGAGCGTACCCGGCGTCAGCTGCACCGGCCCCCGGTTCGGCACCACCAGCACGTCGAGCATGTCGCCGATCCCAGTGCCCGAAAGGTGCGTGTGGCTGAACCCCATGATGGACGTATCGGTGCGGTGATACCCCGAGCACGCATCCCAGCGCTCGACATCGGTATCGGGGCTGAGCTGCACCATCCCGAACGGCAACGTCGCACCCGGATAGGTGTGGCCGTGGCCGCCCGTGCCAACGAACAGGTCAGGCGCGGTGGTCGAGCGCGGCGTGGCGGCAAACGTCGCGCGGGCGGTCAGTGCGAGCGCACCGCTCCCGGCTAGGAGCATACGGCGGGAGATGGTCATGCGCGGACTCCGAGAAGGGCGGGATTTTTGGCGGCGACGTCGACGATCAGCTCGCCGAACAGCCCGTTGGCCCAGGCGAACCAGGCGCGGGTGAATTTCGCGCCGTCGTCCTGGTTGAAGGATTCATGCATGAACCCGGTACCGCCATGCGTCGCCTTCAGCGCCGCCAGCGACCGCGCGACGGTCGCGTCGTCGCCGATCTCGAGCGCGTTCAGCGCGTGCATCACGATCGACATCGGCCAGATCTCGCGCAAGCCCGTATGCGGACTCCCGATCCCCTCCGCCGCCTTGCCGGTGAAGAAATACGCGTTGTCCTTGCTCCACGCGCGCGCCGCGGTGCGCCGCCACAGCGGATCGTCGGCCTTCACCGCGCCGAGGTACGCCAGCCCCGACAGGCTAGGCACGTTGGCGTCGTCCATGAAGATCGCGTTGCCGTAACCATCGACCTCGTATGCCCAGACCGGCTGGCCGTCGGGACCCTTGGTCAGCCCGTGCAACCGCAGCGCCGCCTCGACCTCGTCCGCCAGCGCAGACGCATCCGCCGCCAGCGCCGCGTCGGGCCGGGCGCGCGTCGCGAGTTCCGCCAACTGGCGCAGCGCGCGGACCGCGAAGATGTTCGACGGGATCAGGAACGGGAGCACGCACGCATCGTCCGAAGGCCGGAACCCGCAATGGATCAGCCCGACCGGTTGCGACGGCGGACCATAGCCGTCGAGCGGCATGCTCTCCCCGACGATCGGCGACGACCGGCGGAAGCGATACGGCCCCGGCCCGTCCTTGCGCTGCTGCTCGCGGAACGTCCGGATCGACGCACGCGCGCCGTCCGCCCACAGCGCGTCGAACGGCGCGACGTCGCCCGTCGCCTGCCAATAGGCGTGCGCGATCCACATCGGGTAGCAGAGCGAATCGATCTCCCATTTCCGCTCGCCGACGCCCGGCTTCATCACCGTATCGTCGTTGAGCGACCAGCTCAGATTGGTCTTCGCGGACGGGTCGTGCATGAACGCATTGGCATAGGGGTCGATCAGGATGCACCGCGCCTGCCGCGCGATCAGCCCGCGGAACAGGGTGCGCAACGCCGGATCGCGCTTCGCCAGCGGGAGGTACGGATGGACCTGCGCCGAGCTGTCGCGCAGCCACATGCAGTCGATGTCGCCGGTGATCACGAACGCATCGGGCTTGCCGTCCACCGGGCCCATGAACACCGTCGTGTCGAGCGTGTTCGGATAGCAATTCCCGAACATCCAGGCGAGTTCGGGATCGGCGATCTTCGCCGACACGCGCGCGATCTCCGCCTCGACCGCGCGGCTGGTGTAGCGACGATCGCCAAGCTTCGGGCGCTTGCTGACGAACGACGGTGCGGCCGCCCGCAGCGGTCCCGCGAACCCGAGTGCCGCAGCACCGGCAATCAGCGAACGGCGGTCGATCATTTCGGCAAATCCTGCGTTCCCGTCACGGTAAAGACGGTATCGACACCCGGCCCGTCGCCCGGCTGGCCGCCACCGATATGCAGCCGGTATTCGCCCGGTACGACACGGCGCGTTCCCGCCGCATCGACGCTGCTCATGCCGCGAGGATCGATCGTAAAGGCCACGCGTGCCGTCTGCCCCGGCTTCACTGTCTGGCGCCTGAACCCGACGAGCTGGCGTTGGAGGATGGGATCGTTGAAGCGCGGCTTCACAGCCGGCTCGGGCGGCACGAGATACGCCTGCACCACCTCGTCGCCAGCAACCTTGCCGACATTGCGCACCGGCACCTCGACGGTGAAGCTTCCCCCCGCCGTAATTGTGGCGCGCGCGAGCTTGGGCGCGGCATAGGCGAACTGCGTATAGCTTAGCCCGTGCCCGAACCCCCAGAGCGGCGTGCCGGTGAAGTAGCGATAGGTCCGCTCGCGCATGTTGTAATCGATGAACGCCGGCAGATCGCTCGTCTTCGCGTAGAACGTCACCGGCAGTCGCCCGCCCGGATTGCTCCTGCCAACCAGCGTGTCGGCGATCGCCTGCCCGCCAGCCTGCCCCGGATACCAGCCGACCAGGATCGCATCGGCATGCGCCTTCGCCCAGGTCATCGCGACCGCGCTGCCGGTCACCAGCACGACGACCAGCGGCTTGCCGGTCGCCTTGGCCGCTTCGAGCAACCGCACCTGCGCGGCGGGAAGCCCGATATCGGTCCGATCGCCGCCCGAGAACCCGGCCACCTCGATCTGCAACGCCTCGCCCTCGACCGCGGGCGACAGCCCGACGAACGCGACGATCGCATCGGCATCCTTGGCGGCCGCAACCGCCTCCGCGACCTGCGCGTCGGCCGGCGCGGTCCAGGTCAGCCGCAGCCCCTGATCCTCGCCGCTATGCGCAAGCTCGACGCGGATCGCATGGGGGCCCGCCGCCAGCGTCACCGCCGCCTCGACGTTCTTCCCGCTGCCATCGTCGTCAGCGACCGGCTTGCCGTCGATCCACAACCGCGAGGGATCATGCCCCTTGCAGTCGAAACAGCGCGGCACGTCGAGCCGGAACACATACTCGCCCGCGGCGGGCGCGGTGACTGTGCCGGTCCAGCGCACCGAGAACGCGGCCGGATCGATCCCGGGTGCAGGCGCGGTGCGATCCCAGTCGAAGTCGATCAGCCGGTCGGCGCGCACCACCGGCGTCCCGGTGAAATCAGTCGCCCGGAAATACTCGCCACGCAAGGACAGCGCGGTATCGGGTACCGGCACGGGCACGCCCTCGGCGATGCTCGACCCTTGCGCGTACCGCACGCCCCCGAACGATGTGCGCAGCGCCGCCAACGGCGTGATCGGCGCCGCGGCGGTGCCGTGATAGTTCGCCTCCAGCACATCGACGCTGTCCGCATTCGGCCCGATCACCGCGATCTTCGCCGACGGTTTCAGCGGCAGCACGCCGTTGTTCTGGACCAGCACCATCGCCTTCCGCGCCGCCTCCAGCGCCAGCGCACGGTGCGCAGGCGTGTCGAACTCGGTCGGCTTGATCCTGTCCCACGGGCTGGTCGTCCCGAACGCCCCGCCGAGCATCCGCCGCACCGCGAACGTCCGCGTCAGGCTCGCATCGAGCGTCGCCTCGGGCACGAGCCCCCGCCGCACCGCATCGCCGAGCGCCGCGTACGTACGCCCGCAATTGAAATCCATGCCTGCGGCAATCGCCGCCGCCGACCCGCTCGCAGTATCGGGCCGATAATAATGGTAGTTCGAGATATTCCCGACCGCATCGCAGTCGGACACGATCAGCCCCTTGAAGCCCCATTGCTTGCGCACGGTCTCGGTCAGCAACGGCTCCGACGCACACACCGGCACGCCGTGGATCGCGTTGTACGCGCACATCGTCGACAGCGCCTTGCCCTCGGTCAGCGCCATCCGGAACGCAGGCAGGAACGTCGCCTCGCGGTCGTGCGGCGAGATATCGACGTCGAACCCGTCGCGTCCCGCCTCGGGCCCGCTATGCGCGGCGAGATGCTTGGGCGTCGCGATCACCTTCGGATGCGCGAGGTCGGGGCCCTGCAACCCGCCGATGAACGCGACGCCGAGCCGCCCCGTCAGATACGGGTCCTCGCCATACGTCTCCTGCCCACGCCCCCAACGCGGATCGCGGAAGATGTTGATGTTGGGCGACCAGATCGTCAGCCCCTGATAGCGCGTCCGATCGCCCGCTGGCAGCGCGTTCGACTTCGCGCGTGCCTCGGTGGAAACCACGTCGCCGACGCGCCTGAGCAGCGCCTCATCCCATGTTGCGGCCAGCCCGATCGCCTGCGGAAACACCGTCGCCACGCCGTTACGCGCAAGCCCGTGCAGCCCCTCGTTCCAGTAATCATACGCGGGCAAATTCAACCGCGGGATCGCCGGCGCGACGCTCTGCAACTGCGCCGCCTTCTCGTCGAGCGTCATGCTGCGGACCGCCGGATCGACCGTCTGCGCAAGCGCGGACGTGGCGAGCAGGGCGGCGAGCGGGGAAGCGAACAGCGCGGTGCGGATCATGATGTAGCCTTGGTCGGGACGGTCGCGCCGAACAGGCTGCGGACCGAGAGGGCATGTTGGAGCGTCGCGAGCGATGCATCGGAGCGGACCGAGATCGTTACGGTGTCGCCGGCGGCGAGGTCGAAGGCATTGTCGGACAGCGTCGCGTCGCAATCGCCGAAGTCGATCCACACTCCGCGGGCAAGTGATCTGGCCGATACGGTCAGCGTATAGCCGCCAGGGCTTGCGACGATGGTCGCCTTCAACGCGGGATCGGCCAGCGCGACGTCTTTCGCCTTGGCGAAATAGACGAACTGCCGCGCGACGACCGTGCCATCCACGGTCACGTCCGCCACCGCGAAGGTCCGCGACGGATCCGCCTTGCCGAGCAGGTCGGCATCGGCGAACTTGCCCAGCGGCATCGCCGAGAGCGGCGCCGCGTCGACCGTCCCACCGCGTTCCGACAGCTGCGTGCCGTCGCGGTCGATCACCCGCAGCCGCCAGCGCGCGGGGAACGCCTCGCGCTTGTCGGAGATCAGCGTGACGACGGTAGTGCCCTTGATGTGCTGCGCGCCCATCGTGACCGGCGCATAGAAACGCCGGGCGCGGTAATGGCTCGCCTTCCAGCGATTGTGGAAGTCGATGCTGCCCCAGGCCTGCCCCGCCCAGATCGAATTGATCAGTCCCGGCCAGCTGTCGTTGAGCGTCCAGTACAGCGTGCCCATGTTCTGCGGACGCGATGCGCGCTGGTGGATCACCGCCATCTCCAGCCCTTCCGCCTGGAGCAGTTGCGACAGATAGATATAGTCGACGAACGATTTCGGCTCGCCGTAATCGGCGCGGATATAGCCGAGGATGCGGCCATTGCCCTTGCCGCTGTCATACGCGCTGCCGACGATCTGGACCGGCATGTCCTCCGGGCGACGCGCGCCCAGCATCTCGCGCGTGGTGCGCAAGCCGGGCATCGACTGCAGCCCGAATTCGGACATGAAGCGGTTTTCGGTGGTCAGGTACTCCTCGAGCGGCGCGCGTGCCCAGACATCCCAGTAATGCACGTCGCCATCGGTCTTCACTTCGGAGATGCCGTCATAATCGGTGGTCGGCGAACCGCCCCAATAAGGCGTGGTCGGCGACAGCGTGTTGACGACCGCGCGCAGATCCTTGTCGAACAATCGGCGGAGGTGCGCGCCGAACGCCTCCTGCCCGTCCGGCCCGAGCGCGCGCGCGAACGCCTTGCGGTCGCTCCAGTTATCCCACCCGGTCTGGACTTCGTTATTGCCGTTCCAGATCACCAGCGAGGGGTGATCGCGCAGCCGCCGGACCTGGTCGATCGCCTCCAGCCGCGTGCTCTCGCGCAGCGCGGCGTCGTTGGCGGGCAGCGCGTTGCCGAACATGAAATCCTGCCACAGCATCAGCCCCAGCCGGTCGGCCTTGGCGAACACCGCATCGTCGGGATAATAGCCCCCGCCCCAGATCCGCAGCATGTTCATGTTCGCTGCGACCGCCGCCTCCAGCACCGCATCGGTGCGCGCCGCGGGGACGCGCGACGCGATGCTGTCGGCAGGCTCGAGATTCGCGCCCTTGGCGAAGATCGGCACGCCGTTGATCACGAACGCCATGCCGCGCCCCCAGCGATCCGGCTCGCGGCGCAGTTCGACGGTACGCAGGCCGATATCGTGCGTCGCGGTGCCGAGCACACGCCCCGCTTCGGTGACGGTCGCGGTGACCGCGTACAGATCGGGCTTGCCGTATCCGACCGGCCACCAGCGTCGCGGACGTTCGATCCGGACCGGCAGCACGACCGGGTTCAGCCCCGCAAACAAAGTCACGCGACGGTCGAGATGCTGCGTGCTGCCATCGGGGCCGGCGATATCCACGCGCACATCGACCGTGCGCGGTGTCGCAGCGTCGATCTCCACGGCCGCATCGAGCACCGCGACGCTGTCGTCGAGATGCACCTGCGCGACATGGAAGTCGCTCAGGCGCAGACCGTCATATGCCTCGATCCGGACCGGCTTGCCGACGCCGATCGTGACGATCCGCGGCGCGAAGTCCCAGCCATAATGATAGGCCGCCTTGCGCACGTAATTGGCGGTCTGGCGCCCCTTGGGCTCGTCGCCGAACGCGCTGTCATAGGCCCCCGGCAACGGCACCTTCTCGGCCAGCGCGCGCGGCAGGAGCTTGCGGATCGGCGATTCGAAATCGATCTCGATGACGTTGCGACCCGGCTTCAGCAGCGCCTTGGCCGCGACCCGCCAGTTGCGGAACATGTTGTCGGCGCGGAGCACGGCCGTCCCGTTGACGCGGACGGTCGCGAACGTGTCGAGCCCGTCGAACGCGAGATCGACATTCGCGCGCGCCAGCGTCGCCGCATCCAGCGTGAAGACGGTGCGATACTGCCAGTCGGACAGCCCGACCCATTGCGCGGCACGCTCGCCCTCGCCGACCCACGGATCGGCGAGCAGGTGCGCGGCGAGCAGGTCGGTCTGCACCGATCCCGGCACGCGCGCGGGCAGCCAGCGCGTCGCCGCCTTGTGCGCGGCCGCGTTGGCATCGCCCGGTGCGAGGCGAACCTCCCATCCGGTGTCCAGCGTGCGCGTGATCGGCGCCGCCGCAGGCTCGGCCGCGGGCCCCGCCGCGGGTTCCGCCAGCGCCGGGGCCGCGATCGCCAGGCCGATCACGACCAGCAGGATTCGACCGACGCGGATCACTTGGGAACGACTTGCCCGGCCAGTGTCCGGATCGTCAGCGCGCGTTTCAGCGCCGCCTCGGAACCCTTCGATGCTACAGTCACCGTAACACTCTCCCCCGGCAGTATATCGAACGCATTGTCCGATGGCGTCGCCTCGACCTTGCCGAAGTCGAGCCACACCGCGCGCGCCAGCCTGGTCGCGGACAGCGTCAGCCGATCGCCCGCCCACGTCGCGGCCAGTCCTGGATCAGGCAGCGTCATCGTCTTGGGGGCTGCCGACACCAGCACGCGCGACGTCACGCGGCCATCGACGAGCAACTCCGCCACCGCGATCGTGCGCGCCGGATCGCCGCCCGCGAACAGCGTCGCATCGGGCAACGTCGCGACCGGCGTGGCGGACAACGGCGCCAACGTCGCCGGCGTCTCGGTCGTCGCAAGAACCTTGCCGTCGACGTCGAGCGTCCGCATCCGCCACACCGCCTCGGTTGGCACCGTCGCGTCGGAAATCAGGCTGACCTTGGTGGCGCCATCCTTGCGCTCGGCGGCGATCGCCAGCGGCGCGTAGAAATGCCGCGCGCGGAATTGCAGCGCCTTCCAGCGACCGTAATAATCGATGCTGGCCCATGACGCGCCCGGCCAGACGTCGTTGATCTGCCAGAACAGCGATCCCATCGTCACCGGCCGGCACGCGCGGTGATGCAGCGCGGCGAGTTCGATCCCCTCGGCCTGCATCACCTGGCTCAGATACACGAACTCGGCGAAGTCGCGCGGCTCGCGGTATTTCTCGCGGATGTAGAACAGCAGCCGGTCGTTGCCCTCGCCTTTCAGGAACTTCTGGTGCGCCTTCATCACTGGCGAGGTCGGCGAGAAGTCGGCGTCGGTCTCAAACGTCCGGATCGTCTTCATCTCGGGCATCGACTGCAGGCCGTATTCGGACATGAACCGCGGGCAGCTGTCGAGATACGCCTCGACCGGCTTCTTGCCGCCCCACACGTCCCAGTAATGCCGGTCGCCATCGCCATCGATGTCGGGCTTGTCCTCGTAATTGTTGCTCGGCGAACCCGGCCAATAAACCGCATCGGGATCGCGGCGTTCGGCGGCATCGCGCAGCACGCGGTCGAAGATCACTGCCATGCCGACGCCGATCCGCTCCTGCTCGTCCGCGCCGACCGCCTTCTTGAAGGCGATCCGGTCGGACCAGTTCGCCCAGCCGCTGAGCACTTCGTTGTTGCCCGACCACAGCACGATCGAGGGATGCGCCTGGAGCCGGTCGACCTGTTCCTCCGCCTCGATGCGGACGGTCTCGCGGAAGTCGCGATCGGGGGGCGTGACGGCGCCGCCAAACATGAAGTCCTGCCACACCATCAAGCCCATCTGGTCGGCAAGGTCGTAGAACGCGTCGTCGAGATAATAGCCGCCGCCCCACACGCGGATCATGTTCATGTTGGCGTCGCGCGCGCCGGCCATGACGGTCCGGATCTGGCTCTCGGGCACGCGCGCGGGAAACATGTCGAACGGGATCAGGTTCGCGCCCTTGGCGAACACCGGGATGCCGTTGACGACGAACGCGAATCCCCGCCCCTGCGCGTCCTTGTCGCGACGCAGTTCGACGGTGCGCAGGCCAGTGCGGCGCTGCGCGGTGTCGATCGTCGCGGTACCGTCGGTCAGAGTAGCCTTGACGGTGTAGAGCGGTTGCGCACCGTAGCCCGCGGGGAACCAGCGTTGCGGATTGGCAACGCTCACCGGCACCGCGACATGGCTCGCGCCCGCCGCGACGGTGACGGTCCGCGCCGCCTGCGTCACGCGACCATCGGGACCGGTGACCGCGACCTGCACAGTAACCGGCCGCTCCTCGCCAGCCACCACGTCGAGTTCGGCGGACAACCGCGCTTCGGACTTGGTCAGCCCTTCCTGCGTTACGCGAAACGCCTCGATCCGCGCGTCGTCCCACGCCTCGATCCGCGCCGGACGCCAGATCCCCTGCGTGACGATCCGGGGACCCCAGTCCCAGCCATACTGGTATTTCGGCTTGCGGATATAGGGCGAGGTCTGCTTGCCCATCGGCTCGTCGCCGTAGATCGAATCATATTCGCCGGGCAGCGGATTCTTCGCCTTCAGCACCATCGGCTGCAACGTGCGGATCGGCGATCGGAACGTGACGAGCAGCTCGTTCGCGCCAGGCTTGAGCACCGCCTTGACCGGCACGCGCCAGCGCCGGTGCGCATTGTCCGCGGCGAGCAGCCGGGTCCCGTTCAGCCGCACCTCGGCGAAGGTGTCGAGCCCGTCGAACACCAAGTCGATATGATCGCGCGCGAGCAGTTCGGGCGTCGCACGCACGACGCTGTGATATTGCCAGTCGGTCAGACCCACCCACTGGATCTTCGCCTCGTTCAGGCCCTTGTACGGATCGGGGACGATCTTCGCGGCCATCAGGTCGGTCTGCGCGCTGCCCGGCACGGTCGCGCGAAGCCAGCGTGCGGCCTTGGGGTGCGCCTTCGCCACAGCGGCATCGGCCGGATCGATCCGCATCGACCAGCCCTTGTCGAGCACGACGCTCGTTCGCGGTGCCGCCCAGGCGGGCGTCGCAACGATCGCGGCGAGCAGCAGAACAGCTGTGCGCCGCATCACTTCTTCTCCGACAGCTGCATCGATTCGACCGCGTAGAACGGCGACTCCATCGACGCCGTGAACAACAGGCAGATATCCGCATCGCCCTTCCCCTCGGGCAATGTGCCGCGGAAGCTCATGCGGTTCGGGCTCGTCGCCGGGTTCGGCAGCGGGAAGGTCGCCGCGATCGTGCCCGTGCACCCGCCGGTGCGGACCACGAGCTCGCCATACGTCGTCACCGCATAATGCCGCCGCAGCGCCTTCTCGTCATGCGCGAGCCCGTAATGCCGCGGCAACCGCGCGACATCGACGGTGAAGCTCCGCGCCACATCCAGCGGGGCGGCGGGATACATCGTGCACGTGTCGAAGATGTTGACGTTGAATACCGGCGTATTCCCCGTCGCCTCCGACGTCAGCGGCACGCGCAGCCCGATCGCGCCATCGGGGCACGCGACCAGCTCCGAACTCGACCGGCGCAGCAGCGCGACCCGGCTCGTCTCGAACAGACGCGGTTCCGCGGTCGGGCGACCGTCGCTGGTGAAGGCGGCGGCACGGATGGTGACGCCGGGCTTCACCGACAACGGCGTGGCATAGGCCTTCGATCGCGCGGTCGGCGCCTTGCCGTCGAGCGTGTAGCGGATCGTGCCGTAGCCCGTCTGCGTCGCCAACGTCACCGGGACCTTGCCGCGACGCAACGCATCGCCGCGCGTGCCCTGGATCGCGAAGTCGACCGCGAACGCGCTGTCCGCCGCGGCGATACCAGCGCGGGCATAGCGGCCCATCTGCGGCTCGAGCCGCGCCACGAAGTCGTCGAAATTACGCGCGGACTTCGGCGACCAGGTCCGCTCGGCGAGCGCCGACAGCCGCGGGAAGGTCGCGTGCTGAAGCTGCTCGGGCGTCACCAGATATTCACTGAACGCGTTGATCTGCGCGCCCAGCACATGCTTGGCCTTGTCGGGCGCCAGTCCCGCCGGCTCGGGTTCGTACGCATAAAGTCGCGCGAGCGGCACGATCGCATCGCCGTTCGCGATGCGGCCCGGCGGCTCGTCGCTGCGATTGCTCTGCAGGCTGTCGAGATACAGGATCGGCGCGGGGCTCAGCACGACGTCATGCCCCTGGTTCGCCGCATCGACAGCCCCCTTCTCGCCGCGCCACGACATCACCGACGCCGATGGCGGCAGCCCACCCTCGAGGATCTCGTCCCAGCCGATCAGGCGGCGGCCGTGCTTGGCGAGATACTCGCCGAGCTGGTCGATCATCCAGCTCTGCATCTGCATCTCGGTCTTCAGCCCGAGCGCCTTCATCTTGGCCTGCACCGCGGGCGAACGCTCCCACTGGTCCTTGACCGCCTCGTCGCCGCCGAGATGGATGAACTGCGACGGGAACACCTCCATCAGCTCGTCGAGCACGTGCTTGATGAAGGTCATGCTGCGATCCTCGGGGCTGAACAGCCACGGGTTCACGCCCCAGTCGTGACCGACCGCGGGCCGATCGCCGAGCACGCCGACTTCAGCCGGATACGACGCCACCGCCGCCTGCGCATGGCCGGGCAAGTCGATCTCCGGCATGATCGTGATCGCGCGCTCCTGCGCATACGCGACCAGCGCCTTCAGCTCGGCCTGCGTGTAGAACCCGCCGACCTTCTCGCCCGGCGCACCGCCCGCAGACGGCGGCGTCCGCCACGCGCCGATCCGGGTCAGGTCAGGATAGCGCTTGATCTCGACGCGCCAGCCCTGATCGTCGGTCAGGTGGAGATGCAGCACGTTCATCTTCTGTGCGGCGAGCTGATCGACCATGGCGTACAACGTCGCTATCGGCACGAAATGCCGCGCCGGATCGATCATCAGCCCGCGCCATTTGAAGCGCGGCGCATCGCGGATCGTCATCGCCGCGAGCGTCACGGGCTTGCCGACCGCCGCATCGGGGCTGAGCAACTGCGCCAAGGTCATCGCGCCGTGGACGAGGCCTGCATCGCCGCTCGCCGCGATCGTCACGCCCTTCGCATCGACGGTCAGCGTGTAGGCCTCGTCACCCGCCACGCTCGCGTCGCGCACGAAGCGGATCGGGCCGTTGCCGGCGTCGCTCGCGAGCGAGAGCCCGCGCACGACCTTGACCTGTTGCGCGAGCAGCTTGGCTGCGGTCTTCGCGCCCGCGTCGCCAGCGACGATCCCTGCCCCCTCGCCGATCGTCAGCGTGCCCGCGTGAGGCTCGATCGACGCGGGCATCGGGATCAGCTTCGGCCCTTCGGCCACCGCCGCGGTCGAGGACATCAGCAGCGCGAGCACCAGAGGGCGGAAACGGATCATTTAGGGTCCTTCGGCAATTGCGCTGGATCGGGTGGATAGACGGCGGAGCCGGCCTTGAACGGTTCGTAGTCGCGGACGACGCCGCCTGCGCGCGCACCCTCCGCGGTGAGGATATCGACGGTCACCGTGACGGGCGTAAGACGACCGGTCCAGGCCGCGGACACGGTCGCGGTGCCGCCCGGCGCGATGACCGGAAGCGCCTGTTCGCCCTCGCCGAGCACGACGCGATCGCCGCCGATCGCGCGCCAGTGCAGCCGCGCGCCGACCAGCGGATAGGAGGGCAATGCAGCCTTGGCCGCGCCCATGACGGTGGCGATGAAGCCGGTCGGCGTCTCGCCCGCCATCGTCAGATCGACCTTCGCGGAAACGTCGCGGTTGGCGGCTTCCCACGCGAAATAGCTCGGTCGGCGCTGGCGATCTGCATCGACGAGACCGTGATCGACATAGCCATCGGCCATGCCGGCGAAGAGGTTCTTGTTCGAGCGATAGTCCGCATAGCTCCAGAAGATCGCGCCACCGACCCAGGGCCGCGTCGCGAACGCCGCGAGCTGGTCCTTCAGGTTTTCGGTACGCGCGACGTCCGCGCTCGCGGAATCGTGCGAGAACGGCCCCGGCCAGCCGAATTCGGAGATCACCAACATCCGGTCGGGATACGCCTTGTCGAACGCGTCGAGCCACGGCCCGACTTTATCCGCGCCCCCGCTCCAGGTTCCGAAATAGGCATTGGCCATGACGAAGTCCGCCTCGACCAGGGCGGGTACGCGTACGGCACGCTCCGCGATCTTCGAATCCGCGAACGTCACGAACCGGCCCGGATCGATTGCGTTGATATGCGCCTTCATCGCCTTCACGAACGCGAGCCCCTGCGGCGTCGCGGCCTCGCTCTCGTTCATCACGCTCCACGCGAGCACGCTCGGATGGTTGCCGCTTTCGGCGATCATCTCGGCCATCATCGCCTTGGCACGCACCAGCAGCCGGGGATCGCCCAGTTGCGCCGCGGTCATCTGCCAGATCGGGATTTCAGGCACGAGCAGCATCCCCGCGCGGTCGGCGGCGTCGAATACGCTCTTCGGCTGCGGGTAATGCACCGGCCGCGTCAGCGTGACGTGCAATGCGTTCAGATCGCGCATGTCGTGGAGGATCGTGCCGCGCGTTTCGGCGGCGCCTTCCCACGGCGAATCCTCATGCCGCGTCACCCCGGTCAGCCGCAC
The DNA here is from genome assembly GCF_053345535.1 of Sphingomonas sp. M1A8_2b. Lineage (NCBI taxonomy): Bacteria > Pseudomonadati > Pseudomonadota > Alphaproteobacteria > Sphingomonadales > Sphingomonadaceae > Sphingomonas > Sphingomonas sp. M1A8_2b. Next base: position 863,439 of record NZ_JBKFAH010000001.1, on the reverse strand, counting down.
CGCGACACCGTTGACGTAGAGTTTCCGGTCGCGGAGCGCGAGCGTGCGCAGACCGACGGTGTCCTCGCGCCGGTCGAGCACCACGCCTTGCTCGTCGCGCAGTTCGGCGACGATCCGGTACAGCTTGCCTGCGCCGATCTGCCACAGTTGCGGCTTGGTGATCGTCAGCGCAGCGTCGGGCGTCGCGGCGGACGACGCGGCCACCGACACGCTCTTTTCGCTACGCGCGACCTCGCGACCATCGGGATCGATCGCGACGGACGTCAGGGAATATGTGTGTGGCTGGGCATCGACATTCTCGATCGCGACGCCACTCGTGACGGTCGCGCTGTCGGGCTTCAGGACCTGGCGGATACGCTGGCGGCGGATCAGCCCGCCCTCGGCGATCCGCAGCGACACGTCGCGCGTGATCCCGCCGCTATGCCACCAGTCGTACCAGACGTTCTCCGACGCCTGGAGGCGCATCGCATAGCCCGGAATCGTCGCGAACCCCGGTCGATCGTCGGCAGCAACGACGATTCGGTTCGCGCCGGGTTTCAACACCTTCGAGACGTCGAGATCGAACGCGGTATGCCCGCCCTCATGGGTGCCGACGAGCGTCCCGTTCACCCAAACGCGCGCCGCGTAGAACACCGCGTCGAAATGCAGTTCGAGATGCTTGCCGACAATCGCCTCTGGCACCACCAAGGTCCGCGCGTACCAGCCGACGCCTTCGGAATTGGCACCGCGCGACAGCGGCCAGCTATGCGGGACGCTGACGCTTTCGACCTTTGCGGGATCGGACTTCAGCCACGTCGGATCGGCCGGCGCGTCCTTCGCCAGCCAGAACGTCCACCCCGCATCCAGATCGATCCGCTCGGCCGCGGCCGGCGTCGCCAGACCCATCGGAACGAGAAACGCGGACAGGACACCGAGATGCCTCATCCGCTTGCGCACTGCCTTGATCCATTCCGATGTCATGCGGCGATATCGTGCCCCCTTTGGACGGGGGTGGCGCACCGCGAGGGCGCGCCACCCGGTAATGCTACATCCTGAACGAGAGCGATGCCGAGAAGGTACGGCCGTTCTTGTAGAACGCGGTCGGACGATCCGGCGTAGCGTTATACTGGAGATACGTCTCGTCGAGCAGGTTCTGCGCGTTGACCGACAGCGTTACCGCCGGAGTCACGTTGAACCCGGCCGAGAAGTCGAGCTGGTTGTACGGCGCCACCATCTCGCGCGAGCCGAGACGACCGATCGTCCGGAAATATGCGGTCCGGTAGTTGTAGCTCAGTCGTGCCTGGAACGGCCCGCTCTCGAAATACGGGATCACGTTGACCGTATGCTTCGACAGGTACGGCAGGTTGAGCGCCGCACCGCTGACATCGACCGACGAGGTGCTGCTGTCCTGGTACGAATAGTTCGCCTGGAGCCCGAACCCGCCCCAGATCTCGGTCTGGCCCGATACCAGCACGCCGTTGACCTTGGCCTTGGCGCCGTTGACCGGCTGGCTGACATTGTAGGTCGTGATCCGGTTCTGCAGCGCGTTGAAGTAATCGACGTTCTGGCGGAAGCTGATGATGTAGTTCTTGATGTCGCGACGGAACAGCTCGACCGCCAGCAGCGTGCCCGAGCGCGGGTACCATTCCGCGGTCAGTTCGTAGTTGGTCGATTCATACGGTTTCAGGTTCGGGTTGCCGCCACCGCCGTCGAGCGTGACGTCGTTGAGCGTGGTCGCCGCGGCCAGATCCTGGTAGCGCGGCCGCGAGATCACCTTGGCCACCGCGCCACGGACGATCACCGTCGGCGACACCGAATAGGCGATGTTGAGGCTTGGCAGGAACTTCAGGTAATCGGTCGAGGTCCGCGTCGGCACCGGCTGCGGGTTGACCTGCGCGCTCGGCGTGGTCGCGTAGTTCGAGATGTCGCGGGTATAGACCATCCGGCCACCGATGTTGCCGCGGAACCCGCCCTGGTCGAAATTGGCCTGCGCATAGGAGGCGACGACCGTCTCCTGCACCTTGGTCGACGCGCCGACCTTGGTCACCAGCGGCGTGTTGATCGCCCCCGACAGGATATCGATCACCGACTGCTGCGGCAGGTTCAGATACGACGTCGCGTTGCCGAGGCCGCCGCTGCCGTCGAACGTGCCGTCGGGCGTGACGAGCGCGGGCACACCGAGCTGCGCGATCGTCTGCGACGACTGGAGGTACGTGTTGATGCCGCGCGCATCGATCCGGTTGACGTGGTCGGTCACGCGGCTGCCGAGCAGGATCTCCTTGAACGGACCGAAGTCGACGGGAATCGTCGCGTCGTAGCCGCCGAAGATGTCGCGGTCGGTAGTGACGCTGAAGTCCTGCCCGCCGATCTGCGCCGCGTTCAGCTGAGTCCCGTTGACGATCACCGGGCGCCCTTCGATCTGCGCCGGGTTGTTGTTCGGGTTGGTGAAATAGTTCGCCGGGTTGGTCTGGTCGCCGACGAAGTTCACCGTCGAGGTCGTGTTGGTGAACGCATAGCTGTACGGCAGCTTGGTCTGCACGTTGAACAGATATTCGGGGTTACGCCCGCCGACCGCCTTGCTCCAGCCGCCCGCGAACGACACCTTGGCGCCGCCGTCGCCTTCGTAATCGGCGAAGAAGTTGATGTTGTCGGTCTTCAGCTTGGTTTTCCGCACGAGCGTGTCGAGCTGCGCGGCCTGGTTCTTGGCCGCGCCGAACGAGGCCGCGTTGACCACGCCGTTGCTGATGTTCGCCGACTGCAGCACGTCGCCGGTCCACGCGCCGGGGATCGTGTACATCGACTGGCTGTAGTTGTTGTAGTTGCCGTTGATGTGCAGCGCGTTGAGCGTGAAGGTCAGCTCCGACGTCGGGCGATACTGCATCGTGCCCGACACGCTCTTGCGCTCGCGGGTCTGCTGGAAATAGGCGTAGTTGATGCCGAACGGCGACGCCGCCTTGTAGAGATCGGCGATCGTCCCGCCGGTGATCGTCGCGCCGGGGCTCTTGAGGCTCAGCGTGCCGTCGGCGGCGCGGTTGACGAACGGGCTGTTGTAGGTGCCGTCCGCGTTCGGCGCGACGTTGTCGTAGCCGAAGAACTCGACGCCAGCGCGCGTCAGGCTCTGCTTGTCGTAGGTGGCCGCGACCAGGAAGCCGAACGTCTCGTCCTTGTTCTTCCAGCTGTACAGCCCCGAGCCGCGGAAATTGCCCTTATCGGACCGGTCATTGTACGTGTAGCCGCCCGAGCCGAAGACCGCATTGGCCTTCAGGTCGAGCGGGCGACGCGTGCGCACGATGACGGTACCGCCGAGGCTGCCCTCTTCGATGCGCGGCTCGGGCGACTTGTAGACCTCGAGCCGATCGACGAGCTCGGGTGCGAGCAGCGAATAGTTGAAGGTGCGGCTCGACGGATCGTTGTCGTTGCCGCCCCAATCGGCCGACGCGAGCGCGTGGCCATCGAGCAGCATGCGGTTGAGCGCCGGGTCGGTACCGAGGATCGCGACCTTCTCGCCCTCGCCGAAGCGACGGTCGATGCTGACGCCGGGAATGTGCGAGAGCGATTCCGCGACGTTGCGATCGGGGAACTTGCCGATGTCCTCGGCCGAGATCACGTCGACGACCGCGTTGGCGTTGCGCTTGACCGCGATCGCGCTGCGCAGGCTGCCGCGGATGCCGGTGACGACGATATCGTCGCCGGACGCGGCGGGTGCCGCGGCTTGGGTGGCGGGCGTTGTGACTGGAGCGGCGGCCGTCGTCGACGGGGCGGGATCGGTCTGCGCGAACGCCGCCGGAACCACCGCGACACATACCATCGCGCTCGACGCCAACAAAATCTGCTTACGGAAATTCATTGTCGAAACCCCTTCCCAATCGACGCCGCAGCGCCTTCCCCCGACGCCCTCGGCGCCGTTTCGATCACCCGCCACCTGGTACTGTTTTGGTTACTATTTACGTGGCTTGGTCGGCAGAATGTATAACCAATTCAATTTGAGAATCCATCGGAAATTACAGTTTGGTTACCCGGCACGATTGCCTGATTTGCGATCGTATAATATCCTGCGGTTTCAATGACCTAGCCGAATCGGACCCACTTCTACGGCGGGCGCGCGGAGCGCTGCGGCCAAGTTATTGTAATACCACTTCTTACAAGAAACTGTCGCTTCGGGATTGAACGCAGCGATTCGATCGGCCAAACGTAATATAATTACGATGGCCGGGAGAGCTTCCATGACGCTGGAGATCTGCGTCGACGATATCGCCGGGTTGGATGCCGCTGTCGCCGGTGGAGCCGACCGCGTCGAACTCTGCGCCGCGCTCGCGTTGGGCGGACTGACGCCGCCACCCTCGCTGATTACCGCGGCCGCAAACGCGCCAATCCCGGTCCATTTGCTGGCCAGGCCCCGCGAGGGCGGGTTCCACTATAGCGCGCGCGAGGTCGCGATGATCGCCGACGATATTACCGCGGCAGCCGAAGCCGGGCTTGCCGGAGTCGTGATCGGTGCGAGCCTCGCGAACCACGCACTCGACACCAAGACGCTGGGATCGCTCGTTTCCCACGCAAGATCGGCGGGCGAAGCGCGCGGTCGCCCGGTGTCGCTGACGCTGCACCGCGCGATCGATCTGTGCCCCGACATGCCGGCGGCGCTCGAGGATGCGATCGCGCTCGGGTTCGACCGGGTCCTGACGTCGGGCGGCGAACCGAAGGCCATCGACGGCCTAGACAGGCTGGCCACCTTGCACCGCAGCGCCGCGGGACGGATCGTCATCCTTGCAGGCAGCGGCATCGATGCCGACAACGTCGCCGCGTTCCTGGCGCTCGGCATCGTCGAAATCCACGCCTCGTGCGGTTCCCCCGTGCCAGTGACGGAAGCCATTCCGGGGGCCGATGCAACCGACCGCGAACGCCTGTTCGGTTTCACGACCACGCGGCAACGCCGCACCGACGTGACGCGCGTTCGCGCTCTCAAGACGGTATTGAGCGGCAGGATGCGTCAACACGCTTGAACAATACCAATACATAACGTATCCCAGATCGGTTGCCGGGCCGCATCTATCGGGGGCCCGCTCCGGCATCAGCGAAAGTCGCCTTCATGTCCTTTTCCACAAGCATCGGCCGATTCCGGGAAGGCAACCCCGCCCCGCTCTATGTCCAGCTTCAGCAGCTGATCCGCGACGCGATCAACCGCAACGTGCTGGCCAAGGACGACGCGATTCCCGCCGAGCGCGATCTCGCGGTGGAATATGACGTGTCGCGCATCACGGTGCGCAAGGCGATCGGCGGACTGGTCGAGGAAGGCCTGCTCACGCGACGTCGCGGCGCCGGGACGTTCGTCGCGACGCGCGTCGAGAAGAGCTTCTCGAAACTCTCGTCGTTTTCGGAGGACATGATCTCGCGCGGCCGCACGCCGAGCAGCGCCTGGGTCAGCCGGACGATGGGCATGGTCACGCCCGAGGAATCGCTGTCGCTGGGGCTCTCGCCGGGCTCCGCGGTCTACCGGTTCCAGCGCATCCGCTACGCCGACGACGTGCCGATGGCGCTCGAATACACCACCATCGCCGGCTATTGCCTGCCGTCGATCGATTCGGTCGAAGATTCGCTCTACGAGGCGCTCGAAGCCGCCGGCAATCGCCAGGTTCGCGCCTTGCAGCGCCTGCGTGCGGTCCATTTCAGCGCCGAACATGCCAAGATGCTCGGCGTCGATGCCGGCCATGCGGGCCTGTTCATCGAACGCCGCGGGTTCCTCCGCGACGGCCGGGCGGCCGAATTTACCCAATCCTATTACCGTGGCGACGCGTACGACCTCGTCGCCGAACTGAACGACATCTGACGTCGGCGCACGCGCGTCGGCCGGGGGGCAAGAAGTGAACGATACTATCCAGGACCGCGCGTCCACGCTGAAAAACAAAACGCCGCATGACGAAACCCAGACGCTGATGTTCAGCGAGGCCGCCGAGGCCGCGGACGCGGTCGCACGGCTGCTGTCCGCCAATCGCGATGCGCTCGCCGCGCTTGGCGAACGGCTGCGGGCCGCACCGCCGGCGGTCGTCGTGACCTGCGCGCGCGGCTCGTCCGATCACGCCGCCACCTACGGCAAATATCTGATCGAGACGCTGCTCGGCGTGCCGGTCGCGTCCGCCGCGCCGTCGGTATCGTCGGTCTATGCCGCGCCGATGGCGCCCGGCACCGCGCTGGTCGTCGCGGTATCGCAGAGCGGCCGCAGCCCCGATCTGCTGGCGACCGTCACCGCCTATCAGAATGCCGGCGCCTATGTCGTCGCGTTCGTCAACGACGAGGCGTCGCCGCTGGCCGAGATGGCCGACACGCTGATCGCGCTGAAGGCAGGACCGGAGAAATCGGTCGCCGCGACCAAATCCTATATCTGCGCGCTGGCGGCGTTCGCGGCGCTGACCGCGGCGTGGTCGCAGAACGAGGCGCTGGCGAACGCCGTCGACACGCTGCCCGACCTCCTGACGCTCGCATTCGGCGCGGACTGGTCGCCGATCGTCGATGCGCTCGCCAACGCCAACAACCTGTTCGTGATCGGCCGCGGCTATGGCTACGGGATCGCACAGGAAGCCGCGCTGAAGCTGAAGGAAACCTGCGCGCTCCATGCCGAGGCGTTCAGCGCCGCGGAGGTCCGCCACGGGCCGATGGCGATCGTCAACAAGGGCTTCCCGGTGATCGCCTTCGCGACCTCCGACGCGGCCGGTGACGGCGTGCGCGAGGCGGCGGCGGAGTTTCGCGCACGGGGTGCGGTCGTGTGCCTGGCGGATGCGAAGGCGGATGCCGCCGGGACGCCGGTCGCGTTCACCGCGCACCCGGCGATCGAGCCGATCCTGATGATCCAGAGCTTCTACCGGATGGCCAACGCGCTGTCGCTCCGGCGCGGGCTCGATCCCGATGCGCCGCTCCACCTCAGCAAGGTGACGAAGACAGTATGAGCGCGCAGGACAGGACCGAGTCCCAGTTGCACGTCGCCAACGGCATCGTCGTAACCCGCGATGGCCTGATGAACGGCGCGACGATTCGGATCGTCGGTGACCGGATCGCGTTGATCACCCCGCTCGAACGGATCCCGTCCGAAGCGATCGATCTGGACGGCGGCTGGCTGCTGCCCGGTTTCATCGACACGCAGGTCAACGGCGGCGGCGGCGTCCTGCTCAACGACCAGCCGACCGTCGATGGCATCGCCGCGATCGGCGCTGCGCATATGCCCTACGGCACGACCGCCTTCATGCCGACGCTGATAAGCGACACGCCCGCGGTGATCGCCACGACGCTCGACGCGATGGACGCCGCGATTCTGGCGGGGGTGCCAGGCGTAGTCGGCGCGCATATCGAAGGACCGTGGATCAACCCGTCGCGCAAGGGCATCCACGATCCCGCCAAGTTCCGGCTGCTCGACGACGACATGATCGAGCTGTTGATCCGGCCTCGCAAGGGCCGCGTGATGGTGACGCTGGCGCCCGAATTGACCGATGCAGCGTCGATCGCGCGACTGGTCGCGGGCGGCGTGATCGTCAGTGCCGGGCATACCGACGCGGATTACGAGACGATCATCGAGGCGGTCGGCGCAGGCCTGACCGGAATCACGCATCTGTTCAACGCGATGTCGCCGCTGCTGCACCGCGCGCCCGGCGTGGTCGGTGCCGCGCTCGACGACCGCCACGTCTATTGCGGGCTGATCGCCGACGGCTTGCACGTCCATGACGCCGCGCTGCGCCTCGCGCTCAACGCGCGTCCGCACGACCGGCTGATGCTGGTCAGCGACGCGATGCCGTCGGTCGGCGCGATCGACAAGGATTTCCGCCTGCAAGGCCGCCTGATCCATGTCGAGGACGGCAAGTGCTTCGGCGAGGACGGGACGCTCGCCGGTTCCGACCTCGACATGGCCGGCGCGGTCCGCAACTTCGTCGCGCGCACGCAGGCCGACGTGCCTGCCGCGGCGGCGATGGCGGCGACCAACCCCGCGGCGTTCCTAGGCTTGTCGCACGAACGCGGCGCGCTCGCCCCCGGCCTGCGCGCCGACTGGGTCGCGCTCACCGCCGACCTGAGGCCAGCAGGCACCTGGATCGGTGGCCTCAAGATCGCAGACGGAATTTAGTCCATGAAGCCGATCATCCTGACGTCGCCCCTCCAGGGCTGGGCATCGCCTCTCGAGGCGGTCCCCGACCCGGTCTTCGCCGAACGGATGATGGGCGACGGGATCGCGGTCGATCCGACCGGCGACTGCCTGCACGCGCCGTGCGACGCGGTCGTGCTGAGCGTCCATACCAGCGGCCATGCGATCACGCTGCGCACCCCCGAGGGCGCCGAAATCCTGATGCATATCGGGCTCGACACGGTGGCGCTCGGCGGGCGCGGGTTCACGCCCTGCGTGGCCGAGGGCGCGAGCGTCCAGCGGCTCGATCCGCTGATCCGCTTCGATCTCGATCTGCTGGTCTGCGAGGCGCGCGCGGTAATCACGCCGGTGATCGTCACCAACCCCGAGCGCTTCACGATCGTCCGGCGCGAAACCGGCAAGCTGGTCGGCGTCGGCGAGGCGATGATGACGCTCGAACCCCGCGATGCCGCCGACGTGGCGGTGATCGAGGGCGACACGGTCCGACGCACGATCGTCGTGCCGCTGGTCCACGGCATCCACGCGCGGCCGGCGGCCCGGATCGGCGAGATCGCGCGGAAGTTCGTGTCCGAGGTGAAGATCACTAAGGACGAGCGCGACGGCAATGTTCGCAGCCCGGTCGCCTTGATGGCGCTCGGCGTGAAGCTCGGCGACGAGATCACGCTCGCCGCCACCGGCCCCGACGCCGCCGACGCGCTCGCCGCGATCGGCGACCTGATCCTCGGCGGCATGGGCGAGAAGGCGGAAGCGGGCGTCAACGTATCCGCCGCATCCCCCTCCCCCTCCGTGTTCCCCCGCGAAGGCGGGGGCCCAGGAGCCAAAAACGATGGCACTGCTGGGTCCTGGCCCCCCGCCTCCGCGGGGGAACCGGCTGGAGCCGTTGCGAAGGTTGCGACCCTACCCGCCGACGGCCGCCTGCCCGGTGTCACCGCGTCCCCCGGCATCGCGATCGGCCAGGCGGGCCTCTTCCGCCTCGCCGAGATCGCCGTCGTCCGCGAAGGCGCCGACCCGACCAGCGAACGCGCCGCGCTCGACGAGGCGCTCGCCACCGTCGCCACCCGCCTTGCCACCAAATCGGCCACCGCGACCGGCGCCGAGCGCGCGATCCTGTCGGCACACGCCGCGCTTCTCGACGATCCCACGCTCACTGACGCCGCGTATGCCGCGATCGCGCAAGGCGACAGCGCCGCCTACGCTTGGCGCATCGCGATTCGTGCGCAGGCGGACGCGCTCCACGCCACCGGTGACGCGCGGCTGGCCGAGCGCGCCGACGACATGCTCGACCTCGAACGCCAGCTGCTCCGCGCGCTCGCCGGCGAAGACCTCGACGAGCGCCTGAGCTTCCCGCCCGGCACGATATTGTTGGCGGACGACCTGCTCCCGTCGCATCTGCTCGGGCTCGACACCGCGACGATCGTCGGTTTCTGCGTCGAGCGCGGCGGCCCCACCTCGCACGTCGCGATCCTCGCCGCGACGATGGGGCTGCCTGCCCTGGTCGCGGTCGGCCCAGCCCTCGCCGAGATCGCCGCGGGCACCCCGCTGATCCTCGACGCCGGTGCCGGCCTGCTGCACGTCGCCCCCGATGCAGACACGCGCGCAACCGCGCAAACTGCGTACGACGCGCAAATCGAACGCCGCCGCGCCGCGCTCGCCAACGCCGCGCGCGAATGCCGCACGCAGGACGGTGTGCGAATCGAAGCGTTCGCCAATCTCGGCTCGGCGGACGATGCCGAAGCCGCGGTCCGTAACGGCGCCGAGGGCTGCGGGCTGCTTCGCACCGAATTCCTGTTCCTCGAACGCGACAGCGCGCCCAGCGTCGAGGAACAGACCGCCGACTACCAGCGCATCGCCGACACGCTCGCCGGCCGCCCGCTGATCGTCCGCCTGCTCGACATCGGCGGCGACAAGCCCGCGCCCTACCTCCCGATCGCCGCGGAGGAGAACCCGGCGCTAGGCCTGCGCGGCATCCGCGTCGGCCTCGCGCATCCCGAGATGCTCGACGCCCAGCTGCGCGCGATCCTGGCGGTTCGCCCCGCCGGCCAGTGCCGGATCATGGTGCCGATGATCGCGAGCCTCGCCGAACTCCGCGCAGTTCGCAAAGCACTCGACGCCGCAGCCACCGCAACCGGCCACACCGATCCCGTCGCGCTCGGCATCATGATCGAGACGCCCGCCGCCGCGGTCACCGCCGACCTGCTCGCACAGGAAGCCGACTTCCTCTCGATCGGCACCAACGACCTGACGCAATATGCGCTCGCGATGGACCGCGGCAATCCGGCGGTGGCGAGCGACCTCGACGGGCTTCATCCCGCCGTCCTCCGCCTGATCGCGCGCACCTGCGAAGGCGGTGCGGTTCACGGCAAATGGACCGGCGTGTGCGGCGGCCTCGCCTCCGATCCGCTGGCGGTACCGATCCTGATCGGGCTCGGCGTCACCGAATTGTCGTCCGCGCCTGCGCTCGTGCCAGAGATCAAGGCGCTGGTCGCGACGCTCACGATCGACGCCTGCCGCGCGCATGCCGCCGCCGCCATGAACTGCATTTCAGCCGCGGACGTGCGAACGCTCGCCCGGGAGTTTCGCCCATGAAGTCGCTGCTCGAAGCCCTCCAGCCGCTCGGCCGCGCGCTCATGCTGCCGATCGCGGTGCTCCCCGTCGCCGGGCTGTTGCTGCGGCTCGGCCAGCCCGATCTGCTCGACATCGCGGTGCTCAGCGCCGCCGGCGACGCGATCTTTTCGCACCTCGGCCTGTTGTTCGCGATCGGCGTCGCCACCGGCTTCGCGCGCGACGGCAACGGTGCCGCGTGTCTCGCCGGGGTGGTCTGCTACCTCGTCTCGACGCAGGGCGCGCAGGCGCTGATGACCGTCCCCGCCGATGCGCTGAAGGGCCTGACCGGCGACACCATCGCGCTCGCCTCCGCGGCGTGGAAAGCCAAGGCGATCGCCCGGCTCGACGTGCCGATCGGCATCCTCTCCGGGCTGATCGGCGGCAGTTTCTACAACCGTTTCTCGACCATCGCGCTGCCCGAATACCTTGCCTTCTTCGGCGGTCGCCGGTTCGTGCCGATCGTCAGCGGTGTTGCCGGGCTCGCGCTCGGGCTGATCGTCGGGCTCGGCTTCGGGGCGCTCAGCACGGGGATCGACGGCCTCAGCTACGGGATCAGCGGTTCGGGTGGTTTCGGCCTGTTCGTCTTCGGGTTGCTCAACCGCCTGCTGCTCGTCACCGGGCTGCACCATCTGCTCAACAACATCGTCTGGTTCGTCGCCGGCGATTACCAGGGGACGACCGGTGATCTCCGGCGCTTCTTCGCGGGCGATCCGACCGCGGGTGCCTTCATGGCCGGGTTCTTCCCCGTCATGATGTTCGGCCTGCCCGCCGCCTGCCTCGCGATGTACCATGCCGCGTTGCCGGAGCGCCGGAAAGCGGTCGGCGGGATGCTGCTGAGCCTCGCGCTGACCTCGGCGCTGACCGGCGTGACCGAGCCGATCGAGTTCAGCTTCATGTTCCTGGCACCGGTGCTCTACGCGATCCACGCGGTGCTGACCGGGCTGTCGATGGCGCTGATGAACGCGCTCGGCGTCAAGCTCGGATTCGGCTTCTCGGCCGGGCTGTTCGACTATGTGCTGAACTACGGCAAGGCGACCAAGCCGCTGCTGCTGCTCCCGGTCGGGCTCGCCTATGCGGCGGTCTATTACGTCCTGTTCCGCACCGTCATCAAGCGCCTCGACCTGCCGACCCCCGGTCGCGAGCGCGATGCGCCGGTCGCCGCTGCGGCGGTCGCCAAGAGCGAGCGTGGGGCAGCGTTTGCCGAAGCGCTCGGCGGCGCCGCCAACTTGACCAGCGTCGGCGCTTGCACGACTCGCCTGCGCCTGATCGTCGCCGACCAGTCGCTGGTCGACGAGCCACGGTTGAAGGCACTGGGCGCGCGCGGCCTGATCCGTCCGTCCGACAAGGCGCTCCAGATCGTCCTGGGCCCGATCGCGGACTCGGTCGCGGTCGAGATCCGCGATGCGATCGCCGGGGGCGGACCCGCTCCGGCAGCCGTCGCGCCCGACCTGCCCGGTGTCGCCGACATCCAGCTGACCCCCGCCACGATCGCGGCGCTCGGCGGTGCCGGCAATGTCCAGGGCGCGAGCCGCCACGGCACGCGCGTCCGGATCCGGCTGGACGACGCGGACCGCGCCTCGATCGCGGCGCTGGAAGCGCTCGGCATCCACGCTGTCGCCCGCCCCGCGCCGGGCGTCATCCACCTGTTGCTCGACGGACGGCATGACCCGTCGATCGTGGCGGCCTGACATGACGCTGTCCTCCGCATGGGTTTGCGGGGCGCCCTTGGAGCGCTATCGTCGACGCATGATGAAAAAATCGATCCTGCTGCCCTGCTCGATGATCGTCGCGGCGCTCGCCGGCTGTTCGTCCCCGTCGCAGCCCGAAGCGAAGGACGCGGGCAACGCGAGCGCGCCGACGTCGCCGCCGGCACCGCCAGGGGTATCGGCCACACCGTCCGCCCCCACAGCGGCCGCCGATACCCATGTCAAACCGACGCCGGGCACGCTCAAGACGTTCGGCGACTGGACGGTCGGTTGCGATAACGGCCTGCGATGCACGCTGGGCGCGTTGTTGCCCGAGGACGGCTTCCCTGCAGCCGGCAACCAGTCGACGGTCACGCTCAACATCACGCGCGAGTCCGGTCCGGCCGGCGCGCTCTCCGTGAAGGTCGATGCGTTCGACGGGGCGGCGAAGGCAGCCCCGCCCGCGAGCTTCGCCGTCGATGGCAAGTCGATCGGCTTGACCGATGCCGCCGGGCTCGCTTCGGCGATCGCCAACGGCACGACGCTGACGGTGCGCGCCGCCAACAGCCACAGCCTCGCGACCTTGTCGCTGAAGGGCGCCGCCGCCGCACTCCGCTACATCGACGCACAACAGGGCCGCGCGGGCAGCATCGACGCGATCGTCGCGAAAGGCCCCGCCGCCTCCACCGCGGCGCGCCCACCGCTTCCGGTCATCGCCGCGGTCGCTCCCTCGGGTGTCCCCGCCAAGCTGACCAAGGCGCAAATCGTGACGATGAGCAAACGCGCCACCTGCTCGCTGAACGATGTCGCCACCGGTACCGATGCCGCGACCTTCGACCCCGAAACGCATGCGCTCGGCGGCGGCAAGACGCTCGTGCTGCTCCCGTGCTCGACCGGGGCGTACAACATGATCGCCGCGCTGTTCGTGGTCGACGGCACGACAATCACCCCGGCACAGACGGACGCCCCGGCCGGCTTCGCCGAAACCGGCGCCGACTCGGGTTCGGCGGTGGCGAGCGTGATCAATGGCGTCTTCAAGGACGGCGTCCTGACCAGCTACGCCAAGGGGCGCGGACTCGGCGATTGCGGCGTCACGCAGCGCTTCGTCTGGGACGGCACCCGACTGCGCCTGTCTGAACAATCCGAGATGGGCGAGTGCCGCGGCAACGTCGACTACATCACGACCTGGCGCGCGAACGTGGTCAAGCAATGACCTCATCGATCGTCATCGGGAACGCGGGGCTGCTCGCGCCCGGACGGTTGCGCTGGTTGCGCGCGCTGGGTTGGATGGTAGCGCTGTTCGTCGCCACCTCCTTCCTGCTCTATCCCGGATGGCTCAAACTGCCGGGCGTCGACCGGAGAATACTCGGCGTGGTGGCGGTGCTGCTTGCCTATCTCGGGTATGCGGCCGCGGTGCATTTGGGCGAGCGGCGGCGACCCGTCGAGATCGCGCCACGCCCGCTGTTACCCGAACTGTTGCTCGGGATCGCGATCGGGCTGGGCATGTTCGCACTGGTCTTCGCCAGCCTGAGGCTGCTTGGGGTCTATACCATGACGGCGGGCAACTGGACGGATTGGCAGGACGATATCGTCGATGCGCTACGCACCGGGTTCGCCGAAGAACTGCTGTTGCGACTGATCGCGTTCCGCCTGTTGATCCGTGCGTTCGGCGTGTCGGTGGCGCTGGTCATATCGGCGCTGCTCTTCGGTGCGCTGCATCTTGCCAACCCCAATGCGAGCGTCTTTGCGGCAATCGCCATCGCGGTCGAGGCGGGGCTGATGCTCGCGGCATTCTATCTGCTCACGGGGCGTATCTGGACGGCGATCGGTGTGCATGCCGCATGGAATTTTGCACAAGGCCCGATCTTCGGTGCCCGCGTCTCAGGCGGCACGGATGCCGGCAGCCTGTTTGCCAGTGCCCCCATAGCCGGTTCGCCCGCGATCCTCAGCGGCGGGGCGTTTGGTCCCGAGGCGTCACTGTCAGCGATCCTGGTCGGACTGGCGATCTTCGTGGTCGTGCTCCGCGCCGCTCAAGGCGCCGGCCGCTCCACCTGAGCCTCGGCCAGATACACGCCGAACAGCCCCTCGGGATCGGTCCACGCCGCCACTGGCGTCCACCCGCCCGACCGCAGCAGGATCCGCGCATCGCGCGCGCCGTATTTGTGCGAGTTCTCGGTGTGGATCGTCTCGCCCTCGGTCATTTCGAACGACCGCCCATCCACCTCGAACGCGACGTCGCGCGTCGCCGCCAAATGCATTTCCACTCGCGCGCGATCGTCGTTCCAGACTGCCTTGTGGCGGAATGCCTCGACCGGGATATCGCCGTCCAGTTCGCGGTTGATCCGCTCGAGCAGGTTGAGGTTGAACGCAGCGGTCACGCCCTGTGCGTCGTCATACGCCGGGACCAGCACGTCCTCGCCCTTGATGCGGTCCATCCCGATCAACAGCATCGCGCCAACGCCGAGCGATGTCCGCATCGCCCGCAACAGATCGACGGCCATCAGCGGGATCATGTTGCCGATCGTCGAGCCCGGAAAGAACCCGAGCTTGGGCGTGTCGGCGATAGTCTTGGGCAGGCTCAACGGCCGCATGAAGTCGGCCTCGAACGGCAGCACCAGCAGGTCGGGGAACTGGTCGCCCAGCACCTTCGACGATTCCCGCAGGAAATCGCCCGAAATGTCGATCGGCACATAGACCGACGGTGCGACCGCATCGAGCAGGATCGGCGTCTTGGTCGACGATCCCGACCCGAACTCGACCACCGCACGGCCCTCGCCGGCGATCCTGGCGACCTCCGGACACGCGGTCTCGAGGATCGAGCGCTCGGTCCGCGTCGGGTAATATTCCGGCAGGTCGGTGATCTTCTCGAACAGTTCCGAGCCGCGCCGGTCGTAGAACCACCGCGCCGGGATCGCGCGCGGGCGGCGGGCGAGGCCGTCCAGCACGTCGGCACGGAATTGCGGATCGGCGAGCGTCTGCTGGCCGTCCTCGATTTCAGGCTTCAACATCAGATATCTTTCGCGAGGCGCACGCCGGTGAACTGCCACCGTTGGTGCGGATAGAAGAAATTGCGGTAGCTGGCGCGCACGTGACCGCGCGGCGTCGCGCAGCTGCCGCCCCGCAGGATGAATTGCGAACTCATGAACTTGCCGTTGTATTCGCCGACCGCGCCGTCGACCTTGGCGAACTTCGGATAGGGTCGATACGCGCTGCCGGTCCATTCCCAGACATCGCCGAAGAACGCCGGACCGCCTGCCGAAGGCCGAGGTTCGACCGGCCCCGCCACGTCCATCTGGTTGCCGCCGCGCGCATCATGCGACGACGCCGCCGCCTCCCATTCGAACTCGGTCGGCAACCGTGCGCCAGCCCAGCTCGCATACGCGTCCGCCTCGAAGAAGCTCACATGCGTTACCGGGGCGGCCGGATCGATCGCGCGGCGACCATCGAGCCCGAACCGGGTCCAGCCGCCGTCCCGCTCCTCCCAATAGAGCGGCGCGATAATCGCTTCCGCCTTCACCCAGGCCCAACCATCCGCGAGCCAGTGCCGTGCGTCGCGGTAGCCGCCATCGGCGATGAACGCCGCCCATTCGCCATTGGTCACGGTCCGGTCGGCGATCGCGTGCGGCGGCACCAGAGCGGCATGACGTGGCCCCTCGCAATCGAACGCAAAGCCTTCGCCGTCATGGCCAATCTCGACGATCTCGCTGCCACGCTCGATCCAGCCGATCGGACCTGGCATCGCCACCGGCACCTTTCGCGGGGCCGGCCACATCGCCGGCTCGAGCGGATTCTCAGAAAACATGTGGAGGATATCGGTCACCAGCAATTCCTGGTGCTGCTCCTCGTGGTGGCAGCCGAGTGCCACCAGCGCCTGCGCGTCCTCGGACAGCGTCGGCAGCGCCGCAAGCAGCGCCGCATCGACATGCGCGCGGTACGCCCGCACTTCGTCGAGCGATGGCCTCGTCACCATTCCGCGCCGATCGCGCGCATGGCGACGCCCTTCGGCCTCGTAATAGCTGTTGAACAGGAACGGGAACCGCTCGTCGTGCAGCGCATAGCCTGTGACATGATCGCGCAGGACAAACGTTTCGAAGAACCACGTCGTGTGCGCCATGTGCCATTTGGTCGGCGATGCGTCGGGCATCGACTGCACCGTCGCATCGGCATCCGATAGCGGCGCGGCGAGTGAGAGCGTCAGATCGCGGACTGCTGCAAACCGTTCGGCTAGATGGGATGCTTGCGACGCCGCGGCGCGATCGGGACGGACGGGACTGGGCATCGATCTCTCCTCAGTTCTACGTCGACCGATGCGACGTTGGAACGCGAGCGACGATACGCGCCTAGTCGCGCGTAGCCCCCGGTCGCCAAAGAACGTCTCCGGCGCCGTTTTGGTTCACCGCGCGCGATGCCACGAACAGGAAATCCGATAACCGGTTAACATACGCTAATGCGGCGGGATTGAGCGGCTGCGTCTCGCTCGCACCGACCGCGGATCGCTCCGCGCGCCGGCTGATCGCACGCGCCAGGTGCAGCGCGGCGGCTTCGGCCGAACCACCCGGCAGGATGAAACTGCGCAACGGGGCGAGGTGCGCGTTCATCGCATCGATCTCGCGCTCCAGCCGCTCAACCTGCGAGGGCACGATCCGCAACACCATCTCCGACGGCGTGAAGTCCTCCGCGCCGGCTTCGTCCGCGCCCGCGGGGGTCGCGAGATCCGCGCCGAGATCGAACAGGTCGTTCTGGATCCGGGTCAACGCCGCCGCCATCGGCTGGTCGCCGAGCGCGATCACCGCGAGCCCGATCGCCGAGTTCGCTTCGTCGACATCGCCGATCGCCTGCATCAGCGCGCTCGACTTCGACACGCGCGATCCGTCAACCAGGCCGGTCGTGCCGTCGTCGCCGGTCCGCGTGTAGATCTTGTTCAGCTTGACCATCGGTCGTTGCTCCCGACCTAGGTCCGACCCGCCGCGAACAGGATGACGACGACGATCAGGATCGCGAGCGCCTGGAAGAAGATGCGCTGTTGCATCATCCGGTTCGATTTGAGCGAGGCCGCGCTCGGCCCGTTGCCGTCGCGGACCTGCGCGCTGCCCTCCTGCAGGAACGACACGACGCCCCGCACGAGAGCCACGACGGTCGCGATCATGGCCGCGATCAGGAGGATGACGAGGAACGTGTTCATGGGTCGAGTGTAAGCGCGCACCGGCGGGGTAGCAATGGCATACCCACGGACCCGAAATGACCGATGTTACCACGTATCGATATCGTGAAACTGCCGATGCCGCGCGCCATCCGATATTGCGGAACGGCGTTCGATACGCGCACATGGCGCATGCTCTACCTCGCACTCAAGGCCCTGATTTCCGGCATCCTGATCGCCGCGGCGTCGGAACTGGCGAAACGTTATCCCGGTTTCGGCGCTTTGGTGGCCTCGCTGCCGCTGGTTTCGGTGCTGGGCATGATCTGGCTCTGGCACGACAAACCCGATCCGCGAACCATGGCCGCGCACGCCGGCGCGACCTTCTGGTACGTGCTGCCGTCGTTGCCGATGTTCCTGCTGATCCCGGTGATGTTGCGACATGGTGCGCCGTTCTGGCTGTCGTTGCTCGCAGGCTGCGTGCTGACGATCGCGCTGTACGCGGCGATGACGTGGGCGCCGCCGAGACTGGGGATCGAGCTTTAGCGCACCACCTCAAACAGAGAGCACCACCCCGGCGCAGGCCGGGGTGGTGGGAATCGATAGTGGGCGCGGTCGTTGCTTCGGGCGCTACCTAAACTGCCCCCGCAACCGCGCCGCCAAGGCCACCCCATCCTCTCCACCAACCCGCATCTCCGCCAACGACTTCGCCCCATCGCGCTTGGCCAGCCGCCGCCCGCTCGCGTCCAGCACCAGCGGATGGTGATGATAGGCCGGCACCGGCAAGCCGAGCAGCGCCTGCAGCACCCGGTGGACGTGCGTCGCAGCGAACAGGTCCTCCCCGCGCACCACGTCCGTCACCCCTTGCGCGGCATCGTCGAGCGTCACCGCCAGGTGATAGCTTGCCGGCGCATCTTTGCGCGACAGCACGACATCGCCCTGCGGCATAGGATCGGCAACCACGTCCCCCGCCGTCGCATCGTGCCACGTCAGCGCGCCCGTCGAGTGCAACGCCTTCGCCATATCCAGCCGCCAGCAGCACGCCCCCGTCCGCGCGTCGATCTCCGCCGCCGACAGCCCGCGACACGTCCCGGGATACGCTGGCCCGACATCCCCCTGCGGCGCAGACGCACTCGCCGCGATCTCCGCGCGCGTGCAGAAACACGGATAAACCAGCCCGCGCGCCTTCAGCCGATCGAGCGCCGCCTCGTACGTCGCCAGCCGCGCCGACTGAAACACGAGCGCGTCCCACCGCAACCCGAGCCACGCCAGATCCTCGAGAATGCCGTGGACGAATTCGGCCCGGCTCCGCGTCCCGTCGATATCCTCGATCCGCAGCACGAACCGCCCGCCGCGCGCGCGCGCGAAATCATGCGACCGGATCGCCGACACCGCATGCCCCAGATGCAGCCGCCCGGTCGGGCTCGGCGCGAACCGGGTAACAACCGTCTCGCCGCTCACCGCGCTTGACCTGACGACACGCGCCGTGCTGTCATGCCAATGTCATCGCTGTCGTCCATAGGGCGCTCTGCGAAGCCTGAGTGGGAGGAGCCGTGTTTCACCCCGATCTGATGCGTCACCCGGATGGTTGTCCGGCGCTTGTGCTCAATGCCGATTACACGCCGCTTTCCTACTATCCGCTCAGCGTCTGGCCGTGGCAAACCGCGGTCAAGGCTGTCTTCCTCGACCGTGTCGACATCGTCGCCACCTATGAACGCGAAGTCCGCAGCGCCAATTTCGCGCTGAAGCTGCCCTCGGTGATCGCGCTCAAGCAGTTCGTCCGACCGTCGCAATTTCCCGCCTTCACCCGCTTCAACCTGTTCCTGCGCGACAAGTTCACCTGCCAATATTGCGGCAAGCTGCGCGATCTCACCTTCGACCATGTCGTCCCCCGTGCGCAAGGCGGGCGTACCACGTGGGAGAACGTCGTCACCGCCTGCTCGCCCTGCAACCTCAAGAAAGGTGGCCGCACGCCGAAGCAGGCGGGCATGCCGCTGCACATCGAGGCGATCCGGCCGACCAACTGGCATCTCCAGGAACACGGCCGCAGTTTTCCGCCCAACTACCTGCACGACACATGGCACGACTGGTTGTATTGGGACATCGAACTGGAGCCGTAACGGGCGCCACCGGATTGTTTCGATACGACGGGAGATACTATGCGCGTAATGGTCGGAGCGGCACTCGTCGCGACAGGATTGATGCTGTCCGCATGCGGCGACAAGGACGAGCAGCGCGCGCAGGCCGACGCCAATGCGTCCGGCTTCGTGCCACCGTCGGTGACGTCGCGGCTCGACTTCGGCGCGAGCATGGAACGCCGCTTCCGCACGCTCGATCGCAACGCCGACGACCGTATCACCAAGGACGAGCTGCCCGCCCCCAACGCGCGGATCAAGGCGTTCGACCGCAACAACGACGGCGTCATCACCGCGATCGAATGGAGCGAAGGCACGCTCGCCTGGTTCGACCGGATGGACCTGAACCACGACGGCACCGTCACGTCCGAAGAGCGTGCGGAGTCGCGCAAGCGCTAAGCGGTGTAATTATGTGTCGGCGATAGTCGGACCAACGCGACAAATCTACTGTATGAGGTTGACCTGATCCCTGCCGCAGCGCAGCAGGGAGTCATGGCTAGCCTTCCCGCAATCGCGAACAATTCCGACATCCGCTTCCTCGGCAAACTGCTCGGCGACGTCATCCGCGCCTATGGCGGCGACGCGCTGTTCGAAGCGACCGAGACGATCCGCAAGGCATCGGTGGAGCGCCACCGCGACGCCTCCGAGGGCAAGGCGGGTGACGACCGCGCCGTCGATCTCAGCCTCGAAAAGCTCAGCCTCGACGAGACGCTCGATTTCGTCCGCGGCTTCATGTTGTTCTCGATGCTCGCCAACCTCGCCGAGGACCGCCAGGGTATCGCCGCGGAAGATGGCGCCGATCTCGCCTCCGCGATCGCCCAGCTCGAATCCGAAGGCATCGCGCGCACGCAGATCCGAGCGCTGCTCGACCACGCGCTGATCGCCCCCGTCCTCACCGCGCACCCGACCGAAGTGCGGCGCAAAAGCATGATCGACCATCGCAACCGCATCGCCGAACTGATGGCGTTGCGCGATCTCGGCCGCGACACCACGCCCGATGGTGACGCCGTCGACGACGCGATCCTCCGCCAGATCGCGCTGCTCTGGCAAACCCGCGTCCTCCGCCGCGACCGGCTCTACGTCACCGACGAGGTCGACACCGCGCTCAGCTATCTGCGCGACGTGTTTCTCCCCGCGCTCCCCGCGCTCTACCAGCGCTGGGACCGCGCACTCGGCGAACGCACGCCCAGCTTCCTGCGTCCCGGCAGCTGGATCGGCGGCGACCGCGACGGCAACCCCTATGTCACCGCCGACTCGCTGAAGGCTGCGCTGTCGAAGGCCAGCGAAGCGGTGCTCGGCTATTATTGCGACGCAGTGCACGCACTTGGCGCCGAACTCTCGATCTCGACCGAGCACGCCCCCGCCGATGCTGCGGTCCAGGCGCTTGCCGACGCCAGCGGCGACGATGCCGCTAGCCGCAGCGACGAGCCCTATCGCCGCGCGCTCTCCGGCATCTACGCCCGCCTGTCCGCGACGCACGACGCGCTCACGGGCAAGCACGCCCCCCGCCCCGGCCGCCTCGTCGGCGAGCCCTATGCCAACCCCGCCGACTTCCGCGCCGACCTCGTCACGCTCGCGCACGGCCTCGGCATCGCGCTGAAGACCGGCGGCGCGCTCGGCCGGCTGATCCGCGCGGTCGAGACGTTCGGCTTCCACCTCGCCACATTGGACCTGCGCCAGAACAGCGCAGTCCACCAACGCGTCGTCGCCGAACTGCTGAAAGTCGCAGGCGTCGAAGCCGATTACCTGTCGCTCAACGAAGATGCCCGCGTCGCGCTCCTCCGCCGCGAACTCGCCAACGCCCGCCCGCTCACCTCGCGCTTCGCCGAATATTCGGAGGAAACCGCCGGCGAACTCGCAATCGTCCAGGCCGCCGCCGACGCGCACGCCGCCTACGGCCCGGCGTGCATCACCAACTACATCGTCTCGATGGCGCAGTCGGTCAGCGACCTGCTCGAAGTGAACCTCCTGCTCAAGGAAGTCGGCCTGTACCGCCCCGGTGAAACCCCGACCGCCGCGATCATGGCGGTCCCGCTGTTCGAGACGATCGGCGATCTCGAAGCCGCGCCCGCCGTCATGACCGCGTGGTTCGCACTCCCCGAGATCGCGACCATCTCCAAGGCGCGCGGCCATCAGGAAGTGATGATCGGCTATTCGGACAGCAACAAGGACGGCGGGTACCTCACCTCCACCTGGCAACTCTCGAAAGCCTCGACCGCGCTAAAACCCGTCTTCGCGGCGGCCGGCGTCGGCATGCAGCTGTTCCACGGCCGCGGCGGCGCGGTCGGGCGGGGCGGCGGCTCGGCGTTCCGTGCGATCCGCGCGCAGCCCTCGGGCACCGTCCAGGGCCGCATCCGCATCACCGAACAGGGCGAGGTCATCGCCGCCAAATACGGCACGCGCGACGCCGCGATGACCAATCTCGAAGCGATCGCGTCGGCCACGTTGCTCGCCAGCCTCGAACCCGAACGCCTGTCAAACGCCGACAACGCGAGCTTCTCCGCCGCAATGGACACGCTCAGCGACACCGCATTCCACAACTACCGCGACCTGGTTTACGGTACGGAGGGCTTCCGCACCTTCTTCCGCCAGATGACGCCGATCGCCGAGATCGCCGGCCTCAAGATCGGCAGCCGCCCCGCCAGCCGCACCAAGTCCGACCGCATCGAAGACCTCCGCGCGATCCCCTGGGTATTTAGCTGGGCGCAGGCGCGCGTCATGCTCCCCGGCTGGTACGGGGTAGGCCGTGCGATCGCCGATTTCGAGGACAAGGCGCTGCTGAAGGACATGGCGCAAGGCTGGCCGCTCTTCGCCTCCGCGCTGGCCAACCTCGAGATGGTGCTGGCCAAGTCCGACATCGGCATCGCCGAACGCTATGCCGGGCTCGTGGAAGACGACAAGCTCCGCGAGATCTTCACCACGATCCGCGACGGCTGGCACCAGACCCACGACGGCCTGCTCGCGGTAACAGGCCAGTCCCGCCTCCTCGAAAAGCACCCCGCCCTAGACGCCTCGATCCGCCTCCGCCTGCCGTATATCGAGCCGCTAAATCTCCTCCAGATCGAACTTATCAAACGCCGCCGCGCCGGCGAGGACGACCCGCGGATAGGCGAAGGCATCCTCCTATCCATCAACGCCATCGCGACGGCCCTAAGAAACAGCGGCTAAATCTGCTCCCCTCCCGCCTGCGGGAGGGGTCGGGGGAGGGGCGTGTCCAAGAGACCGGACGCCAGTACGTACGTCGCGCCCTCCCCTAACCCCTCCCGCAAGCGGGAGGGGAATTATGAGTAAAACGGCGCGGCCACATCCTCGCGCACGCGCATCAGCCGCCCGGTCTCGCGGTCGAGCAAAGCCCAGGTCGTCACCGCCTCCAGCTTCACCTTCCCGTCACCGCCCAAAAACCGAACATGCCGGTCGAACCGAGCCCCCTTCGGCGGCGTCTCGACCCAAGTCTCGCCAACGACCGTCTCCCCCGAAACGACACTCGCGCGGTAATCGATCTCATGCCGCGTCACGACCCACATATAGGCCAGCTTGTGCTCCCTCGGCGCGACAGCGTCCCAATGCGCGGTGGCGATGGCCTGGATCCACTGCACCCAGACCGCATTGTTCACATGCCCAAGCTCGTCGATATCCGCGTCCTGCGCCGTAATCGAGAGCGTGAACCGGCTCACCCCGCGACGCCCAGCTGCCACAGCACGAACGCGTGTTCCTCCGCACCCTCACGCAGCGATTCGAACCGTCCCGACTTGCCGCCATGCCCCGCGCCCATGTTGGTCTTGAGCAGCAGCACATTGTCGTCGGTCTTCATCAACCGCAGCTTCGCCGCCCACTTCGCCGGCTCCCAATAGGTCACGCGCGGATCGTTCAGCCCGCCGCTGATGAACATCGGCGGATAAGCCTGCGCCTTCACGTTGTCGTACGGCGAATACGACCGGATCAGCTGGAACGCAGCCTCGTCCTCGATCGGATTACCCCACTCCGGCCACTCGCCCGGCGTCAGCGGCAGGCTCTCGTCGAGCATCGTATTCAGCACGTCGACGAACGGCACATCCGCGATCACCGCGCCCCACAGCTCGGGATCGGAATTGACTACCGCCCCCATCAGCTCGCCGCCCGCGGACCGCCCCGCGATCGCGATCTTCCCCGCCGACGTCCACTGCGCGTCGACCAACGCCTTCGCCACATCCACGAAATCGTTGAAGGTGTTCGCGCGCTTCTCGAGCTTGCCGTCCAGATACCATTGCTGGCCGAGATCATCGCCACCGCGGATATGCGCGATCGCATAGGCGAACCCGCGATCGAGCAGGCTCATCCGCCCCGTCGAGAAGCCCGGCGGGATCGCATAGCCGTACGCGCCATACGCATAGAGGAACAAAGGCGCCGACCCATCGCGAACGAACCCCGCCGGATACACGATCGAAACCGGAATCTCCGTCCCGTCCCGCGCGGTAATCTTGAGCCGCTCGGTCGCGTATTTCGCCGGGTCGTACCCGCTCGGGATTTCCTGCACCTTGAGCATCGTCCGCTCACCGGTATCGACGTCATAGTCGTACACGGTGCCAGGCGTGACCATCGACTCATACCCAAGCCGCAACACCGTCATGTCGTACTCGGGATTGTCCCCCAGCCCCGCGACGTAGCTCGCCTCGGGAAAGTCGATCCGCTTGCCCTCGGTCGGCGTCTCGTACCGGTGGATCGCGATCTGATCGAGCCCGTCCTCGCGCCCGTCGACCACGAAGAAGTCCTGATAACACTCCACGCCGGTCATGTAGAACGTCGGGCTCGCCGGGATCAGTTCGCTCCACGCATCCGGCTCCTCGACCAGCGCGGTGCAAAGCCGGAAATTGGGATCGACGTCGTTGGTATGGATGAACAGCGTCCCGTCATGCTCGTCTACATCATATTCGCGGCCCACCTTCCGCGCCGAAACGAGGATCGGCACCGCCAGCGGCTCATGCGCGGGCAGCAGATACAGTTCGCTCGTCACATGATCGCTGGTCGCAATCACAATCCACTTGCGCGAACTCGTCTCGCCGACGCCGACGCGAAAGCCCTCGTCTTCCTCGTGGAACAGCACGACGTCCTCGGAAATCGGCGTCCCCAACCGGTGGAACCGCGCATTGTCCGTCCGCCACTGCTCGTTCGCCAGCCCGTACAAGAAGCCCGCATCGTCCGCGGTCCAGACGATCTCGCTGAGCATCCCCGGAATCACGTCGGGCAGATGCTCGCCGGTATCCAGGTCCTTGACCCGAACCTCGAACCGCTCGCTCCCATTGTCGTCGATCGCATAGGCGAGATAGCGCCCGTCATTGCTGACCGAGAACGCCCCGAGCCGGAAATACTCATGCCCCTCCGCCAGCGCCGGCTCGTCGAGCAACAGCTCGTCGTCACCACCGGTGATAGGTTTCCGCCACCATTTCTTGTACTGCCCGCCAGTCTCGTACGCGGTCCAATAGAGCCAGTCGCCATCCTTCTGCGGCACCGAGGATTCGTCCTCCTTGATGCGCGCCTTCATCTCTTCGTAGATCGTATCGACCAGCGCAGTGTGCGGCGCCATCTGCTCTTCGAAATATGCGTTCTCGGCGGCAAGATACGCCAGCACGTCGGCGTCATCGACCTCCGGATAGTTCGGATCCTTCAGCCACGCATAGGGATCCTCGATCGTCACGCCGTGCGTGGTGAAGCTGTGCGGGCGCTGTTCGGCGATGGGGGGCGTGGTCATGCCGGTGTGTTAGCCGGGCAGCCGACGGAAGCCAACGTTCGTCCCCCCTCGCCGCTGTGCCGGGTCCAGAATCGGCAGGCCGTCGTCAGCGAAGCTTTTTGATGACGGGCAAGGTTGCAGTCCAATCTTTCCCGGTGACGAAAACCCTGATCTCCACGCGCGGGGCCAACGTCTTGATCTCGAATTGGTGGTGAACGAGCATCGGTTCAGCGGAGAACAGTCTCAGGTGCCGGCGCTTGAACAAGGGGGCAGGAGCACCCTCGGCTCGGACATCGAGCGTCACCATCGGTATGCCCGGCCCGCTACGCACCGTCGATCGCTGCGCGATCAATGAGACCTGATATAGCCCCGGCTCCAGATCGACGTACGGACCGTGGATCAATGCGCCTTTCCGATCCGGGAGTTGAACAAACGCCGAGCGGCCCATCAAGGATGTGGGTGCGCCCGATCGCGACAGAAACAACGTATCCGGGATCGCGAGGTCGTCGACACGGTAGATTTCCGACAAACCCAACCCGCGTGCCTGCTGGCGCACGGCATCGAGTCGTTCTGGACTATCCGTTGCGATACCGATTGCTCCGCCCACCAATCCTCCAGTGAAAAACGCGAGCGCCAGCCCATTGCGCGCGAAGCACTCCCTGATGAACCCGTGCGACCATCCATTCTCGAACCAGCCCCGCTTGCGCGCGACGTAGATCGACTCCGGATCCAGTCTGATACCCCAATTATCCCACCAATTCTTCTGAACGGGTTCTCCGACGAAACCGATAATTCCACCCGGGAGAATCTTGGCTTTGAGCTGCTCGATCAGATCCCATGGACGTAAACAATGGTGGAAAGACTGGAAGAAAAACGCAGCATCGTAGGCGCTGTCGGAAATCCCGCCGAGATCGTCGAAATTCATCTCATCCCGGGTGATATCCAGATTGTGTGCTGATGAACGACGCCGGCTCAACTCCCCTAACGCCGGATCGATATCGATCGCGTGGACCTTGCAGCCCGCATACGCGTATATTTCGGAGCTAAGTCCATGGCCTGCGCCCAGGTCGAGTATGCGCGGACTGACCCCTAGGATCGACAGCGAAAGCATGGTCGTCAACGCACGCACATTCTCCGCCATCACCGCGACGTTGGTGATGCCGGTAGGATTTGCGGCAATCCATAACGGCTGAAGATCATCGTCGTGCAATTCGCCCGAACATTGATCGAGATCACGGGCCGCTATTTCACGATAGAGATCCACCTGCTGCGCAAAATAGTCCGCCGAAAACGGATCGAGAGATTGATCGACGACCGTGTCGAAGGCGAGATCGATCGGATAAAACTCTTCTCGAACTGCTGAGCACTCGAGATCGCCGCCACGATCATCGACCGCCTGGACGTATCGGTCGATTTCACTCGTGTGCATACGTGGCATAGATATCTCGCGTGACGACGGTCTCCTTCACGCCCCTATCACGGTCGGACGGAGTTTTGCATATCGACTGCGTTGCGCCGCTATACTCGACTATTTCGCAGGCGAACCATCGGTTGCGGGGGGATCGCCTTGACCGGGTTGAACAATCCCGCAGTCTGGCGACGCGCCTCGCGCGCGATGCCACGGGTTCCGTTCGGCGGTATTTGCGCGGGCCGAGCTATGCGCCGCGCAGGCACCCCGATGATGGCAGAAGATACGGATCGATGCCCGAACCGCCCCGCTACTGTGGATCGGTCTCGCTGCCGTTTCCCGTAGCTGTCGCCCGGAACCACGCTACCTGCTATCGCTGTCTTCCGATCACCACACGCCATTTCAGACCAGAGATCCCCGACCATGCCGACCCCGACCGACCGCCTTGCCGCCCTGCGCGTACAGCTCGCGACCGACCGCCTCGACGGCTTCGTGATCCCGCTGACCGACGAGCATATGAGCGAATATGTCGGCGGGTATGCGCAGCGGCTAGGCTGGCTCACGGGGTTCGGCGGGTCCGCCGGAACCGCCGTGGTCCTCGCCGATTGCGCCGCGATCTTCACCGATGGCCGCTACACGATCCAGGTCCGTGAGCAGGTCGACGGCGCGCTGTGGGAATATGCCGACGTGCCGCAGACCAGCCCCGCCGCCTGGCTCGGCCAGCACGCACCCGAGGGCGGTCGGATCGGCTACGATCCGTGGCTCCACACCGGCGGCTGGGTGGCCGACACGACCGCCGCGCTCGCCGATCGCGGCGCCACGCTGGTCGCGGTCGATGCCAACCCGGTCGACGCGATCTGGGTCGACCGCCCCGCCCCCTCGTCCGCCAAGCTCACCGTCCAGCCCGACGCGTTCACTGGTGCCTCCTCCGCTGAAAAGCGCGCAAAAATCGCCGACTGGCTGTCCGAGCACAACACCGACGCGGTCGTCCTCACCGCGCTCGATTCGATCGCGTGGGCGCTCAACATCCGCGGCGGCGACGTCGATCACACCCCCGTCGCGCTATCCTATGCGATCGTCGGCGCTGACGGCACCACCGACCTGTTCGTCGCCCCCGACAAGCTCGACGACGCGGTCCGCCAGCATCTCGGCAACGCGGTCCGCCTTCATGATCGCAGCGCGTTCTCAGCGGCCCTCGGCACCTATGCCGGCAAGCGCGTCGCCGCCGATCCCGAACGCGCCGTCGCCGCGATCACGCAAGCCCTACAAGCCGGCGGCGCCAAGATCCTCCCCCTCCGCGACCCCGTCGTCCTCGCCAAAGCCATCAAGAACCCCGTCGAGATCGCCGGCCACCGCGCAGCCTCTGCCCGCGACGGCGCCGCGCTCACCCGCTTCCTGCGCTGGGTCGAAACCGAATGCGTGAAGGGCGGCCAGACCGAACTCAGCGCGGCCGCCAAGCTGCTCGCCTTCCGCGAACAGACCCGACTCCTCAAGGACACGTCGTTCGACACGATCTCCGCCACCGGCCCCCACGGCGCGATCCCGCACTACCACGTCACCGAGGAATCGAGCGCGCCGATCGAACCCGGCCAGCTCTACCTGATCGACTCCGGCGGCCAATATGCGGACGGCACCACCGACGTCACGCGCGTGATGCCGATCGGCGAACCGACCGCCGAGATGCGCGACCGCTTCACCCGCGTCCTCAAGGGTCACATCGGCATCGCCACGGCGGTCTTCCCCGACGGCACGATGGGCGGCCAGATCGACGCCTTCGCCCGCCGTCCGCTCTGGGAAGCCGGCCTCGATTTCGGCCACGGCACCGGCCACGGCGTCGGTGCGTATCTCGCGGTCCACGAAGGCCCGCAGCGGATCGCCGCGCCCAACTATCCCGGCGGCGCGGCGATGGAGCCCTTACGCGCCGGCATGATGCTGTCGAACGAGCCCGGCTATTACAAGGCCGGCGAATACGGCATCCGCATCGAGAACCTGATCCTGATCGAGCCCCGCGATATCCCCGGCGCCGACCGCGCGATGCTCGGCTTCGAGACGCTCACCGTCTGCCCGATCGAGCGCACCCTGATCGAGCGCGCGCTGCTGACCCCGCAGGAGCGTGCGTGGGTCGACGACTATCATGCGAAGGTGCTGGCGGTTCTGACCCCGGAAATGACCGACGAGGCGGACCTCGCCTGGCTCGCCGTCAAATGCGCGCCGCTTACTTGACCGGCTCGTCCCCGGTCGCGGGCGCGGCGCTCACCGCCCGCGCCTGCGCCTTCCGGCGGCGCAGATTCTCGCGCAGCGCGGCGGCCATCCGCTCTGCTTTTTCCGCCGCCTTTCGATCCCGATCATCCATAAATCCGCCCTACATCGCGGCACGACAGCTTGACAACCGCGCCGCCCTCGTCTCTTAGCCCCACTCCGCCGGCAGCGATGCCAGCGAGTGCTGCCGTAGCTCAGTGGTAGAGCGCATCCTTGGTAAGGCTGAGGTCGTGAGTTCAATCCTCACCGGCAGCACCATTTTCTTCCAGAAGATCAGCTAGTTTGTAGGGCCGCCCCTCGGGGCGGCCTTAGCCGGGGTAGCTCCCGGGGTAATATGAGAAACGCGCCCCGCCGAATATACCTCGGCGGATAAGCCCGGCCTGTTAGCAGCCGGATTCAGGTGGTCTCGGTCCCCGTGAAATCGGCGATAGGTATCTCTTCGCCGTTGTCTTCGATTACGAGCAGCCAGCGTGAGAACGCTGCCCAATCTTCTCGCCAGCGTCCAACGGCCGGGCGACCGGTCGAGATGTTTATTAGGGCCCACTCCCGGAACCCCTGAGGAGCGGCGACGAACGCTTCGTTGCCAGCAACAAGGAACATGCCGGAGCGGACACTGGACGTGTGGTTCGTCGCAGTGAGCGAGGGCGCATCTATCCGGACGTGGACCTCAGGAAGGGCGACCAGCGGGCCGTCGTGGGGGATGCTTTCGAGTGATATTGGGTACTGCGTGCCGGGCGAGAACCTCAACGCCTTGAGGTCAGGTTGACCTTCGCTCGTTTCCCCGATCCGGATGCACTGAAACAACACAGGCTCACCGTCGTAGTGCGGCGCGAGGTAGAACCGCCCGGGCTCTATCTCGTGGTTGGCGATTACACGTTCGATGCCCAGTAACACGCGATTATCCCTTCTTAGGAGGCGGCGGCGGAAGTTCACCTTGCCGCGGCGGGGAAGCTGCAGGCTTGTCCATCGACTTTAGGATGGTTGACTCCACTGACGGACGGTTAGCAAGGTACAGGATGGCGACCGCGATCACCAAGGTAACAGCCCAAGCGGCTAGGTTCGTCAGGAATGAAGACAATACCCCGGTACGTGCGGTGATATGGCCCTCAATTCGCTGACGTTCGCCTTGTAAGGCGGTTAAGAGTTCCGCCTGATTGGTGCCCAGGATTGCAATCGTGGCGGTGTTCTGGATGTCGGGCGTAGCCTGCGCGATACCGTCACCTACCACTCTCGTAAGGGTCTGCTCAGCAGACGAGCGGAGAGCCGTCACAAGTGCGGGTGGTAGGCTCCGCGAAGCGCGGTCGGGAAGAGCCTGCCCAGCAAGAGCGGCCTCTCGAAGCGATTGCTTATAGGTCGCATACGCGAGGAGACCGACAACATCGTCGGCCCCTTGGACGAGTGCCTCGAAGGCTCGGCTATGTGCGGGGGCTTGCGCCT
Organism: Sphingomonas sp. M1A8_2b; assembly: GCF_053345535.1. NCBI lineage: Bacteria > Pseudomonadati > Pseudomonadota > Alphaproteobacteria > Sphingomonadales > Sphingomonadaceae > Sphingomonas > Sphingomonas sp. M1A8_2b. Next base: position 832,972 of record NZ_JBKFAH010000001.1, on the reverse strand, counting down.
CCTGATCCGGCGCAACGTCGCTCATTTTTTCTTGAATTCGCCGCGGCCTAACGCCCGATCCATCACGTCTTTACGCACCGTGGTGATGAACTGACCGTTTGGAAGATCAATGCGGCCCGACACGCTGCTGCGGTAATGGGTACCACTGCTACCGCCGCTCTTCTCCACCATCGTTGTTCGTGGGCTGTCACTCCCCTCCTTGGCGGTGAGGAACCGGCCGGAAGACCCGCTGCGTTTGGGAAGCCAGCTCTTGGAGGTCGTTTTTGCCATGTTGCGAATATAGGCCGATGCGAGCCTACGGCCAACGACTTTGAGGCGAGAGTCTCAAACGGCGTACGGGCTTAGCTCCGATGACCTAGCCCGGCACGGCGTGCAGAGCCGGTTCCCGATCCCCGCGGACGCGAAGGCCTTCTGGCACCGCAAGCACGACCGCGTCACCGGCGCAGGCCGGTCCTCGTCGCGGAGCTCCCGCCCGGCGAAGCCCCGATTGCCCGCGTTGCTCAATGTGTCGCGCCTTCGGCCCCGGTCTCGGTGAACGCGCAAACGAAGCCGTAGGCGATGGCCTGTTCGCGCGTCGATTGCTGCCGCGCGGTCCAACTCGGTATCGGCCCACGCAGGGCGTCGACCCAGACCGTGCGGCCGGCCTCGCGGTAGCTGAGGTAGCCGAAAAACGCGGCGAGCTCCGCCCCCGGGACACCGTAGAGCGTCGCGAAGGCGAGGCAGGACTCGATGGTGGGCCAAGCCTCCTCCCGGGTCAGCCGCGCGTGTTCGAGGCAGGCCCGATGCGCGGCGCGGACGAGCGGCGGGAACAGGACGTCGTACCCGCCCACCATCCGCTCGGCCGAAGTCGGCTCCTCGGTCACGCCCCGGCGCCCGCGTAGCGCTTGCGGATCGTCGAGCCGTACTCCGCGGCGTTCGCGACCTCGTAGGCGTTGGTCAGGTCCCGGATCGTGCTGTCGGTCGTCAGGTTCGCGGACAGCGCCTGCTCGGGCGTGACGCCCTGCTTGTCGGCGAGCTCCTCGGCGCGCTTGAGCAAGGCGTCCTCGTACTGGAGGCGGGTGAAGGTCGCCGGCTCGCCCTTCGCGACCGCGGCGGCGTTCTTGCGGATGTCGATGTCGGTCATGCTTAATGCTCCTGCTGACTTGATGAGGACGGCAAGCGCGCCGGCCTGTGCGGGGTGGTCGACGGTGCTGATCTCGCGCAGCTTGAGGTTGGTGACGCGGAAGCGCTTCGAGGCGTGGGTCATTGACGGTCTCCCTGATTGGCGGGCTCGACCAGCTTCAGGTCGAGGCTCGACGTGTGTTGAATCCAGTCGACGAGCGGCATCGTCTGGACCGGCGTGACCTTGACGTTCAGCACGCGGGCGAGGTGCGGCGCCTCGGCGACGACGTCGCGCGCGGCGTGGAATGCGAACATGCGCTCACGACTGCCCCGCAGTTCCTGAAGCCCCACCTGCTCGGCCGCCACGTCGGACCGGTAGAACTTGTCGTTGGCGCCGCGGAGCGCATTGAGGGCGGCCTCGGCCTCGCGGAGCGCCGCCACGAAGTCGCGCGCCGCGGTCTCGCGCAACCCGACCGCCTCCTCACGCTCGCGCATGATCTTACGCCGCTTCAAACTGCCCAGCATCTTCGTCTCCCTCGGTGATGGTGATGTTGACCGCCTCGACGCGCCGCCGGACCTCGGCGATGATCTGACTCGACGTGTTCGCGTCGAAACCGGACCGCATCAGGTCGGCACCGCGCGACGCCCAGAAGGCCGCCGAGAATGGCGGCTCCGATCGCTCGCGCTCGATGCGCTTGAGGTCCATGCGGTCTTGCAGCGTGTCCGGCAGGCGTCGGCCCGAGGCCAGATCGTCCAGCCGCTCGATGGCCTCGACCTCGAAGCCCGGGTTGCCGCCGAACGACGGGTCCCGGCCGAGCGCGATGCGCAGGCGGCGGCGCTCGTCCGGGCCGATCAGGCGGAGGCCGACGCTGAACGCCAGCTCGTCGAGGGCGGCGTCGCTATTCATCCGTGGTCACCGTCGGCGACGCCTCGACCAGCTGCGCCGGGGGCCGGAACGTCTGCGCGAGCTTCATGGCGACGCTGGCGACGGCGTCGCCCAACAAGCCGACGTCGAGGCTGTGCGAGACGCGGCCGGCGACGTGCACCGCGCTCGTGTCGCGGTATGCCGGCAGCATGGCGCGGGCGCGCATTTCGAGGAGGCGGTCGCTGTAGCGGCGGACCGTGCCGACGACGGTCTCCTTGTACTTGCCGCCGAAGACCGGCTCCTCGACGCCCTCCTGCGCTCGGCGGTAGAGTTCGTGCTCGACCTCGGCGCGCGCACTGTCGATGGCGTCGTCCCACGCGAGCGCGAACTCGGGGTCGCGCTGGCGCTCGTCGGCGAACGTCGACAGGCACCCCGTCGCGCTGTGTGGCGAGGCCGCCCGGGCGGCGCGCATCGTGATGCCGTGCCGCGACAGCTCCGCTAGGAAAGTCGCCTTGCGGTCGGCGTTGAGGGGCATCCGGTCCATGCCGACGACGATAGCTGGCGACCGGTCAGAACCCGACGGTTAAGGATTGCGCTATCCCCGCTTGCCGTCTCAACTGGTCAGCCAGACCCGAGCGGCCGCGTCTTTGTCTGCGCCATAATGCGAAAATAGCTGTCAGTGTTGACAGGGCGTCTGCGGAGTCGCATATGAAGGTTGCGGCGGAAGAAAAACCGCGAATCAGTAGGGGGTCACAATGACCGATCAGGTTGGAGACGATTTCGACGAGTTGCTAGGCTGTGGCCCCGATGAGGCACCGGCCAAGAGGACTCGCGAGCGCTCCACGATTGAGTTCCCCTACAGCGATCTTGAGTCGACGGTGGAGATGGTCCGCACCCTCCACGCCAAGGCCGGTACCCAGTGCGAGGATGTCCAGCTTGCCGCGTGGATGAACCAGACGGCATCTGGCGGCGGGTTCCGGTCGCGCCTCTCCGCCGGTCGCATGTACGGCCTGATCGAGACGAACGGACCGCATGTCACGGTGACGTCTATGGGCCTAGATGCCATCGACGGCGACCGCGCGGCGCCAGCGCTCGCCGAGGCCTTCCTCCGGGTCCCGCTCTTTCGGCAGATGTACGAGAAGTACAAAGGCTACGCTCTGCCGCCGCCACAAGCCATCGAGAGTCAGATGGAGGGCATGGGCGTCGCGCCCAAGCAGAAGGATCGCGCCCGGCAGACCTTCACGAAGTCGGCGCAGTACTCGGGCTACATCGACGCGCAGACCGGTCGGTTGACCAAGCCGGCGTTCGCTGCACCATCGCCCCCGCCTGAGCGCATCGAAGACCGACAGAGCGAGGGCAACGGGAACGGCAACAACGGTAACGGCAACAACGGTAGTGGACCCAGTCAGGGGGGAGGCATTGGTTCGGAACTCCCGCCGGGCTTGCATCCTTTCATCGTCGGCCTCCTCCACGAACTGCCGCCCGCCAAGACGGCTTGGTCCGTAGACAAGCGCGTTGACTGGCTGACGGCTGCGGCAACGATGTTCAAGCTCATTTACTCGGGAGAGGGCACCATCAAGGTGTCCGGCGGTGATGCGGCCCCGGCCGCTCCCTTGCCTCCCGCACAAGACAACGGCGGCTGATCGGATGACCAGCCGCCGTCACAAGCTCCCTGACACCGCACGGCGAACCTTGGCCGGATGCGTGCGGATGTCCTTCCCGGAGGAAAGGAGGTGCGCCATGCGGTTCATGGCCCGAACAAGAGCGGTTAGCTGATGCCCGAGGGGCGCGTCGCAAGCGGCGCGCCTCCGGGCTCCGTCTATCCTTCACGAGTTACCAAGTCAAAAACGGAGCTTACCGCTATGTCCAAGCCGACCCCGCCGCGTCAGACCTCCAGCAAGGTCTCGACCCTGGCATCCAACGTGCTCGCCGGCCGCGTCACCCCGACGAAGGCCCAGATCAACAGCCTCGCGGCCACTGCCCTCGGGCAGGACCAGACCTCGGGGCAGGCGCCGAAGAAGCGCTGATAATCGAGCGGGCGCGGATTTTCGGCATCGAGGTCCGCGCCTCCTACCTATGTCCGCGTCCCCGGCCGCTACCCCGAGTCATCGGTTAGCGGCTAACGCCCAAGAAGACGTGGCTTGGCCACCGCCGACCCCATCCTAGCATAGGGCCAGCTTTGTTCCGACCTGTCGCGCGCCCGCGCGCGAAGGCACACCGGTTTGGACGGTTGACGCCGTTCGTCCCACCGACATAGCCCAACACAGCAGAGATAGGCCGGTCGGGTCGGCTTTAGGTCGGTAGTCTCTAACTCCATCTTTTCCGCCGGTTTACCGACCTAACCGACCTAACCGACCTATTCACAGTCATCCGGGAAGCTGGCCCCTTCGCCTCCGTCCGACGACGCTGCCGCCTGACTGGTTTGGGCCGGTTGCGTCGGTTAGGTCGGTAATCGCCACGTTCTGTGGGCTTACGCGCACGATGGGTCGGCGATGGGCCGGTAGCCTCGCCAATGGGTCGGTTCAGTAGGGGTCGTCACCCCAGAGACGTGAGCCGTCGCCGGTTGGCCGCTCCTCTTCATCAAACGCCCAATTGTCGGACGCGTCCCACTCCCCCGGCCAGCGCGCGACGTCCCATCGGCGCCGAGCCTCCCCCAGCGTCGGAACGATCCACCCCCGCGGCCGAGGATGATCCCGCTTGTCGAAGCCCATGCCCCGGCGCGGAATGCAGCCGTTACGCACCTTGCGACCCGTGCCGAACAGGTCGGCGATGGCGTTCGGTGACACGTCAAACCGTCTCGCCAAGTTAGTGCAGTATCTCTGCATCCCCTCTGTCGGCAGGACGTAGGAGTCATCCCCGAGGCGGATCGCGCCCGCCCCGATTGGCGGCGTACCGGCACTTAGAATATCATACCAGACGCGTTCCAGCCCACGAAGCGACGCCGCCTTCTGCCCGATCAGGCCATCATTCTGCGGGACGCTGTAGCGCGGGTGCCAGTCTCCAAGATCAAGCGCGAGCAAGTCGTGCAGGAACGCCTCAAGGCCGCCGCCATTAATCTCGGCATTGAGGGCCTTCCACCATTGCACGCGTTCGTCATCGACGGGACTGCCCGGGGGTGCAGCGAGATGTGGCGAGACGTTGAAGACAGCGAAACGGCGCTCGTCCGCGCTGGCCGACACCACCCAGTCATCGTTCGACGCAATGATGACCTTGACGCGGTTCGTCGCCGGGAAGGCGTCGACGCCCTTTGGCTCGATCATGATGGTCGGCTCGGTGATGAGGCTCTTCACGATGCCCTCGGCCTTCGCGTCACCTCGGGCGACAGCCTCGTCCGCGAACAGTAAGCAGCAGTCATGCAGCGGCTTGTTGAAGTTGTTGGTCATGCTGTTCGAGCTCGCGATGCTGGTGCCGTGCTGACCGAAGATGCGCCGCATGATGTGGCCAAAGGTACTCTTGCCCGTGCCCTTGCCGCCTAGGAGGGCGAGCGCGACCTCCGCTTGCCGCTCGGGATACTGGACCGCATAGGCGGCCCAGCGGAGAATGTAGTCCGCCCCGGCGAAATCACCCGCGGCGAGGACCTCCTCGATTAATTGACGAAGAAGCGGCCACGGACCCGGCGCAGGCTTCACAGCGAGACCACGCCAGATGTTGTACTCGTTCCCGTCCTCGCCGTTGGCGTCGGGCCGAAACACGATGCTGCGATATTGACGGCGCATCGGGTTTTCCAACCACCACTTTCCGGCTGGCGAGTAGACTGGGTTTCCTTCCTTAGTCGTGCCAGTCTGGACCCGAATATTCATGTAACGGTTGCGGAAGTCCTCGAACGACTGATGCACCAACTCCTGCCTGCTGGGATCAATCTCGCTCGACCGCCAAGACACGACGCGGCACTTGCCGCCGTACATTTCGATCACCGCGTGGTCAGCATTCAACCGCGCCAGCATCGGCTCGCTGACCTCCTCCCGCGCCCTCTCAATCTGGCGAGCGACGTACTCCACCGAGCGCTTCTGGCGCAGAGGGTGGTCGCTGACGCCGAAGTCGGGGTCGAGCAGGACGGCCGCAATCATGTCGTCTTCGCAGCCGGCCCGGATGAGCTCGCACGTAACCGCCCACATCACCTCGGACCGGGAGCCGTACTTCGTCGGGTCGTCGGGATCGTCGCCCTGGACGATGAGCATCCGCGTCCTTTGCGTCACGGCCTCCGGCAGCTCGTCGAGGTCCTTGAGCCGGGGAAGGTTGCCGCTGATCTGGACCTTAACGCCCGAGCCGCCCGAGCTCGACTGGACCTCGGCGGCCGGCGTGAAGTCGGCGAGGGGGTGGGCGGCGTCGCTCAGCTCGACAATCGAGGCGAGGGCAGTGACGCGTCCCTTGTCCCGCTTCTTCTTGTCGGGAAGGTTGATCGTGCCCGGGAGCCGCATGATGCGGTCGATGTTCCAGGTGTTATCGCCCAGCAGGACGATCCCGAGCTGGCGGTTGTACGCCTCCAGGTCCGCGATCCGGTTGGGGTCGCCGCCGACGTAGAGCGGCTCGTCGAGACGCCAGAAGCCCTGATAGCCGCCGCCCGAGTAGACGACGGCGGATGGGCTCGGGCTGAAGTCGTTGAGCAGCTTAATGATCCGGGCCTGCTCCGAGGCGACGTCCTCGCCCTTGCGCGGGTCGAGGTCGACGTGGAGCATGACCGCCTCCTCAATGTGCTCCTTCTTCGGCTTGCTGTCCATCGAGCCGCGGACCCGGTTGACGGTCCAGTAGACGTTCTCCTTGCCCGACTTCTGGTCAATCCAGCCGCGCGCCGCGCCGATGTCGAAAAACGTCTCCGTGGTCGTGCGGCCGCCCTCGACCGGGATCGACGTGAGGACCCACGGACCCCGGGGGTGGGCCCAGAGGAGGAAGCGCGCGGCCTCGTCTAGGTTGGTCTTGAGCTCATCGCTCATAATCAAATACTCGCTCTTGCCCGGGGGCCGGAGCGGTCCGATCAGGACTGCGGCAATTCGATCAATGGAAGGGCCTCGGCCCCGCCACGCCGGGCGGCTATCCTACGCCCGGCCCCATTGATTGGTCTCTGTGGTGCCGTCAGTCGGAACTCGGTCCCGCCCCTATTCTCCCGGGGGTGGGACCACTTTCAGGCTGCTTCGAGCTTCCGCTCCAACCACCCCAACACATCGGCGCGACGCCAAACCACGCGGTTCGGCCCGATGCGAACCTGCTTGGGGAACTCGCCGCGCTTCGCCATGTCGTAGATCGTCGTCTGTGACAGCGTGGTCAGCTCGATCACGCCCTTGATGTCGAGGACAATCTTGTCGTCGGTGTTCATACTTGCCTCCGGTGGTCCGCCGCCTTTCGAGCGGTCACGCGGGGTTTCGGCTAAGTCGTGCAGCCTCAGCTACGGACTTACGGGAAGGGTCTCAGGCGCGTATCCTTCCCGATTGGGGAGCCTGAGTTGCTGGTCAAGGCCGCGCAGGACGGTGTTGACCCGACGTCGCGCATCATCGGCGGGAACACCGAACAGGACGGCGACTTCGGCGCCGATGGCCTGCTGGGCGGCTTGTCCGATGGGGACCTCCCCGGGTGGCTGCTCAGCACACCAATTTGACCAGAGAAGGAGAACGACCTCGTTCAGGCCCGGGAGCTCTTCGGGCCTGTGCGCGGACAGTTCCATCCCGTCGAGTAGGTCGCCTATGGCGTGATAGAGGTCCGGCACCGGGGCATCGTCTCGGTCATCCTCCCACATCAGTCGGACAGCGACGAGCAGGTGCATCTGCGTGTCGTGGTCGATGGCCGCCCAAGCGTCGCGGAGCGCCTTCAATCGCGTGCGCTGCGCCCTGTAGGCCATCTTTGTCGACGGGCGGCTTGCCCGGGCGTAGGCGATGCCGACGTGGCGCTCGACGACCGCCGTTAGTGCGGCGCGCTGGGCTTCGCTTAGCTCCACGACTTTCCCCACAGTTCCAGCGCGACGCGCTTCTCATCGAGGTAGCTGTAACGGTTGTACGTCCCAGCGACACCCTGCACGACGTGCCCTAGGACACGCTCGATGTGCTCCTGCTGGACGCCGAGCCGCGCCATGTGTGTCGCGACGGACCGGCGGATGTCGTGGACAGTCCACTCAGCGAGCGGGGGCAGGCCCTGCTTCGCGCCGGCCTCTGCGACCAACTCATCCAGCCGAACCTTCGCCTTCGAGAAGCCACTCACCGGGCGCACGCCGCTGGTCGTCGTGAACATGCAGTCCCCCTCATTCCAGTGCGGGAGGGCGTCGACGAGCGCCCAAGCCGGGGCCGAGAGCGGGAAGACGTGGGGCCGCTTCGTCTTGTAGCGGGAGGCCGGTATCTCGATGGCGCGGTGTTGGGCGTCGATCCAGCCGCGCTCAAGCTCCGCGACCTCGGACCGGCGCTGCCCGGTGAGGATGAGCAGCCGGTACATCGGGCCGAATGGGTAGCCCAGACCGGCGTCGCCGGAGCCGGCCGCGTCCCATATGCGGCGGAGTTCTTCCATCGACAGCACGCGCTCGCGCGCGACGTAGCCGAGCTCCGGGCGGCGCATGCCAGCGAGCGGGCTGGCGATGAGGTGGCCGCGGTCGGCGGCCCAGTTGAACATCTTGGTCAGGTGCTTGCGGAGCTCGCGGGCGAGCGCCTCGCCCTTGTCAGTGACGATGTCGTCGAGCAGGTCGTGCACCTCGGCGCGGGTGATCGTCTCGACCAGCCGGTCCCGCCACAGCGGCAGCGCGTGGTCGGCGATGATGCGCTCGGCGGCGACACGGCCGAGCTTGCTCGTCGGCCCCTTGGGCCTCGCCTTACCCTCCTGCGCGGCGACGAGGGCGGCGGCGCGATCCTTCGCGAAGCGCCCCTCCTTCGTGTTCTGCTTGACGTGCAGGTCGACGAACCGCTCGAACACCGCCGCGAATGTCCGCACCTTGCGCTGGACGAGCTCGTCGTCGCGTTGGGCGGCCGGGTCGATCCCCCGATCAGCCGCGTCGAGCGCCTCGCGGGCTTTGTCGCGCGCCTTCTCAAGACTCACCAGTGGGTAGGCGCCGAGTGTCATTCGCTTCATCGCCCCGCGCGTCTCGCCGTCCCCGGCGCCCGCCACCCGGTAGAGCAGCGACCAGCTCTTCGCGCCCTTGTCGCTGACGCGCATCCTCAACTCACGGACGATGGTGTCGCCTATCTCAATGCGCTTGCCGGATGGTGCGCTGAGCTTCTCGACCCGCTTGTCCGTCAGTCGCTCCCGGGCCGACTGATGCCCTACCTTGACCGTCTCTGCTGCCGTCGCCATTCCGAGTTCCTCGCTACCCGGGGTAGCCCCGGGGTAGCGGGACAGTCCGGTTGGGGTGAGAACAAACCGTGATCTCTCGGAACCGGATTTAGCTGGGAGCCGCGGAAAAGCTAGGGTTTTCGGGTGTCGTCGGAACCCGTCGAAGTAGTCGGCTGGCTCTTGGTAAGGCTGAGGTCGTGAGTTCAATCCTCACCGGCAGCACCAGTATTCCCCGGCTGGTCGACGTATCCCAAGCGACGTCGACCAGCGCGGACCACCCATGACAGCGCCGCTTACGGCTTCCTGAACTTGTAGACGAACTGGTCGGTCTTGCCGCGGATGGCGGGGTCGAACACCGCCTTGCTGTGATCGTCCGCCGAGTTGCGCAGCACCGGCGACTGGCCGACGAACCTGAATCCTGCCGCCTCGACCTGCGTCTTGACCGCCGCCGGATCGATGCGGTGCCGTGTGCTGGTGCCGCTTATGCCGCTGCCCGGCGCGTCGGCGTGGTCGATCACCACATAGGTGCCGCCGCGCTTGAGCATCCGGAACACCGCGGTATCGAACGCGCGCAACGCCGATGCGCCGCCGTCGTTGGCGACGTCGTGATAGTTCTGCACCGTCCAGAACAGGTCGACGGGCTTGGGCGAGGTCGGCAGGTTGGTCGCCTGGACCTCGGCGGTGACGTTGCCGAGCCCGCGCGCCTGCAACGCCGGCAGCGACTTCTCGGCGTATTTCGCGCCTTCGGCCGGCCACAGCGCATAGACATGACCCTTGGGACCGACGATGCCGGTGAAGATCCGCGTCCAATATCCCGCGCCCGGCAGGTAATCGACCACCACGTCGCCCGGTTTCACGCCCGAGAACGCCAGCACGTCGGCGGCCTTGCGCCGCGCGTCGTCGCCCTGCTGGTCGGCGCGTGCGGGGTTCGCCAGCGCCTTGGTCACGACCGCGCTCGCCTTCTGCGCGCCCGCCGGTCCGGCAACGGCTGCGATCGCCACGACCGCGCCCATCCAAATGGCCTTCATCATCCGTCTCCTCGCGGCCGACGCCATCGCCGGGCCCGTGCGCACGATCGTACCACCGCCGCCGCTAGTCCAGATCGTTCTCGCTGATTACGACGATATCCTGATCGGGATCGCGCGCGAGCGCGGTGGCGCCCATCGCGGCGATCGCGTCCGAATGCTGCCGGAACAGCGCAACCGCACCCGTCTCGGGCGAGATCGCGCTCAATGCCTCGAGCACGTCGTAGAGCACCGCGAACGGATAACGCTCGCCGCTGAGTTCGCCGTCGAACTCGACGCGGCGCAGGTCGGTATTGTCGTCGATGGTCTTGCTGTCGATGGTGACGCGGTCTTCGGCCATGGGCTCGCTCCTGATTGAGAGTACAGGAACAACGCGCGGGCGGGCGTCTCGGCACCTCGCGGCGCGCGCTTACCGCTCGCCGAACAGTTCGCGCTGCGCCTTTTCCAGTTCTTCGGCATAGCGCCGGCGGACGAACGATTCGGACAACAGCCCGAGCACGCGCCGGTCGTCGTCGAGCACCGCCAGTTCGTCCGCACCCGACGCGTCGAACCGCGCCATGACCTCGGTGATGTCCATCGCCGGTGCGAGCGCGGCGTCTTTGTTGATCGCCAGCCCGCCGACCGGGGCCTGTGGATCATGGCCCTCGGCATAGGCGGTGGGCGTCTGGACGATCCCGGCATAGCGCGCGGCATCGTCGACCAGCACCGCGCGGCTGGTCGCGCCAAGCGGCACCTGCCGACGGAACTCCGCCATCGTCAGGTCGGCGCGCATCACCTTGGTCTCGCGGCGCATCATCCGCCCCGCGGTCAGCGTCTTGACCCAGCCGACGTCGCGCGCGCTCTTGATCGTCTCGCCGCGCAGGTGAAGCCGCCACGTCGAGAAGCTGTAGCCGAACGCCTCGCGCACGATCGTCGACGACACCAGCACCGCCGCCAGCACCGCGCCGGTCACCGCAAAGTCATGCGTCGCCTCCAGCACGAGCATCACCATCGTCATTGGCCCGCCGACCACCGCGACCGCCAGTGCCGCCATCCCGACGAGCGCTGCGTTGCGCGGATCGATCACGTCATGCCCGGCGAATGCGGCCATACTGCCGGCGAAGAGATGCCCGACCAGCGTGCCGAGGAACAGCGACGCGAAGAACAGCCCGCCGCGAAAGCCGAAGCCAAGCGAGACGATCGACGCCGCGCATTTCGCGAGGAAGATCGTCAGGATGAACAGCAACGGCGCGCCGACTGCGAGATCGGCGTGAAGCGCGCCATGTCCGGCCGACAGGACCTGCGGCGACATCAGCGCGATCGGGATCAGCAGCATCCCGCCGATCGCGGGTCGCACCCACTCGGGCAGGCGCAGCCGCCGCGTTCCCGCCTCGACGAAGCCGACCGCGCGCATCAGCGCGATACCGACCCCGGCACAGATCGCGCCTAACCCCGCATAGATCAGATAATGATGCGACTCGGTCGACATGGTCGAGGCCGCATCGATCACATAGGGCTGGATGCCGAGCTGCTGCGCGACCAGCGTGCCGGCCAGTGCAGCGGCGATGACTGGCGCCAGTGCAGTCGGCGTGTAGGCGCCGATGACGATCTCGAACGCATAGAAGGCGCCGGCGAGCGGCGCGCCGAACGCCGCCGCGATCGCTGCGCCTGTGCCCGCCCCGACCAGATTGCGCAGATCGGCACGCCGCAGCGTCGAGGCGTTGCCGACGACGGAGGCCACTGCACCGCCGAGCTGCGCATACGCGGCCTCCAGCCCGACCGAGGCGCCGAAGCCGTTCGACAGGATCGTTTGTCCGGATATGATCAGGCTGTCGCGCACCGACATCCTGCCACCGTGGAGCGCATTCGCCTCGACCGCATCGACCATCCGCCGCGTTCGCGCGCGCGTCGCCCAGGAGAATGCGGCAAGGATCGCGCCGCCGATCGGTAGAACGAGAAGCGCCGTCAGCGGCAACGCTGGCACCGCGCTCAGACGCGCGCCGAGCGGCAGGTCGAACAGGACGCGTTGCATGGTCCGCGCGATCGCCCCCTGGAGGACGCTGAACAGCCCGGCCCCGGCGCCGACCACGGTTGCGAGGACGATGAACGCGACTTCGCTCGCCCGGACACGCCGACGGACCCATTTCAGAAGGACGGAAGCGTGCAGGGTCGATCCTCGAACGGAGTTACCGTGAGGGCCTTAATCGGTTGCGCAGCAGGCGAATACCGGATTCCTGCGATCGGGCGCTGCCCACAACCTTTGCTCCCGTGCAGGCAGGAGTCTCTACCAGCTTGAACGACCTATATCCGACGCGCCGGCCTCTGCACTTCCCCCTCCCTGAAAGGGGGGGCGGGGGTGGGTCGGGTTCCGCATCGTCGACCGCCGGCGGCACGAGCGGGCCTACCCACCCCCTGCCCCTCCCTTTCAGGGAGGGGAGACGCGATGATTGCAGGCCTCCGAGAATGTCCCCGCCTCAGCGGAGAACAGCGATCATTACAGGGGGCCGTACTCAGATTATCACGAGCGGCGCGAAGACCGCCCGATACTTACCCCAGCGCCTTCACCAGCTCCTGCGCCGCAGCAGCAGACGACGCCGGGTTCTGCCCGGTGATCAGCAGGCCGTCGCGCAGGACATGGACGCCCCAATCGCCGGTCTTCGAATAGATGCCGCCCTGCTCCTTGAGCATATCCTCGACCAGGAACGGTACGACCTCGGTCAGCCCGACCGCGGCTTCCTCGGTGTTGGTGAACCCGGTGACTGTCTTACCCGCCACGAGCGCGCTGCCGTCCGCGTTCTTGACGTGACGGAAGACACCCGGCGCATGACAGACCGCGGCCACGGGCTTGTTGGCGGCGATCGCCCCCTCGATCAGCGCGCGCGACGTTGCGTCCTCCGCCAGATCCCACAACGGGCCGTGACCACCCGGATAGAAGACCGCATCGAAATCCGCGATCGACACCGTATCGAGACGGTGAGTCGTCGCGAGCAGCGCCTTGGCCTCGTCGTCGGCTTCGAACCGGCGCGTCTCGGCGGTTTTCGCGCTCTCGTCGTTGCTCTTGGGATCGAGCGGCGGCTGGCCGCCCTTCGGCGACGCCAGCGTGATCGCCGCGCCCGCTTCCTTCAGCACGTAATAGGGCGCTGCGAATTCCTCGAGCCAGAAGCCGGTCTTCTCGCCGGTATCGCCGAGGCGATCATGCGAGGTCAGCACCATCAGGATGTTCATGTCGTTCTCCATCGCTCACTCTATCGAGTGCGCCAGATGGGGGCGATGGCGCGGATTACCATGCGCGGTGTGCAGCACCCGGCAGCGCGCGGCCTGCTTCGTGTCCCGAAGACGACGGGCCGAACGGTAAAGGGCGAGCGTGGATCGCTCCACGCCCGCCCCCCTCGCCTGCGTCGCTGACGGACTCGGTCAGAGCCCCCAGGACAACCGGACATAACCGAACTGCCCCGGCACGTCGTAGGTGGTCGGATCATAGTTCGGCCCGGTGCAGCTGAAGCAGGCGGGTGGATCCTGGTTGAAGACGTTGTTCACGCCGATCGTCAGCCCCAGCCGGTTCTCCAGCCAGCCCGGCGCCAGCGTCAGCTGGACGTCGCCGTAGAAGGTGTTGTCGAGCTTTTTGCCGTCGGCTTCCTTCACGCTCTTGATGTAGCGGCCGGTGAACGAGGCGCGGGCCAGGCCGATGTCCCAGTCGACGACCGCATTGCCCTTGAACTTCGGATAGGACTGCTCGGGCGACCCACGCGTCGTACCCTGGTAGTTGGTGGTGGTGAAGCCGACCGTCGCGGGGAAGCTTTCGGCGTATTTCAGCAGGATGTTGCCGTTGAGCGAAAGCCCGAACGTCCCGGCCGACGTCTGCGGCGAGCGGTAGACCGCGGTCACGTCGACGCCGCGGGTGCGGATGCCGCCGATATTCTGCAACTGCGCGTTGATCCGCGAGATCAGGCCGTTCGGCGTCCGGGTGATCGCCGCGCAGCTGAGTGCGTCCGCGGCCTGCGCGCAACGGCTGAGCGTCAGCGTCGCATCGGTCGCCGCGATCGCGTCGTCGACCTTGATGTCGTAGTAATTGCCCTCGATGCTCAGCTGGCTGGCGATCCCGCTGGTCCGTGCCCAGCTCGGCGCATAGACCGCACCGAACAGCCAGGTCCGCGACGTCTCGGGCTTCAACGCCTGGTTCCCGCCGGTCAGAACGCTGAGCTGACCGCCATTGGGCTCCTGATAGCTGCCGTTCGCGGGGACGCCGTTGGCGATGCAGTTGGTGCGAACGGTCGCCGACGACTGGTAGGGCGAGCCGGCGACATTGGTGCAGGGATCGTCGATCGACGCATCGTTCCGCGATTCGGCGCCGAACAATTCGCCGATGCTCGGCGCGCGGAAGCCTTGCGCATAGGACGCGCGCAACAGCAGGTCGCTAAACGGTTTCCACAGGCCGCTGCCGGTATAGGTCGTGTTGCTGCCGCTGATCGAATAGTTCGAATGCCGCACCGCTCCGCCCACTTCGAGCGACTGGATGAGCGGCGTGTTGTGGATCAAGGGTACGCGCAACTCGGCATAGACCTCGTCCGAATTGAAATGCCCGCGCGCCGGTTGCGCCGGGATGTCGGCGCCAAGTCCGGCGGTGATCAGGGGATCGGGCGTGAAGCTGCCATACTGGACGCGGTGCTCATAGCCTGCGGCGAGGCCGACGGCGCCGGCGGGCAGGTCGAACAGTTCGCCCGAGATGTTGGCGGTATAGTCCTCGAGACTCTGCGCGCTGCGCGCACGCTCGTCGAACGCGATATAGCCGAGCATGGCCGGCGTGACCGAGCCTGCGCCACCGAAGATGTTGAACGGTACGCACGCCCCGGTGCAGTTCGCGACCGGACCTAGGGCCTGGGCAAGATTGGCGGCGTTGATGTTGCCGGTGAACAGCTGCTTGGCGTCGTTGAAGCCGAAGACCGCGTTGACGTCCCAATAGAATTTACGCTCGCCGAGATGGAAAGAGCCATCCAAGGTGGCGGTCGCCGACATCGTATCGACGGTCTGCGAATAGGTGCGCTGGCCGGCTTCCACCAGACGACGGCGGACCGTCGAATAGTTTGCCGGACCGTTGCCGGCACCCCCAGCCGACAGCGTGTAGCCGAACGGGTTGTACGGATTGGTGGCGTCCACCGAGATCGTGTCGAGCAGATTGCCGTTGCCCGCATCCGGCCCGATCACCAGCGGCAGGAACGCCGCCTGGTTCTGTGAATTGCGGCGCGTGTAGTTCATCTTCACGCGCAGGTTCACGGTATCGGTGAGTTCCTGCTTGGCGCTGACGAAGAAGCCGTAGCGCTCGGACGGAGTCAGGAAATAGTTGAAGGGTGCGAAGTTGAAGCGGTCGGCGGAGGTGAACTCCTTGAAATCGCTGTTCGGGCCGGTCGGGTTGGCGGCGTCGTAGCGTGGCCGTCCGAGGATAGGGGCCGACTTCAATGTCAGGTTCCGGCCGCCGACCTGGAAGAAACCATTGGGGGTCGCGCCCGAACACCCGCCGATCGGGTCACTGCACGACGTCTGGCCGGGGTTGGGAAACTGCGAGATCGCGCGGTCGCGCGTGCTGACCGATTCCTGCTTCACATAGCTGCCGCCGAACACCACGCTCGTGCGCGGCGCCTGGATGCCGTAGCTGACGTTATAGTCCTGCGTATGGCCATCGCCCTGGCGGAACGTGCCGAACTGCGCGGACGCCTTCAGGCCCTTCTGCTGCGACTTGGTGATGATGTTGACGACGCCCGCGAGCGCATCCGAGCCGTAGAGCGGCGACTGGCCCGACTGGAGGATCTCGATCCGCTCGATCGAGCCGACCTGGATCGTGTTGAGATCGACGGTCGAGGGGATACCGCTCGCCGACGCGCCGTTGACGAACCGCAGGCCGTCGACCAGCACCAGCGTCCGCTTGGCGGTGAGATAGCGCAGATCGATCTCGGCCGAGCCTGCACCGACGCCGCCGCCGTCGGGCGGATTGCCGATGTTACCCGAATTGTTGACCTTCGAATTGAGACCGCCGGCCGCGCTCGGCAGCCGCTGGAGTACGTCCGCCACCGACGACAGTCCGGTCCGCTGGATCGATTCCGCATCGACCGTCACGACCGGTGAGGGCTGATCGAGCGGGCTGCGACGGATGCGCGATCCGGTGACGACGATATCCTCGCCGGGCGCCTCGTCGGTCGCCGCTGCGGCTTGGTCGGTCGGAACGGTCGTGACCGACTGCGCATAGACCGAGGGTCCGGCCAGCATCGCCGCGAGCGCGAATCCGCCGCTACCCAGACGCAAAAAACTCTTCGATGTTCGCATAAATCCCCCCGTGTGAAACCTGACGCCACCTCCCCAGGTGTTCTATTATGACCAAATGATGCCGCATTGCCGCAATCAAGCAAGACAATATTGCAATTTGAAACATGTTTGCTGCGAATAACCTCGATCACGTTGCGCAGGGGCCACGCACTTCGGACCCAACATCCGCGCGAAAATCCGGACCGGGCAAGCGTAGCATTCGTGCGAAGGATCGCGTTCGTGCCGCTTTCCCGCTACCACGCGATCATGCCGCGCAACCGCTATTATCAGGGCCCGCCGAGCGACCATTTCGACGGTGTGCGGTTCTTCAATCCCGGGCAATCGCCGACCGATCGCGGTCTCGGCGACGTGCTTCGGTGGAAGCTGGCGGGGGGTGCGGCGCGGTGGCCGAGCTCGGTACCCGTCACCCCGGCCAAGCCATCGCCGCGGGTCGATGGCCTGCGGATCACGATGGTCGGGCACGCCTCGCTGCTGGTCCAGGTTGCCGGCCGCAACATCCTGACCGATCCGGTCTGGTCGGAGCGGGTCAGCCCGGTCTCGTTCGCCGGACCCAGGCGCGTCGCCGCGACGGGGATCGCGTTCGACGACCTGCCGCCGATCGACGTCGTGCTGCTCAGCCACTGCCATTACGACCATCTCGATATCGCGACGCTTCGGCGCATCCAGGCGGTCCACGCGCCGCTGATGGCGATGCCGCTCGGCAACGACACGATCGTCCGCGCCGCGATCCCTGATGCCAAGTGCGTCGTCGGCGACTGGTGGGACCGGCTGCCGATCGGCGACGGCATCGCGACGACGCTGACGCCCGCGAGCCACTGGGCGAACCGCTGGCCGAACGACGTGCGGATGGCGCTATGGGCGGGTCATCACCTCGCCACCCCCGCCGGCACGATCTGGTTCGTCGGCGATACCGCGTACGGCGATGGCGCGATCTTCCGCGAGGTGCGCGCGCGGCTGGGATCGCCCGACGTCGCGCTGATCCCGATCGGCGCGTACGAACCGCGCTGGTTCATGGCGGCGCAGCATGTCGATCCGGCCGAAGCGGTCGACATCTTCCGCGATGTGGGCGCGCGTCGTGCGCTCGGCATCCACTGGGGGACGTTCCAGCTCACCGACGAGGCGCGCGATGCGCCGCCGCGTGCGCTCGCGACGGCGTTGGCGGCATCCGACATTCCCCCGGACCGGTTCGTTGCCGCGGTGCCGGGGGGCGTGTACGACTTCTAGCGGACCGCAGCCAGGCGCGCCGACAACACGCGTTCGAACGCTGCGACCGGGCAAAGCTCGCCGCCGCATCCGGGGACCCGCAGCGGCGCGACGGTCATCGCATGGCCGCCCGATCGCAGCGCCTCGGGAGACTGCGTGCGGTAGGACACGCGGACGAACGCCCGCCCGCTCCGCGTCTCGCGGACGCGCTCGATCAGCAGCGCACCACCCGGCGGAACGTCGTTGGTCGCATAGCCCGCGGTGACGAGATCGACGTCGAGCGCCGCCGCGACCGCGGTAACGTTGGTGTCATGCCCCATCAGCACGTCAAGCTTGGGTCCGCGCTCGAGCGACTGGAGCACGCGCCTGCCGAGCAGAGCCGCCTGATGCGCCGCCATGTACGGCGGCCGCGTGAAGACGGCGAACAATGCGGCGTGCAGCGCGCCCAGCCGCTTCAGCCCGGCGGCATCGACACGCCCCCAACCGACATCGCGCGCGCGCAGACCCTCGACATATTGCAGCAGCAGGACCTGCGCGACGCCGGACGTGCCGCGGATTGGCCCCTCCAACGCGATGCCGTGCCCGTCGTCCTCGGCCGACACGCGCGGTGGCCCGCCCGGTACGCACCCGCTGCCACAGCCCAGCACGCGGTCGAGCTCGGCGATCTCGCGTGCGTGCCGCTGTACCAATGCGGTCATGCCACCGGTGGAGCGTTCGATACCGGCGATCGCCGCCTTCGCATCGAAGGCGGTCGCGTGCGCGCGCAAGGGCTCGAACATCGGATCGACCGTCCCTACCGGGCGATGCTCGACGGTGATCGCGCAACCTGGCGCGAAGCCCTTCGCGTAATCCACGCCACTGTCGATCGTTCGCTCCGAACTGTTGCTGGCGATCCGCACCGCTCCCGCCGTCGGACAGCCCTGCGTGTCGAGCAGGCCCTTCGCGGCGAGCCATTTGCGGTCCTCGCCCGCGACGATCTCGAGCGCGCGCGCCCCGTGCGGGGTGACCCGGCTTTCGGCGACGCTCCATTTCGGCCAGGGCGTCGCGGTGCGCGTCCCGTCCGGCACTTCACCCGACAGCGGCGCGCGGATGCCGTGGCGCATGACCAGCACCGCGCGCTCGGTGACGAAGGCCGGGCGCGTCGGCGATTGCGCCGTGCTGCCCGTGAGCGCGAACCCGGTGCCGAGCACCACGGCGAACAGTACCGAAAGCTTCATGTCAGGGCGCAACCTTGCACGGCGTGGTGACCAGCACCGGATTGCACCGCGCCATCGCGCCGCCGGGCAACGTCACCGCGAACTTCAGCCCCGCCGGATCGGGCGCGCCCGGATAATAATCGGTGCTGACCGCCTGCGCGCCGCTGTCCGCGGCCGCCTTCGCCTTGGCCAGGTCATGCGCCCGTGCCTCGACGGTGTTGGCGTCGGTCCGCGTCCGCACGATCACGCCCGCCTTGACCAGATCGCGAATCCGCGCGCCGTCGACCAGCGGATCCTGGACGATCTGGATCGCGCTCTCTGGCTCGCCGTCGGGATACCAGCCGAACATCGCCCGTCCGCGCAGCGAAGTATGGCCCACCCGGTACGCATTCGACACCGCGGGCCGCACGTCGAACAGGATGTAGATGCGCCCCCGCGCAGCCTCCAGCGTCGGCCAGCCCTTGTCGTGCACCGCGCCCGCCAGCGTCGCCGCATTCCCCCGGACCTCATCGGGCACGATCAGCCGCCGTCCCGGTATCGCCTGGCGGATCTCGCGATCGAGCGAGTCGAGCAAAGTCGCGTCGTCGAGCGGCAACGGCGCCGCCACCAACGGCGACTGCGGCGTATCGGCGGCGTTGATCGTGATCATGATCGGCAGATGCCGCGGATGCGCGCGCGACCACGCGGTCACCTCGCCAAGGCAGCGCTGCAGCGTCACGCAGGTCGAGATATAGTCGATGTCGGGAACGTGAAACGACTTGTAGCCCGGTCGCAGCATCGCCGCGCGGTCGAACGCGGTCTTCTCGCCCGCCGCTTTGGCGATCTGCTCGCCCTTCGGGTTCGCATATCGCCCGCCCTGGGGGTCGGCGAAGATGTCGATCTCGATCTGCCGCAAGCCGTGATCGAGCTGCGCCGACAGCGGCAGGTGATAATAATCGAGCGCCGCCGCGGTCTTCGGATCGCGCTGGCGCAGCGCGGCCATCACCGCCGCCGGGATCTGCGCCTTGAAGCTGTTGTGCGACCCGACGACCTGGATGTCGTTCATCCGCAGCGGTTTAGCGGTCTGCGCACCGACGCCGCTGGCGAGGACGAGAGCGGCGAGCATGGCATGACGGGCGCGCATCAGAACTGCGCCCGCACGCCGAACAGGATCGTTCGGCCCCAATAGTTGATCTCGCCGAAGCGGTTCTCGTCGTCGTTATAGGTGTAGAGATGCGCGCCAGACAGGTTGATCCCCTCCAGGCTGAACGTCACCGAGTCGTTGGCCTTGACCGAGATGTTACCGTCGAGCGACCCGAACGGCGCGGTGTAGACGGGCGCCTGCGTCGTGCTGCCGGTGCCCGACAGATAGCGGTCGCGCCAGACATAGGACAGCCGCGTTGACAGCGGGCCCTTGTCGTAGAACCCGACGATGTTGAAGCTGTTCTTCGACAGTCCGATCAGCTCGTCGCGGATCGGGCGCGCACCCGCGGTGTAGCTCGCCTTGACCGAGGTGTGCGTATACGAGGTCTGGACGCCGAAGCCGTCGAACGGCGCCGGCAGGAACGTGAAGACCTGATTGTACGCCGCTTCGACGCCGTACACCTTGGCATCGCCGCCATTCACCTGCGTCGACAGCAGCACGGAGCCGCGGCCGGGAATGTCGATGTTGACGTTCTGCTGCGTGATGTAATCGTCCATCGCCTTGTAGAACACCGCCCCCGTCAGCGACCCCGCACGGTTGAAATACCATTCGAGCGATCCGTCGAACTGCGTCGCCAGGAACGGCACCAGCTGCGGATTGCCGCCGCTCGCGGTCGGCGCATCGGTCGAGACGGTGATGCGCGGCGCGCTGTCGGTGACGTTGGGCCGGGTCAGCACGCGGCTGGCGGCGAGACGGCCGACCAGATCGTGCGTCAGTTCGGCGCGCAGGTTGAAGCTCGGCAGCCAGTTGTTGAACGTCTTGGGAAAGCTTGCCGGCGTCGCGACGTTGCCCGTCGTCAACGTGCCGCTCGCGACCTGATCGGTATGGACATAGCGGATGCCGATGTTGCCGGTGACCGGCACGCTTCCGGCATCGAATCCGTAATCGGCGCGCGCATAGGCGCCCAGCACCTTCTCGGTGACGACGAACGACGAGCGCAGATCCGCGGGGGTCAACGCCGACGCCTGCACCGCGGGGGTGAAGAATTTGTCGAGATAGGCCTGCGTCACCGGCACCAGGAAATTGCGCAGCGTGTTGCCGGGGACGCCTTTCAGGAAATCGTCGTACGGCAATTGCTCGTACGCGCCGGTGCCGAGGCTCGATAGCGGGGTGTTGGGCGCCGGATTGACGATGAAGTCGCGCCGCGCATAGTCGCGCTTGCGCCAGTGATACTCGCCGCCCGCCGCCAGCTTGGTGATGAAGCCGTCGAAATCATGCGCGAGATCGGCGCGCGTGAAGAAATCCCAGTCCTTGCTGTTCTTCGGCGCGATGTTGAACTGGTACAGCTGGTAGTTCGCCGGGTTGGTCGGATCGACCGTCGTGGTGAAGGTCGGGATCGCCTTGTAGCCGGCCGACGCATCATAGGTCAGCGGCGCGAAGAACATCGCCCGGCTGCGCACCGTGCCCTCGTCGTAGTTCGGGTGATAGCTGTGCGCGCTCGACCAGTTGACCGCACCCGATGCGTGCCAGGCATCGGAGTCCCAGGTCTGGCGCAGACCGATGTTGAGCAGGTCGTGGCGGTTGAGGCTGTATTCGCGCGACGCCATGAACCGCACGTCGTTGATCGTCGCGGCGATCACCGTATCGCCGTCGAGCTTCACGCTGGACGGCACGATGACGGGCCGGTGCCCCGACACGCTGGAATCATCGGGATACACGTCGAGACCGAACTCGTCATAGGCGACGTCGAGCCGGGTCGCGAGGACGTCGAACGTCGTCTCGAATTCCGCATTCGGCTTCCATTGCGCGGACAGCATGCCCGAGATCCGCTTGCGATCCTCGGTCTCGACCGTTGGCCGGGTCCGCGTCGGCGTATACAGCCCGGCGGGCAGCCCGCCCGAGGCGGCCGACGTGAACTTGTCCAGGTTCCAGCCGAAGTTGATGAAGCGATCGTTGCGGACCGACTTCGCCCAATATTGCGCGCCCGCGAGGATACCGAACGTGCCCGCCGAATTCGCGAAGCTGGTGATCAGCGTCGCGTTCGGCTTCACCTTGTCGGTCTGGCTCGTATACGTGCCGCGCAGATTGACCGTCGTCTTCGTGCCGACGTCGAGCGGGTGGAACGTCTTCACGTCGATATTGCCGCCCAGGGCGCCCTCGGTCATGTTCGCGGTCGGCGTCTTGACGACATCGATGCTCGACGTGAATTCGGCGGGCAGCATCTCGAAGCGGAACTGACGACCGTTCGCGCCGCCATTCTCGATCAGGTCGTTCAGCGCGACCGTGCTGCCGTTGAGCAACGTGCTCTGGAACTGCGGCCCGAGGCCACGGACGCTGACGTACAGCCCCTCGCCGCGCGGCCGGGTGATCGTCACACCCGGCACCAGCTGCAGCGCCTCGGCGACGTTCTGCGTCGGGAACTTGCCGATGTCGGTCGAGCTGATCGAATCCACGCCGTAATCGGCGCGGCGCTTGGTCTCGGTCGCCGCCTTCAGGCTGCGCGCATAGGTGCCGGTGACGACGATCTCGCCAGCGTCGTCGCTGCCCGCGGTCGTGCCCGTCTGCGGAGCGACCGCTGCCTGGTCCTGCGTTGTTGCAGGTGATGTTTGCGCCTGTGCCGTAGCGGCACCCGCGACCAGGATGAGCGAAACCGATGCCCGAAGCAGGCCTTTGAAACTACGCATTGAAAGACGTCCCCTGCGGCCAGTGTGCCACCACCGGCGCCACTAGGTTCGTTCGGGGTCAGTTTCGCGAAGGCTTTGCTACAGTCTCGTTACGCACGGCAATGTTTCGCCATATCGTACATCTTATCCGGTCGAACCGCTGCGTTGGTTTCGCAACGTTGGGCTAAGCTATGCATTGTCGTCGTCCCGCCGCTCCGTCATGCTGCCGCCAAAGGGGACGATCACATGGTCACGGTACGCATCGCAGTCTTGTTGCTGGCTGTCTCGACATCGGCGTCCGCGATCGCGCAATCCGATCCCCCGGTGCCGGCCAGCGGGTCTGCGCAAGGGGATGTGTCCGCGACGATCTACACGAACGATATCGCGCTCATCCAGGACATCCGGCGCCTCGATCTCCCGGCCGGTCGCACGCGCCAGTCGTTCCCCGACGTCAGCGCGACGATCCGCCCCGAAACGGTATCGCTGAGCGCGCCCGACACGGCCGTCGTCGAACAGAATTTCGACTACGACCTGCTGACCCCGTCGAGCCTGATGGAAAAGGCGGTCGGCGAGACGATCACGCTCGTTCGGACCAATCCCGCGACCGGTGCCGAAACGCGCGAACGGGCGAAGGTGCTCGCGGTCAACGGCGGTGTGGTGCTGCAGATCGCCGACCATATCGAAGTGCTGCGCGACGACGGCCTGCCGGTCCGCGCGATCTTCGACAAGATCCCGACGAATCTGCGCGCGCGGCCGACGCTGTCGGTGACGCTGGCGAGCACCCGCGCCGGGTCGCGGCTGGCGACGCTGTCGTACCTGACGCGCGGGCTCGGCTGGCAGGCGGACTATGTTACGCTGTTCGACGACAAGACGGGCACGATCGACGTGCAGGGATGGATCACGCTGCGCAACGCGACCGGCACCAGTTTCGACAGCGCCAAGACACTGCTCGTCGCGGGCGAGGTCGCCTCCGATGACGACAACCAGACCTTCCGCCCCAACCGCCGCCCTGCGCCGATGCGACGCGCAGGCACCGAAAGCGCGAACCGCGAACAGCTCGGCGATTTCTACCTCTATCCGCTCAAGGAGCGCACCACGATCGCCGACAAGCAGACCAAGCAGGTCAGCTTTCTCGACGTCAAAGGCGCGAAGGCCAGCGCGGGCTACGAATATCGCAACGCCTGGCTCGGCACGCAGACCGAACCGCAAAGCGCGGACAGCATGCTGCGGTTCGCCAATTCGGCGGCCGGCGGCCTCGGCGATGCGCTGCCCGCGGGGACGGTACGCGTCTATGTCCGCGATCAGCGCGGCCAGCCGCAATTCACCGGCGAGAACCGCATCGAGCATACCCCGCAAGGCTCGGATATCAGCCTGCGTACCGGCGACGCGTTCGACGTGAAGGTGCTGCCGGTCGTGGAAGCCCATACCAGGTTGTCCGAATATCACTGGCGCACGACGATGCGCTACACGCTCAGCAACGCGCGCGCGAAGCCGGTCGTGGTCGACCTGATCCAGGCCGGGCTCGACTGGTCGTGGACCGATACGCGCGTTCAGGCCGAGAGCCAGAAGAGCGAGCGCCAGAATGCGGACAGCGCCCTCTGGCATGTGATGGTGCCCGCCAACGGAACTGCGGTCGTTACGGCCAGCTTCGACACCCGCAACTGATGCGCGGTGTCGTCGCCCTGCTGGCGATGCTGGTCGGCGTTCCGGTCATGCCCTTCACGGCGCAAGCGGCCATACCGACCTCGAAGACCGTCGCCGCGTCGCCCCCGCGGCACGTCTCCGTCACGGTCTATCGCAACCCGCAGCGCGAGCGCGGTCAGGCACCCGACCTGCGGTATCTCGGCGGTTTCGCGGTGGTGACCGAGACCCGGACGATACGACTGCCGGCGGGCGAAGCGATCGTGACGTTCGCAGGGGTCGCGGGCGGGATCGTCCCCGCCAGCGCGATCGTCACCGGGCTGCCCGGCGGCACGGTCGAGAAGAACCGCGACGCGCGGCTGTTGTCGCCGGCCGCGCTGATCGACGGATCGCTCGGCCGCCACGTCACACTGACCCGCACCTCGCGCGCGACCGGCGCGGTGCGTAGCGAGGATGCGGTGATCGTCGCCGGGCCGGCGGGCGGGGTCGTCGTGCGGACCGCGCAGGGCGTCGAGGCTCTTGGCTGTTCGGGTCTGCCCGAGAGACCGGTGTACGCGAAGATTCCAGCGGGCCTGTCGGCGCAACCCGTGCTCAGCGTGACGACCCGCAGTCCTCGCGCGACGACCGCGACGGTCACCGTCTCGTATCTGGCGTCCGAATTCGACTGGGCGGCGAGCTATGTCGCGACGATCGCCGCCGATGGCGGCACGCTCGATCTGTTCGCGTGGATGACGCTCGCCAACGGCAATGCGGAGAGCTTCGCGAACGCCGATGTCCAGGTCGTCGCGGGTCGGCTCGAACGCCGCGAGATCCGCGCCTACCGCGCCGCCGTCGCGCGTCTCCGGCTCGACTGCTATCCGCTCGGAACCACGACGTCGGATCTCCAGACCTTAGGCGCCCCCGAGCGCGACGAGATCGTCGTGACCGGGTCGCTGATGGGAGCGCCGGTGATGATGATGGCCCCGCCAGCACCTCCGCCTCCGCCGCCGCCGCCGCCACCCCCGCCGGAAGACCTTGGCGATCTGAAACTCTACCGCGTGCCGGAGCCCGTCACGGTCGCCGCGAACCAGATGAAACAGGTCGCCTTGCTGAGCAAAACCCACGTCCCGTTCGAGCGGCGCTATCGCAGCCAGGTGCAGCCAGGCCAGACGATCGCGGAGACGCCGGTCCGGATCGAACTGCGCATGCACAACGAAACGCGCGCCGGGCTCGGCCTGCCCCTCCCCGCCGGCTCGACCGCGTTGTACGTCGAGCGTGACGGCGCGCGCAGGCTGATCGGCCTCGGTCGCGCTGCCGATACCCCCACCGGCCAGCGCTTCACGCTAGCGGCAGGCACGAGCCCGGGGGTCCTGGTGCGCCAGGTCGGTGACCGCACGGGCCACGCCGTCGTCACGCTGAGCAACGCCAATCCGTTCCCCGTTGCGGTTGAGATCGGGATCGGCGGTGCCGGGCAGAAGGCGTTCGCAGCGCCGACCGCCGCACTCCGCCGCGTCGACGGTGTCCAGACGTGGACATCGACCGTGCCGTCGAACGGAACCGCGACCTTAGGCTATGGCTATTGAGGCGTCCTTACGGCCCGCCGCGCGCCAACGCCGATAGCCGACCACCGCCAGCACGATCATCGCCGCATAAAGCCCCGCAGTCGGCAGCAACCCCTTGAACACGAACATCCCAACATAGAGGCTGTCGACCGCGATCCACAGCAGCCAGCTGGCGGCGTGGCGGCGTGCGGTCCAATATTGCGCGACCAGACTGAAGCTGGTCAGACCCGAGTCCATCCACGGGAGCGCCGCATCGGTATAGCGGCTCGTGAACCAGCCGATCGCGATCGCACCGACCGCGCCAGCCGCCAGCCCCGCGGCCAATCGCCCTGGACGTAGCGGCGCGACGACGACTTCGCCCGCATCGTCCTGACCCTTCGTCCAGGCGATCCAGCCATAGACGATGGCCAGGCCGAACAGCGCCTGGAGCACCATGTCGGCATACAGCCGGACGTCGAGGAACAGTTTGAAATACAGCGCGCAGGCGACCAGGCTGACCGGCCAGCATAGCATCCGGCGTGTCGCGGTCAGCCAGATGCCCGCGAAGCTGACCACGACCGCGACGATCTCGAGCACCGTCATCGATCGTTCGCCGCGACGTCGATGGCCCGCAGGAAGTCCTGCCCCGCAGCCGAGCGAAACCACTCGGCATGGCCGATCAGATAGCCGTCCCACGCCAGCGCGGCGGAGGCAGGATCGGCGACGACGCTCGTGAAGTAGTCGATCTCCGACAACGCGAACTCGAGATGGACCAGCGGCACGAGGCGCAGAATCGCGGTCAGGTCGGCACGGCTCAGCGGCGCGATCGTGGCATAGCCCGCCAGCAGCGCGCGCGCCGCTGCCGGATCGCCAATCGCGTTATCCACGCCTTGCCCTAGGTCGAGCCAGCGGATCGCGGTACGTTCGATCGCGGTCGCGATATCGTGGACCGCACAGGTCCGGTCGGCGAGTCCGAAATCGAAAATCGTCGCCACGCTGTCGTCTTCCGCCCAGAGCAGGTTGGACGGATGCCAGTCGTTGTGCGTCCACAACGGCGCCTGCTCGGCCAACAGGGTCGACAGCCCCTCACCCAAGGTCGCGAACAACGGTGCGAGTTGCCGCCGCCAATCCCGATCCGCCAGAAATGCCGCCATCACGGGACGCGCCGCGACATAGTCTTCGGTCGCCGCCATTGGATCGCGCGCCGGGATGATCGTGAAGCTGGCGACGAGCGGTTGCCGACGCCGCGCCGGCGCCTCGAAGCCACGCGCCGCCCGGTGCAATGTCGCGAGCGCGACGCCGGCGGCATGCGCATGGTCGAGCGACAGGAACGGCGTCCACGACATCCGGTCGCGGTACAGATCCGCCCCCGGCGCAGTGCGATGCAGTTCGTACCGCCAATCGCCGACCGCGACCGCAGTCGCCCCGTCGATGGTGCGCACGAGGTCCGGCACCGATACGCCGTTGGCCGCCAGATGCGCGATGAACGCATGCTCCTCGGCCAGCCCGTCGAGCGAGCGCAGACGATAATCGTGCCGTTTCAGGAAAAATACACCGCGCGTCGTCTGCACCAGCGCGGCGGCGGAAAACGGTCGCGGGGAGTGCCAGCGCAAGTCCGTCAGCGCGCCTACGCTCGGGAACAGCGCGAGCGCCTTTTCCGCGTCGTCAGCGGTGATCGCGGGCCAGGTCGGCACCTCCCACTCCGTGCCCATCCCGTGGACGAGATGGCCTGCGGGCGAAGCGAGCGACGTCATCTCAGAACGCACGCGACACCGTCGCCATCACCGCCCTGCCGCTGCCAATATAATAGGCGGGCGCGGTGCCCGCGATCACCGTGCCGTTGCGGCCGATCGAGTCCTGCGCGTTGGTGGTGACCGCCTGCACGCCGGCCAGGACATGCGGATCGGTGACGTTGATCGCATTGACGCGCAAATCGGTGCGCTTGCCGTCGAGCCACTCGGCCAGATGCACACCGACCGACAGGTCGAGCGTCGCATAGCCCTTGATGCGCTCGTCGTTGACGAAGGTCGCATATTGCCGCCCGAGATATTTCGACGCGACGCTGCCGAAGAACCGGCCGTCGTCATACGTCCCGCCCGCGCCGAACTGGACGGTCGGGCTCGACACCGCATGCTTGCCGCGCGTCGCGAGAAAGTCCCCGCCGACCGGCAGATCGTCGTCGATCCGCGCGTGCAGATATTCCCCCGAGAGATACAGGCTGACGCCCGCGACCGGCCGGTAATCGACCTCCGCATCGACCCCGTACGAGGTCTGCCCGCCGGCGTTGAGCGTCCCGCTGATCAGCGCACCGCCCTGGTCGATGACGGTCGCCAACTGGCGGTTGCGGAACTTGTAGTGGAAGCCGGTAACCGACGCCGAGAGCTGTTCGCCGATGAAGCGATAGCCGAGCTCCTGCGAGATCGAATATTCGTTCTCCAGCGCGGTCGTGCCCTGCGTCGCGACGACCCCGCCGAAATAGCTGTTGTAGAGCGTGAACTCGTTGGGCGTGCGGAAATTGGTGGTGATGTTGGCGAACACCTGCTGGCGATCGTCGAGCCGGTAATGAACCGCGGCGCGCGGCAGCGCCGCGAAGCTGTCGAGCCGCACGTCGGTCTGCGGCCCCGGCAGGTAATTGCGGCCGTTGCGCAGCACGTCGACGCCCTTGAACCCCGCGTCGATCGTCAGCCGCGGCGTCAGCGCGATGCTGTCGGCGACGAAGAACCCCTTCGTGACGGTGACGGTCCGCTGGTTCTCATAGGCGAGCAGGCGACCGTCGGCGGTGCGGATCGCCTTCGCGCGATACCCCCAACGATCGGTCGGCTGCCCGTCCGCATCGATCGACGTGTACGACTGCGTGACGCGGTCGGTGCCGTAATCGAACCAGAGCCCGGCGGTAAGCGTGTGCACGCCGGTCTTCAGCGTCAGCTTGCTGACGTTGCCGGTCCGCATCTGGTCGCCGGTATAATTGCCGAGCACGGTCGCCACGCCGTCGACCGCACCGGGCAGCGCGATCGGCTGGGCCAGCTCTTCGGTGCCGAGAAAATTGCCGGTGGTGGCGAGCTGCGTGCCATAGGGCGAGTTGCCATAGCCGAACTGGAGATAGCTCGTGGTGTCCAGCGCGAGCCGGTCGGTCAGCACCAGATGCACCGGCGCCGCGGCATAGAGGTTGCGGAACGGCGCGCGGTACAGCCGCCAATAGTTGGTGTTCCCCGCAGTATAGCGCTTGTCGTAGTTGAAGCCGCGCCCCTGCGCGTTCCACTCCGCCAGCGTCGGGCTCGGGTAGCTCGACGAGTCCGCATCGTTATACGACAGCGCGAGGCTGGCGCGGTTGCCGGCGCCCCATTCCTCGAGCAGCTTCGCGTCGATATGCTGGCGCGTGTCGTAGCCCGCGCCGCGCCAATTGTCCGCGCGGGTGTTCGAATAGGACAGGAACGCCTTTAGTCCGGTGTTGCCGATCGTGCCGGTGTCGACGCGCACGAACGCACGCCGCGCCGCGTAGCTGCCGAGCGACAGGTCGACCAGCCCGCCGGGACGCGCCTTGGGATCGTCGAGCGCCAGCGACAACAGCCCGCCGGCACCGCCCAGCGTCGGCGAATCGATATCGACCGCGCCTTGTGCCAGCGTGATCCGCCGCAGATTCTCGGGGTCGGCGAACTGCGACGGATAGGCATAATAATAACCGATGTCGTTCTGCGGCGCGCCTTCCATCAGCACGCCGATCTCGTCCTGCCCGAGCCCGCGGACGGTGAGGCTCGAACTGGTCGAGAGGCCGTACGGATCGCTCGACGCGACGTTCGCGCCGGGCAGCAGCGTCACCAGCTGGAACGCGTTGAGCGTCGGCGCCTGCTTGACGATGAAGTCGGCGGAAATCGCGCTCTGCGCCTTCGGCGTGCGCTGGTCGGGCAGCAGCCCAGCCGGATCGGGCGTGCCGACGACGCGGATCTCCGCGGGTTCGGCCGGATCGGGGGCGATTTGCGTGAACGCAGGCGCAGAGACCATCGTCACTGACAGGCTCAACGCGACGCGGCCCGACCGGACACGCGATCGCCAGGACGGCGAGGCGGAGTTCAAAAACGGAAAACCAGTACCGAAAACGCTCACGTCCACTCCAATCGGAGGGACGACGGGCCAGCCGCGGACCCTCCCTACGCCGGTATAAGCCGGATCAGGTTCAGCGGGTCATGGGCTGCTGCCCACCTCTCAGCCGCGCGTCAGCGGCCCCCCGGGGATAGCCTCGCTTAGTCCGTCGATGCGCAGGTGGAAAGCGCTATCGCCCTATCGGGGCGCGGCCTGTCCCGCATCGCTCTTCCGTCGCCCATAGGCCGCGTACAGCGCGAGCCCGATGCCGTTCCAGATCACGAACCGGACGAGCGTCGAGGTCGGCAGGCTCGCGAGCAGATACAGGCAGCCGAGCACGGTCACGGTGCCGACGACATAGGCCGCCGGGCAACGGAACAGCCGCGGCAGATGCGGCGCGGTCCGGCGCAGCACCATCAGGCACACACCGACCGAGATGAACGCGATCAGCGTCCCCGCATTGGCGAGTTCGGCGATCTCGTCGAGCCGGAAGAACCCCGCGACCGCGGCGATCGACAGGCCCGTCAGCAGCGTGATCAACGTCGGCGATCCGGTTCGCTTGCTGACCTTGGCGAGACCGCGCGGGAGCAACCCGTCACGCGCCATCACGAAGAAGATCCGGCTCTGCCCGTACATCATCACCAGGATCACCGACGGCAGCGCGATCACTGCGGCCAGCGCGATCAGCTGCGCGGCGAACGGCTGGCTTAACTGGCGCAGCACCAGCGCGAGCGGTTCGGGCGAATTGGCGAGCTGCGTGAACGGCAGCGCGCCGATCGCGCTGACCGCGACGGCCATGTAGATCACCGTGCAGACCAGCATCGAGCCGACGATGCCGATCGTCAGGTCGCGCTTGGGGTTCTTGGTCTCCTCCGCCGAGGTCGCGACCGCGTCGAAGCCGTAGAAGGCGAAGAACACGATCGCCGCCGCCGCCATCACGCCCCTCTTGTGCCCGCCGATCTCGGTCGAGCCGAAGCCGTAGGGCATGAACGGGTGAAGGTTGTCGGCCTTGAACGCGGGCGCCGCGTAGACGACGAAGATCGTCAGCGCGACCAGCTTGATCAGCACGAGGACGATGTTCAGCGTCGCGCTCTGCCGCGTGCCGAGGATCAGCATCCCCATCACCGCCAGCGACACCAGCACGGCGGGCATGTTGACGATCCCGCCGCCATGCGGACCGACCAGCAGCGCATGCGGCAGATGAATCCCCGCCGCCTCGATCCAGCCGACCAGATAGCCCGACCAGCCGACCGCAACGGTCGAGCACGCCAGCGAATATTCGAGGATCAGGCTCCAGCCGACCACCCAGGCGACGGTCTCGCCGAGTGCTGTATAGCTGAACGTATAGGCGCTCCCCGCGGCCGGGATCAGCGTCGCGAGCTCGGTATAGGCGAGGGCCGCGCACGCACAGATCACCCCGCAGATCACGAAGGCGAGAATGACGCCCGGCCCGGCGCGCTCCGCCCCGACGCCGACCAAAGTATAGATCCCGGTGCCGACGATCGCCCCCACCCCGAGCGCGATCAGATGCGGCCAGCTCAGCGTCTTGGCGAGGCTGTGTTCGCGGTTATGGGCAGACGATTCGAACGATTTACGCGGTCCAAACATGCCCATCCCCGGTTGTGATCTCTAGTCGCGCGCTGTGTCGAACTGCGCGCGCAGATCGGTCAGCGTCGATTGAATATGACTGGTCAGCAGCACCAGCATGCGATCGTCGTCGCGCGCGAGCCATGCGTCGAGCAACTGGCGATGCTCGAGATGCGCACGATCCTCGCGCCCCGCCGGTCGCAGATGCGCGACGACGTAACGCTCGGCGAGGATCGCCAGCCGCTCGACCATCTGCGTGGTGAGCAGGCGGCGGCCCGGCCGGACCAGTGCGGTGTGGAACACGCGGTTGCGGATCGCGACCTCGGCCAGCCGCTCGCTCGCCGCGCTGTCGAGTTCCTCGAACGCCAGGATCGCGGCGTTGCGGTCGTCGTCGTTGGCGACGGTCGACGCGTAGGCGGCCGCCTGCGGTTCGATCGCAAGCCGCAATGCGAAGATGTCGTCGGCCTCGTCCGCCGACATCGGTTGCACCGAATAGCCCCGGTTTGCGTGGCTGGTCAGCAAACCTTCCTGCTCCAGCCGCGCCAATGCCTCGCGGAGAGGGATCTTGCTGACGCCGAGTTCAGTTGCCAGCGCATCCTGGCGGATCGCAGTATGGCCGGCGAGTTTGCCGGTGACGATCTGTTCGCGGACGATCTCGAACACTTGCTCGGACAGCGTGCGGACGACGATACTCATTGTTGGAAGGCTCCGGAAACGGGAATACCGGACCTGCATAGCCGGTAATTCACGAAACTTGGAAACCTTCCCAGAAACTATCCGCGCGATCGATCCAGATCGTGTTGAATCCGGTCGCGATCGCCGATCCTTCGATCGACGGAATGATCGCCGGGGTCTCGCCCAGCATCGTCTCCGCCTCGACGCGCCCGACGAAACGGCTGCCGATATAGCTTTCGTGAACGAACCGGTCTCCAACCGACAGACGCCGCTTGTCGGCGAGATGCGCGAGCCGGGCGGAGGTGCCGGTGCCGCATGGACTGCGGTCGATCGCCTTGTCGCCGTAGAATACCGCGTTGCGCCCGTCCGCCGCCCCAGGGTCGGAGGCGCCGCGCGGCACGTCCGCCCACAGCACATGACTGACGCCACGGATCGTCGGGTCGAGGGGATGGACCGGCTCGAACTGTGCCCGCACCGCCTCGCGAACGCGGCCGCTGAGCGCGATAATCTCCGCCGCGCCTAAGTCGTCGAGCCCGGTATACCGCCCCTGCGGCTCGACGATCGCGTAGTAATTGCCGCCATAGGCGACGTCGATGCTCAGCGGGCCGATCCCGTCGACGTCCACCTCGATTCCGCGGGCCGCGACATACGCCGGCACGTTGGTGATCCGCACCGAGGTTACCTTTGCACCCTCAGTCTCGTAAGCCACATCGATCACGCCCGCCGGCACCTCGATCCGCAACCGCCCCGGGACGGCGGGCTGGATCAGGCCGTGCTCAAGCCCGAACGTCACCATCCCGATCGTGCCGTGCCCGCACATCGGCAGGCACCCGCTCGTCTCGATGAACAGGATGCCGATGTCGCTGTCGTCGCGCGTCGGCGGATAGAGGAACCCGCCCGACATCATGTCGTGCCCGCGCGGTTCGAAGCAGAGCCCGGTGCGGATCCAGTCGAACCGGTTTAGGAAATCCTGCCGCCGCTCCGACATCGACGCGCCCTTGAGCAACGGCGCCCCGCCCGCGACGAGGCGGACGGGGTTTCCGGCGGTGTGGCCGTCGATGCAGAAGAAGGTGTGGCGCATCAGGCCGTCGCGAGGATCGGTGCGGCCGGCGAGAGCGTCGGGCGCGTCGCCGCGGCGTGCTCGACCATCGCGATCACCTCGGCACGGCGTTCGCCGATCAGCGGATAGCGCGGCGGCAGGACGCGCTCGGAACCGCGCCCCATGACCTGCTCGGCGAGCTTGATCGACTGGACCAGGTCATGCTCGGCATCGAGATGAAGCAGCGGCATGAACCAGCGATAGATCTCCATCGCCTTGGCATGATCGCCGCGCGCGAACGCGTTGACCAGCTCGACCGATTCCCGCGGGAATGCGTTGGTAAGTCCGGAGACCCAGCCCTGCGCGCCCAGATACAGCCCCTCGAGTGCGACGTCGTCGAGCCCGGCGAACAGCACGTAGCGGTCGCCGAACGCGGTCTTCACGTCGGTGAAACGCCGCGTGTCGGGCGCCGATTCCTTGACCGCGACGATGTTCGTCACGTCGACCAGCGCCGCGAGCACCTCGTTGTCGATCAACGTCCGGTACGCAGGCGGGTTGTTATAGAGCATGATCGGCAGACCGACCTGCTCCGCCACGCCCTTGAAATGCGCCACCAGTTCATGCGGCTTCGGCACATAGACCATCGGCGGCAACAGCATCAGGCCGTCCGCGCCGGCCTTCTCCGCCGCCTGCGCATAGCGCACCGCGCGGCGCGTATCATATTCGGAGACGCCGGTGATGACCGGCACGCGGCCGTCGACCGCCTCGACGATCGCGGTCAGCACCTCGACCTTTTCGTCATAGTCGAACGAGTTGTTCTCGCCGACCGTGCCGAGCGCGATTACCCCGGTCACACCGTCGCGGATGAGATCGTCGACGACCCGTTGCGTATCGGCGAGATCGACGGTCATGTCCTCGCGGATCTGAGTCGTTACGGCCGGAAATACACCCTTCCACTCGACAGACATTCTGTATCGACCTTCCTGCGTTTCAATATATATACCGTATACGAAAAGCGTAATGCGGTGCAACAGGAGAAATGGGTTGGAAATGATCGGACCCACGACAGGGATAGTGGGCGGCGGCGTGGTCGGGCTGTGCTGTGCCCTCGCGCTGCTCGATCGCGGGCACGGCGTGAGTGTGTTCGAACGCGACTCTGATTACAACGCCGCATCCTGGGGCAATGCCGGGCATATCGCGGTCGAGCAGGTCGAGCCGCTCGCGTCGCCCGCTGCGCTGCGCTCGGTGCCGAAGCGCGTGTTCAGCGCGGGCGGCGCGCTCGCGTTGCCGGCGTCGATGGCCGGGCATTGGCTGCCGTTCGCCGCACGCCTGGTCGCGGCCTCCACGCCGTCGCGCTTCGCGGCGGGAACCGCAGCCCTCACGCCGTTGCTGGCGGGGGCGATGCCGGCGTGGCGCGATCTGGTCGGGATGCTCGGCGCGCGCGAGCTGCTTCGTGAGGACGGGCATATCGTCGTCTGGGACACCCCCGCGAGCGCGCAGAGTGGCCGCGAGCGCTGGTCGCGCGCCGCGATCGGCACCGCGCGGATCGCCGACGTCAAACCCGAATTGCTGCGTCGGCTCGGCTTCATCGCCGATCCGGTCGGGGGCGCGATCCGCTTCTCGGGCAGCGGGCAGATCGCCGACCTGCGTCGGCTGGCGACGACGCTCGAAGCCGCGGTCGAGGCGCGCGGCGGTCGCATCGTTCGCCAGGCCGCTCAGCTGGTGGAAGACGGCGACCGGGTCGCGATCGCCGGGCATGATTTCGATGGGGTACTGGTCACGGCTGGCGTCCGCTCCCGCGCACTGCTCGAACCGCTCGGCTACCGCGTGCCGATGATCGCCGAGCGCGGCTATCATATCCGCGCGCGTGCCGATGGCTGGCCGGCCGACCTGCCGCCGGTCGTGTTCGAGGATCGCTCGATGATCGTCACGCGCTATGCGGAGTACGTCCAGGCGGCGAGCTTCGTCGAGCTCGGCGATCCCGACGGTCCGCCCGATCCGCGCAAATGGGACCGACTGGAGCATCACGTCCGCACGCTCGGCCTGCCGATCGAGGGGCCGTTCACGCGCTGGATGGGGGCAAGGCCGACGCTGCCCGACTATCTCCCCGCGATCGGCCGCTCGACGCGCCACGCAAATCTCGCTTATGCCTTTGGCCACCAACATCTCGGGCTGACGCTCGCGCCGGTGACCGCGACGCTCGTCGCGGCGATGCTGGCGGGGGAGACCCCGGCGGTGCCGCTCGCGCCATTCGACCTCGACCGCTTCGGTAAAAAAGGACCTGACGCATGACCATCGGCGGATCATCGATACCCGAAGAGCTGGCGGCCATCGCCCTCTGGGCGGACCGTGCACCACCGATCACGCTGGCCGAACGCACTGCGCGGCTCGACAAGGCGCGCGCGCTGACCGAGGCGGCGGGCGCCGACGCGCTGCTGATCGGCGCGGGGGCGAGCCTGCGCTATTTCGCGGGTGTGCCGTGGGGCGCGACCGAGCGGCTGGTCGCGCTGCTGCTGCCGGTGAAGGGGCAGCCGATGCTGATCTGCCCACGCTTCGAACAGGGTTCGCTGGAGGCCGCGGTCGAGATCGACGCCGACCTGCGGCTCTGGGAAGAGGACGAGAGCCCGTATGCGTTGGTAGCCGACGCGGTCGGCGGCCGTCTGCTGCTCGACCCGCAGCTTCCCTACGGCATGGCCAGCGCGCTCGCCGCCACCCGGCTCGATGTTGCCGATGGCGCGTCGGTGATCGACGCATGCCGGATGATCAAGAGCCCTGCCGAACTCGCATTGCTGCGCCAGGCCAAGGCGATGACGCTGGAAATCCAGCGCCGCGCCGCGCGAATCCTCCACCCCGGCATCGCCGCCAGCGCGGTGATCCGCTTCATCGACGAGGCGCACCGCGCGATCGGATCCGCCGGCTCGTATTTCTGCGCCGTCCAGTTCGGCCACGCGACCGCGTTCCCGCACGGCATCCCCGGCGACCAGCTGCTCGAAGAGGACCAGCTCGTCTTGATCGACACCGGCTGCCAGGTCGAGGGCTATCATTCCGACATCACGCGGACCTATGCGTTCGGCAATGTCGGCGACGAGGTGCGCGCGATCTGGGACATCGAGCATGAGGCGCAAGCCGCCGCGTTCGCCGCGGTCGAGCCCGGCGTGCCGTGCGAGGCGATCGACTATGCGGCCCGCGCGGTACTGGAGAAAGCCGGCCTCGGCCCCGACTACCGCCTGCCCGGCCTGCCGCACCGCACCGGCCACGGCATCGGCCTGTCGATCCACGAACCCGCCTATCTGGTCCGCGGCGACCGCACGCCGCTGGCACCGGGGATGTGTTTCTCGAACGAGCCGATGATCGTCGTACCGGACCGCTTCGGAATCCGGCTGGAGGATCATTTCCACGTCACCGACACCGGCGCCGCCTGGTTCACCGACCCGCAACGCTCGATCGACCGCCCGTTCGACTGAGGCGCAATCCTCCCCCGCCAGGGGGAGGTGGCTGGCGCTTGCCAGACGGAGGGGGAGGAAAGGGTAACGGCTGTTCCGTGCCCTCCCCCTCCGTCGCCTACGGCGCCCCCCCCTGGCGGGGGTGGATTGCCTAGTCGGGGATCAGTCGCAGGGTGGCGCAGGCTTGGTAGCCGGGTCGCGTGCCGCAACCGCCTGTGAATGCGGGGCCAGCGCCTCCCATTCCTGCACCGCGACGCCGGCATGACCGCGGGCATCGCCCGACGTCTCGAATATCGCACGCAAGCAGCGTGTCGTAACCCGCGCAAAGCTCGCAGGCTGGAACCCCTCCACCCTGGTACCGAACCCACGCGCTCCCCGCACCGGTTTCCAGCCGCGATCCCAATATTCCAGCCACCAGCGCTTCGGCGGCGCGATTCCAGTCCGCGACCCCGCCGCCCGATCCCCCCAGAAGCGCACACGCACGCCATCGAGCGACACCGGCTTGTCCCAACGATACGCGATCCACTGCCGTGCAGGCCCCGCCCGGCTCCCCCACATATCCGGCGGCAGCGGATTCGCCCGCACGATCCCGTCGTTCAGCGCCGCCAGCCAGTAGCGCACCGCCACCGGCTCGTTCGACGCCTCGACCGTCGCCGCACCGGCGATATTGCGCGACGGCAGCGGCGCCGGCCGAGCGCGTCGCGTCGCCACCACCGGCAGGATCGCGGCGGGCGTCACGCTGTCGTCGAACGTCATCGGATCGATCGCGACGCTGCGCCGGAAATGCCCGCCGCCGACCGCATCGGCGGTATGATACGCCAGATACCAGCGCCCTTTGAACGCCACCGCGCCTGGATGCGAGGTGGTCGACGACACCGGCTTCAGCACCACGCCGCGATACGTCCACGGCCCCATCGGCGACGGCGCGGTCCCGTAAGCGATGCATGCGTGATAGATAGCCGCCGTACAGTCCGATCCCGGGCCCGCGGTGTTGCCGGCGTACAGCATGTAATAGACGCCGCGTCGCGTCATGATCCACGGTGCCTCGAAGAACCCGGTCAGCCCGGTGATCCGCCGCTCGGGGCCGATCGGCGTCACCATGTCGCGCGCGAGTTCGACGCCGCGCAGTTCGCCGAACGTTCCCCAATAGAGATACACGCGGCCGCCATCGTCGATCAGCACGGTCGGATCGATGTTCTGGATATCGTTGCGTACCGGCACGCGCTGCGACACGATCGGGCCCGACGGATGCGCGTCGCGCCACGGCCCGGTCGGGCTGTCGGCGACCGCAACGCCGATCGCGAACCGGTCCTCGGCATCGCTGCCTTTCTCGACCACCGGCGCGTACAGATACAACCGCCCGTTCCGCGCCTGCACGATCTGCCCGGCATAGGCACGCGCCGGCTCGGCCCAGCCGAACACGGTTTCGGGCCGCGCGATCGCCGGATAATGGATCCAGTCGCCCGACGCGGGATCCTGGGTCGACAGCAGCTGCCACTCCTTCATCACGAAGTCGTTGACGTCCGCCGCCGCCTCATCGCGCCCGGCAAGTATCCAAAGCGTATCGCCGATCACCACCGGCGCCGGATCGGTCGAGTAATACCCGTCGGCGAGGATCGGATTGCCCGGCGCATGGACGCGCGTCCCCCGCGGCACATCCTGCGCCAGCCCGGCCGAGGCGATCAGCCCGAGCGCCGCGAGCCAGCGCTTACTCTTCGTCAGGATAGGGCCCCTTGCCGCCTGCCGCGATCAACTGGTCGGTCCGCGCCTCGATCACCGGCACCGGCACCGATCCCATCTCCAGCATCGCATCGTGGAATGCGCGGATGTTGAACTTCGCGCCGAGCGTGTCCTGCGCCTTTTTCCGCGCGGTCTGGAACGCAATCTGCCCCATGTAATAGGACAGCGCCTGCCCCGGCCACGCGATGTAGCGGTCGACCTCGGTTTCGATCTCGTGGTTCGACAGCGCGGTATTGTCGTGCAGATAGTCCTGCGCCTGCTTCCGGCTCCAGCCCTTGGCATGGATCCCGGTATCGACCACCAATCGCGCCGCGCGCCACGCCTGATAGCTCAGCATCCCGAACAGGTCGTACGGCGTCTCGTACATCCCCATGTCCTCGCCGAGCGTCTCGCAATACAGCGCCCAGCCCTCGCCATAGACCGACAGATACGTGTCGCGCCGGAACGCCGGGAGCGTCTTGTTCTCGGACGCGAGCGGCATCTGGAACGCATGGCCGGGCGCGCTCTCATGCAGCGTCAACGCGACCTGCGAATAGAAGGGCCGCGACGGAAGGTCGTAGGTGTTGACCAGATAGATCCCCGGCCCGCCGCGCCCGCCGGTGTAGAACGGCGCGATGTCCGCGGGCACCGGCTTGATCGCAAACCGGCTGCGCGGAAGGTGCCCGAACCACGACGATGCCTTGCCGTCGAACGTCTTGGCGATCCACGCGGCGCGGTACAGCAGCTCGTTCGGCGTCTTGGGATAGAATTGCGGATCGGTCCGCAGGTGATTGAAGAACGCCTGCAGATCGCCCTGGAACTTCACGCTCCGCATCACGCCGTCCATCCGGCCGCGGATCTTGGCGATCTCGGCGAGCCCAAGCGCGTGGATCTGCTCGGGCGTGATATCCTGCGTGGTGTATTCGCGGACCTTCGACAGGTAATAGGCCTTGCCGTCGGGCAGGTCGTACGCCGCCAGCCCCTCGCGGGCATGCGGGATATACTCGGTGCGCAGGAAGTTCAGCAGCGTCGCATAGGCGGGGACGACCGCCTGCGAGATCGCCGCGGCCCCCTCGGCCCTGAGCGCGGCCTGATCGGCGGTGGGGATCGTCGACGGGAAGCTCTTGAACGGTTCGTAGAACGGCGAGTCCTGCGGCGTCTTCGCCTCGGCGACCTGCGCGACGCCATTGTCACGCCCCGTCAGCGTCACCCGCGCCGGCGTGAACCCGCGCGCGAGCCCGGCGCGCATGTTGCCGGTCTGCTGATCGAAATAGCGCGGGATCTGGCGCATCACCGCGATATAGTCGCGATAGTCCTTCACCGACTTGAAAGTGCCGCGCGCACTCTCCGCGACGTCACCCCAGAAGCTCGTATCGGCAGTCAGCGGCTTTTCGTAATCGCGATAGCGTTGCTCGGCGAGCAAGGCGTCGATCTGCTGCGCATAGACCGCATAATTGACGCGATTGGCAGGCGAGAGTGTCGCCGGTGAGATCGCCGCCAGTCGCCGCGACACGTCGGTCCACCGCGCGAGCCGCTCCGCCTGCGCCTTAGGGCCGACATCGGGGAGGCGCGCCGCGGCGGTCGGGTTGTCCTCGCCCTGCGCGAACTGGAGCTGCCGCCACGCATATTCCGCCGTGTAGAGCGCCTTGAACCGCGCGTCCGCCGACGTCGCCGCCGCCGATTTCGGAGTTTTTGGAGGCATTGCCCCCACCGCAGTCGAGCCCAGCGCCAGCAACAGGATCAAAGCCTTCATCGTCATTCTCCTGGAACCAGCGCCATGATGTCGCGGTACAGTGCGGCGGGTATAACCACACCCTCGATCACACCCCGCGCCCGCGCCGCGTACCGCCGCTGCGACGGCAGGCGCGCGCCCTGCCCCTCGATCGCCCCGAACATCGCTTCCGCGCGGGCAAGGTGCTCGGCGACCGCATCGCCGAGGAACCCGGCAGGATCGATCGCGATGATCAACTCCCCACCGATCGGCGATCCGCCACGCGCGGCGTCGGCCTCCAGCGACTCCCGGCTGGTCATGTCGCCGATCAACGGCCCCGCGAGCAGCTCGACCATCGCCGCCAGCGCCGACCCCTTATGCCCGCCGAACGTCCGCATCGCGCCATTCAGCACCGCCGCCGCGTCGGTCGTCGGCTGCCCGTCTGCATCATAACCCCAGTCGTCGGGCACCGCCTTCCCCGCGCGCCGATGCAACTCGATCTCACCGCGCGCGACCGCGCTGGTCGCGAAGTCGAACACGAACGGTTCGCGGCCGGGCCGCGGCCAGCCGAACGCGATCGGATTGGTCCCGAACACGGGTTCGGTGCCCCCCGCCGGCGCGACCCAGGCATGGCTCGGCGTTACCGCGAGCGCGACCAGTCCGTCCTCCGCCAGCGCCTCGACCTCAGGCCACAACGCCGCGAAATGCACCACGTTGTTCAACGCGAGAGCAGCTATCCCATACGCGCGCGCCTTCTCCGCCAACCGTTGCCGGCCCCGCTCAAACGCGAGTTGCGCAAACCCGCCGCCGCCATCGACCCGGACGAGCGCGCGCGCCGGCTCGCTCACCACCGGCTCCGCATCGACCGCCACGACACCCTTGGCGATGCTGTTCGCCGCAATCAGCAGCCGGTAGATGCCGTGGCTCGCGCAACCGTCGCGCTCGCCCGCGACCATCGTCTCCGCGACCGCCTCGGCATGCGCGCGAGACAGGCCAGCCCCGAGCAAAACCTTCCGCGCCAACGCCCGCACCTCGTCGAGCGATAGGCGAACGCCGTCTGCCTGCGCGTCGGTCATGCAAAGGCTCCGCGGTTGCATCCACCCTCAGCGCGCAAGACTTGTTTCCCCGCGAAGGCGGGGATCCAGACTGGGCTCCCGCCTTCGCGGGAGAACAAGGAAGGGAGCGCTGCCGCCGGATTGCGGACCAACCTTGCCACGCCGCTCACGCGACCCCACCCGGCTTGGCAGCGACCATCCGCACCCCGAACACCGGCCCCGCCGACGACCGATCATGCGGGACGAAGCGGATCTTCACGGTCGCCTTGTCCTTGGTCAGCCCGATCGGCAGCGGATACTCGACATCGAAGAACTTGCCCGGCTGGTCCGCCTCAAGATGCTGCGTGGCGACCTTCACGTTGTCGACGAGGATGTCGAAATCGCGCGCACGCTCGTCGCCCCAATAGGTCGCCTGCACCACCAGCGGCCCCGGCCGCGTCTTCATCGCGAACTCGAAGAATCCGCCCGACCGCGCATCGCGCCCGTTCCGCCCGCGATAGCTGACCGGATACGAGATTTCCGACGTCAGCGCATGATCGCGCTCCGGCTGCATCTCGCCGAGGTGCATCACGTCGACCGACCGCGTGGCGAGATCCTTCAGCCGCGCCTGCTCGGTCAGGAACGCCGCTTCCTCGGTCTTCCACGCGGCCTCGCTGAAGCGCTTGAAATACACCGCGCTGCGTCGATCATACTGGCTGTAGAACGGCACGAAGTTGAGGTCGGCGGGCCGGATGATCCCCTTCG
Source organism: Sphingomonas sp. M1A8_2b (assembly GCF_053345535.1). Taxonomy (NCBI): domain Bacteria; kingdom Pseudomonadati; phylum Pseudomonadota; class Alphaproteobacteria; order Sphingomonadales; family Sphingomonadaceae; genus Sphingomonas; species Sphingomonas sp. M1A8_2b. The sequence continues at coordinate 791,049 of NZ_JBKFAH010000001.1, read as the reverse complement.
TCGCATAGCCCGCGCCAGCCGTCGGCGTAAACGCGGCGAGCAGATCCGCCCCCACCATCGCCGGATCGGCCTGCTCCCATTTCGCCTCGGTCGAGCCGAGATCGGCGGCCATCACCATCGGCCCGCGCAGCACCGCGACCGTATCGACATCGCCTGGCGCACTCTCCAGCCGCAGGTCGAGCGGTACGGTGATCGCAACCACGTCGCTCGCCTTCCACCGCCGCTCGACGATCGCATAGCCCTTCGCCAGAACCGGCTCGACCGCGGCACCGTTGACCGTCACCGTCGCACGCCCATTCGCCCAGCCCGGAACGCGCAAGGCGATCGGAAATCGCCCCGGCCTTGCCAGCTTGGTCAGTGTCAGCCGTGACTCCGGCTCGAACGGATAGCGTGTGTCGAGCCTGAGCACTGCACCCCGCGCCTGCCACCGCGCCTCCGCCGGGATGTAGAGGTTGACCAGCAGCGTGCCGTCGCCCTCCCAGAAGATCGCCTCGCCGTGCTTGGCATGACTCTCCATCCCCGTGCCGACGCAGCACCAGAACGCGTCGTCCTTCGGCGTCGAATATTCGCGCGCGGTGCCCGTCATCAGCGGCGTCATATAGGTGAAGCCGGCGGTCTTCGGATTCTGTGCCGCCATGATGTGGTTCAGATGCGCGCGCTCGTAATAGTCGAACATCGCGCCGTCCGGCGCCCAGCCATAAAGCTGCTGCGTCAGCTTCAGCATGTTGTAGCTGTTGCAATGCTCGCACGTCTGCTCGGTGATGTGGGTCGCGATGGTGTCGGGCCCGGAGAAATACTCGCGGTCGGCATTGCCACCGATCACGTAGCTGTGATGCTGCGTGACGGTGTTCCAGAAGAACCGCGCGGCGTTGGCGGGCGCGGGCTTGCCGTTGAGCTCGTGGATCCGCGCCAGCCCGACCAGTTTCGGTACCTGCGTATTGGCGTGGAAGTTCGCCAGTCTGTCCTCGCCCGCGACCATCGGATCTAGCATTTTCCGATCGTACAGCCGCTCCGCCACGTCGAGCCATTGCTTGTTCCCGGTCCGCGCCGACAGCTCGGCATAGCTCTCGTTCAGCCCACCATATTCGCACCCGAGCAATGTCTGCATCTGCGCGTCGTCGAGCGCCGCGAACACCTTCGCGAAATACGTCGCGAGCCCGGTCGCGACGCTCAGCGCCTGCGTGTTGCCCCACGCAGCATGCACGTCGAGCAGCCCTGCGAATACCTTGTGCACGGTATAGAGCGGCGACCACGAGCCGTTGAGATCGAACCCGCCCGACTTGATCTCGCCGCGCATCACTTCGGGGAAGATCTCCTCGCCGTCGACGATCGTCCCGTCCTTCCGCTTGCGCCCCAGCGCGCCGACATAGCCGGTGCCGCGCTTCGCCTGCGCCCGCGCCAGTTCTGCAACGATGTAATCGGCTCGCGCGCGACACTCCGCATCTCCGGTCTGCGCATGCATCAGCACCAGCGCGGTCAGATAGTGACCGAGCGTATGCCCGGCGATCGTGTCGCTTTCCCACCCGCCATAGATCGGCGCCTTCGCGGGCAGCCCGGCATAGACCATGAAATTGTGCAGCAGCCGATCCGCGCTCAACCGTAGGAGATACGCGCGATTGACCTCGACCGCGTTCGCGTAAGCGGAAGGGAGCAGCCGCACGGCGGACAGCGGCAAAGGTTTCGCGCTAGCCGGCAGCGTTGCCGCCCCCTCGCCAAATGCCTGCTCGCCCACCGACAACAGCGCCACCGCCGTCGTCCCCATCAATACATCCCGGCGGTTTGCGAACATCTTTATCTCCATTCGGATATCGTATACTATACGTCGAGAGGAGTGGCGCAAGTGCCATTTCGCACCCACCGTCGAGCCCGAGCGAGCCATTCATGACCGCATTCCGCCCCCTCCTCGCGCTCCTCCTGCTCGGCACCGCGACGCTGCCCGGGTATGCGGAACCTAAGCCTGCCAAGCCCGCCAAGCCAAGCTACCGTCCGATCGTGCAGACCACGCTTCGCACCCCCGCCTTCCGCCTCGCGCTCCGCACCGACACGCAGACGCTCGCCCGGCTGTCCCCCGCCGCCGAACCTAGCTTCGACTTCGTCCCCGGCGCCCGCGAAGCCGAGCGTGCCGCCGACGGCTATGTCCATATCGGCGACATCCACCTCCGCATCCGTACAGCCGGCGGCGCCTGGACCGATTTCGCCTCCGCGCAGCATCGCAAGGCGATCCGCCGTCTGCCCGCGACCGATGCCACGCTCGCCGCCGCCGACATCACCACCTCGCTCGGGGCCACCAGCCCGTTGCACGTCGAGCGTCGCTGGGTCGACGACCACGGCGTCCTCGCGCTCCGCTTCACGCTGACCAACACCACGAGCGCTCCCGTCGAGATCGGCGCGCTCGGGCTGCCGATGGTGTTCGACAACATCATCACCGACCGCAGCCTCGAACAGGCGCATGCGCAGGCGAGCTTTGTCGACCCCTATATCGGCCGCGACGCGGGCTATCTCCAGGTCACCCGCCTCAACGGCGCCGGCCCCGCACTGCTCGTCCTCCCCGAAAAGGGCACGCCGCTCGAAGCCTACCGCCCGATCCTCGAAGCCGCCAAGGCGCCGGCGGGTGACATCTTCACCGATCGCAGCAAGCGCGGCCAGACCTCCGAAGGCTTCTACGACTGGACCGTCGCCAGCAAGGCCTTCGCCGCGAGGGAATGGGCGAAGGCCGGCGAACAATGGAACGTCCCGACCAGCTTCACGCTGGCGCCCGGTGCCACGCGCACGATCGGTGTCCGCTTCGTCACCGCGCCGTCGATCGCGGCCATCGAGGACACGCTCCTCGCCAACCACCGCCCGGTCGCGGTCGGCATCCCGGGTTATGTCGTCCCGACCGACCAGGACGCCTCGCTGTTCCTTAAGACGCCGCTTCCCGTCGCCAAGGTCGAAAGCCTCCCCGCGGGCGCACTCGTCGCAACGCCGGCCGCCAGCGCGAAAGGCTGGGCCCGCTACACCGTCCGCAGCAAGGGCTGGGGCCGCGCAAGCCTCGCGATCACCTACGCCGACGGCAGCGTCCAGACGGTCAGCTATTACATCACCAAGCCGCTCGACCAGACGATGGCCGACCTCGGCCGGTTCTCGACGACGCAGCAATGGTACGAGGACGAGGCCGACCCGTTCGGCCGCAATCCCGCGATCCTCACCTACGACCGCGAGGCCGGCAAAGTGGTCACGCAGGACCCGCGCGTCTGGATCTCGGGGATGAGCGACGAAGGCGGCGCGGGCAGCTGGGTCGCGGCGATTGCGAAGCAGCTGGACAACCCCGACCCGGCCGAGATCGCCAAGCTGCAACGCCTCGTCGACGAGACCATTCAAGGCGACCTGCAAGTGCCCGACGGCCCGCACGCCGGCGCGGTGCGGAAGAGCCTGTTCTACTACGACCCCGCCGCACATCCCGGCTATTACGACCCGACCGTCGACTGGAAGACCTGGACCTCCTGGTCGAAGAAGGACGCAGGCGATCTCGGTCGCGCGTACAATTACCCGCATGTCGCGATCGGCCACTGGGTGCTGTACCGCGTCGCGCGCAATCACCCCGGACTCGTCACCGCGCACCCGTGGCGCTGGTATCTCGACCACGCCTACCAGACCACCACCGCGATGATGCGCGACGCGCCCTATTACACGCAGTTCGGGCTGATGGAGGGCGACGTGTTCGTCGACATCCTGAAGGACCTGAAGCGCGAAGGGCTGACCGCGGAGGCGACCGAGATGGAGCGCCTGATGAAGCAGCGCGCCGATCACTGGCGTACGCTACGCTATCCGTTCGGCAGCGAGATGGCGTGGGACTCGACCGGCCAGCCCGAGGTCTACGCGTGGATGCGCTATTTCGGTTACCAGCCTCAGGCCGACGTGACGCGGAAAGTGATCCTCGCCTATGACCCGACGATCCCGAGCTGGGGCTATAACGGCAACGCACGCCGCTATTGGGATTTCCTCTACGGCGGCAAATACCCGCGCATCGAGCGTCAGCTCCACCATTACGGCTCGACCCTCAACGCCGTCCCGCTGTTCGACGCCTACCGCGCTGACCCGAGCGACCTGCGGCTGTTGCGGATCGCGTACGGCGGCATGATGGGTGGCATCACCAACATCGATCGCGACGGCTTCTCCTCCGCCGCGTTCCACTCCGCGCCCGACATGATGAAGTGGGACCCATATAGCGGCGACTACGGCATGGGCTTCTACGGCCACGCGATCACCGCCGCGAGCTATCTGGTGAACGACCCGACATTCGGCTGGCTGGGCTTCGGCGGCAATGTCGACCAAGCGGCGGGCGTGGTCAGTATCACCCCGAAGGACGGCGCCCGCACCCGCCTGTTCATCGCCCCCGCCAGATTGTGGATCACGCTGGAGGCCGGGAAGATCGCGCGCGCGACGTATGTGCCGGCGACCGGCGCGGTCGCGCTGACGCTCGATGCGGCGACTAAGATCAATCCGGTAGCGCGCGTCTTCGTAGAAACGACAACGAAGGCTGGCCGCCCGTACACCGTGGCAGGAGCGCAATTGGAACGCGGCGGCTACACCGTCCCGCTAGGTTCGGCACCGATCGAGGTCAGTCTGGCGCCCCGATAGCTCGAACACCACCCCGGCGAAGGCCGGGGCCCAATTGGAAAGGTCAACGTGATGAAGCGCTACCCTTCATTAGCAACGTCCCCCAATTGGGCCCCGGCCTCCGCCGGGGTGGAGCGTTCACGAGCTAGGGACGTTAGCCGCCCTCACCGCACCCCATTCCAATCCGGCACCGCTTCCCCCGCAAGCTGGCGCACGAAAAACCCGAACTGCCGCCGCGCGACATAGTCGATCGGCCCGGTCGAGCGCCCGACGCTATGCTCGCCCCCCGGCACGGCCAGCAGCTCGAAATCCTTCCCCGCACGGATCAGCGCATCGGCGACCTGCATCGTCGAGGCGGGGTCGACATTGCTGTCCTGCTCGCCGACGATCATCAGCAGCTTGCCGGTCAGTTGCGCGGCGTGATCGACGCCCGAGGCGGCGGCATAACTCGCATCGACCGGCCAGCCGAGCCACTGTTCGTTCCAGCTGATCTTGTCCATCCGGTTGTCGTAACAACCCGCATAGGCCACCCCGACCTTGTAGAAATCGCCGTGGAACAGCAGCGCGTTCAGCGTACTCTGCCCGCCCGCCGACGCACCGTAGATGCCGACCCGGCCGATATCGTAGGACGGGTCCTTCGCTGCTATTGCGCGGTGCCAGGCGATCCGGTCCGGGAAGCCTGAGTCCGCGAGGTTCTTCCACGCGACATCGTGAAACGCCTTGGAGCGGTTGGCGGTCCCCATCCCGTCGATCTGCACGACGATGAAACCGAGGTCCGCCTGTTCCTGCATCCCGACGACCTTGTCGCCACCGGAATGGAACCCGAATGGCCAATATTGCTTGGGTACGAAACTGTCGTGCGGCCCCGCATAGATGTTCTCGATCACCGGGTATTTCTTGCGTGGATCGTAATCGCGCGGGCGGACGACGACGCCCCAGATGTCGGTCTTGCCATCACGACCCTTCGCGACGACCACCTCGGGCGGCCGGAACCCAGCCGCGCGCAACGCACTATCGTCGCCCTTGGTGATCGTCGCGATCAGCGCGCCGTCGCTTGATCGGTGCAATTCGCTAACGGTTGGCAGGTCGACGCGCGAATAGGTGTCGACGTACTGCGTCCCGTCCGGCGAGAACCGTGCGTCGTGATCGGCCTTGGCCGGCGTCAGCGCGCTCAGATGTCGCCCGTCGAAATCGATCCGGTAGACGTGGCGGAAATACGGGTCCTCACCCGCATTCATCCCGCTCGCGGCGAACACGATCTGGCGCTTGGCGTCGTCGACCGCGATCACGTCGCGCACCACCCAGTTTCCAGTGGTGATCCGGTTTTTCACGGCCCCCGTGCGACCGTCGATCAGGTACAGGTGGTTCCAGCCATCGCGTTCCGACGCCCAGACGATCTCGCGACCGTCCGTGCCGACATCGTGCGCGTAGCGGCGATCGGCATAGACGAACGTCTTCGCGTTCTCGGTTATCGCGGCATGCGCAGCGCCCGTCTCCGCATCGACCGCGACGATCCGTGCCTGCCCAAAACCGCGCCGGACATAATCGAACGCCACACTCCGTCCGTCACTCCGCCAGCGTGGCGCGGAGAGTTCGTAGGCATTGGGGAACAGCGCGTCGTCGATCACCGTCTGCCGCCGCGCCGCGATATCGAACAGCACTGGCCGTTCCTGGTCGATTGCGTCGCCCGGCTTCGGATAAAGCTGGCTCTGCAATTTCGGCTGGAGCTGGTCGCGCGGCGACGATTCGACCCGCAGCACGTGCCGCTGATAGCCCGGCCGGACGCGGTAGATCATGATGTGGCGACTATCGGGCGACCAGCGCAGCGTTTCCGGATCGTAGAAATCGCCCGCGCTGCCATCGACGCTGAGCGGCACGATCGCCGTGTCGCCGATCTTGCGCACGACGAGGTTGTCGCCCTGCACGAACGCCGTCCATTTGCCGTCAGGGGAAACCTGCGGCGTGTTGTCCGCCGGCACCGCCATATCCCGCACCACGCCAAAGCCGCGCGGGCGGCTGCGATCGACCGCCGCCTCGCAGCGATAGACGACGATCCCGCACTGCCACCGCGTCTCGTCCAGCGAGAACGCGATCGCCTTGCCGTCGTCCACGTAGTCGAACTCGGCGAACGGCAGGTGCATCGGATCGACCGCATCGTGCCGCGCATCGCCGAGCGCCGCCGCGAGCTTGGCGGTATCAAATGCGGGCGACTTGGCGAGCGTCTTCGCATCCACCGTCTCGAATGCAAACCCGCCCGCCACCGTCTTGCGATACGAAAAACGCCGCCCGTCCGGTGTCCAGCGCGCGGGCCACGCCACGTCGCGCGTCAAATCCTGCCAAGCCCGGCGCAGTCCGATCGATCGTCGGAACGCGGCTTCGTCGGGCGCGGCCTGCGCCGCCGCCGAAGCACACAACAGGATCAGCGCGAGCGCCCGCGACGAACGACGTGTAGTCATCGGATATCCTTGGTCAGACCGATGAGCGGCAGCATCGCCGGCGCGAGGCCGTCGCCACGCGCCTCCAGCCGGATCGGCCCGCCTTTCGCACCCGCCTGCACCAGCGCCATGCACAAGCCGTTGAACGCCGAGCGCGACGTCGCATGATCGGGCTCCAGGCTCCGCGGATCGCCATTGCCGACGCCGAGCAGTGTCGCATCACCCGTCAGCGTGAACGACACGCGATTGGACGCGGTAGGCATTTCGCGCCGTTTCGCATCGAGGATAGCGACCCGCACCACCGCGACCTCGCCCGGCGCCAAGTGCCGCCGATCGCTCGACAACCCGATCCGCGCCGCCGCACCGGTGGTCTCGCGCACCGCGTGCATCACGCGCTTGCCGCCGTGATACCCGTACGCCTCGATCCGCCCCGGCGCGTACGCCACCTGCCATTCGAGATGTTTGTTCTTCACCACCGCCTGCCGCCCGAGGCTCCGCCCGTTCAGGACCAGTTCGACCGCCTCGCAGTTGCTGTGCACCCACACCGATACCGGCTGGCCCTCGCGCCCGGCCCAGTTCCAGTGCGGGAACAGGTGCAGCACCGGCTCGCCGCTCCACCACGCGCGGTAGTAATAGAAATTGTCCTTCGGGAAGCCGCACAGGTCCATCTGCCCGAAGTTAGAGACGTTCTCCGGCCAGCGTTCGAACGGCGTAGGTTCGCCGCGATAGTCGAACCCGGTCCAGACGAACCCGCCGCTCAGGAACGGCCGCGCGTCGTAGAAACTCCACCATGTCTCCGCGGTCGTCGCCCATTTGGGAAACTCGCGATCGTAGGCGGGCACGAAACCCCGTTTGTCATCGCGCGCATATTCGCCGCGGGTCATCACCGTGCTGCCCGTCTCGGTCCCGATCATCGGCATGGCGGGGTGCGCCGCATGATACGGATCGATCGCGTCGAGGTAGTAATTGCATCCCATCACGTCGAGCACACGCGACGCCCCCTCGCCGAACTTGCCGTTGAACGCCTCCGTCACCGGCCGCGTCCCATCGAGTTCGTAGACCTTGCGCTTCATCGTCTCGGCGATCCGCGCGCCGGTCTCGGTACCGCGGTGGATCTCCTCGTTGCCGATGCTCCACAGGATGATGCTGGGATGATTGCGCCCCTGCCGCACCATCCGTTCGAGTTGCCCCAGCCCCTCGGCGTTGCTCGACATCTGCCGCGTCTCGTCGATCATCAGGATGCCCATCCGGTCGCACGCGTCGAGGATCGCGGGCGACGGCGAATGATGCGTCGAGCGATACGCGTTGCTGCCCATCGCCTTCAGTTGCTCGAGCCGCCAGACGTGCAGGCTGTCGGGCACCGCGAAGCCGACCCCGGCGTGGTCCTGATGGTTGCAGGTACCCTTGATCTTGACCGGCTTGCCGTTGAGGAAAAAGCCGCGCGCCGCATCGAACCGGATCGTGCGGATACCGAAGGTGGACGTGTCGCGATCGACCACCGCGCCGTCGATGAGAATCTCGGTGACCAGCGTATAAAGGTGCGGCGTCTCCAGCGACCAGAGCGCGGGCGCAGCGACGCGCGTGTCCTGCGCCGCGATCGCTTTTCCCCAGGCCGGCAAGTCCAGCGGATCCGCAAAGAGCACCGCGACCGTCGTCCCGTCCGGCCCGACCACCGTGGACCGCACGCGCGCACTGGCAACGGGACCGTCATTGTCGATCTCGGTCGAGACCCGCACGATCGCGCCATCCGAACCGACCGAGCACCGTATCGTCGCCCCCCATCGTCGAACATGCACCGGTGCAGTCTTCACCAGCCGCACGTCGCGGTAGAGCCCCGCCCCCTCGTACGACCACGCTTCGCCGAGACTGACGTCGCAGCGGATGACGAGCACATTGTCCTCGCCCGGCCTGGCAAAGTCGGTGACGTCGATCTCGAACGGCGCATAGCCGCTCTCGTTCGCGCCGACGACGAAGCCGTTGAGGATCACCAGGCAATCGCGCGCGACCCCGTCGAACCGAAGCAGCAATCGCCGCCCCGAATCCGCCTTCTCGAGCCGGATCGTCCGTCGATACCAGCCAACGCTGGTCGCCGGCCACATCCGTCCCACCGGCTTGAACCCCTGGAACGATCCGGTCCGGTCCGCCTCGCTCCCCGCCGGTCCGAACTGTTCGAACGGCAGGTCGACTGCCCAGTCGTGCGGCAGCGTCACTGCTTCCCATTTGCTGTCGTCGAACTTGGACTCGGCGACCGGCGTGCCGACATCGCCCGACTTGGCATAGGTGTCGTGCGAGCGACCGAAGCCGAAATCCTTCGCCGGATCGCTCGCGTGGCCGAGATGAAATCGCCATCCCGTCTCAAGCGAAACGACCTCTCGCGGGCTGGCCGTAGAAACAGTCCCCGCCGCACCGATCGGCACGGCGGGAACGACCGCGGCGAGGGCCGTGACGCCGCCGGTCTTCAACAGGTCGCGGCGGCCAAGATACGTCATAGTGTCATCCCGAGATAATCACGGGTCGGTCAACGCCGCGACCAGCCCGTCCAAGCGTCAGAAGTTCACCGTCGCGCCGACGAACAGCGTCCGCCCCAGCACATCATACACACCCGGATAGGTATTACCGTTGCCGAACGACGACAGGATACCCGAGGCGATCGCCGGCGGATCCTTGTCGAACAGGTTGTTGACGCCGGCACGAAGCTGGAGCCCCTCGCCGACCGCGACCGTGCCCGCGAGATCGATGTAGTTATACGCCGAGATCTTCCGGTTGATCACGCTCGGCGTCCCCGAAAGAAAGGTGTTGTCCGACAGCGACGACAGTTTGACCTGGTCGATATGCCGCCACGACACCGAGATGCTCGCGCCCTGCGGCATCGACCATGTCGTGCGCATCACGTGCCGCCACTTCGGATTGGGCTGACCGCAGGTGTACCCGTACAACCCCTTGCAGTCGTAGCTGCCGAGACCCTTCAGCGGCTCGGACTCCTGCGAGATCAGACGCGTGCCGACCATGTTGAGGTTGAGCTTGCCGAGCGCACCGATCCCCAACGTGTAATCCGCGGTCAAATCGATCCCCGAGGTCTTAAGCGACCCCGTATTGTACGTCGTCGAGACGATATACCCGTTGCTGCCGAACAGCGCGCCCGAACGCGGATCCCGCGTGAAAAGACCGCAATAGAACGGATCGCTCGCCGCGACGCACTGGCTGATCGCCAGCGACGGGTCGACCGAGCTGATATAGTCCTTCACCTTGATCCGGTAATAATCGACCGTCAGCGTCAGGTGCTGCACCATCCGCGGGGTCAGCACGAGGCCCGCTGTGTAGGTGTCGGCCTTTTCGGGCTTCAGCGCTGAGTTGCCGCCATATTGCGCCGAACAGGTATCCGATGGGCATTCGACGATGTTGCCATATTGCGCCTGCGTCACGCCGGTCAGGCGGCAGATGTCGACGGATGCCGAGGGCGACGTGCCCGAGCACGGATCCTGCGCGGACACATTGCCGATCGATCGCGATCCGAACAGCTCGGAGATATTCGGCGCACGGATCGCGCGGTTATAGCTGAAGCGGAAGCGTGCATCCTTCGCCGGCGCCCACGTCGCCTCGCCCTTGTAGGTCCAGACGTTGTATTTCGACTTCAATCCGGTCGATTGCTGGCCGTTGCGATACGCGGAATAGCGCAGGCCGCCGTTGAGCGTCAGTTCGTGCGCGAACGGCAGGTCCTGCAGGATCGGGATCTCGATCTCGCCATAGCCTTCGTTGACGGTGATGCGCCCGTCCGAATTGGTCGTGCCGCCCTGTTGCGCGATCGCATCGGCGGTGAAGTTCAGCGTCTCGCGACGATGTTCGCCACCCAGTGCGATGCTGACCCCGCGCTTCGCCCAGGGGCTGGAAATCCCGAACGTGCCGAGGTCGCCGTTCACGTTCGCCGAGACGACGTCGAGCACGTTGCGGGACGCGGTGTTGCTCTCGGAAAACAGATAGGCGCCCTGCGCATCGGTGATCGCATTCGCCTGGAAGACGTTGATCGGCACGCAAGCCGGATCGGTACCGTTCACGACCGATCGGCAGGTCGGCACGCCGTTGACGTTGACCACGTCGAGCGCGCGCTGCGCCTTCACATTGTCGACGTTGTTCAGATATGTCTCGTTGTAGCGCACCAGCGAGTGCAGATAGTTCACGTCATAGCGGAAACCGTGACCGAGATCGCCGCGGATGCCCGCCGAATAGCGATAGTCCTGGTGGCGCAGGTCGTCGCGGCGCGACTGGCCCGAGCCGAGGCGATAGCCGATCAGCGTATCCTGCGTCGCCGCGGTTCCCGCCGCCGCGCCGCAGAGCGACTGCTGCTGCGACGCGCTCATCAGCGGATTGTTGCAGGGGACGGTGAAGGTGGTGCCGAGGAACAGCGCGGACGGCGCAACCTGCGAGAAGGTGTGGTCCTTCATGTACATGAAGCTGCCATAGACTTCGGCGATCGGCGCGATCTCGAACTTGGCGAAGGCACCGCCGGTATAGCGCTCGTCCGACCGCTGGAAGTAGTTGGTCGGCGCGTAGTTGTACGCATAGGCCGAGGTATACGGCACCCAGGTCTGCGTGCCGTTGGCGTTGTTGGTCAGCGTCTTGCCCGAATTGGGCCCGCCAAGCGGGACGAACGTGCCGGTCGGCGTGTTGCTCGAGCCGCCGCAGACCAGGCCGTTGCCGGCCGAATCCGATGGATTAAGCGCGCAGGCGGAGACATCGCGGTTGGCCTGCAACACCGGATCGGTGTGACGATAGCCGCCATAGACGGTGATGTTGCCGCGCCCGTCGGCAAAATTCTTGCCATAGGCCGCGTTGAGATCCTGCTTGCCGCCATCGGCAACGCGGCCCGGCGCGTTCGCGTAGCCGCGCGTGGTCAGGATGTTGCGTATCGCGCTGTTGTCGTTGGTATGCAGGCCGAGCCCGGACTGGACGTCGATCCGCAATCCGTCGAGGTGATCCTTCAACACGAAGTTGACGACGCCCGCGACGGCGTCGGACCCGTACACCGCGGACGCGCCGCCCGTCACCACGTCGATCCGGTCGACCAGCACGGACGGGACGAAATTCAAGTCCATCGCCTGTTGCGGCAACAGTCGCTGGCCGTTGAGCAGGATCAGCGTGCGGTTCGATCCTAGGTTGCGCAGATTGATGTTGGCGGTGCCGTCCGACCCGTTCGAGACGTTCTCGTTCGCGTCGGCGGTGAACTGCGGCAGGCGGTTCAGCACGTTCTCGACGTTGACCGCGCCCTGATACTTGATCTCCTGGTCTGTGACCGAGGTGATCGGGCTGTTGCTCGCGAGATCGGGGCGACGGATGCGCGTGCCGGTGACCGTGATGGACTCGTCGGGGCTCGTATCGGTGCCGGGCTGCGGCACGGGCGCTACCTGCGCGTACGCGCCCGACGAAAGCATCATCGCAGCCAACGCCCCGATGCTCGACCGATTACGCCATTTGCCGACCAAAAATGTCATGACTGCCCGCGCCCCTGTTTGGATGTTGCGCGCAATCCATCACGTCTCCGAAACTAAGTCAAATATAATATACGATATCTGATATCCACATTGTGATGTGTGAACCTGGGACGGCAGCCGGACTAAAACGTGCCGGAAACCCGCCCCCCTGGCGGCATCCTCGGATACGAGCGTAAAGACCGACCGCGTAAGCGCGCGCTCGTGGCGCCGCATGGGCAACGCGGCGCGCCACGGTCGCCTAAAGCGCGCGGACGGCGGCCAGAATCATCCGGCCGGTCAATCGCGCGGTCTCGTCCTCCGACAAGCGCGGCCGCGACAACGTGCGATGGCCGAGGCCGAACATGAACGCGAGAATCAATTCCTCGGCGCCTTCAAGCTCGTTCTCCTCCAACTCAGGATTCGCGACACAGGCCAGTTCGCGGATCATCTGGCGGAACCCGCGGCACAGGTCGGCGATCGTGTCGGCGACGTCGGTATTGCGATGCGCCTCGGCCATGATCTCGAACGACAACGCCTCGTCGCCCTTCGACAGCGCGCGGCGCGCCAGCTCGACGAATCCCTCCTCGATCGCCAGGCCTTCGGATTTGACCGAGTCGTTCATCGTCTGCAGCTCGGCCATCCTGGCTACCGCGTCTTCCATCACGATCGCCTGGATCACCGCGTTCTTGCCGGTGAACAGGCGATAGATCTGACCGACCGAAACCCCCGCCGCGACGGCGAGTTCTGACATCGGGGTCTGATGAAACCCTTGGGTCGCAAACAGATGACGGGCTGCGGCGACGATACGCTCCCGGCTTCCCATCTCATGCTGCACTGCACTCAAAATCATATTCCCGATGCGTTTTTTGGTTGACCCGCCGCTCGCACAATCCTAGCGGGCAAGCAAGCGGAATGAACGTTCATTCCGGTCAACCTATCTGCACGGACGTCGGGATGCTCAACATGCAGCGATTGAACCTCAAGGGATCTGTGGCACTGGCCGCGCTCGCCCTGCTGTCGGCTTGCAACAAGGAGCAGGCGCCACCACCCCCGCCGACCCCGACGGTCGGCGTCGTCAGCGTCGCCGAGGAGCCGGTGGTGCTCACGTCCGAGCTTCCAGGCCGGATCGCCGCCGTCGAGACGTCGGAAGTCCGTCCGCAGGTCAGCGGCGTGATCCGCGATCGCCTGTTCACCGAAGGCACCATGGTCAGCAAGGGGCAGGTCCTCTACGCGATCGAAGATGCCCCCTATCGCGCGGCGCTTGCCAGCGCGCAGGGCCAGCTCGCGGCCGCGCAATCGCAGATTAACGCGACCCGTCTCCAGGCGCAGCGCTACGGCCAGCTCGTGCAGCTGAACGCGGTCAGCAAGCAGGAAGCGGACAACGCCACGGCCTCGGCGCAACAGGCTCGCGCCAATGTTGCGGCGCAACAGGCGTCGGTCCAGTCGGCGCGCGTCAATCTCGGTTTCACGCGGATCAAGGCACCGATCTCGGGCCGTATCGGCCGGTCGCTCGTGACCGTCGGCGCGCTGGTCCAGACCGGCCAGACCGATCCGCTCGCGACGATCCAGCGTACCGACACCGTCTATGTCGACGTGGTCCAGTCCGCTGCGCAGTTGCTCGACCTCAAGCAGGCGCTGGCAAGCGGCGGCGTGACCCGCGGCGACGGCAGTGCGCGCGTCCAACTGCTCCTCCCGAACGGTACGACCTATCCGATCGAGGGCCGCCTCCAGTTCGCCGAAGTGACCGTCGACCAGACCACCGGCGCGGTCACGCTGCGCGCGCGCTTCCCCAACCCCAACGGCCTGTTGCTGCCGGGCATGTACGTGCGCGCGAAACTGGTCGAGGGTACGCGCCGCAACGCGATCATGGCGCCGACCGCCGGCATCACGCGCGATCCGCGCGGCGGTGCGACCGCGCTGGTCGTCAACGCGCAGAACAAGGTCGAGCAGCGCACCGTCACGACGGACCGCGTGATCGGCGACAAGTGGATCGTCACCAGCGGCCTGAAGCCCGGCGACAAGCTGATCGTCGAGGGGCTGCTCAACCTGCGTCCCGGCACGACCGTCAAGCCCGGCGCACCGCAGCAGATCGGCAAGCCCGAAGGCAACGGCGCCGCAAATGCCGGATCGGCTGCTGATCCAGCCGCCGCCCCGGCAGCAGGCAATACACAGGCCGGGAAGTAACCGCCCATGTCACGCTATTTCATCGATCGCCCCATCTTCGCATGGGTCATCGCGATCATCCTGATGCTGGCGGGTATCCTCGCGATCCGTCAGCTGCCGATCGCCCAGTTCCCCGAGATCGCCGCCCCCAAGGTGACGGTCGCGACGTCCTATCCGGGCGCCGACGCGCAGACGCTCGAGAACACGACGACGCAGATCATCGAGCAGCAGATGAAGGGCATCGACAACCTTCGCTACTTCGCCTCGACCTCGGACGGCTCGGGCAATCTCGCGATCACGCTCACCTTCGAGCAGGGTACCGATCCCGACATCGCGCAGGTCCAGGTGCAGAACAAGCTGCAGCAGGCGACGCCGTTGCTGCCGCAGGAAGTCCAGCAGGCGGGTCTTCGCGTGACCAAGGCGACCGCCAACTTCCTGCTCGTGATCGCCGCCTATTCGGAAAACGGCGCGCACGACCAGGTCGATCTCGGCGATCTGATCGCCTCGAAGCTTCAGGATCCGCTCAGCCGCATCAAGGGCGTCGGCGACACGCAGGTGTTCGGCGCGCAATATGCGATGCGGATCTGGGTCGATCCGTTCAAGATGTCGAACCTCGGCGTCACCGTCGCGGACATCACGTCGGCGCTGACCGCGCAGAACGCGCAGGTTTCGGCGGGTCAGGTCGGCAGCCTGCCGGCGATGAAGGGTCAGTCGCTCAACGCCACCGTCACCGCGCAGTCGCGGTTGCAGACGCCCGAACAGTTCCGCGCGATCATCGTCCGCTCGGCGACCAGCGGCGCGACCGTCAAGCTGTCCGACGTCGCGCGCGTCGAGATGGGCTCGGAGAATTACAGCTTCCAGGCGCGCTACAACGGCAAGCAGGCGGCTGGTTTCGGCGTGAAGCTCGCACCCGGCGCCAACGCACTCGATACCGTCAAGCTGGTCAAGGCCGAGGTCGAACGCGTCGCCAAGCAGTTCCCGTCGGACGTCAAGATCGCCTATCCGGTCGATAACTCGACCTTCGTGCGGCTGTCGGTCGAGCAGGTCGTCCACACGCTGGTCGAGGCGATCGTCCTCGTCTTCCTCGTGATGTTCCTGTTCCTCCAGAATTTCCGCGCCACGCTGATCCCGACGATCGCCGTGCCGGTGGTGCTGCTCGGCTCGCTTGGCGTGCTGTACGCGGCGGGGTTCACGATCAACACGCTGACGCTGTTCGGCATGGTGCTGGCGATCGGTCTGCTCGTCGATGACGCGATCGTCGTCGTCGAGAACGTCGAGCGACTGATCCAGGAAGAAGGGCTCTCCCCCAAGGAAGCCGCCAAGAAGTCGATGGACGAGATCAGCGGCGCGCTGGTCGGTATCGGCCTGGTGCTGTCCGCGGTGTTCCTGCCGATGGCGTTCTTCAGCGGTTCGACCGGCGTGATCTTCCGCCAGTTCTCGATCACGATCGTGTCGTCGATGGTGCTCTCGGTGCTGGTCGCGTTGATCCTCACGCCGGCACTCTGCGCCACCATCCTGAAGCCGTCGAAGCAGGATCACGGCGACAAGAAGGGCTTTTTCGGCTGGTTCAACCGCACCTTCGACAAGGGCATCGGCAAATACGGCAACGGCCTGCGCCGCGTCGAGAAGGGCTGGCTCCGGACGATGCTGGTCTATGCCGTGATCGTCGTCGCGATGGCCTTCATCTTCCTGCGCCTGCCCTCGGGCTTCCTCCCCGAGGAAGATCAGGGGCTGATGTTCGCCCAGGTTTCGATGCCGACCGGCACGCCGATGGAGGAAACCGCGCGGACGATGGACAAGCTGCGCGATCACTTCCTGATCGACGAGAAGAAGAACATCTCGGGCATCTTCACGATCAGTGGTTTCGGCTTCGTCGGCCAGGGCCAGAATGTCGGCCTCGCCTTCATCCAGCTCAAGCCGTGGGAAGATCGTAGCGGTGCCGAAAACACCGTCGCCGCGGTTGCCGCCCGCGCCAACCAGGCGCTCGCCGGAATCCGCGCCGGCATGGTCATCGGCTTCGTGCCGCCGGCCGTGCAGGAGCTTGGCAACGCCAACGGCTTCGACTTCATGCTGAAGGACAATGCCGGCGTCGGTCACGAAAAGCTGCTCGAAGCGCGCAACATGCTGCTCGGCATGGCCAGCCAGGACAAGCGCCTGATGCAGGTCCGCCCGAACGGCCTCGAGGATGCGCCCCAGCTGAAACTGAACGTCGACCAGGCACAGGCCGGCGCGCTCGGCCTCAGCCAGGCGGACATCAACACCACCGTCAGCACAGCGTTCGGTGGCGCCTACATCAACGACTTCATCGACCGTGGTCGCGTGAAGAAGGTGTATGTCCAGGCCGACGCACCGTTCCGCACCTCGCCCGCCGATCTCGGCAACTTCTACGTCCGTGGCACCACCAGCAACGCGATGGCGCCATTCTCGTCCTTCTCGACGACGCAGTGGCAGTACGGCCCTTCACGACTCGAACGTTATAACGGCGTAGCCTCGTTCGAGATCATGGGCTCGCCGGCACCGGGCGTCAGCAGCGGTACCGCGATCAAGGCGATGGAGGAGATGGCGGCCAAGCTGCCCCCCGGCATCGGTTATGAGTGGACCGGTCTCAGCTATGAGGAAAACCTGTCCGCCGGCCAGTCGACCACGGTCTACGCGCTGTCGCTGCTGATCGTGTTCCTCTGCCTCGCCGCGCTGTACGAGAGCTGGTCGATCCCGATCGCCGTGCTCCTCGTCGTGCCGCTCGGCGTGCTGGGCGCGGTGCTCGCGGCGACGCTCGCAGGGTTGAACAACGACATCTACCTCCAGGTCGGCCTGATCACGACGATCGGCGTGGCGGCGAAGAACGCGATCCTGATCGTGGAATTCGCCGAGGAGAAGATGGGCGACGGGATGAACGCGGCCGATGCCGCGGTCGAGGCGGCGAAGCTTCGCCTTCGCCCGATCCTGATGACGTCGTTCGCGTTCATCTTCGGCGTGTTGCCGCTCGCATTGTCGAGCGGTGCCGGCGCCGGTGGCCAGAACGCGATCGGCTGGGCGGTGGTCGGCGGCATGCTGTCCGCGACCATCCTCGCGATCTTCTTCGTGCCGCTGTTCTTCCTGCTCGTGAAGCGCGTCTTCAAGCAGGACAAGACGGATGCGCGCGACGACCGCTCGCATGACGATGACAACCGTGACCGCGCGCGCGACGAAGCCCGCAGGAATGACCGCGACGCGCCCAACGACCAGCGGCCGCAGGAGGCCTGATCCGATGTTGACCCCCATGCTCTCGCGCAAGACCGCGCTCGTGTTCGCCGCCGGGCTCACGCTCGCGGGTTGCAACCTCGCGCCAAAATATGCTCGACCCGCACTGTCCGTGCCGGCGGCCACACCGACCGGTCCCGCGTACGCGGCGACCGATGCGGCGGGCGCGATCATGCCGGCCGATACGTCTTGGGAGACGTTCTTCACCGACGACCGCCTCCGTCGCGTGATCCGCACCGCGCTGGAGAACAATCGCGACCTGCGCGTTTCGGTCGCCAACGTCGCTCAGGCGCGCGCGCAATATCGCGTCCAGCGCGCCGAGCTGTTCCCAACGCTCGCCGCCAGCGGCAGCGCGAGCTATGCGAAGTCGCCGTTCAACGCCATCGGTGGTACCGCCACCGGCGGAACCGGAACCGGAACCGGAACCGGCACTGGCACCGTCGCCGCAGGCAGCGGGCGGACCGATATCTACTCGGCGAGCGTCGGCGTATCGGCTTGGGAAATCGATCTGTTCGGGCGCGTCCGCAATCTGACCAAGGCGCAGCAGGAAACGTATTTCGCAGCCGAGGAAAACCGCAACGCCGCCCAGGTCTCGCTGATCGCCGAAATCGCGACGCAGTGGCTGACGATGGCCGCGGATCAGGACAAGCTGAAGATCGCGCAGGACACCGCCCGTGCCTATGGCCAGACCGTGAAGCTGACGCAGGATCGGTTCCGGATCGGCATCGCCTCCGAACTCGAGGTTCGCCAGGCGAGCACCAGCTACGATCAGGCGCGCTCGGACATCGCCGATGCGACCACGCTGATCGCGCAGGACCAGAATGCACTGAACCTGCTGGCCGGCACGACGGTGACCGCCGACATGCTGCCGTCGACACTCGAAGGCCCCTCACCGACGCTTGAGAACCTGCCCGCGAACCTGCCATCGGAGGTGCTGCTGCGCCGCCCCGACATCGCCGCGGCCGAGCATCAGCTGATCGCCGCCAACGCCAATATCGGCGCGGCGCGCGCGGCGTTCTTCCCGAACATCTCGCTGACCGCGGCATTCGGCACGATCAGCCTCGGGCTGTCGAACCTGTTCGGCAACGGTAGCCAGAACTGGTCGGTCGCACCGTCGGTCAGCCAGACGCTGTTCGACTTCGGCAAGAACAAGGGCAATCTCCGCTACGCGCAGGCATCGCGCGATGCAGCGGTCGCGACCTACGAAAAGAGCGTCCAGACCGGGTTCCGCGAGGCCGCCGATGCGCTGGCGCGACGCGGTACGATCGGTGCGCAGCTCCAGGCGCAGACGTCGCTCCGCGACAACGCCGCAGGTGCCTTCCGCCTGTCCGAACTGCGCTTCCGTGCCGGGATCGACACGTTCCTGACCACGCTCGATTCGCAGCGCTCGCTCTACAGCGCGCAGCAGACATTGCTGGCGGCCCGCCTGACCCGCGACAGCAATTCGGTCGAACTCTACCGCGCGTTGGGCGGCGGTCTTCGGTAACGGCCCAGGGGCGCTCCGGCTTCGAGCGCCCCTCGGTCTTCGCTATTTGGCGACGTGCGCAGCGCGTTGGCTGAGCACGATCTTCATCGGCCCCTTGGGCGTCACGCCGGTCACGATCGCCTGACCGACAAAGCCCGCGCGGTCATATGTTCCGACGCGGGCGATATGCATCGGCTCCCCGCGTTTTTGCGGGCATGTCAGCGACTGCACGTAATGACCGTCGGCGACGCGCTGACCATCGACCCGGCATTGCGCCTTGGGATCCGGGACGAACAGCACGTCGATCGCCTGCGCAGTCGGGATGCTCTTGCGCTCGGCCTTAGACTTGCCGCGCATCATCCGCATGATGAAGCCCGGAACGCCGGGAATTGACAGCTCGACGACGGTGGAGGTGATATCCCAACGCCCCGCCGCGATCGTCGGCAGATCGGCGGCGGTGGCAGGAGCGGCGAGGAGAAGCGCAGCGGCAAGGTTTTTGACCATGGCCCCGCTTACCCGCCACCCCGGTTCTCCACCAGACCGCAGTAAGCTCGGGTAGCTCCCGAGCGCCGCCACACGTTGCGCGGAGCGCCAGTCGGCGAAATAAGGCGCGGAGCGCCAGTGAGCGAAATAGGGCGCGGAGCGCTAGTCGTCGAAATACGCTGCCGAAATCATCACGCCAGCCGTTTCGGCGTAGACAGACTCCCACGCTTTGCGGACCTCGGGCGTAAACCGGCTTCCCAGAATTTCCGAAAATGTGTCGATCAAGACAGCCCCGACGGCTTCGTATTGATACGCCTTCACGCCGTATTCGAGATGTTTCCTGGCGAGGTTCGACA
Organism: Sphingomonas sp. M1A8_2b; assembly: GCF_053345535.1. Taxonomy (NCBI): domain Bacteria; kingdom Pseudomonadati; phylum Pseudomonadota; class Alphaproteobacteria; order Sphingomonadales; family Sphingomonadaceae; genus Sphingomonas; species Sphingomonas sp. M1A8_2b. The sequence goes on along the minus strand of NZ_JBKFAH010000001.1, from coordinate 770,843 downwards.
AGGTCGGCTTCAACCGGTCGATGTCCGCGACATTATGCACGAGGACATCGATCGTCTTCTCGAACACGATCGTCTGATGCGTCATGTCGTCGGGGAACAGCGCCCGTGCGAACGGATGACTGAGGAACAGGCGGTGATAGAAGAGTTCGGAATACGGGCGGGGCGAGCGGCCGATCACCGTATAGCTGTCCGTCACGAGCCGAACCTGATTTGCCGTCAAAGACACGTCACCCTCCCACACCGGATGAACTGCACGCAACGCCGAGTATCTCGGTCGGTGCGCGTTGACCGTACCTTATCGCCGGCAACCGCTGCGGAAGCCCCAATCCCCGCCGACACTCCCGCCGACACTAAAGCCGTACGATATCAGATTATTCGCGACATTCAGGCCGAGCGCAACCGGTTTCGGCCGGCACGCTTCGCCTCGTACAGTGCGATGTCGGCACGCTTGAGAATGGCCTGGCCCGAATCCTCGCCGCGCGTCGACGCGATGCCGAGGCTGACGGTGACCATCGGTTGCCGTGCATGCCGGGACTGTTCGACCTTGGTGCGGACGCGTTCGGCGACCTGCAACGCGGTGTCCGCATCGGTATCGGGCAACACGATGACGAACTCCTCGCCGCCGTAACGGCCTATGAGGTCGGTGCTGCGCAAGCCCTCGGCGGCGGACGCGGCGATCCGTTTCAGAACCTCGTCGCCGACATCGTGGCCATGGCGGTCGTTGACCGCCTTGAAATGGTCGATGTCGAACAGGATGACCGAAAGCGCCCGGTCGTCCTCAGGGTCGGATGCGAGGCTGCAATCCAGATATTCGACGATCCGCCGCCGGTTTGCGAGGCCGGTCAGGGCATCGGTCGAGGCAAGGAGCATCGCCGCCTCCGCGCTGCGATCGGCGGCATCGCGCGCATCGCGCAACACCTGCCGCGCATCGCTTTGCTCGGTGATGTCGCGGATCAGGCCGAACAGGCCGATCGCTTCGTCGCAGGACGAATAATCGCGCTCGCCCTGCGTCGCGACATGCCGGACCGCACCGTCCGCGCGTACCAGCCGCGCCTCGAACGCAAACGGCAGGCCATCCGCAAGCGCGCGCGCAACGATATCCGCCACCCGCCCGCGGTCGTCGGGATGATACAGGTCGATCGCCTGCTCCAGCGCGGGGGGCGTGCCCTCCGGCAGCCCGTGGATACGAAAGACTTCCGGCGACCAGAAGATCGTCTGGTTCGACGGATTGACCCGCCAATGCCCGATATGCGCCGCCGCCTCGGCCTGATCGAGCAGGCGGATACGCTCCGACAGATTGACCCGCAGCCGATCGCGCGCGGCGAGCAGAGTCGCCATCGGCAGCGCCGAGACGAACAGCGACAACAGATAGAATTGGAGGAACAGCAGCCGCGTTTCCTGCGACGCGCGGATCAGGAATACCGGGCCGGTCCCCCACCACAGCGCCGACGAGCCGACGACGACCACCACCACGATGCTGACGATCCCGCCCAGCATGCCGCCGCGCAGCACCGCGATCACCACCACCATCATCGGCACGAACAGCATCGGGTACTGGCTCTGAACGAAGGTCGTGACGCTCGCCACCACGGTCAGCACGACGATCCCGATCAGGTTTCGGGTCTCCCGCCGCGACACGCTGTGCCGTGCCGACACCCCGATCTCGAAGATCGCGAGCAACAGCGGCGTCACCAGCAGCATCCCGAGCCACACCGTGCTGAACCACGACAGCATGAAGTCGAATGCCGGTGCGGGCGCGATGCACGTCGCCACCGCCGCGCTGCCCAGCGCGGCGATCGACGAGGCGACGAAGAACGAGGACAAGCCGGACGGATCGACGAACGACACCCGCCGCCCCGATCGCCGCCGCAGCATCACCATCGCGAACAGCGCCTCCAGCCCGTTGGCCGCGCTGAACCCGGCGGCGACGCGGATGCCGGATCCGGCCAGCAGGTTGGCCGCGAAGCTCGCGACGATCGCCGCCACCGCAAACCGCCACACCGCCCGCCGCGGCGCGATCAGCAGAGTCGCGAGCAATATCCCGCTCGGTGGCCAGATCGCGGCGATGCCGTGGACGCCGCGGGTCACCAGCAACGACACCAGCGCGAACGCGAAATAGGCGATTCCGAGCATTACCGGGCCGAGCGGCGACGTTCCCAACCGTGCAAAGATGCGGCGCATGCGCAAGCGTTAGCACCGAAATCGTTAACGGCGTAGTTACCGCCGCGAAACCACCACTGCGCCCAGCTTTCGGTTGCCGAGCGCGCCTCGCCCGCCCTAAGCCTTGCGCCATGGGGGATACCGAGCAACTCGACCGCTTCATCGCGCGCTGGCTGGCCAACGAGGGCGGTGCGGAGCGCGCCAACTTCCCGCTGTTCCTGACCGAATTGTGCGCGCTGCTCGACCTGCCGCACCCCGAGCCCGCCGCCGCCAGCCACCACCGCAACGATTACGTGTTCGAACGCGCCGTCACCTTCCACGACGAAGCCGGCAAGTCGGGCCATGGCCGCATCGACCTCTACAAGCGCGGCAGCTTCGTCCTCGAAGCCAAGCAGAGCCGCGAGCCCGGCGGTACCAAGGAAGTCGTCCTCCCGCCCGAGCAGACCGCCCTCCCCGGATTTGCCACCGCCCCGACCCGCGGCCGGCGCAGCGCGCAGCGCGGCTGGGACGTGCTGATGCGCAACGCCCGCGAACAGGCCGAGCAATACGCGCGCGCCCTGCCGCCCGAGCATGGCTGGCCGCCGTTCATCCTGGTGGTCGATGTCGGCCACGCGATCGAGGTGTTCGCCGACTTTTCCGGCCAGGGAAAGAACTACCGCCAGTTCCCCGACCGGTCGGGCTTCCGCATCTATCTCGACGACCTGCGCGATCCCGAGATCCGCGCGCGGCTGCGCGCGATCTGGCTCGATCCGCACGCGCTCGATCCCGCCCGCCATGCCGCCGCGGTCACGCGCGACATCGCCAAGCGGCTCGCCAGCGTCAGCAAGCTGCTCGAGGAGCGCGGCTACCAGCCCGAGCCGGTCGCGCATTTCCTGATGCGCTGCCTGTTCACGATGTTCGCCGAGGATACCGGCCTGCTCGACCCCGGCAGCTTCACCGACGTGCTGTCCGACGCGCGCGCCAACCCGGAGAGCTTCGCGCCGATGCTCGAGGATCTGTGGCGGACGATGGATACCGGCGGCTTCTCGCCGGTGCTGCGCAAGACCGTGCGCAAATTCAACGGCGGGCTGTTCGCCGAGCGCACCGCGATCCCGCTCCACAAGGAGGAGATCGGCGAACTGTACGAGGCCGCCAAGCACGTCTGGACCGAGGTCGAGCCGGCGATCTTCGGCACGCTGCTCGAACAGGCGCTCGACAAGGTCGACCGCAAGCGGCTCGGCGCGCACTACACGCCGCGCGCCTATGTCGAACGGCTGGTGATCGCGACGATCATCGAGCCGTTGCAGCGCGAATGGGAAACCGAAGTGCTCGGCACGGTCGAGCGCGAGCGCACCACCGATCCGGTGGGGGCGATCCGCGCGGTGCATGATTTCCACGTCAAGCTGGCAGGCACGAGGGTGCTCGACCCCGCCTGCGGCACCGGCAATTTCCTGTACGTCGCGCTCGAACTGCTGAAACGATTGGAGGGCGACGTGCTCGAAGTGCTCGCCGATCTCGGCGGGCAGGAGGCGCTGGCGCTGGAGACCACCACCGTCCACCCGCGCAATTTCCTCGGCCTCGAACTCAATCCGCGCGCGGCGGCGATCGCCGAGCTCGTGCTGTGGCTCGGCTATCTGCAATGGCAGATGCGCAACGGCGGCCAGATCGCCGACCCGGTGCTCGAACGGCTCAGCAACATCAAGGCGATGGACGCGGTGCTGAAGCACGACGCGCCGCGGAGGCGCGACGACGGCACGCTCGACGAATACCCCAACCCGCGCCGGCCGGAGTGGCCGGAGGCGGATTACATCGTGGGCAACCCGCCTTTCATTGGGGCGAAGTGGTTCCGAGAACGGCTCGGCGATGGCTACGCGACTGCGTTGTGGAAAGCGCATCCCAAGATCAATAAGTCCGCCGACTTCGTGATGTACTGGTGGGATCGCGCGGCGGAACGACTGACCGACAAAGGTACGCGGCTGAAGCGCTTCGGCTTCGTGACGACCAACTCGATCACGCAGGAGTTCAGCCGCCGGGTGATGGCCGCGCGGATGGACGCGCGCGCGCCAATCAGCCTGGTGATGGCGATCCCAGATCATCCGTGGACCAAGGCCACCAGCGACGCGGCGGCGGTAAGGATCGCAATGACAGTTGCAGAAGCAGGATCGACCGTAGGCTTATTAGCGGAGCTAATACGAGAAAGTGGCCTGAACACCGACGCTCCATCAATCGAAATTGAGGAGAAATTTGGCAGGCTTGATGCAATGCTGCGTGTGGACAGTTCGGCATCGAAACTGAAGCCTCTTCGTGCCAACGATTTCGTCTCCTCCCGAGGTGTAACTTTATTCGGCTCCGGCTTTATGGTGGCCCCGAATATGGTGGAGCATTTAGGTTTGAGCCGCCGCCCTGAACTGGAAAAGCATCTCCGCCCATACCTTAACGGCAGAGACATAATGTCTCAATCTAGAGGCCTCTTAGTTCTAGATTTCTTGGGCCTAACTGAACATGAAGTTCGCTCGCGATTCCCCGAAGCATATCAAAATCTGCTCGTTCGGGTAAAACCCGAGAGAGACTTGAATAATAGGGCCAGCTACCGAGAAAACTGGTGGTTATTTGGTGAACCTCGGAAAGATATTCGCCCTGCGCTAGACAGTCTTGATAGGTTTATCGTGACCCCCGTGACGTCTAAGCACCGCGTTTTTACATTTCTGCCGACCACTATTTTACCCGATGACGCATTAATCGCGTTCGCGTTTCGGGACGCCTTTATGTTGGGCGTCATGAATTCGTGCGCGCACGTCTCATGGGCTCGCCAAACGGGGAGTACTTTAGAGGATCGGCCGAGATATACCCCATCGCTTTGCTTCGACCCGTTCCCCTTCCCCGACGCTTCACCCGAACAGCGCACGATCATCGGCGATCTCGCCGAGGAACTCGACGCGACGCGCAAGGACGTGCTCGCCGAACACACCGACCTGACGCTGACCGGGCTCTACAATCTGCGCGAGAAACTGCGCCAGCACGGGCCGTTCACCGATGGCGAGCAGGACCAGCGCCGCCGCGGCCGGATCGACATCATCGCCGAGCTGCACGACCGGATCGACGATGCGGTCGCCGATGCCTATGGCTGGCCGCGCGACCTGACCGACGAGCAGATCGTCACGCGCCTCGTCGCGCTCAACGCCGAGCGCCATGCCGAGGAACAGGCGGGCAAGGTCCGCTGGCTGCGACCCGACTACCAGATCGCCCGTGCCGGCCTGACCGCGCTGCCGGTCGCCGCCAAGTCCGCGCAGATCGAGGCGTTGCTGCCCCAGGCCAAGGCGAAGAAGCCCGCCTTCCCGCGCGAACCGATCGGCCAGACCGCCGCGGTGCTCGCCGACCTGCGCGGCGCCACCGCGCTCACCAGCGCCGATATCGCGCGCCGCTATGCGCAGGGGCTGAAGGCCGAACCGCGGATCGCCGCGACGCTCGCCGCGCTGGTCCGCCTCGGCCACGCCGCGGTCGAGAACGGCCGCTACACGCTGCGCCGCGCCGCTTGAGCGCGGGGTCGGGAGCAGGGGGCGGGGTGCCGGAATCCCTGCCCTTTCGTGCCTCGCGGTCGATAGCCCCAGCAGCGGTGCCGTCGGCTCAGAACAGGCTTCACGCTCCCTCTGCAAAACGCGGGTGCGGCTACATCTCCACGCCCACGCCCCGCGCCCGCGCGGCTCTACCGGCACAGCCTGGCCACCATCGGCGACACCAGCGCGAGCAGGACGATCGTGACGATCAACATGAGCAGGGTCGCGATCATGTGGTCGTCGATCGCGTCCGCCAGCCGGTGTTCCGCAGCCCAGGCAAACGCGCCCATCGCCGCCGCGACCATCATCACCGCGATCGTGCGCCAGCGAGACCGGCGGGGTCGCGGCGCGGCGATCGTCCGATCGGTGCCGGGCAGAATCGGGATCAGCATGGCGGTGTCCTCCATGAGAAATTGCCGCGCACCGTCGCTCCCGCCCTGTCGTGCGAGGGCGGGAGGTCGAGGGGGCAGACGCGGCGGTTAGAAGATGTGGCGTTTAGAAGATGTGGCGCCTAGAAGATGTGGCGGACGCCGATCGTGCCAGACAGCGTGCGCAGCGTCGGTTCGTACCGGGTCGCGACGCCGGCATCCTGGCCGCCGAAGGCGAGCTTGCTGGTCTGCGAATAGCGGCCGCCGACCTCGATCGTGGTCTTGGGTGCGACGTTGATGCCGATGCCGGCATCGCCGTGCCAGGTCATCCCCCAGTCCTTGCCCGAATAGCTGCTGCTGATCCCGCTCGCGCCGACCCGCGACAGGTTGGCATCGACCCGCGAGGCGCCGATGCCGCCGCCGAGATACGGCACGAACACCGCGTGGAGCGGAATGTCGACATACCCCGACACGCTGACGTTGTACGCGCGGGTGCGCCCCGACGCCGGCAGAGCGTCGGTGCCGAGGTCCTTCAGGTTCAGGCTGTTGCTGTTGTAGCCGATCGTCTGCTCGACGCGGAACATCCCGAAATCATAGCCGCCGCCGATCTCGCCGGTCAGCCCGGTCTTGTACTTGGTCTTGTCGTCGAACTGCGACGGGAGCGTGTCGACGTCGAACTTCTGCTCGGAATTGACCGAAGCGCCGGCGCGCGCGACCGCGTAGATGCCGCGGGCGGGCTCGTCCTGCGCCTGGGCGGCGGCGGTCAGCGATGCGGCCGCGCCGAACGCGATCAGGCTGGCGAAAACGAAACGAGTCATGGAAAAGCCTTTCGAGTGGATCCCGCCGTTCCGGGCGGTGTCGAACAGGCTGATGGCGGAGCACGATGAAGGCGCGTCGTGGGGTTGGTGTAGAGACGATGGAGCGCCGCCTCCATCGTTCGTCCACAGTCCGAGGCGATGGCCGACCACGACCAGCGACGATAAGGACCCTCACGTGACCGACCGGATATTGATCGTCGAGGACGAGCGAGAGATCGCCGAGCTGCTCGCGGCCTATGTCGAGCGCGCCGGGTTCGCGGTGATCAAGGCGACCAATGTGCAGGAGGCGATCCGCGCGCATGCCCAGTCGAACCCCGCGCTGATGCTACTCGATATCGGCTTGCCGGGCGGCGACGGGCTCGACGTGCTGACGACCATCCGCCGCCGCGCGGATACGCCGGTGATCATGATCACCGCGCATGACGACGAGGTGACCAAGCTGTCGTCGCTGCGGATCGGCGCGGACGATTATGTGGTGAAGCCGTTCAACCCGTCCGAAGTCGTCGAGCGTATCCGCGCGGTGCTGCGCCGGACGCAGGGCGCGACGAACCGGCGAACGCTGTCGGTCGGCAGTTTGCGGATCGAACTCGATGCGCGGGTCGTCAGCTGCCGCGCGGCGGAGGGCGAGGATGCCGTCCGGATCGCGCTGACGCCGAGCGAGTTCGAGATCTTGGCGCACATGGCGCGGCATCCGAGGCGCGCGTTCTCGCGCGCCGAACTGCTCGAGGCGGCCTCGCCCGACAGCGAGGCGTACGACCGCGTGGTCGACAGCCATCTCTCGAAACTGCGGCAGAAGCTGACCGCCGCGGGTTGCGTCGACATGATCGAGCCGGTCCGGGGCATGGGGTATCGATTATGGTCGGACTCCTGAACCGGATCGTCACGCGGATGGTCGTGCTGGCCGCCGCGACGACGATCATCACGATGCTGCTCGGGCTGGTCGCGTATATCGCCGCGATCCATTACCGGCTCACCGTCACCACGCAGCACATGCCGCCCAAGGCGCGCGAGCAACTGGAGTATCTGGTGCGGACGCACCAGGAGGGCAGCGATCGGTATTTCGACCTGTTCGACCGCTACGGCGCCAAGGCTCCGGCGATCACCGACCTGGGGTTCGTCGCGACGATCGCGCTCGTCTCGATCCTGGTCGGCGGCGGCGTGGCGGTGATCTTCGCGCGGCGGATCAGCCGGCCGATCACCGCGGTGGCGAAGGCCGCGGCTTTGGTCTCGGCGGGTGATCGCTCGGTCCGCGTCGAGCGTGGCCGAACTTCGGGCGAGACCGGTGCGCTGATCGAGAGCTTCAACCGGATGGCGGCCGACATCGACGCCTATGAGCGCGAGCGCACCGTGCTGACCGCGGGCATCGCGCACGAACTCCGCACGCCGCTGACCATCCTGAAGGGACGGCTGCACGGTCTGGCGGACGGGGTGATCGATCCCGCGACGGGCGAAGCCGATCGGCTGCTGCGCCAGGTCGAGCATCTGTCGCACCTCGTCGAGGACCTGCGCACGCTCGCGCATGCCGATGCGGGCGAGCTCGATCTCGATCGGCGGCCGGTCGATCTGGCCGCGCTGGTCGGGATGGCGGTCGGCGACCTGCGGGCCTCGGCGGCCGAGCGCGACGTCGTGCTGGTCGAATCCTACGAGCCGGTGACCATCCACTGCGACCCGGTCCGGCTGACCCAGGTGATGACCAACATCCTGACCAACGCGATCAAGCACGCGCCCGATCGCAGCCGCATCGACGTCGTCGTGTTCACCGCGAGCGGCCAGGCGATCGCCAGCGTCACCGACGAAGGCGAGGGCTTCGCGCCGGCCGACGAGAGGCGCATGTTCATGCCGTTCTGGCGCGCCGGGAGCGACAAGCTGGCCGGCCGCCCCGGCAGCGGCGTCGGGCTGACGCTCGCCGCGAAGATCGCCGAGGCGCATGGCGGGCGGATCATGGCGAAGAACCGCATCGACCGATCGGGCGCCTGCTTCTCGGTGTGGATTCCGCTTTGACCTGAGTCGCGTTCTCGACCGGCTCGCCATCCGCCCTCCATCCGGCCTCCATCGTCCGCTGTTCAAAGGCTCCGTCGGGGATCGTCCCGGCCGAGGAACGGCGCCCCCGGCATCGGTGGCGCACGCGGGAGATTGAAGAATGTCGAAGATGCAGGATGGACGCCTCGCCGTTATGGCGACGGCGCTGATTGGGGCGCTGATCGGGACTGCGTCGAGCGCGATCGCCGCCACACCGGTGACGGGCACGTGGATCACCGACGAAGGCAAGGCTCTGGTCCGGATCGCACCGTGCGGCGACGCGATCTGCGGCACGATCGTCAAGGTTCTGAAGCACGAGCCCGGCAAACCGACCACCGATAGCGCCAATCCCGATCCGTCCAAGCGCAGCAACCCGATCGAAGGCACGGTCATCCTGAACGGGTTCACCGACGCCGGATCGATCTGGAAGGGCAAGATCTACAACCCCGACAGCGGCAAGACCTACACCGCCAAGCTCGCGAAAAATCCCGACGGAACGCTCAAGGTCGAGGGCTGCGTCGCGTTCCTGTGCCGTGGCCCGACCTGGCAGCCCGCACGCTGAGCCGCGCGCAACCCACACCCAGGGGCCCAATCCAGGAGCAGATCATGACGACATCGACGACCGCAGGCACGCGCCTGCGCAGCGAGCGCGTAAAGGACGCTATCGGCAGCCGCGTCCTCAACGACAAGAGCGAACTTCTCGGCGGCGATCTGGCCGGCGACATCCGCGCCATGCTGGAGGCGCGCGGCGTGCTGGTCTTTCCCGAGATCCACTTCACCGAAGCCGAACAGATCGCGTTCACGCAGACGCTGGGACGGCTTGCGGCCGAGGGGAGCGATGGTCGGATGACCGCGAAGATCTCGCTCGACGCGAGCGAAAATCCGGCGGCGGCGGCGTTCCTGAAGGGCTCGCTGTATTGGCACATCGACGGCACCAACAGCGACGTGCCGATCTTCGCCTCGCTCCTGTCCTGCGTGGTGCCCGCGCCGAGCGGCGGCAATACCGGCTTCTGCAGCACCTATGCCGCGTATGACGCGCTCTCGGCGGCGGACAAGGCGGCCTATGACGGGCTGCGCGTCGTCCACGCCCCCTGGGCCTCGCTATTTTATTATCAGCCCGAGCCGAGCCTCGCGATGCTGACCACGATGCAGGCGCTGGGCGAGCGCGAATTGCCGCTGGTGTGGACGCACGGGTCGGGGCGCAAGTCGCTCATCCTCGGCTGCACCGCGCGCAACGTCGTCGGCCACGACGATGCGGCGAGCGTCTCGCTGCTCGTCCGCTTGCGCGAATGGGCGACACGCGCCGCGTTCAGCTACAGCCACGTATGGCAGACCGGCGATCTGGTGATGTGGGACAACACCGGCACGATGCACCGCGCCGAAGCCTACGACCCCGCCTGCGGCCGGCTGATGCTGCGGACCAAGCTCGAGGGTGACGAGGCGTTCGACTGATCGCGCGTCACGCCAACCCCCGTCACGCCAACCCCCGTCACGCCAACCCCCGTCACGCCAGCGCGCTGCGGTAGAAGTCGAGCGTCAACGTCATCGACTGCAGGAACAGCGCGGGATCGTAGCGCGGCCCCTCGTCGCGCAGGAACGCATGCTGCGCGTTGAGCTCGTGCCACTCATAGGCAGCCCCGACCGCTTCGAGGCGCGCGCGGATCGCCTCGCGACCGGCAAAGGGAACATGCGGATCCTGCCGCCCCCAGACGAACAGAATTCGCGCCTTCAGTTCGGCCATTCGCGCCAGGCTGTCGTCCGACCGCCCGGCGCCCAAGGTCCCCGAATGGATATCGGTAGGATAGAAACAGACCGCCGCCGAGACGCGCGGATCGAGCGCCGCGCGAAAGGCCAGGTGTCCGCCGAGGCAGACGCCGAAGCTCCCGAGCCTGCCGTTGCAGGCTGGATGCGCCAGCAGCGCGGTCAGGGCGGCAGCCGCGTCGGCATCGAACGCCGCGACCGGCTTGGTGATCTTCAGCGCGTTGCCACGGTCGGTGCCCACCGGGTCGTAGGTCAGCACCGTGCCCGCCGCTTCATACTCGTGATAGACCTCGGGCACCGCCACGACATAGCCGTTGCCCGCGATCATCGCCGCCAGCCGGCGGATCGGCGCGGTGACCTGGTAGATCTCGGAATAGAGCAGCACGCCGGGAAACCGCCCCTCGATCGCCGGCCGGAACAGATGCATCCGCATCGCGCCGCCCCCTTCGCCACTCCCCTCGACCCCGGGTACGGTGACATCCAGGGTTTCGTCGCTGCGCAAAATCATCCGCTCATCCTCATGCCGGTGCTGGGCAGGTTTCTAGCCGCCATAGAGCGGATCCGGCGAATCCAGTAGAGCCGCAGGCAGTGATCGATCGTCACGGCTACGCGGCGAACTCCTCGGGCAGATAGCGATCGGCGACGATCTCAAAATGATCGCCGTCGACCAGCACCTGGGGGCACAATGCGCGGCAGTTGTAGGTCGACGCCATCGCCGCGCCATACGCCCCCGTTGCGTGCAGCACCGCCAGGTCACCGCGGCGGACGCGATCAATGTCCCGCGCGACCGCGAACACGTCGCCACTCTCGCAGATCGGGCCGGCGATATTGGCGACCATGTGCTCGCCATCGGGGATGACCGCCTCGAACCGGTGGAACGCATCGTACAGCGCCGGCCGGGCGAGGTCGTTCATCGCCGCGTCGACGATCACGAACGGATGATCCGCGCCGGGCTTCACCCAGATCACCCGGGTCAGGAGCACGCCGGCGAGCCCCGCGACGACCCGGCCCGGCTCGAACGTCAGCTCGACGTCCCAGTCGCGCGTGACCTTGGCGACCATCGCGGCATAGGCGTCCAGCGTCGGGACGATATCGTCGGCGCGGTACGGGATGCCGAGCCCGCCGCCGAGATCGACCCGGCTGATGCGATGCCCCCGCGCGCGCAGATCCGCCACCAGCGTGCCGATCCGCTCGTACGCATGTTCGAGCGGCTCCAGATCGCGCAACTGGCTGCCGATGTGGAGCGCGACTCCGACCAGGTCGAGCCCGTCGAGACGCGACAGCCGGTCGTACATCGCCGGCACATCGGTGATCGCGACGCCGAACTTGTTGCCGCGCCGCCCGGTCGAGATCTTGGCGTGCGTGCCGCCATCGACGTCCGGGTTGACGCGCAGGACCGCGGTCGCCCGCCTGCCCCGCGCCCGCGCCAGGGCGGCAAGCACCTGGCCTTCCTCCTCCAGTTCGAGGTTGAACTGGCCGACCCCGGCGGCGAGCGCGTCGGCGAGTTCGCGGTCGGTCTTGCCGACGCCCGAGAACACGATATCCGACGCCGCGATCCCGGCCTCGAGCGCACGCCGCATCTCGCCACCCGAGACGATGTCGGCACCGAACCCGCACCCGGCGAGCAGGTACAGCACCGCGCTGTTCGGGTTCGCCTTGACCGCAAACGCGACGCGCACGCGCGGCAGGATCGATAGCGCCGCCCTGAACCGCCCCGCCGCATCGCGCAACGCGGCGGCGGAATAGACATGGACGGGCGTCCCCACCGCCTCGGCGATCGCGGGCAAGGGCACGTCTTCGGCGCACAGCACGCCGTTCTGCGGTTCGAAACAGGTCATGGTCACTCGCTATCCGCCTGTCGCTATCACGCGATCAGGCCGGTGGGGCTCAGGAATGCGGCGGGTCGAGCCGCCGGCGCAGGCGGCGCAAACGCACGGCGTGGATCGCCTCGGCGGTGTGACAATGGCCATGCCGTTCGGCGCGAAGCGCGACGACGACGCGCTTGCCGTTGATCGCCAGCGTCAGGCCGAGCAGCGCGATCGGAAACAGCAGCATCGCCAGCGCCGACTCGTTGAGCGCCGCGGCGACCGTGCACGCGCCGACGGTCAGCACGACGCCGATCCCCCGCCACACGGTATCGCGTCGCGTCATGCCGCGACGCCACGCGCGTAAGACGCCGCCCGATCGTCGATCACCAGCCGCCCGGCCTGCCGCAACGCCGCAACCGCGTCCGGCCGCCATTCGTGCGCCGCAACGCCGTGGCACAGGACGATGTCGGCGGGCAGGTCGTGCTCGGTCTGCAACGCCACGACCAGGTCGGCGACTTCGAACGACACGCCGATCGCCGGGTCGGCGGCACGGTTTGCGGCGGCCCGCGCACGCCCGATCGACGAGGGCGATCGATCGATTCCCCGCGCCTCGATCGCGGTGAAGCCGAGCGCCCGCGCATGGTGCGCTGCCTGCAGCAACAGCGTTCCGGCGCCGCACTCGGCATCGACGATCCGGACGGCGTGCCGGCCACCGGTGCGCAATGCCGACAAGACAGCCACGATCTGCGGCCAGCGCGAATCGTGGATCACCGTCCTCGCTCCCGTAACGGCAGCGCGCGACCGGACCGGCAGAGTATGAACGTTCATGACACTGTCTCCCTCACGCCGCCCGCGGCAGCGCGCGTTCGTCGCGGCCGACGGGAGCAAAGGACACCAGCGGCGTCAGCGGCCGGTCGGCGATCTCGACGCTCGCATGGTAGATATCCCGCTCGGCCTGCGCATAGTGCAACGCCGCGGCGTAGGAGATGAAGCGGCCTTCAAGGGTGCGCTTGCTGTCCTGGACGAGCCAATGCCCCGCGCGATCCTGGCCGACATAGATGACGAGCCCGCTAGGGTCGGGTTCCGAGATGGGTTCAGACGACATGTCGCCCTGCTGCCTTTCGTGACGCGAGCGTGCTGCCCGCCCGGACCATCTACGGCGCACGGCATAGTGATTCGAGATTGATCCACGGCGATCGCATAGTGCGCGCATAGTGTTCGCTCGGTTGGGCGTGATTTTGATTACTCGCGCATACGCGCGCGGACAGCATCATCCTGACCGCGGAGCGGCTCATATTGCCATGCCGACTGGTATTGCCATGCCGACTGGTTAACCCCGGTCAGCTTGCAGGCGCGACGCTCGGAGAAGCCGTGGTCCCCCATCAGCCTCTCCACCGCAGCGTAGCGCTCGGCAGACCGGGTCAGTTTTTCCAAGCAGATCCTTCAGCGCCGACACGTCTAGCATCGACTGCGCCAGCAGCTTCTTCAGCCGGAGGGTTCTCCTCTTCCAGCGTCCGTAACCGCGCCGCCTCCGACACCGTCATCCCGCCGTACATCGACTTCCAGTCGGGGAACGTCGCATCGCCGGTGCCGTGCTTGCGGGATAGCTCAGTCGTTTTCACGCCAGCCTCATGCTCGCGCAGCACGCCAATGATCTGATCCTCTGTAAATTGGCCTCGCCGGATCAATATTTCTGGGAAACACGTCGCTGCGACACTGGTTTGCGGTCTTGCAAGTCAGCCCCGATTGATCGGATGGTTCAGGCGAAAGTGACTCGCACCATCAACTCCGGTCAGAGAGACCAGCCCCCATCGACGGACACCGCGGCGCCCGTGACGAACGCACCCAGATTGGCGCTCATCCAAAGCACGGCATCCGCTATCTCCTCGGGTTTGCCCAAGCGCCCGACTGGTTCAAGATCTATCGCTTTCTGGATGTCGCCGTTGGTGAAGCGATCCATCATGGGCGTTTCGATGTTACCCGGCAGGACCGCGTTCACGCGAATGTTCTGCTTGGCGTAGTCGAGTGCGGCGGCCTTGGTCAGGCCGATAATGGCGTGCTTGGATGCGGTGTAGGAGGCGCCACCCGCGACGCCGCGAACGCCGGCACCCGAGGACGTGTTGACGATCACGCCGCTCCCCTGACGCACCATCTGTGACAGCTTGTGCTTCATGCAGACGAAGGCACCGCGCAGGTTGATGTCGAGGATGCGATCCCATTCGTCGAGCTCGATCTCGTGGACCGGCGCAGCCTTGTTCTCGACGCCGGCATTGTTGAACGCGATGTCAAGCCGGCCGAAGGTTTCGACCACCCGGCCAACGGCGACCTCGACCTGATCCGGCTTCGACACGTCGCACGGGATGACCAACGCCTCGGCCCCCGCCTTCCGCAGCGCATCGGCCGTTTCGGACAGAGCATCCTCGGTTCGATCCAGGATGGCGACACGTGCGCCCTCGGTCGCAAAGGCAATGGCCGTGGCACGGCCGATGCCACTGGCCGCACCGGTAATGAAGGCGACCTTGCCGGTGAAACGATGGGCATTAGACATGGGAAAACCTTTCAGATGAAGGGGAAGGACAGCCGATAAGGCGCCGTTTTCTATGAGGCGCCTTTTCTGTAAGGCTGGCGTGGTCGATCCGACGGCCGGGCGGGGCTGCTCGCCATAGCCAGGCTGCTTAGTCAGACTGGCCCATTTTCCAACGATGTCAGGCTCGTACACCTTCGATGTCCATTCGGCAGGAGCGGACTTCCTCGTTCGCGACCGACAGCGCGTCCTCGCCGTATCCAAGCGCTTCCATCACGCCGTGCGTGATGGTCTCGGTCAGGCGCTGCTTCTGGTCGTCGGACTTGCCGGGCCAGAGCTTTACGAGGACATGCGGCATGGCCTTACTTGCCGCCAAGCGGTGCGAGATAGTCTTCGTCCGTTACCTTCTCCATCCACGTAACGGGCGTCCCGTTGATCGCTTCCTGGATGGCAACGTGGGTCATGCCTTCATGCGGCGTCGCGCCGTGCCAGTGCTTGTGTTCGGCAGGGCACCACAGGATATCGCCGGCGTGGAACTCGAGCTTTGGTCCACCCGCGATCTGCGTCCAGCCCACGCCCTCGGTCACGATCAGCGTCTGACCGGCTGGGTGGGTGTGCCACGCCGTGCGCGCACCGGGCTCGAAGTGAACGATGGCGCCGGATACGCGCGACGGCTCGTCGCGCTGGAACTGCCCGGTGATCGTTGCCTTGCCGGTGAAATATGCTGCTGGGCCGTCCACGGTCTTCATGTCAGCTTTGCGTTCAATGCTCATGTCGGTCGCTCCTTGCTGCGCCTGTGCGTTCACGGGCAGCAACAGCGTGGCGAGGGCCATGCCGATCCTCATCATGATTGCCGCCCTTCCAATCCGCCTATCGTCAGGATGACGATCATCTCGAACCGCAATCTAGGGTGGCGGAGACACCGGCATTAGCCGCCCCGCCAGCAACGAGCCGGTGAACGATGCTCAACAATGGTGTAGATGGTCGCGATGAAAATGAGCCGAGCAGACCTGGCGGACTTCGCCTATTTCCTGGCGATTGCCAGGCACGGCAGCTTCCGTGGTGCGGCGATCGCGATGGGCGTCACCACCTCCGCTCTCAGCCACGCGATCACGGCGCTGGAGGGGCGCCGCGGCGTTCGACTCTTGAACAGGACGACCCGCAGCGTCACGCTGACCGCGGCCGGCGAGGAGCTTCAGGCGACCATCGAAGCTCCAATGCAGGTCATCGCTGCCGCAAGCGAGACCCTGGACCGCTATCGCGACGCCCCGGCAGGCCGCGTCAGGATCAACGTCCTCGAAGACGCGGTCGAGCTACTGCTCAAGCCGGTCATGCCGATCTTCGTGGACCGCTATCCGGAGGTCGCGATCGACATCAGCGTGAGCAATCGCATGATCGATGTCGTCGGCAGCGGCTTCGATGCCGGCATCCGCTATGGCGGCACGGTGCCCGAGGACATGATCGCGCAGCGGCTGTCCCCGGATCTTCGCTGGATCGCGGCAGCCTCGCCGACGTACCTTGCGCGTTTCAGCGCGCCGGCTGACCCGCAGGACCTGCAAAACCATCGCAGCGTCGGCATCCGCCTGGGCAACGGTCAGGTATATCGTTGGGAATTCGAGCGCGACGGCAACGACGTCTCCATTGTTACGCCTGGCCCGCTGACTGTCGATGCCAGCCACGCCGCCATCGCTTTCGGGCTATGCGGTGCAGGAATCGTCTACGCGACGGAGGCCGCGCTTCGCCAGCATCTGGACAGCGGAGCCTTACGACCGGTTTTAGAGGACTGGTCGACCGCTGGTAGCGGTTTCCATGTCTATTATTCCGGACGCCGGCACCTCCCGACCGGGCTGCGCCTGCTCATCGATCTCATCCGGGAGGTACAACCGCTACGGCGCTGAACGACGGGGCGCCCAGCGATCATCATCTCTCAGTATGTCTATTGACGTACTGCCCATTTCCAGGCCGCTGATGCGTTAGTTTCGGTGTCCGTGGGCCCCTGGCGGGGCCGTTTGGTGAACTCGGCGGGTGCCACGCCGCCGAGACTCACGCCGCCGAGACTATTGTGCGGACGCACGGCGTTGTAGTCTGTCCGCCATGCCTCGATCATCCGTCTCGCCGCAGCCAGCGAGGGAACAGCTGCTCGTTCAGGCACGTGTCGCGCAAGCCATCGTTGAGCTATTCCACACAGCCATGCTGCTGCGGCCCTTCGACAAGCTCAGGAGAGCCTTGTCGGGCGCGATGTAGCCACTCGACGCCGGTGTCCTGGTACCAGGCAAGGACGGCGTGACCGTTCAGTTCGGTCCCCCCTTCGGCTTCGCTCAGGACAGGATTGTCGCTGACCACCATGCACGGCAACCCGCGACGCTCGGCCATGGCGGTCAACTGGCGGACAACACGCGGGCCTGACAACGAGGTACCGACGATGCACTCCCGGCACTCCCGGCTGTAGTCGTCGATGACGTCGAGCAAGCGGAACCGCCGGTCGCAGGCCAACGCATCCGACACGAAGTCGAGCGAACAGCGTTGGTTGGGGTCTTACGGGATTGAAAGTCATTCTTCCTCGGTCGGCACGTGAGGCAATATGACGGGGCGGGGCACGGGTCCACGAGTGAATCCGGCGCGATCCGGCACTCTACGGGACGCCAAAATCTGTCCTCGTGGGACTGGATTTCGTGAACAGAGCCCTTGATACGCAAAATGATCGTACCAAAGCCTGATGGCAGTCAGCCTTTGGTGAAGTATCGAGTTCGCTATGGCACCCCGACCACCGGGACCGGGAAGCAGATCGCGAACGTAGCGAGAAACGTCTTCGAGTGTCGCCGCCTCGGTGACGACACTCGAAGACGTATAGTATGCTAGGTAATGCAGCACCCCGCGGCCATAAGCATCCAACGTTGCCGGCGATCGCCCGAGGTTGCCGGGCAGTTGCAACCATTCGTTGACGAGAGGGCGCCGATCAAGGGCAGCCTGCAATGACGTTGCTCGACGCATTTACACGTCCTCCATCCAGCTGCCGATCTACCTGAAAACGGGCATTCCACCTAACTTACTACTGTTTGCAGTTTGAGGACACGACCCGGATACCGTGCCGGCGGACCACATCGCGCAGGTGATGGATCGGATCCCCCATCTTGATACCGAGCGCCTTGGCTTCGGCCGAACGGGCGATCGCGCATCCGTCATTGTTCGACAGCACGACGACCGGCACGCCGACGAGGCTGGCATCGAACGCACGCTCGCAGCTGACGTAATCCATCGTCCGTGGCCGACCAACCGAACGCGCCCTTCTTTCTGAGAAAAGTTGCGGAGATCGCGAAAGAAGGCGGTAGCCGGTTCTTCGTTCATGCGCAGATCGTAATCGCTCCACCAGTCCCTGAACACGGGCACCCGCCCGAATTCCTTACGGATCAGGAACGCAACCGATCGAGACGCGGACAGAAAGGCATTGAGATCGAATGCGACGTACTCGTGATGACGACAGCGGATCATCCGACCGATGAAGTATTTCGCCTCGACCAATTTTTCCTCAACGAGCAAGAGGCTCGTCAGGCGGGGGTGCTTGGCCTCGAGGGCGGCTTGCTTGCTGCGACGCATGCGTCCTCTATCGCCGAAAGCTCGCACTCCCACCAGTTAATCGCTTCCTGTAAGACGTCGCGAGCGTCCTCGCCCTCACCGTAGCCTTCAACCATCGGCCTAAAAAGGTTTTCGTCGAAGTTGGCCGGTTGGTCGAGGTAGCTGATCTCGCCGGTTTCCGGATGCAGCAAAGTCAGCCGCACCACGACCGGCACCTCGGCAAGCGGGTGGACCTTCGAACGATACTCCTTGAGGATGTTGTTCCGCTCTTCCAGGATGAACTCCCGATACACGGCATGCGCCGGATCGGCGCTCTTCCACGCTCGGTGAGCGACTGTAGCGATCGCGCCGAGAGCGTTGTTGGTAGGCTGATCGACGTTGAGGAGTACGTGTCCCACGACACGCAACAAAGCTACGCCGCCGGCCCAGTGAACGCGCCAGCGATCCGGGTCTGTTTCTCTTTGCAGCATTTCCAGCGCCAGCCGGCAGTCCGAAAGCACGTCTCGCGCGGCACGGGTCATACCTTCTCCCAAGCATGGGTCGAGGCCGTTCCCTACCCAAAGCGCCCCAGGCAGGACCCAAACGCGTGCCCATCTCGAAAGACCGCTCAGCCCTAGCTGCCGCCGTTCTCTTGTGGAAGTGCCATAAAGAAAGTGGTGCCGCTTACAGGACTCGAACCTGTGACCCCCGCATTACGAATGCGACAGTATCTGGCAAAAACCCCAGAAAACCGTGGGTTATTGTCGGCATTACGGGCATCAAAACGCCAAAATCGACGCATCTGCGATACCAGCGCGATACCAGGATTCAGCGTCTGGCGACTACGGCTTTTGACACGGCGGATTCGCACCCGCGAAATCGCTGAACGTGCCAAACCTGCTCAATGTATCGACAGCGGCCTTCGCGGCATCCTTGCGCCCTTTGCTTGATACCTCCCAGACGTAGGACTTGTTGTTATCGAACTTGGGGACGGCGTTCGGAATAGCGGCCGCCTCCTTCGCGCTGATTTCCGGCACCTCGACACGGCGGCTCTTGACCATGCGCGCCGTCACACCGTCGAACGATGAGATCCGCCAATAGGAAATGCCGCCAAGTCGCCGATCCATAGGATCGGATGAGAACGACCAGCGGAAGCCCTTGCCTACCGCTGGCACCTTGATCGTCGTCGCGTAGCAGGTGAACGACGGGTACTCGTTCGCCCAAGGCACATCCTGCGGCTGATCCTTTGGCCGCTTCATCTCGTCAGGCGGCGGAAAGCCGGCGCCGAAGAGATAGTGCGTATGCCCCTCCGTCGCGTCACCGTCCCAGTCGACCTTGCCCTCTCCTTCGACACCGAGCACGAGAAGCCGGTTTGCCTCGTCGAACCGCCAGCTGGTGCGGGTCGCTTCGACGACGGGGTATTGCTGTCGCCAATAAGCGACCAGCGCCTTGTCGGCGTCGGCCGGTGCGAGGCCAGCAAGCTGCGCGCGCATCCCGAATATCTCGTCGCCGCGCAGCGTCACCTGGATGCGATATTTGCCGGGCTTGTCGAAACCGGCGGACGCATCGACGTCGACCGCCTGGATACGGCTCGGCAAACGCGGCACGATGGGCGCGATCCGCTCAAGCGCAGCACCGCCTGCGCGCAGTGGTAGGCCCCAGCGCGACGGCGGCGGTTCGAGCCCAGTCAGCGATCGGTCGCCGAGCCTCGTGCCGTCGAGCCAGATCAAAGCGCCGCCGATCGTCGCGCGCACGACGACGTGATCGAACACCGCAGGCGTGGGCAGGCGTTCGTCGGTGCCATCGCCGCCTTTGCTCGCGACCAGCACAGGTTCGGACGCAATACCCAGCTCGTGCAGCAGCGCGATCAGAAGCACCGTCTTCGCCTTGCAATCGCCGAAACGGCGACGCCACGTCTCGTCGACGTTCGCCGGTTGATAATTCCCGCCGTCCAAGCCGACATAGACGTAGCGGATGCGATCCTGGACCAGTTGTAATGCCGCCATCGCGCGTTGCGCCGGATCGTTCGTCGCGGCAGCGATCTTCGCCGCCTCCGCCTTCACCGGGGATGTCGGGCTGAGCGTTCCTGCACGCACGAACGGTGCGCTGAACGTCCGCGAGACTGCCGGCCAATCGCTGTAACCACTGAACTGCATCAGCCTCGCGATCGAATATCGCAGCGGTGCACCGTCCGGTATTGTCACGGACGCCGGATCCGCCAAGGTGAGTTGGCGCTCGGTTTCCAAGCCCATGTCGCGGACCACCGGCTGGGGAAGATCGGGTGACGCTCTAAAGGCGATGCCTGCACCCGTCGGCGCGATCAGCCGTACCCGGTACGCTCCGCGAACGCCCGCAACCGGAAACTGCATGAAACCTTGCGGCCGCTCGCCGAGGCTGGTCTGGCGTCGGACCGTCGTGATCGCAAACTCGAGCACGTCCCCGACCTGCAAACCCGCAATCTGCAACGTCGCCGTCAGGTTACCGTCGAGCGCGGACTGTTCGAGGTTGTTTTCGCGCTGGATGACCGTGAACTTCTGCGTGGCGAGCACGTCGATGGTCTGGTCGTCCCGCATGATCGCCAGACGATGGACGATCATCTCCTCATTCGCGGGCGACCATGTCATGGTCAGATTGCCGGCGGCCAATGCTTCCGGCGTCAAGAGCGCCAGCTTGGTCGCCTGATATTCTTCTTGGCCGCGGTCCGTCACGCGAACCTGCTGGTCGGCAAAGATGATGCGCAGCGGAGCGCCGGGCGGCGTCGGCGCGTCACTTCCCTTGGGCGCCGCGATCACCCATGCTGCTGCCGGCGCATACCGCACGACACGCACCGGCGCTCGATCTGCCGCATACACAACACTCGTACCACACAGCGCGACGATCGGCGCCATTCCGCGCCACATTGAGCCCCTGAACAAATCTATCCCCCTGAACGTCGCTATAGCTTACCCAGCGCGCTACTTACCGCAACATCTGACCGACCAGGCTGCCAGCCGCAAGCCTCCCCGAGCCTATGTCGCGCTGTTCAGGCTTGGCTTGTTCCAAGTGGGAAACAGCGTCTTCAACCGATCGACGGTATGCCGCCACTTGGGCGTCTTCGGCGCGCACACGCTGTTCTGATTGCCGAACATGCCGACCTCATGGATCGCCGCATCGAGCCCGACGGTGGCTATCCATTCGACGGGCACGAAATATTCGCAGCGGTCGAGATCCTCGATGAACTCGCGGTGATAGCTGGCCTTAGTGAGCAGCTCCGCCGCAGGCACCGATGCGCCTTCACCGCTGCGGAGTTCGAAGTCACGCATCGCCACCGGCTCGCCGCGGACCACACCGACACCGACGAAGCCGTATCCCGGCGCCTTCACCCAGACGCGGTCGCCAGGATCCAGCAGGCGAAGCGTGCCGCTATACCATGCGCCGCCGCCCGCCGAGATGAAGCCGTAGCGCCGCGCCTCATCCCAATCTCGGCCCAAGCCGTGACCGAACGAGACGTAATACTCGCCGTTCCAAGGCTCGCGCTCGCCCTGTCGCGTATCGACGGTCGCTGCGACCTGCGTCTCGACCGGGTCGATCAGCCAGGCGCGGCTCAGGAGTTGGCCCGCATCGGTGTCGAAAACCTGGAAGCACAGCACGTTGATCGCGATCCCGCGCTTGGCGAGATAGCCGACGATCCGTTCGGAACTGGCATCGAGGCTGGCCGCGACGATCACGACCTGATGGCTCTGGTTGAGCGTCGCCTCGTCGAGCAGCATGCCAAACCGCGCGCGAAAATCCTCGGCGAGATTACCGCCGTTCGAGAAGCGAGAATAGACGCGGCCGATCGCCTCCGCATCAAGCGCCTCGGCCCAAGTCGCATAGTCGATCGCCTGTGCGACGACGTCGCGCGGCGTACGGCCGCGTTTCAGCTCGATCAGGATCAAAGCGCCGTCAGGCGCGATCGCGAGCAGATCGATCCGGCCACCAAAGCCGGTATCCTCCTGCCGTCCGATGATCATCCACTCGTCGGAAAGGATTTGCGGCGCGGCCACGATCATCTGTTCGAGCAGTGCCTCGCTTGGCAGTGCGGACTCGCCGAGCGGCGCGGGCGCGCTGCCGACCTTCCAGATACTGTGTCGGATCGGCATGGTCAGGCGTCCGCCGTCGCGCGACGCCCGCGTTGCGGCTCAAAGCTTGAATTGAGGTGACTCGAGTTCATGGTTTGGTAGATGTCAGTAAATCCGACCGGCGAGAAGCCGACACATCGATTTTGCTTATAGGGTAGTTGGCTTGGATCCTTCCGAAAAAAAGCGGCTCAGCGAAATCGATGTTTGCGACCTGTTCATCACCCCTGCCATCAAACAGGCAGGCTGGGATCAGATGCAGCAAATTCGCCGAGAAGTTACGCTGGCGCCAGGACCTATCGTCGTTCGCGGCAACCTATCCTCGAGAAACAAGAAAAAACGCAAATTCGCGGACTATGTTCTATCGCTCAAACCGGGACTCGCTCTGGCCGTCGTGGAGGCCAAGGCCAATATTCACTCGGTCAGCAGCGGGCTTCAGCAGGCGTTGGGGTATGCCGAGATACTCGACGTTCCCAGCGCATTCAGTTCCAACGGAGACGCATTCGCTGGACATGATCGCGCAGCACTGGCCGGCCAGCCTACGGAGACCGATCATGGGCTGGACGATTTCCCGCCGCCCGACATCCTTTGGGATCGCTATAGGCGGTTTCACCAGATCGCCGATGACGAGCAAGATCTGGTCGCACAACCCTACCACATAGACGCGTCCGGCAAGGCGCCGCGCTACTATCAGGCCGACGCGATCAACCGGACCGTCGAGGCCGTAGCAAAGGGCCAGAAGCGGGTCCTGCTCGTGATGGCGACCGGCACCGGCAAGACCTACACCACGTTCCAGATCATCTGGCGTCTTTGGAAAGCCGGTACCGCCAAACGCATCCTGTTCCTCGCCGACCGCAACATCCTGATCGACCAGACGCTCGTGAATGATTTCAAGCCGTTTGGCGGGCAGATGACGAAGATCAAGAACCGCAAGATCGACCCTGCCTACGAGATCCACCTGGGCCTGTATCAGGCGATCACCGGCACAGAAGAATCCGAGAAGATCTTCAAGACGGTGTCGCGAGACTTTTTCGACCTGATCGTGATCGACGAATGCCACCGGGGAAGCGCCGCGGAAGATTCCGCCTGGCGCGAGATCCTCGATTATTTCGACGGCGCGGTGCAGGTCGGTATGACCGCCACGCCGAAAGAGACCGAATACGTCTCGAACATCACCTATTTCGGCGATCCGGTTTATACCTACACGCTCAAGCAGGGCATCGAGGACGGCTTTCTGGCGCCGTACAAGGTCATCCGCATCGACATCGACCGCGACGTGCTCGGCTGGATCCCGCCGCCCGGCATGGTCGACGACCTGGGCGGCGTGATCGAGGACCGCGAGTATAATCGACGGGACATGGACCGCACGCTAGTCCTCAACCAGCGCACCAAGCTGGTTGCCGAGCGGGTGATGAAATTCCTTCGCGCGACCGATCCGATGTCGAAGACAATCATCTTCTGCGAGGACATCGATCACGCCGAACGGATGCGCAAGGCGATCGTCAACGCCGCCGGCAAGCTGGCGACGGACAACAGCCGATACGTCATGCGGATCACCGGCGACAGCGTCGAGGGCAAGGCGCAGCTGGACCGGTTCATCGACCCCGAAGAGCCCTATCCAGTCATCGCCACCACGTCCCAGCTGCTGACCACCGGCGTCGATGCCAAGACGTGCAAGCTGGTCGTGATCGATCGCACGATCAATTCGATGACCATGTTCAAGCAGATCATCGGACGGGGCACGCGGATCGACGAGGACAACGGCAAGTTCTTCTTCACGATAATGGATTTCAAGCGCGCGACCGAGCTGTTCCGGGACGATGCGTTCGATGGTGCGCCGGTGGTGATCTACGAGCCCACGAAAGACGACGATCCTGTCCCGCCCGACCCGGAAGACGATGGGGATCCCGACGGCGAGGGTGATCCCGACGATGACGGTGACGACACCGGCGGGCGCCGCAAGTTCGTGGTCAGCGGCGTCACCGCGCGCGTGATGAACGAGCGTGTCGAATATGTCGGCAGCGACGGCAAGCTGGTGACCGAGTCCTACCGCGACTATGCCGGCAAGCAGATCGCCGAGGAATATAAGTCTCTCGATGAGTTCATCTGGCACTGGAACGCCAGCGAACGCAAACAGGCGATCATCGATGAACTGGAGCAGCGCGGCGTCATCCTCGCCAATCTCGCCGAAACCGTAGGAAAGGATTTCGGCGACTTCGACCTGCTGGTCCATGTCGCGTTCGGTGCTCCACCGCTCACCCGCCGCGAACGCGCCGAGCGCGTGAAGAAACGCGATTACTTCGCCCAATATGGCGACAAGGCCCGCGCCGTGCTCGAGGCGCTGCTCGACAAATACGCCGACGAGGGCGTCGAGACGATCGAGGATGCAAAGGTCCTCCGCCTCGCGCCGTTCACCGCGCTCGGCACGCCGATGGAGATCATCAGGGGTGCCTTTGGCGGCAAGCCCGCTTATGAGGCCGCGCTGAGGGCGCTCGAAGACCAGATATACGAGTACGCCGCGAACGAATGAGAATGCACGAATGAGTAATGTTTCCGGCGTCATCAAATCCATCCAGGACATCATGCGCAAGGATGTCGGCGTTGATGGGGACGCCCAGCGGATCAGCCAGCTGGTCTGGCTGTTTTTCCTCAAGATTCTCGACGACCGCGAGGCCGAGCTCGAACTGATCGACGACGATTTCCAGTCCCCGCTCCCTGAGCATCTGCGCTGGCGGAACTGGGCGGCGGACAAGGAAGGCGACACCGGCGAGAAGCTGCTCGATTTCGTCAATCTGCAGCTATTCGCCAAGCTGAAGGGCGACCTGCCCGCGCAGGGCGACGTGGCAAAGCGCGCGCAGGTGATCCGCGACGTGTTCGAAGATACCTACAACTACATGAAATCGGGCACCTTGCTGCGGCAGGTGATCAACAAGATCAACGAGATCGATTTCAACAACAGCGAGGATCGCCACACGTTCGGCGCGATCTACGAACAGGTGCTGAAGGACCTGCAAAGTGCGGGCAACGCCGGCGAGTTCTACACGCCGCGCGCGGTAACGCAGTTCATCGTCAACCGCCTCGATCCCAAGCTGAACGAGGTGGTGTTCGATCCCGCCTGCGGTACCGGCGGCTTCCTGACGTGCGCGATCGAGCACAAGCGCAAATCGGTGACGTCGACCGCGGAGGAGGAGGTGCTGCGCGGCTCGATCCGCGGAGTGGAGAAGAAATCGCTGCCGCACATGCTGTGCATCACCAACATGATCCTGCACGGCATCGATACGCCCAGCGGCATCCGCCACGGCAATACGCTGGCGCGCGCCTATGCCGACCATACCGAGAAGGACCGCGTCGCGGTGATCGCCACCAACCCGCCGTTCGGCGGGATGGAGGAGGACGGGATCGAGAACAACTTTCCCAGTCACCTGCGCACGCGCGAGACCGCGGACCTGTTCATGGCGCTGATCATCCGTCTGCTGAAGACCAACGGCCGCGCCGCCGTAGTCCTGCCCGACGGCTTCCTGTTCGGCGAGGGCGTGAAGACTACGCTGAAGCGCAGCCTGATCGAGGAGTGCAACCTGCACACCATCATCCGCCTGCCCAACGGCGTGTTCGCGCCGTACACCGGGATCAAGACCAACATTCTGTTCTTCACCAAAGGAACGCCAACCAAGAACGTCTGGTTCTACGAACACCCCTATCCGGCCGGCGTGACGAGCTACAACAAGACCAAGCCGATGCGCTTCGAGGAGTTCGCGGCCGAGCAAGCCTGGTGGGGCGACGAGGCCGATGGCTTTCGCAGCCGCAAGGAAACCGAGCAGGCGTGGAAGATCAGCGCCGCCGACGTCGAAGCGCGCGGCTACAACCTCGACTGCAAGAACCCGCACCGCGCAGCCGAGATCAGCCACGATCCCGACGCGCTGCTCGTCACCTATGCCGAGCAGCAGGCGAGCATCCAAAGCCTGCGCGACGAGTTGAAGACGATCCTGGCCGAGGCGCTGGCGGGGACACCGGCGTGATCGACATCGCGGCGCTGGTGGCCGACAATCTCGACATCTGGACCGGCGCGATCGAGCGCAAGAGCGGCGCCGGGCGCGGCGGCGGCAAGCGGATCAGCCTGTACGGGATCGAACGGCTGCGCGCGCTGATCCTCGACCTGGCGGTGCGCGGGAAGCTCGTGCCGCGGGATGCGGGAGATGAGCCAACGAGCACCAAGGGGAACGCCAAGAATGCGCAATCGACACCACCATTTGCGATCCCACAAAGTTGGCAGTGCCGGCCTCTGAAATCCTTGGGCCGTCAAGTTGGCGGCGGAACCCCTTCAAAGTCTCGAATGGATTTTTGGGAAGGGCCAATCCCTTGGATTTCGCCCAAGGACATGAAGAAGGATTATCTGACCGAGGCGGAACTGAGCGTCAGCGAAGCGGCGCTTCAAGGCTCCTCGATAAAGATGATCGCCCCTGAGAGCCTGTTGTTTGTGGTTCGCGGCATGATCTTAGCCCACAGCTTTCCCGTTGCCATCTCCAAGGCGCCTGTAACGATCAATCAGGATATGAAGGCACTAGAACTCCACGAACCAGAAACGGCGGAATACCTTTTACGCGCACTGAAGGGGTTAAAGCCGCTGATGCTCGCTAGAGTGGAGCGATCGAGCCACGGAACGTGCAGGCTGGATTCGGCAGCTTATGGTGATTTTCCGGTTCCGATACCGCCCCTTGCAGAACAACGCCGGATTGTGGCCCGAGTGGATGAGTTGATGGCGCTGTGCGATGCGCTGGAGCGTGAGAGCGCAGGGGCGATGGCCGCGCACCAGGCGCTGGTGGAAATCCTGCTCGCGACGCTGGTGAACAGCGCAGACGCGACGAATCTTGCCCGCGACTGGGCGCGTCTGGAACGCCATTTCGACACCCTCTTCACCACCGACGCCAGCATCGACGCCCTCAAGCAGGCCATTCTCGACCTCGCCATGCGCGGCAAACTGGTGGAGCAAGACGCGCATGATGAACCGGCGGCAGCCTTAATTGGAGCCTTGTCGGCGGAGAAACCCAAAAAAGCTAGTTTAACGAGACAACGCCAAGGAGACTTGAACGATCAAGAGCCCTTTTCCGCCCCGAGAGGATGGGTCTGGACGCGCCTAGGCGAGCTATCTGAACTAATCACATCTGGTTCTCGAGACTGGTCAAAATACTTATCTGAGACTGGTGCGAAGTTTGTCACAATGGGCAACTTATCGCGCGGCGGTTACGAAATTCGCCTAAATAAGATGCACTTTGTCAGAATTGGCAATACCCGTGAAGGCATGCGAACGTCGTTGCAGGCGGGCGACATTTTGGTCTCCATTACAGGCGACGTCGGCAATATGGCCTTGATCCCGAAAGATTTCGGCGAGGCCTATATCAACCAGCATACGGCCATGATCCGTTTGCTGCCTTCAATCCGAGGCAGATATGTAGCCGAGGCACTTCGGTCTCCGTTGGCGCAAAAGCAATTTAATGAGCCGCAGCGAGGAATTAAAAATAGTTTTAGATTATCTGACGTCCAGAACATTCTAATTCCTCTTCCACCTTTCGCGGAACAACAGCGTATCGTCGCCAAGGTCGATATGCTGATGGCGCTGTGCGATGCGCTGAAAGCCCGGCTAACCGATGCCGCGCAGACCCAGCGCTATCTCGCCGACGCTATAACCCAGCGCGCGAGGGCATGAGCGACGCTCGTTAGGCGGCGGTCGGATCGCGGTTGTCAGGCTCGACCGCTACCGCGCTTTGCCGGGCGCGACCGACGCGACATTGCTCGATCCGCCCGGACGCCGTGACCGGACGCTAAACGGCGGGTGCTTCCGGCCCCAGCACGAGCATACCGCTTTGCCGCGTCAGCCGGCCGTGCTTGATGGCCGTGGCGATCACGTCCGCCAGCAGGTCGCGGAGCTGGCTGCTGGTCGACTTGAAGCCGACCGCGCGCGCGGCGGACTGCATCACCTGGTCGTCGGTCGCGCCATAGTTGATCCGCACGACGTCGAGGATCGCGATTTCGAGCTCGGTCGGCGGGAGCGTATCGAACTTGCGTAGCGATGTGGAGCGCACCGCGCTGCGATCCCGGACCTTCGGCGTCCGGCCCGGCACGTCGAGAAAGTCCTGGTCGTCCGTGATGCGGCCTTCGCGAACCGACACCGCGATCGCCGCCTCGACGGCCTCCTGGATCCGGCCACCCGCGCGCTTCAGGCCCCAGGCGTCGCGGATGCGGTTGACGACTTCGCAGACATGGACGGGGCCCTCGATCCGCACGACCTCTTCCGCGAGCATCGACAACGCGCCACGCGGCGTCTCGTGAAGCTCTCCGAACAGACGCTGGGGTCGGGTGAGTTCGGCTTCTTCGTACAGGGTGTTCACGGACTCCACGTTCGGCGCGGCCAGGCCGAGTTCGGTGAAGCCTTCGCGTTCGAGGGTGGTGATCTCGACGTTGACGGCACGCGTGGCCTTCATGCCGGCGGCCTGGGAATCATGTTCCGCCTTAGCCGCCTCGATCCGGGCGATGACGAGGTCGATCTGTTCCCTGGGTCGCTGGAACCAGTCGGTGCTCCAGATGCGGTGGATGGTCCAGCCGTGGCTTTCCAGCACCGACTGGCGCAGCCGGTCGCGATCGCGGGCAGAACGCGCGTCGTGATAGGATGCGCCGTCGCACTCGATGCCGATGAGATAGCGGCCGGGCCGGTCCGCATCGGACACTGCGAGATCGATGAAGAAGCCCGCGAGGCCGACCTCCCGGTGGACCTGATAGCCCCTGGCTTGCAGCGCCTTGGCGACCTGCTCCTCAAACACGCTGTCGTGATCGCGGCCGGTGCTCTCGGCCATCGTCATCTTGCCGGTGCGCGCGAAGTGCAGGAACAGCTTGAACGCGAGCACGCCCTTGCGGGTGCCGGCGAAATCCGGGTCGATGTCCTCGTCCGACATCGAGGCGAACACCTCGCAGCGTTGCTTGGCGCGGCTGATCAGCACGTTCAGCCGCCGCTCGCCGCCGTCCATGCCGAGCGGCCCGAACCGCATCGGCACGCGGCCGCCCGGGACGGTCGGTCCGTAGCCGACCGAGATGAAGATCACGTCGCGCTCGTCGCCCTGCACGTTTTCGAGGTTCTTGACGAAGAACGGCTCGGCATGGTGCATCTGGAAGAACGTCTCGACCTCCGCTGGGAGACCGCGACGCAGAACCTCGAGCTGGTCCATGATCGCGCGGCGCTGGGCCGCGGAGAAGGCGGCGACGCCGAGCGACAGTTCGGGGTGATCGCGGGCGTGCGCGACGATCGCCTGGGCGACGACCTTCGCCTCGACCATGTTGGTGCGCGTGGCGCCGGCGTCGAATACGCCCTGCGGGATCCGATGGAAGCGCAGGCCCATGCCCGCTTCAGCCGTGTAAGGGCTCGGCACGATGAACAGCTTGTTCTCGTAGAACTGGCGGTTGCTGACCGCGATCAGCGACTGGTGCTTGCTGCGGCAATGCCAGCGCAGCATCCGCATCGGCAGGCCGCGCGCGGTGAACAGGCCGAGGATGCTCTCGATGTCGGTGACGCGGGTGCCTGCATCGTCGTCATCGTCCGTGCCGCCGCCGGTCATCTTCGAGAAGAAGGCGGTGGGCGGCAGCTGCTTCGGGTCGCCAACGACGACGACCTGCTTGGCGCGGGCGACCGCACCGAGCGCGTCGACCGGCTGGATCTGGCTCGCTTCGTCCATGACCAGCAGGTCGAAATCGAACAGGCCGGGCGCCAGGAACTGCGCCACCGACAAGGGGCTCATCATGAAGACCGGCTTCAACGCCTGCACCGCGGGGGCGGCCTTCTCCATCAGCTTGCGGATCGGCATATGGCCACGCTTGCGGGCGATCTCTGCGCGCAGCACGCCGAGCGGACCGACCGCGCCTCCATCCCGTGCCGGGACTGCCTGATGATGCGCCTTCACGACTTCGAAGCTCGCGGTCGCGATTCGCTGGCGGTCCATGTCGGCGAACTCGTGCGCCAAGCGAGCGTGGAGCGTGCCGTCGAACGTGCCGAGGTCTGGATCGGCCCTGATCTGGTCGGCATAGACCGCCTCGTAATAGGCCATCTCGAACGCGGGCACGGCGCCGTCCGTTCCAAGGCGACCGTCGGCGAGCCGCTTGACGACATCGTCGCAGCCGAGCTTCGACGTCCGCTCCGCGCGGTCACGATAGGCCGTCCACTGCGTCAGGCGCTCGCCCGATTGGTGCCAGCGTTCCAGATGCGCGCGCAGATCGGCGAGCGGCGTCGCGGCGAACGTCTCGCGGCCGAGTGCGATGCCGAGATCGAGGCGAAGCTGTTCGCTGATCGCGGTGAGGTCTTCGAGGAGGGCCTTGGCATTCGCTTCGGCCAAAGCCGCATCCGCAGCGGGTTCCGCACGATCGTCGATCCTGCTGCTGAGAAGGCGTATGTCGCCATTGGCCTGGATCCAGTCGGCGGTGGTGCGCAAAGCGCTCCAGTCGGAGCCCGTCCCGCTCCATGCCGTTCCGAACGCCGCGGTGCCGACCTCTGTCAGTTCGGCGATCGCGGCATCCTTGCGCTGAAGCTCGGCGAGTTCGTCGAGCATCTGGCGGCGATCGTCGAGATTGGCAGGCGCGGAAACCAGCACGGCCGAACTGGCTGTGTCGGCGGCATGCAGCCGTGTCACGACGGTCATCAAGGCTTCGAGATCGGCACGGTCCGCTGCCAGCACATCGCCGAACGCCAGCGACTGCGCGTCGCCCAAGCCGGACCACAGGGCTGATAGTGAAAGTGCCAACTGCTCGATCAACGCCGTCGTTCGTGAAACGCGCGTGCTGATCTCGCTGCGGTCGGGCCGGCGCGCGGCGATGATGCGGGGTTCAGCGCCGAGCCCGCGGAGCGAGCGCATCCACTCGACCACGTTTAACAGCGGCGCCGACGTCGAGCGCTCGCCGCGCCATTCCGCCCCGAAGGCGGAGCGGGCAAAATCATTCTCCTGCTCGATCGTCCGCTTCGCCGCCTGTCCTTTCGCAAGCGCGTCCAGCAACAACAGCGTCTCGTCGAGCGGCGTCGTCGGGGACGTCAGCACCGATCGAATGAGCCGGTTCGTGCGCCGCCACTCGCCGCTGAATATCTTCATGAAGCCGCTGCCGTGCGAGGCGAGCGTGACCCGCGCACCTGTCAGGTCCAGATCCCAGGCTGCATCGGTCAGCTTTCCGGTCGTCGCCGCGACCGCATCCTCGTACGCCGCAACCGCATCGACGACATCGGCGGCGCGTTCGACCCCCGAGTTCCAGACGTCGGAGGCAAAGGCGTCAGCGTCGGCATCGGGTGCATTGGCGACGCGCTCGCCGATCGCGGCAAGTTTCCGGGCTTCGTCGACCGAATTGGGCGCATCACGACCGATCGTCCGTGCCAGCGCGCCCGCTTCGGCCTGCAACCGGGGCAGCACTGTCGCCAGCGCACCGACCTGCTCAAAATCTGCGAGCGCGAACGTCGACGGCAGCGCGCGCAGAGCTGCAATCGCTTCCGACAGGTCGGTCGTCCAGCCGCTCTCCGTTACAGACGACGCGAGATGGCCACGGAGATAGGCGTGGCGCTGCCCGGTCACGAGCAGTCGATCGATCTCTTCGAAGCGGCGCTCCCACACCGTGTCCGCCAGTGCGGCACCCTCGATCGCGGGCGCCTGGGCAACCCGGTTCCCCAGTACGACGAGGACACCGATGTCGCCGAGCGACGACATCGGCGGCAGTTCGAGACGGGCCGCTAGACTGCCCTGTGCGGCGTCAAGTCCGGCGAGCTTCTCGATCACTACCGAGAGGCGTTCCTCAAGCCGCTCGACCTCGGTCGGCAGGATCGAGGACAGGCCGACGCCGCGCCACGCGTGCTCGCCGGGGCGGCCGATCAAGGTGATCCGTTCGGCAAGCTCGCCGATCACGTTGTGGCGCTCGGCGAAGTCATCGACCGACCATGTTTCCGGCTCGACCAGCGTCAGATCGCCAGGCTTCTCACCGTCCAGCCGTAGACGGCTCAACTGGCCGATGACCTGATAAGGGGTCAGCCCGGATGCTGGGTGCGCTGTGTGCAGCCGCTGGACGTGACCGTTCAGGCTATCCCGCGCGATCGTCAGCCGAGCATGCAGGCTCCCGGCATCCTGGTGCTTCGGCGCGCCGAGTTCCCACGTCCGGCGCAGCTCTTCCAGAACCGCGCGCTTGTTCGCCTTGTTGCTGTGGAGTTCGAGACACGCATCGCCGACGCCGGTCGCGTCGAGCCTGCGCTTGACGACTTCGAGCGCGGCCATCTTCTCCGCGACGAACAGCACGGTCTTTCCGTCGGCGATTGCGGACGCGATGATGTTGGCGATCGTCTGGCTCTTGCCCGTTCCCGGCGGCCCCTGAATGACCATGTCGCGACCGCGGCGCACCTCGTGCACGGCCAACGCCTGCGAACTGTCGGCATCGACAATATGCAGCATCTCGGAGGGCGGGATGAACGGATCGATATTGGCATCTTCGGGGATCATGCCCACGCTGCCCTGGAACCCGTCGGCCAGCAGCCCGCGGACGAGCGCACGCTCGGTGATTTTGCCGCCGTTCGGCCAGGTCTG
Organism: Sphingomonas sp. M1A8_2b; assembly: GCF_053345535.1. NCBI lineage: Bacteria > Pseudomonadati > Pseudomonadota > Alphaproteobacteria > Sphingomonadales > Sphingomonadaceae > Sphingomonas > Sphingomonas sp. M1A8_2b. The sequence goes on along the minus strand of NZ_JBKFAH010000001.1, from coordinate 737,617 downwards.
CGGATCGAGATCGCGGTACATCAGGAACTTGGCGAACGAGAAGAAGCCGAGCACGACGACGTCGGGCTGAACCTCCCAGCCGGGCTTCGACGACACGGCCTCGGCGACGTCCTTGAAATAGGCTACCGGATCGAAATCCTCACCGCCCTCGAACGTCGGCAGCCGGATGCCGTGCGCGCGGTAGAGAAACGCCTCCAGCGACAGGTTCGAGGCATAGTCCTCCTGCCGCATCCTCAGCTTGAACTTCTCGCCCGCATTGCCGCGTTCGAGTTGCACGGGCACGAGCACCAGCGGCGCGAACCGGATATTCGCGGCATTGTTAGGGTCGATCCACTTGAGCGCACCAAGCGTCAGATAGAGGATGTTGACGCCCTGCTCCTCCTCCAGCGTACGCGCATCGAAGTAGAGCTCGAGCAGGCGCTTTTGCAGGCCCTTGGGCGTCAGCCGGGTCTGAAGACGGGTATCGACGTGGCGCGAAAACACACCGCGTTTATCGGCGACGTCATCCTCGGGTTGCGCAAGATCGGCTATCTCGTCCGAATCTTCCGCCAACACGTCTTCACCGGTTTGCTCACCGGCGGGTGCCGACTTGCCCGCGAGGAACGAGAAGGGGCGCGCCTCACCGACGAGCATGCGGAAAATCTCGCTGCTGACCTCATCGACGACTTCGACCGCCTTCGCGCCTTTCGCCGCGCGAGGCATGTTGAGCAGACGGTTCCTCGCTGAGAGATCGAGGAGCTCGGTCCGCGCGCGATCCAGCTTCTCATCTATCGGAAGGTCGCTTTGGAACACCGAAAGCGTCGGCTCGTCCTGCTCGATACTCGGTACTGTAGCCAATTTCCGCCCCCGCTTCGCGATACTTGCGGCAATAAGGCGCGAAAAGGGTCACCAAGTCTACCACAACTTAATCAGCCGCGGATGGCTTCAGGGCAATTCTAACGCCGGCGATAGGCAGCACCCGGGTCGAGCCTTTTCAAATTTTTCTAGGACCTCGATCGCTCGCGATCCGCACTCGTCATGTCGAAAAGAGTGTGTGTGAGTTGCATACCATGCGGGATGTCGGACAGTAGGTCACGGCCCGCGAGCGAATCGTGGGTCGAGGCGTCGAAACCTCATGGTCCAAACCGGTCGAGTGTTCGATCGGAGTGATAGTAAGAGAGCAAATGACCTTTGGGTCCGAACCTCCACTTTCACCGGTTGTCATGAATTTCAAGCTCCCGGCTTTGGAAGCCGCCTCGTTCCTTGCAATGGGGTGCCAAGACCGACTTCGGCACGCGCCCCCAACGGAGCGTGCTTATGTCATATCTATCCATGACCATTGCCGAAGCGCACCGGCGCGTGAACCATTCCCTCTTCCTTCCCGCTATTCAGCGACCCTATGTCTGGAAGACTGATCAGATCATTGGCCTGTTTGACAGCTTGATGCAGGGTTACCCGATCTCGAGCTTCCTGTTTTGGGCGGTCGAGCCGCAGAACAGAAGGGAATGGTCGATCTATCGGTTCGAGGAAGCGTATCGTCAGGGCGAGCCTTGGGAACAGAAGGTCGAACCCGACGGTCGCGATGTGATATTCGTGTTGGACGGGCAGCAGCGGCTCACCTCACTCCTGATTGGGCTGTCGGGCTCTTACACGCTTCGTGAGAAATACGGCCGCCGTGACAAGTCGACGAGCTTTCGTGCGCATCATCTCTATCTCGATCTCTTTAAAAATCCCGAGAAAATTGGCGAGGACGATGAAGTAACCGCCAACCGCTACGGGCTAAAATTTGCCGATGTCCGTCCGCGTAATGACCACAAGCAGCTTTGGGTCAAAATTGGTGACATCCTTGATCTCGAGCATGTTGAGCACCTTGCAGCGTATCGCGATACGCTGTTCGGAGAGGTCAGCGAACGCGTCAGAACAGACCAGTTGACGATAGCAGAACGCAACCTCAATCGCCTGCACGAGCTGGTCTGGATTGATAAGCCAATATCCTATTACACGGAGCGGGCGCAGGACATTGATCGCGTTCTCGCAATATTCATTCGCGCGAACGAAGGTGGCGTAAAGTTGTCGAAGGCTGACCTACTAATGAGCGTCGTCACAACAACATGGGGGGAGAGCTACGTACGTGACGAGATTCTCGGCTTGGTTGACCGGCTCAACAAGGGCATGGGCGCGGTGTTCAACTTCGACAAGGATCTGGTGATGCGCGCCTGCCTGGTCATTTCCGATCTCCCGAACGTCTACAACGTCGCCAATTTCACGGCGCACAACATGCAGATCATCCGTGAAAACTGGAAGCTGATCCGCTCGTCGCTGGAGGGCGCCGTCGAACTCGCGGCCCGGTTCGGGCTTGATGCCCGCCAGCTTTCGAGCATGAATACGCTCATTCCGATCGCCTATTACATCTCGCGCCTTAACGGCTATCGGCTCGATGGGACGTCGACGTTTGATGCGGTTAATCGGGAGCGTATCCGGCGTTGGCTGTTCAGTTCGCTGTTCAATGGCGCGTTCGGCGGAAACTCGGATGGCGCGATCGCGATTTGCCGCGAGACCATCCGCGAAGCGACACGCTCGTCGCGAGATTTTCCATTCGCGAGACTGGCGGAAGAGATGCGGACTCGCCGGGGTAGTCACCTATCGTTTGACGAGGAGGGTTCGCAGAAGCTCCTTGATATGACCTATGGGCAGAAGCACACGGCGATCGCGCTAGGTATGCTCTACGATAGTCGCAGGTCGCCTTCGTCGCGCTATCATGTCGATCACATCATTCCACTGGCAGCAGTCAGCGAAAAGGCCTTGCGTGAGCGCGGCGTGGCAAGCCCGCTGATCAAGCGCATTCGCAGCGGGATAAACAGGCTCGGCAATCTTCAATTGCTGATCGAGCGTGAAAATCTCGGCAAGTCAGATAGCGATTTGCCATCATGGCTGCGTACTCGCGACGCTACGTATTTCGAACAGCATCTCATTCCCCGAGATCCCGAGCTGTGGGAGCCAGATCGCTTCCTCGACTTCATCGATGCGCGCGAGGATCTGATCCGTAACGCGCTCAAGCGCTTCCTCTACGTGATCGACAACGCGGCGTAGTTAGTTTGATGCCTTCAACTCCGCATGTGACGAACGGACTCTCCATCAGCCATAAGATCTTCCTTGATGACGAACGCGAGCCACCTCCAGGCAACTGGCTGGTGGCGCGTGACGCCACGCGGTTCCGCGCGTTGCTTAGGAACCACGAGCCGACGATCATTTCGTTAGATCATAACCTGGGCTGTGATGAGAGTGGTGCCGAGCTTCCCAGTGGGCAGCATTGCCTGCGGCAGCTTATCGAAAACGCTATGGAGCGGCCGGCAGCGTTCGAGCATCTTAGATTGGTCGTGCTGCACAGCGCCAATCCAGTTGGCCGTGCGAACATGCGTGGCCTGTTGGAAAGTGCACAGCGGCACGGTATTCTGCGATCCGCCCGCCTTATCGAATTACCGGTGACAAGCTATCCTCTGGCGACATGGCTCATCACATGAGCGACGAACTTTCGACTATTTACGGCGCGATACGGAGAAGCGATCCATGACCCAATTCGAGCGGACTAATCGGCTGGGAGAAGAAAGCGAGGATCATGACCGCGCGAAGCGGATTGAACGCCTGAATCAGCAGATCGTTGAGAAGTCCCTCGAGCAGCATCTTGCAGCGCTAAACAGTGTTGATGGATGGAAGGCGTCCCCTTGGATCCTTTCGGGAATAGGTATGATCGCCGGCATCGCGCTGTTTTCTTTCGGCATGCTGTTCACGAAATTCATCGTTCTGGCGCATTGAAGGCCGAACTGTATGATCCGCGGTGGTATCTGCATATTTGCGGGTTCAGCGCTTGCGCTGTCTTGCGAGCCTTGCCCCGCCATTTCCGAGCCTCCCTCTGGCGCGGACGGTCTCGAAGGTCGGCCGGTTGCGCGTTGCAACCAGCCGCCACGCCTCACTTTCGCTATTTCTATACCAAGCCGTCGTTTGCCGGAGGGTGGCTTGGAGTGCGCCAAGCGTCACAAAGACTGGAACCTGGCACATCACCACCGCGGTATTCAGCCGTCAGCCACCTCGATCGAGCGTTGATTTAGCGCAAGGCGTCGTATGCCCAGCCGTCCTCCGCGTCATAAGATACCACGCCTTCTACCCTTCCCGAGATCAGGGCTTGAACATGCGATGCGGCCATCGGTGAAAGCGCCACGAACTCGTCTGTAACGTCGATAACGACGGTCTCCGGTGAACCGGGCAACGGGGGCCGAGCGTAAGTCGCGATTGCCGCAGCACGCTCGGGCGCTCTAGCTGCCACGATCACCGGAGGTATCCATGCCTCGTAGCTCACCTGATAGAGCCTAAGCGACGCGGATGATGGAGGTAAGTTGTCGAGCATAATGTCACCTTCGTTCGTTGTTGACGATCGGTGATTGCATGCCTGACGGTGGGATGCGGGTGGCATCGAGTTGCGTCTAAAATCATCAAAACGCGCAACTATTTGACAACTAAACGCAACCACGCGGGTGCTGTTCTAGGTTTGAGAGTGAATGGTAGTCGCGTTGCTTGGACGTGCCTGAATGACCCTGGACGATCTCGCTTGATGGTTTCCAGTGCGCGCGCAGTAGGTGAATTGGTATGGCTCGACAGAACGCCGGGTGTAAAATGTGGCCATGACGATACGCCTTATCTGCCTCGATGCCGATGACACGCTCTGGCATAACATGCGGCACTTCAATGAGGCCGAGGATGCGCTGCTGGAGATGTTGCGTCCGTTCGCCAATGCGCATGTTGCACGCCCGGCACTGGAAGCGTGCGAGGCGCGCAACCTGCCGCTTTACGGTTACGGTGCGAAAGGTTTCACGCTGTCGATGATCGAGACCGCAGTCGAGCTTTGCGGTGCCGATCTGAAGCCGACGATGGTCGCGGACATCCTCGCGGCAGGCCGGTCGCTGCTTGCGCACCCGGTCGAACTGTTCGAAGGGATCGCTCAGACGCTGGAGGATTTGGCGGATCGCGGTCGGCTTGTCCTCGTCACGAAGGGCGACCTATTGCATCAGGAGGCGAAGCTTGCCGCATCTGGCCTCGGCGATCGGTTTGCGGATGTTGAGATCGTCAGCGACAAGACCGCCGATACATTTACGCGGCTGTTCAATCGATATGAGGTGCAGCCTGCCGAGGCGGTGATGGCAGGGGACTCGATGCGCTCCGACGTGCGTCCGGCGCTGGAGGCTGGGGCATGGGCGGCCTATGTTCCACAGGACGGCGCGTGGGCTCATGAACATGCGACGCCCCCTGAGGATTCCGATCGCTTCGAGACGCTGGGAAGCCTCGCCGAACTGCCCGAGCTGGTTGATCGCATTAATCGCGGTTGAACTTTCAGTTCGAGCAGGCGCCTTGGTCAGAAAGCCTTCGGGTCGATCGTCATCTGCTTGCCCTTCATCGTACCGCTGCGTTTGCCGGTTCCGACCAGATCCCACACCTCCTTGGGCGAAGGCAGGGCTGTGAACGACGGAAAGACGGACGTCGTGCCTTCGACATCCACCAGCGACACCGCATAGGTCCCACTCTTGTCGACTTGGCCCATCAGCGAGGGATAGACGCTGACGACCCGACCGGCATCGTAGAGTGCCATGATGTAACCACCCGTGCTCGCGCTCGACCGATAGACGCCGTATTCGGTGCTTGCGCCGCCGTCACGACACCAGCTCGGTTGCGGTACGGGGGGAGTCGGCTTCTCTTCCGTTTTTGCCTTGGCTGCCATGGTGCTTGCCATCAGGGACATCAGCAGGTCGGCACCGTTTGGTTTGGCCTGTTTGGCCTTGGTGAAGGTCAGCGGCGTGCTGCACGTCTTGACCGGAGCGACCGCGATGGCCGCGGTGGTAGTGGAGGGCGGCCAACGGACGGCCTTGATCACCTGTTGCAGGCTGGCGTCGAGCTGATCCGCGGTCAGCGTCTTCGCACTCATGCGGATGCTGACGATCCAGTCGCCGACCGGCACGACCGCAAGGGCGGTGCTCCGATATGCGCCGCCAGGTGTGGCATAGACTTGGCGTAGGGACGTCGCCGTCCCGCTGTTCGATGCGGCGAAGGCGATCGGATCGGCGCTCGCCGGCGCGGCATGGCGGAAGATGTCGCGTGTTTCGAGCGCGGTTTGCGATCGATCAAACCATAACGCCACAGCGGGGATCGCCGGGTGGAAGAGATAGATCGTCGCGAACACGCTCTTGTCCGCCGCGTCGTATTGCGCAGCCACGTCATGCTCGGTCTCGGTCGCATCGGTAAGCGTCGTGCGCGAAAGACCCGCCAGTTGCGGCATGAGGATCAGGCCGGTTTCAGCATGTTTCCAGCCCTTGTCAGCCGGGACGCCAAGGTCACGCGCCTCGATAGGCGCCGCGATGACCAGCGCCAAGATCAGCACCCACTTGTTCACACGCGTTCCCCCTTTTCGGGGATCATGTGCGAGGTTCGCTTCGGCGGCAAGCGTGTGTGGAGGCTCCTTTCAGTCGACCGGTGGACCAAAGACGGACCAGCCGGTGCGCGCGTTGAGCATCTCGAGCGCATCCACGCCGAGCATCGAATTGCCGTACTGATCCAGATGGGGCGACCACGCTGCGATCGAGGCAATGCCGAGCGCGATCCGCTGGGTGCAGTCGCCTCCGCTTATTCTGGGCGACCAACGGGAACCGCGAGATCGTTCGCAAACGCCGCAGCCTTCAGGTTCGAAGTGATGGACTTGCCGCTCGCTACATTCGTTTCAAATAAACTTCGCTCATTCGTTCCAATACGAAAGATTTTATCGATTTAGCCATACCCGCGGTATGTGCTTTTGTAGGTAAGTCGTAAGACTTACCTATACCGTTAGAGGGTTAGTAGGTTAATTAGCTAGGTTTAAAGCTCTCAATTTGCGGTGGACCCGTTTGAAGAGGGTTGGCGACAAAATCTTGAATGGGGTTCGGTCACGGCTTTTTGAAGGGGGTGCTTTTGGCTTGCTGTAGTTCTCCAATTACACGGTTCAGCTCAGCGTCATACCTATGCCCAAGCGGGTCAAATGGCCCCCAAACTGATAAATGCTCTACCCGTTGAATCTTTTTCATATCTTGACCAACCCTTGTTATGAGAGCGCGCTCTCCCCGGCCGTCAGACCGCTCGTTAGCGATAAGCCACCGAGCTACAGCGGTGGATCCGCTCCTCCGCCGTTCAGCTTTTAATGACGTTACGGCGAGCCAAGTATTAGCCACTAGGGAACACGTCGCTGCATTCCAGCGCCTCATATCCCCCGGCGCGGACGCCCCCTGGCAAAACGTTAACAACGACCTATACCTGTCATCACGCTCTTCATTTACACATTCGAGGGTAAATTTATCGGGCAACCCGTCGCCAAGGTCACTATTCCGCTGACGGCGTTTATCTAGACGCCACTTCTCTTTAAGCCGATCATGAGTATCAGCTACGAAGTCCCGGACTATCGCATCGTTCGAACTGTTAAACCGGCCCTGTTTTACGATTGATTTTAGAACAACAGTCCAAAGCCGGCCAACAGGCCCTGTATAGAGCCGCTTTCCATGCTGAATCATCGTGTGACTATGCCACGCAACCAGCGCATTTTTAATCTGTAAGGACGAATGGATCCGTTCGGTAACCAGAGCTTTGCATGGACCGCGTACGGCACAGCTCATGCACTTAGTTCGGGAAGCGACCTCACGATTGTTTCGAACGATTTTCGTTTGCTCAGCAGGCTTTGCGTGCCGCAAGAACGTTTCGATCCTGCCGAAACACGGACGACCTATCAGAGGCGGCATACTAAGGACATTACCACGCTTGTCAGTCCTAACGTCCGCTGCAAGCATCACATGCCTGATGGGCGGTAGCCGAGTCTTGGGACCCCAAGGATTCACGCCACCCCAATGATGCACTTCTTCTTCAAAGCTTGAAAATACAAACCTACCGTCGATAGGTAGTGGATTGATAATTGCGTCCGAGCTCTTAGAGCTTACTCGTAACATATTTATAGCAAATCGCTTTGCCGCTATTTTTTCTGCAATATTCATTTCATGTTACGTAATTGTTCATCTATGGACGATTGCGAGAAAGCTTTCGCCACTTGCTCGCGAAGGTACTCAGAGCAACGAGAGCAATTCTCAACATGTTCGCAATGGAGGGATGCCGCAGTCGATTCCCTTGCAGCCTCAGGTGATGAGACCGCAGATGCGGAAAAGGCCCTGTTAAACGCGATCGCAACGGACTGAATAGCGAAGCTGGGCGTGTTCAACCGCGGGCGATCGCCTCTGCTCCTGTCAGCGATGGTAATTTGGACACGCCGTGTGCAGGGCTCGAGGGCCATCTCTATTAAGAGGTTCGCAAAAGGCAGAGCCGGCAACTCTACAGTGATCGGATGTGAGGATGTGTTTTCCATGCGGCAGCCCACTACCGACGGAATGTGTGTTTTTCAACACGCATTATTAAAAAATTGAAGGGCCTCCGGTTTCGTCGGAAGGGCCCGCTAAAATCGTCCTGATCGCGTCATGATCCTCAGCCGACAGCCCAGTGGTTCCTATGGTAGGTCGCAGGGACCTGATCTGCGCTACGGCGGGCACCTCGTGCACCGACAGCCATCGCTCACTGGCATACCTGTCCCTCGCCACCTCCCTCATCACGAATTTCTGCTCAGAATTTAAGCTGTCGAGAGTCCCCCCAGCTATAGCCTCAAGGCTTGTCACCAATTCACCCGCGTCGCTCCGAGCGGTATCGGAAGCGGTTATCTCAGACCAGTCAATGTCAGGTAGTCGCTGCTCCAACACGGCCAGTAGAAACTCGCGTTTGTCGATCCCCAGGAGGTCAGCAAACTGCGCGGCGCGCTCGAGTGGTATGGGAACCCTTCCGAGAGCCATATGGCTCAGTACTACAGACTGTTTGTAACCCAGCTGCCTCGCAAGCGATCGCTGACTTAACCCCTGCTCGTTCGCGGCATTGGCGAGACCGGCGGCCAGCAATCTCGCAGCGGCGCTATCTCGGTAAGCTGCGTCGACGTCCGGCTTTTTCACTACGCTCTCCATCAACATGCACCTAGCAGTTCCCACTCGACAGGTAACACCGTGTGTTTTATAACACACACATGACCTCATGTAGCGAACTAGCCGGCAGGATCAGAAAGGCAGCGCGAAACCGCTCTCGTCTTCATTTGGACCCCTGCCATGTCCGCGTCCTCATGGACCCGAGACTGTACTCAATCATATCAATCATGGAAGCTGAAGAGCTTAACGCCTTATGCCAGCAGGACAACCACGCAGCCGCAGGACCAAGACCACGTCTGCCAATCGCCATGAACTCGGCGCCTATTGGCTCTGGTATCGCGCCGATCGAGACGATTGGGCCATCTGCTGGTATGCCAGCTCAGCAGATGGACGGGAGCGTCGGACTTGCCGCAAGTCGATCGGCATTGGCGGCGGTGACGCAAGTCACCCGCCGAAAGCAGCTCAAGACGCCCTAGCCGAACACTATCTCGCGACGCAGAAGCCCGTTGAGGCGCCGATCGCTCAAGTCTACGTCGAAAAGCTGATGGCCGACTGGCTTATCAATCATGCGCAGCCAAACCTTTCTGACCCAGTGCGGTATGCCAATGGAGTGGCGCACTGGTTGGCGTTTTTCGCGGATGAACGCGCGACTGGTCGCCTTCACGGGCCACCAACCGTCGCCGACATCAACTCCGCTCTCGTCGAGCGCTTCCACGCATGGCGTGCGCGACAGGGCGTCAGCGGCCACACCATCGCACGAGATACCGCCGCGCTCCGCCAGCCTTTGAATTGGGCCTGGAAGCGCAACATGATCGCCTCGGCCCCCTTCGTCCCGGACGTCAAGCACAAGGCCGAACCCCGCGACCTCGTCTACAGCGTGGAACAGGTCGCTCGGTTGCTGGAAGCCGCGTGGTCGCTGGAAGATCGCCAGCACATCCATATGTTCGCCATGATCATGCTGAGCACCAACGCTCGGGTCGAGGCCGTTCTCGAACTCGACAAGGACCAGCAGGTTCGGGATGGGCTGATCTACTTCAACGCACCCGGGCGTCAACAAACCAAAAAACGGCGCTCGATCGTTCCAGTCTGCCCTACGCTCGCGCCGTGGCTGGAGCTCTACCAAGGCCGAGCGATTCAGTGGCAGAAACGACATCTCGACCGAAGCACGGGCGAGCCGTGGTTCGAATACCTTCCCACAGACAGCATCAAGACCGCCTTCAACAAGACGCTGATTGCGGCTGGCATCTGCCATCAAGCCATCGATGACGAAGACTCTCCGATATGGCTGCCACCGCGGCGCAAGCTCGGCGAAACCGCACCGAGGCCACAGCTCGTCGGCTTGGGATCACCGAACACTCTTCGCCATACTACCAGCACAGAGATGCATCGACGCGGCGTGCCAGAAGCGCAGATCGAAACCGCCGCCGGTCACCGCGGCACTGGGACCAACAATCGACATTATCGCCATCTGCGACCGGAATATCTGACTCAATTCATCGACGGCGTCGAGGCGTTCTGGAGCGACGTAGGAAGGCTGACCAAGGTCCATTTGGTCAACCAGCGCAAACCTATCGTATTCGACCTAGCCGCCTGATCCCAGGCTTGTTCCCTGTCATGCCATGTTGCAACGTCCCGGCATGTGCAACCGAGCAAGATTCGACGGGGAGCCCGAGACACTAACGGAGCGGTTCGGCGCCGGTTGGCTGACCGCCAAGCCGATGGACAACCGCTTCAATCCGAAGGAGCTTTATCCTAAAAGCCGCGCCTACGTGGTCCGCGAACAAGGCGGCCGGCGCGGCCTCGACGTGATGCACTGGGACGTCACCGCCGGACAGGCGCCTTGGCCAATGACCAATGTCCGCAACCTTGGGTTGCCGCAGTGGAAGGCGCTGGCTGCAAGACCCGAAAATCGATGCCTGATCCCGCTGACCGAGTTCTGCGAATGGACGCCAAAGCCGATCGACCGCGGCGATGGTAAAAAGCCGATCAAGGGCGAGATGTGGTTCGATGTCATCGATCAGGACATCTTCGCGATCGCCGGGTTCTGGCGTCAGATCGGCGACGAGCGCTATTTCGCTATGGTCACCTGCGATCCGAACGCATTGGTCGCGCCGATCCATCCCATGGCCATGATCACAATCCTCCACAACGACGATCACAACCGCTGGCTAACCGGCGACTATACCGACGTGGTAGCGCTCCAGCAGCCATACCCCGCTGATCGAATGACCGTCCGAGGTCCGGTGTTTCCCACGCGAACCGCCGCCGCGGGACGCGCCGCCGCAGCGACGCTTATCTAACCAACAATCCACGGTAGGCCACATACTGAATTAGCACTGCCCACCGAACAGGCTCCAAGGACCTAGTCTAGCGACAGACCATGCGTCGCATCGGCAACATGAATGGCATCCACACGCTCACCCCTAACGACGACGATGCTGCCGAGGACGATCAACACGCCGCCGAGCAGGAGCGGCCACCCTGCCGGATCGCCGAACACGCCAATACCGAGCGTGGCGCCGACCAAGGGCTCGATGTTGATGAACACGCCCGCACTAGCGCTGTCGACGCGCGTCGCGCCGTATTGCCACGCCGCGGTCGCCATGAAGGTCGATAGCAGCCCCTGCCCCATGATCCCCGCCCATGCCGACGTGCTCAATTGGAGCGGCGGGGCCCCGTGGAGGAACAACGCGATCGGCAATATCGTGGCGGTTGCAACGACCAGCGTCACCGCGGGAACGGCCATCGCCGATCGCGTGGCCGGCACGCGCTTTAGAACCAGCAGCCAGGCGAGAAAGATAAGCAGCGACAACAATGACAGGGCGATGCCAATCGAAGTCCCCGCGCCGCCCGGCTTCCCCGCGATCAGCGCAGCCCCAATAGTGGCCGCTGCCACCCCTATCCAAGACGCGCGGCTTACGCGTTCGCCCATCAGATGCGCAGTTACCGCAATCAACGCCGGCATCGCCCCGACCAACAGAGCGGCGAGCGTCACGGTGACACCCGCCAAACCCTCGAACTGGACGATGAAGGCAAGACCGTAGAACGCCCCCGCCAACAACACCGACGGCGATCTGAACAATGCGCGCGCCTCGGCACTTGCCAGCGCGAAAGGCAAGGCAGCGATGGTGGCAACGGCAAAACGCAGCAGCACCATATGCGCAGGCTCAACTTCGCGAAGCACAAACTTACCAAGCGGGAAGCCGAGGCCCCAGAAAAGGCCCGCAATCGCGAGAGCAAGGAAGGCAAGGCGGTTCATCTAGCCTCGCTGACAGAATCTTCGCTTGAAGGCGATAGGGCCGTTCTAATGCCGAGCTACGGTCGCGATTTCCACAACCACCGCGGACATAACGTCACTGCCATGACTACCTCTTTCGACGATACGGCCGATCTTGATCACGTAGTTCGAGAAGATTTCTGCCCGACCACTTTCGGGTAGCTGGAAGCGATAGCTACCGTTCAGGATAGTCGCCGGAGCGGCGGCTAGCGACCATACACGGTCGTTCCGGCGGCGACCTCTGAATGGCAGTTCTTGGTGAACCCGGTCATTAGTTTGCCTCGAACCGGACGATCGGCATCGCGCCCCCACATCCAGACGTTGAGTTGGTCCACGCTGACGATTGGAAGCTGCCATAGAGGCCCGCTAAGGCGCTTATTACTTCGCTTCTTCGCGGAGGGTCCGGCAAGCCGAGATTTGCGTCGCGCCAGTTGGCTAGGTGATCGACCGGACACGGCTAATCGTTTCGTACCGGTCGAAGCGCTGTTGCCAGAACGCCTCGACTAGAATTCACCTGCACGATCACCTCGACCGGCACCCCTTCGAATAGCTCCTTTACGTCGCTGGCCTCCACGAGCCTTCTCGACAGGTAGGCGTCATCACCATTCGGGAGCGTCGCGAAGCCGAAACCGCTCTCCCAGTTATAGAACTTGATCCGTGCCCCGACGTAAGCACCCCCGTCATCAGGCGCTGGCTCGACCGAGCTTATCGAGATCGCTTGAGCCTTGCCCTCCTTGCCGGGGCCGACGTCGCAGATGACGACTGATCCCGGAGTCGGAACGTCGAGCATGCGATCACGGAAAAGGCGGGTCGCAACGTAAATGTCCTCGCCGCCACCGGGATCGGCCAGAAACCCATATCCCTTAGCGCCGTCTATCCATTTCACCGTGGTCCGGACCTGATCGCGGGTGCCGTCATACACCTCCATCATACCGCCTGCGGCAGGTCGTCCGGACACGGCCTGTTCGATCCATCTAGCGCGAAGATCCGCCCGGAGCTGCTGCTGGCTCGCGAACATCGGATCACCCGGCTGAATCAGGAATGCAAGGTCTTCAGTGAGACAGTAGTCGATGAAGATCCTGCAGACGTCGCCCCACTGCTCGCCGCGCATCGTGCCGCCGTTCTTGATGACCTGCATCTGGTCGACCGTCGTCTCGGAGCGGATCGGTGTTGCGAACGCCATTTGCCCTACGTAGACCGCGTCGCGCAGCGCCATTTCGTAGTGCATCCTGCCGGGGCTAGTGACGGCGAAGCGCTGCTGGTCGGCGATTTGAGAGTCGCCCTTCTCGAACGGGTCGATCAGCCCGTTTGCGAGCGCCCTCGACACTGTGTCGCGCACCGCGTCTTCGCCTGCGCTCATGGCGCTGAGATACCCTTGGATGTGCTCGTAAGCGACGTAGCCCAGAGAACTGTTTGAGGCCTCCTCCCCAGACTTATCGATTAGGAGCCGTAGGAGACTCAGCGTGAGGAGCGGACTCGAGGGAAAGTCCGCGGAGGTCTCGAACGCGTTGCGGACGTAGCCGTGTTTGGTCCCATCGAACTGGTTGTAGTCGCCTCCGATCAGCGCCTGAACGAACTTGCGATGTTTAATCGGCACCGATCTCCCGCCCTGCTGCAGATACGATGCCACGAGCTCGTCGATACTGAGATAAGGCGAGGTAATCGTGTCTCTGGTCAACTCCAGCGTGCGGAGCAGGTTGTGGTTGGTCAGCCAGCCGATCCGCCTGGAGATGAAATCCTCATTGATAAAGAGCTCCTCGACGCACGCTGCGAAAGCGTTGATGTCGGCGAGCTTCAGTCCGATGCCCTTTGCAAGAAAATACTTCGCGCGCCCCTTTTGGGGCATCGAGTTGTCGATGAGATAGCGAATGCGCTTCTCTAAGACCTCCTTAGTCGGTGGCGTGGGAAGATAGAAGATCTTCCCGTCGGTCGCGCGCAACGGCCCCTCGCGCGACATGCGCCATATCGTGCGGTCTGATACCGGCAGTATCACAAGGCAGAGCGGGACCTGTCGTTTCAGCGTCTGCGACCACTCAAAGACCGCCTCTTGGAAGGCCACGCTGCGACTGTCAGCGTTGTCGAACACGAGGATGGGCAGCAACTTGCGGCTGTTTACTACGTTCGCCAGCGAGCGCGCGACGTAGGAAAACGTGTCGGCGCGCGCAGCCGCGTGGAGAAATTCGCCGAACTTCTCCTTGAAAGCGTCCTTGTCGCGTTCGTAGAGGGGCCGAAACTCGCCCTCGCTTTGGCGCTGGTATTCGTCAAAATAGAGGCCCAGCAAGTCATCGTATTTCGGATAACCGCTGGCATAGAGCTGCTGCTCTATCTCCGCCTTGACCGAAGTCGTTACGTTGACCGGAGCAAGCGCCGGATCGTCCAGCACCAGGCCGAGATTGATTCGGACGACCAGACATGTTTCCTTGAGAGACTTTTCGAGCACATCCTCAAAGAATCTCGTGATGAACGTCGTCTTGCCGGCGCCCTCGCCTCCGGCGATCAGCACGTTCTCGCTGCGGCCGGTCTCGATGACGGCGTTGATCCGGTCCACAATCTGTCTCCCGGTGTCGGTCGGCAGCACGGTGATGCCCGAGGAGATCGTCCCGATCATTTTCTGCAATGTCACGTCGGCCGTGCGGCTTTCACGGGTTTCGACGAAGCACTGACGACGAAGCTCCGGGTCGTTGACGCCAGATAGGTCGCCGAAGAAGCTTGACAGTACAGGCTCGAGCTCCCGCGCCAACTCGCTCTTCGGCAGGAGCCGAAGAGCGTTCGGCCTGTTCACGCTGAGCATCGGTTCGAAACGCTTGGCCGACACGCCGTCGAGCTTCGCGAAGTGCGTTCGGTAGATCTTCTGTGAGATGCCCTCTTTGGAAAAGAGATCGTAAAACGTTGCGAACTCACTCTGAATCGAAGTCAGATTCGGAAACACGATGGCTTTGTATTCCCGGAAGGATCTGCCGCTGCGGCGCAATGCCATGAACGCAATCCAGACCGTGCCGCTGGTAAGGGCGGCGAATTCGACCCCGTGCTCGAGGCAGTAGTTCGCTGCCTGTGAGAAGCCGTCCGCGGCGGACTTTAGCGCGGGACCGGCAATCTTGTATCGTCCGAGCTTCGGATCAGCCGTATCGATTGGCAGCTTTCCGATGCGCTTCGCCTCGATAACCAGCGCCGGCGTGCCGCGATACTGCACGAGATAGTCCGTATAGCCCGACGTATTATGCCGCTCCATCCGGAAGTCATCGTGCGTCCAACCGAGCGCTTCGATAAGCATCCGGTCGATTATCTGAAAGCGTGCGTCGGCCTCCGTCTCAACTGCACCGAGCCTGCCGCCGATGTCCTCTACCAGCGCCGCGAGCGGCGCCTCGAAAGCGTCAACGTCCATCATCTCCCCCCGCACATCAACTTTGACATTCTTTAGCGATAGTCGAGCAGTCTGTCGCATGCCGGATGCCGTCCACGGCCATCTAAAAGAACGTCCGGTTCGTATGCCTAGGAATTTAGAAGCGTCCAGTCCGCTACCGGCTTAGACTCTCGCCTGCGTGCGGTCTCCGCTTAGCGAGGCGATTGCGTCCGCTTTCGCCAACAGTTGTCGTTCGCACTAGCCCGCGCGAACGGCAGGAAAGTCCCAGTTCCTGCCTTCCAGTGTCGACCAGACATGGCCTTTCGCGGTCTAGGCAGTCAAAGGCAGCGTGTGCCGAAACCCGTCATTCGAGTCGGAGAGCGCCGCGAGCAGAGGGCCCGGTCCCGCCTGTGAGTTTGGTATACGCCGACATTTCCCATCTTGGTTGTCGGTGGTGCTGTAAATGTTGGTCGCGCGGCCAGCACTGATCTGACAGGATCATGGCCATGAGAAACAACCCGTTTGGATTGCCTGAAACCGCTGTAGATCGCTTCCTTCGCGAGGAGCGTGAACGTGCCAATATGTACAAGGATGTCTTCGCCGGTGGCGCGGTTGCTGAGGCGATGCGGGCAGCGACTGTTCCCGACAGGCTGTTTCGCGGGGTGGACTTCGACAAGCCTAATCGCGGTATACTCGACACGCTCGAACGAGACCGGAAGGGGCGCGAACGCTACAAGGAACTGACCAGCACGGCGTGGGCTCTGTCGGTGACCGAGACGGCGCGCAGCATCGCCCAGCGCAGCACGGGCCTTGTAGAGCAGCAGCGGCTTCTGTCGTCGTCAGTAGTCGATACGATGCGAGCGTTCGACGCAAACCGATCGACCGTGGCGACCGCGTTGGCCGCCGCGCGCGCCGGCAACAGCTATCGCCGGATGATCGAGGACATGTTCCCGAAGATGACGGGGTTCGGCGCCATCGCCGAGCGGATGCGCCTCGTCGATGTCATGACGCTGCACGCCGGCGAAGGGGTGGTCGCTTCCGCCACCGCGCTTGCTGCCGAGATGGTCTTGGAAACGCAGCGAATCACCGCAGCGATCGCGGCGGCACCGACCGAGGATGAGGGCGCGGCGCTCTTCAGCGAGCTGTTCGAAAAGGTAACCGCCTATGTGGCGACGCTTGGCCCCAAGACGATCGCCGAGCTCAATACGATGGGGCTCATGCAGTGGACTGCGTGGCTATTCGGCTTTCTGGGCTTCGTGCTGGCGATCGTCGCGTTGATCCCGAACCCCTCGGCTGAGCAGCAGAGCGCTATCACCGAGCTCACCCAAAAATATGAGGTGCTGCGCCAGGAAGCCGACCAGCTGAGCGAAGCGGATGCGAAGGCGAGCGAGGAATTCCTCGACGCCTTGCCGCGCGCCGAGATCGTGCGTGACGCCCCCCTCCGCCGCAAGCCAGAGCGGGCGGGCGAGGTGGTACTGCACATGCAGGCCGGTGATGCCGTTGTTATCGAGAAGGCCCAGGGACGCTGGCGCTTGGTCGTCTTCCGCGATCCGCTGTCGAATCAGCTTTCGCGTGCTTGGGTTTATCATACCGCGCTCAACCCTCTCGCCGACGCGCTCGACGTGAGCGGCGACTGAGGCGCGAGGTGGAGCGGCGCCGGGCGGCGCCGCTTTGCAGGGAACGGGCTCCGCCCATATGGCGAGACCAGGAGTCCGCTCTCCAAGGAAGGTTTTCCCCTTCTGTTGCCGACTCGGGCGCCAAGCCTGAAGAAGAGATCAGGCCGCCCAAGAAGGGCTTTCATAGATTTCGGCATAGTCGGCTTTCACGCAGTTGATCCCGACCCCTTCAAGGAAAAAGAGCTTGCCGGCCTCGGACGTGTCGTCGACCTCGGGGGTATAGACATACCAAGCGGGATGGGCGCGCTCGGGGAATTTACGGAAATAGCGGGCGCGCTCGATAAGCAACCAGCGCAAAAAGACTTCGGCCTCGGTGAGGCCAAGGCCGAAGATCAGCAGCGGCTTGTTGAACATGAGATGGACCCAGGTGCGGGCCCCGTCCCAGTCGGGCCGGTTCTTGGCGTTGAAAAGGTTGACCTCGCCGCGGTGGAGCCAAGTGCGGGCGCGTTGGACCGACCCCATATAGTGGCTGAGGCCGAGGCGGATGCTCCGCCGGTAGCGGCGCATGCCGTTGATGTGCCAGATGCCGAAGCCATCGCAGGGATCATCCAGTAGCTGGTTGGCGAAGCGACAGCTCCATGGATAGAAATCGGTGAAGGGCAGCTCGGGCGGCTTGATGAAGTCGCACCCGGCGGCTTCGCTTAGTACTTCTTCAAAATTGGTAGTCAGGACCGGCACGCCATGGCGCACCGCCCAATTCATGATGGTATGATGGTGCCGGAGCGGCTCCCAGCGTTCCATCAAACGGCAAAATTCGGCTTGGAGGTTGAGGGTTACGTTCTGATCATCGTCGTCGGCGGTCGGGCTACTGCGTTTCATTTCAAGCACATCGTAGAACTCGGTCAGCGCGGTGCCCTTAGGGACACTGGGCACTTCGACGGCGCAACGGCGGGCGATCTGAACGAGCAACCGTTCCCAGGAGTTGCGATTGCCTGCGCCGTGGATGTTGATGCCGTTGCCGATCACCAGGGCGAGGTTGTCTCGTTCTTGGTTGAGCAAAGTCCTGAAGCTGCGTCGTTCCGGCATCGCGGTCCCCTCGAGTACACTTGTAGCAAAGCGCGACCGCCGCGTCTCAGGTAGAGAGGTCTCCGTGTCAGCTGTTCTTGTTCTCGTCGCCATGAGCTGACGGTCGGCTTCCGACCCCGTCTCAGTCGGCCCATGAGATCAGAGGTGCGATCGCTGAACGTCGATAGTTGATGAGACCCGCCGTTCGCCACGTTGCCGGTGAACGGCAGAAATGTCCCAATTCCAGACGGTGAGGACACATGAACCAACGACCGCTTTCGTGACCGGAATCGAAAACGTTAAACAGCGAGGATTGGGCGTTAGTGAACGGCAGCCCGTAACGGTTTGTCGCAATGCTAAGTTCGTACCTTGACCTCATGCGCGGACCATCGGGACGTCGGCAATCTTTGTCGTCCATGCAGGCGATCGCATCTCCGACCGCAGCTTCCACTCGCGCTTGAAGCCCTGCGTACCAGTCACCGCCGTCCATGTGCCGAACTTGCCGTTGATCGCGTCGAGGGCGCCCATCAGGCGGCCGCGTTTCACCGTATCCGCTTCGAACAGAGTCCGCGGTCGCTCGTCTTCGGGAAGGAGGTCATCGAGCAGGATACCGGCCTTGGTATAGGCATAGCCGTCGCGCCATGCCTTTTCCGCCGCGCGCCGTGCAGCCGCTATCAATTCAAAGCTATCGCTCGACATGGGATGGAGCGTGACGGTGCGCGACCCGCCATATTGCGGTCGGTCCGGCTTGTTCCGATTGGTGTGAAAGAAGGCGGTCAGCCGCCCCGCGACGAGCCCGTGCATCCGCAGCTTCTCGCCGGCGCGCAGCGCATATTGCGACAATGCGCCCATCATCCGATCAAAGTCGCACACTGGCGTGCCGAACGAGCGGGTGACCGCCATGCCCTTCCGCCGGGGCGCGACGGACTCGACAGCGTCCGACGGCACGCCGCGCAGTTCGGCGACCAGCCGCTCGAGCACAACCGTGCCGACGGCGCGCGCCTGTTTCATCGGCATGTCGCGCAGCGCGCCGGCCGTGTGGACGCCGAGCCCGGTCAGCTTTCTCGCGGTGGCGCCGCCGACGCCCCAGACGTCTGCGACAGCGAAACCGTCCATGACCTGTCGGCGAACGGCTTCATCGCGTAGGTCGGCGACACCCTCGAACCGGACGTCCCTCTTGGCCGCGGCATTCGCCAGCTTTGCCAGTGTCTTTGTTTCGGCGATACCAACGCAGGTCGGTATCGTGGTCCAGAGACGAACCTGCTCCCGCATCGCATGCGCGTGGACGACGAGGTCCCTGCCCTCGAAGCCTGCGAGATCCAGAAAGGTCTCGTCGATCGAATAGATCTCGAAATCGCGCGCGAAGGATTCGCAGGCGGCGATGACGCGGCGCTGCATGTCTCCATACAGCGTGTAGTTCGAGGAGAGGACGCGGACACCGTGCCGGCGGACCACATCGCGCAGGTGGTGGATCGGATCCCCCATCTTGATGCCGAGCGCCTTAGCCTCAGCCGAGCGGGCGATCGCGCACCCGTCATTGTTCGACAGCACGATGACCGGCACGCCGACGAGGCTGGCGTCGAACGCACGCTCGCAGCTCACGTAATAGTTGTTACAGTCGATCAGCGCGATGGGCGCGCTCATGGCACCTTGCGCGCCACGCCGACCACGACACCCCAGATCTCGACATATTCGTCGACGAGGATGTGCGGGAAGCCCTCGGCTTCGGGCACGAGCCAGTGCCGCCCATCCATCTGCCGAAGCCGTTTCAGCGTCCGCTCGCCGTGCACCAGCGCGACGACGATCGCGCCGGCTTTGGGTCGCTTGGCACGGTTCACGACGATCAGATCGCCGTCGTTGATCCCGGCGCCCGCCATCGATCGTCCTTCGACCCGCATAATGTAGCTGGCAGCGGGATGCTCCACGAGCCAGGCGCCGAGATCGATCGGCTCCTCCATGTCGTCCTGCGCCGGTGACGGAAACCCGGCCGGCGTGTGACACAGGAAGAACGGGACCTCGCGCGGCACCAATGCGAACGGTATTTCGTGGAGCCTCAAGCTGCTCATGGGACGATTCCTTTTCCGGCCCGCCCTTTAGACCTGAAGAACAGAAAGTGAACAATGATTCTTGTGGCGGGCCGATCACGGGGTTAGGGCGCGGCCCGAAGCGAGCGATCGCAGTAGCAATTGATAGAGGCGGCGCGAGCTGCGCAGGAGAGCAAGCGTGGTTACGGACGAGGATCGGCGTTACTATGAGCGTCGCGCGGAGATGGAACTCGAGATGGCCGCCGGGACGGACGATCCTAATGCCTGCGCGAGCCACTACACATTGGCAAATCTCTATCTGGCGCTCGTGTTCGACGAGGACGCGCAGGTAGGATCCTAGGGAGTCACACGGCTGTGGTCGCGTGAACCACCTGATGCCGTGACCGAAGCGGCTGCCGGCCGCGGTACCGGAAAGTGGGCTTGCGATACCACCGCGATACCAAGACTTAGAATTACCCAAGATTCAGGCAAGAGAGCGCCTGAAAAAGCTATGTATTTCAATGATTTAAGGTGGTGCCGCTTACAGGACTCGAACCTGTGACCCCCGCATTACGAATGCGATGCTCTACCAGCTGAGCTAAAGCGGCCCGACAACGGATGCGTCCGGTCGAGGGGGCGGCGCATACCAAGGGTTTTCCGGACTGACAAGCGGTTTGCGTCTTTACCGTGCGTTTACCAAGCGGGGTGCAGAAGCGGGATCGGAACACGGGGGCCTTTCGGCATGGATACGGTACACGGCCTGGACAGCGAACGCATCGAAGGCCGGGATAACCTGGCCGCACGCGAAGGAAATGGCGCAGTGGCTTCGACGATCGGCGGCGGCAGGGGGAATGGTGGCGTTGGGAATGGCGGCAGGGGGAATGGTCGTGGCGCAACCAGGAGCGCGTCCGGCCCGGCGCAGGACGCGACCGACGCCGGGGTGAACGACGTGATGTTCGATCTCGGCGGCGACGAGCGGCGGATGCACGTGCGCGCCTATAACCACTGGGTGTCGCTGCTGAAGGGGCGGCCCTATCCGTCGATCGCCGACCTCGAGCCTGCGACGATCACCGATTTCGGGCCGCACAGCGTGCTGCTCGATTTCAGCCATGGCATGGGTGACCCGAAGATCGCGTATCTCGGCCGGGCGCTGCGCGAGGAATGCGGGCTGGACGGACCGATCGCGACGATCGCCGACGTGCCGAGCCGCTCGCTGCTGTCGCGGCTGACCGATCATTATCTGCAGATCATCGCCAATCGCGCGCCGATCGGCTTCGAGGCGGAGTTCGTCAGCAGCCGCGGCTGCACGACGCTGTACCGCGGGATACTGATGCCGTTCGCGTCGGGTGGCGAGACGATCGATTTCATCTACGGCGTCATCAACTGGAAGGAGCTTGCCGACGCCGATCTGCAATCGCAGCTGGCGGCCGAGCTGGACGCGGCGGTGCGCAACGGTCCGCAAGGTTCGGCCGATATCGCGCCGGTCTGGGCGGATGGGCCTAGCGGCGGGTTCGGGATGGACCAGGTCGACGATCTGGGCGCTGTCGAGCCCGCCGTGCTCGAGACGGTCGTGCCGCTGACGGCGATCGCTGGGCCGAACGGGGCGTTGGGCGAGCAGCTGGCGATGGCGCGCGAAAGTGCAGCGCAGATGCGCGCTGCGGAGGCCCGCAGCCGGGCGGCGCTGCATCGTGCGCTCGGGCGGGCGCATGATCTGGCGGTGTCGGCGGACACCAACGGCGACGCGTATGCCGCGATGCTGTCGGCCGCGCTTGGTTCGGGGCATGTTTCGGGGCATGTTTCGGGTTCTACGACGCCGATGGAGGATATCGTCACCTTGGTGTTCGGTGGCGATTTCGATGCGACGCGACGGGCGGAACTGGCGTCGGTACTGTCGCATGCGAAGCGTCACCAGGTGCCGGTCGGGGGTTTTGCCAGCTTTCTGAGCGGGTTTGGTAACGATGTGTCGGTCGTCGCTGCGGCCGAGCGCGCTGCAAGCGGGCGCGCCTAGCGTCCGAAACTTGGGTGCGGCGCAGCATATCCCTTCGCACCTGCCACAAGCCTTGAGATAGCCGGGCGGCAGGCGCATAGGCCCGGACCTATGGCGAACCAATCGTTGAAAAAAATCACCGATGCTCTTGCGGCACGGCTGACGGAACGGGCCCTTCCGGGCGAACTCAAGGACTTCGGTGCGAGCGAGGTGGCGCAAGCCGCGGCGTTCGTCGCCGCCACCGCCGCGCACCGCGACGACGGCGCGCCGGCGATCGCGATCGAGCCGATCAGCGCGGACGACACGCGGCGGCGGATGCGGCTCGCGATCGTCAACGATGACATGCCGTTCCTGGTCGATTCGATCGCCGCGGCGATTGGCGCGCAGGATATCGCGGTCGACCGGATCATCCACCCGGTGGTGCGAACGGTGCGCGCACCCGATGGTGCGTTGCACGCGATCGGCGCCAATGCCGAGGGGGGCGGTCGCCCCGAATCGATGATCTATCTCGAGATGGAGCGCGCCGATGCGCGCGACCGTCGCGGACTGATCGAGGACCTGACCGCGGTGCTAGCCGACGTGCGCGCTGCGGTGACCGACTGGCGCGCGATGCAGGCCGCGCTCGACGACGATATCGCCAAGCTGCCCGAGGGTGAGGGCGCGGCGCTGTTGCAGTGGTTCCTCGACGGGCATCTGACGCTGCTCGGGCATCAGGTCTGGCATCGCGACGGCAGCAGCGGTGCGGCTCTCGGGATCGCGCGCAACGAGCACCATGTACCGATTCTCGCGGCCGCATCGCGTGCGCTGGCGATCGAATGGTTCGAGGCGGGCAATGACGCGCCGTTGCTGCTGAAGTCGAACCTGATCTCGACCGTGCACCGCGCCGTGCCGCTCGACCTGGTCGTCCTGCCGGTTATGGAGGGGACGAATGTTGCCGGCCTGTCGATCCATAGCGGATTGTGGACCAGCGCGGCGCTGGCGGCGATGCCGCGCGACGTACCGGTGCTTCGCACCCGCTTGGCCGCGCTGAAGACCAAGTTCGGGTTCGATCCGCGCGGGCATGCCGGCAAGGCGCTGACGCATGCGTTCACCGCGCTGCCGCACGACCTTGTGATCGCGTTCGCACCCGATGCGCTGGAGGATCTGGCGCTGACCGCGATGAGCCTCGCCGATCGCCCACGGCCGGCGCTCGTGCTGGTCGAGTCCGCGCTGGGTCGTCATTTGTTTGGGTTCGTGTGGTTGCCGCGCGACGACGTCACCACCAGCCGCCGTGTCGCGATCGGCGACATGCTGGCCGAGGCGGCGAATGCGAGCATCCTGAACTGGTCGATCGCGCTGGAGGACGGCGAGGTCGCGATGATCCGCTACACGCTCGACCTGCGCGGCGATGGCCGGATGCCCGACGTCGCCCCGCTCGCGCTGCGGTTGCAGCGGATGGTGCGCGGCTGGGTGTCGGACGTCGAGGCCGCGCTGGTCGAGACGTTGCCGCCACCCCGGGCCGCGCGCCTCGCCCTGCGCTGGGCCGCGGCGTTTCCGCAGAATTACCGCAACATCAGCACGCCCGCCGAGGCTGCCGAGGATATCCAGCGGCTTGCTGCGCTCGACGATGCAGGCTCGCGCGGTGTCCGCCTGATCCCGAGCGCGCCCGGCGAAGACCGCCAGCTCAAGATCTACAAGCTTGGTGGCGCGCTCGCGTTGTCCGACGCGGTGCCGGTGCTGGAGAATTTCGGCTTCCGGGTGATCGGCGAATTGCCGACGCGGTTACAAGGCGACAGCGACGCGTTCGTGCACGACTTCGTGCTCGAGGCCAATGACGCGGCGCTGGATACCGATGCGGCGGTGCTCGAAGGCGCGATCGCGGCGGTGCTGGAGGGCGCGGCGGAGAACGACGCGTTCAATCGGCTGATCGTCGAGCTGGGCATGGGGCCGCAGGCGATCGTGCTGTTCCGCGCGTGGTTCCGCTATCTGCGCCAGGCAGGCATGCCGTATGGGCTGACCACGGTGGTGGACGCGCTGCGGCGTGCGCCCAAGGTCGCCGCGGCGCTGATCGCGCGGTTCACCGCGGTCCATCATCCGGAGCATCCGGGCGATGCGATCGCGGCGGATACGGCAATCGAGACGGGCCTTGATGCGGTATCGGCGATCGACGACGATCGTATCCTGCGCGCGTATCGCAACCTGATCGCGGCGACCTTGCGTACCAACGCGTTTGCGCCCGCCGCGGCCGAGGCGATGGCGTTCAAGCTCGACAGTCATCTGATCCCCGGCCTTCCCGCACCCGTGCCTTGGCGTGAGGTCTGGGTCTATTCGCCCCGCGTCGAAGGCATCCACCTGCGCGCCGGCCCGGTCGCGCGTGGCGGCCTGCGCTGGTCCGACCGTCGCGACGATTTCCGCACTGAGATCCTCGGGCTGATGAAGGCGCAGCGCGTCAAGAACGCGGTGATCGTGCCGACCGGTGCGAAGGGCGGCTTCTATCCGAAGCAGCTCCCTGCCCCGTCGAACCGCGACGCGTGGCTGGCCGAGGGCACCGAGAGCTACCGGATCTTCATCCGCACTTTGCTGTCGATCACCGACAACATCGTGGAGGGCAAGGTCGTGCATCCGGACGGCGTGACGATCCTCGACGGCGAGGACCCGTATTTCGTGGTCGCCGCCGACAAGGGCACCGCGACGTTCAGCGACGTGGCGAACGCGCTGGCGCTCGAACGCGGCTATTGGCTGGGCGACGCGTTCGCCTCCGGTGGGTCGGTCGGCTACGATCACAAGGCGATGGGGATCACCGCCAAGGGCGCATGGCTCAGCGTCCAGCGGCACTTCGCCGAACGCAGGCTCGACGTGCAGAGCGAGAGCATCACCGTGGTCGGCTGCGGCGACATGTCGGGCGACGTGTTCGGCAACGGTATGTTGTTGTCGAAGACGCTGAAGGTGATCGCGGCATTCGATCATCGCCATATCTTCCTCGATCCCGATCCCGATCCGGCGACCAGCTGGGAGGAGCGCAACCGGATGTTCGCGCTGCCGCGATCGAGCTGGGCGGACTACGACGCGAGCCTGATCTCGAAGGGTGGCGGCGTGTTCGCGCGCACCGACAAGGTCATCAAGCTGTCGAAACAGGTCCAGGCCGCGCTTGGCGTGACGGCGAGCGAGATGGAACCGGGCGCGCTGATTTCGGCGATCCTCAAGGCGCCAGCGGACCTGCTCTGGTTCGGCGGCATCGGCACCTATGTTAAGGCGGCATCCGAGGCGAACGTCGCGGTCGGCGATCCGGCCAACGACCGCCTGCGCGTCAATGCCGAGGATCTGCGCGTGATCGCGATCGGCGAAGGCGCGAACCTGGGCGTCACGCAGGCGGCGCGCATCGCGTTCTCGGCGCGCGGCGGGCGGATCAACACCGACTTCATCGACAATTCGGCGGGCGTCGACTGTTCGGACAACGAGGTGAACATCAAGATCGCGCTCAACCGCGAGATGATCGAGGGGCGGCTCGACTATGAGGACCGCAACACGCTGCTCGCGAGCATGACCAACGACGTCGCGCACCTGGTGCTGGAGGATAACCGGCTCCAGACGCTGGCGCTGTCGATCGCTGAAGCCGATGGCGCAGTCGCGGTGCCGAGCTATGTCCGCGTGATCGAGATCTTCGAGGGTGCGGGTCGGCTCGATCGTGCCGTCGAGGGGCTGGCGTCCAACGACATCCTGCTGCGCCGAGGGCAGGACGGCCTGGGGCTGACGCGGCCCGAACTCGCGGTGCTGCTCGCGACCGCCAAGCTGTCGCTGCAGGATGCGATCGAGCATGGCGACATCGCGCGCGACGATGCGCTGAAGCCCGATCTGCACGCCGCCTTCCCGGCCGCGATGCGCGAGCGGTTCGCGACGGCGATCGACGAGCACCGGCTGCGGCCGGAGATCGTCGCGACCAAGCTTGCCAATCGGATCGTCAACCGCCTCGGCATTCTCTACCCGTTCGAACTGGCGGAGGAGGAAGGCGCGGCGATGGACGATATCGCGGCGATGTTCGTCGTCGCCGAACGGCTGTTCGACCTGCCGGCGCTGTGGGCGGAGATCGAGACCGCGGTGATGCCCGAGGCGGCGCGGATCGCGCTGTTCGACGAAGTGGCCGTCGCGACGCGCTCGCAGATCGCCGACCTGTTGCGTGTGTCCGCGCCGGGGACCGCGCCGGGCGATGTGCTCGCGCGGCTCGCGACGGGCATCACGCAACTCGATCGCCAGACCAAGGCGTTGTTGCTCGAAGAGGCGAGCGCGCAGAGCGGCCGGATCGCGACCCAGTTGGAAGCGGTCGGTGCGCCGGGCGATCTGGTGCGTAAGGTGGTGCGACTGTTCGAGATGGACGGCGCCGTCGGTCTGGCCGATCTTGGCGCGCGGATGACGCTCGACGAGGCGGTCCTCACGCGGGCGTTCACGCATCTCGGGCAAGCGCTGGGGCTCGACTGGGCGCAGGCAAACGCCGCGCGGATCAGCCCGACCGATCCTTGGGAGCGCCTCCTGATCGCCGGCCTCGCACGCGATTTCCAGCAGTTGCGGCTGGAGTTCATCGCGCGGTGCGGCGCGCAGGATCCGCAGGGTGCGGTGGAGAAATGGCTGCTGACGAATGCGGCGCGCGTGGCGCAGTTCAAGGCGGTGATCGACCGGGCGCGGCATGCAGCGGTGCCGAATGCGGCGATGCTGGCACAGATCGCGGGGCAGGCGCGGGTATTGCTGGGGCGTTAACCAAGCCCCTCTCCCCGCTGGGGAGAGGGAGGGGCCCACACGCGCTTGCGTGTGGGAGGGTGAGGGGCATGAGGCTCGGGACGTTGATCTCAACGGCCCCTCACCCACCCCGTCGCTATGCTCCTCCTTCCCTCTCCCCGGCGGGGAGAGGGACACGCTCACGCCGCCCGCGCCTTGCGCTTCGCAGCCAGCTCGGCCTTCCAGCCGCGAGCGCGCCACCACATGATCACGCCGGTCACCGCCAGCACGGCGGGCAGGATCCCGCCGAGGAAGATGATCATCTGCCACAACGCACCCATGTCGGTGCCGTCGTGGATCCGGCGCATCCAGCGCGCGACGCCGCCCTGCTGACGCGCCGGCGCCGCGGTCGCGCCGCCGGTATCGTCGGCGATCTTGATCCCGACCGGCGCGCCCTTTTCCGCAAACGTCACGGTCCAGTCGGCGCTGAGATCGGTCGGCCATGCGACGCTGCGAAGCTCGCCGGCGCCGGCAAACTGCCGCGCCTTGCCGATCGCGACGTCGAGCGGCTGGGCCGGCTTCACCAGCGGTTTCGCGCGCGCCATCGCCGCACGGTCCGGACCGCCGCCGCCACGCGGCCGCGATGCCTCGCCCGAGATCTTGCCAAAGAACTGCGGGAACGCGATCCACGCGCCGGTCAGCGATAGAACGAACAACGGCAGCGCGACCCAAAAGCCGAACAGATAATGCAGGTTCGTATCGGTGTTCCGGTGACGCCTGTAGCGCAGCCCGCGCGCCCATTTGCCGACCGTCGGCCACCACAGCCAAATCCCGGTGAAGCTCGACACCATCATGAACACGCCGATCCAGCCGACGATCGACCGGCCGACGCCGGGCAGTTGCAGGCTCCCGTGGAGGACATGGAGGAACCGCACCAGCCCGCCGTTCGACGGCGAGATTTCCAGCACGCGCGCGGTCGGCGGATCGAGATAGACCATCGTCCGCCGCGGCGGGCCGGGCCGCTGGGGCACTTTCCCGGCAGCGGCCGCCGATACCACGACCGGGCCGCCGTCCTCGGGCATCGTCAGCATTGCGATCCGCTCGCCGTGCTTCAACGCGAGCGCCGCCGCCGCGACATAGGCGTCGGGGCTGAGCAACGTCGTCCCCGACACCGCGTAGCGCGTCGGGTTGACGATCTTGTCGAGCGCATGATCCCAGACCAGCGCCGCGCCGCTGAGCGACAGCGGGATGATCAGGATCGCGAGGATCAGCCCGATCCATTTGTGGACCTGAAACCACGCCCGTCGCATCGCCATCTTAGTCATCATATTCCCCCGTTCGTAAAGCGTGGCATGGCTGGCGTACGCACGTCCACCCATCCCCTTCCCGTCGTCCTGCCGAAAGTCAGGATGACGGCCCGTGCGCGCTCAAACATCCGCCCAGCGGCGCAGCAGATTATGATACACCCCCGTCAGCCGCACCGTCGCCGGATCGCCCTGCCCCTGCGCGGCTGCGACCGCCTGCACACCCTGGTCGAGATCGAACAGGATCCGTCGTGCGCCATCGTCACGGACCATCGACTGCAACCAGAAGAACGACGCCACCCGCACGCCCCGCGTCACCGGCGCGACGCGGTGCAGGCTGGAGGCGGGATACACCACCATATGGCCGGCGGGGAGCTTGACCGATTGCGGGCCGAACTGGTCCTCAATCACGAGTTCGCCGCCGTCATAGGTTTCGGGATCGGCGAGAAAGAGCGTCGCCGACAGGTCGCTGCGGATGCGGAAGTCGGAGCCGCGCTTGATCCGGATGGCGTTGTCGACGTGCAGCCCGAAATCCTGGCCACCGGCATACCGGTTGAACAGCGGCGGGAAGACTTTCAGCGGCAACGCGGCGGCGACGAACAGCGCGGACTGCCCGAGCGCGTCGAGGATCACGCCGCCCGCCTCGCGCGCGGCGGCCGAGTCCTCGGGCAGTTGCTCGTTGCGCTTGGCGAGCGCGGATTGCTGGCCGGAGGTCGCGTTGCCGTCGATCCACTCGGCCGCATCGATCAGCGCTCGGACGCGCGTGACCTCGGCCGGATTGAGCACGTCGGGGATGGCGATCAGCATGTCGCCCCCTCGCGCAATGCCGCCACGCCGGCGGTCCGGAACGCCGGGATATCGCTCGCCGCCAGCCATGCTTCGGCCTTGGCCAGGAACGCCACGTTGCCACGTGCCCCCGCCTGTTTAAGCCACGCCAAGGCGATCTCGATCTCCCCCGCCGCGCCGAGCATCCGCGCATGATTGAAACACCCGCGAAAGTCACCGCCCTCCGCCGCGACCGCATAGCATGCCGCGGCGCGCGCCAGATCGCGCTCGCAGGCCCAGCCATCCTCCGCGAAACTCCCGACGAAGTTGATCGCCTTCGCGCTCGCCAACCCGGAGTCCATCGCCGCGACCTTCTCCAGCAGCGCCAGCGCCGCCGGCTTGTCCTCGGCGACGCCCTCGCCAAGCGCTAGCAGCGTCGCGTAATTATACATCGCCCAGTCCAGCCCGCGCTCCGCCGCGATCCGGTAGCATTCGGCCGCGCGTGTCTTGTCGACCGCCGTGCCCCAGCCGAGATCGTAGCAGCGCCCGACCATGTTGAGCGCCATCACGTGGTGCTGCGCCGCCGCCTTGATGAACCACTCAAGCGCCGCCTGCCGGTCGGCGACGACGCCAAGCCCGTCGAGCAGCATCTGGCCGTACACCGCCTGCGCCTCGGCGACGCCCGCGTCCGCGGCCTCGCGCACGAACGCCGCGCGCTCCTCCGGACGTCCGGAGAGGCGCGCGGCGATGGCATCGGGCGTGAGGGTATCGATCGCCGTCATGCCGTCCTCAGAAACGCAGGTTCACCGTGCCGAACACCGTTCGGCCGGCAGCGATCGACGCAAAGTGGCTGGTATAGGTCTGCGAGAAATAGGTCTTGTTCGTCAAATTCTGCGCGTTGACGCTGAGATCGATATTGTCGGTCAGCTTGTAGCTCGCACGCGCATCGAAGCGCCAGTAATCGGGGATGCTGCGCGTCAGCACCTTGGTCGCGGCGTTGACGGTGACCACCCCGGCAGCGGTCTGCGTCGCGGTGCGGTTGTCGGCATAACCACCGATCTGCTCGTCCATGTACAAGGCCGTGCCACCGATCTGGAGCCGCTTGGTCACGGTGACGTTGGTGGTCGCGGTGAAGCTGTTCCTGGCGGTCTGCGGGACCTGCTTGCCGGTGTTGACCGACACGACGCCGATCGTCCGCGCCGGCTGGAGGCCAGGGATTGCGGCGGCGGTCAGCGTCGTGAAGCCGCCGTCGATGATCTTCGGATCGAGATGCGTGAAGCCACCGAACACAGTCCAGCCTGGCAGGATCGTCCCACTGACGTTGACCTCGACACCACGGATCCGCGTCTCACCGATGAACGAAGCGGTGTTGGTGTCGTCGAGCACGCGGGCATTGGCGATGTCGGTCTGGAAGACCGCCGCGCCGAGCTGGAGCTTCTCGCCGAACAGGCTGGCCTTGGCGCCGACCTCGTACGACTTGGTCTTTTGCGGCTTCAGCAGGTCGAGCGTGGCGGCGGTGATCGCATTGTCCTCGCGGCCCTCGCCGAGCAGGCTGTTCGGCGGCGTCGCGGCGGTCGCATAGCTCGCATACAGGCTGGTTTCCGACGTCGGCTTGAACACGAGGCCGGCCTGCCAGTTGAACAGGTTGTCGACGCGGTTGACCCTGGTCTGGGTCGCGCCCGGCAGCGTGATGGTGGATTCGAACCGGTCGTAGCGCGCGCCGAGGTTCAGGATCAGCGACGGCATCAGCGTGATCGAATCGAATGCGTAGACCGCCTTGGTATTCGCGTCGTTCTGCGTTTCGGTCGAGGGCGCGCCCTTCACGATCGGCGTCGGCGTGGTCGACGTGTCGCTCGTGTAATTGACCCATGGCGCGTACGGGTTCGGGTTGAACAGACTGACGCAATAGGAGCGCGCGATCGTCGCGGTGTTGCAGCGCGGCGAGATCGTCGACCCGTTCGCCGAGACGAACGTCCCGCGCCGCGTCTTCTCCCACGAGATTTCGGTGCCGAGCGAGAAGCTGTGCTCGATCCCGCCGGTGTTAAACTTGCCGTACAGGTCGGTCTGGTCGACGATGCTTTCGCTATAGCCATAGCGCGTGTTGCCGCGGGTCCAGACATAGCCGCCGGTCGTCACGTTCGCGCCGGTGTTGGTCGCGGTGGTGCCATAGACATTGCCCTGGCTGTCGTCGGGGAGCGTGAAGATGTAGCTCTGGTCGCTGTGCGTGTAGCGCGCCGTGTTGCGTAGCGTGATGCCGCCGAAATCATGCTCGACGCGGATCGTCGCCTGGTTGGTGTTGGCATCGCGGAAGTCGCGCGCCGCCAGCCCGTAGAAGTTCTTGCGCGAGACGTAGCCGGTCTGGCCGCCCGCCGTCGTCACGGTGCCAAGCGCGGGCTGGGTCGTGACGTTGCCGGTGCCGGGATGGTTGGCGATCGTGTAGAGATACGGGATGCCGCTGTCGGGCAGTTCCGAGCTTTCCATGTGATAGAAGCTCGCGGTCAGCCGGGTCGGCGTGCCGAGCCCGACCGCGAACGACGGTGCGATGCCCCAGCGCTTCTGCCAGATCGCATCGCGGCCGGCGACGTCCTGATCATGCCACATCCCCTCGATCCGGAACGCGGCGGTGTCCGACACCTTGAGGTTCACGTCGCCGGTGACGCGCTTGTAGTCGGCCTCGCCGTAGCTGGCGCTCACCGAGCCGAAATTCTCGAGCTGTGGCAGCCGCGACAGGATGTTGATCGTGCCGCCCGCCGAACCGCGACCGCCGAGTGTCGAATCCGAGCCGCGGACGATCTGGACCGAGTCGACCGCGAACACCTCGCGCGTCTGCGAGGCGAGATCGCGGACGCCGTCGACGAAGATGCTGCCCTGGCTGTCGAAGCCGCGGATGAACGGGCGGTCGCCGATCGGGTTGCCGCCTTCGGCCGCGCCGAAAGTGATGCCGGGCACCGTGCGCAGCGCATCGGCGAGGCTGTTCGAGCCGGTCTGCTCGATGACTTCCTTGGGCAGGACGATCACCGAGCGTGGTGTGTTGACCAGCGGCGCGACCTGCTTCGGGCCGGCGTCGTGGATGCGCTGGCCGTTGACGAGGATTTCTTGGCGTTGCTGCTCGTCTGTTACCGGGGCCGGGGCCTTGTCGGCCTCTGCGGCATAGGCCGGCGCGGTGGCGAATGCGCCGACGCACGACAAAGCGAGAAACGCGGGCACGGAGGACGAACGCTCCAAAGATGCACGCGGCGAAGGTGGAGACATGGACAAAACCCCTTTGTTCTTGAGGGGCTCGCTATTGAGAGTCGTTCGCACTGTCAACGCTAATGCGAGTAGTTCTCAACCTGGATTATCGAAGAGCCATGTTCTCAATGCGCTAGCAAGATTGGGTGGATCCTCCACAACGATGCGAATCGCGTCGATCTCCGCGACAAGCGCGGACAGCGGCAATGCGAGACACACTGCGGCTGCTTCGAGCGCGTGCCAGAAGACGGGTTCGAGACTGATCGAGGTCTGGTGGCCGGCGATCGTGATCGAGCGTTTGACGGGCCCGTGAAACCCGCTCGCCGGCGCCGCGATGACGCCGCCCGCGGTCACCGGCGCGTCACTCGGTATCGAACAGCGACGCGAGCTGTTCGATGATCGTGCCGCCAAGCTGTTCGACGTCCATGATCGTCACAGCGCGCGCGTAATAGCGGGTGACGTCGTGGCCGATGCCGATCGCGACCAGCTCGACCGGCGACTTGCTCTCGATCCAGCCGATCACCTGGCGCAGATGGCGTTCCAGATACGAGCCGGAGTTCACGCTGAGCGTCGAATCGTCGACCGGCGCACCGTCACTGATCACCATCAGGATACGGCGCTCCTCGGGCCGCGCGACCAGCCGCGCATGCGCCCACATCAGCGCCTCGCCGTCGATATTCTCCTTCAGCAACCCCTCGCGCATCATCAGCCCAAGCGAGTTGCGCGCGCGCCGCCACGGCTCGTCGGCACGCTTGTAGACGATGTGCCGGATGTCGTTGAGCCGCCCCGGCTGCGGCGGACGTCCCGCGGCTAGCCAAGTCTCACGGCTCTGCCCCCCCTTCCAGGCACGCGTCGTGAAACCGAGGATCTCGGTCTTCACGCCGCACCGCTCCAGCGTGCGCGCGAGGATGTCCGCGCTGATCGCCGCGATCGAGATCGGCCGCCCGCGCATCGAGCCGGAATTGTCGATCAGCAGCGTCACGACGGTGTCGCGGAAGTCGGTCTCCCGTTCGGCCTTGTAGCTGAGCGACAGAGTCGGGTTGACGATCACGCGCGCGAGCCGCGCCGCGTCGAGGATGCCCTCCTCCTGGTCGAAATCCCACGACCGCGACTGCTGTGCCATCAGTCGGCGCTGGAGCCGGTTGGCGAGCTTCGACACGGTCGACTGCAGGTGCACGAGCTGCTGGTCGAGATAGCCGCGCAACCGCGCCAACTCGTCGGCGTCGCACAGCTCGGTGGCGGCGATCACCTCGTCGAACTGGGTCGTCCACGGCTTGTAGTCGAATGCGCCGCCCATGTCCGCGAAGGGACGGTTCGGGCGGACCGGCTGCATGCCTTCCTCGCCGTCGTCACCGGGCTCGCCGTCAATGTCGTCCATCGACTCGTCGCTCTGCTCCTGGCCGTCGCTTTCCTCGTTCTGCTGCTCGGACTGTTCGCCGCGCGCCTCGACTTCGCCCTGGCCATCCTCGCCCTGCTCGTCGCCTTCGTCGCCCTCGTCCTGCTGCTGCTCGTCGGTGCCCTCGTCCTCTGAGCCGCCCTCGTCGCTTTCCTCGGGGACCTGATCGCCTTCGACCAGCTCCAGTTCCTGCAACATTTTTCGCGCAAGGCCCTGGAATGCCTTCTGGTCGTCGAGAGCATAGGCCAGCGCGTCGAGATCGGTCTTGCTCTCGATCCACTCGCGGACCAGCGCGAGGCCGGGTGCAGCGATGGCGGGCGATTCCTGCCCGGTCAGCCGTTCGCGGACCATCAGGCCCAGCGCGGTCGACAATGGCACTTCGTCACGATTGCGCGCACGCGTGATCGGATCCGCCCGCAGGCGTACATCGAGCGCGCTGTTGAGATTGTCGGAAATTCCCAGATAGCCGCGCCCGCCGAGCGCCTCGACGCGGGCGTTCTCTACCGAATCGAACACTGCCCGAGCCACCGCTTCGACGGGCGCCGCACGGTTGTGCAACGCGATGTCGTGATGCTTCAATCGCAGCGCGAACCCGTCGGCAAACCCGCGTGCTTCAGAAACCTGCTCGAGCGGGAGAGCGCGCGCGGGCATCGGCACCTTGATATGCTTGCCCGACTGAGTCGGCGCATCCGCGGTGAAGGCGAGCTCCACCTCGGGCTCCTCCGAGATCGCACGCGCGGTGCCGGCAAGGACCGCCTTGAAGCGATCGAGAGGGGTTTCGTTGGCCAAAGGCTCAGGCCTTACCCACCACGCTCTCGGGGAGGTCCTTGCCGAACACGCGCTGGTAATATTCGGCGACCAGCGGCCGCTCTGCCTCGTCGCACTTGTTGAGGAACGACAGGCGGAACGCAAAGCCGACGTCGCCGAAGATCAGCGCGTTCTGCGCCCAGGTGATCACCGTACGCGGGCTCATCACGGTCGAGATGTCGCCGTTGACGAACCCCTTGCGGGTCATGTCCGCCACGCGGACCATGTTCTCGACGACCTTCTTGCCGTCCGGCTTGTCGTATTCACCCGACTTGGCGAGCACGATCTGCGCCTCGACCTTGGCGGGGAGGTAGTTGAGCGTGACGACGATGTTCCAGCGGTCCATCTGGCCCTGGTTGATCTGCTGCGTGCCATGATACAGCCCGCTCGTGTCGCCGAGGCCGACCGTGTTCGCGGTCGCGAACAGGCGGAACCACGGGTTCGGGCGGATCACGCGGTTCTGGTCGAGCAACGTCAGCTTGCCCTCGGTCTCCAGCACGCGCTGGATCACGAACATCACGTCGGGGCGACCGGCGTCGTACTCGTCGAATACGAGCGCGGTCGGCGTCTGCAACGCCCAAGGCAGCAGGCCTTCGCGGAACTCGGTGATCTGCTGGCCGTCCTTCAACACGATCGCATCGCGCCCGATCAGGTCGATGCGGCTGATGTGCGCGTCGAGGTTGATCCGGATGCACGGCCATTTGAGGCGCGCCGCGACCTGTTCGATATGCGTCGACTTGCCGGTGCCGTGATAGCCCTGGACCATCACGCGACGGTTATGCGCGAAGCCCGCCAGCACGGCGAGCGTGGTGTCGGCATCGAAGACGTACGCCGGATCGAGATCGGGCACGCGCTCGTCGGCTTCGGAAAACGCCGGCACTTCCATGTCGGAATCGATCCCGAACATCTCGCGCACCTTCACCATGCGGTCGGGTGCGTCGAGGATCGTGGTCTCGCGGCTATCGGGCTGGGTATTCGGGATATCGGTCATGTTGGCCTCGTGTTCCCGACCGCTCTAGGACAAGCGAGGGGCGTTACTCAACCGCGACCTTGTCCGGTAGCGGAAAGAGTGTGACGAACCGCTCGGCGAGCGCACGGTTCCCGGTGATCTGCAATGTGCCCGCGGCTTCCGCATCGCGAAAGGGCCTTGCACCATAGACGAGCGATGCGATCGTCATCGGATCGCCGTCGAACGTGACGTCCGCGGCCGACGGGTCGGCGCGCACGACATGGATCCAGTCGCCATCGACCCGGCCGACGAACCCCTCGCCGCCCAGCCGAAAACCGACGACCGCGGTCCAGCCATCGGCACGCTGGCGCGAGAACATCGTCCGGAACGACAGCATCAGCGAGGCCGCGCTGAGTGGCAGGCTGGGATCATGCGCAGGCGACCGCGCCGCCCATCGACCGAGTTCGCGAATCGCGGTCTCGCTCTCATACCCCCAGGGCGTCAGTTCGTAGACCTGCACGCTGGCCGGCGACGGCAGCATGCGCCGGGTCAGGATACCGGCGCGCGCGAGCCCCTCCAGCCGCTGCGTCAGGACGTTCGCGCTGATCCCGCCGAGGTCGGCCTTCAGTTCACCGAACCGCCGCGGACCGAACATCAGTTCGCGCACGACCAGCAGCGACCAGCGCTCGCCGACCAGTTCGAGCGCCATCGCCGTACCGCACGCATCGTCGTACCATCGCTTCGATGAGACTTCGGTTACATTTTCTAACTTCATAGTTGTTTTAAATAACCGTTGCGCGCATGCATTACAAATACCGGTGTGAAACCGAGTCGAACCAGGAGAGCCGCCATGAGCAAGGCCATATTCTTGAACCTGCCGGTTGCCGACGTCGCGGCCGCGACCGCATTCTATGCAGCGATCGGGTTCGAGCGGAACGCGATGTTTTCCAACGATCAGGGATCGGCGATGGCATGGTCCGACACGATTTCCGTGATGCTGCTCGATCGCGCGTTTTATTCGACCTTCACGTCCAAGCAGATCATCGACGCGAAGACGACCAGCGGCGTCCTGCTGGCCCTGTCGTTCGACAGCCAAGCCGAGGTCGATGCGATCACGGAAGCGGCCCTGGCGGCAGGCGGACGCGAATTGCATGACCCGGAAGACATGGGCTTCATGTACAGCCGCGCCTTCGAGGACCTCGACGGGCATGGCTGGGGACCGTTCTTCATGGACATGGCCGCAGCGGCGGCGACGATGGGCTGCCCTCTACCGACCTGATCCGGCGGGGCAGCGGCGCGACCCGAACGCCGACGCATCATGCGAACGCCGCTGCGCCCTTCAGGTGCTGGTAGGCCGCGATCACCTTTTGCAGGTCGGCCTCGTGCGCGCGGTCGCCGCCGTTGCGGTCGGGATGGAAGCGCCGCACGAGTTCGCTGTAACGTTTGCGCAGTTGCGTGCGGTCGGTATCGGTCCCCAATCCGAGCACGCGCAACGAGCGCCGTTCGCCGTCGGACAGCACGCGACCGTCTTTTCGGGCTGCCGCCATACGTTCGCCAAACCGCGCGCCGATCGCATCGATCGGATCGGCGAAGTCCGCCCATTTCGGCGGGGTGTCGCCGCCGCCATGCGCGAACGCGCGCGTCTCGCGCTCCCAGCCCGCCATCGGTCGCTGGGCTTGGTGAATCTCGTCCGCGGTCATCCCGTCGAAGAAATTATAGCCGGAGTTGAACGCGCGGACATGCTCGAGGCAGAA
Source organism: Sphingomonas sp. M1A8_2b (assembly GCF_053345535.1). Taxonomy (NCBI): domain Bacteria; kingdom Pseudomonadati; phylum Pseudomonadota; class Alphaproteobacteria; order Sphingomonadales; family Sphingomonadaceae; genus Sphingomonas; species Sphingomonas sp. M1A8_2b. The sequence goes on along the minus strand of NZ_JBKFAH010000001.1, from coordinate 700,420 downwards.
CCAGCGGAACTGCGGCGGGCCACCTTCGCTGGGGCCTTCCAAAGGTGGCGCGCGAAATTCGCCGGGCTCCTCGCAGTCGCGCCACATGCAGACGCGCCCGGTCCCTTCCACGCGGCCGTGAAACCGTGGGCTGGGGCGTTCCTTCCGCTCTTTTCGATCCTCGTCCGCCACCGGCTCCCCGCGCTTTTCAAAACGGGCTATATAGGGAGCATGACAGACCTCGCCACCGGCTCCGTACAGGACCAGATCACCGCCCGCCTCACCGCGACACTCGCCCCGACGCACCTGATCGTCATCAACGAGAGCGGGCTCCATGCCGGCCACATGGGCGACGACGGCACCGGCGAGACGCATTTCCGCGTCGAAGTGGAAACCCCGCAGTTCGAAGGCCTTAATCGCGTCGCCCGCCAACGCCTCGTGAACCAGACGCTCGCAGACCTGTTGAGCACGAAGATCCACGCGCTCGCCATCAAGGCCCGCGCACCCGGGGAAAGCTGATGGCGTACAAGCTCTGGTACTGGCCCTCCATCCAAGGCCGCGGCGAGTTCGTCCGGCTCGCACTGGAAGGCGCCAAGATCGCGTACGAGGATTGCGCGCGCGGCTTGGGCGAGGAGGGCCTGATGGCCGATCTCAACGACCGCACCGGCCGCACGCCGTTCGCGCCGCCCTATCTGGAGCTTGACGGTCTGGTGATCGCGCAGGTCGCCAACATCCTGATGTATCTCGGCGAGCGCCACGGCCTCGCGCCGTCGACCATGGCGGATCGGCTGTGGCTCAATCAGCTCCAGCTGACGATCGCCGACCTCATCGCGGAGGTCCACAATGTCCACCATCCGGTCGCAATGATGGACTATTACGACGACCAGAAACCCGAAGCCGCGCGCGCGGCGAAACAATTCCGCGAGGAGCGCCTGCCGAAATATCTCGGCCATTTCGAGGATGCGGCGCAGGCCAATCCGGGTGACTGGCTGATCGATCACAAGTGGAGCTACGCCGATACGTCGCTGTTCCAGTTGATCGAGGGGCTGCGGTACATGTTCCCGAAGCGGATGAAGACGCTCGAACCCGACCATCCGAACCTGATCCGCCTCCACGATCAGGTCGCCGAACTACCCGGCATCAACGCGTATCTGAAAAGCGACCGGCGCTTGGCGTTCAACACCGACGGCATCTTCCGCGCCTATCCCGAACTCGACGCCGAATGACGGCGTATCGATCCTCCCCCGCCCGGGGGAGGTGGATCGCGCAGCGAGACGGAGGGGGCGGTAAGCGGCCAACCATCGTTTCTCGTCCTCCCCCTCCGTCAGGCTACGCCTGCCACCTCCCCCTTGCGGGGGAGGATCGATGAGCGACCGTGTCCCACGCCCGGCCGCGCGCATCCTACTCGTCGACGGCGAAGACCGCGTGCTGATGTTCCGCTTCACCCCCGCCGATCGCCCGCCACTCTGGTGCACGCCCGGCGGAGCGGTCGATCCCGGCGAGAGCTACGCCGCTGCCGCTCGCCGCGAGCTATGGGAGGAAGTCGGCCTCGACCTCGACTGCGGACCCGAGGTCGCGCAACGCACCATCGACTTCCGCACCTTCGAAGGCGTCGAGGTCACCGCCGACGAACGCTATTTCCGGATCGACGTCGATACCTGCGAAGTGAAGGCGGGCAATCTCACCGAACAGGAGAAGCAACTGCTCGTCGGTCACCGCTGGTTTTCCCGAAACGACATCGCGGGCTTTCACGAAACGATCTATCCAGCGGACCTGGTCGAGCTCCTCGACGCCACGGAACCTGCCAAGGGATAACGCGCATGCTCGATGATTTCGTCCTCCAGACCATCCTGCCGTCGACGCACGATCTCGGCGGGTTCAAGGTCCACCGCACGCTGCCCAACAAGGAACGGACGATGGTCGGCCCGTTCCTGTTCTTCGACCAGATGGGCCCGGCGCATCTCGACGTGGGGCAAGGCATCGACGTGCGGCCGCATCCGCATATCAACCTGTCGACGGTCACCTACTTGTTCGACGGCGCGATCGACCACCGCGACTCGCTCGGCACGCAGGCGCGGATCGAGCCCGGCGCGGTGAACCTGATGACCGCGGGCCACGGCATCGTCCATTCCGAGCGCTCGCCCGGCGACGAGCGTGCCGAGGGGCCGAACCTGTCGGGGATCCAGACCTGGCTGGCGATGCCCGAAGCTGTCGAGGAGATCGATCCGGCCTTCGAGCACGTCACCAAGGCGCAACTGCCGACGATCGAGGCGCACGGCGCGCGCTCGCGGATCATCATGGGGAGCCTGTGGGGCCAGACCGCGCCGACCACGACCTATTCGGGGACGATCTACGCCGACATCGCGCTCGATCCCGGCGCGAGCGTCCCGATCGACGCGGCCGCCGAGGAGCGCGCGATCTATCTTGCGATGGGCGAGGCGACGCTGGAAGGCGTGAAGCTGGAGCCGCAGGTGCTGTACGTCCTGCGCCCCGGTATCGCCGCAACGCTGCGGTCCGCGCACGGTGGTCGCGCGATGCTGTGTGGCGGCGATGCGTTCACGACGCCGCGCCATGTCTGGTGGAACTTCGTCAGCTCGAACCGGGATCGTATCGAGCAGGCCAAGCGCGACTGGAACGCGGGCAATTTCCCGAAAGTGCCCGGTGACGAAAAGGAATGGATCGAAATCCCCGCGATCCCAAAGACGGTCAGCTATCCCTGACTCCTCCCCTCCCGCAAGCGGGAGGGGGTAGGGGTGGGCACGCGCCATCAGCGAGCGATCCGTGCGAAATAGGCCGCGAGCCCTCCCCCAACCCCTCCCGTTTACGGGAGGGGAGATACGCCTTCTGCTCCCCTCACGCTTGCGGGAGGGGTCGGGGGAGGGCATGATCCAGGGGCGGCGCGAACCGGCAGGCCCTCCCCTGACCCCTCCCGCCAGCGGGAGGGGAATGATGACACTGCAACGCATCGCACTATCCACGGGCATCGAACTCGACGTCGCGATCACCGGCGACCCGGCGAACCCGCCCGTCATCCTGCTCCACGGCTTCCCAGAATCGCACCGCACCTGGCGCGCCATCGCCCCCGACCTCGCCCGCGACCATTACGTCGTCGCCCCCGACCAACGCGGCTTCGCGCGCTCCTCCAAGCCCGCAGGCGTAGACAGCTACACCCCCGACAAGATCGTCGCAGACCTGATCGCGCTTGCCGACCACCTGAAGATCGACCGCTTCACGCTGGTCGGCCACGACTGGGGCGGCGCGGTCGCGTGGATGGCGGCACTGCGCCACCCCGAGCGCATCGCCAAGCTCGTCATCATCAACGCCCCCCACCCGCTCGTCTTCCAGCGTACCATGTTCGACGACCTCGAACAGCGCGCCGCCAGCCAGTATATCCGCGCCTTCCGAAACCCCGATCTCGAAAAGCACATCGAGTCGATCGGTCTCGAAACCTTCTTCGACACCAGTTTCTCGAAGCACGCCGATCTCGCCGCGATGGCCGAGGACAAGGCCGCCTATCTCGACGAATGGGGCCAGCCCGGCGCGATCACCGCGATGCTCAACTGGTACCGCGCGAGCGCGATCGTCGTCCCCGCCATGGACGAAACGCCGCCTCGCCCCGCCTTTTTCGACGCGCCGTTCCCGCCGACCGCGATGCCGGTGCTGGTGATCTGGGGTATGCAGGACGGCGCGCTACTGCCAAGCCAGCTCGACCTCGCCGCCTATGTCCCCGACCTCACGATCGAGCAGATCGACGCAGGCCATTTCGTACCGTGGCAGAAACCCGACGCGGTGATCGCCGCAATGCGCCGCTGGGGAATCTGAGAACCCTCTCGATCCTCCCCCGTCAGGGGGAGGTGGCTGGCGCTTGCCAGACGGAGGGGGCGGTAAGGGAAACCTCCGTTCCGTGTCCTCCCCCTCCGTCGCCTTCAGCGCCACCCCCCCCTGGCGGGGGAGGATCGGAAAACTTGCTGGCTGATCGGTGCTCGCTCCGAAGCGCGCCACCTGTCTGAATCCTGACCACCACATTCCGCGATCGTTCAGCGGCGCGGGAGCAAAACCTTGTCCATGCCGTTGATTCGGCACCGAACACAGGAGAGCAGTCATGCGTAAGATGATCCTCGCGGCCGTCGCCGCCGCCACCCTCGTCCCAACCTTCGCCACCGCGCAGAGCTACGGCGAAGTCCGCCGCGACCAGCGAGAAATCCGCGAGAGCCAGCGCGACCTGCAGCGCGCACGCCGCTACGGCGACCGCGGTGACATCCGCGAAGCCCGCCAGGAACTGCGCGAAGATCGTCGTGAAGCGCGCGAGGACTGGCGCGATTATCGCCGCACGCACGGCAACGTCTATCGCCGCCCCGCCTATGTCGGCCCGCGCGGCTATAATTATCGCCCAGTGACCGTCGGCTACCGGTTCGCCCCCGCCTATTACGGCCGCAACTACTGGATCAACGACTACCAGACGTACCGCCTGCCCCGTCCGGGCTACGGCTATCAGCGCTGGGTCCGCTACGGCCGCGACGTCGTCCTGGTCGACATCCGCTCGGGTCGCGTCGTGCAGGTCAACAACGGCTTCTTCTACTGAGCTTCTACTGAGCTTCTACTGAACAAGTTGGTTCGGCCTGGGAGCAATCCCGGGCCGTTTCCTATTCCGCGTCATACGCCCCGCGCCGCATGACGTACTCGCGCGTCTTGTAGGGCGGGGCGAGGCCTTCGACCCAGGCGCCGTGCGCGTGTGTCAGCGCGACCAGTTCCATAGGCCGCTCCCCCGGCCATCCCCGCACGCGGACCTCATGCCGGTGCAGATCGCGGTTAGGCTCCATCATGACCCAGCCTAGCGGTCGCTCGACGGTAGCCCGCGTCCCCGCCATCTCCATAGCGACGCGAATCCGCTCGCGCGACGCGGCCGGCAGGTACTGCCACACCACCGAATGCATCAGCACGCGCGTGACGCCCTCGGGCTGCGGCAAGGTCAGTTGCGTTTCGACCCAGTCCGCCGCATCGCCTTCGACCAGATCGACGCCACCCTCGCGCACCATCGCGATCGCCGTGGCGAGCCGCGTCTGCCGCTCGACCGCATCGACCCAGACATACGCCTCGAGCCGCGCCGCCGCGACCGGATCGGCGACATCCACCGGCTGGATATCGACGCCGCGCGTCGACTCGATTTCGAACCGAACGCTCGGCGGCGGAGGCCCTCGCCATTCGGGGCGGATCGTCACCGGCGATGCCGATGGCCCGACCGTCACGCCGCCAAGATCGAACCGATAGCGATCGATCAGCAGGTTCAGCCCCGCGCTCGATCCGATCTCCAGCACCTCGAACCGCGGCCCGTACCGCTCGGCGAGGTGCAATATGCCGGTCATCATGCCCGCCGACCGCGCCGCCTCGTTGGTCTGCGGCGGCCCGTCGAGCCACGGCAGCAACGCCGCATCGTGCGCGACGAGCGTGGCTTTCAAAATGGCCGTGACGCGCACCGGGTCGGTCTCCGCGCCGGAAAACACGGTAGAGAGCGCGGGATCGACGCCCGACCGGTGCAGCGCGTGCAATCCGCCGACCAGCCGCAGCGCCAGCGCATCGGCAACCGGCTCGCCCGGCCAGTCGAGCACTCGCCGTCCCGTCTCGCTGTCCCGATCGAGCGAGTCTGCCAGCGCGGTACAAACCCGCGCCGTGACTGGGGCATCCATCGCCGCGCAATACCCCGCCTGGATTTCGAACGCCGAGCAACTTGCCTTTACATTTGCCATGCGCAGGTTGTTGCACCCACCAAGCCCCCCCCGTAAAGCCCGGCGCGTGCCAGATTCTCAGCCCCCCTCCCAGATCATCATCGCCGTCCCCAAGGGACGCATCCTCGCCGAGGCCCTGCCGTTGCTCGCGCGCGCCGGGGTGCATCCTGAGGCGTCGTTCTCCGACGAGAACTCGCGTGCGCTGCGCTTTGCGACCAATGATCCCGCGATCTCGCTGATCCGGGTGCGCGCGTTCGATGTCGCCACCTTCGTCGCGCATGGGGCTGCTCAGTTGGGGATCGTCGGCTCGGACGTGATCGCCGAATTCGGCTATTCCGAGCTGTATGCGCCGGTCGACCTCGGCATCGGCCATTGCCGCCTGTCGGTCGCCGAGCCTGCCGAAATGGCGGCTCAGGACGATCCGCGCGGGTGGAGCCATGTCCGTGTCGCGACCAAATATCCGCATGTGACGGCCGCGCATTTCGCCAGCCGTGGCGTGCAGGCGGAGTGCGTGAAGCTCAACGGCGCGATGGAACTGGCGCCGACGCTGGGCTTGGCGCCGCGGATCGTCGATCTCGTGTCGTCGGGGCGGACGTTGCTGGAAAACGGCTTGGTAGAGGTCGAGACGATCATGGAGGTAACGAGCCGATTGGTCGTCAACCGCGCCGCGATGAAAACCCGCAGCCGGGTGGTGCCGCTGGTCGAGGCATTCCGCCGCGCCGTTGAAGTGCAGGAAATCGCGGCATGAGCGCCAACCTTCTGCTCCCCTCCCGCCTTCGGGAGGGGTCGGGGGAGGGTACCCCTTCCCCGATCGTACCGTGCGAGGCTATGTCATTCCCTCCCCTAACCCCTCCCGCAAGCGGGAGGGGAATGTGATCCGCCTCCACACCACAGACGCCGACTTCGCCGCCCGTTTCACCGCGCTGGTCGAGGACCGTCGCGAGTCCGACGCAGGCGTCACGCAGGACGTCGCTGCGATCATCGCTGCGGTCCGCCGCGACGGCGAAACCGCGCTCCGCGATCTCACGCAGAAGCACGATCGCCACGATCTCGAAGCCACCGGCTGGCAGATCGACGCCGCCGACTGCAAGGCCGCGTTCGAGGCGCTCGATCCCGACCTCCGCACTGCGCTCGAACTCGCTGCCACCCGCATCCGCGCCTATCACGAGAAACAGCGCCCGCTCGACAGCGACTCGGTCGACTCCGCAGGCGTCCGGCTCGGCGCGCGTTGGCTGCCCGTCGACGCCGCCGGCATCTACGTCCCCGGCGGACGTGCCGCCTATCCCTCGTCGCTGCTGATGAACGCGATCCCGGCGAAGGTTGCGGGCGTAGGGCGGCTGACGATGGTTACGCCGACCCCCGACGGCCAGATCAACCCACTCGTCCTCGCCGCTGCGCATCTCGCCGGCGTCGACGAGGTGTGGCGCGTCGGTGGCGCACAAGCGGTCGCGGCGCTCGCTTACGGCGCGGGCCGGATCGAGCCGGTCGACGTGATCACCGGCCCCGGCAACGCCTGGGTCGCCGAAGCCAAGCGCCAGGTCTACGGCGTCGTCGGCATCGACATGGTCGCGGGTCCGTCGGAAATCGTCGTGGTCGCGGATGCGCTCAACGACCCCGAATGGACCGCCGCCGACCTGCTCAGCCAGGCCGAGCACGACCCCAGCACGCAGTCGATCCTGTTCACCGACGACGACGTCTTCGCCGACAAGGTCGTTGCTGCCGTCGACCGCCAGTTGCGCGAACTCGCCACCGAAGCCGTCGCGCGCGTCGCGTGGGACACCAACGGCGCGATCATCGTCGTCGACACGCTGGCGGACGCGATCCCGCTGGTCGACCGCCTCGCCGCCGAGCATCTCCAGCTGGCGATCCCCGACCCGCAAGGATTCTTCGACCGCATCCGTCACGCCGGATCGGTGTTCCTCGGTCGCTACACGCCGGAGGCGATCGGTGATTACGTCGCCGGCCCAAACCACGTCCTCCCAACCGGCCGTCGGGCGCGGTTTGCCAGCGGACTTTCGGTGCTCGACTTCATGAAGCGCACCAGCTTCCTGGCGTTGGACGAGGCAGCCTTGCGCGAACTCGGCCCTGCCACGGTCGCTTTGGCAAACGCCGAGGGTCTACCTGCACACGCAAAATCGGTGGCGTTGCGGCTACGGCTCAACAGTTAGATTGGTTCACGCGGAGGCGCGGAGACGCGGAGGTGTCGACCTTGCCGCGTAGCGGCCCTTCAATCATCGGCGGATGAAGAGATCTAAGCGGCTGCGCCGCACGCAACATCTCCGCGTCTCCGCGTCTCCGCGTGAACCAATCTTCTTCGCCAACCCGAACGGAAACGCAAAGGGCTGACACACACGCCCCCCGCGCCTACAGGCAACCGCTTATGACTCGAACCGCCCCCCGCACCAAGGCGCGTGCCGCCGCTCGCCTCGCCGCCGTCCAGGCGACCTACCAGCACGAGATGGAGGGCACCGCGATGCCCGTCCTGCTCAACGAATTCCACCAGCACCGGCTCGGCGCGACGATCGAAGACGTCGAATATGCCGAGGCGGACGTCGATTTCTTCGACGATCTGGTCACCGGTGCGAACGCGCGGGCGGGCGAGATCGACGTGCTGATCGAGGGCAAACTCGCCAAGGGCTGGACGCTCGCGCGGCTCGACAAGCCGATGAAGGCGATTATCCGTGTCGGCACGTACGAGCTGCTCGCGCGCAAGGACGTGCCGGTGGCCGCGGTGATCAGCGAATATGTCGACGTCGCGCATGCGTTCTACGACAAGCGGGAATCGGGGTTCGTGAACGGGCTGCTCGACGGGATCGCGAAAGAAGTGCGCGCCTGAAAACTCCCTCTCCCCGCCGGGGAGAGGGTCGGGGTGAGGGGCTGCCAAGCAGTGCGGCGCCTGGAACAGCCCCTCACCCCAGCCCTCTCCCCAGAGGGGAGAGGGAGCAGAGAATGACCGAAGCCGAGTTCATTGCTGCCTTGCGCGAGATTCCGCTGCATCCGGCGGCTCGGGGGCTAAACGACGACACCGCGCTGCTCGACGCGGGCCCGCTCGTCGTTACTACCGACACGCTGGTCGAAGGCGTGCACTTCCTCCCGACCGACTCCGCACAGGACGTCGCGTGGAAGCTGGTCGCGACCAACCTCTCCGATCTCGCCGCCAAGGGCGCGAAGCCCGAGGGTATTCTGCTCAACTATCCGCTAGGCGACGACGCGTGGGATCGCGCATTCCTCGAAGGGCTCGCCGATGTCCTGACGGCCTTCGACACAAAAATCATCGGCGGCGACACGGTTACGCTACCCCCGAACGCACCGCGCATCCTCACCGTCACCGCCTTCGGGAGCGATGCCGCCGCCCCTGCCCGCAACGGCGCGCGAGGAAGCGATGCGCTCTATGTCACCGGCACGATCGGCGACGCAGGCGCGGGACTCGCGATCGCGCTAGGCAAGGACGGTCCGCCGGAGTTGCTCGCCGCCTACCGCCGCCCGCACCCCCGCCTGGCCGATGGCCGCATCCTCGCCCCCCGCGTCCATGCGATGATGGACGTGTCCGATGGCCTGCTTATCGACGCCGCCCGCATGGCGCGCGCCAGCGGCGTCGCGGTCACGATCGACCTTGCCCGCATTCCGCTCTCCGACGCCTACCGCGCCTTTTCCGGCGACCGGCTGGCCGCGGCGACGGCCGGCGACGACTATCAGCTCCTCTTCGCTGCACCGCAAGATTTCGTCACCAACGCGACTCTCGTCGGTACGTTCTCAGCCGGCTCCGGGCTCACCCTCCACGACTCGGGCAAGCCCGTACCGCTCCCGCCAAGTCTAGGCTATGAGCACGCCCCGCGCGGATAACTTGCGCAATGCCCCTGCACTGATAGGTTCCCTGCATCGGGACTCGGCAAATTCGAGACCGGAGAGGACCTGACAAGAGGGATAGCGCCGTATGACGACCGTCTATTTGGCCATGATCTGCGGCGTCATCGCCGTCCTATATGGTTTCGTCACCAGTCGACAGGTGCTCGCCGCGTCCCCCGGCAACGAGAAGATGCAGGACATCGCCGCCGCCATCCAGGAAGGCGCAAAGGCCTATCTCGGGCGGCAATATACCACGATCGCGATCGTCGGCGTCATCGTCGCGGCGATCCTGTTGTTCACGCTCGGGATGATCTCGACGATCGGCTTCGTCATCGGCGCGGTGCTGTCGGGCGTCGCGGGCTATGTCGGGATGAACATTTCGGTCCGCGCCAACGTGCGGACTGCGGAGGCCGCGCGGACGTCGCTGCAGGCCGGCTTGACGATGGCGTTCCGGTCTGGCGCGGTTACCGGCATGCTCGTGGCGGGTCTCGGCCTGCTCGCGATCAGCGCATTCTTCTGGTATTTGACCGGCCCCGCAGGCCATGCCCCCAATGACCGGATCATCGTCGAGGCACTGACCGCACTTGCGTTCGGTGCATCGCTGATCTCGATCTTCGCGCGATTGGGCGGCGGCATCTTCACCAAGGCGGCGGACGTCGGTGCGGACCTCGTCGGCAAGGTCGAGGCAGGTATCCCCGAAGACGATCCCCGCAACCCCGCCGTGATCGCGGACAATGTCGGCGACAATGTCGGCGACTGCGCGGGCATGGCGGCCGATCTGTTCGAGACCTACGTCGTCACCTTGGGCGTGACGATGATCTCGATCGCGCTGCTGATCCAGGCGAGCGGTGCCGAGCTGATGCGGCTGATGACCCTCCCGCTGCTCGTCGGCGGGGTGTGCATCGTCACCTCGATCATCGGCACCTACATGGTGCGGCTCGGCAAGGGCTCGATCATGGGCGCGCTCTACAAGGGCTTCTTCACCTCGACGATCCTGTCGATCCCGGCGATCTACCTCGCCACGCAGTACGTGCTCGGCGACCTCCACCGCGTGATCGGTGGCGCCGGGTTCCTCGATCCCGCCACCGACGACCTGACCACGCAGGCGGCACCTTCCTTGACCCAGAGCTTCACCGGCATGGACCTGTTCTGGTCGATGATGATCGGCCTCGTCGTCACCGGGCTGATCGTGTGGATCACCGAATATTACACCGGCACCAACCACCGCCCGGTCCAGTCGATCGCCAAGGCGTCCGAGACCGGCCACGGCACCAACGTCATCCAGGGGCTGGCGATCAGCCTCGAATCCACCGCGCTGCCGACGCTCGTGATCGTCGTCGCGGTGATCGTCGCGTACCAGTTGGCGGGGATCATCGGCATCGCGTTTGCCGCGACCGCGATGCTCGCGCAGGCCGGCATGGTCGTCGCGCTCGACGCGTATGGCCCCGTCACCGACAACGCAGGCGGCATTGCCGAGATGGCGGGGCTGCCCGATGATGTTCGCCAGCGCACCGACGCGCTAGACGCGGTCGGCAATACTACCAAGGCAGTGACCAAGGGCTATGCGATCGGCTCGGCCGGGCTTGCCGCACTGGTGCTGTTCGGAGCCTACACGACCGATCTCGCGACGTACTTCCCCGATGTCACGGTCGATTTCAGCCTGTCCAACCCGTACGTTATCGTCGGCCTGTTGCTCGGCGCGCTGCTCCCGTACCTGTTCGGCGCATTCGGCATGACTGCGGTCGGTCGCGCGGCCGGCGCGGTCGTTGAGGAAGTCCGCGAGCAGTTCCGCAACAACCCCGGCATCATGCTCGGCACCAGCCGCCCCGATTACGCGCGGACCGTCGACCTCGTGACCAAGGCCGCGATCCGCGAGATGATCGTGCCCTCGCTGCTCCCGGTGCTGTCGCCGCTCGCCGTGTATTTCATCATCACCGCGGTCGCGGGCCAGGCCGCCGGCTTCGCCGCACTCGGCGCGATGCTGCTCGGCGTGATCGTCTCCGGGCTGTTCGTCGCGATCTCGATGACCAGCGGCGGCGGCGCGTGGGACAACGCCAAGAAATACATCGAGGACGGCCATCACGGCGGCAAGGGATCCGAGGCGCACAAGGCCGCGATCACCGGCGACACCGTCGGCGATCCCTACAAGGACACCGCCGGCCCCGCGGTGAACCCGATGATCAAGATCACCAACATCGTGGCACTTCTGCTGCTCGCGGCGCTGGCCGGCGGCGGAGTGGGGTAAGCGTTCGAAGACCGCCGTCATTCTGATCTTCGTCAGAATGACGGCGGTTCGCGAGAACTCTCCGTAACGGATTATCTCCGCCGACTGTGGATGCATCTTGCTTGGACGAGCACGCGATTATTCCCGCATCGTCCGACAATGCGAAATCGCCCCGAGAATCATCTCTTCTACGGCGACAACCTCGCCGTCCTCCGCAAGGAAATCGCCGACGACAGCGTCGACCTGATCTATCTGGATCCACCGTTCAATTCGAACGCCAATTACGGCATCCTGTTCAAGGAGCCCGACGGCAAGTCGTCGAATGCGCAGATCGAGGCATTCGAGGACACGTGGCACTGGAACGAGCGCGCCGAGGATGCCTTCGATCAGGTGCAGCGGTGCGGCAACACCAAGGCGTTCGACCTGCTCAACGCGATGCGCGGGTTCCTCGGCGACAACGACATGATGGCGTATCTGGCGATGATGGCGGTCCGCCTGATCGAACTGCACCGCGTCCTGAAACCCACCGGCAGCCTGTATCTCCACTGCGATCCGACCGCGAGCCACTATCTGAAACTGCTGCTTGATGCCGTGTTCGGCGCGCACGGTTTCCGCAACGAGATCATCTGGCATTATCGACGCTGGACGGGCGGCGCGCGGCGCTTCCAGCAACTTCACGACACGCTGTTCTTCTACACGCGATCGAACGACTATATCTTCAACACCGGCTATACCGCGTACACCGAGAAGTCGCTGCGACGTAAACAGAACCACCATACCCGGATCAAGGGCGAGGAAACCTACGTCACGTCGATCGACGATCGCGGCGTGCGCGAGAACGACGTCTGGCAGATCCCGCTGCTGAACTCGCAGTCGCACGAACGGCTCGGCTATCCGACGCAGAAACCCGTGGCGCTGCTCGAACGGATCATCGCCGCGTCGTCGAACGAAGGCGATGTCGTGCTCGACCCGTTCTGTGGGTGCGGCACCGCGGTGCACGCAGCCGAAAAGCTGAAGCGGCAATGGATCGGGATCGACGTTACGCATCTCGCCATCTCGCTGATCGAGAAGCGGATGAAAGACGCATTTCCCGCCGTCACCTTCACCGTTGAGGGCACGCCGAAAGATCTCGCCTCCGCCTATGATCTCGCGTTGCGCGACAAATACCAGTTTCAGTGGTGGGCGGTCTCGATGGTCGACGCGCTGCCATTCGGCGGCCGGAAAAAGGGCGCGGACGGCGGCATCGATGGCCTGATCTATTTCAACGACCATGATCCGGCGTCGGGCAAGATGGTGACGCACCGCGCGATCGTGTCGGTGAAGGGCGGGCTCAATCCGGACACTGCGATGGTCGAGACGCTCGCCGCGACGATCGCGCGCGAAAAGGCACCGATCGGCATCCTGATCATGAACGCCAAGCCCACGCGCGAGATGGAGCGCCGCGCCGCCGCGGTCGGGATCTATCGCGCCGGTGTCGACGAGACGTTTCCGAAGCTTCAGATCCTGACGCTCGCCGACCTGTTCCAGGGCAAGCGGCCGCGCATCCCCAACGTCGACCGCGCTGCCTTCCGCCGTGCCGCGCGCGAGGCGACGGCGCACCAGCCGAACTTGCTGTGAGTGCGCCGGAATGTCGTGATCGCCATCGCCCCGTCATCCTGACGAAAGTCAGGATCCAGAGCGACAAGGGGCTGTCCTCAATTATCCTGGATCCTGACTTTCGTCAGGATGACGGGGGGTGGTCCGGATGGCGGAACACTTGCACACCACGCCCTTGTTTCCATCATGCCGGACGACGATATCCTACCGACACAAGCGGGCACGGGCACAGGGCCGGTGACCGCGCTTCGGCCGTGCTTTCCTTTTTCGCGAACCTGCGGTAAGGGCGCTCGTCCCGAAATTCCCCCAATTCAGAGATTATATTTGGCCAAGGAAGAACTGCTCGAGATGCGCGGCCGCGTGGTGGAACTCCTCCCCAACGCGATGTTCCGGGTTCAGCTCGAAAACGACCACGAGATTCTCGGTCACACCGCCGGCAAGATGCGCAAGAACCGCATCCGCGTGCTGGTCGGCGACGAGGTGCTGTGCGAACTCACGCCGTACGATCTGACCAAGGGTCGCATCACCTACCGCTTCAAATAAGCCCGTGGGTGCGCAGCACCCACTGCTTTACATCAAGACGTGGGCGCTCCGGCGCCCGCCGCTTTTCAAGACGAGGCACCTGTGCTGGTCCTAGCCTCTTCCTCGCCCCGCCGCCGCGATCTGCTCGCGCGGCTCGGCGTCGTGCCGTCGCGCGTGGAATCCCCCGATATCGACGAAGCGCCGCGCAAGGCCGAACCGCCGCGCGCCTACGCGCTTCGCCTCGCGGTCGAAAAGGCCAACGCCGTTGCGCGCGCCGAGGGCGAGATCGTCCTCGCCGGCGACACGACGATCGCGCTCGGCAGCCGCATCCTGCCGCCCGCCGACACGCTGGAAATCCAGCGCGACCTGCTCGGCAAGCTGTCGGGCCGGCGTCATCACTGCCTGTCCGCGGTCTGCGTAATCGACGCGACCGGCAAGGTCCGCACCCGCATCGCCGACACGATCGTCGCGTTCAAGCCACTCTCCCCCGCCGAGATCGACGACTATCTTGCGTGCGGCGAAGGCCTCGGCAAGGCTGGCGGCTATGCGATCCAGGGCCGCGCGGAGGCGTTCGTCCGCTTCCTGTCGGGCAGTCATTCGGGCGTCGTCGGCCTGCCGCTGTTCGAAACGCGGGCGCTGCTAAAGACCGCAGGCGTCGCGCTTGCCTGATACGGGGCCTGAATGGCTCTACGAAGCCGGCATCGGCGAAGCGCGCGCCGCGCTGGTGGACGACGATCGGATTATCGAAGCCGCCATCGAACGCGACAGTGACGCCCTCAAGGTCGGCATGATCGCCCGCGCGCGGCTGGTAGAGCTCTTACCCGGCCGTCGTGGTCGCGTCGTGCTCGATGGCGGCGAGGCGCTGATCAACCATCTCCCCCAGGGCATCACGCAGGGCGCAAGCCTGACCGTCGAGATCGTCCGGGAGGCCCTCCCCGAAGCCGGCCGTGCAAAGCTCACCAAGGCCGTTCCCAGCGACCTGCCACCCTGCCCTGCTCCGACGCTGTACGAGCGCCTCCTGGCGACCGGCCTGCCCGTCCGCAGCCTGCGTTCGCACGAAACCGACGCGCTGGAGGCGGCGGGCTGGTCCGAACTGCTCGACGAAGCGACCAGCGGCGAGATCGTCTTCCCGCTCGGCGCGCTCCGCCTCTCGCCGACGCCCGCGATGACGCTGTTCGACGTCGACGGCGCGCCGCCGCTCGACATGCTCGCGATTGCCGCCGCGCATGCCGTCGCCCGCGCGCTTCGCCGACACGGGATCGGCGGCTCGATCGGCATCGATTTCCCGACGTTGCAGGGCAAGGCTCAGCGCAACGCCGTCGCCGCCGCGATCGACGAATCCTTGCCGCAGCCGTTCGAGCGCACCGCGATGAACGGCTTCGGCTTCCTGCAGATCGTTCGCCCCCGCTCCCGCGCGTCGATCCCCGAGATCCTCCGCAGCGATCCGGTCGGTGCAGCGACCCGCGCGACGCTCCGCACGCTCGAACGCACGCCACCGACCGCCTCGCGCCGCCATACCTTGCCCGCGGCCGTCCACGCACGCCTCATGGCGCGTCCTGCCTGGCTGGCGGAACTCGCGCGCCGCACAGGCGTCGTCCACGAACTGGAGAGCGCCTGATGACAACCGTCAAATGCCCGATTTGCGACCAGCCCGCGGCACCCGAATACAAGCCGTTCTGCTCGAGCCGCCACCGCGACCGCGACCTGTTGCAGTGGCTTGGCGAAGGCTATCGCATTCCCGGGCGGCCAATCTCGCAAACGGGGCTGGACAGCGCCGAAGACCCCGACTAAACGCGCCCTTCCGATCGCAAGGTCGGACGCTTCTCCGGTCCCAGACCGGACGTGCCCGGATAGCTCAGTTGGTAGAGCATGCGACTGAAAATCGCAGTGTCGGCGGTTCGACCCCGTCTCCGGGCACCATTTTTCTTCTTATTTTCTAAGATGAGGGTTCGCGCGCAAAGACGCGAGCCCTCAGCCTAAAACCCGTTCGTGCTGAGCGAAGTCGAAGCACCTCCGCCTGGGGCACACCCTTCGACTTCGCTCAGGGCGAACGGAGTGGGGGGTAGAACGGAACCGGCGTTAGCGACGGATCCGCGTGACGTGGCCCATCTTACGCCCCGGCCGCGCGGTACCCTTGCCGTACAGGTGCAGGTGCGCGCCGGGTTCGGCCAGCACCTCCGCCCAACGCTCCGCGTCGTCGCCGATCAGGTTCTCCATCGTCGCTTCCCGTCCGCTCAGCGTCGTCGCGCCGAGTGGCAGGCCGCAGATCGCGCGGATGTGGTTTTCGAACTGCGAGCATTCGGCGCCTTCGATCGTCCAATGCCCGGAATTGTGCACGCGGGGCGCCATCTCGTTGAAAACCGGGCCGTCGGCGCCGACGAAGAACTCGCACGCCAGCACGCCGACATAGTCGAGTTCGGCGGCGATCCGCTCCGCGAGCGCTGCGGCTTCGTCAGCCTGGGCCAGCACGGCAGCGGGTGCGGGGACGGTCGAGTGGCGGAGTATCGCTTCGCGGTGGACGTTTAGTGGTGGATCGTAGCGCGCGATGCTGCCGTCGAGGCTGCGGGCGATCAGGATCGAGAACTCGTGCTCGAACGGGACGAACGCTTCGAGCACTGCGGGACCGCCGATCGTGTCCCAGGCGGCTTGCACGCCGTTCGGAGAGTCGATCTTGACCTGGCCCTTGCCGTCATAGCCAAAACGGGCGGTCTTGAGGATGGCGGGGGTGCCGATCGCCTTCAGGCCCGCCTGCAGGCTTTCGAGGCTGTCGACTGCGGCCCAGGGTGCCGGGCGGCCGCCGACGCTCTCCACGAACCGTTTTTCGCCGATCCGCTCCTGCGCCACGCGGAGGGCGCGCGGGCTCGGGTGAACGGGGACGCGGTCGGCGAGCCATTCGACCGGGTCGACGTCGATGTTCTCGAACTCGTAGGTCACGACGTCGCAGGCATCGGCGAAGTCGGCGAGCACGATGCGGTTGTGATAATCGGCGCGCGTCATCGTCGAGGCGGACTGCGCGGCGACGCTCTCCTGGTCGGGCGCGAGGATGTGCGTGTGATAGCCGAGCTGCGCCGCGGCGGTGGCGAGCATGCGGCCGAGCTGGCCGCCGCCGAGGATGCCGATGGTCGATCCGGGGGGAAGCGGCGTCATGCTATCGTCTTTCAGGCGGGGTCGGTGGCGACGGCGTCGGTCTGTGTGGCGCGCCAGGCTTTCAAGCGCTCGGCAAGAGCATCGTCGGACGTCGCGAGGATTGCGGCGGCCAGCAGCCCGGCGTTGATCGCGCCGGGCTTGCCGATCGCCAGCGTGCCGACCGGGATGCCGCCGGGCATCTGGACGATCGAGAGCAGGCTATCCATGCCCTTCAACGCCTTCGATTCGACGGGCACGCCGAGCACGGGGAGATGCGTCATCGAGGCGGCCATGCCGGGGAGGTGCGCCGCGCCGCCTGCGCCGGCGATCACGACTTTCAGGCCGCGATCGGCGGCGGTCGTCGCGTAGTCATAGAGGCGTTGCGGGGTGCGGTGCGCGGAAACGACCTTGGTTTCATACGCGACGTCGAGCGCGTCGAGCGTCTCGGCGGCGTGGCGCATCGTCTCCCAATCGGAGGTGCTGCCCATGATGATGCCGACTAGAGCCATTTCCGTCCCCGGATCAAAGGAGCGCCGTGCCTAGCGATGGGCGGGGGTTAGGGCAATGTTTTGGTGATCGGAGTGGTACCTGCCACGCAAAACTGCACCACTCCGGCGGAGGCCGGGGCCCAATTGGGAAACGTCGCTAACCGGTGGCGGCGCTCCGTTACTGCCACCTTTCCACTTGGGCCCCGGCCTCCGCCGGGGTGGTGTCACTTCCGGGACGGTGTCAGCGCTCGCTCAGGTAATACCGATCCGTCGCATTCAGGTCTGCATCCAGCTCATACACGATCGGCTGGCCGGTCGGGATCTCCAGCCCGGTGATCTCGTCGTCCGGGATATTCGACAGATGCTTCACCAGCGCCCGCAGCGAGTTGCCGTGGGCGGATATCAGGATGCGCTGGCCGTCCTTCAGCGCCGGCGCGATGCGCTCGTCCCAGTAGGGAAGGACGCGAGCGATGGTGTCCTTGAGGCTCTCCGTCCTGGGGATCGCGATGCCAGCGTAGCGCCGGTCCTTCGACAGGTCGAACTCGCTGCCATCCTCTAGCACGGGGGGCGGGATGTCGAAGCTGCGGCGCCAGGTGTGGACCTGCGCATCGCCGTGCTTGGCGGCGGTCTCGGCCTTGTTGAGCCCGGTGAGGCCGCCATAATGCCGCTCGTTCAGGCGCCAGTCCTTCTCGACCGGGAGCCACAGCCGCCCCATCGCTTCGAGTGCGATGTTGAGCGTCTTGATCGCCCGCGTTTGGAGGCTGACGAAGGTCTGGTCGAAATCGAGGCCCTTGGCGGCCATCAGTTCGCCCGCAGCCTTGGCCTCGGCCTCGCCCTTGGCGGTCATGTCGACGTCCCACCAGCCGGTGAAGCGGTTCTCGAGGTTCCAGGTGGACTGGCCGTGGCGGATCAGGACTAGGGTCGGCATTCGGGCTCCTTGGTTTAGCGCTAGGACGGACCGCCCCTCCCGCAATCCTCCCCCGCCAGGGGGAGGTGTCGCCGAAGGTGACGGAGGGGGAGGACACGGAGCACAGGTTTCGCTCGCCACCCCCTCCGTCAGGCTGCGCCTGCCACCTCCCCCCGGGGGGGGGGGGGAGGGTTTCAATAGTCAGATTTCGTCGATCATGCCGGCGAGCGTCTCCAGCATCGCATGCGCAAGCTGTTTCGAGCGCTCGGGCGACCAGCCGAATTCGGGATCGGCGTTGGCGTCGTGATCCTTGAACGGCATCTCCAGCGTCATCGAGACAGCGCCGAAACGCTCGGCAAGCTGGTTGGTCGACATCGACAGGTTCGCCGAGCCCGGTGCGGACTTGGGATAGCCCTTCTCGGTCTGGAAGTCGGGCGTGTGCGCGGCGAGGCGACGGCCGTATTCGTAGAACTTGCCGCCGTGCGCGTCGGTCCAGGACGGGATGCCTTCGAAGCCAGCGATGAAGTTCGCAGGGATCGCCTCGTCGCCGTGGATGTCCATCGCGACGTCGACGCCGGTCAGGTCCATCGCGTTGCGCACGCACAGGACTTCGGGGCTCTTCTCCGGCGTCGGCGTGTGCCATTCGCGGTTGAGGTTCACCCCGACGGCATTGGTCCGCAGATGGCCGCGGCGCGTCCCGTCCGGGTTCATATTGGGGACGACGTTGAAGGTCGCCTTCGCCAGCAGGTCCGCCGTGATCGGATCGGCCGAATCGGTCAGCCGTTCCAGCGCGCCTTCCATCCACCATTCGGTCATCGATTCGCCGGGATGCTGGCGACCGTAGATCCAGACCTGCTTCGGACCCGAGCCGATCGTGAAGCAATCGATCGCCTGCCCGTCGAGCGACTGGCCGAGTTCACGGTGCGCGACGCCCGGCAACAGCGCGGTGCGCGCCACCAGCGCCTCGTGCATTTCCATCGTGTACGGCGCGAAATAGGCGAACCAGGCGAGATCGGTGTCGGCGGTGAAGTCGAATTCGAGCACACCATCGGCATAGCGCGTCTCGATCATCCGCCACGCCTTGCGATCGGTACTGGCGCGCGTCTTGTAGCCCGGCCAGCCAAAAGGATAGGCCGACTTGCCCGCATTCAAGATGCGGTAGGTCAGCGTGCGGCCAGCCGCCCCCGCCACCCGGAAGTAGAACCACTGGAAGAAATCGGACTGGAAATCGGTGACGATCTCCAGGTCGATTCGGTCTCCCTCGATGGCGACAACACGAATGTTGCCGCCATCGAAGGCTGCGTTGATGGTGACGGGGCTCATGGTCTGTACGCTCATTTCACCTGAATAGTGCGACCGGACTCGCCGGGGAACCCCATGAACAGTGCGCGGGCGAGCTTCCCGGCCTGAATATCGGTCGTCGCATCGGCCTTGCGAGCATCGGCGAAGGTCTGCGCGCGGCCTTCCCAGACCGGCGACTGGTCGGCGCTGCGCTTGATCGTCACCGACAGTTCCGAAACGAGGATGGCGGTACGCCCACCCCCGCCGATCGGGAAGCCGACGCCGCCGCCGAGCCCGACACCGCCGCCGCCACGACCGCCGCTAAAACCCCCGCCGCCGAGACCGATGCTGAACGGCGCCGGCTTGGGCGGTCCTGCCTGCGTGGTACGGGTGAAGCCGACGGTCGCGACCAGCAACGGCTTCGCGCCCGGTGCCGGCACACTATAGCCGGCCTTCAACAGTTCGCCCTGTACGGCCGCCGCGTAGGTCTTGAACTCGAGGCTCGCGGGGCCGCCGCCGGTGAGCGGCTGGACCGCGATCGTCCCGCGGTCGATCGGTTCGCCGAGATGATAGCGCAACACCTCGGTCGGCGGCAGCGACGGGCCGGTCGCGCACGCGGTGAGGGATGCGCCTGCCAGCGCCAGGACCAGGATCGAACGAACCGCCATCGGGACTTCCTTAGAATGTTGCGCTATAGTAACGCTCCGACCAGCCGAGTGGGTTCCCGGATGGCAGGAGCGTGTCCGTTGCTTGACTTGGACACACCCCGCCATTAGGCGATCCCGTCTTTCCGCACACCTAGAATTGAAAAGAAGCGAATCGATCATGAAGATCCGCAATTCCCTGAAGTCGCTCAAGGATCGTCACCGCGATAACCGCGTGATCCGTCGTCGTGGCCGTACCTACGTCATCAACAAGACCAACCGCCGCTTCAAGGCACGCCAGGGCTAAACCCCTGAAGACCGCCGTCATTTTCGACGTCGGTCGCGTTCTTTACGACTGGGATCCGCGGATCCTGTACGAGCGCCTGATCGACGACGATCGGGCGCTCGACGCGTTCCTGCGCGACGTCGTGACGATAGACTGGCATTTCCAGCACGATGCTGGCCGCGACTTCGCCGACACCTCGGCGGAGCTGGCCGCGCTGTATCCGCAGCATGCCGACCTGATCGCCCTGTGGGGGCCGCGATTCAACGACAGCATCGGCGCGGGTATCGTGGGCATGCGCGAGATCGTCGAGGAGCTCGATTCGGCGGGCGTGCCGCTGTTCGCAATCACGAACTTCAGCCACGAGTTCTGGCCACCCTTCCGCGCGCGTGAAGCCGATCTGTTCGACCGGTTCCGGGATATCGTCGTGTCGGGCGAGGAGAAGATGGTGAAGCCGGATGCGGCGATCTATCGGCTGTCGCTCGACCGATTCGGGTTGGCGGCGGCGGACGCAGTGTTCGTCGACGACAATGCGGCGAACGTGGCGGGCGCGCAGGCGCTGGGAATCGAATCGATGCTGTTCACGAATGCCGCCGATTTTCGCGCGCGGCTGGTCGAGCTAGGACTCCCGATCGCTGCCTAGTTTGTTTCCCCGCAAAGGCGGGGACCCAGTCTGGGCTCCCGCCTTCGCGGGAGAACAAGGAAGGGAGCGCCGCCCGTGCCTATCGCTAGGTCACTGCTCCAACGAAACCGACTGACGCAGGTTTGCTACCGCGGTCTCCTGATCCACAACCGGCGCCTCCGGCATCGCGCCGCCTTCGAAATCGTCCGTGACCGTCACGGTCGTCCCCAGCGTCGTTACCCCGAACAGCTGTTTCGCAAAACCGAGCGGCACGCGGATGCAGCCGTGCGACGCGGGGAAGCCCGGGTTGCGGCCCGCATGGATCGCGATGCCGTCCCATGTCAGCCGCTGCATGAACGGCATCGACGCATCGTCGTACAGGCTCGATTTGTGGACCGCGTTCTTCTGCAGGATCGGATAGGTGCCGAGCGGGGTATCCTTGCCGTCCTTGCCGCTGGAGATCGTCGTCGCCGCGATCATCGACGACCCGCGATAGACGAACGCGCGTTGCTCCAGCAGGCTGATGACGATGCTGACGGGTTCGCTCGAACCATTGTCCTTCCAGACGAACTGGTTGGGCGAGAGCTCGGTCGCGGCCTGCTCGATCGGCATCGCGGCGAGTGCGCCGGCCGACGCCGCCAGCGCAGGACTTGCGCCCGCGAACAGCGCGACGGCCAGCCCGATTGCCGTCACTGGCCGCATCATCCCGATCATCATCACACCCGTTCTCGAATCCCGATATCCCGCTCAACGCGCGATTCTTCGAATCGTGCCGCGAGACGAGGGAGTCGACGAACCGACCCCCAGCCGGGGTAGTCAGAGGGAACAGACCCACAACCAGTGGAAATGGTTGCAGAATATTCACCGAAAATCGGCTATATGGTCATCCAAGA
Source organism: Sphingomonas sp. M1A8_2b (assembly GCF_053345535.1). Taxonomy (NCBI): domain Bacteria; kingdom Pseudomonadati; phylum Pseudomonadota; class Alphaproteobacteria; order Sphingomonadales; family Sphingomonadaceae; genus Sphingomonas; species Sphingomonas sp. M1A8_2b. The sequence goes on along the minus strand of NZ_JBKFAH010000001.1, from coordinate 678,286 downwards.
AACGGGGCAATTTCGGGAAAATCGATGCACGACGAGCAAGGTCTTGTGCGCGAACGACGCGCGCTTCTGAAGAATGGTTTGGTCTTGGCGGGGGCACTGGTGGTGCCGGGCGCCGTATCCGCAACACCCCATCTGGGCCGTGCGCTGACCGCGCGGGATCTCAAGCCGATGACGCAGCCGCCGCTGCCGCGCACCACGGTCGCGCTGACGTCGCCAAAGGTCGTGCGCCCGGACCTGCTACGCCAGGCGATGGCGTCGCTCAGTCGTCACGGCAGCCGCATCCAGCATCACGACCGCATCGCGATCGCCGATTTCGCGGCGCCGTCGGGCAAGCCGCGGTTCCACTTCGTCGACCTCGCCAGCGGGCGCAGCACGTCGTTGCTGGTCGCGCACGGCAGCGGCTCGGATCCGGCGCATACCGGCTATCTCGAGCGCTTCTCGAACCGCTTCGGCTCCAACGCCTCGTCGGAGGGCGCGTTCGTCACGGACGACTATTACGTCGGCAAGCATGGCCGATCGCAGCGTTTGATCGGCCTCGATCCCACCAACGACAACGCGCTCGATCGCGCGATCGTGGTGCACTCGGCCTGGTACGCGAACAAGGACATGATCGAGAGCCACGGCATGCTCGGTCGCAGCCAGGGTTGCTTCGCGGTCGGCGAGCGCGATCTCGACCAGGTGTTCGCACGGCTCGGGCCGGGCCGGATGATCTACGCCGCCAAGGTCTGATCACCTTGGCCGGTATCTAGACGGCGATCTGGACCATCCGGCTCTGGTCCATGCGGCGGCGCGCACGCCGTGCTCCGCCGATCAGTCCCGACCACAGCAACGCCTCCAGGCTCGCATAGCCCAGCCCGAGATGATCGGGCCTGACCGCAAGAACATCCGCCAGCCGGATCGTCCCGGCGCGCAGCCCCGCGCGACCGATATCCCCCCAGCGCCGCGCGGTTTCCCAGCGGATCAGGCCGATGTCGTGCGAATCGCAGTCGTGAGTCGCCAGGAAGTCGGCCTGGATCACGCTCAGCGCGCTCCCCAGCGCCGCGAGCGCGGCCCGATCCGCCACCGGTCGCTTGGCCATGTTGTGCGAGACCATAAGCCGCGCGACCGCTTCGGCCCGATCGTCGAACAACCGACCATAACGTTCGGTCAGCACGCGGACCGCCGCGCCCTCCATCGTATCGAAGAATCGCTTCGAGGCACCGCCGGGATGGACCCGGTACAGCAGCAGCGGCACATCGAGCCGGGCGATCGCACCGAAATGCGCAATCCGCTGATACAGGTCGAAATCTTCCGCGAACAACAACTCCGGCCGGGTGATCGGGTCGAGCTGCCGCGCCACCGCTGTCCGCATCATCGTCGACGACCAGACCAGCGGGTTCTCGATGCAGGTGAGCCACCCGACGAGCGCGGGGGTGGTCGTCGGCGAATAGCGCGACGGTAAGACCTTGCCCTCGCACAGGATATCGGCGGACGTGCCGAGCAGCACCGTGTTGGGATGCGCCTCGAGATAGGCGACCTGTCGCGCAAAGCGGTCCGGCCGGCAGATATCGTCCTGATCGAGTGCGGCGATGTAGCGCCCGCGCGCCTCGGAAAAGCCGCGGTTGCGCGCTTTCACCGGGCCACCGTTCTTCGTGCACGTCACCAACCGAACGCGCGGGTCGGACCACGCGGCGACCACATCGCGCGTATCGTCGGTCGAACAATCGTCGACGACGATCACCTCGAAATCGGCGAAGGTCTGCGCGCGCACGCTGGCCAGCGTTTCCTCGATCAGCTTGGCCCCGTTATACGCGGCCACGACCACACTCACGAGCGGACCGGCGCTGGTGTCGGACGCGGTCACGCCGCCGCCAGCGCCTTCGACGGCAGGACCTGCTCGACGATCATCAGACCGACATCGTTCTGCCAGAGCCACAGCCCGTTCGCCTGCCCCGAGAAGCTCGATTCGCCGCCGAGCGGGCCCCACGGCACGAAGCCTGCGGCCAGTCCGAGGCCGTAGAGCCCGGCGACCGGCGCGCCGTCCGCATCGACGATCCGGCAATGACGATCGACCATCGGCTTGCCGTCATTCGCCGCCAACGCGATCGGCGCCCCGTCCTGTCCGACGACCGGCAACCCGATCGGGCGATAGCCGAGCGCCGCGATCACCAGGTCCGCCTCTGCGATATGCGCGCGCGCCGCCGCGTCGTCGTCGCCGGTGATGCGGTGCAGCGCGACGCGTGGATCGGGCTTGCGGCCATCGATCTCGAGCATCCGCAGGACGAGATCGCGCGCTTCGAGCCGGAATCCCGCCAGCCGGTAGACGAACCCCGACACCGGGCAGATATCGTCCGGGCCGAAATCGGTGAAGCCCTCGGCATGCGCCGCCTCGACCGAATGATAGAAGGGGCGCAGCGGCCGGCGGTGCAGCAGCGTGATCGCGCCTGCGCCGAACGGCAGCGCGGGCTGGCTTTTCAGCAGCAGCGCGATCGTCGTCAGCGCACTGGTCGATCCGCCGATCACCGCGATCTTCGGCGCGCGCCGGCCGGTCAGCAAATCGGCGACCTTCTCGAAGCCACCGATCGTCAGGACGTCGTCCGACTGCAGCAACCGCCCGGCCGCGAGGTCGATCAACGGCGCGCCGGCGACGCTCTGCGCGGCAAGCCGTTCGAGCGGCTGATGACCGCCGGTCGCGACGACGACGTTGCGCGCCAGCTGCTCGAACACGTGGCCGTCGGACAGTCGGCAAAGCTCGACGCTCCACAGGCCATCGCCGACGCGTTTCGCGCCCAGTGCCTCGTGCCCGGTCAGAACCGTGCCGCCATGCCCGCGGACGATATCGGTCAGACGGTCGCCGGTCGCGCGCAACAGCGGTCCGACCTCGGTCAGCGGTACGCCGAGCGCGCCCTCGTGTGCCGCGACCGCCCGACCGGCGGGATGATCGACCAGCCGTGCGAGCTCCGGGTGCACATTGTCGCGGACCGCGGTCAGGAAGGTCTGCGCGGTCGAATCGGAGGTGATCGCATAGCGCCCGAGCCGCCCGCCACCGATCGCGTTGCCGCGCTCGATCACCATCAGCCCCGATGCAGCGAGATCGGGGAGCAGGCCGCGCTTGGTCGCCGCGGTCAGCATCGCCGTCCCCGCAGGCCCCCCGCCGATCACGATGACCGACGCGACGGCGCCACCGGCGCCGCGCACCGACGCCCGCCGATCGCGCGGCCGGACGATCGCCGCGCAGGCGTTCGCCAAGGCTTCGGCGGCATGCCGTGCGTCCTCGACCGACATCGCGTCGGTGATCGGCAGCGACAGCATCCGTCCGGCGATCCTGTCGGCGACCGGGGTAGGCTCGATCATCGCGGTCGCCTGGAACCAGGGCTGTTCGCCGAGATGCGGGCTGAAATAGCGGCCACAGCCGACCCCGTCCGCCTCGATCGCTTCGACGATCGCGTCGCGGTGGTGCGCGAGATGTTCGGGCAGCAGCACCGGCATGAACTGCATCGCGCGGCGGCGGCCCGACACCGCCTGGAACTGGAAGTCGGGCAGCGTCGTACGGTAGATGTCGTCCAACACGGCGCGATGATCGGCGATCGAATCGATCTCGGCGAGCTTGGCCTGCGCGATGATCGCGGTGATCTCGGGCAGCTTGGCATTGATCCCCGGCAGGGTCGCGCTGCGGCTGCCCTCGAACCCGAAATTCCCCATCGACCGCAGCGTCGCGATCAGGTCGACATCGCCACAATGGATCAGCCCGCCCTCGCCCACCGCGAACGTCTTGGTCGCGTGCATCGAATGCACCACCGCGAACGGCGCGCGTGCGCCGAAGCCGAGCCCGGCCTCGTCGAGCGTCCCGAGCGACGAGGCCGCATCGATCACCACGCCGACGCCGTAGCGCCGCTGGAAATGCACGTACCGGTCGAGGTCGATCGCGTTGCCGAAGGTCGCATAGGGCACGACGACGCCGATCCGTTCGCCGTAGCGCTGGAGCAGGCGCTCTTCCTCCAGCGCGCAGGCGCCCCAGTCGTCAGGATCGATATCGCACACCAGCGGCGTCAGCCCCGCCCATGCCGCCGCCTGCGCGGTCGCGGCGAAGGTCAGCGCGGGCATCAGCGCCAGCGTGCCCTGTTTCGGGTCGAGCCCGCCCGTCCGCATTCCCGACGCGTGGCGGATCGCGAGCATCAGGCCCAATGTCGCGTTGCCGACCGCCAGACACGCACCGTGTCCGCCGAACAGCCGTTCGGTCACGCCCGTCTCGAATGCGCGGACCTCCGGACCGTTGTTGCTGAACACCCCCGACGCCTCGACGCGGCGCAACGCATCGAGATGTTCGCTCAGCCGCGGCGGGTTCGGCGCGATCAGGGGGAGGCGTTTCATCGGCGTTCCGGTTTGTTGTACCGCCGATCCATGACCCGCAGCCTCCTAAGAACCAGTTTACGTTACTTAATCTCAATCTATTTAGCGCTGCCATTTCCTTACATCGCGTCGCACGAAAGCGTAACGATGTAAGGATTCAGATCGATCGGATCAGCGCACCAATGGCAAGCTGATGTAACTCTCGTCCGCGCCCGAGACGGTGATCTTCTGCGTCGCCTTCACGTAATCCTTCGGCTGGGCGAAGAAGATGTTCGGCACGAAGGTCTGCGGGTTGCGATCGTAGAGCGGGAACCAGCTCGACTGCACCTGCACCATGATCTTGTGCCCCGGCAGGAACACGTGATTGGTGGTCGGTAGCGCGAACTTGTATTTGAGCGGTACGTTGGCGGCGATCGGCTTGGCGACGGCGAGATCCTCGCGGTAGCGTCCACGGAAGATATCCATCGCCACCGACAGCTGATAACCCGCCATCGCCTTGTCGGCCGGATAGACGTCCGGATACACGTCGATCAGCTTGACCACCCAATCGCTGTCGGTGCCCGTGGTCGAGGCGGTCAGGTTGACCTCGGGAACGCCGGCGATCGTCGTCGGCGTGGTCAACGCATCGGTGGTGAAGGTCAGCACGTCAGGACGGCCGGACACCGCGCGCTGGTCGTCGACCAGCCACTGTTTCCAGGTCGATCCGGTCGCGTAGGTCGGGACGGTCGGGCGGACACGGTAGCTGACCGGCGTTGCCGGATCCGAGATATAGTCCGCCGTGGTCGCCGCGCCCGCTGCCGCCTGGAAGCCGAGCGCGCCGCCGGGCTTCAGGTAGAGCGGCGTGCCCGGGGCCGCCGCGGTCGGCCAGCTCTGCAGCTTCTGCCATTCGTTGCGCCCGGTCTGGAACATCGTCACCGGTGCGACGTCCATCGCCGGCTGGTCGCTCTTCAGATAATGCGCGAGGAACGGCGCGAGAACATGCCAGCGCCACCATTTGGCGGTGTCGGCATCCCATTTGATCGCGCCCAGCGCGCTGCCGTCGCGCACCTCCTGGCCGTGATACCAGGGGCCCATCGACAGATAGACCATGTCATTGGCGGTGTCCTTGGGCTCGAGTGCCCGATAGACCGCGGGCGCGCCGTAGATGTCCTCCTGATCCCACAGGCCGCCGACGATCAGCGTCGGCACCTTGAGCGGCTGGCCGGCGAGCACGGTGTCCATCGCCTGCGTGGACCAGAACGAGTCATAGGCGGGATGCTGCGTGATCTTGCGCCAGAAGCCGAGCTGGTCGAGCCCCTGCGCCTTGCCGATCGCACCCGCGGAACCGCCCTTCAAATAGTAGTCGTAATCGTCGGCGGTATCGGTGATCCACGGCGTGCCGGCATCCTTGGTCGCTTCCTGGCCGAGCACGTACGGCATCATGCCCTCGCGGAACGCGCCGTTGTGGAACCAGTCGTCGCCGCGCCAGCCATCGACCATCGGGTTCATCGGCACCGAGACTTTCAGCGCGGGATGGGGATTGATCAGCGCCATCAGCGGCAGGAAGCCGTCATAGCTGATCCCGCTGATCCCGACGCGGCCGTTGGACTCGGGGATATGCTTCACCAGCCAGTCGATCGTGTCGTAGGTGTCGGTCGAATCGTCGGTCTTGGTCGGGTTCTGCGGCGTACCGGCACGCGCCGGGTTCATCATGTAGATGCCCTCCGACCCGTGCATCCCGCGGACGTCCTGGATCACGCGGATATAGCCCGCCGCCGCGATCACGTCGCCGGCACCGTCGCCGTGCTCGAGAATGCCCGCATAGGTGCCGCTGTCGACCTTGGTCTGGCCGTCGGCATCATAGGGCGTGCGCGTCATCAGGATGCCGGCGTCCTTCGCGCCCTTCGGCACGATGATGACGGTGTGCAGCTTCACCCCGTCGCGCATCGGGATCTCGACGACTTTGCGCACATAGTCGTAGCCGACGTCGCGCGGCGCCATCTTGGCGGGGCGTTCGTCGTAATTCTGTGCGGTCGCGGGGGCGATCGTAGCGACGGCGAGCGCAGCCAGCGCGCACGCGGTAAGCAGACGGGGCATCGATATCATTTCTTCTTCCTTCCCTCCCGGACCGAAAAAGAAAAAGGCCCGCCTCCCCGTTACGGAAAGACGAGCCTCCTCTCGTAATACTTTAGGCGATCAGGCCGTCCGCGTACCGGTGAGCGGAAAGCTGCCGAACGCGCCGGCTGCGACGCTGCCCTTGAGGACGTCGTCCTCGACGGTCGCCTTGCAGTCGAGCGTCATCGGCATCGGCACGGTCATGCTCTGCTTCCAGGTGATCGTGTCGCCATCGACATCGCCCGTGACGTCCATGCCACCCATCGCACCCGATACCGCACCGGTGAAGCTGCTGCCGGCGCTGTTCACGGTCAGCGTCATCTTCTGGTCGCCCAGCGGCGACTTGACCACGCAATCCCAGCTGCCATCGACGTTCGCCATTGTATCTCTCCTGAATCACCGCCCAGGACGCCTGGGCTCTGCAATTAATTGGCGCCGGCAACCGACGCCGCGGAGATGACCTCGACCGGCAGGCCGGTGCTGTCAAGCTGCGGACGCACCGTCTTCGCATCGCCTACCACGACCCAGATCGTCTTCCTGGGATCGAGCGCCTGCTGGATCGCGGTATTGAGTTGAGGCAGGTTAAGCCCTTGATAGCGCTGCGTGATCGTCGCGTAGTAATCGTCGGGCCGCTTCAACAGGTCGTTCTGCTGCATCGCGCTCAGCACCGCGTCGGACGTCTCGAAATTGCCCGACAGCGAACGGATCGCGCCGTTGATCGCGCGGTCGAACTCGACCTGCGTCATCGGCTCCTTGCCAAGGAACGCACCGATATCGCTGCGCAGCGCGGCGATCGACGGCCCGGTCTGGTCCGCCTGCACCGGTGCCGACAGGATGTACGGCGCGGCATATTCGGACTGCTGGAACCGCCCCGACACGCCGTACGACCAATGTTTGGTCTCGCGCAGATCCATGTTGACGCGGCCAAGGAAGCTGCCGCCGAGCGCATCGTTCGCGGTCACGATCGGCAACAGGTCCTGCGTGCCCTTCAGCCCGGTCGGCACGCCGGCAATGATCACCGATTGCGGGCTGTCGGGCCGATCGATCAGGACGATCTTCGGCGCGGACGGCGTGACGCTGGCCGGAAAGACCTTGGTTCCCGCCGTTCCGGTCGGCCGCCACGTCCCGAACCGAGCATCGAGCGCCGCCTTCACTTCAGCAAGCGGCCGATCGCTGACGACGAAGATCTTCGCCTTGTCGGGCCGCAGCCATGCCTGCTGGAACGCGATCAGGTCCGCGCGGGTCAGGCTCGCGACCGCCTTCGGATCGCCACTACCCTGCGCTTTCGCATAGGGCGAGGTCGGCCCAAGCAGCTTTGGCAGGACGCGCGTCGCCAACCCCTGCGGGCTGGTCAGCTCCTGCGCGATCTGCGCAAGCTGCTGGTTCTTGACGCGCGCGACCTCGGCATCGGCAAACGCCGGATTCTGCGCGATGTCGGCGAACAGATCGACCGCTGGCGCGAGGTTAGCACTCGGTACCTGCAACGACAGGAAGGTCCGGTCGTTCGACGCGCCAGAGCCGATCTCGGCGCCGAGCCGCTCCTTGGCCTCGGCGAGTGCGACCGAATTACGCGTCGACGTTCCCTCGTCCATCATCGACAGCGTCAGCTTCTGCGTACCAAGCTTGGACGGCACGTCGGCCGCGACGCCGGCATCGAAGCTCAACACCGCCTGCGTCACCGGCACCGCGTCGCGCTGCGCGTAGACCAGTTCGATGCCGTTGGTCAGACGCGTGCGCTCGACCTTCGGGAAGCTGAGCCCCGCCACCGTACCGACCGCCGGCAACGGTCCGCGCGTCCCCTTCGGCGGCGTTTCGGGCGCGGGCACCACATTGGCCTTGGGCGGGACCACCGCATTGGCATAGGCATCGCGCGCGCCGGGCACGACGGTCAGCGAATAGGCGGGACGCGACAGCCACTTCGCCGCCGCGGCGCGCACGCTGGCCGGAGTTTCGGCCGCCAGCTGCAGCAGCTGTTTCTTGTAGAAGCCCGGATCGTTCGAATACAGCGCGCCCTCGGCGAGCGTCACCGCCTTGCCGCCGAACCCGCCGACCGATTCCAGCCCTTCCATCGTCCGCGCCGCCGTCGTCGTTGCGACCCGGTTTACTTCATCGGCGGTCGGACCGTTCTTCAGGAAATCCGCGAGGATCTCGTCGATCCGCTTGTTCACGAGTGCCGGGTCGACGCCCTCGCGGACGATCGCCTCGATCTCGAACATGCCGAGCTGGCTGAAGCTGCTGTTGCTCGCCGAGATCCGCGTGACCAGCTTCTCCTTCTTGACCAGCGCGGTATCGAACCGGCTGCTGGCAAGCCCGCCGAGCACGCCCGCCGCGACGTCGAGCGCGGTGCCGTCCTTGTCGTTCAACCCGGGCACCACCCAGTTGCGGCTGATCATCACCGCGGCGACCCGGTCCTTGATCGTCTCGCTGACCGGCGCAGGCAGGGTCGGGATCGGCGCGGGCGGAACGATGCTCTCGGGGCCCTTGGGGATGCCGCCGAAATACTTCTCGGCGAGACGCTTTGCGGTCGCCGTATCGACATCGCCGGCGAGCACCAGCACCGCGTTATTCGGGCCGTAATGATCCTTGAACCAGTCCTTCACGGTCTGCAGCGACGCCGCGTCAAGATCCGCCATCGAGCCGATCGTCGTGTGGCCATACGGATGCGTCGACGGGAACAGCCCCTCGGTGATCTTGTACTGGGTCAGGCCATAGGGCTGGTTGTCGCCCTGGCGCTTTTCGTTCTGGACGACGCCGCGCTGCTCGTCGAGCACGCCCTGCGTGATCGCGCCGGTCAGATAGCCCATCCGGTCGGATTCGAGGAACAGCGCGCGGTCGAGCGCCGCGGTCGGCACCGTCTCGAAATAATTGGTGCGATCGAAATAGGTGGTGCCGTTGAAGTCGGTCGCGCCGACCTGCTTCAGCGGTTCGAAGAAATCGCCCGGTGCGTTCTCGGAGCCGTTGAACATCAGATGCTCGAACAGATGCGCGAAGCCGGTCTTGCCCTTGGGCTCGAACTTCGACCCGACATTATACCAGACCGACACCGCCACGACGGGCGCCTTGCGATCGGTATTGACGACGACGCGCAGGCCGTTCTTCAACGTGAACTGCTGGTACGGAATATCGACTGCCTTGACGAGCTCCGCGACCGGCGCCGGCTTTGCAGCGGGAAGGGCACGGGCTGCGGGACCTTGCGCCCAACCCGGCGCGGCCGACAGAAACGCTGTTGCGGCGACACCGGCAAGAACCGTCTTTTTCGAAACCATATGCGTCAGTGACCCTCGCCTTAATTGCCACGACACCATAAGTGCGCCGCGGTTTTGAGCAACAGAATATGACGAACCGGCGATACGGCGAAATTTTCCGCAACGGCATCGCCGCATTCTGCATAACAGAATTTATGGCCTTCGGCATGACGGCGTTCGACTTGAACACTGCATGATAGATTTTTCATCTTGCAGCGGAGGTCATTTTTCGATGATCCGAGCCATTCATCGGTCGACCGTCCGAACTGAGGACGATTAGCGATCGATCGGGCTGATCGAAACTTTATCCAACATTCAAACATTGTAAGGATTGCCAATTTATAGACGAACATTGTAGGCGCGCCGCACAGGGGCCATTACGACTTCAAGGATATCTCGTGACCGATACACTCAACACCGTCGAACTCGCCGCCGAACTGACCGCAGCATGGCTCGCCAATCCCAACACCCGGACCGCAGCGGACGACGTGCCGGCGTTTCTGCTCGCTATGCATGCCGCCGTCGCCAAGCTCGTCGATGCCGGTGATGCCGAGCCCGAGGCCGCGCCCGCTGTGACCGCAGAGCCCGCCGTGTCCGCGCGCAAGTCGCTCGCGTCGCCCGATCACATCATCTCGATGCTCGACGGCAAGAAGTACAAGACGCTGCGCCGTCACCTTTCGACGCATGGTCTGACGCCCGAGCAGTATCGCGAGCGCTTCAACCTGAAGCCCGACTATCCAATGGTCGCAGCAACCTATTCGGAAGCACGCCGCGCGATGGCGAAGTCGATCGGCCTCGGCCGCAAGGCGGGTTCGACCGTCGAAAAGGCTGCGGACTCCGCGGTGAAGACGGCGCGCAAGACCGGCAAGGCCGCGCTCGACGCCGCCAAGAAGACGCTCAGCAACGAAGGCTGAACGAGTTCGGGGGAAGGTTCGCCTTCCCCCTTTCCACGAACGGCATCGATCAACATTGAAGCCGCGTTGGTGCTCACCGTCATCCGGCAGACGCCCGCGGATGCACGGGCGACATCCGCCACGTGCCACGTCCGGCCCGCTTGGCATCGTACAACGCGACATCGGCCAGCTTGTAGATCTCTTCGGTCGACTGCATCTCATCGCGACCGATCACCACGCCTATGCTCAGCGCGACTTGCAGTTTATGCTCGTGGATTGCCACCGGCCGCGTGAAAGACGTGTAGATACGGCGACAGACGTCGCCGATCGATTGCTCGCAGGCGATCCCGGTCAAAACGATCGCGAATTCGTCGCCGCCGAGACGGAAGATGCTGTCGCGCTCGCGGATCAACGCGGTCAGGCGATCGGCCACCTCGACCAGCAGCGCATCGCCGACATCGTGTCCAAGGTCGTCGTTGACGTGCTTGAACCGATCGAGATCGATCAGCAGCAGCGCGAACGGCCGCTGCCGTGCGTCGTGCAGATGCCGCGCCAGCACCTCGCCGTACAGCCGCCGGTTCCCGAGCCCCGTCAGCGTATCGGAATAGGCGAGCTTCTCGAGTTCGGACTGGCTGACGAGCAGTTCCGCGGTGCGATCCCTGACCAGGCGTTCGAGGATCTTCTGCCGTCTGCGCGTGGTCCGCGTCCGCAAATGATATAGCAGCACGATCGCCAACACGGTGCCAAGGATCGCCGTCGCGCGAAACAGGGTCGTTTCATACCAGCGGCGTTCGACATCGAGTTCGAGCGAGAGCGGTGCGCCAACCGCACGCAGCCCTGGACCCGCGGTCGATGCGAGCGCGCGCACCACCAGCGTCGACCGGCCGGGGGGAAGATTGGTGTAGCGCGCGATGCGATGTGCGGCATCGACGCGCGTCCATTCGCTTTCCAACGGAAACAGGCGGTAGGCATAGGCCTGATCGCGACTCCCGGCGAAGTCGAGCCTGGCGAATTCCGCGGTGAGATTGCGCTGGTCCGCGGGGATGGTGAGCAAGTCTGCGCTGGACGACGGGACGAAAGGCTTGCCACCGCTGGTGACGGCAGTGAACCGCAAGGCCGCCGATCCCGGGTTTCTCACCGGTGCGCGCGGATCGATCAGCGTCAGGCCGCCAAAGCCGGCGAACAGCAGCCGGCCATCGGGTAGTATGTCGCCTGCGCCCGTCCAGTTGGCGATGAACGCGACCCCATCCGACGCCCGCAACGCCGTGACCGTCAGGTGCACGGGGTCGATCCGGGCGATTCCCCCATCGGTACTGACCCAGATCGCGCCGTCCGATCCGAGCAGCAGCTTGTCGACGGTGTCGTGGGGCAGGCCTTCGGCGCGACCGATATGGCGGACCGCGCGCCAGTGCCCGCCACCCTGCTGGAAACCCGCGCGCCGCGCGAAGATGGTGATGCCGCCGCCGACCGTCCCGGCCCACAAACGCCCCTGTCGGTCGCCGAGCAAGGTGCTGACGTAATTCGCCTTGAGCCCGATCGCGGTTCCCGGCTGCGGGCGGATCCGCGTGACGGCACCGGTCGCTGCGTCGATCCGGTTCAGTCCGCTCGCAGTCCCGACCCACAATGAACGGTCGGTCGTGAACGCCATCGATCGCACGCGGGGATCGGTCAGCGACGCGGACCAGCGAGCCGGCACCGGCGCCCCCGGGCGCCGCACGTCGAGCACCGCGACGCCGTTTCCTCCCGCATACAAGGTCGTGCCGTCCAGCAGCAGTCGGTGGAAGGACTTCGCCGACAGCCGGCGCGCCGTTTGTCCGGTCATCGACACGGCGAACAACCCGTCGCCGCTTGCGGCAAAGGCCGTTCCGCCCATCGGGGGAAAGGCGAACGCCCGAACATCGCGCCGGGCACCCGGCAGTCGCTCGATATGTGCCCGCGCACCGTCCTTGCCGGGGATCAATCGCGCGGCCGGCATGTCCGAGCTTCCGTACCAGATCGAGCCGTCCGGGGCCGCACCGACCGACCATGCCGCGTCGGGCGACTGGGTGGGAGCGGAGCGGAGCGCACCGACGATTCCCAACACGCGCCGTGGTGCCGGATCGACATAGGCGATCGACGCATCGCCGACCGCCCAGATCAACCCGGCGCGATCGCGCGCGAGCGCGTTGAGCCCGTCTTCGGGCAGGCTGCTGGAAAGCAGCGGATCGTGCGCGATGCGGCGGACGCGGCGGACGGCCGGATCGATGATCCAGATGCCGGCGCGCGAGGCGGCCCACAGCTTTCCGCCGCCCGCCTCGATGATCGTACTCAGCGTCGGGATTTTGCCGCCGACCTCGATCGGCAGGTGGTGCACGGCCCGCGTGCGATCGACGACGTAGAACCCCGATTTACTGGTCGCGACCCACATCCCGCCGCGATCGTCGTCGTGCAGCGCGGTGATCACCCCGTCCAAATCGGATGCCATATCGGGGGCCGTCAATGCCACCGGCTCAAACTGCGCGGCGTCCTTGTTCCGGCGGAAAAGCCTGGTTCCGCTCGCGACCCACAGCACGCCGGCTCGATCGCGACGAACCGCCTGGACATTCCCTGCCGGTAGTCCGCTTGCCGCCCCGCTCCGGGCCCTGTCGACCACGTGATCGCCGCCCCGCAGATGCACCAGTCCGATATCGCTGCCGACCCAGAGTCCCCCCGCGCCGTCGTCGTCGATCGACTGGACATGCGCGTGGTCGAGCGCGGTCCGACCCGGCGGGCGGTGAAAGCCGTCGGTCGCCGGGTCGTAGCGCAGCAGGCCCTCCGCGCTCATCCCCAGCCACAACCGGCCCACGGCGTCCGTGAAAACCAGATTGACCATCGGCTCGGGCAACGCGCCGGCCCCCAGTGACGGATCGGTCGAGTACGTCTTGAACCCGGTCCCGTCCCACCGCGCCAGCCCGGCATCGGTCGCGATCCAGACGAACCCCTCGCCGTCCTGCGCGACCGATCGCGGCAGGCCGGCGTCGGGGATCCCATCGTCTCGCGCCGCGACCTTGAACAGCAGATCCGCGGTCGCGGCCCACGGGTCGGTACGGCCGACACCCGGCGCTATGGCCGTCTTCGCAGCCCGCGATATGTTCGTCGGCAGATAGGCATGCGCCGCGAGCGAGCACACGCCGCCCGCGATCAAAAACGCAAAAGATAGCCGACCCGATGTCACCGCGCTTCGATGACAGAGTGTTGTTTATACTTGCTTAAATGCGAGCCTTCGAAGGCGCCGGTCGATCATCTTGTACGTTTCATGCGTCAGGGCCCAACGCGGAAATCCGGATACCGACGTTCAGACGAGCAACAGCAGCAGCGGGAGGATCGTGCCGGCCGCGAGCAGATACACCGCGGTACGCCGCATCGTGCGGCTGGTAAGCGCGACGACGATACCGAGCAGCGCGGAGAGCAACAGGCCGACTGCCATGACCGCGACGAAGATCTTCAGCGGCAGCGGCGAAATCCGCGCGAACGGACGATCTTCGCCACCGCGCGACGGCTTGGCGGGCATGGCCGATGACTTGGCTGCCCGTGGCGCCTCCTGCTTCTCGCGCGGCAGCGACTGGTCCTTGTGAACGCTCGCCATCCAGACGATCCAGCCGGGCGGCGTCCCGCCATAGCCCTTGGCCTCCTGCAACCGGAAGGTCTGCAACGCACCGCTCAGCGCGAACAGCAGGATCCCAGGCGCGAAGAACATCCCCAGGTAGAAATGATACCGGCGCACGCGGCGCATCGTCTGGGCTTTCATCACGGTCTCCGGTGGCGGGCCTCGGTGCAGGGTATGGCGCTCATACCGCGGTGCCGACAAGATGCCCGATCCCGGCGGTCGCCGCCATCGCCGCCGCACCCCAGAGCAGGACTCGGACCGCCGGGCGCAACGGCTGGGCGCCCCCTGCCCTAGCGCCGACCACGCCGAGGATCGCGAGACAGACCAGCGTCGCGCCGATCACCACGACCAGCCGCTGCGGCGCCGGTGCGAGTGCAGCGACCGCGAGCGGCACGACCGCGCCGGTGACGAAACTCACCGCCGACGCGAACGCCGCCTGGACCGGGCGCGCCATGACGATTTCGGAAATGCCGAGTTCGTCGCGGGCATGTGCGCCAATCGCGTCGTGCGCCATCAGCTGCTCGGCGACCTGGTGCGCGAGCGTCGGCTCGAGCCCGCGCGCGACGTAGATCTGCGCGAGTTCGTCATGCTCGTGCGCCCAGTCGCCGGCGAGTTCGGCATGTTCGCGCGCGAGGTCGGCGGCTTCGCTGTCCGCCTGCGAACTGACCGAGACATACTCGCCCGCGGCCATCGACATCGCGCCTGCGACCATCGCCGCCGACCCCGCGACCAGCACCGCGCCGGTGGTCGCGCCCGACGCCGCGACGCCCGCAATTAGGCTCGCGGTCGAGACGATGCCGTCGTTCGCGCCGAGCACCGCCGCGCGCAACCAGCCGGTCCGCGAGACCAGATGGCGTTCGTGGTGCAGGCTCATGATATTTTCCTGATGGTTTCCTCGAGCGTCGCGACGGTGATGCCCAGCTTGCGGACGATCAGATGGTTCTGCGCCACTTGTGCATCCGCCGACAGCGTCAGCCACTGATCGACGCGCATGCCGCCCTTCATCGGGAAGCCGAGATGCAGCCGATTGCCCTCGACCTCCCCCGTCACCGGACCCGAGGCATCGGTCAGCGTGCCCGTATACCGGCCGTTGCCGAGCGGCCGGATCCGCCACTGCCGATCGCGCGCGGGCTTGCCCTGCTGTTCGATATGCTGATCGAGCAGCAGTACCCCGTCGGCGCCGACACGACCGATGCTGGTCACGTGCGTCGTGGTCGGCGCGTGCAGCACGATCTTGAGCGTGCCGACCCCGTCGAGGCGGCCTGCAAAGAAGCGCTCGGCTACGAAGTGCGGCGCGGTGCCGACCGGGGATGCGGGGGGCCCGCCCGCGCACGCTGCGAGTACCAGCGAGAGTGCGACCGGTAAGACTGGCCTCGGGATCGGATGCGGCATCTTGGACGAAACTTTCAACAGGCACTGGCGGCGGTCGGACCAGGCTAGCGCGATACCAGTCCGGAAGCCGGGCTCGCGGCCGCCTTGGCGACGTCGAGGGTCTGCACTGCACCTGGATTTTTACCTAAGGCATCGGCGTTGGCCGCGCTACCGGCAAAGATCTAAAATCAAGTTCATCCATCATGTTGGTCGACTAGCGAGCCGGTCCGAGAACGTGACACATGCTTCTTATTGATACTGCGTATCAGGTCGACGAGCGTTTTCTGAAATTGATGCACGACAACCAAAACGAATTGTGTCGTCGCCTGCCTTGATCCGTCACGAAATCTGCAGTGGATACACTTCCTTTTCAGTTTTGCGGACTGAGGGGGGAGCGTCCGGGCGGCGTCTTACCTGCATCTGGGAGGATGACAATGAAAGATGCTGCGCCGATCGCGCTGATTTGCGACCGTTACGCCGCCGTCCCCGACGCTACCGCGCGATCGGCCGACCCCGCGAAGCCGGTTCGCCGCGGACGGACCGTCGCGATTGCCGCGCTGGCTGTTCTCGCGCCGGTAGCATGGGCGTCGCCCGCAATGGCCGACCCGAAAGGCTGGGCCAATGCCAGCGATGTCGGTCGCGACCTTCTCGTCGGTGCTGCGCTCGGCGTGCCGGCGATCCAGGGCGACTGGCGCGGCGATCTCGAAGCGGGTGGCAGCATGCTCGTCGCGGGCGGCACCACGTTTGCGCTGAAGGAACTGATCCACGAGCGCCGCCCGGATCGGAGCGACGACAAGAGCTTTCCGTCGGGGCACACGTCGGTGTCGTTCGCCGCGGCCGCCTCGCTCGAAAAGCGCTATGGCTGGGAGGCGGGACTGCCCGCTTTGCTGGTCGCGTCGTTCGTCGGCGTCGCGCGCGTCCGGGCCGACAAGCATTACGTCCACGACGTGTTGGCCGGCGCGGTGATCGGCGGTGCCAGCGGGTTCCTGCTGACCTCGCGCCACGACGACCGCGTTAGACTGACGCCCTGGGCCGGATCGGGCGGAGGCGGCATCGACGTGGCGATGCGGTTCTGACCTCAGTCCGCGCGGGCCGGAGCCACCAGCGAGACCGCGCTGCCGACCTCGGCGAACCGCAGCGCGAAGCCGTGCAGGTCGGCGATCGCCTTGACCAGGCTGAGCCCGAGCCCGGCACCGTCGCAATCCTGCCGCCCGCGATAGAAGCGCTGCGTGACGAGCGACCGCTCGGCGATCGGCACGCCCGGCCCGTCGTCGGCCACGGTGACGACGACGCGCTCGCCCTCCTGCCATAACGACAGCCGGACGCGACCGTGCGGGGGACCGAACTTCATCGCGTTGTCGATCAGGTTCGAGACCGCTTCCATGAGCAGGCTCGCATCGCCCTCGACCGAGGCGGTCGTGGCGATCTCGCAAGTCAGGTCGATCCCGCGATCCTCCGCGGTCGGCCGGTGGAGTTCGCACGCATCCTCCGCGAGCCGCGCGAGATCGACCGCGGCGAAGCGACTGCGACGCGCATGATCCTCCAACTCGCGGATCCGCAGCAGCGCCGCGACGATCCCGAGCAGCGTGTCGACTTCTGCCAGCGCGGCATCGGCGACTGCCTCGAACTGCGCACGGGTATGCGCCTCGCGCAGCCCACGCTCGACGCGTGCACGTAGACGGGTCAGCGGCGTGCGCAACTGGTGCGCGATATCGTCACCGACGCCGCGAACCTCGGTGACGAGCAGCTGGAGCCGGTCGAGCATCGCGTTGATATGCGCACAGAGCAGCCCGAAGCTGTCGGGATCGGGCCCGACCGGCAGGCGCTCCGCCAGATCGCCCGCGACGATCCGCGCGGTCAGCTTGCGCACCGCGTCGACCTGCCGCGCCGCGCGTCGCCCGGCGGCGAGCCCGAACCCGATCGCCAGCAGGATCGCGGGGATCAGCGCGATCGCGAGCGACCGCTCGACCACCCGCAACGCCTCCTCCGCATCGTCGAGATCGACGCCGGTCACCAGCCGCGTCCCGTCGGGCATCGCGCACACGACCAGCCGCGCGGTGTCGCGGGTCTTGCCCGGCAGTTCGGTCGTCTCGACGTCGGCGATCACCGATCCTCGCGTGATCGCCGGCACGGGCAGGCGCGCGATATTACCCTCGATCAGCGTGCCGTCGGCGGCGAACAGCGCGAGGAAGCGATCGCGGTGGATATCGCGCGTCAGCATCGCCCGCACCGCCGACGGCCGCATCGGCGCCGCCGTTGCAGCCAGATCGCGGCAATCCCGCGCGAAACCGCGCTCCGCCATCCGCTGATGACTGCCGTTCGCCAGCACCCAGAACAGTCCGGCGACGACCAGCGACTGGACGATCAGCAATGCCGCGATCGCCCCGCCCCACCGCCATGTCGCGCGCGATCGCGGGTTAGAGCGGGACATCGAATACATAGCCCTGCCCGCGGACGTTGCGGATCAGTTGCGGCTCGCCCTCGCCGTCGACCTTGCGGCGCAGGCGGCCCATATGGACGTCGACGACGTTGCTGTTGGGCTCGAAAGTATAGCCCCACACGTCGCGCAACAGCATCGATCGCGTGACGATCCGGTCGGGGCGGCGCACCAGATAATCGAGCAGCTTCAACTCGCGCGGCAACAGGTCGAGCGCCCGCCCCGACCTGGTCGCAGTCCCCGCCAGCAGGTCGAGATCGAGCGGGCCGACGATCAGCCGCGTGTCGCGCGTCTCGTTGGGCCGCCGCAGCAACGCCTCGACGCGCGCGATCAGCTCGACCAGCGCGAACGGTTTGGGGAGATAGTCGTCGCCCCCCGCACGCAACCCCCGCACCCGGTCGTCGAGACTGCCGAGCGCACTGAGCACAAGCGCGGGCGTCCGCCGCCTCTCGGCGCGCAGCCGCGCGATCAGGTCGAGCCCCTCGCCATCGGGAAGCTGGCGATCGACGATCAGCAGGTCGACGCCGTCGTCCTGCGCCGCGGCGAAACCGTCCGCGAGCAGCGCGTGATGAGTCACCGCATAGCCGTTCGCCGCCAGCTCGAGCGTGATCTCGTGCGCGGTGCCGGCATCGTCCTCGATGAGCAGGATATGCGTCATGGGACCAGTTCGCAGTCCGGGGGACGCGCCGTCAATTGAATTGCAGTTCAGACTCTGAACGCGGATTTAATCGACGCGCCGCCAAGCCCTCCGCTACCGATTTTCCAAGGGTATGTCCTTGGAGAAGCACGTAATGCGGATTGTTGCCTTGGCCCTCATGGCTGGCGCCGTCATGCCGACCGCCGCGTATGCGCAGACCCCGGCCGGCGCCGCGATTTCGCTCGATCGGCTGGCGCAGGACGTCGTCGCCAACAATCCCGAACGGCAATTCTACCAGCGCCAGATCGAGACTGCGGGCGTCGAGCGGTCGGCGGCGGGACGCTGGGCCGACCCCGAGACCGTCGTCGAGTTCGGCCAGCGCCGTGCCGACGACCGCACCACGGGGATGCCGCTCGGCGACGGACTGACCTATGCCGTCTCGGTGGTCCAGCCGATCGAGTTTGGCGGCCGCATCGCGCTGCGCCGCGCGATCGCCGAGCGGCAGGTGGAGCTCGCGAAGATGGGTCTCCAGCAGTTCGACGCGACGCTGGCGGCACGCGCGCGGTCGCTCGGCTACGGGCTGTTTGCTGCCGACGAGAAGGCGGGCGTCGCGCGCGAAGTCGCGACGCGGATGCGAGCACTGGCGCGCGTAATCGTCTCGCGCGATCCGGCCGGCCCCGCCCCGCGCCTCGAAGCCGCCTCGCTGCAGGCGGGGGCGATCAGCGCGGAGCGGACCGCGGCGATGGCCGATGCCGAGGCGAACTCGGCGCTGTACGAACTCAACCAGTTGCGCGGCGCGCCGTTCGCCGCGCGGCTGCGGATCGTCCGCCCCGACATGGCGCTCCCCGATCTCCCCTCGGGCACGACCTTGGCGGCGAACGCCACCGCGAACAATTTCGAGCTGAAGGCGCTGCGGGCACAATTCGAGCAGCAGGGCCTGCGCGTCGATCTCGCGCGGAAGGCGCGCATCCCGACCATCGGCATCGGCCCCTATTACGACCGCGCGCGCTCCGACATCCGCGAAACCAATTACGGCGTGCGCCTGTCGACGACGATCCCGCTGTGGAACCGGCAGGCGGGCGAGGTCGCGGTCGAGCAGGGTCGGCAGGCGCAGGCGAACGCGACGCTGGTCAATGCCGAGCGCCGCATCGCGCGCGACGTGTTCGACCAGGCCGCGCAATATGAGGCGAAGCGATCCGCGCTCGGCAAATGGGATGGCACCACGCCGCGCAGCTTTGCCGATGCCGCCGACGAGGCCAATCGCAACTTCCAGCTCGGCGCGATCCCGCTCGCGATCTACATGCAGATGCAGCAATCCTATATCGAGGGGACCAACGCCGTGCTCGATACGCGGCGCGAGGCGATCGAGGCGCTGCTCCAGTTGCGCGCGCTCAACGGCGGCACCGCGCTCGCCCGATGATCGCCCGTTCTATGATGGGGGGCCTCCTCGATTTCGTCACGCGACGCCGGCTGGCGATCGCGGTGGTGACCGCGCTGATCGCGGCGGTCGGCCTGTGGTCGTTCGCCAATCTCCAAATCGACGCGATCCCCGACATCACCGGGGTGCAAGTGCAGGTCAACACGATGGTCCCCGCGCTCGCGCCCGAGGAGATCGAGCGCCTCGCGACGCTGCCGATCGAGCGCGCGATGGCGGGCCAGCCGGGGCTCGAGGAAACGCGCTCGCTGACCAAGACCGGGCTCAGCCAGGTGACGTTGCTCTACAAGGACGGCACCGACCAGATGCGCGCGCGCCAGCTCGTCACCGAGCGGCTGAACGCGGTCCGCGACCAGCTGCCGCCGGGCGCCTCGCCACAGCTCGCGCCGATCACCACCGGCCTCGGCGAGATCTATTACTACACGCTCGAATGGAAGCGACCGCCGGCGGGGATGGACGCGCAACGCCAGCTAATGGAGTTGTACGAGGCGCAAGAATACACGGTCCGGCCGATGCTGCGCGCGGTCACCGGCGTCGCCGACGTCAACACCAATGGCGGTCTCGAACAGCAGTTCGTTGTCGAACCCGATCCGCGCCGCCTTACGATGCACGGCGTGACCGCGGCCGAACTCGCGCAGGCGGTCGGCAAGAACGTCGAGAATGCGGGCGGCGGCATTATCGCGCGGGGCGCCGAGCGCTTTACCGTCCTCACCAACGGGCGTGTGACGAGCGCGACCGATATCGGCGCGATCCCGGTGAAGTTCGCAGGAGGAATCCTGCCGCTCCAGGTCCGCGATCTCGCCGACGTCGTGATCGGATCGGCGCCGCGACAAGGCGCTGCGACGCAGAACGGGCGCGAGACCGTGCTCGGCACCGTGATGATGCTGGTCGGGCAGAACAGCCGCGAGGTTGCGCTGCGGGTGCAGGACGCGCTGCCCGATATCCAGTCGGCGCTGCCCAGGGGCATGGTCGTCCACCAGCAATATAGCCGCGCCGACCTGGTCGACCGGACGATCTCGACGGTCGAGCATAATCTCGGCGAAGGCGCACTGCTCGTCGCGCTCGTGCTGCTGCTGGTGATGGGCAATTGGCGTGCGGCGCTGATCGTGACGATCGTCATCCCGCTCGCCTTCCTCGTCACCGTCTCGGGGATGCACGCGATCGGCGTGTCGGGAAACTTGATGAGCCTCGGCGCGCTCGACTTCGGTCTGATCGTCGACGGAGCGATTGTGGTGGTCGAGAACAGCCTGAGGCTGCTCGCCGAGCGCCGCCGCGCCAAGGGTGGAGACCTCACGCCCGACGAACGCCGCGAAACGGTGGCGGACGCAGCGCGAATGGTGGCGCGACCGACGATGTTCGGCATCGCGATCATCGCGCTCGTCTATGTCCCCGTCCTCAGCCTCGGCGGAGTCGAGGGCAAGCTGTTCCAGCCGATGGCGCAGGCGGTCATGCTGGCGATCTTCGCGGGCCTCGTCTGGACGTTCACGGTCGTCCCCGCGCTGTCCGCCTGGCTGCTCCGCGCACCAGCGAGCGAGCACGACGACACCCGCCACAAGGGCCTGATCGGACTCGCCGAGCGCGGCTATGCACCGACGCTGGAGCGCGCGCTCGCCCATCCCAAGCTGCTGGTGATCGGCGCGCTGGTCATGCTCGCGGTCACGTTCGGGGTGTTCAAGACTTTGGGTTCGCAGTTCACGCCGCAGCTCGACGAGGGATCGATCACCGCGATGGTCTATCGCCCGGTCGGCATGTCGCTCGACCGCAGCCTCGCGATCGAACAGGAAACCGAGCGCCAGATCCGCCGTCAATTCCCCCAGGTCAGCCACATCTTCTCGCGGATCGGCACGAGCGAGGTCGCGACCGATCCGATGCCGCCCAACGAGAACGACCTCTACATCTTCTACGCGCCCGAAAAGGATTGGCCGACCGGCGACGGCAAGCCGAAGACCAAGGACGAACTCGTCGCGGGGATCGAGAAGATCGGCCGGCAGGTCTACAAGGGCCAGAGCTTCGAGTTCGCACAGCCGATCGAGATGCGCTTCAACGAGATGCTCGAAGGCGTGCGCGCCGACGTGTCGGTGAAGATCTTCGGCGAGGATTACGACGTCCTCGAACGCGCCGCGAAACAGGCCAAGGCGATCCTCGACACGCAACCCGGCACCGAGCATGTCGAATTCGAAACCGCCGGTCGCCCCAAGAGCGTCGTCGTCGAACTCGATCACGCCGCGATGCTCCGCCTCGGCCTCGGCACCGCCGAAGTGAACACGGCAATCACCGACGCGATCGCCGGCGCCGAAGTCGGCTTCATCCCCGAGGGCGAGGCGCGCCACATGATCGTCGTCCGCATGCCCGAAAACCTGCGCGCCGATCCCGCCGCGATCCTCGCACTGCCGTTGCGCGTCGGCGAGTATGGCATGGTGCCGCTGTCGCGCGTCGCCCGACTGCGCGTGACGCCGAAGGTCGAGCCGATCCTCCACGACGGCGGCAAGCGGCGCGCGGCGCTGATGGTCACGCTCAACACCAGCGACCTCGCCGGCTACGTCACGAAAGCGCGTGCCGCGGTGGACGGCCAGGTCAAGCTCCCGCCGGGCTACCGGATTGAGTTCGGCGGCCAGTTCCACCAACTGGAAGCCGCGCAGAAGCGCCTGTCGATCGTCGTTCCCGCCGCGCTCGTGTTGATCTTCCTGCTGGTCTACGCCGCGCTCGGCAGCGTGAAGGAGGCGGCGATCGTCTATACCGGCATCCCGTTTGCGGTGACCGGCGGCGTGCTGGCGCTGTGGCTGCGCGGGATGCCGTTCTCGATCACCGCAGCGATCGGCTTCATCGCGCTGTCGGGGATCGCGATGCTCAACGGGCTGGTGCTGGTCGACCACATCAATTCGCTCCGCGACGGCCGCGACGGCGACCCGCGCACCGTCGACGATGCAGTCCGCGAGGGCGCACGCGATCGCCTCCGCCCGGTGCTGTCGACCGCGCTGGTCGCATCGATCGGCTTCGTCCCGATGGCGATTGCGAGCGGCGCGGGCGCGGAGGTACAGCGGCCGCTGGCGACTGTCGTGATCGGCGGAATTGTCACCTCGACGCTGCTGACGCTGCTGCTGCTCCCGAGCCTCTATCGTTGGCTGGTCCGGGACAGTGACGCCACCGCATCGCCCCAGCGGGAGCGCGAAAACAGCGAAAGGGCCAGCAGCACCGCGTGACCCGGCCTAGCGGCGAAGGTC
Source organism: Sphingomonas sp. M1A8_2b (assembly GCF_053345535.1). Taxonomy (NCBI): domain Bacteria; kingdom Pseudomonadati; phylum Pseudomonadota; class Alphaproteobacteria; order Sphingomonadales; family Sphingomonadaceae; genus Sphingomonas; species Sphingomonas sp. M1A8_2b. The sequence continues at coordinate 654,999 of NZ_JBKFAH010000001.1, read as the reverse complement.
GAGACGGCAGCCGCTCGGCCATCCGGTGCGATCACGGCTGGTCAGAGGTTGAAGTGGTGGCTCTTGATGTAGACCCGTGCACCGACGCTGGTCGGTCGGGGGCGGACGCGGTCGCCGATCGACTGCAGAAGATCATGGTGCGCGCCCACCCATTCGCAGAATTGTTCGCTGTCGACCGCCTCGCCCTTGGCCTGTTCGACCGCCTGTTTGGTGACGACGAGAATGTATCGGACCCCGTCACTCTGCGCCGGTAGCGTAATCGTACCCGGTTTGGCGGTCATTGGAGCACATCCTGCTGCTGCTCCGGCAGATACGACGGTCTATGTACTTCGGACGCAGACTGGTTTGCGGGCGCGTGTCTCAACACGAACGTCAGGATACTTGCCGCAGATCAGCGAGCGTAACAGGTCTGCATATAAGTGATGCGGCCACGGCCATCGGCATGCGTCGCGTCGCCGGGGAAATCGCGCATCGATTTCGAAAGGCGGTCGAACTCGCCGGGAGACAACCACCCCTGGATCTTGCCCTGTTGCACCGCCCAGCAATCCGCCGCAGCTTCACCCGGTCCGAAGATCTGGTGCGCGCATTCGTGGGTGTACCAGAAGAGTTGCTGCGCGCGGGGCATGTTGAGCAGACGCGGGTGCAGATAGATGCGGCCCTTATAGGCCGACGCGATGTCGTCGATCGGCTGGATCATCGTATCCACGGGGCCGCACGTCGCGCGGTATCCCGCCAACAGCAGCGCACCGGGCAGGATCAGCGTCTGCGCGGCGGCAGGTTGCGCTACGAGGGCGAGGAGCGACGCCGCAGCGACCGCTAGAAGTTTTTTTGACATGATGATCCTGGCCCCGCGAGAGGCAGGGACGAGCAAGAGCGGGAGATGTGATCGCGAGCTTGGTGCGAGGCGCGGCGGCCCGGCCGAGAGCGCTAGCCGAAGCAGACGAAGAGGATGGCAGTCCATAGAACGAAGGACAGCGGCACGGCATTGCAGATGCCTTGCAGGCAAGGCACCAACTGTCTGGCTGCGTGTGAACGATCCGTGGCCGATGCGGTATGATCGGCGGGCTGTCCAGCACGGGGTAATATATGGCCGTCGCGGGTTAGCGAGCGTCCAAAAGATGCGACGCGTTTCGCCCTTGGCAGTGCGTGCCCGTATAGTGATGATCCCGCGTCCGGATAGAATCTCGGTTGCATGGTAGGTCTCCGCCGATGTCCGTTAAATCACGTCACCTTGGCTCCTGCCGGCAGCGGAGCATGGGATGTTCCCTAACTCTTCGGTCTGGTGCGGCTTGCGCGCATCCATCAGAGGGCTTCCGCGACCCAGTCGCTCAGCGAACCTAACCTGTGTTGGTCGTATAAGATAAACGTAAGTAATTGGATAAGGATGCACGTTGTAAGATATTGATCTAAGTTTAATAACCTAAATTATACGTTAATCATGTTTGATCGTTTTTCCGCGTAATCCGACGGCGGAATCCGGTGTTAACCATGGCTCATCGATTGGCCGAAGCGAGGATTTTGCGTTGAATTCTTCCCCGAAAAGTCCTGACGATCGTCGCGACGGTCAGTTCGAAGCATTGGCACGATCGGACTCGGCCGCCGACGTCCGCGAACGGATCCTCTGTTATCCGCAGGCGGTCAGGATGCCGGCGAACGGCGTCGAACTGTATATCGTCCGCAACTTCCTGACGCTCGACGAATGCGCCGCACTGATCGCGCTGATCGATGCCAATCGCGTCCCGTCGCCGGTCGTTGCGGACTCGCCGGTGCCGTCGTACCGGACGAGCGAGACCTGCTATCTCTATCCCGGCCCCGACGCGGTGACGGCGGTCGAAACCAAGCTGGACGCCTTGACCGGGCTAGAGCCGCGCTACGGCGAAGCGCTGCAAGGGCAACGCTATGCAGTCGGCCAGGAGTTCAAGCCGCATCACGATTATTTCGATACCGGCCAGCGCTATTGGCAGGATCAGGTGACGATGGGCGGCCAGCGGACCTGGTCGGCAATGACCTTCCTCAACGAACCCGAGGCGGGCGGCCGGACCAACTATCCGACCGCGGGCGTGGCGATCGCGCCGAAAGCGGGCAATCTCGTGATCTGGAACAACATGGACGAGTATGGCGCGCCGAACCCCGGGTCGCTGCACCAGGGCATGCCGGTCGAGCGCGGCGTCAAATATGTGCTGACAAAATGGTATCGCGAACGGCCGTGGTGCCAATGAGGCCGATCCGCGCGGTTCAGCCCGGCGTTGCGATGGACGCAGCCGAGGCGGATGCGGTGGGGGCCGCCGCGATGGGGGCCGCCCCAATGGGGACAGCGAAGACGGTGCGCAGCGGTTTCGTCTCGGGCAGGATGTAGACGATCCCGACGGTGCCGACGAACATCGGTTTGACGATATCGTCGTAGAATTTAGCGGGGACGTTGACGCAGCCATACGAGATCCGGTTGTCGCTCGCAGTCGCCGATGCGAGACGACCCGCGCGATTGTCGACCTTGCGACCGACGATGACGCGGTGCATCGACAGCGCGGCGTTATAGTCGATCCACAGGATATCCTGGTCGAAATCCTGCCCCAGCGACGCTTCGAACCGGCCCGCGGGCGTGGTCCGTTCGGCGGGCGTGATCGTCGCGAGTTTGCGCTGGCCGATCCCGGGAACGCTGTCGTCGCCCCGCGCCATCCCGAGCAGTGCGGGTGCAGCACCGCGCAACGCGCCCGCCTTGTCGAACACAAAGACCTTAGCGTTGACCTTGTCGATGACCACGAACGGGAGCGCGTGGTTGTCGTGCGAGGTCACCACCCAGTTTGCCGTGTCGCGGACATCGGCGGAGGCGACCTCACCGTCGAATCGAGCGGCTGGCTGGTCGCCCGCGAACGCGATCGACGGCGCGCTTGCCAAGGCCACCGCGACCAGGATTGCGGCGTATCGAGACGATCGAGACGCGTTGAAACCGGTCCCGGACGGGCCTTGGGCGAGCATCTTAATGCCGCGCCTGCTTGCGCGGATAGACGGGCACGGCGGGCGCGACGGGCGTCGGCTGGACGAACGGGCGGTCGACGACCGGCGCGGGCGTCGGCGGCATTTCCGTCACCGTCACGATCGGCGGCGACACCGGCACCGGCGGGGTCACACCACCGCGTACTATCTCGACCTCCGGCGTGGTCGGATACCTGACGGGAACCGGCGGGACATAGAGCGGCGGCCGGATCGCGGTCGGCAGCAAGGGCAGAGTGGGCACAGCCGGCGGAGTTGGTGTCGGTGTCGGTGTCGGTGTCGGTGTCGGCGTCGGCGAGGGAGCAGGTGAAGGCGCTGGCGACGGTGCTGGGGCCGGCGCTGGGGCCGGCGCTGGCGCGGGTGACGGGGCTGGCGATGGAGCAGGTGCCGGCGACGGCGCTGGTGCTGGTGCTGGTGCTGGTGCTGGTGCTGGTGCTGGTGCTGGTGAGGGCGCGGGGGCCGGTGCTGGGGCCGGTGCCGGTGCTGGTGAGGGCGCAGGAGCCGGTGCCGGTGCCGGTGCTGGCGCGGGCGACGGGGCCGGTGCCGGCGCTGGCGCGGGTGACGGGGCCGGCGATGGAGCAGGTGCCGGCGACGGTGCAGGTGCTGGTGCGGGGGCGGGCGCAGGTGCCGCTGCCGTAATCGTGCCCGTCGTGCGGTTTCCAGTGGTGCAGCACGAGCTCGCCAGCGCGTACTGCGTCGCGTTCGTGCCGGTCAGCGTATACCCGCTGTAGCTGACGCCGATCCCGGTGCCCGCTGCGGTGCTGTCGAACGTCGCGGTCGCATTCGGGCCGGCGACGAGCGCCACGCCGGTCGGCGTGCCCGAGATACCGGTCGTGTTGAACCCGCTGAGCACTGCGGTATTAGTGCCGTCCGCCGTCTTCTGCGCGGTCGGGAACAGCAGCATCCGCTGCGTGATCGCCGCCCCCTGCGTCAGGACGAAGTTGGTCGAGAAGTCGGTCGGCGTCGTATAGGATACCGGGTTGTAGTCGATCGTCACCGGCGCTGCGGTCACCGTGGTCGGCGGCGCGAGCGCGGCAAAGACGATCGTCCCGCCGTTCACGCCCGGCCCGGTGCCGTTTCCACCCGAGATCAAGGTCAGCCCGACCGGCAGGGCGAGGCTCTGCGCGGGGATGGTCGTCCCCCTGGTCAGCGTCACCGCGGCGGCGATCATCACGTCCAGCCCGGCGCACAATGCGATATTACCGTCGGTCGTGCTGATCGCCGCATTGACGTTCACGTTGCGACCCGCGTTGAGCAGGATGCTGCCGTTGGTCGTCGTCAGCGCCGCGTTGACGTTCACATCGCGTCCGCAGCACGCGACGATATTGCCGTTGGTTGCGGTGACCGGCGCAGCGAACAGCACATCGCGAAACGCATTCAGCCGCAGCGTCGTCGGCGTGCCCGATGCGCTCCAGGCGACCGCGTCGTTGACGATGATGTCGCCGTTGCCGACCGTCGTATCGCCCGCCGCCGGGATCGTGCTGATCGTGATGTCGGTGGTCACCAGCTGCGCCGACAGGGTCGCGCCGGAAATATTGCCGCCCGCGCCGATGACGTAATCCTGCGGATCGATCAGCCATGTGCCGATGGTGCCGGCGGGCGCGACGGTCGAGACCTTGGCGCTGTCCGCGACGTTGACGGTGGCGGCGGAGGTCTCGATGAAACCGCCATTGCCACCGACCGGTGCGCTCGCGTCGAGGCCGCCGCTGACCGTGACGGTGCCCGTCTTCATGTCGCCGAGCAGCAGAATCGTGCCCTCGCGGTTCTGCAGCGTGCGCGCCTCGACGATTCCGCTGTTGTTGACCGCGGTGTGGAGCAGGTCGCCCGCGCCTTGCGCGGTCATCACGACCTTGCCGCCGTCGGCGCGAACCAAGCCGCCGTTGCGGACCAGAGCGCCCACCGCCCCCTTGTCGACCACGACGTTGAGCAACCCGTCACCGGCGACGTCGAGCGTGATCGCCTCCCCGCCCGCCAGCACGACGGTGCCGAAATTGGCCTTGATCGTGCCGGTGTTGCCGACGTTCGCGCCGAGCAGCGCGACATAGCCGTTCTTGGCGGTGATCGTGCCGTCGTTCTGGACGCTCGCGCTGCTCGTGCCGGAGAAACTGGTCTTGCCCGCGAGAAAATCGGCATCGGAAATGTTGAGCGTCGATGCGACCAGCCCACCGACGTTCACGTTCGCCGACTTGCCGAACAGGATGCCATTGGCGTTGACCAGGAACACCTTGCCGTTCGCCGACAGGTTGCCGAGGATCACCGACGGGTCCGCACCAAGCACGCGGTTGAGCGCGACCGAGCTGCTGTTGGGCTGGTCGAAGACGACGCTCTTGCCCTTGCCGATCGAGAAGGACTGCCAGTTGATCGCCGCGCGGTCGCTGGTCTGCGTCACGGTCAGCGACTTGTTGCCGGTCGCGATGCTTGCCTGGCCCCCCACCACTTCGCCGCCGGTCGGCAGCGTCTGCGCCTCGACCGGCCGCGCGGCGATCGTGCCCGCGAGGCTGAAGCCGATCAGCCACGCGAACCGCGCCAGGCCGGTCGTCCCGAACAGCCCGCCCCGCCGCGTGCGCGAGATCGCCGCCGGTGCGGGAGGGCTGATGTTCCTGATCGTCGAGGGGATGGGGGTCATGAGCGGTATCCTTGGTAGCGGCGGCTGGCCGCAAAATTCGGGGGGCCAGCGTTTGGCTGCGCGATCAGAACGTCTTCGAGAGCTGGAACCAGGCGCGCCCCGACTTGTCGGGCGCAGACGTCGCATCGGCGCTACCGAGTTTCCGCGCATAGGTCGCCTTGGCGGCGATCCCGTATGGCCCGGCCCAGCTCAATCCGCCGCCGTACGCGCTGCGGGTCGCGTGGTTGGACCCGTCGAAATATGGATGCTTGACGTAATCGACCTCGCCGACGTCGACGAACCCGAACAATTGCAGCGAACCCGGCAGGATCTGCGGCAACGCAACTCTCGCTTCGGCGGTTGCGACATAGCCCTGATCACCATACGCCTCGCCTTCGGGATAGGCGCGCACCGCATAGGCGCCGCCCAGCTCCATCTTCTCGGAGATGTCGAGATTGTCGAACGCGATCTGGCCGCGTGCCGAGGCGAACAGCGACAGCGGCCCGGCGATCGTCTGCAACCGCGCAATGCTGAACTGGACTTTGCCGTAACGGCCGTCGGTGCGCGCGGTCTGCGCATCGACCGAACGCTCGAACGCGCCGCGGATATCCAGATTGCCGACCGAATAGCTGAGCGAATACGCGCTCCAGCCACCACCGAGCACTGTGTCGTGCTCGTCGCCGCTCAGACCGATGTTGAGGACCTGCGCGCGGCGATAGCTGACGGTATCGACGACGCCAATCTTGTCCTCGAACCACTTCATGTCGCCGCCGACGGTGAAATACAGGTTGTTCGCGCGCGACCGGATCAACGGGTAGCTGGCATAGACGCTGGCGACGTCGGCGTTGCCGCTCGCGTCGAGGCTGTCGAATTCCTTGCCGAGCGAATAGTCGAGATGCGCATACGCCACCCCCAGCGTCACCTTGCCGATCGGCGCCTGATACGACGCCCGGCCGTATGCGAGGCCCGAGAACGACGTGAGCGCGCGCAGGCTGAGCACGTCGCCCGAACCGGTCGGGTTGTTCCAGTTGACCGTTCCGCCGACGCGATACGCACCGGTATAGCGGCTACCGGCATTGTCGGCCTCGACGCTGCCGGTGATGCTCTCGCCGGGGGTGATGTCGACCAACAGGTCCGATGTGCCGACCGCGGTGCCGGGGCTGAGCGTCGACCTGACGCGCACGCCGGGAACATCCGACAGGATCAGCAGACGGCGTTCGAGCGGCGCCACCGCCACCGGATCGCCGACATCGAGACCGCTGAGGATGCCGTTCGCGACCCGATCCGACAACCGCGATTCGTTCTTCACGCCGACCGCGCCGAAGCGACCCTCGAGAACCGTGATCGTGACGGTGCCGCTCTGCAGATCCTGTTCGGGGAGATAGGCCTGCGCGAGAAAATACCCGCGACTATTGTAATAGCCGGTGATGTTCGCGGCGAGCGTCTTCAGTCCCGCCAGATCCAGTTCGGTGTTGGGCCTGAACGTCGACGCCGCAACCAGATCGCGTTCGGAGAACAGCGTCGCGCCGGTCACGCGGAGCGATCGCACCAGCGCCTTGGGGCCGCCTGCCGCGGGTATCTCAGTCGGTGACTTGCGGTCCAGCTGGAGGTCCGCGGGTGACTTTTCATTCAGGGGCACCGGCGGAATCTGTTGAAGCAGCCCGCCCGCGCCAACCGGAACCTGCGCCTGCGCCGCCTGACCGGATATCATGAGCGCAGCGGTATTCGCCGCAGCGAACGCGGCCACGCGGAGGGTCGACTTGAACATAAGCACCTCGAAAATCACCGCGGATGGCAAATACGGGTCTCCCATCCGCAGCAGCGGGAGTCGTTTTGGCGTTCAGGTCTGAAGCGTCCGAAGCGAGGACGAAGCCTTAGTCAAACTCGGTCCACAATTTTTGGCGGACACGTAACACGATCGAATTACGACGAATTGTACGCAGCGTCCTTCAACGCTTCCGGGCGACCATTCCAATCGAGCCGACAGGTTCTTAACTTATGTAAGTCACTTTAAGTGTTTGCAAGTTATATATCTGGATCAATTAACATTTATTTAAAAATCAGCCCTGGTTCGGCCTGCCGAATTGTGTCGCCGTAACGCGGTGTAACGGGATGAAAAAAATCACGATATCGCTCTTCGCCCACGATGATCCCGGGCTCATCCACAAGGCAAAGGTTGGTCCTTTATTTGATCGACCAAGACAGTGCAGCGAAGACTGGTGAAGAGTCTGGCCGTCCCCCCCCCAGGTCAATGATCGTGAGGCTACCCCGGCCGGCAAAGCTACGTTTGTGAATCCTGGGCGTCGGAAAAATCCGTCCGGTGTGGAACACTAATGGGTAACTCCGCGCCCTGCTTCCCCCTTGGCCGGTATATGCGGCGCGAAATCGAGCACGGCGCGCGTATAGGTCTCGACCACTTCGCTGAACGGCGTTCCCGCCGCAGTAACGAGCAGCGCGCGATTCTCGATGACGTACGGCGGAATATCCAACGTCGCAGTTTCGGGTGGAAGTGGCGCGCCGGTGTCCCAGCCGGGCGGCAACGGCGACCATAGCAGCCTTGCTGACAGCGTCTGGCGGCGGAAGTGGAGGGGCTGCACCACGCGGCCGAAGGGGATGTCGCTGGCGTCGAGTGCGGCATTCATCTGCGGCGTCAGTCGCGACGGAACGTACCAGTTATCGGCCTCCGACAGGACGCGCGCACCGCAGCGCAGCCGGACCCGCCTGTAGCGGATCGGCTCGTCGTCGGTGACGCCGAGACGGCGGCGTTGATCGGCGTTCGGCGTCTTCGTGATCGTCCGGTCGCGATCGGCGACGATCTTGCTGCCCGGTGCGGCGATGTGATGCGCGGCACACCAGTCGTCGAGTGCCAGCGTCGCGCTGTCCCGCGTGAGCAGCATGAGTTCGAGCGACTGGAGGGCGGCGAGGCTCTCCGCCCTGCCAAGCGTGTCGCCCGGCCAAGTATGCGAGGACAGCGTTGCGGCACCGGCCGGCGGGCTCCCGCCAGACAGACCAGCCAGCAGGGCCAAGGCAGGATAGATCATTCAAATCCTCCAGAAACGATCACGGCACGCCGGTCGAGCGCCTGGCTCGAGTCGACGAAAAAGCGAGTTGGGAAATCTTCAGGCCGCAATGTCTTCCAAGGCGCGGTTGGCCGTACGAGGGCCGAACATGCCGATCGCGACGATCACGATCAGATACGCGGCGCCGATGAACGCGAACACGCCCGGGACTCCGCCCTGGCGCAACACGAACGCGATCAGAAAGGCGTTGAGCATCGCCGAGATCCGGCTGAACGCATAGACGAAGCCGATCGCCTTGGCGCGGATCCGGGTCGGGAAGATTTCGGCCTGATAGGCGTGATACGCAAACGAGATGGTGTTGCCCGCGACGGTCAGCACGATTCCGAGCAGGATCAGCACCGCCGCATTGGTAGCGACCGCGAAAAGTCCGCCGGCGAGCACGACCGTCGCGGCGCCGGCGACGATGATCCATTTGCGTTCGAAACGATCGCCGATCGCAAGACCCAGCATCGGCCCGACCGGCGCGGCGAGCGCGATGATCGCAGTATAGGCCATGCTCTTGGTGACCGGGATGCCATGCTCGATCAGCAATGTCGGAACCCAGTTGGTGAACCCGAAATAGCCGATCGTCTGGAAGACGTTGAAGACGATCATCATGATCGTGCGGCGGCGATAGGGCGCGCGAAACATCTCGCCGAACTGGCCGGCCTGAACCGTCGGGGCGTCGGCAGCCGGCGAAGGGAGGGGGGCGCCGCTTTCCTGCGCGATCCGTCGTTCGAGATCGATAATGATCGCCTCGGCTTCGGCGAAGCGCCCTTTCTGCACCAGCCAGCGCGGGCTCTCGGGCAGGCCCCGGCGGATATACCAGACCGCGATCGCACTGGTCGCGCCGATCAGCACCACCCAGCGCCAGCCGTCGAGGCCGAGCGGCGCAAGCGGGACCAGGATCCACGACAGCAGCGCGACGATCGGCACCGCGACGAAGCCGACCGTCTGGCTGAGCGCGATCGCCCGACCGCGGACATGCCTGGGGACGAGTTCGCAGATATAGGTGTCGATCGTGATCATCTCGACGCCGAGCCCGATCCCGGCGCAGAAGCGCAACGCGTTGATCGCCATCGCGTCCGACTGGAACGCCATCGCCACCGATGCGGCGGTGTAGCCCAGCAAGGCCCAGGTGAAGACCGCCCGTCGCCCGAACCGATCGTTGCAAGCGCCCGCGACCATCGTGCCGACCGTCAGACCGGCGAACAACGCCGCGATGAACGAGGCGACCCCTTGCGTGCCGAACAACCCGGCGGTGGTCGTGCCGAAAATGCCGGTGCGGACAAGACCGGGCGCGATATAGCCCGACAGCAGCATGTCGTAGAGTTCGAAGAAGAACGCCAAGCTGAGCAGCGCGACGATCATCCATACCGTCCTCGTCGCGGGCAGCCGGTCGAGCCGCGCAGACAGGCTGCCGCTGGTCGTCATCGTCGGCTTTTGTGAAGGTCTCAGCACATCGCTCTCCGCTTGCTCAAGGGCGAAACGCTCTTCCGGCTCCCGATGGTATCAAGTTATGTCGGTATGATGACGACCCGCATTGCTTTCCGGTATTTTGCCGAGACATTGCGCGCCGACGGGAGCGACCGAACGTCCTCGTCCTGGGCGGTGCGCTCGACAGGTGCAGCGAACACCTAGCACGAATATGGGTTGTCCGTCCGCGTCCGATAATCGGAAACGGTAGTCCTAGACATACTAGCAGTACCGTGGTGTTCGTCGTTCATGCCAAGCACGACCCGATATCGTAGCCAGTGATCCTGGCGTTCGACCTCTTGTTTCGCGGCGGTGCTATCGGGTTGCTGATGCTGGCTGCGGTCGTGTTCGCGCGGTCGCCAGCATCCTTACCGAGCCGATTCGGTTTGGCGCTGACGCTCTGCACGGTAGTCGGCACGCTGGCCGGACTGCCGCATGCGCCGACCGTGTTCGATCCAGTGCTGGACCTGTGCGCCAACGCCGCCATCCCCTTGTTCTGGCTCTTCGCGCGCGCGTGGTTCGACGATGGGTTCAGGCCCAGGTCGGTCGATACGGCCCTGACGGCGGCGTATTTGTGCTGCACCTTTTACGGTAGCCTGCAGGGACGCGGACTGGCGGCCCCGATCGAGGGTCTGGATATCGTGGTCTACCTCGCAGGCGTTGCGTTCGCGATTCATGCGCAGTGGCTGGCGTGGTGCAATCGGCAAGGCGATCTGGTCGAAGCGCGGCGGCAGGCGCGGACGATATTCGTGGTGTCGGTCGGGCTCATCATCCTGTGGCTGCTGGGCAGCGAGATCGTCGGCCGCGCGACGGGAGAACTCGCCGAGTCCGGGATGGCATCCGCCGCCGGGTTGTTCATGGGCGCGTTCGTGATCACCGCGCTGCTGTTCGGATTGCGGCACCCCGAGGTTTTCCTGAGCGCGGATGCCGGCTCCGTGGTCGGTGAGGCCCCCGCGACGGCCGTGGCGCCCGGACAGCTTGATGCCGCCCTCGTCCGGAGCCTGTCCAGGATGATGACCGAAGACCGCGCCTACCGCGATCCGGACCTCACGATCGGCATGATCGCCGCACGCGTAGAAACCCCCGAATACCGCGTACGGCGGCACATCAACGGCGGGCTCGGCTATCGCAACATCAGCGACTACCTCAACGAACACCGGATCGCCGAAGTCCGCAGCGCGCTGGCCGACCCCGCGCAGGCAGACGTGCCGATCCTGACGATCGCGATGGATGCCGGGTTCGGCAGCCTCGTGATGTTCAACCGCGTGTTCAAGGAACGCCTCGGCGAAACCCCGAGCGCATTTCGACGGCGTAATCTCAGCAGCTAGGGACGTCGGCTCCTACGCGTAAACACCAGTCGTTTTCGAAACTGACTGGTCGATTTCGAGGACCAGCAAGCCGGGATCATCCCGGATCGGCAGGGCGACCGCGTCAACCAACGGGACGCGACGATGCCGAAGATTTCCACTGCCCCGACCAAGCTTCCGAGTAGGCTCCCGACAAGGCTGGTCGCCATCGGTCTGACCCTCCTCGCCTGCGCCGGCTGTTCCTCCGATCCGGTCGCGTTGCCGAGATCCGACGCTACGCTCGTCGATGTCGTCACGATCCATCGCGCCGGCGGTCAGACCTCCGAGTTCGAGGGCGTCCTGCGCCCGCGCCGCGATATCGCGCTTGGGTTCAAGACCGGCGGCCGCGTGCTCGCATTGACCGTACAGGTCGGCGATCACGTCCGCGCCGGGCAGCTTCTTGCCCGCCTGTCGCGCGCCGAAGCGATCGCCGATACCCGCCAGGCCCGCGCCGAACTCGCGGCCGCGACTGCCGAAGCGATCCGGGCAGACGATGCCGCTCGGCGCGCGTCCGGACTTGACGGGATCGGCGCGCTGTCGACCGCCGAGGTCCAGGACCGCGCGCTGACCGCGAAGGCGGCGGCAGCCAAGCGCGACGCGGCGCGTGCGGCATTCGAACACCGCCGTGTCGCTCTTGCCGACGCGGAACTGCTCGCGCCCGAAGACGGGGTGGTAACCGAACGCGCGGTCGAGTCCGGCACGATCGTCGATGCCGGCAGCACCGTCATCCGGCTGGCCGCGGGCGGTCCCGAAATCGAAGTTCGCGTGCCCGAACGCACACGGTTGAGCAGCGGCACGATGGCCGATGCCACCTTCTGGTCGACCCCCGACACGATCGCCGAAGCCCGCCTGCGGCTGATCGGGCCGGCGGCGGACGGTGCACTGCGGTTGCGGACCGCGCGGTTCAGCGTGCTCGGCGATGTTTCGAGTATCCCATTCAACAGTTCCGCGACGCTCACGTTGCGACTGCCCGACCCCAAGGCGACGATCCGCGTGCCGCTCACCGCGCTCGGCGCGCAGGGGAGCCAACCGCATGTCTGGTCACTGTCGAGCGCCAGCGGCAAGGGCGCCAACCGCGTCCACCGCCAGCCCGTGCATCTGGTCGAATTGCGCGGCGACGATGCGATCGTCTCCGGCCTGGCAGACGGCCAGCGGATCGTCGCAAGCGGGGGCGACACGCTGTCCGAAGGGCAGCACGTCGTCATGGCCGGCCTCGTCGCCGGCGGCAATTGAGCGATGGACCGCTTCAATCTGTCGCGCTGGGCGATCCGGCACCCCGCCCTCGTCGGCTTCCTGATCGCGCTGCTGTTCGCCGCCGGCACCGCACAGTTCTTCGCACTCGGCCGCGACGAGGATCCGACCTTTACGCTGAAGGAGGTGATCGTCGCCGCGTCCTGGCCCGGGGCGACGCCGACGCAGATGCGCGCGCAAATCGCCGACCCGATCGAACGTCGCCTGCGCGCGACCGAAGATCTCGATTTTCTCCAGACCTACTGCGTCGACAGTCGCTGCGCGATCCGCGTGTCGCTCAAGGATGGCGCGCCGAAGGACCGCGTGCCGGCGATCTGGCAACAGGTGCGCAAACAGCTGAAGGATCTCGAGCCAGGTTTGCCGGCGGGGGCTTCGGTCGCCGCCGATGACGATTATGCCGACGTCTATGGCTATGTCTTCACGCTGACCGGCGCGGACAATGCGCGGCTGGTGACGCTCGCCGAGCAGGCGCGCGACGCGATGCTCCGCGTACCTGGCGCGGGCAAGGTACAGATCACCGGCGAGATTCCGCGTAGGCTGTTCGTCGATGTCGACTCCCGCCGGCTCGCCGGGATGGGACTGTCGCCGAACGCTGTGGTGCAGGCTTTGGCGAAACGCAGCAGCGTGGCGCCGGCGGGCGTCGTCGATCGGCCGATGCGCGTCCCGGTCCGCATCGGCGGTGCGGCCGACGGCATCGATGCGGTCGAGAACACCGCCGTGGCCAGCACGGACGGAACGATCAGGATCGGCGATATCGGCACGGTCAGCAACGGCTATGCCGATCCGCCCGATGGCTTGGTTCGCCATGCGGCCAAGCCCGCGGTGGTGCTGGCGATCGCGATGGCACCGGGTGCCGACGGTCTCGGCTTCGGCAAGCAACTGTCGCAAGTCGCCGCCGCGTTCGGCCGCACGCTGCCCGCCGGGGTCAAGATGACTCAGGTCGAGGACCAGAGCCAGAACATCCGCGAAGCGGTGGATGCGTTCCTGATCAAGTTCTTCTGTGCGCTGACGGTGGTGCTGCTCGTCGCGTTCGTGACGCTGGGGTGGCGGACCGGCGTGGTGGTCGCGCTGTCGGTACCGCTGACGCTCGCGATCGTCGCCTTGTTCATGGGGGCGAGCGGGATCGGGCTGGAACGGATCTCGCTCGGTGCGCTGATCCTGTCGCTCGGGCTGCTCGTGGACGATGCGATCATCAGCGTCGAGGCTATGGTCGTTCAGCTCGAAAAAGGCGCGAGCCGGGCCGATGCCGCCGCTTATGCGTGGACGCACACCGCCTTCCCGATGCTGACGGGGACGCTGCTGACGATCGTCGGCTTCCTGCCGGTCGGGTTCGCGCAATCGACCACCAGCGAATATGCCGGTGGGATCTTCTGGGTGACGGGGTCGGCATTGCTGGTCAGCTGGGTCGTCGCGGTGGTGTTCACGCCGTATCTCGGCGTGCGGCTGCTGCCCGAGGCGGGGGGGCACCACGTTGCGGACGCGATGTACGACACGCCGGTGTATCGGCGGCTGCGCAAGCTGGTCGATGCGTGCATGGCGCGGCGCAAGACGGTGGTCGCGGTGACGACGGCGCTGCTGGTGGCGAGCCTCGCAGGGGCGATGCTGGTCCGCCAGCAATTCTTCCCGATCTCCGACCGTCCCGAGATCATCGTCGACGTAAGCCTGCGCCCCGGCACCTCGCTGTCCGCCACATCGGTGGCGGTGAAACGGATCGAGACGGGGATCGTGCACGACCGCGATGTCGCGCAGGTCGACAGCTATATTGGGCAGGGCTCGCCGCGCTTCTATCTGCCCTACGGCCCGTCTTTGCCCGATCCCGCGACCGCGACGATGGTGCTGGTCGCGACCGATCTGCATGCGCGCGAACGCGTGATCGCGCGGTTGCTGGCGAACCATGCCTCGCCCGAGGCCAAGCTCCACGTCCGCCGCCTGTCGCTCGGGCCGAGCGCAGGCTTCCCCGTGCAATATCGCGTGATCGGCCCCGATCCGGAGGTACTTCGTACGATTGCCGCGCGGATCGAGGCGGTGCTCCGCGCGACGCCGGGGACGACCGGGGTGCAGGCCGATTGGGGGATGCCGTCGGTCGCGGTGCGGCTCGATCTCGATAGCGATCGGGTCGCGCGGCTCGGGCTCGATCGTGCGCAGCTGGCGGGCGAGGTCGCGACGATGTTGTCGGGTCAGCCGGCGGGCGATGTGTTGCAAGGGACCAAGCGGATCGGCATCGTCGTGCGCGGCACGGCGGCGGATCGCGGCGATCCGGGGCGGCTCGGCGATATGGCGGTCAGCACGCCCGGCGGTCCGGTGCCGCTCGGTCAGGTCGCGCAGATCGGCGCGACCACCGAGCAGCCGATCGTGTGGACGCGCGACGGTGCGCTGTGCATGACCGTGCAGGCGGACATGACCGGCGACGTGCAGGCCTCCGAAATCGTCGATGCCGCCGCCGCGCGGGTTGCCGCGATCACGAAATCGCTGCCCGCCGGATACCGGATCGAGGGTGGCGGCGACGGCGAACTGTCCGCCAAGGCGAACGACGCGATCTATGCGCTGCTGCCAATCACCTTCGGACTGATGCTTCTGCTGCTGATGATCCAGCTGCAGAGCATCGGCCGGACGCTGTTAGTGCTTGCAACCGCCCCCCTGGGCGTGATCGGCGCGGTGGTGGCGCTGGTGCTGACTGGTGCGCCATTCGGCTTCGTCGCTCTGCTTGGGCTGATCGCGCTCGCTGGAATGATCATGCGCACCTCGATCATTCTGGTCGATCAGGTGCAACATAACCAGGCCGAGGGCATGGACCTGCATCCGGCGATCGTCGCCGCGACGATTGGCCGATCGCGCCCGGTTGTACTGACTGCGTTGGCGGCGGTCCTCGCCTTCATTCCGCTCTGCTTCAATATCTTCTGGGGGCCGATGGCGATCGTCATGATCGGCGGCCTGATCGGCGCGACGATCCTAACGCTGGTCGCCCTGCCCGCGCTCTACGCGCTCGTCTTCGATCGCCCATCCAGCCTTCCGCTGCAGGACCACCACCATGCATGATCCGACCGTATCGCGCGCGGTTTCGCTGCTGCTCGCCGCCACGCTGGCGGGTTGCACGGTGGGTCCGAACTTCACGCCCCCCGCGGCGATCCTGCCGCCGGTCTGGCAGGGATTGGCATCGACGTCGGCATCGGCAGCCTTACCCGCCAGCACGGACGGACGCTGGTGGCGCAGCTTCGACGATCCGGTGCTCGATGCGCTGGAAACCCGCGCAGGGTCAGCGAACCTCGATATCGCCGCGGCGATCGAGCGCATCACCGCGGCGCGGATCGAGCGCGGCCAGGCGCGCGCCGCCGGGTCACCGCAGGTCGACGGCCAAGCCGGCTATAGTCACGAGCGGCTTGGCACGGCGGGGATCGCTTCGGTCACGCAGACGTTGCTCGGCGTCACCCCGACGACGACCCCGCCCAAGGGTGTCGATTTCGATCTCTACAGCGCGGGCGTCGGCGCGAGCTGGGAACTCGATCTGTGGGGCGGTCATCGACGTCAGGCCGAAGCAGCCGAAGCCTCGATCGAAGCGACCGAAGCCTCTGCAAACGGCATCCGGCTGTCCGTCCAGGCCGAGGTGGCGCGCACCTATTTTCAGCTACGCGGCCTGTGGGACGAGAGCCGCATCACTCGGGACGGCGTGGAACTCGCCGAACGTAATGTGGCGATCGCGCACGCGATGCTGGCGCGTGGCCTAAGCACGCCAATCGATCTCGCTGCGGCCGAGGAGAAGCTGCGAACGCTGCGCGGCGATATCGTCGACCTCGACCATCGGGCAGCGACAACACAACGCGCGCTCTCGGTCCTCGTCGATGGCACGCCCGATACTGCCCCGTTCGATCGTACGACGCTACCACCGCTCAGCCCCCTCCCGGCGACGGCGGTGCGCAATCCCTCGGACGTTGCCCGGACCCGCCCCGATATCGTCGAGGCCGAAGCCCGGCTTCATGCGGCAACCGCGCAGATCGGCGTCGCCGAAGCGGATTTCTATCCGAAGATCAGCCTGACCGGCCTGTTCGACATCGACGTCCTGAGTCTTTCCGACTTCGGCTGGAACGCGCGCAGTACGAGCATCGGGCCGAGCCTGTCGCTGCCGATCTTCTCAGGCGGCCGGTTGCAGCGGCAGCTCGATCTGCGCCGGTCGGAGGACCGAACCGCGGCGATTGCCTATCGCGATACCGTCATCAACGCTTGGCGCGAAGTCGACGACGCGCTGTCCGCAATCCGCGCCGCCGCCGAGCTAGCCGGCCTGTCAGACCGCGATCTTGCCTCCCGGCGCCAAACGGTCGTGATGATCGAGGCGCGCTACGCCCGCGGCGAAGTTGGCGCGCCGCAACTGCTCGACGCCCGTCAAGCGGCACTTTCGGCGGAACTGGCGGACGTTCGCAGGCGCGTCGCGGTCTCGCTCGCCCACATCCAACTCCACCGCGCGCTCGGTGGATAGCCGGTCACTTCTCCCTCATCGTTAGACCAAGGATCTTTCCATGCTCTGTACTCGCGCCGTAGCGTTCACGCTCGCCAGCATTCTGGCCATCGTCGTCACACGACCAGCCAACGCGCAGGACCAACCAGCCGACCCGTACCGTGATACCGTATCGGTCGGTCTCGGCATCGCGGCGCTGCCCGATTACGAAGGCTCCAACGACTACCGGATCACCCCCGCCCCGGCCGCGATTGGCGCGATCCACGGCTATGGGTTCGTCCTTGCCGGCAACCAGCTGAGCATCGACCTGATAAAGGACAGGCCCGGCCCGATTTGGGATTTTCAAGCCGGCCCTGTCGTCCAGCTCAACTTCAACCGCAGTGCATCGAGCAACATCTACGACCTCCGCGTCCGCGCGCTCGGCAAGCGAGCCATCGCGGTCGAACTCGGCGGCTATGTTGGCATTGGCAAGACCGGCGTGCTGACCAGCCCGTACGACAAGCTGTCGGTCACGCTCGGCTATCGCCACGACACCAGCAACGTCCACGACAGTGCCATCTGGAACCCCAGCATCACCTATTTCACGCCGCTGTCCCGCAAAGCCGCGATCGGCCTGTTCGCCTCCGCGGACATCGTCGAACGCGGCTATGCCCAGACCTATTACAGCGTCTCCGCAACACAGAGCACGGCGAGCGGCCTGCCCGTCTACACGGCCGGCGCTGGCCTCAAGAGCTGGACGCTTGGCGCGCTCGGCAGCTATTCGCTCACTGGCGACCTCCTTCGCGGCATCAAGATCGTCGGTGGCGGTACCTATGGCCGCATGGAAAGCAAAATCGCGCGCAGTCCGCTCGTCGCAATCGCCGGGTCGCGCGACCAATGGCTCGGGACGATCGGGCTGGCCTATACATTCTAGCCCGTCGCCCCAATTGAGCCAGCTGACCCGCCTGCGGTCATTTCCGGCTGTCTTTTCTTCGCTTAACTTCAGCCGTTCGTCATACAGCAATCGGCGTACCAACTCGTCTGATTTACGCGCTCCAATTGGGTTTCTGGAAAAAATGACCTTTTGCCGATCGCAGAAAGATTGCGAGAGATGATCGACCATCAGGGCCGATCCGTTACGACGATTGCCTCACTCAGACCGCCAGGCAATTGTAGAAACACGCGGTCGCATTATCGCTGATCGACTCGTCGGCATGCTGGTTCGGGACAAGAGCGGCCGCACGGTGCAAGGGTACGAGCCGCCCCAAGCACATCGATCGCCTGCCGAGAAAGTGGTACCAGAAAGTCGAACCGCTTGCCCCGCTTGAACGTGACCTTCAACTGCATGTGGTCCGCCGGGCGCGCCAGACAGGCGCAATCTCGCTAAAGGCTTCCAGCGTGACCCAGCTGGTGGTCCGGAGTAGCACACGCGCCTCCTACCGCGGCGCCAACGCTGGCTGGCGTTTCTTTCATCCCTCTCCTCAAGACTTCGTTCGCCCCCTCCCCCCGAATGCCCCAATCGAGCGTGAGCTTGGCTGGGACAGCATGGGATGGAGCGCGGCTGCCGCACGAGGCAAAGCCACGGCAACTCGCTCCCTGCAGGCCTGTATGAGACGGGTCGACACGGGAAGGTGGCGGAGCGGGTGGGATTCGAACCCACGATACGCTTTTGACGTATACTCACTTTCCAGGCGAGCGCCTTCGACCACTCGGCCACCGCTCCGCATTGCTCTGGAAAGGGGCCTGCTAGTGTGGGTTTCGTTGGGGCGCAAGCGATTGCGTGCGATGAACGGGTCGGGCAGTCTATGGCGATGATAAATCTCCTGATCGCCGCCACGTTGGCGCAAGCCGTTCCCGTCGCCGCGGCGCTACCTTCCGATCCGGCTACCGCCGACTGGGTGGCGGTGCCGGACGACGAGATGCTCGTGTTCACGCTCGCCAATGGCCACCGGGTCACGGTCCGGCTCGCGCCACGCTATGCGCCGGTGCATGTCGCCAATATCCGGAAGCTGGCGGTGGCACAGTGGTGGGATAAGGGGACCAGCGTCTACCGGGTGCAGGACAATTACGTCGCGCAATGGGGTGATGCGACCGAGAAGAAGCCGCTCGCTGCGGGCGTCGTCGCCAACCCGCCGGCGGAGTATTCGCATGCCGGGCCGACCACCGTCGTCCGCCTGTCGCAGCGCGATCCCTATGCCGAATGGGCGGGATACAGCCGCGACGGATGGCCGCTCGCCGGCAATGGCGCAACCGAGTGGCTGCCGCATTGCTACGGCATGGTCGGCGTTGCCCGCGATCTGGCCCCGAGTACCGGTAGCGGGGCCGAACTCTATACCGTGATCGGCCATTCGCCGCGTGCGCTCGACCGCAACATCGCGGTGGTCGGGCGGGTGATCGACGGGATCGAGTGGCTGTCGTCGCTGCCGCGCGGGACCGGTGATCTAGGATTCTATCAAACCGAGGGCGAACGCAGCCCGATCGTGTCGGCACGGCTGGCGAGCGACCTGCCGCCGGCCGAGCGACCGCATTTCCAGTATCGTGCGGCGGACAATCCGCGGTTCGTCGCCTGGATCGCATCGCGCGAGAACCGGGCGGGGCCTTTCTTCACGGTGCCGGCAGGCGGCGCGGACATCTGTGCCGCGCTGCCGCCGGTGCGTAAAGCGCCCTAACGCATGATGGGCGGCTTGCCGAACAGGCCTGCGTTATAGTCTTCGATCGCCTGTACGATCTCTTCACGCGTGTTCATGACGAACGGGCCGTGCGAGACGACGGGCTCGCCGATCGGGTCGGCGTGGCCGTAGAGAATCGTCGCGGGAGTTTCGGTTTCGACGGTGATCGTGTCGCCATCGCTGCCGAACGTGGCGAGGTGATGCGGCTTGATCGGTGTGCCGTTGGCCGAGGGCGAGCCGGCGACGACGTAGAAGAAGATCGCGCGGCCGCTTGGCGCTGGCAGGTCGAGCTTGGCGCCGGCTTCGAGTTCGACGGTCATCATCGCAACACCGGTCAGCGATTCGATCGGGCCGCGATCATCGCCGAAGCTGCCCGAGATCAGGTTCACTGTACCGCCGTCGACCGGGATCGCGGGAATGTCCTCGCGCTGGAGGCCGGTATAGGCGGGCTTGGCCATCTTCAGGCGGCCGGGGAGGTTGACCCAGAGTTGCAGAATCTCCAACGGACCGCCGTCGCGCTTGAAAGAGGCGGGCGAGATTTCCGCGTGGATCAGGCCCGAGCCGGCGGTCATCCACTGGATGCCGCCGGCTCGGATGATGCTTTCGTGGCCGCCGCTGTCGAGATGCGCCATCTCGCCCTTCAGGATGAAGCTGACCGTCTCGAAGCCGCGATGTGGGTGCGGGCCGAACGGGAGGCCGGTGTTGCCGGGGCGATAGGTCTGCGGGCCGTGATGGTTGAGGAACAGGAACGGATCGACCTGGGGCAGGCCCGGCCCCGGTAGCGGGCGGCGGGTGACCAGATCGGCGATGTCGTCGCGCTGGGCGGGGTATTGGTGGAGGACCTGCCGCATGTCAGGACGCCTCGCGGTCGGCAGCGGTCGGGCGGGCGATGTCTGCGAGCAGGTCGTCTACGCCGCCTTTCAGGAAGTCGAGCGTGCGCTGATCGGTGAGGCGACCATCGGCGATCTTCTCGTGCACGGCGCCGACGACGGCTTGCGGACGCAGGACGGTCCGCGCGCCGATCGAGGCTAGCGTCTCGTTGAGTTGGGCGTGCGCGCGCGCGCCGCCGACTGCGCCGGGCGACGAGGTTAGCGTGAAGACCGGCTTGCCCGTGAGCGTCGCCTTGCCATGCGGGCGCGAGGCCCAGTCGAGCGCGTTCTTCAAGACGCGGACATGCCGTGATTGTATTCGGGGGAGGCGATGACGATCCCGTCGGCCGCGCCGATCGCAGCGCGCAGGGCGGCGACGGCGGCGGGGGGCGTGTCGGTGTCGGCGTCCTGATCGTAGAGGGGCACGTCGTTCAGCGGAAAGATGTTCAGCGTTGCCTGGTCGGCGACTGCCTCGCCAAGCGTGGCAAGGATTGCGCTGTTGTACGAGCCGCGGCGCAGACTGCCTGAGATGGCCAGCAGGACGGGAAGAGCCATGGGAATTCCTTTAGCGTTGAACGATGAATCGATCCTCCCCCGCCAAGGGGAGGTGGCTGGCGCATGCCAGACGGAGGGGGAGGAAAGGGAGAACTGCTGTTCCGTGTCCTCCCCCTTCGCCACCTTCGGCGACACCTCCCCCTCGCGGGGGAGGATTCGCGCGCGCCGGTGGCCGCCTGCCCTCATCAGTTGAAGCGGTAGCCGGAGATTGCGGTTTGCAGGACGCGTTCGTTGTAGACCTGCGTGCCGGGTTGGTCGGAGGCGCCGGCGACGACCATCAGCGGTAGGAGGTGTTCCTCGCGGGGGTGCGAGAGGCGGCCGGCGGGGGCTTCGGCCCAATCGGCCAGCGCTGCGGTGCGGGCGGTCGGTTGGGCCTCGACGACCGCAGTCAGCCATTGGTCGAACGCTTCCGACGGCGCGGTGAAGCGAGGGTCGCCGTAGCCGCGCATGTTGTGGAAGCTCATGCCCGAGCCGACGATCAGGACACCTTCGTCGCGCAACGGGGCGAGCGCGCGGCCGGCGGCGGCGTGGAGCTCGGGGTCGAGATCGCGGTCGACCGACATTTCGACGACCGGGATATCGGCGTCGGGGAAGGCGATCTTCATCGGGATGAACACGCCGTGATCGAGGCCCCGCTTTGGGTCGACGATGGCGGTCAGGCCCGCTTCGCGAAGTAGATCAGTGGCGCGGGCGGCAAGGGAAGGCGCGCCGGGCGCGTCGTAGCGCAACTCGTAGGTATGCGCGGGGAAGCCGCCGTAATCGTAGATCAGCGGCGGCTTGGCGGCGCCGGTGAAGGCGAAGCCGCGCGTTTCCCAGTGGCCGGATGCGACGAGGATCGCCTTGGGCTTTTCAGGGAGCGAGGCGGCGATCGACCGCAGGTATGCGGCCATACCGGTCCAGGTGCCCGCCGGGTCGTCCATGAAGAAACAGGGTCCGCCACCGTGCGGGATGAAGAGGGTTGGCTGGCGGATGTTTGTCATGGTCTGGAGGTAGGCGGCGGCGCGGACGATCGGAAGGCCGCGAATGGCAACGCTGCGTTGCCGGGCGCGGAGTGTGCGTTGGTGCTGCAGCGGAGGTTTGGGGCCGTTCGGGAAAGCCTTGCAATTGGGGTGCAGGCTGATGAGCATCGCTCTCCGATCAGGCCCCGGCCTTCGCCGGAGTGGTGGCGTTTCTCATACTGCCTTGTTCTCCCGCGAAGGCGCGAGCCCGGACTGGGTTCCCGCCTTCGCGGGAGAACAAGGTCGGCCGCGGGAGCGTGTGCGTGTTGGTTCCGGTTTCATGTCCAGTAGAGGATGCGGGATTGGGGGAGGTGAGCGGCGATTGCGGTTTGGAAGAAACCGCGGAGGTCGCGCATTGTGTCGGCGTCGTAGACGTATTTGACCGAGCCGAACTTGGTGCGTTTCTCGGTGCGGTTGGCCATGCTGAGGTCGAGCGACGAGCCGGGGTACCAGGTTTCGAGCACCGCTTTCGATCCGGGGGTGTAGCGGTGGGTGATCAATTCGATAGTCACGTCGGGGATGTCGGCGAGCACCCTGGCCGCCTCCGCTAACAGTTCGCCATACGCCTCGCGCCAGCCTTCGGCGGCGATGATCGGGGCGACCGTGAGGCCGATCTTGTAGCCGGCGTCCGCCATTTTCCGGAGCGCCACCAGCCGCGCGGCGACGGGGCTCGTGCCGCCTTCGAAGCGCGCATAGGCGGCGGGGTTGATCGAGGCGCGCATGCGGGTGCGGCCACGGTGGTCTAGCGTCAACAATGGCTCGACCGCGTCGAACTTGGTGGTGAAGCGTAGCTGCACGTCTGCCTCCCACGCGCCGAAATGCGCGATCAGTGCGGACAGCGATCCGGTGACGTGCTCGATGCCGAGCGGGTCGGTGTAGCAGGACGCCTCGAACGTCGTGCCCTCATGCGCGCGGGCGGTCGAGCGCGACGTGACGGTGCCCTGGCCGAGGTGTGCGGGGAGTTCGGCGAGAATCTCGGGGAGGTTGGCGTAGACGCGCGTGATGGGCGGCCCCTTGAGCGAGCCGGCGAGGTAGCAATAGCCGCAATGCGCGGGGCATCCTTCGGCGAGGTCGATTCGCCAGTCGGCGCTGGGGGCGATCGGCTGGAGCTTGCGCTTCGAGGGTGGCGCGACAACCAGTGCGAGCGTCGCCTTGGCTTCCGCATAGGCGCGGCGGGAGTCGTCGGGGAAGTCGAGCTTGAGGCGGTCGCTCGGTAGCGTCGTGACCGGGACGCCCAGCACAGTTGCACGCGCGGCAATCTCGGCACCGTGCTCCCAGGTCAGCGCGGACGGGGTCGCGAGCAGTCGCTTCGGCTGCCAGAGTCGTGAGGGTTTTGGCGCTGGCATCGAACGACAACGCGCGCCTTCGGCGAAGCGTTGCGGCTATTTTACCGGGCGTTTCTCGAGCTTTCGCGCGAGCGTGCGGCGGTGCATGCCGAGGCGGCGCGCGGTCTCCGAAATGTTGAAGTCGGTTTCGGCCAACGTCGTGTGGATGCGCTCCCATTCGAGCGTCTTGATCGAGGTCGGGCGTTCGGACAGTTCGGTGTCGACGCTGCCCTCGGTGCGGTCGAACGCGGCCTCGATATCGTCGGTGTTCGAGGGTTTGACGAGATAGTGCGATGCGCCGAGCTTGATCGCCTCGACCGCGGTGGCGATGCTGGCGAAACCGGTGAGGACGACGACCAGGATTTCGGGGTCGTGTGCGTGGAGCGTCTGGACGCAGACAAGGCCGGAGGCACCGCCCAGCTTCAGGTCGACCACGGCATAGCGCGGCGTGCGCTCGGCGAGTTGCTCGACCAGTTCCTCATGGCTCGCGGCCTGCATCACTTCGTAGCCGCGGCGTTCGAACGAGCGGCGGAGTGTGCGAGCGAACGTTTCGTCGTCCTCGACGATCGCCAGGAGTTTCGGTTCTGTCATGCCGCTAACACCAATCGGAGGCCCGTGTTTGGAGGAGGATTGTCCCAAACCACTCCGCCACCCCGGACTGGCTGAGCGCTTATTCCCGCCAAGCCTGCAACCGTCATTCCCGCGCAGGCGGGAACCCATATTGGCAAACCTCGCGACATGATCGCGACCGCTTGAGCATCTGGGTCCCCGCCTCCGCGGGGATGACAGTTGGATGTTAGACAGGGATACCCGCCGACTAGTGCCGGGACGTGCGTCACGACAGGGCGATTGCTGAGAGAGGCATGCGGATCGTGACTTCGGCGCCGCCGCCTTCGCAGTTCACGACCGACACGCCGCCACCGAGTTTGCGCATGACGTTGACCGCGAGGAACAGCCCTAGGCCGTGGCCGGGTTCGCGCTTGCTCGACTGGTAGGGTTTGCCGAAACTGGCGAGGCGTTCCTTGCTGAAGCCGGGGCCGCGGTCGCGGACGATCAGCGCTAGGTCGCCGTCGGTGCGTTCGCCGCGGAAGGCGACCCAGTGCGGCGAGGCTTCGGCGGCGTTGTCGAGCACGTTGGCGATCACCTGTTTCAATGCGGGGTCGGACACGACCTGCGGATCGTCGCCGACTCGCGTGGTATAGTCGAAATCGACCGACGGGTGCACCGCGCGCCACTCGTCGACGATCCCGTCGAGGAGCTGGTGGAGCGGCATGATCTCGGGGGCCTCGCCGCGCGCTTCGCCGGCGGACAGGAGGATGCCGGTGACGATCGCCTTGCAGCGCTGCACCTCGGACTGCATCTCGACGATCTCGGCCTGGAGGTCGGCGTCCTGCGCGAGCGTCGGCATGCGGCGCCAGTCGGCGAGGATGACGGCGATCGATGCGAGCGGCGTGCCGAGTTCGTGCGCGGCGCCCGATGCCAGGAGTCCCATGCGGACGATGTGATCCTCCTCCGCGGCCTGCTGGCGGAGGTCGGCGAGGCGCGTGTCGCGGGCGCGCAGGTTGCCGGTGATGCGGGTCATGAACAGCATCAACAGCGTCGCGATCAGCATGAAGCAGAGCAGCGAACCGATCGTGTAGAGCAGGAAATATTCGCCGCTGTAATCGGGGGGCAGGATCAGCGGGCGGTAATAGAGCGTGAGCACGCCGAAACAGGCGGCGGTGACGACGACGATCGCCCAGCTCGACCAGCGATCGAGCAGCACCGCGCCGAGCACGACGTGGAGCAGATAGAGCGAGATGAACGGGTTGGTCGCGCCGCCCGCGAGATACAGCTGCGTGGTGAGCAGGCCGACGTCGAACAGCAGCGCGAGCAGGAGCTGGATATTGGCCCCCTTGCGCCAGCCGTAAAGCGGCATGCTGACGAGGTTGAGGCCGACACCCGCCGCCAGCGCCGCGAGCATCGGCACCATCGGCAGGTCAAAGCCGAGCGCGAACCGGGCGAACAATATCGTGACGAACTGGCCGGCGACGGCGATCCAGCGCAGCGTGACGAGCTGGCGCATGTTGGCGTTGCCGGTCGCATCGGTGCGGGCTGTGGCGAGCGCGAGCCAGCGCTGCCAGCTCTGTCGTGCAACCCCCTGCCCCGCCATTGACGACGTCATGTGTCTATCGCCCCCCGCCGCTTGCGGGCATCCTGCCGCACGAACACGACGAACGCACCGATCGTCATCGCGGCGAGTGCGAACCAGGTCAGCATGTAGACGAGGTGGTTGTTCGGGAAGGCGATGATCGTCAGCCCGCCGACCGGCGCGGCAGTGCCGGACTTGTCGGCGTCGACGAAATAGGAGGCGACGTTGGTCAGGCCACGTGCCGAAGCGATCGCGGCGACATCGCGAGAATACCATTTGTCGGTCGCCGGGTCGTTGCTGCGAAGGAAGCCGCCCTTGGGCTCCGTGATGCGGAGATAGCCGGTGATCGTGACCGGGCCGGTCGGCTTGGTATGCGCCGTGCGTTGCTCGGGCGAGACGTAACCGCGATTGACCAGGACGGTGAAGCCTTGCGCGGTCCGGAGCGGCGTGACGACCCAATACCCGCTGCCGAGCGAGGTGGCGGCGCGGACCAGCGTTTCGCGGGAATTATCGAGGGTGCCGTCGAGGCGGATGCGGCGATAGGCGTCGGTGGTGGCGGTGATCGCGCCCCAGGACGCGGGGCCCGGTGGCGCGACCGGCACGGCATGTGCACGGGCCGCGACCTGTTCGATCAGGTTGAGCTTCCAGGCGCGGCGCTCGACCTGCCAGATGCCGAGCGCCATGAACCCGGCGAACAGCAGCAGCGCGACCAGGCCTGCGACATAGACGGCAGGGCCCGGTCGCGTTCTCATCACATGTCCGCCGCGGCCTGCATCGGCATCATGTTCGTGTTCATGTGGTACATCACCCAGATCGATCCGCTGAGCGTGATGACGACGAGAATGATCGTGAAGATCAACGCCATCATCGTCCAGCCGCCCTCCGACTTGCCGCTCATGTGCAGGAAGTAGATCATGTGGACGACGATCTGCGCGACCGCGAAGACCATTACGACGAGAGCTGCGGTCGACGGATCTTTGAATGCGTCGGTCATGACGATCCAGAACGGGATCGCAGTCAGGATGACCGAGAGGAAGAACCCCTTGATATAGCTGCCGCGGGTGCCGTGCGAGGCGTGATCGCCATGGCCGTGATCGCCATGGTCCGCGTGTGCGTCGTGCGCGTGGGGGTCGCTCATCGTAGGGTGCCCATCAGATAGACGAAGGTGAAGACGCCGATCCAGATGACGTCGAGGAAATGCCAGAACATGCTGAGGCACATCAGGCGACGCTTGTTGGCGGCGATCAGCCCGTGCTTCTGGACCTGGACCATCAGCGTGACGAGCCAGATCAGGCCCATCGTGACGTGAAGACCGTGCGTGCCGACGAGCGTGAAGAACGACGACAGGAACGCACTGCGGGTCGGGCCAGCCCCCTCATGGATGAGGTGCGCGAACTCGTACATTTCGATCGACAGGAACGCGAGGCCGAACAGGCCGGTGAAGACCAGCCACATCTGCATGACGCGCTGGCGACCTTCCTCCATCGACAGCATCGCGAAGCCGTAGGTGATCGACGAGAACAGCAGCATCGCGGTGTTCACCGCCACCAGCGGCAGCTCGAAGATCTCCTTCGGGCTGGGGCCGCCGGCATAGCTGTTGCCGAGCACGGCATAGGCCGCGAACAGCACCGCGAAGATGAGGCAATCGCTCATCAGGTACATCCAGAAGCCCAGCATCGTGCTGCCGCCATCGGGATGCTCGTGCTCGTCCAGGTCGTAGAACGAGACTGGTTTCGTCTCGTTCAGGCCGTCCTTCATGGGTATTGCGGACATCGCGTCAGGCTCCCTGGGTCGCGAGCTGGCGGGTGCGCGCGTCCTCGCTGGCGATCACGTCCTCGACCGGGATGTGGAAGTCGCGCTTGTAGTTGAAGGTGTGGAAAATCGTGGTGCCGAAGATGCCGGCGAGCGCCAGCCCTGCGAGCCACCAGATGTACCAGATCATCGCGAACCCGAACGCCACGCTGAGGCCGGCGAGCACGACGCCCGTGCCGGTGCCGCTCGGCATGTGGATCGACTTGAAGCCACTGACCGGACGGACCGCCTTGCGCTCCTTCATGTCGTACCAGGCGTCCAGGTCGTGGACGATCGGCGTGAACGCGAAGTTGTACTCCGGCGGCGGCGACGAGGTCGACCATTCGAGCGTACGACCATTCCACGGATCGCCGGTCAGGTCGGCGAGCTTCTCGCGGTTCCGGATGCTGACGAAGATCTGCATCAGGAAGGCACCGATGCCGGCGGCGATCATGGCTGCACCAAAGGCGGCGATGATGAACCAGATCTGCAGGTTCGGATCGTCGAAATAGCGCATCCGGCGAGTCACACCCATCAGGCCGAGCACGTAGAGCGGCATGAAGGCGAAGTAGAAGCCGGGGACCCAGCACCAGAACGAGATCTTGCCCCAGGTCTCGTCCAGCTTGAAGCCGAACGCCTTCGGGAACCAATAGTTGATCCCTGCGAACATGCCGAACAGCGTGCCGCCGATGATCACGTTATGGAAATGCGCGACCAGGAACAGCGAGTTGTGCAGCACGAAGTCGGCTGGCGGCACGGCAAGAAGCACGCCGGTCATGCCGCCGATCGTGAAGGTCACCATGAAGGCGATCGTCCACATCATCGGCAGTTCGAACCGGATCCGGCCCTTGTACATCGTGAACAGCCAGTTGAAGATCTTGGCCCCGGTCGGGATCGAGATGATCATCGTGGTGATGCCGAAGAACGAGTTCACGCTCGCGCCCGACCCCATCGTGAAGAAGTGATGCAGCCAGACGAGATAGGCGAGGATCGTGATGACGAGCGTCGCATAGACCATCGAGCTGTAGCCGAAGAGGCGCTTGCCCGAGAAGGTCGAGGTGACTTCCGAAAACACGCCGAACGCCGGCAGGATCAGGATGTAAACCTCGGGGTGACCCCAGATCCAGATCAGGTTGACGTACATCATCGGGTTGCCGCCCGAGTCGTTCGTAAAGAACGCGGTACCGATATAGCGGTCGAGCGACAGCATCGCGAGCACCGCGGTCAGGACCGGGAAGGCGGCAACAACGAGGACGTTGGTGCACAATGCCGTCCAGGTGAAGATCGGCATCTTCATCATGGTCATGCCGGGCGCGCGCATCTTGACGATGGTCGCGATCAGATTGACGCCGGACAGCAAGGTTCCGATGCCCGCGATCTGCAACGCCCAGATATAGTAATCGACACCGACATCCGGCGAGTACGCCAACCCTGAGAGGGGCGGCATCGCGAGCCAGCCGGTCCGCGCGAACTCACCGATGAACAGCGACATCATGACGATCACGGCACCCGCCGCGGTCATCCAGAAGCTGAAATTGTTGAGGAACGGGAACGACACGTCGCGCGCACCGATCTGGAGCGGGACGACATAGTTCATCAGGCCCGTGACCAGCGGCATCGCCACGAAGAAGATCATGATCACGCCGTGCGCGGTGAAGACCTGATCGTAGTGATGCGCGGTCAGGTACCCTTCGGACCCGTTGAACGCCATCGCCTGCTGCGCGCGCATCATGATCGCGTCGGAGAACCCGCGCAGCAGCATGACGATCGCCAGGATGATGTACATGATGCCGATCTTCTTGTGATCGACGCTGGTGAACCACTGGTTCCACAGATAGCCCCAGACCTTGAAATAGGTCAGCGCGGCGACGAGCCCGAGCCCGCCGATCGCCACCATGCAGAAGGTCGCGACGACGATCGGTTCGTGCAGCGGCAGCGACTCCAGGGTCAGGCGGCCGAAGATTGTCTTCAACAGAGTGTCGTTCATGATGTGTCTCTAGCCGTTGGCGACGGGGCGCGTGCCCGGCATGATTGAGGGGGTCAGCATCGTGTGGTTGCGGTTCGCTTCGGAGCCGGGCGCGCTGTTGGCGCCGTCCCGTTTTATGTCGGCGGGCGCGGTCCAGTGTTCGCCGCTTCCCTTTTCGTCGGCATCCTTCAGTAACGCGCCCTTGACGCGTTCGGATGCCTCTTGCGGCCCCTTGCCGCCGTTGACGCCGGGCATCACCATCCCGGCGTGCGAGTCGCCGCCGTTTTTGCCGTCATGCATCATCTGCGACATGCAGACCTTGCCGGGCTGGACGCACTGTTCGACGACTGCGGTGAAGAGCTTGGGCTCAACGGTATTGAAGTAGCGGACCGGGACCTTCTCGCTCGGCTTCTCCAGCTGGAGGTAGCTCGCGCGGGTCAGACCGCCCCCGCGTTGCTTGACCTGGTTGACCCAGGCGTCGAAGCCCGCGTCGCTCACGCCGTGGAAGCGGAAGCGCATCCCCGAGAAGCCTGCGCCGCTATAGTGCGACGAAAAACCCTCGTAATTGCCGGGCTTGTTGATCACCGCGTTCAGCGTCGTCTGCATGCCGGGCATCGTGTAGATCATGCCGGCGAGCGCAGGGATGTAGAACGCATTCATCACCGACGACGAGGTCATCTGGAACCGGATCGGGCGATCGACCGGTGCGGCCAGTTCGTTGACCGTGGCGATGCCGTATTCGGGATAGATGAACAGCCACTTCCAATCGAGCGCGACGACCTGCACCTCGAGCGGCTTGCCGGCGCCGTTGGCACCGTTGCCCACCTGCTGCTTGTCGACCAGATTGCCGACCGGCACGTTGTTGGCCAGCGTCGGCGAGTCGGGCTTGATCCGGCCGAGCGGACGGTACGGATCGAGCAGATGCGTGCTGGTCCAGGTCAACGCGCCGAGCGCGATGATGATCAGGAGGGGCACCCCCCAGATCAACAACTCGAGGCCGACCGAGTGATCCCAGTTGGGCTCGTACTTGGCGGCGGTGTTCGCCTGGCGATAGCGGAACGCGAACATCAGCGTCAGTACGATCACCGGGACGATGATCAGCAGCATCAGCCCGGTCGCGATCAGGATCAGGTCGCGCTGCTGCACTGCGATATCGCCAGACGGCGACATCACGACCATGTTGCAGCCACTGGCCAGCAGCGCAAGCGGCAGAACCGCAAGCCATTTTTTCGCAAGGGAAACGGTTTTCTCAACGATCATGCTGGTCCCCTACGCCTAGCGCTTGCCGCACTACAGTGGACAATTTGTCCAATGGGCGCTGCACTGCAACATCGGCATGGCTTTTTCGCTGCTGGGGGTAGCATAGATTACCCTTGCCCGCATCTGGGGCGGAATAAATCTGCCCGAATCCGCCGGAACAGCGTATCATCGGGGTCGCGCCCTGAAGAGCGAGTTGAAGAATGAGTGCAAACACGATCCCCGAGACGAGCTTCGAAGCCGATGCTCGCAGTATCCATAGCGACGGCGAGCACGTCACGCCCGGCGTGATCGCGATCGGCGTGGTGATCGGCCGCACCTCGGAATTCTTCGACTTTTTCGTCTACGCGATCGCCTCCGTGCTGGTGTTCCCGACGCTGGTGTTTCCGTATGTCGACCGGTTGCAGGGCACGCTGTATTCGTTCGCGGTGTTCGCGCTGGCGTTCATCGCCCGCCCGATCGGCTCGGTCATCTTCATCGCGGTCGATCGCGCATACGGTCGCAGCGTGAAGCTGACGATCTCGCTGTTCCTGCTCGGCACCTCGACCGTCGCGATGGGGTTCATCCCAAGCTACGCATCGGTCGGCAACTGGTCGGTCGCCATACTCGCACTGCTGCGTATCGGCCAGGGCGTCGCGCTCGGCGGCGCCTGGGACGGCCTTGCCTCGCTGCTGTCGCTCAATTCGCCCGAGAAGCATCGCGGCTGGTACGCGATGCTGCCGCAGCTTGGCGCGCCGATCGGCTTGCTGGTCGCGAGCGGCCTGTTCGCGTTCTTCGTGGCCGCGCTGCCGACCGAGGATTTCTTCGCCTGGGGCTGGCGCTATCCGTTCTTCGTGGCGTTCGCGATCAACGTCGTCGCGCTGTTCGCCCGCCTTCGCCTGGTCGTGACACCCGAGTTCGAGGACATGTACGCCAAGCGCGAGCTCGAGCCGGCACCGGTGATCGAGACGGTACAGTCGCAGTGGAAGGCGATCTGGCTCGGTTCGTTCGTGCCGCTCGCCAGCTTTGCGCTGTTCCACATGGTCACGGTGTTTCCGCTGTCGTGGGTTGTGTTGTTCACGCGTGAGGCGCCTGCGCGGTTCCTGATGATCGAGGTGATCGGCGCGGTGATCGGGCTCGGCGCGATGCTGGTGTCGGGGTTGCTCGCGGACCGGTTCGGTCGGCGGACGATGCTGGGCACGATCGCGGTACTGATCGCGGTGTTCGCACTGGCCGCGCCGATGCTGCTGGGCGGCGGCGAGACCGGCGAGCGGCTGTTCATGGGGATCGGCTTCCTGCTGTTCGGGCTTTCGTTCGGCCAGTCGTCGGGTGCGATCGCGTCGAGCCTGTCGCCGCAGCATCGCTACACCGGGTCGGCGCTGACGACCGACCTCGCCTGGCTGTTCGGTGCCGGCTTCGCGCCGTTCGCGGCATTGCTGCTGACGAGCAAGCTGGGGCTGGCCGCGAGCGGCGCATACCTGTTCTCGGGCGCGGCCTTCACGCTGATCGCACTGGGGCTCAACAAGGAACTGGCCAAGCGCAACATCCAGCGTTGAGGCCAGAACGCCCCGAAAGCACCACCCCGGCGAAGGCCGGGGTCCAATTGGCAAGGCTGCAGCAACGGACGCGGCCTCTAGTTGGCACCGTCGCCCAATTGGGCCCCGGCCTCCGCCGGGGTGGTAGTGGTCAGGATAACCCGGGCGCTCCACATGAACCGTTCCCCGGCGAAAGCGGGGGTCCAGGAGTCACCAGCGCCACCGCCTGCAACCCTGGGTTCCCGCCTTCGCGGGAAAACAGGAGTTAGCGGGTCATCACTGAAACCCGCCGGCGATCCAGTCCCCAGGACACCGCCCAGATCGCAAACCCGCCAAGCGCCAGTGCGGTCCCGACCCAGCCGGTCGACGGCATCCCATACCCACCCGCGATCGCCAGCCCGCCAAGCCAAGGCCCAAGCGCATTGGCCGTATTGAACGCGGAATGGTTGAGCGCCGCTGCCAGCGTCTGCGCTTCTTCCGCGACATCCATCAGCCGGGTCTGGAGGATCGTCGACAGCCCGCCGCCGCACCCGATCAGCACGACCACCGGCAGCATCGCCCAGACATGCGGCGTCGCCGGAGCGTAGAGCGCCAGCGCCCCTGCCCCGAACAACAGCGTGATCCCCGCAGCGGGCATCAGCGCCACGTCCGCCGCCTTCGCACAGACCAAAGTCCCGATCGTCATGCCGACGCCGAACAACGCGAACGCGACCGGCGTGAACGCGGACGAGACGCCCGTCACCTCGGTCAGCGTCGAGGCGAGGTAGGTGTAGACGCAGAAGATCCCGCCGAAGCCGACCGCGCCGATCGCCAGCGTCAGCCACACCTGTCCGTTGCGCAGCGCCGCCAGTTCGCCGAGCGGGCTCGCGTCCTTGGCAGGTCTCAGGACCGGCGCGAACTTGACCAGCATCGCGACCGTGGCCGCGGCGATGATCGCGACGATCCCGAAGCCCCAGCGCCAGCCGAACCACTGGCCGATCCCGTTGGCGAGCGGCACGCCCGCGATCGTCGCGATCGTCAGCCCGAGCATCATCCGCGATACCGCGCGCGACCGCTTCTCGCGCGGCACCATCGATGCCGCGACCAGCGAGCCGACGCCAAAATACGCGCCGTGCGGCAGGCCGCTCAGGAATCTGGCGAACAGCATCAGATGATAGGTCGGCGCCATCGCGGACAGGCCGTTGGCGAGTCCGAGAAACGTCATCAGCGTGATCAGCAAGGTCCGCCGCTCGATCTTGGCGGCCAGCACCGCGATCGTCGGCGCACCCACGACCACCCCGAGCGCATAGGCGCTGATGACGTGCCCTGCCGTCGGCTCATCGATCCCGAGCCCGCGTGTGAACTGCGGCAACAGACTCATCGCGGCGAACTCGGTGGTGCCGATCGCAAACCCGCCTACCGCGAGCGCGAGCAGGGCAAGTCGCGCGTTGACGGGCCCCGCGGCGGTTACGGGAGGGGCGGCGGCTACGGGAGGGGCGGAAACGGAGTGCGCGGGATCGATCATCCGGTTTACTTCGCAGGTGCAGCATAAAGCTTCAACCCGCGGGTGCCCGATCAAATCTCAGCCGCGCCCAAGGCTTTGTTCGCCGGCCATCGCTGGGTTGACCCGCCAGCGCCGGTTAGAGGTCGCCCTCGATCGGCACGGTCATGATCGCGCGCAGCCCCGGCATGTTGTCGTCATGCTCGATCGTGCCCGACAGTCCGGCGACGATCGCGTTCATCATCCGGCTGCCAAAGCCCTCGCGCGTGCCGACCTTGCCCGACCCCTCGTCCGCGACGATCAGGCGGAGGCGGTTGCGATGCTGTTCAAGCGCGATCAGGATCGGCCCGGGCTGCCCGCCATAGGCATATTTGCTCGCGTTGATGACGAGTTCGGTGAGCACCAGCCCGATGTTCACCGCGCGATCGGTCGGCACCAGGATCGGCGCGAGATCGAGCCGCATCTGCGCCGCCCATTCCGCGCCGAGCGACGTCTTCATGTCGCCCGCCAGTTCCCCGAGATAGCGCGACAGGTCGACCGACTCGACCTGATCGTCGCGGTAGAGCCGGCGATGCACCAGCGCGACCGCTGACAGCCGCGCCTGCGCCTCGGCAAGATGCTCCTTCACCTTGGCATCGTCCGACGCCCGCGCCTGGAGCGCCAGGAACGCGGCGACCAGCTGGAGGCTGTTCTGAACGCGGTGATTGACCTCCTTCATCAGGACGTCCTTCTGCGCGATCAACGCTTCCTTGTCGGCCAGCGTCCGCAGCAGGTCGGCATTGAGCAACCGCAGCCGCTGGTTGATGTGTGCGTCGTGAAACGCCCGGCGCAGGCGGTGCGCGGCCTCGATCTCCTCCAGCGTCCAGCGTCGCGAGCGGCCCGACACCGCCTGCGTCCACGAATCGAACGAGGTGCGCGGGGTCAGTACCGCAGTCGGATCGAGCGAGATCGCCTTGTGCGGATTGCCCGCCCATTCGACCTCTTCGGCCTGTTCGGCACGGAACCAGAACAGCATCGCGCCATCGTCGATCAACGGCATCGCCAGCACGCCGCTGGCATACGCACGATACGCGTCGGCCCGCGGCAGCAGCGCCGGCAGTTCGTGGGTCGCGAGCGGCTCGATTCCGCTGCGCGCGCAAACCCAGGCGGCGAGATCGCGGATTTCGTCATTGGCGGGGCACACTCCGTCGGTATCGACGATCGTCCCCTGCACGAATGCGAACCCGTCGCCGTCGAGCATCCGCCGCAGGTCGTCGCGCAGCGTCACGACGATGCTGCGCGGGGCGGGTTCGGCGGCGAGCTTGGGGATCACCGCATCCTCGGCGCCACGCAGGCGCAGACGTTCGCGGTAGACCTCGGCCTCCTCCTTCGCACGGATCTGACGCGCGAGACCGCTTGCCAACGTCGCCGAGGCGGCGCGGATGTCGGGGCTCAGGCCGCGCGGCGTGCGGTGATGACAGGCGATCAGGCCCCACAGCAGCCCGTCCTTGACGATCGAGATCGACGCCGACGCCGCCACGCCCATGTTGGCGAGATAGCGTAGGTGGATGGGCGAGACGCTGCGCACTGTGACGTCACTGAGATCGAGCGCCTCGAACCCGGCCGGGCGCAGCACCGCGGGTGCATAGTCGATCGTCGGAATCGTCCGCGTCCGGTTGCGCACGTACAGCGCGCGCGCCTGTTTCGGGATGTCCGATGCGGGGAAATGATGGTTGAGGAAGGTGCCGAGGTCCGCCGCCTTGTCCTCCGCCATCACGCGACCGGCGTCGTCGTCGAGGAAGCGATAGACCATCACCCGGTCGAATCCGGTGAGCTGGCGGAACGCGATCGCGGCGCGGGCACACAGCGCGTTCAGGTCGGTCGCGCGCTCGAACATCGTGACCATCGGGTTGAGCCGGCCGAGCATCTGCGCGGCGGTCATCGGCGCGGCCTCGACCGGTTCGAGTTCGGCAAGCACATAGTCGCCACTGCGGTGGATCATCACCTCGAAGCGTTCGCCGGCGCCCATCACCGACTCGCCGACCAGTCCCCCGGATGGCACGTCGTCGGCCTGTACGGACTGCGCGATCACCGTCGACAGATCCGCGCCGAGCCACTCGGTCGCGAGCCGGCCTTCGAGATCACCAGCGCCGGCGACGACCTTCAGCGACTTCGCGTCGGCGACCAGCAACAGCCCATGCGGCTGGATCGCGCCGGGGATGTGGATCGCCTCGCGGTCGCACGCGGTCAGGTTCAACCCGCTATCCTGGGTTTGCGCCTGATCCAGCGCAGCCGTGTCGGTGTCGGTCGGCACAGTCATGGGCAGAGCCCTCCACAGCAGAAACCCCGCCTTGCCGTGCTCTGCGGAACAAAGCAAATACCGTGGCGTCCAGGCGGCGGATCAAGACGGCGGTGCGGACTCGGCATAGCGCCGCGCGATCACGGCGCAGGCGATCAGCTGCAATTGATGGAACAGCATGACCGGGAGCAGGATGACGCCGACCTGCGCGGGCGGGAACAGCACGCCGGCCATCGGCACGCCCGACGCGAGGCTCTTCTTCGAGCCGCAGAATTGCAGCACGATCGCATCCTCGCGCGGGAGCTTCATGACGCGCGCGACCGCGAAGGTGAGCGCCAGCACGAACGCGAGCAGCGCGGCGCAGAGTAGCCCGATCAGGATCAGGTCGCCGATCGACAATCTGGTCCACAGCCCTTCGACCACCGCCGCGCCGAACGCGCTGTAGACGACCAGCAGGATCGAGCCGCGATCGACCACCGTCAGCATCGCTTTCCGCCGCGTCACCCATGCGCCTATCCAGGGCCGGAGCAGATGCCCGGTGACGAACGGGACGAGCAATTGCAGCACGATCGACTCGACGCTGTCGATCGAAATCCCGCCGCTGCCCGACGTCTTCATCAGCAGCGCGACCAACGCGGGCGTGACGAGGATACCGAGCAGGTTCGAGAACGAGGCGCTGCACACCGCCGCCGCGACATTGCCGCGAGCGATCGCGGTGAAGGCGATCGACGACTGCACGGTCGAGGGAAGCAAGGTCAGGAACAGCAACCCGGCCGCGAGCGGCCTGTCGACGAACGGCAGCGCGCCGAGCCCGAGGCCGAACAGCGGGAACGCGACGAACGTCACCGTCAGCACCGCGAGATGCAGCTTCCAGTTGCGCAGGCCCGCCCAGATCGCATCGCGCGACAGCTTGGCGCCGTGCAGGAAGAACAGCAGGACGATACCGATATCCGCCGCATAGCCGACGATCGGCGCCATCTCGCCGCGCGCCGGCAACAGGCTCGCCAGCACGACAGTGCCGAGCAGCATCAGGATGAACGGCTCGAAGACCGCCAGGAAACGTCCGATCATGGATGCGCTTTGACGTACGCATCCAAGGTCGCGAGGTGGCCGCTGAGCGCCTCGTCATCGAGGAAACTGCCGAGGAAGCTGTTGCGCGCGAGCGTCACGACCTGCTCGCGCGACAAGTTCTTCGCGCGCGCCGTCTGGCGGAAATTCTCGCCGATATAGCCGCCGAAATAGGCCGGATCGTCCGAATGGATCGTCGCGCGCAGGCCGAGATCGAGCATCCGGTCGATCGGATGGTTCTCGAGCTTGTCGACGTTGCGCAACGCGACGTTGGACAACGGGCACACGGTCAGTGTCATGGCATCGCGTGCGAGGCGAGCGACCAAGGCCGGATCCTCCAGCGCGCGATTGCCGTGGTCGATGCGGTCCACCTGGAGAATATCGAGCGCCTCGTGGATGTACGCGGGCGGGCCCTCTTCGCCGGCATGCGCGCACAGCATCAGCCCGGCATCCGCCGACGCCGCGAACACGCGCGCGAACTTCGACGGCGGATGGCCGACCTCGGACGAATCGAGTCCGACGCCGATGAACTGGTCGAGCCACGGCTCCGCCTGCGCGAACGTCTTGAACGCGTCCTCCTCGTCGAGATGGCGGAGGAAACTCATGATGAGGCCGACCGACATGCCGTGCTTGGCCTGCGCCTCGTCGATCCCCGCGAACAGTCCGCGCGCGACGACATCGAAGGGTATGCCGCGATGCGTATGCGTCTGCGGATCGAAGAAGATCTCGGCATGCACGACGCCGTCGGCCGCAACCCGGTCGAAATAGGCGACCGCCAGATCGCGGAAATCCTCCTCGGTCTGGAGCACCGCAGCACCCGCATAATAGATATCGAGGAAGGTCTGGAGATTGGTGAAGCTGTAGGCCGCACGGACGTCCTCGACGCTCTTGAACGGGATCGCGACCTTGTTGCGTTCGGCCAGCGCGAACATGAGCTCCGGCTCCAGGCTGCCCTCGATGTGAAGGTGCAGTTCCGCCTTGGGCAGGTTCGTGATGAAGTCATCGTTCATGGCTCGTCCTGTCGCTTGGGTCGCTACGGCTGCAACCATTCCGCCCGCCGCGCACTACCGCAAGTGCGAAAGCCGTTGCATGACAACCCTGTCACGTTACCGAGCGGCGATACTTACGCGAAGGACACCATCGATGCCGACAGGATTGGTCGCACTGCTCGACGACATTGCCGGAATCACCAAGCTCGCCGCCGCCAGCCTCGACGATATCGGGGCGGCGACGAGCAAGGCGGGCAGCAAGGCGATCGGCGTGGTGGTCGACGATGCCGCCGTGACGCCGCGCTACATGGTCGGGTTCGAGCCCAAGCGCGAACTGCCCATGATCGGCAAGATCG
The DNA here is from genome assembly GCF_053345535.1 of Sphingomonas sp. M1A8_2b. Taxonomy (NCBI): domain Bacteria; kingdom Pseudomonadati; phylum Pseudomonadota; class Alphaproteobacteria; order Sphingomonadales; family Sphingomonadaceae; genus Sphingomonas; species Sphingomonas sp. M1A8_2b. Next base: position 616,599 of record NZ_JBKFAH010000001.1, on the reverse strand, counting down.
CGCTGGGATCGTTCCGCAACAAGCTGGTCTTCATCCTGCCCGCCGCGCTGGCGTTGAGCGCGTTCGCACCGTGGTTGCTGACGCCGTTGCTGATGATCGGCGGGACGTATCTGTGCTTCGAGGGCGCGGAGAAGATCCTCGAGGCGTTCGGCGGCGGCCATGCCGAGAAAGAGGTCGACGCGCCGACCGACCCGAAGGCGCTGGAGGCGCAGAAGGTATCGGGGGCGATCCGCACCGACTTCATCCTGTCCGCCGAGATCATGGTGATCGCGCTGTCGGACGTGGCGACCAAGCCGATCTGGGAGCAGGCGATCGTGCTGGCGCTGGTCGGGATCGTCATCACCATCGGCGTCTACGGCGTGGTCGCGCTGATCGTGAAGATGGACGATATCGGGCTGCATCTGGCGCAGCGCAGCAGCGCGGTCGTGCAGGCGATCGGTCGTGGCCTGGTGAAGGGCATGCCGATCGTGATGTCGGCGCTGTCGGTGATCGGGACGGCGGCGATGGTCTGGGTCGGGGGGCAGATCATCGTTCACGGGATCGAGGAGTTCGGGTTCACGACGCTGCCGCACTGGATCCACGATACGGCGGAGGCGGCTTCGCATGCGGTGCCGTTCGCCAAGGGCGCGGTGAACTGGGCGATGAACGCGTTCTTCTCGGGGATCGTCGGGTTGATCCTGGGTGGTGCGATCGCGCTGGGCTTGCATGCGGTGAAGAAGCCGAAGGCGCACTGACCGGGAGCGTTGTCCGCCCTTCCTTGTTCTCCCGCGAAGGCGGGAGCCCAGTCTGGGTCCCCGCCTTCGCGGGGAAACAGGGTAAACCAGAAGAAGCCGTCACCTCGCGCAACCACCCCGGCGGAGGCCGGGGCCCAATTGGGAGACGGGCGTGGCGACGGACAGTCCCCCGTTACTTCGACCTTCCCAATTGGGCCCCGGCCTTCGCCGGGGTGGTGTTCATTCGCCGGGAAGGGGCTCGTTAATCAATGTTCCGGTTGAACCCCTACTTAGCCGTCCACTTCCCCATCCACCCCAACACTTCGCCATACCATTGCCGCGAGTTTTTCGGCTTCAGCACCCAGTGGTTCTCGCCCGGGTTGACCAGCAACCGCGACGGAATCCCGCGCCGCTGCAACGCGGTGAACGTCGCCAGCCCCTGCGTGTACGGAATGCGGAAGTCCTTCTCGCCGGTGATCACCAGCATCGGCGTCTTCCACTTCGCCACGTAATTGACCGGGTTCCATTTCTCGAACGCCTGCGGGTCCTCGTAATAGGCCTTCCCGCCATGCTCCCATTCGTCGAACCAGAGCTCCTCGGTTTCGTACGCCATCGCGCGCGCGTCGAACACGCCGTCATGCTGGACGATGCACTTGAAGCGATCGGGCCACTGCCCCTCGATCCAGTTCATCATGTAGCCGCCGTACGACGCACCGAGCGCGCACGCATTGTCGGCATCGAGCCATGCGAACTTGTCGGTCGCGGCCTTCAGACCCTTTTGCAGATCCTCGAGCGGCCAGCCGCCCCAATTGTTGCTGATCGCATCGGTGAAGCGCTGGCCGTAGCCGGTCGACCCGTGGAAATCGACCGCGACCAGCCCGTAGCCCGCGCCTGCGAACACGGCCGGGTTCCAGCGGTACGACCAGCTGTTGTTGCTCGATCCCTGCGGCCCGCCGTGGACCATGTACGCGATCGGCACCTTCCCCGTGGCGCCGTAAGGCTTCACGGCATAGCCCCAGACGGTGTCCGCGTTCGCGCCCTTGAAGTTGAACCGCGTGACGGTCGGCATGTCGATCCCGGCGAGCCTGGCGGCGTTGACCTGCGTCAGTCGCTGTGGTGCGCCAGTGCCCGCGACGCGGTAGAAATCGGCGGGTGCGGTGAGGCTGTCGATCGCCACCACGGCCCCGCGCGGGGTGATCGCAACCGCGCTGACATGGCCCTCCTGAGTCAGCCGCGTCACCGCGCCGGTGCTCGCATCGACGCGGAAAAGCGGCGTTTCCTGCGTATCGTCGGCGGTGACGTAGAGCGACTTCGAATCGGGCGCCCACGCGATCGAGCCGACCGACCGGTCCCAGCGCTCGGTCAGCGACACCGTCTTGCCGCTGGCTATATCCCGCAACATCAGCACCTGGCGATCGGCCTCGAACCCAGGACGCCGCATCGCGAAGAACGCTAACGTGCGGCCATCTGGCGACACCGTTGGGAGGTTGTCGGTCGCCTTGTTCGCCGCGGTCAGGTTGACCGGTGCGGTCGAGCCGTCCGCCGGCACCAAGAAGATGTCGAGATTGGTCGACAACGCCTCGATCCGCCCGGCCTCGCGCATCGCGAAATAGACGGTGCGGCCGTCCGGGCTCCACGAGATTTCCTCACCGCCGCCATTCGGCTTCGATGGCGTATCGCCAACCAACGCGCCGACCAGTGGAACGCCGTTTCCGGTCGCGCCGGCGGCGGTCAGCGGCAACACGAACAGCTGCGATCGCGTGCCGTCCGCCCACGTATCCCAATGCCGCACGAACAGCTGGTCGTACGTCCGCCCGGCGCCCGCGTTAGGATCCTTCTTCACCATCGCCGGCTCGAGGCTCGGCGCACCGGGGCGGCGGTCCGCCCAGACGAGAATCTTGTCGCCGGTCGGCGCGACCTTGAAACCGCTGAACCCACCCTTGAAGCTCGTCAGCTTGCGCGGCGTGCCGCCAGTGACGGGCACCGACCAGACCGCGTCTTCGCCGCCCTTGTCGGACGTGAAATAGACCGTGTTGCCGACGATCTGCGGGTCGTTCTCGTTGACCTGCGGATCCGCGAGCAGCTTTACCGGCGTCGCGCCGGGCGTGTTCAGGTCGAGCCGCCAGAGATCGTAGCGCCCCTTGTCCGCCGCGAGATCGGTCTCGCGCTGCGCCCAGACGAGCCAGTGCCCGTCCGGCGATGCAGTCGGCGCGCCGACGCGGCTGAGCATCGTCACGTCGTCGATGGTGAGTTGCCGGGCGGCGGCGGGGGCACTCGCGAGGGCGAGCACGGCGAGGCTGGCGGAGAGCATGATCTTCATGCGCGTGTGATAGGACGCTTGCGGGATTATGCGCAATCACCGGGGTTTGGTTGCGGCCCAATTCAACTGAGCTCCACCCCGGCGGAGGCCGGGGCCCAATTGGGGGAGGTCGCCAACCAGGCGTTCCGCTCCGTTACCTCCACCTTTCCAATTGGGCCCCGGCCGTCGCCGGGGTGATGAAGTGGTGGAGCACGCCGTTTCGTGATCGGCGTATTTCGGAGGTTGCGTTAGAGACCTACCATGCCCCTGAAGCATTCTTTCCCGCCGATCGCCGCCCCCGATGCGCGACTCCTCGTGCTCGGCAGCCTGCCGGGGGATCGCTCGCTCGCGGCACAGCGCTATTACGCACATCCGCAAAATCAGTTCTGGCAGCTCATGTCGCCGGTCGCCGGACGTGACCTCGTCATGCTCGACTATGACGATCGCCTCGCCGCGTTGCGCGAGGCCGGCGTCGCGCTGTGGGACGTGATCGGATCGGCGCGGCGCGTCGGTAGTACCGACGCCGCGATCGTCGATGTCCAGGGCAACGACATCGTTGGTCTCATCGCCACCCTGCCCCGGCTCCGCGCGATCGCGTTCAATGGCGGTACCGCATGGAAACAAGGCAAGGCGCTGTTGGGCCGCGATTTCGATCGCGCGGCGCTCCTCCCGCTGCCGTCGAGCAGCCCGCTTCACACGATCGGGATCGCCGCCAAACAGCCGCACTGGAGCGCGCTCGCAGACTTTCTCGACGCGGCTATTACCGCGTAAGTCTCTCGCATACTGGCGTAACGTATCGCGCTGCGGCATGAACGACGCCATGTCGATCGAAACGTTCATTGCGCAATACGGCCTGGCCGCGATCTTCCTCGGCGCAGCATTCGAGGGCGAAACCAGCGTCGTCACCGGCGGACTGCTCGCGCATCAACACCTCCTGCCGCTGGTCGGCACCGCAGTGGCGGCGGTGACCGGATCGCTGTTCGCCGATCAGCTCTTCTTCTTCGTCGGCCGGCATTACCGCGATACCAAGCGGGTCCGCCGGATCGCCGAAAAGCCCGCTTTCGCCAAGGCGCTCGATACGCTGGAGCGGCATCCGACGATCTTCATCCTCGGCTTCCGCTTTCTCTACGGACTGCGGACGATCAGTCCGATCGCGATCGGTACGTCGCACGTCCCCGCGCGGACCTTCATGCTGCTCAACGCGATCTCTGCGCTGGTTTGGGGGATCATGTTCACCGGGATCGGCTACGTGTTCGGCGACGGGCTGATCGACCTGGTAGACCAGTTCCTCCCCAGGCAGAAACTGCTCGGCGTGGCGGTCCTGGCCGGGGTCGCCGCGCTGATCATCGCCGGCATTCGATTTTGGCGCGGACGTCACGCCCACCGGTCGGCCAGCGCGCGGGATACCACGCGCCGACCGACCTGAGGCTTGCGATCAGACGTCGAGATTGGCGACGTTGAGCGCGTTGTCCTGGATGAACTCGCGGCGCGGTTCGACGACTTCGCCCATCAGCTGGGTGAAGATCTCGTTCGCGCTCTCGGCGTTGACCGCGGTGACGCGGAGCATCGAGCGGACGGTCGGATCGAGCGTGGTTTCCCAGAGCTGTTCCGCGTTCATCTCGCCGAGCCCCTTGTAACGCTGGATCGCTAGCCCCTTGCGGCCGGCGGTCAGGATCGCGTCGAGCAGATGGCTCGGGCGTGACACCTGCGTCGAACCGCGGGTGGCGACGACGGCGGTGGCCGAGCCGATCACGCCGGCTTCGGGTTCCGCCCCCTCTTCGGCCTCGGGCTCGGCCTCGATTTGGGGCTCGTCGGCCTGGGTGGCCTTGCTCGCGGGGATCAGGTTCGACGTGTGCGCGTAGCTGTCAGCCTGTTCGCCCGACAGCGCGTGGAGTTTGCGCGCTTCGGCCGATACCAGGAAGCTTGCCTCGATGATGTGGTGATCGGTGACGCCGCGCCACGCGCGCTGGAAGTGGATGCCGCCGTCTTCGGTCAGCACCGCGGTCCAGCGGGCATCGCCGTCGTCGAGCTCCAGACGGCGCGTGACGGTTTCGAGACGCGAGGTGCGGTCCGCGACCGATGCCTCGGGATCGAACACGCCGCCGAGCGCCAGCGCCTCGATCATCCCGGCGTCATAGCGCTTGGGGACGTAGCGCATCAGCGTGCGCATCCGGCGCGCATGATCGACCAGGTCCTTGAGCTTGTCGCCGGTGCGCGTGCCGGCCGGGCCTTCGAGCACCATCGTCGAAACACCCGCATCGACCAGATATTCGTCGAGCGCGGCGTCGTCCTTGAGGTACATCTCGGACCGGCCCTTGGTCGCTTTGTACAGCGGCGGCTGGGCGATGTAGAGATAGCCGCCCTCGATGATCTTGGGCATGTGACGGTAGAACAGCGTCAGCAACAGCGTGCGGATGTGCGCGCCGTCGACGTCTGCGTCGGTCATGATGACGATCTTGTGGTAGCGCAGCTTGTCCGCGTTGAAATCGTCGCGGATGCCGGTGCCCATCGCGGTGATGAGCGTGCCAATCTCGCGGCTCGACAGCATGCGATCCTCGCGGGCACGCTCGGTGTTGAGGATCTTGCCGCGAAGTGGGAGGATCGCCTGGAAATGGCGATCGCGGCCCTGCTTGGCCGAGCCGCCGGCGGAGTCACCCTCGACCAGGAACAGCTCGGACTTGGCGGGATCGCGCTCCTGGCAGTCGGCCAGCTTGCCGGGCAACGAGGCGATGTCCATCACGCCCTTGCGCCGCGTCAGTTCGCGGGCGCGCTTGGCGGCTTCGCGCGCTGCGGCGGCGTCGATGATCTTGGCGACGATCGCCTTCCCGTGAGCGGGGTTTTCCTCGAGCCATTCGGCCATCTTGTCGGCCATGAGCGACTCAAGTGGCTGGCGGACCTCGGACGAGACGAGCTTGTCCTTGGTCTGGCTGCTGAACTTCGGATCGGGCAGCTTGACCGAGACGATCGCGGTGAGACCCTCGCGCATGTCCTCGCCGGTAAGCTGGACCTTTTCCTTCTTCAACATGCCCGATTTCTCGGCGTAGTTGTTGAGCGTGCGGGTCAGCGCGGCGCGGAACGCGGCCATGTGCGTGCCGCCGTCGCGCTGCGGGATGTTGTTCGTGAAGGCGAGGACGTTTTCGTAATAGGAATCATTCCACTGCAGCGCGACGTCCATCGTGACGTCGTCGCGCGTGCCGGTGATGGCGACCGGCTCGGGCATCAACGGCACCTTGGCGCGATCGAGATACTTCACGAACGCGGCGATCCCGCCCTCGTAATAGAGCTCGACGGTCTTCATCTCCTCGTGCCGGGCGTCGGAGAGGAACAGCCGCACGCCCGAGTTGAGGAAGGCGAGCTCGCGATAGCGATGTTCGAGCTTGTCGAAGTCGAAATCGGTGATCTTGAAGGTGGCGGGCGATGGGAAGAAGGTGACGCGCGTACCCTTCTGGCCCTCGGCCGCGTCGCCGACGATCTTCAGCGGCATCACCGCGTCGCCGAACGCGAAGCGCATGTAATGCTCCTTGCCGTCGCGCCAGATCGTCAGGTCGAGCCATTCGCTGAGCGCGTTGACGACCGAGACGCCGACGCCGTGGAGGCCGCCCGAGACCTTGTAGGCATTCTCGTCGTTGGTGTTCTCGAACTTACCGCCGGCGTGGAGCTGGGTCATGATGACCTCGGCCGCCGAGACGCCTTCCTCGGTGTGGATGCCGGTCGGGATGCCGCGGCCATTGTCGGTGACGCTGACCGATCCGTCGGCGTTGAGGACGATGTCGATCCGGTCGCAATGCCCGGCGAGCGCTTCGTCGATCGCGTTGTCGCTGACCTCGAACACCATGTGGTGGAGGCCGGAGCCGTCGTCGGTATCGCCGATATACATGCCGGGACGCTTGCGGACCGCGTCGAGGCCCTTGAGGACCTTGATCGAGTCCGCGCCGTAATCGCCCTGGTTGGGGACGTTGGGATTATTGGTTTCGGGGTTGGATGCCATGCCAAGCGTATAGGCACGCAGGGGCCGAAACGGAAGCGAAATGGCCTGCGCGGGCCGGGGTGCGCGGGAGTGAAGTGCAGGAAGTGCAGACGCTGGGAGCGTTTTGCGATCGGTGTGCACTTCACTTGTCGGGCGCGTCGGTTTCGAGAGGGTTGGGTCGCCATGCGAGGAGGGTGACAGGGTGGGGCCGTGTAGGACAGCGGTTCGGGTGAACTCCTTGCCCCTCGCGACAACACTATCGCCCCGGCAAAACTACCACCCCGGCGAAGGCCGGGGCCCAAGTGGAAAAGTTGCAGCAACGGCGAGCAGCGCTTCGTTAGCGACGTCCCCCAATTGGGCCCCGGCCTTCGCCGGGGTGGTGCGTATGGTCGGGTGTGTCCCTCTCCCTTTGGGGAGAGGGAGAGAGGAGGCGTAGGCGACGGAAGGGTGAGGGGGAGTTGGCGCCCACTCCCGAGCCTCACGCCCCTCTCCCTTCCCACCGCAAGCGCGGCGGGCCCCTTCCCTCTCCCCGGAGGGGCGAGGGAGACCCTTCTCAGAAGCGGTCGGCGCGCTGGCCTAGCAGGGTTACCTCGACGCGGCGGTTGAGGCGCATGCCGGCGGGCGTCGCATTCGTTGCGACCGGGTCGCGCTCGCCGTGGCCGACGACGCTGAACCGTGCACGCACCACGTCCATGTCGTCGAACGCCTGGCGGACGCTGGCGGCGCGGCGCTCGGACAGGTCCTGGTTGTGCGCGTCGGTGCCGCGCGAGTCAGTGTAGCCGTCGATCGCCACGCGGACGCCGGGGTTGGCGCGCAGATAGCGGGCGAGCGGGCGCAGCTTCTCGATGGCGCCGGGACGCAGCACGGCGCTGTCGGTGCGGAACAGCACATCCTCCTGCAGCGTCAGCGTGGCGCCCCGCGGGGTCTGGCGGAAACCGTAATTGCGCATCGCGCCGCGGTCCCAAGTGGTTACCGTCTCGACGACGACGGTGTCGCCGCGACCGGGGCCACGGCCCGGGCCACGATCTGGCCCACGGAAGCGATCGGGGTTGCGGCCATAGGCGTCCCAGTCGAACCGGTCGCGACGCGGACCGGCCAGCCGGGCGAATTCGCGGTTGGCGTCGTCGGCCTCGCGCGGGCTGATCCGACCGTCACCGTTGGCGTCGAAGTTCGGCATCACGAACGCACGACCGCGTGGCGTATCGCGGAGTTCGGGGAACAGCATAGGCACGCCGGCGCCGACCAAACGATAGCCCGGGCGCGTCCATGGCGCGGTGCGCGGGTCGAAGCGGGCCTGGTCCTGCGCCAATGCGGGGGCGACGGTGGCGGTCGCCATCAGGATGCCGAGGGCGGCGCGGGCAAAGCTATGGGACATCGTGAACTCTCCATGATTGTCGATGGGACGGGCTCTGCCCGCGGCCGCTTGAACGCACAGTGACCTCGATCGACAGCCTGTGTTCAGTCAAAATTATCTTTTTCTTTCAGGGGGTAGCGCGGCCGACCGCGATCCGGGTGGCGTGCCCGTCAATCGCGTCGAACAGCGCGTCCTCGGTACCGGTCATCCACACCTGCCCACGACCTGAGAGCCGCGCGAACAGCGCGGCGCGGCGCGACGGATCGAGGTGGGCGGCGACCTCGTCGAGGAGAAGGACGGGGGGCTGACCAGTGCGTTCCGCTACCAGGTCGGCATGCGCCAGGACGATGCCCAGGAGGAGCGCCTTCTGTTCGCCGGTCGAGGCGAGCGAGGCAGCGCGGGCCTTGTCGAGATGCATTACCGCGAGGTCGACGCGGTGCGGGCCGGCAAGCGTGCGGCCGGCGGCGGAGTCTCGCGCGCGGCCCTGGGCGAGGTCGGCTTGGAGGCGATTGGTGTCGCCGGCCCAGCCTTCGAGCGTGAGGCCGGCGCGGGGGAACGGGCCGTCGTCTTGCCCTGCCAAGCGTGCGCCGAGCAGGTCGACCGTTTCGCGCCGGGCGGAATCGACCGCGGCGCCGTGCTCGGCCATCTGCGCTTCGAGCGCGGAGAGCCAGTCGCCGTCGGGGCGGCCTTCGTCGGCGAGCAGGCGATTGCGCGCGCGCATCGCGGCGTCGTAGCGGGCGGCGTGGTGGGCGTGGGCGGGGGCGAGCGCTAGCGTGAGGCGGTCGAGGAAGCCGCGACGCTCGCCGGCGGGGGCGACGAACAGGCGGTCCATCGCGGGGGTGAGCCAGAGGATCGTGAGCCACTCGGCCAGCGCGTTGGCGGTGGTGGTGGCGCCCTGGATGCGGACGATGCGGCGTTCCGGGGCGGAGGCTAGCGTACCGGTGGCGACGTCGACTTCGCCGACTGCGGGAATTTTCCGCTGTGCTTCTGACTCCCCTTCCGCTTGCGAGTTTCGGGGGAGCAGCACCCCGTGCTGTTCAAGCTGTGCCGGGGGCACAGCTGACCCGAAACTGGGTCGGGGGAGGGGCGCGCTTTCCTCGGGAGCGGACGCCAGTACGTACGTCGCGCCCTCCCCTGCCCCCTCCCGCAAGCGGGAGGGGAAGAGAGTGGCCGCCACGCCGAAGCCGCCTGCCCCACCTTGTCGCGCCATCTCGCCCAGCGCGGCGCGGCGCAGCCCGCGGCCGGGCGCAAGCAGCGATACCGCTTCGAGGATATTCGTCTTCCCCGCGCCATTCTCGCCGGTCAACACCACGAACCCCGGCCCCGGCTGGAGCGTCAGATCGGCGTGATTGCGGAAATCGGTGAGGACGAGGCGCGACAGCATCGCACCGCCCTTAGCGACAATTTCCGCGCGCCGTCAGCCTTTGCCTCAGGCAGCGATCCGCTCGGGCACGATCGCCGGTTCGAGCTTCGCCTTTTGCATGCTGAGATACGAGGCGAGTTCGGGGCCGAGTTCGCGCTGTGCCCGCAGATAGGCGACCGGCGTGACGATCCCTAGCCGGGCGCGCGCGGCGTCGAGCGGTTCGTGGAGGAGGTGCAGATAATCCTCGCCGGAAATCCATTTCGCTTTCCGTCCGTTGCGATAGCCCTCCCAGACGGCCTTCGCGAACAGCTTGCTGCCGGTGACGCGGATGCTTTTCAGCGCCGCCGCCGAGCCGATCAGCGCCCAGCCGAGCCCGCCGACCTGCGCATAGCTGAACGCGACGAGCGCCGCCTCGCCCATGCTTTCGTCGGCCTTGTAGCCGGTCAGCACGTGCCAGATGTCATGCGTGTCGCGCACCCGCCGGCCGAACCATGCGTAAGGATGCGCCAGATCGTCCTCAGACGGCGTAAGCCGCGAGACCTCGACCAGCCCGTCCGCGGAATAGCCGGTCGTCTCGAGGAAAGTGCGATACGCCGCCCCGACCGTGCCGGGGGCGAAGCTCGCGACGAACGCGGGGTCGGAGAAACGCTGCGCCAGTTCGACGCCGTCATAGGCGATCCGCCCGCCCTGCTCGGTGGCGATCAGCCGCGCGTAGTTCATCGGCGCATTGCCGACGTTGAGCGCACGCATGATCCGGAACACCTGAGTCGTGTCGTCGCCGTTCGCGAGCAGTTTCCTGATCGCGTCGAATGCGGTGCGCCAGTCGCGGCGACCGGTCGTACCGGGAAACGGAGGAAGCTTCGCCATCGAGTCGACTCCTTACTGACATTGCTGTTAGTATCGTATTCGGCGATGGGTTCAAGTCCAGATGTTACACGACTTCGACGGCGATTCCGTATTCGATCGCCGCCCGGCGGAGCCGTATATCGAGCGTTGCCATCGTCAGGCCATGCGACTGTGCAATCGCGAGGTGAAGAGCATCGGCTGCGCGCAATCCCAGTTCGTATCGCTCGATAAAGCGTGCGGCCGTCGTGAAATTTCCGCGCGAAACACCGAGTCGCTCGTAGCTGGTGCCGATCGATGCACGCCAAGTCTCCATAAGCTGGATACGATTCGCCGCAGAAATCTGCTTGGTGCGAACTTTCAGAGACAGGGCGCTGGAGACTTCGGTATCGCTCCAGTCGCTGACATATAAACGTCGCTCACTCTGCGTCCCGAGCCATTGCCACACAGCCGGACTGTACGCCTCGCGCGTCATCGAAGCGATGATCAACGACGTATCGAAATAGACGGTCAATACCGATCGCCGTCTCGCGTCATCCGCACGAAGTCGCCCGCACCCTGCTCCTGGAACGGAAGCGACTTCGCCAGGGCCTCTAGCGCACCGACGTCGATGGGCTTTCGACGCGGCAACGGCGGTGACTCAGGCGTTACGCGTGCGAAGGGCTGGCCGTTACGCGTGATTTGCACGGCCTCGCCCGCTTCGAGCCGGTTGATCAGCGTGCCTAGTTCGTCCTTGAGGTCGGCGATATTGATCGAGTCCATGATCCGGCTCCTGCCTGTCGCCCCGCTATACCACGAGGCGACAGGCAGACCGAATCACACGCGCATCGGCATCAGCACGTACAGCGCGGGCGACTTGTCGTTCTCGCGGATCAGCGTCGGGGCGGCGGCGTCGGCGAGGTGGACCTCGACCATGTCGCCGTCGATCTGCGCGAGGATGTCCATCAGGTAGCGGCTGTTGAAGCCGATCTCGAACGGCAGCGCGACGTAATCGCCGGGGACTTCCTCCGCCGCGGTGCCGTTTTCGGGCGAGGTCACCGACAGCGTAATCTTGTCGCGGTCCAGCGCCATCTTCACCGCCCGCGTCTTCTCCGTCGCGATCGTGGAGACGCGGTCGACGCCTTCCATGAAGCTCTTCGGGTCGATCTTGAGGATCTTGTCGTTGCCGGTCGGGATCACGCGGCTGTAATCCGGGAAGGTGCCGTCGATCAGCTTCGAGGTCAGGATCGCCTGGCCCAGGTCGAAGCGGATCTTGGTCGGCGACAGCGACACGCCGACCGAACCGTCGACCTCGTCGAGCAGTTTCCGCAATTCACCGATGCATTTGCGCGGCACGATCACGTCGGGCATCGATTCGGCGCCCTCGGGACGCGGCAGCGTGACGCGCGCGAGGCGGTGGCCGTCGGTCGCGGCAGCCTTCAGCACCGGGTTCGAGCTGTCGCCATCGGCGACGTGGAGGAAAATGCCGTTGAGATAATAGCGCGTCTCTTCGGTCGAGATCGCGAAGCGCGTCTTGTCGATGATCTGCTTGAGCGTCTCGGCGGGCAGTTCGAACTGGGTCGGCAGTTCGCCCTCGGCGATCACCGGGAAATCGTCGCGCGGCAGCGTGCCGAGCGAGAAGCGCGCGCGGCCGGCGACGATGCTCATCCGGCCTTCCGACGCGGCGAGCTGAACCTGCGAGCCCTCGGGCAATTTGCGTGCGATGTCGAACAGCGTGTGCGCGGACACCGTGGTCGCGCCGGGCTGGTCGACGGCCGCTGCGATCGATTCGTTGATCTGGAGATCAAGATCGGTCGCCATCAGCTTGAGCGTGCCCTCGGCGGTCGCCTCGATCAGCACGTTCGACAGGATGGGGATGGTGTTGCGCCGCTCCACCACGGACTGGACATGGCTCAGCCCCTTGAGGAGCGTTGCGCGTTCGATCGTCGCCTTCATCAAATTTCCCCCCGCCGCCACAGCCGGACTCGGGGCTGGGGGCAATCCGCAAATGGCTTACCCAACAACAAAGGGTCGGAGCAAGCGCCCCGACCCTTCTTTGATCACGGTAAACGTCGCGTTAAAGCGATCAGAAGCGGAAACCGTAGCTTGCGACGACTTGGTGGCGATCGGTGTCGACGTCGAACCGCCCGCTGGTGCCGCCGTTCGCATAATCGATGTTGCCGCGCTCATAGTTCGAATAGCGGTATTCAAGCTTGGCGTAGCTGTTCGGGCCGACCGCGTGCTCGGCGCCCGCACCGACGCGCCAGCCGCCGAGCGTGAAATCATTGTCGGTGGTCTGGCTGGTGCTGCCGGCGAGGACGTTGAGCTTCGAGTTGGTGTAGCCGCCCTTGACGTACAGCATCGTCGTCGGTGCGACGACATAGCCCGCGCGCGCGCCGACATAGATGTCGCGGCCCTGCTTGACGCGGCCATAGCCGAAGTCGCTGGTGTAATCGTTGCGGTCGCTCTTCGCGGTCGAGCCGGTCAGTTCGGCTTCGGCGCCGAGCACGACGTTGCTCGAGGTGGCGATGTCGTAGCCGATGCCGCCGCCGTACAGCAGTCCGTCGATCTTCTGGTCGTCGCGCCCGTTGTTGTTGGACACGCTGCTGCCGGCGCCGGTGTGGTCGTAGCCGAGCGTGGCTTCGACGCGGGGGCCGGTGAAGGTCGGGTTGGTCTGCGCGAGGGCGGGTGCTGCGACGGCCGTGGTGGCGAGCAGCGAGACGGCGATAAGCGTACGCATGGGGTTACTCCTTACTGATCTGGCGCCCCATCACGCGGGGCGGACGGCTCCAATGGACCAGTCCGCGGGGCGTTGCATGAACCCCAGATAAACGCGGAAATCCGTTGCTTTTGCGCCACAGGGGGTTGAAACGCGGGCTATGATTCCAAGCCATCGGCAGGGTGAAACGGACGCCCGATCAACCGCAAATCCGGCCGTGCGCAAGGGTCGCGATTTCGTCGCGCGGCACGGCGAAACCGTGTTCAACGCCGCGCATCGCCTGCAGGGGGACGCGGCACATACGCCGCTGACGCGCGCCGGGTTCGCGCAGGCGGACGAGCTGGGGCGGGCGTTGCGGGCGTTGCTTGGGGCGAAGCCGGCGCTGGCGTTGTGGGCGTCGCCGACCGGGCGGGCGTTGCAGACGTTGGCGGTGATCTGCGAGCATCTCGAGCTGGACTGGCATGACGCGCGGACCGATCCCCGGTTGGTCGAGATCGACATGGGATCGTGGGGCGGGCGGTATTATGCGGATGTGGTCGACGAGGTCGGCCCGGTGATGCTGCCGGGTGGGACGCTGAAGCCTGCGCCCGATGGCGAGACCTATGCGGAGATTGCCGTGCGCGTTGGTGGGTGGCTGGCGGATACCGCGGGGGATCCGAGTGACCGGCTGGTGATCATGCACGGGATTTCGAGTCGGGTTATGCTCGGCGTGATGACCGGTGCGGCGGTCGATCCTGTGCTTGGGGCGCCCGTCGCGCCGGGGTTGCCGCAAGGGTCGGTTACGCTGGTCGAGAATGGGCGGGCGACGGTGCCGCATCGGGGTACAGGATTCGCTCCGGCGTGAAATTCGCGTGGATCGAAGGTCTCTCATCGGGCTCAAGCACTTCTGCGCCCCCCCCTGGAAGGGAGGGGTTGGGGGTGGGTCGGCTTCCGCGTGTTCGAACCGTTGGGACTCGAGCGGGCCTACCCACCCCCTGCCCCTCCCTTCCAGGGAGGGGAGTTCTGTGGCGTTTGGTTTTGGCGGGGGGATTGCTTGCGATTGCGGCTCCCGCGGCGGCGCGGGACACGATCGGCATCTACCAAGGGTGGGGTGCGTTTCGCGATGCGACCCCGGCGCGGTGTTACGCGATCGCGCGTCCGGTGATGGCGGGGGGGCGTTCGTCGGGGTTTGCGAGCGTTGCGACGTGGCCGAAGCGGGGGTTGCGCGCGTCCTTGTATGTGCGGCTCAGTCGCGAGCGCGATCGGTCGGCGGGGGTGACGCTGACGGTTGGCGAGCGGCGATTTGCGTTGGTGGCGAACGGGCTGGATGCGTGGGCGAGCGACGCGCCGAGCGATCGGGCGATCGTGGCGGCGATGCGGTCGGGGCGGAGTATGAGCGTGGAGGCCGTCGGCGTCGGGGGGCGGCCGTTTGCGGATGTGTATGCGCTGTCGGGCGCGGCGACGGCGATCGATGCTGCTGTATTGGCGTGTAGCGGTAGCTGAAACTTCGGGCGAGCCCCACCCACTGGCATCACCCCGGCGAAGGCCGGGGCCCAATTGGGGGACGGGAGTGACGACGCTCGGCCCCCGTTACGACGACCTTTCCAATTGGGCCCCGGCCTTCGCCGGGGTGGTAGTTTTTTTGGGTAGCGGCCCGCCGGATCACGCTGACTCCGCCCTCGTCCCGCAGCCAGTAGAAAAATCACGAAAATTCGGCTAAGGGCCCGCGCATGCAGACCGCCGCGAACCTCATGCCTATCCCTGGGCACATCGACCCCGTGCCCGTTCCCCGCAGCTTCGTGCCGCGCAGCGATGGGCGGATCGACCTGCTCGGGCTGTCGCTCGCCGATCTGCGGATGGCGCTGGAGACGTCGCAGCTCGAGGAGAAGCAGGCCAAGCTGCGCGCCAAGCAGTTGTGGCACTGGATCTACAATCGGGGTGCGACCGAGTTCTCGGCGATGACCGATATCTCGAAGACGATGCACCCGTGGCTGGAGCAGCGCTTCGTGATCAGCCGGCCCAACGTGGTCGAGGCGCAGGTGTCGACCGACGGCACGCGGAAATGGCTGCTGCGCTCGGACCCCGATTCTAAGGGGGTGGCGCAGGATTACGAGATGGTGTTCATCCCCGACGCGGATCGCGGCACGTTGTGCGTGTCGAGCCAGGTCGGGTGCACGCTCAACTGCACCTTCTGCCACACCGGCACGATGCGGCTGGTGCGAAACCTGACGCCCGCCGAGATCGTCGGGCAGGTGATGCTCGCACGCGATTCGCTGGGCGAATGGCCGAGCCAGCCCGAGGGGCGGATGCTCACCAACATCGTGATGATGGGGATGGGCGAACCGCTGTATAATTTCGAGAACGTCCGCGATGCGTTGAAGCTGGTGATGGACGGCGCCGGCCTCGCGCTGAGCCGGCGGCGGATCACGTTGTCGACGAGCGGCGTGGTGCCGATGATGGCACGTGCGGGGGCCGAGATCGGCGTCAATCTCGCGGTTTCGCTGCACGCGGTGACCAAGGAAGTGCGCGACGAGCTCGTGCCGCTCAATCGTAAATACGGCATCGAGGAATTGTTGCAGGCGTGTGCGGACTATCCAGGCACGAACAACGCGCGGCGGATCACGTTCGAATATGTGATGCTCAAGGACAAGAACGACTCCGACGACGATGCGCGCGAGCTCGTGCGGTTGTTGCGGAAGTACGAGCTGCCGGCGAAGGTGAACCTCATTCCGTTCAATCCGTGGCCGGGTGCGACCTACGAATGCTCGACGCCCGAGCGGATCAAATCGTTTTCCAGCATCGTGTTCGGGGCGGGCATTTCGGCGCCGGTGCGGACGCCGCGTGGTCGCGACATCGATGCGGCGTGCGGCCAGCTGAAGACTGCTTCCGAAAAGAAGAGCCGCGCGCAGCTGGATCGCGAAACCGCTCTTGCTTGATCCGAGTGCGGTCGCGCTGGCGGCCGGGGCGGGCGTTCTCGGCGGCGCGATGAACGCGCTGGCGGGCGGGGGGAGCTTCGCGACGATGCCGACGTTGATCGGACTGGGCCTGCCCTCGCCGATCGCCAACGCGACCAGCAACGTCTCGCTCCAGCCGGGTGCGATGGCGAGCGCGTGGGCGTATCGGCACGGGCTCCAACGGATCTCCGGCGTCAGCATGAAGACGATGGCCGGGATCACCTTCGTCGGCGGGCTGGTCGGCAGCCTGTTGCTGGTGGCGACGTCGGCGCGCGCGTTCGATCTGATCGTGCCGTGGCTGCTGCTGTTCGCGACGCTGGCGATCGCGTTCGGGACGCGGGCATCGTTGTGGCTGCGCTCGCGGGTCGAGATCGGACCCAAGTCGCTGGTCGGCGTGCAGGCGCTGCTGGGGATTTATGGCGGGTATTTCGGGGGTGGCGTCGGGCTGATGCTGACCGCCGCGTGGGGGCTGCTGTCGGGCGCGACGCCGGCGACGCTCGCGCCGCCGCGGACACTGATGCTGGCGGTCGCGAACCTGGCGGCGACGATCATCTTCATCGCGACGGGGATGGTCGCGTGGGCGCTGTGCGTGCCGATGCTGCTGGGCGGGATCGTCGGCGGGCATTTCGGCGCGAAGCTGGGGTTGGTGCTGTCGCCGCAAGTGATCCGGGTGTGGACGCTGCTGGTGACCATCGCGACGACGATCGTCTTTTTCTGGCGGGCGTACGGTTATTTGTTCATCACCCTGACTTGATTGTCCGTCACCCCAGCGAAAGCTGGGGTCTCGTGCGGCAGGGGCGCGCTCCGTTACCGGGAGATCCCAGCTTTCGCTGGGATGACGGACTTGGGGAGGAGCGAAGACTTACCCAGGCCGGCGCATCTTGAAGAGCGCGTCTTCGGTAATCTCGAAGTAATCCGCAGGGCCGCCGCCGCGCAGGATCGGTTGCGCGCGGGCCGTCTGATACACACCGTCCTCCAGCATCGCGGAGTCGATGTGGATCGCGACCGCCTCGCCGAGGACCAGCCACTGGTCGAGTTCGCGGCCTTCCTTGGTTTCGAGGCGGATCAACTGCGTCAGCTTGCATTCGAACTGGGCGCGCGATGCCGCGACGCGCGGCGGCTTTACCTTCGTCGAGGCGGCCATCTCCAATCCGGCCAGCGCGAACTCGTCGACATCGGCGGCGACGTTCGCGGCGGTCGTGTTCATCGCCTCGCTCAGGTCGCGCGAGACCAGGTTCCAGACGAACTCGCCGGTCGCCTCGATATTGGCGACGCTGTCCTTCCACCCCATCGAGGAGAAGCCGATCAGCGGCGGGCTGTAGTTGAACAGGTTGAAGAAGCTGTACGGTGCGAGGTTGGCCACGCCGTCTGCGGACAGCGTGCTGACCCAGCCGATCGGCCGCGGCGCGACGATCGCGTTCAGGGGATCATGCGGCAGGCGA
The DNA here is from genome assembly GCF_053345535.1 of Sphingomonas sp. M1A8_2b. Taxonomy (NCBI): domain Bacteria; kingdom Pseudomonadati; phylum Pseudomonadota; class Alphaproteobacteria; order Sphingomonadales; family Sphingomonadaceae; genus Sphingomonas; species Sphingomonas sp. M1A8_2b. The sequence continues at coordinate 598,987 of NZ_JBKFAH010000001.1, read as the reverse complement.
TGGCCGTTCGCGGGCTCGTAAGAATGCCATTCGGTCATACGCTTATCCCTGCTATGCAACGTTTCGACTGCCTAGAGCGAAGGTCGAGCATGAACGATCCCCTACCCATCCCGATTATCAAGCGCCACAAACTGGCGACGCGCATCTGGCACTGGGTGACGGTGGTGACGATGTTCATCATGATCGGCAGCGGGATCGGCATCCTGAAGGCGCATCCGCGGCTGTATTGGGGGCGGTACGGCGCCAATTTCGATACCGCGTGGACGACGCTCGACCAGTGGCCGAGCTGGCTGGTGTCGCTGCTCAACCTGCTGACGATCCCGGCAAGCTACAATCTGGCGATCTCTCGGCGCTGGCATCTGCTGTTCGCGCTGGTGCTCAGCTTCGCGCTGCTCGGGTTCATGATCGTCAGCCTGGTCAACAAGCATTTCCAGCGCGATCTCCGCGTCCGCGCCGCCGACCTGTCGCCGCGCGAAGTGGTGCATGACGTGAGGGAGCATCTGGCGTTTCGCTTTCATGATCCGAAACGGCCGGGGGCGTACAATATCCTCCAGAAGCTTTCGTACGTGGCGACGATCTTCGTGCTGATCCCGGTGATGATCCTGACCGGTCTGACGATGTCGCCGGGAATGGACGCGGCGTGGCCGTGGCTGCTCGAAGTGTTCGGCGGGCGGCAGTCGGCGCGCTCGATCCACTTCATCGCCGCGACCGGGCTGGTGCTGTTCATCGTCGCGCATCTGGCGCTGGTGATCCTGGCGGGGACGTGGAACGAGGTGCGGTCGATGATTACCGGGCGCTGGCACGCGCCGGGGCATGTTGAGGAGGACGTCGCATGAGCACGATCATCACGCGCCGTACGCTCGTCACTGGTGCTGCGGTCGGTGCGGGCGTTCTGCTGACCGGGTGCGACAAGATCGCAGCAAACCCCGAGGCGCGGAAAATCCTGTTCATGGGCGAGGACATGAACCGTGGGTTGCAGCGTGCGCTGACCAACCGCAACGCGCTGGTTCCCGAGTTCAGCCCCGCGCAGATGTCGCCGATCTTCCGCTCGAACGGCACGAGCAATCCGGGGACCGCGGAGTATATTTCGATGCTCGCGAACAACTTCGCGGACTACCGGCTGAAGGTCGGCGGGCTGGTCGATCGGCCGCTGTCGGTGTCGCTGCCACAACTCCGCCAGATGCCGTCGCGCGCGCAGATCACGCGGCACGATTGTGTCGAGGGCTGGTCGGCGATCGGCAAATGGCAGGGGCCGAAGCTTGGCGCGCTGCTGACCGCCGCCGGGTTGCAGAAATCCGCGCGCTACATCGTCTTCACCTGTGCCGACCTGTACGGCGGCGCGAACTATTACGAATCGGTCGATCTGGTCGACGCGTTCCACCCGCAGACGATCCTGGCGTGGGCGCTCAACGACCAGGTGCTCGACGTCGCGCATGGCGCCCCCGTCCGGCTGCGCGTCGAACGCCAGCTCGGCTACAAGCACGCCAAATACGTCACCGCGATCGACGCGGTCGCGAGCCTCGCCGGGATCGGCAAGGGCAAGGGTGGGTATTGGGAAGATAATGTAGATTATGACTGGTATGCCGGAATTTGAGCGATCCGGGGCTGGCGTATTTTCATACCGGTCATTAGCTATCGGATCATGGCCCTTTTCGATCGTTTCCTGGACCGGCAGGTTAAAACCGGCGAACTCACGCTCATCCATGCGGACGGCACGACCAAGCATTTCGGCAAGCCCGATCCCGCCTACAACCCGGTCGCGATCCGGCTGACCAAGCCCGGCGTCGCCGGCGCGATCATCCGCCACCCGGCGCTTGGTGCGGCGGAGGCGTTCATGGATGGGCGCCTCGTGATCGACCGCGGCGACATCCGCGATCTGGTCAACCTGCTCAAGGGCAACAGCCCGTGGGAGCGTGGCGGCGGGCTCAATCCGTCGCTGCCGATCAGCCTGCTCGACAAGGTGGTGCACCGTGTCGACCGCGTGAATATGGCGCGCCGGTCGAAGAAGAACGTCGCGCATCATTACGACCTGTCCGACCGGCTGTACGATCTGTTCCTCGACGCGGACCGGCAATATTCGTGTGCGTACTTTACCGATCCTGCGAACGGCCTGGAGCAGGCGCAATCCGACAAGAAGGCGCACATTGCCGCCAAGCTGGCGATCCAGCCGGGGATGCGCGTGCTCGACATCGGCTGCGGCTGGGGTGGTATGGCGCTGTACCTGCACGCGAAGACCGGCGCCGAGGTGCTCGGCGTGACGCTGAGCGAGGAACAGCTGAAGGTCGCGCGGCGGCGGGCCGAAGAGGCTGGGGTCGCCGACAAGGTGAAGTTCGAGCTGATCGATTATCGTGCGCTGACCGGAACCTTCGACCGGATCGTTTCGGTCGGGATGTTCGAGCATGTCGGTCCGGCGCATTACAAGGCGTTCTTCCGCAAGTGCCGCGACCTGCTGACCGACGACGGCGTGATGCTGCTCCACACCATCGGCCGGATGGGTGGGCCGGGCGTCACCGACACCTTCACGACCAAGTATATCTTCCCAGGTGGGTATAATCCGGCGCTGTCGGAAATCGTGCGCGGGTATGAGGGGCTGCGGATGTTCCCGACCGATATCGAGGTTTTGCGCGTGCATTACGCGCTGACGATCGACCAATGGTACGACCGGACGGTGGCCGCGAAGGACTCGATCGTCGCGCTGTACGACGAGCGGTTCTATCGGATGTGGACGTTCTATCTGGCGGGCGCTGCGGCGGCGTTTCGGACCGGGGGGATGGTCAATTACCAGATCCAGCTGTCGAAGAGCCGGATGACGCTGCCGCTTACGCGGGATTACATGATCGAGGGCGAGCGGGCGTTGCGCGAGGGGTGACGTGTGCCCCGTCACCCCGGACTTGTTCCGGGGTCCACGGTTCCCCGTACTCTACATTTGCTGATTGCGGGGAACGGTGGATGCCGGAACGAGCCCGGCATGACGGGGGAGTATGAAGCTTCCGCTAGCTTACTAGTTCCCCCGCGGAGGCGGGGGCCCAGGGCCAAGCAGGTTTACGGTACTTAGCTGGGCTCCCGCGTCCGCGGGAGAACGAGGGGCTTGGAGAGGCCGAGTTAGCGCGGACCCTGGATCTGCGCCTTCGCGGCCGCGCGCTCGTCGCCGCCGATCTTGCCGTCGTGGTTCGCATCGTATTTGGCGAAGGTCGCCGCCAGCAGCGCCTGCGCTTCGGCCTGCGTGACCTTGCCGTCCTTGTTCTTGTCCGCGCTCGTGAACCACAGGTCCGCCAGACGCTTGGCATGGACGGGATCGGGACGCCCTGCCCCGACCTTCATGTTGTCGATCCGTGCCAGCACTTCCGCGCGGGTCAGGACGCCGTCCTTGTTGGTATCGGACGCGGCGAACTCGGTCTTGAACTTGGCGGCGGCCGAGGCGCGCGTTTCCTGCGCGAGCGCCGGGGTTGCGAGACCGACGAGAACGAGAAGGGTGAGGCTTTGGCGTAGCACGGTCGGGACACTCCAGTGGATGTGCGGCGCGAATAGCGGGATTCGGTTGTACGCGCCATGAACGCGTGTCGGGCGTCCGGCGGTTGCGCGAACGCGCCTCAGCGCATAGGGGCGCGGGCATTGGATATTGCCCGAAGGATCCTGCCCGTGACCGATCAGAGCAACCCCGCCGGCGGCGCCGGAATCAACCGCGTCGTACTCGCCTATTCCGGTGGCCTGGACACGAGCGTGATCCTGAAATGGCTCCAGCAGACGTACAACTGCGAAGTCGTGACGTTCACCGCCGATCTCGGCCAGGGCGAGGAACTCGAGCCGGCGCGCGCCAAGGCCGAGATGATGGGCGTCAAGCCCGAGCACATCTTCGTCGACGATCTGCGCGAGGAGTTCGTGCGGGATTACGTGTTCCCGATGATGCGGTCGAACGCGCTGTACGAGGGGCTGTACCTGCTCGGTACCTCGATCGCGCGGCCGCTGATCGCCAAGCGCCAGATCGAGATCGCCAAGATGGTCGGCGCCGACGCGGTCAGCCACGGCGCGACTGGCAAGGGCAACGACCAGGTCCGCTTCGAGCTCGGCTATTACGCGCTGTCGCCCGACATCAAGGTCATCGCGCCGTGGCGTGAATGGGACCTGACCAGCCGCACCAAGCTGATCGAGTTCGCCGAACAGCACCAGATCCCGGTCAGCAAGGACAAGCGCGGCGAGTCGCCGTTCTCGACCGATGCGAACATGCTCCACACCTCGTCCGAGGGTAAGGTGCTCGAGAACCCGTGGGACGAGGTGCCGGATTACGTCTATTCGCGCACCGTGAACCCCGAGGACGCACCCGATGCGCCGGAATACATCACGATCGATTTCGAGCGCGGCGACGGCGTCGCGATCAACGGCGAGGGCATGAGCCCGGCGACGTTGCTGTCGACGCTCAACGAATACGGCCGCCGCCACGGCATCGGCCGGCTTGATCTGGTCGAGAACCGCTTCGTCGGCATGAAGAGCCGCGGCATGTACGAGACGCCCGGTGGCACGATCTATCAGCTCGCACACCGCGGCATCGAGCAGCTGACGCTCGACCGCGGCGCCGCGCACCTGAAGGACGAGTTGGCACCGCGCTATGCCGAGCTGCTCTACAACGGCTTCTGGTTCAGCCCCGAGCGCGAGATGCTCCAGGCGGCGATCGACCACAGCCAGGTGAAAGTGTCGGGCACCGTCCGGCTGAAGCTCTACAAGGGCGGCGTCTACGTGGTGGGCCGCAAATCGCCGAACTCGCTGTATTCGGAGAAGGTCGTGACGTTCGAGGACGACCAGGGCGCCTACGACCAGCGCGACGCGGAAGGCTTCATCAAGCTCAACGCACTGCGGTTGCGGTTGCTGGGGCGGCGGGATCGGTAAGGCGCCCTTGTCGATAGGTACCGTGCGTTAACCAAATATCATCGACTTGAAGGCAGGATCGCATCTCTTGTGGGGGAGATGCGTCTTGCTGGCTGCGGTTCATGATAAACTGGTGTTCGGGCGTCGGGTGCGCCGTTTGGCGACGGTGATCGCCGAAAGACTGCCTGCCGATGCGCGGGTGCTCGACGTCGGATGTGGGAGCGGCGATCTAGCCGTTCTGATCATGCAAAAGCGGCCCGACGTCACGATCGAGGGTATCGACGTGCTGGTACGTCCCAACACGGCAATTCCGGTCCATGCGTTCGATGGGGCGCGTATCCCGTTTGCCGACAACGCCTTCGACGCGGCAATCGTCGTCGACGTGTTGCATCACACCGACGATCCCCAAGCCGTGCTGGCCGAGATCGCGCGGATCGCACCGATGGTAATCATCAAGGATCATCTGCGTGACGGCATTGCGGCGAACAGCACGTTGCGCTTCATGGACTGGGTGGGCAACGCCGCGCACGGCGTCCGGCTCCCGTACAACTACCTGTCGCGCAAGGAATGGACCAGCATCTGGCGAACGCTGGATCTCGGCGCCAGCAGGTTCGCGACTCGGTTGTCGCTCTATCCACGCCCCTTCTCGTGGCTTTTCGATCGCGGGCTGCACTTCGTCACGGTGCTGTCGCGCTGAACCGAGGCGCAAAGCCGGACATGAAAAGGGGGAGGATACGGTAGTCGTATCCTCCCCCTTTTCATGTCTGGCGCGGCGTCTTTACGCGGTCCGCGTATCGATCAATCCGATCAGGAAGCTGGTAAACATCGTCTGCAGTCCGATCACGCTCGCGACCATCGTCGGGATCGCCAGACGCATCAGATGGACCGGCTCCATCGGCCCGAACCCCGCCATGCCCCATTGCGCCACCAGACCTGCACTGCCGGCCATGCCGAGCGACAAGAGCAGACCGCCGAGGATACAGCCGCGTTCCACGCTGAAATAGCGGCGGAATCGTTCGACGCGCGGACTCGTCGGCCACAAGGCGCTGGCGACACCATAGAGCCGCGCGAGGATGCCGAAGCCGATCAACTGGCTGCCCAGCAGCATCGCCATCGCCGCGAACAGCATCGTCGTCGCGCTGAGTTCGATAGCGCCGAGTTCAACACCACCGGTGGCAAGCACCGCGACGCCCGCCGCTCCGCCCCCTGCCGCGAGCAGACCGGGATAGACGAACAGGAACCGCGGTGCATAGGTCAACAGAAAGCGCAGGTGCCGCCACCCGTCGCGCCACGTCCGCAAATGTGGCGGACGGGTACGCCCATCGGGCGACAGCGTGGTTGAAACCTGACGAACGTCGAGACGGTGCATGACGGCCTTGACGATCATCTCGCTGGCGAACTCCATGCCGGAAGACCGCAAGCCGAGACCCATCACCGAGTCCCGGCGGAACCCGCGCAGGCCGCAGTGGAAATCGCCGATCCGCGCGTTGAACAGACGTCGTCCGAGAAAACTGAGTACGGGATTGCCGAGATACCGATGCAGCGGCGGCATTGCACCGGGCGCGATTCCACCCTGGAAGCGATTGCCCATGACGAGCTCGCCGCCATCCCTCAGCGCGGTCACGAACGGCATCAACGCCAGGAAGTCATAGCTGTCGTCGGCGTCGCCCATGATCACGAAGCGGCCGCGTGCAGCGGCGATCCCACCGAGCAGCGCCGCACCATAGCCCTTCGTTTCAACACCGACGAGGCGCGCGCCCATCGCATTCGCGATCTGGCGCGATCCGTCGGTCGAGCCGTTGTCGGCGATCACGACCTCGCCGACGACCCCGCTCGACCGCAGGAAACCCTGTGCCTTGCGGATGCAGAGTGCCAGCGTCTCGGCTTCGTTGAGGCAGGGCATGACGATCGACAGTTCGATCGCGGCCTCCGCTTCGGTTCCAGACGTCTCGCGGTCCCGGATCGGCGACTGATAGGCCAGCACTGGCGACATGGATGATCCCCCTTGTCGACGGCATACGGACCGAACGCTGAAAAGAGGGTTAACTATTCGCCGCTAAGCCAACGGCGTTCGCCTTAGGATGATTGCATGCCAGACCAGCTGCCGATCGATACCCTACCCGCTACCGATTCTCGTCGCAGGTCGACGATCCGCTTCGACGTGATCGTCGCGGTGGTGCTAGCGACATTGCTGTCGATCTGCTGGTCGATCACCGACTGGCACCGCGTCGGGCAATTGATCCTGCCCGATGCCGACGACATGATGCGGCTAGCGCAGGTCCGCGACTGGCTCGATGGCCAGGGCTTCAACGACTGGACGCAATATCGCATGGCGCCCCCGCTCGGCGCACCGATGCACTGGTCGCGCCTGAACGATTTCGGGATCGCCGGGATCATCCTGGCCGCGACGCCGCTGGTGGGACGGCACGGTGCCGAACTGGCCGCGGTCCTGCTGTATCCAGCGTTGCTATTCGCCTGCAACATCCTGCTGTCGGCGCGAATCGCGCGCCGGTTATGGGGTGACGAGGCAGCAGTCGTAGCGGCCATTCTGGCAGGCCTCGCCTATCCCGGCATCACCCTGTTCATCCCGGGGCGAATCGATCACCACGCGCTCCAGATCGTGATCATCGAGGTCGCAATCCTGGTGATGATGCGTCGGCCGAAGATCGGCAATGGCATCGTCGCGGGTATCGCGGTCGCGGCCAGCCTGGTGATCGGGCTGGAGACCGCGCCGCAGGTCGCCGCACTGGTCGCCACGCTGGCCATGTTCTGGGTGGTGTCCGGCGCGCGGGAACGCTTGCGCCTCGCCGGATTTGCGGGGGCACTGGCGGCGACGACCGGCGTCTTCCTCGTGACGATGCGTCCGACCTATTGGTCATCGGCGCTGTGCGATGCCTTCACCCCTGCATCCGCGACGGGCACGCTTGCGGTCGCCGGGGCGCTTGGGGCGTTGGCGGCGGCAACCCCGTGGCTGCGTACCTGGCCGTCGCGCATCGTTGCCGGCGGCGTGCTCGGGGCCGTCGCGTTGGGTGGGACGTTGATCGCCTATCCCGGGTGCCTGACCGGCCCCTATGGCGCGGTGGATCCGTTCCTACGCGCAGCCTTCCTGCCGCACATCGACGAAGCGAACAGCATCTTCGCGCAGGCGACGCTGGCGCGCACGCTGTCGATCGGCGGACTGATGCTTGCCGGCTGTATCGCAGCGGTGTGGATGGTCGCACGCGCGCCGGTGCGATGGGCGCTGATGATGCCGCTTGTCGGCGTAGTCGGCGTGTCCGCGCTCGTCTCTCTGTCGCAGGCGCGTGGAACCTATATCGGCGCGCCGACCGTGGTACCGGTACTCGCCGGTCTGATCCTGGCGGCGCGGCATCGGTCGACCTGGTCGACGCCGGCGCTGATCGGTGCCTGGCTGGTCTCGGGGGGCATCACTTATGCCGAGGCGCCGCTCGTCGCGGTTCGCGTACTCAATCCCGGGGTGCGGATTCCGCCCCCGACGACGCCGCAGATTCTGTGCAACACCGGCGATGCATGGGCGCAGGTCGATCGATATCCGCCGGGCGTCGTGATGGCACCGACCAACATGGCGTCGTACCTGATCGGCGCGACGCATCTGTCGACGGTCGGCGCGGGCTATCACCGCAACAACCGCGGCAACATGGCGATGTATCGCTATTTTCTCAGTCCCCCCGATCGCAGCGCAGCCATCGCGCGTGCCTGGAACGTCACCTATGTGGCTTTCTGTCCTGGAGATTTTTCGGAAATCGACGTTACCCACAGCTATCCGAACAGCCTCGCGACGATGCTTCAATCCGGCCGTGCGCCGACCGGGTTCGAACGTCTGCCCTTGCGTGGGGCAAGACTCCGCCTCTATCGCATCCGTTAACGACGCGATGGCAGCGGGGAACGGGTGGACGACGGCATGACGGGGCGGCTGAAGTGGTGGCAGACGCGGAGCTTCGTCGTCGCGGTTGCGCTGGCGTCGATCATACCGTTGCTGTGGCCGGAAATCCCGCCGCTGGTCGATCTGCCGGGGCATATGGGGCGCTACCGCGTCCAGCTCGCGATCGGGGATAATCCCTGGCTTTCGCAGTGGTATAACTTCCGCTGGCAGATGATCGGCAACCTCGGCATCGACCTGTTGATCGAGCCGCTCGCGCCGATCTTCGGGTTGCAGCTGGCGGTGAAGCTGATCGTCATGGCGATCCCGGCGCTAACCGTCACCGGCCTGCTGTGGATCGCGCGCGAGGTGCATGGGCGGATCCCGGCGACCGCGTTGTTCGCGTTGCCGCTCGCCTATAGCTACCCCTTTCAGTTCGGTTTCGTGAATTTCGCGCTGGCAATGGCGCTCGCGCTCAACCTGTTCGCGCTTTGGCTGCGGCTGGGGCGGCTCAAGCGCGAGCGGCTGCGGGCGATCATCTTCGTGCCGATCTCGTGCCTGTTGTGGCTGTGCCATACGTTCGGCTGGGGCGTGCTGGGCGTGCTTGCCTTCTCCGCCGAGCTGATCCGGCAGCATGACATCCGCCGCGACAGCGATCCCAAGAGCTGGGCGCATGGCTGGTTCGCGGCGTTCGTCCGGGCGGGGCTGAACTGCCTGCCGCTCGCGCTGCCGATGGTGATGATGGTGGTGTGGCGGTCGGGCGATCATGTCGGCGGCAAGACGCAGGACTGGTTCAACTGGCGCTGGAAGATGAACTGGATCACGATGGTCCTGCGCGATCGGTGGATGGCGTTCGACATCGCGTCCGTGACCGTGCTGTTCGTGATCCTGTTCCGCGGCGTGCGCGACCAGACGATCGAATATTCGCGCAACCTGGGACTGTCGGCGCTGTTCCTGGCGGCGGTCTACGTACTGTTGCCGCGGATCGTGTTCGGGTCGGCCTATGCGGACATGCGGCTCGCCCCGTTCGTGCTGGCGATCGCGGTGATCGCGCTGCGGCCTCGGCACGGGCTGTCGCTGCGTGGCGCGGCGGTGCTGGCTGTGCTGGGGTTCGCGTTCTTCGGGGTGCGGCTCGCGGGGACGACGATCAGCTACCTGATGTACGACCGCAGCTATGACCAGGCGATCGCGGCGATCGATACGGTGCCCGAGCGGTCTCGCGTGGTGTCGTTCGTGGGGCGGCGGTGTCGCGACGACTGGGCGTATTCGCGGCTCGAGCATGTGCCCGCGCTGCTGCTCGAGCGGCGCCTCGCGTTCACCAACGACCAGTGGTCGATGGCGGGCGCGCAGTTGCTGACGACGAACTACATGGCGGCACGGGGGTTCGCGCATGATCCGTCGGAGATCGTCAGCGACGTCAAATGCCGGGGCCAGTTCTGGCGGCCGGTCGCGGTGGCGCTGCAGAAGTTCCCGCGCGATGCGTTCGATTATGTCTGGCTGATCCACCCGCCGAAGTTCGATCCGGCGCTGGTTCGCGACCTGACGCTGATCCGGCGTGACGGGACGAGCCTGTTGTACCGGGTCAACCGACCTGCTGCTCGCCCCGCCGGAACGGAGTAAGCTCGCCGAGATACTCCTGCTGCTCGGCGACGGCTTCGCGTTCGCGGACGAGGAAGTCGGCGATCGCGCGACGGAAGCTCGGGTCGGGAATGTAGTGCGCGGAATAGGTCGCGACCGGCGCATAGCCGCGTGCGAGCTTGTGTTCGCCCTGCGCACCCGCCTCGACGGTCTTCAGCCCGCGCGCGATGGCAGCGTCGATCGCCTGATAATAGCAGAGCTCGAAATGGAGGAACGGGACCTCCTCGGTCGCGCCCCAATAGCGGCCGTAGAGCGTGTCTTCGCCGATCATGTTGAGTGCGCCGGCGATCGGCACCTCGTGGCGTTCGGCGAGGATCAGCAGGATCTGATCGCCCATCGTCTTGCCGATCTGGTCGAAGAACGCGCGCGTTAGGTAGGGCTGGCCCCATTTGCGGGCGCCGGTGTCCTGATAGAACACCCAGAACGCGTCCCAATGCTCGGGCGTTATCTCGGCGCCGGTGAGGTGGCGGATCGTCAGGCCTTCGACGGCGGCGGCGCGTTCCTTGCGAATCGCCTTCCGCTTGCGGCTGGCGAGGACGGCGAGGAAGTCGTCGAAGCTGGCGTAGCCGTCGTTCTTCCAGTGGAATTGCGTTCCCTGGCGGATCAGCCAGCCAGCCGCCTCGAACAGCGCCACCTCGTCGGGGTCTATGAAGGTGGCGTGCGCGGAGGATAGCCCGCTTTGGTCGGTGACCGCCTCCAGCGCGGCGATCAGCGCGGGCGCGTGGTCGCGGTCCTTCAGCAGCAGGCGCGGACCGGGCACCGGGCTGAACGGTGCGGCGATCTGGAGCTTGGGATAATATTGCCCCCCGGCCCGCTCCCACGCGTCGGCCCAGCCCTGGTCGAAGACGTATTCGCCCTGGCTGTGGCTCTTGGCGTAGGCGGGGGCGATCGCGGCGGGCTTGCCGTCGGGGCCGTCGACCACCACCGGCAGCGCCTGCCAGCCCGAGCGGCCACCGACGCTGCGCGACGCTTCGAGCGCGGAGAGGAAGGCGTGGCCGACGAACGGGTTGGCGGTGCCGGAGCACGCGTCCCAATCCTCGGCCGCGATCGAGGTGACGCCTTGGGCGATGCGGGCGGTTACGGCGTTCATTGCCGTCTTAGGTAGAGATGCGAGGGGGCGCCTCCAAGACGGTCAGGCGGAAACCTGCACGATCGCGTCGATCTCGACCGCGGCGCCGAGCGGGAGGACGGCGACGCCGACCGCCGAGCGCGCATGCCTGCCGCTATCGCCGAACAGCGCGACCATCAGTTCCGAGGCGCCGTTGGCGACCTTGGCCTGATCGGTGAAGTCGACGGTCGAGTTGACGAACACGTTGAGCTTCACGATCCGCTCGACGCGGGCGAGCGTGCCGAGCGCAGCTTTCATCTGTGCGACGAGCATGAGCCCGCACAGCTTGGCGGCCTCCTGCGCGGACTCGAGCGAGACGTCGTCGCCGACGCGGCCCTTGACGAGCTGACCGTCCTTGAACGGCAACTGGCCCGAGATGTGGAGCATGCCGTTCGCCAGCACGGTCGGGACATAGGCGGCGACGGGCGCGGCAGCCTGGGGAAGGGTGAGGCCCAGCTCTTCGAGCTTGCGGTCGATACGATCGGTCATGACTGGGGTATCACCACAGCGGTGGGGGATGGGTCAAGTGGGGGGCGCCGCGAACCGCACTACGACCAATCCTCCCCCGCCAGGGGGAGGTGTCGCCGCAGGCGACGGAGGGGGAGGACACGGAACAGCGGTTATCCCTTACCTCCCCCTCTGTCTGGCAAGCGCCAGCCACCTCCCCCTGGCGGGGGAGGATCGAGAGGTCAGGCGGTCGCCGGCACACCGGCCTCGAACCGCGCCGCGATCCAGTCGGCCGCCTCGCGCCAGTCGTCGATGCGCGCGTGTGCCTCGGGCGCCTTGGGTACGGTCACCGCCAGGGTCGGTTCGGACACCATGTGCAGCCGGTGGACGCCTGGCGCGTGCCTGGCGACCGATTCGTGGTGGACGGCGAGGTCGTCGACGAACACCGTGACCGGGTTGCCGTATTCCGCGACCAGCCGCGATACCGGCGTGCCCTTGCCGCCCTGGTTGCATTCCACCCGGTGTTCGATGCCGAACTTCGCGAGCTGCTCGATCCGCGGCTGGCGGCAGTCGTCCTGGAGGTTGGTGAGGATGACGATGTCCGCCATCTCGGCCAGCCGCTCCAGCGCCTCGACCGCATGCGGCACCAGCGTCTGGCGGTGCATCTCGCCGGGAAAGAACTCGCCGAGCATCGCCCACATATCTTCGCGGCTGGGCGGGGGGCCGCCATCGCGCCGCGTCATCGCCGTCGCGAAATCGCCGTGCTGGATCGTGAAGTCGATATCGTGGCGCTCGTCGAGCCAGACGCCGAAATGCTTGACCATGTGCAGCAGCACCTCGTCGCAATCGCTGATCAGCAGCGGCTTCATGCTTCGAACTCTCCATTGTCCAGCTTCGCCCGGGCGCGGACGAGCGCTTCGGGCTTCACGCCGAGCGATTCCGCGCAGGCGATCAGATCAGGTTCGTAATTCTCGAGAAAACCGAGCGCGGCGGACAGCACGGTCGGGTCGCTCGCGCGGGCGCGCAGGTCGTGCGGATCGAGCCCGGTGACCGACAGCAGCCGCATCGCGCGGTCGGGCTCGCCCAGCGTCCACACCAATGCGCGCAGCGCCAGCGCCTCGGCGTCTTCGTTTGAATCGCGGTCGCGCATTGCCTATCAAGCCTTCTTTCCGGATGGGATGTGTCGGTGACGAAGAAGGTGCTCGTTGTCGAGGACAACGAACTGAACCTCAAACTATTCTGCGACCTGTTGCGCGCGCATCAGTTCGCCGTCGAACCCGTGCGCGACGGCCGCGAAGCCGTTGCAAGGGCGCGGGATTTTACCCCCGACCTGATCATCATGGACATCCAGATGCCGCATGTCACGGGATACGAGATCATTCTCGAGCTCAAGGCCGACGAGGCGCTGAAGGCGATCCCGGTGATGGCGGTGACCGCCTATGCCGGGCGCGAGGACGAGGAGCGGATCCGCGCGGCGGGGGCGGATGCGTATGTGTCGAAGCCGATCAGCCTGGCGCGGTTCATGGATGCGGTGAAGGCGCTGGTTTGAGCGGGAGCACCCGATCACGCTGCCACTCGCTGACCCCGCCGAGCGCTGGAGTCCCCTCGTGTAAAGCGCGCGCGCGGCACGAGATCTCCGCTTTCGCCGGGATGACGCGTGGGGAACGAGCAGCCCCAACGCCAAAAACCGCGGGGGTTGCCCGCGGTTTTTCGAATCGTCGTAATCAGTCGACGGCTTTCGCCGTCGGCCGGATTACTTGATCTTGGCTTCCTTGAACTCGACATGCTTGCGCACGACGGGATCGTACTTCGAGAAGGAGAGCTTCTCCGTCTTGGTACGGGGATTCTTCTTGGTGACATAGAAGAAGCCGGTGTCAGCGGTGCTGAGCAGCTTGATCTTGACGGTCGTTGGCTTGGCCATGAGCCCAATTCCTATGGCTTGAAAATGCGAAAGCGGCGAACTGATGCCGCCGCTCGATCAAGCTGCGCGCATGGCGGACGCACGCGACGAAGTCAAGCTTTCCGCGTGGAACCGCGACGAACCGGCCACTTAACTGCGCCTTTACCAGCCTGGGCGCAACGTCCATGCAGATAAAAGGAGCGGGATCATGGGGCAGGCACTGAACAACGCACGCAACGACGCACCGGGCGACCTGGCGGCCTACGCGGCCGTGCGAATCGACGAGATGCGCGCCGTGAAGGCCGATCTCGCCGCGCGCATCGCCGCGATCGACGTCCGCGCGCCCTATGCCAGGCCCTGCGACATCGCCACCGAGATCGACGCGATCCGCCTGATCGCGCACAGCAACGGGCTCAACCCCGCCGTCACCGTCGCGCATTTCGTCGATTCGGCATTGTCGCGCGGCGAGCATGGCGCGCTGGTGCATGGCTGGCTCGGCATATTGCGCGACGCCGTCGGGTGCGAACGGCAGGACCTGCAGGCCTGCCACGCATTTGCCGCCGCCTGTTCGGTCCGACTCGCTGGATAACATATGGACGCCTTGATGGCGGCGCTGGTCGCGGCCGCGCTCGCGCAGGTCGGCGACCGCACCGCGTGGCTGGCCGCGATCCTGTCGGATCGGCTGCGCCAACCGGGGCTGGTCATCGCGATGGCGGCGCTGGCGATCCTGGCGGCGAGCGGCCTCGCCGCGGCGCTGGGCACGGTGATCGGCCTGAAGCTCGCGACCAACGCCCAACAACTGATGCTCGCGCTCGCGTTGCTGTTGCAGGGCGGCGGCGCGTTCTTTTCCGCCAAGGCGCCGGCGCGGCTTGATCGCTGGACGATCGGCGCGGTGGCCACCGCGTTCCTCGGGCTGTTCATCCTCGCGTTCGGCGACGGCCTCCAGTTCATCGTCCTGACACTCGCCGCGCGCTCGTCGGTCCCGGCGTTCGCGGCGGTCGGTGCGGCGCTCGGTTCGCTCGTGGTCATCGTGCCCGCGGCGGTGATGGGCGAGACGGCGTGGTGCAAATTGCCGCTGCGGCCGCTGCGGATCGGCATCGGCGTGCTGTTCCTGGTGACCGGCGTCGTGCTGGCGCTCGGCGCGCTTCGTTTGGTCTAGCCGCGCCGTCCCACGGATCGTTTCGCCGCAGGAACAAACTACCGTGCCGACAGGTTGATCTAGGATAACCACTAGTCGGAGGCCGCCATGCTGAAACTCGCCATCACCTTTCTCGTCATCGGCGCCGTGCTTGCGCTGCTCGGCTTCGGCGGCATCGGCGGCGCCTTTATCGGTATCGCCAAGATCCTGTTCTTCATCGCGATCGCGCTGTTCGTGATCTTCCTCGTGCTCGGGCTGCTCGCCGGCAAGGGGATCAAGAACGCGATCGACTGACGCTGCCCTTTCGGCGCGAAGGAGAGCGACCGTCGTCGGGACCATCCGGCGGCGGTCGTTTCGTCTCTGCATCCCTTCCGGCGGCAGGCGCGTTGATCCGTCATGCACGCTTTCGCCGCCCTGCTCGACTCGCTCACCTACACCCGGTCGCGCAACGCCAAGCTGAAGCTGATCGCGGACTATCTGCGCGCGACGCCCGATCCCGATCGCGGCTGGGCGATGGCGGCGCTGACCGGCGATCTCGATCTCAAGGGCGTGAAGTCGGCGGTGATTCGCGGGCTGATCGAGGAACGCGTCGATCCGGTGCTGTTCCGGATGAGCCGCGATTACGTCGGCGATACCGCGGAAACGGTGGCGCTGCTCTGGCCCGAACCGACGGTTCCGGTCGACCCCACGCCCCTGTCGATCACCGATGTCGTCGAGCGACTGGCGGCGTTGTCGCGTGCCGATGCGCCGGGCGCGCTGGCGGATATGCTCGACCGGTCGGATGCCGAGGAACGGTTCGCGTTGCTCAAGATGGCGACCGGCGCATTGCGGATCGGTGTGTCGGCGCGGTTGGCGAAGACCGCGCTCGCCGATGCGTTCGGGCTCGATATCGATGCGGTCGAGGAAGTGTGGCACGGGCTCGATGCGCCGTATCCGACCCTGTTCGCGTGGGCGGAGGGGACCGGCGAACAGCCGACGCCGGCCGACGTGCCGGTGTTCAGGCCGTTCATGCTGGCGCACGGGCTCGAGGAGCTGCGCGTCGACCTCACCGACTATGCGGCGGAGTGGAAATGGGACGGGATCCGCGTGCAGATCGTCCATGTGGCGGGCGAGACGCGGCTCTACAGCCGGACGGGCGACGACGTGACCGGCAGCTTTCCGGAGATCGCCGCTGCGTTTCGCACGTCGGGGACGGTCGATGGCGAACTGCTGGTGAAGGGCGAGCATCAGGGCGGCACGCTCGAGGATGGCGGCGGTGCGGCGAGCTTCAATGCGTTGCAGCAACGGCTCGGGCGGAAAACCGTGTCGGCGAAGATGCTGGCGGAATACCCGGCGTTCGTGCGGCTGTACGACCTCCTGATCGAGGGCGAGGAGGATTTGCGGGCGCTGCCGTGGACCGAGCGGCGCGCGCGGCTGGAGGCGTTCGTGCCGCAGCTCGATCCCGAGCGGTTCGATCTGAGCGCGGTGATCGAGGCGGAGGATTTTACCGCGCTTGAAGCGATTCGTGCGACGTCGCGCGATGCGGCGATCGAGGGCGTGATGCTCAAGCGTCGCGACGCGCCGTATGTCGGGGGACGCCGCGCGGGGCTCTGGTATAAATGGAAGCGCGATCCGCTGACCGCCGACTGCGTGATGATGTACGCGCAGCGCGGGTCGGGGCGGCGGTCGTCCTATTATTCGGATTACACGTTCGGCTGCTGGACCGAGGAGGGCGAGCTGCTTCCGGTCGGCAAGGCGTATTCGGGAATCACCGACGAGGAGCTCAAGATGCTCGACAGCTTCGTGCGCAACCATACGCAGAACCGGTTCGGGCCGGTGCGCGAGGTCGAGAAGACGCTGGTTCTCGAGATCGCGTTCGATTCGCTCCACGAGTCGAAGCGGCACAAATCGGGCGTGGCGATGCGGTTTCCGCGGATCGCGCGAATCCGGACGGACAAGCCTGCGGCAGAGGCGGATCGGATCGAAACGCTCAAGCGGATGATCACCTGACGCCGGATGGTCGTCCGGCACGAACTGCGATATCGCCGGGCGCCTGTTTCTGGAGCATTTGCATCATCGTGACCAAGTCTTCGGCCCGTTCGGCGGGCGCGCGCAGAATGCGGCGTGGTCTGTGGGTGACCGGCATCCTCTCGGCGATCGTCGTGCTGTTCGTGTATCTGGCGGGCTATTTCGACCGCGATCCGGTGCATGTGTATCCCGCAATCGGCGCGCACGCGTCGGGACCGCCGCCGGTCGTGGTGGTCAATTTCTCGGGCGACATGGGGCTGCGCTTCCTGCTCGGCGCGTCGACGTCGCGGGGGCTGACCGAGCACGGGATCCCGGTGGTCGGGATCACGACCCCTGCCCTGTTCGCGCACCACCGGACGCGGGCCGAACTGGATGCGATCGTCGCGGACGGGGTGCGGACGGCGCTGGCGCGGACCGGGGCAAAGCGGGCGGTGGTGATGGGGCAGTCCTACGGTGCGGACATCGTGCAGACCGGGATGGCGGATCTGCCGGCGGCGTTGCGGCCGCGGGTGGCGGCGATCGTGTTGATCCTCCCGGGAGACACGGTGTTCTATCGCGCCGATCCGTCGGGTTTGCTGTACGATCACGGTACGCCCGACAGCATGGGCGCGACGACCGGCAATCGGCTGACCTGGGCGCCGGTGACGTGCATCTACGGGCTGGAGGAGACGGACAGCCTGTGTCCGCTACTGACGACCGCGAACGCGCGGAAGGTCGGGATGCCGGGGGGGCATAATATCCATCACGATGCGGATGGGTTGCTGCGGCATGTGCTGGCGGCGATCCGTGCGGTCGCGCCGGCGGCTGGACGGGGGTTTTAGCGGAACTCACCATCTACGTAGCGCCCCTCTCCAGATAGGCGCGCCTGATACGCTTTTCGTCATCCTGACGAAAGTCAGGATCCAGGGTAAAACAGGATAGCTCTCGTGGCTCTGGATCCTGACTTTCGTCAGGATGACGACGTTCAGATGACAACGGTTGGGGACGGCGTTCAGGAGGCGCTCGGCGCCCTCCATGTTCTCCCGCGAAGGCGGGAGTCCAGTCTGGGCTCCCGCCTTCGCGGGAGAACATGCAGGGCGGGTACTGTAGAAGGCGGGGCACCAACTTAGCGCGGCGCTGCGGCGATCTTGATCTCGAACAGCGTGCGCCAGTATTTGCCCGTCACGAACAGTCGGTCCGCCTTGGCGTCCCACGCGATGCCGTTGAGCACCGCCTCGGGATCGGTCGCGCCGACCTCGGCGACCAGCGGGCGGAGGTCGATCACCGCGGTGACCTTGCCGGTCTTGGGATCGATGCGGACCAGGAAGCCGGTGTGCCAGACGTTGGCGAGCAGCGCGCCGTGGACATATTCGAGCTCGTTGATGTCCCGCAGCGGACGACCGTCGATCGTCACCGCCACGCGGCGGCGTTCGGCCAGCGTCAGCGGATCGCGGACGATGATGTCGGGGCTGCCATCGGACTGGAGCAGCGAGACGCCGTCGCTCGTCAGCCCCCAGCCCTCGCCGGTATAGCGGTTCTGCCCCTTGGGCTTCAGCGTGCGGACGTCCCAGCGGTGCGCGATGCCGTCATGCCAGGTGAGGCTGACGAGCTGGTCCTTCCACAGCGCGAGGCCCTCGCCGAACTGCGCCGGGTCGATTCGCGCCTTGGCGAGGATTTTGCCGTCCGCGAGCGAGACCCGGCGGACGTCGGATTGCCGCTCCTGCCCGGTGCTCTCGTACAGCGCGCCGTCGTGAAACAGCAGCCCCTCGGTGAACGCGGTGCGGTCGTGCGGATAGCGCGCGACGATCGTCGCCGACAGCACTGGCACGCGCGAGTCGGGAGCCGCCGCCTGCGGTTGCGCAGGCGCCGCGGACGACAGCAGGGATGATGAAACGAGAACGGCCGGTCCCGCCAAAGCGAAACCGGCCGCAATCACTATCCTACCGAACACGGTACGATCAGCGTTCTGAGTCAGACAGCGATCAGCCGCCTGCGCTCAGGTTCACCGCTGCATACTTGCCGCGACGATCGACTTCGAGCTCGAACTCGAGCTTGTCGCCCTCGTTGAGCGTCGCCATGCCGGCGCGCTCGACGGCCGAGATGTGGACGAATGCGTCGGGCTGTCCGTCGTCGCGCTGGATAAAGCCGAAGCCCTTCATCGCGTTGAAGAACTTGACCGTACCGGTCGCCTTCTCCCCGGTGAGCTGACGCTGTGCGCCACCTGCACCACCGTCACGGTCGCGATCGCCACCACGGGGCGCGCCCGGGCCGGCATCACGGTCACGCGGCGGGCCGCGATCGGTGACGGCCATCGGCTCGCCGTCGATCTTCAGGTCGGTCGCCGAGATACGGCCACCACGGTCGACGAGCGTGAAGCCGAGCGGCTGACCCTCGGCGAGCGCAGTCATGCCGGCCTGCTCGACGGCGCTGATGTGGACGAACACGTCCTCGCCGCCGTCATCGCGAACGACGAAGCCGAAGCCCTTCTGCGCGTTGAAGAACTTTACGACGCCGGTGCCTTCACCGACGACCTGGGGAGGCATGCCGCGACCACCGCCGCCGCCGCCACCGCCCGAGAAGCCGCCGCCACCGCCGCCGCCGCGGTAACCACCGCCGCCGCCGCCGCTGCCGCCACCGAAGCTGCTGCCGCCGCCGTAGCTGCTGCCACCGCCACCGTAGCTCGAGCCACCGCCGCCGCCATAGCTGCTACCGCCGCCGAACCGATCGCCGCCACCGCCAAAGCTGCTGCCGCCGCCGAACTCGTTGTCGCCGCCGCCGAAGCTGTCGCGCTTGTCGCGGCCACGCCCGCCACGGTTCCCGCGGCCACCTTTATCGAAACCCATAAGCTCTGTTCGTCTTCCCGGTTCGCCCGCAAATTTCTCAAAACCCTTGTGCCGGACGACGAACGCAGGTTTTCCAGCGCGAAACCTTTTGCGCCTTGAGGACACCCGTAGCGCAAATTACAAGCCGTCGCGAATAGATTCTGATCTTTGGCGCTGCGATTTGGATCGATACTGGCGCAAGTGTCGCTTGTAAGCCACGACTCGTCGCACGCGCAGCATGCAAGCCATCTTATCGCCCGATTCGGCCTCGCATCGCCAAATTCAACGGCGCTGCCTGTGACTGCGCCATTGAGCGTTCAGTCGCGGAGCGCTACGGCCACCATCATGACAGTTCATCTCCACGAAGGCGACATCCCCGCCGATCTGTTCGCGGCCGGCGCCGCGATCGCCGTCGATACCGAGACGATGGGTCTCATCACCCCGCGCGACCGCCTGTGTCTCGTCCAGCTTTCCGACGGCGGCCCCGACGAGCATCTCGTCCGGTTTGCGGCCGGTGCCGGCTATGACGCGCCCAACCTGAAGGCCCTGCTGGCCGATCCGGCGCGCGTGAAACTCTACCATTTCGGGCGGTTCGATATCGCCGCGGTCCAGCATTATCTCGGCGTCGTCGCCGCGCCGGTGTATTGCACCAAGATCGCCTCGCGGCTGGTCCGCACCTTCACCGATCGCCACGGCCTGAAGGAACTGGTCCGCGAACTGCTCGGCCAGGATATCTCCAAGCAGCAACAGTCGTCCGACTGGGGCAGCCCCGAGCTGTCGGAGGCGCAGAAGGATTATGCGGCGTCGGACGTGCGCTTCCTCCACCGATTGCGCACCGAACTCGACAAGCGGCTGATTCGCGAAGGCCGCATGGAACTGGCGCAGGCATGCTTCGACTTCCTGCCGACTCGCGCCGCGCTCGATCTCGCCGGCTGGCCCGAGATCGATATTTTCGCGCACGCATGATCGAAGCGCCCTCCGCCACGGGCCTGCCGCCCTCCCCGGTCGCCCGCCGGGTCCGCTCCGCGCGGCAGGACTGGGCCGCGCCCGGTGGCAGCCACGATCGCTTCGTCGCGATCGCCCGCGTCGGCTTGCCGACCGCGATCGGCGTGCTGGCGTCCTTCATGGTGCTGGCGCCGCTGACGGCCGGAGGCGACGTGTCGTTCCTGCTCGACAAGAACAAGGTCGATGTCGCGCAGGAGCGGATGAAGATCCAGTCGGCGCAATATCGCGGCCAGGACTCGAAGGGCCAGGCGTTCACGCTGGATGCGAAGTCGGCAATCCAGAAAAGCTCGGCCGAACCGATCGTCCAGCTCAACCAGCTCGCAGCGCAGATCCAGCTGACCGACGGCCCCGCCAACATCAAGGCGAACACCGGCCGCTACGACATGGACACCGAGAAGGTGCAGCTGTTCGGCCCGCTCAATGCCACCGCGGCCGGCGGGTATGACCTGAAGACGACCAACGCGACCATCGACATGAAGGCGCGCACGCTCGAAAGCGGCGGTGCGGCGACCGGCACCGTGCAGCAGGGGACGTTCAGTGCGAACAAGCTGCGCGCGAACCTGGAGGAGCGGACCGTGACGCTCGATGGCAATGCCCGCTTGCGGATCGTGCCCAGAGGGCCGAAATAGCTGCCATGCGCGCCACACCCTCCTTGCTCGGAGCAGCCGGTTTCGGCCTCTCCCTCCTGCTTTCGACGACCGCGGTCGCGCAGCAGCCGCACAATTCCAACGCGCCGATCAATTTCGGTGCGGATCATATCGAGTTGCAGGACAAGGCGAACCGCGCCGTGCTGTCAGGTAACGTCGCGGTCAAGCAGGCCGAGATGACACTCAATTCAGCGCGGATGACGGTTGCGTATACCGGACAGGTGATCGGCGGAAACCCGCAGGTGTCGCGGCTCGATGCATCGGGCGGCGTGACGGTCAGGCGGCCCGACCAAACCGCCAAGAGCCAGTACGCGATCTACGATCTGAACAAGCGCGTGATCACGATGCTCGGCGCGGTGACGCTCAACCAGGGCGGCAACGTCGTCAATGGCGGACGGCTGACGATGAACCTCGACACCGGACGCGCGGTGATCGACGGCTCGTCGGTCGGCGGCAGCAGCGGCGCGACCACCGGGGGCGCCACCGGCGGCACGGTGACGCAGTCGGGCGGGCGCGTGACCGGCACGTTCTCGGTCCCCAAGCGCAACTGACGCGCCCGACTGTCGTCGCGCGGGGGCTTTCCACCCGGCCCGGCGTCATGCATGTTTCCTGCCAACCCGCGACTGCGTAAAGCGTTCGGCAATCTATTCTTGCGAGGCCTGATCCCATGGATGCCACCACGCTGCCCCCGATCGAAGCGGTAGAGCCGATCGCCGAGCCGCCCGTCAACAACGGGTTGCAGGTCGTCTCGATCGCCAAATCCTACGACAAGCGGGTCGTGCTGACCGACGTGTCCGTGTCGGTCGGCCGCGGTGAGGTCGTCGGCCTGCTCGGGCCCAACGGCGCGGGCAAGACAACGTGCTTCTATTCGGTGATGGGCCTGGTGAAGCCCGATTCGGGTCGGATCATGCTCGACGGCGAGGACATCACGAAGCTGCCGATGTACCGGCGCGCGATCCTCGGCCTCGGCTATTTGCCGCAGGAGACGTCGATCTTCCGCGGGCTCACGATTGAGAAGAACATCCTGACGGTGCTCGAACTCTCCGAGCCCGACAAGGCGGCGCGGCAACGGAAACTCGACACGCTGCTCGATGAATTCGGACTAACCCGGCTGCGCGCGTCGCCGGCAATGGCGTTGTCGGGTGGCGAGCGCCGGCGTGCGGAAATTGCCCGCGCGCTGGCTGCGGATCCGTCGATCATGCTGCTCGACGAGCCGTTCGCGGGCATCGATCCGATCTCGATCGCCGACATTCGCGATCTGGTGAAGGACCTCAAGCGCCGTGACATCGGCGTCCTGATCACCGACCACAACGTCCGCGAGACGCTGGAGATCGTCGACCGCGCGTACATCATCTATGACGGCCGCGTGCTGTTCTCGGGTTCGCCGGAAGAACTGGTCGCCGATGCCAACGTCCGCCGGTTGTATCTTGGCGAAGGCTTCTCGCTTTAAGCTTATGCCGCCCCTCCTCCCAGCCACCACCCCCACCCGTCATCCCAGCGAAAGCTGCGATCTCCCGGTGAGGGCGTGCGCTCTGATCGTGGGAGACCCCAGCTTTCGCTGGGGTGACGGAATTGGGTTGTTGGGCTCTCTACGGGACTCCCCGGCATGAGCCTCGCCCCTCGCCTGGACATCCGCCAGTCGCAGTCGCTGGTGATGACGCCGCAGCTGCAACAGGCGATCAAGCTGCTGGCGCTGTCGAACCTGGAGATCGAGGGCTTCATCGCCGAGGAAGTCGAGCGCAACCCGCTGCTGGAGGCGGGCGCAGCCGAAGATAGCGACGCGCCGGACCGCGAACCCGTCGCCGAAGTCCGCGACGAACGTGTCGCCGCCGACGAGCTCGTCTCCGGCACCGGCGCGGGCGACGAACCGACGCTCGACGTCGACTATGCCACCGAAAGCCACCAGCAGGACAGCGTCGCCGACGGCGGCAGCGGGATGGACGGCGCGCTCTCGATGACCGGCGCGAGCGCGGGCGGTGCGGGCGGCGAGGATGGCCCCGATCTCGATGCGTTCGCGGATACCAGCCTCAGCCTTGCGGATCACCTGCTCGCGCAGGCAGGGCCAGCGATCCCGCAGGAGGACGCGTTCATCGCGGCGCATCTGATCGACCAGATCGACGAGGCGGGCTATCTGACCGTATCGCTGCTCGACATCGCCAACCGCCTCGGCGTGCCATTGGCCCGCGTCGAGGGCGTGCTGGCGACGATCCAGACCTTCGATCCGACCGGGGTCGGCGCGCGCGATCTCGCCGAATGCCTGGCGCTGCAGGCGCAGGAGGCGGACCGCTACGATCCGTGCATGGCGCGGCTGATCGACAATCTCGACCTGCTTGCGCGCGGCGAACTCTCGCGGCTCAAGCGAATGTGCGACGTCGACGACGAGGACATGGCCGACATGATCCGCGAACTGCGCGGCTATGATCCGAAGCCGGGGTGCCGGTACGGGGGCGAGCCTGCACAGTCGGTGACGCCCGACCTGTTCGTCGCGCGGACGAAAGCCGGCTGGGCGATCGAGATCAACGCCTCGACGCTGCCGCGCGTGCTGGTCAACCGGAGTTATTACACCGAGTTGTCGGGCGGGCAGCAGGACAAGGCGTCGAAGGCGTGGCTGTCGGACTGCCTCGCGAGCGCGAACTGGCTGGTGAAGGCGCTCGACCAGCGCCAGCGGACGATCATCAAGGTCGCGACCGAGATCGTGAAGCAGCAGGAGGCGTTCTTCCTGAAGGGCGTCGCGCATCTTCGCCCGCTGACGCTGCGCCAGGTGGCGGATGCGATCGAGATGCACGAATCGACCGTCAGCCGCGTGACGAGCAACAAATACGTGTCGTGCGCGCGCGGGCTGTATGAGTTGAAATACTTCTTCACGAGCGCGATCCAGTCGGCGGATGGCGGCGAGGCAGTGTCGGCGCAGGCGGTGAAATCGGCGATTCGGGCGCTGATCGATACCGAGGGAGCGAAGATCCTGTCGGACGATACGCTGGTCGAGCTGCTCAACGCCAAGGGCTTCGACATCGCGCGGCGGACGGTGGCTAAGTACCGCGAGGCGCTCGGGATCGGGAGTTCGGTGCAGCGGCGGCGTGCGCGGACTTTAGAAGGCGGCTGATCCACGAAAGCCCGTCCTGAGCTTCGCCGAAGGGGCGCTAAGAGTAGATGATTGGTTCGCGCAGAGGCGCAGAGAGCGCGGAGGGTTGCGGACTGGGCTGCCGTCTCGCGTTTGCGAGACCTTCACCCATATGGCCAGCGCAAGATAAGGACCGCTGACGAACGTACGACTATCGACTCTCTGTCACTATCTCCGCGTCCTCTGCGCCTCTGCGCGCAAAAACTCTTCTTGGCGCCTTCGCGCCCCTTCAGCGAAGCTCAGGACGGGCTTAGCGTGGATCAATCGTCTTCGTCCTCAAAGCCAACCAACGCCAGCGCGCGCGCCTTGATCTGGCGGGTCATGCACCAGTGGACCAGCGCATCCTCGCGGCCGTGCGTGACCCAGACTTCCTGCGGGGCGATCTCGGTCAGCGTGGTGGTCAGTTCGTCCCAATCGGCGTGATCGCTGAGGATCAGCGGGAGCTCGACGTTCTTCTGGCGTGCCCGCCCGCGGACGCGCATCCAGCCGCTCGCCATCGCGGTGATCGGATCGGGCAGCCGCCGCGACCAGCGATCGTTGAGCGCGCCCGGCGGGCACATCACGACATGCCCCGCCATGTCCGCCTTCTTCGCATCGGCAACGGGAAGAAGTTCGCCCAGCCTGACGCCGTGCTCTGCATACAGGTCGCACAGCTTTTGTAGCGCGCCGTGGATGTAGATCGGAGCCTGGTGGCCGCGTTCGCGCAGTTCGGCGATCACGCGTTGCGCCTTTCCGAGCGCATAGGCGCCGACGACGACGCAGCGATCGGGGTTGGCGTGGAGCGCGGCGATCAGTTTGTCGATCTCGTCGCCGGTGTCGGGGTGGCGGAAGACCGGCAACCCGAAGGTGGCTTCGGTGATGAAGACGTCGCATTTGACGGGTTCGAACGGGGTGCAGGTCGGGTCCGCGCGGCGCTTGTAATCCCCCGAGACGACGATCCGCTCACCGCGGTAATCGAGTACGATCTGTGCGGAGCCAAGCACGTGGCCGGCGGGGACGAAGCCGATGTCGACCCCATTGTCAGCGGGCCCCATCCGGATCGTCTCGCCATACGCGACCGGGTTGCCGGCCTGCGGACCGTAGCGCGCATCCATGATCGCGAGCGTTTCCGGCGTGGCCCAGACCGCCGCGTGGCCACCGCGCGCGTGATCCGCGTGGCCGTGCGTGACGAGCGCCTTCGCGGTCGGGATCGACGGGTCGATCCACGCGTCGATCGGCTTGACGAGGATGCCGTGCGGATGCGGTTCGAGCCAGTCGCCGAGTTTTGCCATGATCAGGTAACGCGTGACGCGGGGGTGCGGTGCCGTCGGCAGCGTGCGGCGACCGAACGGGCACTATGGTTGCCTAACTTCCCGAAGCCGTCATCCCCGTGCAGGCGGGGATCCATAACCTCGCCGTTGCGGATTTTGCCGCTCGGTCAGCCCTTATGGGTTCCTGCCTCCGCGGGAATGACGGGATGAAGGCGAGGTAGGAGCTTAGGTTACAAAACCCAACTCCAACGATCCTCCCCCGCCAGGGGGAGGTGTCGCCGAAGGTGACGGAGGGGGAGGACACGGAACAGAGGTCTTCGCTTACCGCCCCCTCCGTCTGGCAAGGGCCAGCCACCTCCCCCTGGCGGGGGAGGATTGTATGTCCTTCCTTTACCGCCGCCCGCCGACCTTGATCGTCGCCAGAATCTGATCCATCCGCGCCGCAGCCACCGCCTGGGGCGGCGCAAGCCGGCCGGCTGGTGCCGCCGCCCTCACCGCGTAGGTGATCCGGTCGATCGCATAGCACGCGCCGTTTATGACACTGCGGAAGTTGGTCGCGTTGACCTGCTGACTCATGCCTGCGTCGCCGTTGGTGTAGACCGTCCAGCGGTGGCCGCCGAGCATCCGGTTGGGCAGCCGCTTGGCATGCCCCGAGACCAGCCCTTCGGTGCCGCAGGTCGCGATCACGGCTGCGCTGCGGCTGAAGCCGACCTGGATCAATTCGGTGACCTGGCCCTGACCATCGGTCGGCTTGGCGACCTCCCAGAAGCGGACGATGCCGACGCCGCGCCCGACCGGGGCGCCGTCCCACATCTGTCGCCAGCCGCTGTTCATCAGCGGCCGGCCTGCAAAATTGCGCGTCGGCGTCAGGCTGGAGGCGTAGGATAAGCGGACCATGCCGCCGCCGCCGACGAACGACTTGCTGGCGGCAGTGGCATTGGCGAACGGCAGGAGTGCGAGCAACGGCAGGGGCAGGAGATAACGAAAAAGCGACACCGATCGTCTTTCACAACAGAGCTTTGGTCAAAGTGGCGGTCGTTCCGCACGCGGTCCATGGCGGTGCGGCGCGACGCCCCCATATGGCGATGATGCGTGAACAGGCCGTGAGCGACCTCCCCTCCCCCTTGGAAAACTGGTTTGTCGCGAGGGGTTGGCGGCCGCGGCGGCATCAGCTGGAGATGCTGGCCGAAGGCCGCGCGGGGCATCATGCCCTGCTGGTGGCGGCGACCGGCGCGGGGAAGACGCTCGCCGGGTTCCTGCCGACGCTTGCCGAGCTGATCGAGGCGCCGACGACGGGTCTCCACACGCTCTACGTTTCGCCGCTGAAGGCGCTGGCGGTCGACGTGCAGCGCAACCTGCTGACGCCGATCGACGAAATGGGCGTCGATATCCGCGTCGAGACGCGGACCGGGGATACCCCCTCCGACCGGAAGGCGCGGCAACGGATCAAGCCGCCGCAGATCCTGCTGACCACACCTGAATCATTGTCGCTGCTGCTCAGCTATCCCGACAGCATTACGATGTTCGAGAACCTCCGCACGATCGTCGTCGACGAGGTGCACGCGTTCGCGACCGGCAAGCGCGGCGACCTGCTTTCGCTCTGCATGGCGCGGTTGCAGACGATTTCACCGGGGATGCGCCGCGTCGCGCTGTCGGCGACGGTCGCGGATGCCGACGGCTATCGCGCGTGGCTCGCGCCCGACGGCGATATCGACCAGGTCGCGATGGTGCGCGGCGAGCCCGGCGCGGATCCCAACATCGCGATCCTGCTGCCCGAGGGCCGCGTGCCCTGGTCGGGGCATTCGGGCCGCTATGCCGCCGCGCAGGTGATGGCCGAGATCGAGGCGCACGAAACCTCGATCGTGTTCTGCAACACGCGTAGCCTGGCGGAGCTCATCTTCCAGGATCTTTGGAAGGTGAATGCGGGCAACCTCCCGATCGGCGTCCACCACGGCAGCCTGGCCAAGGAAGCGCGACGGAAGGTCGAGAACGCGATGGCCGAGGGCAAATTGCGCGCGCTGGTCGCGACATCGAGCCTCGATCTCGGCGTCGACTGGGGCAATGTCGATTGCGTGATCCAGATGGGCGCGCCGAAGGGATCGTCGCGGCTGTTGCAGCGGATCGGTCGCGCCAATCACCGGCTTGATGAATCGTCTCAAGCGATCGTCGTGCCGGGCAACCGGTTCGAATATCTCGAGGCACGCGCAGCGCTCGACGCGGTCGAGGCGGGCGAACTCGATGCGGATATCTTCCGCGTCGGCGCGCTCGACGTGCTGGCGCAGCATGTGATGGCGTGCGCGTGCGCGGCGCCGTTTCGCGAGGCGGACCTGCTCGACGAGATCCGCTCCGCGCTGCCGTATTCGGCGCTGCCGACGGAGACGTTCGAGCGCGTGCTCCACTTCATCAGCGACGGCGGCTATTCGCTGAAGGCGTATGACCGGTTCAAGCGGCTGACCAAGGATGCGGACGGGACGTGGAGGGTGAGCCACCCCAAGTTCATCGGCCAGCACCGGCTGAACGCGGGGATCATCGTCGAGGCGACGATGCTCAACGTGCGGTTCGGCAATGGCCGCGTGCTGGGCCGGGTCGAGGAGGCGTTCGCGGCGCAGTTGAGCCACGGCGACACGTTCTTCTTCGCCGGATTGAGCCTCGAGGTGATGAAGATCGACCTTGAGGATCTGGTCGTGCGCGCGACGTCGAAGCCTGCGCGGATCCCGACCTATGGCGGCAGCCGGATGCCGCTGTCGACCAACCTCGCCGATCGCGTCCGCGGGTTCCTCGCGCATCCGGGCGAATGGGCGCGCTTCCCCGACGACGTCCGCGAATGGCTGGAGATGCAGGCGTATCGATCGGTGATGCCCGAGCCCGGCCAGCTGCTGGTCGAGACGTTCCCGCGCGAGGGGCGGCATTACATGGTCGCGTACAGTTTCGAGGGGTGGAACGCGCACCAGTCGCTCGGCATGCTGATCACGCGGCGGATGGAGACTCAAGGGCTGAAGCCGCTCGGCTTCGTCGCGAATGATTATGCGCTGGCGGTGTACGGGCTGGAGAAGATCACCGATCCGGCGTCGCTGTTCTCGGCGGATATCCTTGAGCACGAGTTCGTCGAATGGGTGCAGCAATCGCACCTGCTCAAGCGCGCGTTTCGCGAGGTCGCGGTGATCGGCGGGCTGGTCGAGCGCCAGCATCCGGGCAAGCGCAAGACCGGCAAACAAGTGACGTTCTCGACCGACCTGATCTACGATGTGCTGCGCAAGTACGAGCCGACGCATCTGTTGCTGGAGGCGGCGTGGGCGGATGCGCGCGCGCGGATGACCGATGTGGGGCGGCTGGCGTCATTGCTCGATCGCGCGGCGGCGACGATGGTGCATGTCGACCTGGAGCGCGTGACGCCGCTCGCGGTGCCGGTGCTGACGCTGATCGGGCGCGAGAAGGTGGCGACGAACAGTTCGGACGACGCGCTGCTGATCGAAGCGGAGGCGATGATCGCGGACGCAATGCGGCCGGATTAAGAGGTGCCTCTGACAAGATTGCACCACCCCGGCGAAGGCCGGGGCCCAAGTGGAAAGGTGGTCGTAACGAAGCGCCGCCCTCCATTAGCGACCTCCCCCAATTGGGCCCCGGCCTTCGCCGGGGTGGTGGCGTTTCAGCGGGGCATTCTTCTCTAACAACCACAGTAACAACCACAGTTGCGCGCATCACGGAATGAGCGCAGCATTTGCAGCATGCACAGGTGGCTAGCCCCTCTATTGCTGATGATCGCCGCCCAGGCCAGCGCCCAGGACGCGGCGCCGCCACGCCAGAATGCTGCACCGTCGCCCGGTGCAGCATCTGCAGCAGAACCGCCTCCCGACACGCTCCTGTTCGGCGTCGATCAGACCCGCATGACGGTGCCCGTTACGATCGGCGACGCCGGGCCCTATCCCTTCATCGTCGACACCGGCGCGCAGCGCACGGTTATCTCGCGCGAGCTCGCCCAGACGCTGCGCCTCGCGCCGGGGCGGACCGTTCGCGTGACGGGGATGACCGGCGTCGGCAACATCGCCACCGTGCTGATCCCCTCACTGAAGGTCAGCGTCATCGGCAGCGCGGCGATTGAGGCGCCGGCGATCGGCGCGGTGTATCTCGGGGCGAACGGCCTGCTCGGGATCGACACGTTACAGGCGCATGCGGTGACGATCGACTTCGACGCGCAGACGATGACCGTCGCGCCGTCGCGCAAACGCCCGAGCCGCGAGCGCGCCGATCCCGATGAGATCGTCATTCGCGCGCGCAGCCTGTTCGGTCAGCTGGTCGTCACCGACGCCTATTGCAACGGCATCCGGATCCGCGTGATCCTCGATACCGGTACCTCGATCAGCATGGGCAACGCCGCGCTCCGCCGGAAGGTGATGCGCAAGCTCGGCAGCGCGGCGCGCTCGCAACCGGTGTCGCTGACCGGCGTGACCGGCGAAACCGTGGTCGCGGATTACACGACGATCGACCGTACCACGATCGGCAGCCTGACGCTCGGCGACCTGCCCGTCGCGTTCACCGCGGTCGATGCGCCGCCGTTCCGCGTGTTCGGGCTGGCCAACCGTCCCGCAGTATTGCTCGGGATGGACGTGCTGCAACTCTTCCGCCGCGTCGACATCGATTTCGCCAACCGCGAGGTCCGGCTTGCGCTGCCGCGCGGGACCTTGCGTCCGCCGTCGCGGCGTTGAGGTTGCGCGACGCCGCATTCGCTGCAACTCTGCGGTCATAATCGATCAAGGGGATCACTATGCGCGCAACGAATTGGCTAATTACGGCGGCAATACTGACCACACCAATCGCTGCGCAGGCGCAGACGCGGCCCGATCAGAAGGCGTTCCTCGGGCTCTACAAAGAGCTTGTGGAGACCAACACGACGCTGTCCGCGGGCAGTTGCACGCAGGCCGCGGCACAGATCGGCGCGCGGCTGAAGACGGCGGGCTATGCGGACGCGGACGTCACCTATTTCTCGGTACCCGAGCATCCCAAGGACGGCGGTCTGGTCGCCGTGCTCAAGGGGTCGGATGCCTCGCTCAAGCCGATGCTGCTGCTCGCGCATCTCGACGTGGTCGAGGCCAAGCGCGAGGATTGGGTGCGCGATCCGTTCAAGCTGATCGAGGAAGGCGGCTATTATTACGCGCGCGGCACCGTCGACGACAAGGCGCAGGCTGCGATCTGGTCCGACGCGATGATCCGCTTCAAGACCGGCGGCTACAAGCCGAAGCGGACGATCAAGCTGGCGCTGACCTGCGGCGAAGAGACGACGTTTGCGTGGAACGGCGCGCAATATCTGGCGAAGGCGAAGCCCGACCTGATCGCGGCGGAATTCGCGCTGAACGAGGGCGGCGGCGGGCGGCTTGACGACACCGGCAAGCGCCAGTTGCTCGCGATCCAGGTCGGCGAGAAGGCCGCGCAGAACTATACCTTCCTGGCGACCAACCCGGGCGGGCACAGCTCGCAGCCGATCCCCGAGAACGCGATCTACGAACTCGCCGATGCGGTGAAGGCGGTGCAGGGCTATGAGTTTCCGGTGAAGTTCACCGATACGACCAAGGCGTTCTTCGCGGCCAGCGCGAAGGCGATGCCGGGCGAAATGGGGGATGCGATCACCAAGCTGCTCGCCAACCCCGAGGACAAGGCGGCGGATGCGATCGTCAGTCGCGACAAGGCGATGCACTCGACGCTCAGGACGACGTGCGTGGCGACGTTGCTGAACGCCGGGCATGCCGAGAACGCCTTGCCGCAGCGCGCGACGGCCAACATCAACTGCCGGATCTTTCCGGGGGAGACGGTCGACGGCACGCTCGCCAAGCTGAAGGAACTGGCGGGGGCGAAGGTCACGGTGACGGCCAACCAGCCGGTGCGGCCGACCGCGATCCCGCCGACGTTGGATCCGAAGATCATGGGGCCGGTGACGAAGGTTGCGGCCAAGCACTTCCCCGGCATCCCGATCCTGCCGATGATGTCGACCGGTGCGACCGACGGGATATTCTTCGAAGCGATCGGGATCCCGGTCTACGGCGTACCCGGCGTGTTCATCGACAAGGACATGGGGGGGATTCACGGGCTCAACGAACGGATCCGGGTGGCGTCGTTGTACGACGGCCGCGATTATCTGTTCGACCTGGTGAAGGCGTTTGCGGGGTGATGTGGAATGTCCCTCGCCCCTACGGGGAGAGAGGGGCGTGAGGCTCGAGACGGTGCCCGACAACGCCCCTCTCCCTTCCCACGGCAAGCGCCGCGGGCCCCTTCCCTCTCCCCGAACGGGCGAGGGAGCACGCGCTTCCCGCCCCGAAACCGTCCGCCACGCCCTCAGTTTAGACCGTGACCTGTTCGCCTAGCTCGAGCACCTTGCCCGGCGGGATCTTCAGGAAGTCGGTCGGGTCGCTCGCGTTGCGTTGCAGGAACAGGAAGATACGGTCCTGCCACGGCGGCATGCCCTTCTCCGCATCGGGCTTCAGCGTGTTGCGGCCGATGAAGAACGAGGTCCGCATCGGGTCGAGCCCCAGCTGCTCGGTCTTGTTGCCGACGCCGAGATCGCGCGGGACGTCGGGCGATTCCATGAAGCCGTAGGTCAGCACGACGATCGAGAAATTGTCGTCGACGCGTTCGACCTTCGCGCGCGCGGATTCCTCGACGAACGGCCGGTCCGCCGTCCGGATACTCACGATCAGGTTGCGCTCGTGGAGCACCTTGTTGTGCTTGAGGTTATGCAACAGCGCGCCCGGCGTCGCGTGCGGGTTGGCGGTCAGGAACACCGCGGTGCCCGACACGCGTTCGGGCGGGCGCTTCTCCAGCGCAGCGGCGAGGTCGCTCAGCGGGATGCTCTGGCGCTTCTCGAACGCGCTGACGATCTTCTTGCCGCGGACCCAGGTGAAGATGATCAGCCCGATCGACGCAGCGATGACGAGCGGCACCCAGCCGCCCTCGATCACGCGCAGGATGTTGGCGCCGAAGAAGACCAGGTCGAGCGTCAGGAACGGCAGGATCGCCGCCAGCGCGAGCGGGCGCGACCAGTTCCAGCGATGGCGAACCACGATATAGGCGAGCAAGGTGGTCACCACCATCGTGCCGGTCACCGCGATGCCGTACGCCGCCGCCATCGCCGACGACGTCTTGAACTGGATCACCAGCACCAGCACGCCGATCAGCAACAGCCAGTTGATCGCGGGGAGGTAGATCTGGCCGGCGAACACCGCCGAGGTCTGGCGGATACGCAGGCGCGGGAGGAGGCCGAGCTGGATCGCCTGCTGCGTCAAACTGAACGCACCGGTGATCACCGCCTGGCTGGCGATGACGGTCGCGAATCCGGCGAGGATGATGAGCGGCGCGCGCAGCGATTCGGGCGCCATCAGGAAGAACCAGTCCTGGTTGACGAATGGAATACCCTGCCGCGCGGCATCTTCGAGCTTGGCGAGCGCGAACGCGCCCTGCCCCAGATAGTTGAGCGCGAGCGCCGGAAAGACGAGGAAGAACCAGCCGATGCGGATCGGCAGCTTGCCGAAATGGCCCATGTCGGCGGTCAGCGCTTCGGCGCCGGTGACGGTG
Source organism: Sphingomonas sp. M1A8_2b (assembly GCF_053345535.1). Taxonomy (NCBI): domain Bacteria; kingdom Pseudomonadati; phylum Pseudomonadota; class Alphaproteobacteria; order Sphingomonadales; family Sphingomonadaceae; genus Sphingomonas; species Sphingomonas sp. M1A8_2b. Next base: position 565,628 of record NZ_JBKFAH010000001.1, on the reverse strand, counting down.
AGGAATACTGCGCCAAGCACGAACAGCCCGGTGACGCCGTGCGTCGCGAGGAACGAGATGCCGTAGGTCGGCAGGAACACACGGACGATCGAGGGCTCGTCGGCGATGTGCCAGATGCCGAGCGCCCCGATCGACACGAACCACAGGATGCAGACCGGGCCGAACAGCTTCGATACCTGCGCGGTCCCGCGCGACTGGATCATGAACAGCGCGATCAGGATGCCGATCGTCAGCGCGCGCACCACGCCTTCGTTGAAGATGTGCGCGGCACTCGGGATCGTCCGCAAACCCTCCATCGCCGACAGCACGGACAATGCCGGGGTGATGATCGCATCGCCGTAGAACAGCGACGCCCCCGCCGCGCCGAGGACGATGGCGATTCGCGAGCGCATACCTAGCGCGCGACGGGCGAGCGCTGCGAGGGCCAACACGCCGCCCTCGCCCTGGTTGTCCGCGCGCATCAGGAAGATGACGTATTTTACGGTGACGACGAGGAACAGCGACCAGAGCGCCAGGCTCAACACGCCGAGAATCTCGGTCGGATCGATGCCGCCCGCCGACGTCTGGCCGAGCGCCTCGCGGAACGCATAGAGCGGGCTGGTGCCGATATCGCCGAACACCACGCCGATCGCACCGACGGTCAGCGCCGCCAGCGCCGGGTGCGGATGCAGATGCGCCGCCGACATATCGGCGGGCGCGCAGACCTGCGCCGCCACGCCATCGGCGGGCGGTTGGGGGACTGCGGCAGTTTGCGGTGTTCCGGCTTCGGACGACATGGCGCGAAAAGCGCTCCTCATGAAGGGACGGCGCGCTTTACGCCGATTGCGGACATGCGCAAGCCCTGCCCGCCCTCGCGGATGCCCGCTTGATTCGCCGCGGCGGGGGCGGCATGGCGGGCGGATGGTTCCCTTTTCGTTCGGCGGACATGCGCTTCTGGCGTTGCCACAAGGCGCACTGTTCTGGCCGGAGCGCCGCGCGCTGCTGGTCGCCGACCTGCATTTCGAGAAGGCGAGCTGGTTCGCGGGGCGCGGCCAGATGCTGCCGCCCTATGATTCGATCGCGACCTTGGCCGATCTCACCGCGCTGGTCACGGCGACGGGCGCGCGCGAGGTCTGGTGCCTAGGGGATAGCTTCCACGACAGCGACGGATGCGCGCGGTTGCCGCAGCGGGCGCAGGACATGCTGCGGGCGCTGACCGATGGCACACGCTGGACATGGATCACGGGCAATCACGATCCGGCGATCCTCGATCGGTGTGGCGGCGAGGTGGTGGACGAGGTCGTCGTCGATGGGCTGGTGCTGCGGCACGAGGCCGACCGGGCGGAGACGCGGCCGGAACTGTCGGGGCATTTCCATCCGAAGCTGCGGCTGCGGGTGCGGGGGAAGTCGGTCGCGCGGCGGTGTTTCGTGGCGACTGCGACGAAGCTGATCCTGCCCGCGTTCGGGTCGCTGACGGGGGGGCTCGATGTCGACCATCCCGAGATTGTCCGCGCGGTTGGTCTAGGCGCGGAAGCGATGGTGCCCGTGGCGGATCGGATGTTGCGCTTTCCGGTTGCTGCCTGAAGTTTGTCGCTGATCAGGTATATACGCCACCACCCCGGCGAAGGCCGGGGCCCAATTACGAGCGGCTTATAACGGAGGTTTGTCCAACGTTACTGCGACCTTTCCGATTGGGCCCCGGCCTTCGCCGGGGTGGTGTGCTCTGATGACGGAAGGTCTCAGCTGGCGATCGTCGGAAACGCCGCGCGGAACGCCGCCACCTTGGGCTTGTCCCACATCACCACGTACGGGTGCGTCGGGTTCCGGTCGTAGAAATTCTGGTGATACGCTTCGGCTGGATAGAACGTCCCCGTCTCCAGCTTCGTCACGATCGGCCCGGAGAACGCATGAGTCGCCCCCAGCTGCGCAATGTACGCGCGGGCAACCTGAGCCTGCGCCGGCGACTGCGGGAAGATCGCCGAGCGATAGCTGGGGCCGCTGTCCGGACCCTGGCGGTTCAAGGTCGTCGGGTCATGCGCGATCGAGAAATAGACGCGCAGCAACGTCCCGTAGCTCACGATCCGGGGATCGTACGCGATCTTGATCGCTTCGGCATGCCGAGTCGTTTCGGCCGAGACCTGGTCGTAGGTCGCAGTTGCCTTGGTGCCGCCGGCATAACCGGTCGTGACCGCCTTTACGCCCTTCACATGCTCGAACACCGCCTCCATCGTCCAGAAGCAACCGCCAGCGAGTACAGCGGTCTGGATATCGGATGTCGCGGGAAGGTCGGTCTTGACGGCGGGGATGACGACGGCGCGGGCGCCCTGTGCGGCACCGGTGGACATGACCGCACCGGCGATACCGACGGCGGCGAGCGTGGCGAGGAGCGGCTTTTTCATGTTTAGATACATGGGGTTGCCGCTCGTCTTCGCTAGGCCGTCGGCGCGCTTATCGCGTCGTGGAGACGCTGTGCTCGAAATGGCTGGCGAAGGTCTGGCGCGCCTCGGCGGGCTGGAGCGCGAGCAAGCCGATCGCACCCAGCACGAAACCGCCGCTGAACTGCCAGAAGAAACTCGACTTTACGATACTGCGCATGATGCGATCCCAATGAAACCAAGTGACGACACCGACCGGGTGGGCCGGTGTCAGCTACGTCCCGGCATGTCGTGGAGATGCCGGTCAACCACAATGTCGTTTTTAGAAACTCTCGATTAACGCGCCGTGGCCGATGCGTTCATCGTGCAGCAGGCATTGTCCGGCAGGATTGCCGGAAGATGTCGCCGCGTGTCTCGATTGTTGCTCGAACCTTCGATCCTCCCCCGCCAGGGGGAGGTGGCTGGCGCTTGCCAGACGGAGGGGGAGGAAAGGAACAACCCTCGTTCCGTATCCTCCCCCTCCGTCGCTTCGCGCCACCTCCCCCTGGCGGGGGAGGATCGTTTGTTACTTGAGCGCGGCGCAGGCCGTCTGGATTCGCGTGCAGGCCTCGCGGAGCAGCGCGTCGGACGTCGCGTAGCTGATCCGGAACGCCGGCGAGAGGCCGAACGCGGCGCCCTGCACGACCGCCACCTTGGCGTCGTCGAGCAGATAGCCGACCATCGCCTCGTCGGTATCGATCAGGCGACCGTTCGGCGTCGTCTTGCCGATCAGCTCGGCAAACGACGGATAGACGTAGAACGCACCCTCCGGCGTCGGGCAGTGCATGCCGTCGATCTCGTTGAGCATCGCCACCACCAGATCGCGACGCCCCTGGAACGCTGTGTTGCGCTCGGCGAGGAACGACTGGTCGCCGTTCAGCGCCGCCACCGCCGCCGCCTGCGCGATCGAGCAGGGGTTAGAGGTCGACTGCGACTGGAGCTTGGCCATCGCCTTGATCAGCCACGCCGCGCCGCCGGCATAGCCGATCCGCCAGCCGGTCATCGCATAGGCCTTCGAGCAACCGTTGACGGTCAGCGTGCGCTCGAACAGCTCGGGGCACGCCTCGGCGATGGTCGCGAACTTGAAGCCGTCATAGACGATGTGCTCGTACATATCGTCGGCGAAGATCCAAACATGCGGGTGCTTCGCCAGCACCGCGCCGAGCGCCTTCAGCTCGTCGATCGTGTAGCCGGCCCCGGTCGGGTTCGACGGCGAGTTGAGGATCACCCACTTGGTCTTAGGCGTGATCGCGGCGTCGAGCGCGGCGGGATCGAGCTTGTAGCCGACCTCGGGGCCCGCCTTGACGATCACCGGCACGCCGCCCGCGAACTGCACGACGTCGGGATAGCTGACCCAGTACGGCGCGGGGATGACGACTTCGTCGCCCGGATCGATCGTCGCGACCATCGCGTTGAACAGGGTGTGCTTGCCGCCGACGTTCACGCTGATCTGGTCGGTGGTATAGGTGAGGTTGTTGTCGCGCGCGAACTTCGCGACGATCGCCTGCTTCAGCTCGATCGTGCCGTCGACATTGGTGTATTTGGTCTTGCCGTCGCGGATCGCCTGGATCGCAGCCTCTTTCACGAAGTCCGGCGTGTCGAAATCGGGTTCACCCGCGCCAAGCCCGATCACATCGACGCCTGCGCGCTTCAGTTCGAGAACGCGCGAGGTGATCGCGAGCGTCGGCGAGGGGCTGATGCGGCCGAGCGCGGCGGATGCGTGCATGGTGTAACCTTTGCGGTTGTCCGCGAACATCGCCGCGGAATTCGCGGGCGCTATACGCTCCGCTTGGCCGAATTCGCAACCGTAACGATCGCCGGAATGAGGCCCCGGACTGCATTTCCGACGAAGAAACCGGCGTTGAGGTCGGCGCGGGTGATCGGCGCTTCGATCGCGCGACCCGATTCAAGCAGATCGGCGCGGAGAATACCCGGGAGCAGGCCCGAAAACTGACTGGGCCGTAGCGGCGGCGTCACAAGGATCGCGCCGCGTTGGACGAACACCGACGTGAAACTCCCTTCGGTCAGGAAGCCGTCGGCGTCCTCGAACACCACCTCGAAGGTCCCCGCGTCGATGCGGGCGCGATCGTAGAAGTCGCGTGCGCTCGTCTTGTGGCGGAGGCGGAAGTCGGTCGCGGCGACGGGTAGCGGCACGATCGCGACGCTAGCCTGTGCGGGCGATCGCGGGAGCGGTGCTGCCTCGATCGCGATCGCGCCGGACGGGCTGAGCAACAGGCGGATGCGGCGGGGGCCGCGCAACCGGAAGGTCGCCGCCTGGAGTTCGTTGCGCGCGGTGTGGCGGTCGAAGGTGAACCCCAGCGCCTGGGCGCTCGCCTTCATCCGCGCGAGATGCGCCTCGAGGCGGAGGAGCCCGTCGTCGGGATCGAACGCCATCGTCTCGATCAGGTCGAAGCGGCGCTGGCCGGCGGTGACGAACGCGCCTTTCGCGTGGCACTCGTCCCATTCCGCATCCGCCGCGCTGTCGGCGACGATGCCCGAGCCGAGGCTCATCATCGCGCGCTCGGCTTGGACGGCAATCGTGCGGATCGCCACGTTGAAGATCGCGTCGCCGTTAGGATCGAGGCGGCCGATCGACCCGGTGTAGATGCCGCGGGTGCGCGCGTGCTCGACCTCAACGATGACTTCCATCGCGCGCTGTTTTGGCGCGCCGGTGATCGATCCGCACGGGAACAGCGCGGTCAGCACGTCGACCGCGTCGCAGTCGGGCTTGAGCGTCGCGGTGACGGTCGAGGTCATCTGGTGGACGGTCGGATAGGTCTCGACGGTGAACAGGTCTGGGACCGCGACGTGAGTGGCGACGCGCGACAGGTCGTTGCGCATCAGGTCGACGATCATCAGGTTTTCGGCGCGCTGCTTCGGGTCGGCGGCGAGTGCCTCGGCGAGTGCGCGATCGGCCTCGGGGGTGTCGCCTCGTTGCGCCGTGCCCTTCATCGGGCGGCAGGTTAGCGTGTCGCCGTCGAGCGCGAAGAAGAGTTCGGGCGACAGCGACAGGAACCGCGTCTCGCCGGTGTCGATCAGTGCGCCATAGCCCGCCTTCGCCTGCCGCCGCAGCCGGGCGTACAGCGCGAGCGGGTCGCCGACGAAGGGCACGGTGGCGGCGAAGGTGAGGTTGGCCTGGTAGATGTCGCCCGCCGCGATCAGCTCCAGCACGCGCGTTAGGCTGGCGTCGTAGGTGTCGCGGTCGATCAGCGGCTCGGGTGCACCGGTCCAGGCGCCGGCTGGGTCGGGGAGCAAGGCGGCGACGTCTTCGGGCGCGATCGTCCGATACTCGGCGAACAGGCCGAACCAGAGCAGCGGCCCTTCGGTGCGGACGTCGACCGGCTTCGAGGATAGTGCAGCGCCGGCTTCGTAGACGAGGTACCCGGCGGCGTGCAGCCCTTCCGCGCGGGCATCTCGTAGCGCGTCGAGCGCCGGGCGCACCTCGGCGAGCGTATCGGCCCGGACGATCCGGACGGGGTCGCGGTACAATCGCGCCGGAGCGCCCCCCTCACGAGCATCATCGAGCAAAACGAAGGGCGCAGTCCACATCGCCTTCCTGTTGCACGGGCGATGGGGTAAACCGCAAGCGGCGATTGCTCCAACCGATGCGCTATCCTATTTCGGGGCCATGACAAATCCACCACTCCGCGCCGCGATCGTACCGGTCACGCCGATCCAGCAGAACTGCACGCTCCTCTGGTGCACGACGACGATGAAGGCCGCGGTGATCGATCCGGGCGGCGACCTGCCGCGGATCATGGCGGCGGTCGAACAGGCCGGCGTTACGGTCGAGAAAATCCTGCTGACGCACGGGCATATCGATCATGCCGGCGGGGCGAAACGGCTGTCGAACGACCTTGGCGTACCGATCGAGGGCCCGCACGAGGCGGATCGCTTCTGGTTGCAGCGGCTTGATCAGGACGGGCCGAAATACGGGATTTCGGGGGTGAATTTCGAGCCGGACCGGTGGCTGGTCGAGGGCGACACGGTGTCGGTCGGCGACCTCATGCTCGATGTGTACGAGACGCCGGGGCATACCGAGGGGCACGTGATCTTCCACCACGCGCCGTCGAAGTTCGCGCAGGTGGGGGATGTGCTGTTCCAGGGGTCGGTCGGGCGATCCGACATGCCTGGGGGGAATCATCAGGTGCTGGTGAAGTCGATCGTCGAAAAGCTGTGGCCGCTGGGGAGCGATACGAGCTTCATTCCGGGGCATGGGCCGGCGAGCACGTTCGGGCATGAGCGGGCGACGAATATGTTCGTGAGCGATCGGGCGTTGGCGGGGTAAGGTCGGCTTGCAACCCTAGCTGTTCCCCCGCGGAGGCGGGGGCCCAGACTCAACCAAGGGCGGTAGGCTTGGCCCCTGGGCCCCCGCCTTCGCGGGGGAACCAGAATAAGCGCCACCCTTCCAATCACTCCACCCCGGCGAAGGCCGGGGCCCAATTGGGGGACGAAGTTTGGCGTAGGCCGAGCTCCGTTGCTGCAACCTTTCCAATTGGGCCCCGGCCTTCGCCGGGGTGGTCGCTGGGATGGGGGGTAGACTTACCTCCGCTCGCTTGCGCTTTCAGCCCGCACCGACTTGAACTCGGAGCCCTCACGCCATTCCGGCCACAACCGGCTGTTCGCCAGCTTCGTCCCGATCGTCTGGAACAGCCCGACATCCTGCGCGGCACCGCGCAGATCCCAGTCCGCCCCCCACGCATCGCACGTCTGGTGATAGCATTTCATATAGCCATCGAGCCAAGCCTGCCCCGCAGTCCGACCACCCTTGACCAGATCGGGCGCACCACTGATCGCCATCAGGAGCAACGTCGGCACGCCGCGTCGCGCGACCGAGAAGTGATCGGCGCGGTAGAACAGCCCGCGTTCGGGAAGCGCTTCGGGGGTTACGATGCGGCCTTGCGCCTTCGCCGCCTCACCCAGCATGTCCTCGAGGCTGTTCTGGCCCGCCCCGACCAGCATGACGTCCTTTGCAGGCCCTGCGGTCTGGAGGATATCGAGCGTCAGATTGGCAACCGTCTTGGCCGCCGGATAGACCGGGTTCACCGCGTAGGTCTCCGAGCCGAGCAGGCCCCGCTCCTCGCCGCTCCACAGCGCGAAGACGAGGCTGCGGTCGGTGCGGGGGGCCTTGGCAAAATTGCGGGCGAGTTCGAGGACGCCGGCTACGCCGAGCCCGTCGTCGTTCGCGCCAGGGCGGATCGTGCGGCCCTGCGCGTCGGGGGCGCCGATGCCGTAGGCGTCCCAGTGCGCGCCGAACATCACGACCTCGTCGGGATGCGTCTTGCCCGGCAGCTTCGCCAGCACGTTCTGGCTCACGGCGGTGTCGTGCTTCACCGGCAGGTCGGTGGTGAACGCCTGCTTCAGCGCGACCGGGCGGAAGTCGCTCCGCCGCGCCGCTTTCCGTAACGCCGCCAGGTCGAGGCCCGAGGCTGCAAACAGGCGAGACGCCGCGCCGCCCTCCAGCCAGCCTTGGAGCAGCACCCGCGACTCGGGATCGTTCCGCACGATATCGTAATTCTCGCCGGCCGGCGCGGTCACCGTGCTCCAGCCGTAACCCGCCCCCGGCGTATCGTGAACGATCAGCGCCGCGACCGCCCCTCGCCTTGCGGCTTCCTCGTATTTGTACGTCCAGCGGCCGTAATAGGTCATCCGGCGGTCGCCGAACTTGCCCTTCGAATCGTCGCCTGCGACGGCTTCGAAATCGGGATCGTTGACCAGGAATACCGCCACCTTGCCCTTGAGATCGAGCCCCTTGAAGTCGTCCCAGCCGCGCTCGGGCGCACTGACGCCGTAGCCAACGAACACCATCGGCGCGTTCGCGATCGCGACGCGGTCGACGCCGCGGACCGTGCTGAGATACACGTCACGCCCCTGCGCCAGCGCGGCGTCGCCGGCGCGGACGGTACCCGAGCCCATGCGCGTGTGGACGAGCGGCACGGCTTGCGTCCAGCCGCCGTTGGGGCCGCCGGGCTGCGCCTTCATCGCCTTGAACTGCGCGATCAGCCAGGCGATCGTCCTGGTCTCGCCCGGCGTCCCCGGCGCCCGACCCTCGAACGCATCGGAGGCGAGCGTCTTCACATCCGCCGACAATCGCTCGGGCGAGACCTGCGCCACGGCAGGGGATGCAGCCAACAGCGCTGCGGCGGGAAGGAAGCGAAACGCGCTCATGCCCGGCCACCAGACGGCACGACCTGGAACGTCTTCGCAGCCGGCATCGCATTGGCCTGATACGCGATCGCCAGCGCCCAACCGGCTAGCAACGCCATCAACGCCCATGTCACCAGCGCACCCGCGGCCCTCGGCACGCTCGACGTTGCCCGGTCCATCCCGAACGCGTGCGCCACGCGCGCGATCACGAACACGACGCCCGCGATCCACAGCCACATCGTCGATCCGCCGGCGAGTTCGATCAGCCCCAGCAGGATCAGGATGAACGGCGCATATTCGGTGAAATTCGCATGCGCGCGCATCCGCCCCTGCAACAGCGCGTTGCCGTTATCGCCCAGCAGCACCTTGTCCTTCACCCGGATCGGCACGATTCGGAAGGCGAGCCATAGATTGACGACGGCCGCGGCCGCGGCGATCGTCAGAGTCACGGGTAATATCACGGCGTTGCCCCTCGTTGGATGTCGCGGGAGGTCCTGCCACTCGCGACCAATGGTTGCAACGCGGGGGCCAAAGCTTGCAACGCGGGACGAAATCGCTATAGCGCCACGCTTCGCGAGCGTCAGGCCGCATGGGTTGCTTCAGGCGGCCGGCATTCATGTCGGTTGCCGAGTTCCGTGTCCGGGCGTACTCGGAGCCCCGACCTTTAGATTGAACAAGGTGCCGAAATGGCCGTCCCCAAAAGAAAAACCTCGCCCTCCAAGCGCGGCATGCGCCGTGGCCACGACTCGCTCACGATCGCGTCGTTCCAGGAATGCCCGAACTGCGGCGAGCTGAAGCGCCCGCACAACCTCTGCGGCTCGTGCGGCCATTACAATGGTCGTGAAATCCTCTCGGTCGAGGGTTGAGGTCCAAAGCCTCTAACTTGAACGAAGGATAGGCAATGCCCGACAGCGGCTGGATCGCGGTCGACGCGATGGGTGGCGATGACGGGCTTGCAGTGATGCTCGCCGGTGTCGCCCTCGCGCGTCATCAATATGAGGGCATGCGCTTCCTGCTGGTCGGCGACGAGACTGCGATTCGCGAGGGCCTCAAGGCGCATCCGAACCTGTCGCAGAACTCCGAGATCGTCCACGCGCCGGAAGTCGTCGGGTCGAGCGACAAGCCGACCCAGGCGATCAGGCGTGCCAAGAAGACCTCGATGGGCATCGCGATCGACCTGGTGAAACAGGGTCGTGCCGCTGCCGCGGTATCGTCGGGCAATACCGGCGCGCTGATGGCGATGGCGAAGCTGTCGCTGCGGATGCTGCCCGGGATCGACCGGCCGGCTCTCGCGGCGCGGCTGCCGACGCTCGGCGACACCGACATGGTGATGCTCGACCTCGGCGCGAATACCGAATGCGACGCGCGTAATCTCGTCCAGTTCGCGATCATGGGTGCTGCCTATGCGCGCACCGCGCTCGACATCCCGCACCCCCGCGTCGCGCTGCTGAATATCGGCAGCGAGGACATGAAGGGCACGGACGAGATCCGCGATGCGGCCGCACAACTGCGTGCGACCCCGGCGGTCGACATGCAATTCAACGGGTTCATCGAAGGCGACCGCCTGTCGCGCGGCGAAGTCGATGTGGTCGTGTGCGACGGTTTCTCTGGCAACATCGCGCTGAAGACCGCGGAGGGCACCGCGCGATTCGTCGCCGACCTGCTCAAGCGCGCGTTCCGCAGTTCGGTCCGTTCGAAGCTCGGCTTCCTGATCTCGCGCCCCGCGACCGAGTTGCTGCGCGATCACCTCGATCCCAACAATCACAACGGCGCGGTCTTTCTCGGGCTCAACGGCATCGTCGTGAAGAGCCACGGCGGCGCGACAGATCGCGGCGTCGCGACCGCGATCGGCAATGCCGCCAAGATGGTCCGCAACGACCTGATCCGGCGCATCGCCGACGATCTCGGCAGCGTGGAGAAGGCGGCATGATCCGATCTGTGGTCATCGGCACCGGCTCCGCCCTGCCCGCGCGCCGCGTGTCCAACGCCGAGCTCGCGAAACAGGTCGACACCAGCGACGAGTGGATCGTCGAGCGTACCGGCATCCGCTTCCGCCACATCGCCGGCGAAGGCGAAACGACCGCGACTCTGGCTGCCGACGCATGCCGCGCGGCTTTGTCCGCCGCCGGGATCGAAGCTGAGAGCATCGACCTGATCGTGCTCGCGACCGCGACGCCGGACCAGACCTTCCCCGCCAGCGCCACCAAGGTGCAGGCGATGCTCGGCATAAACGATTGCGTCGCGTTCGACGTGGCCGCGGTCTGCTCGGGCTTCCTGTACGCGGTGCAGGTGGTGGACAGCATGATCCGCAGCGGCGTCGCCAAGCGCGCGCTGGTGATCGGTGCCGAGACGTTCAGCCGCATCCTCGACTGGGAAGACCGGACGACCTGCGTGCTGTTCGGCGACGGCGCCGGTGCGATCGTGCTCGAAGCGCAGGACACCGCCGAGGAAGGCGGGCGCGGCATTCTGACCACCAAGCTCCACGCCGATGGCCGTCACAACGAACTTCTCTATGTCGACGGCGGCGTCTCTACGACCGGGACCGTCGGCAAGTTGCGCATGAAGGGCCGTGAAGTGTTCCGTCATGCGGTGACCAATCTGGCCTCGGTGATGACCGAATCGCTGGCGATGGCCGGGCTCGTTGCGGACCAGGTCGACTGGGTCGTGCCGCACCAGGCCAACGCCCGGATTCTCGATGCAACCGCGCGGAAACTGGGCCTCGCGCCGGCGAAAGTCGTGGTCACCGTCGACCAGCACGCGAACACATCGGCCGCCTCGGTGCCGCTGGCACTCGACGTCGCCGTGCGCGACGGACGTGTCCGACAAGGGCAGATCGTCGTGCTCGAAGCGATGGGTGGTGGCTTCACGTGGGGCGCGGCGGTTATCCGCTTCTAATCTCTGGCGAAACGAGTCGATTCGCTTGTAGAACAAAAGTTCTTCCGGTCGCCGACGCGCTTGTGTAGGAGGTTCGCCGAGTGTGGGAGCTTGTAGATCATGACGACGGGTACTTTGACGCGGGCCGATCTGGCTGAATCTCTCCACAAGGAGGTCGGGCTGTCGCGCTCGGACTCCTCCAAGATCGTCGAGCAGATTCTGTCCGAGATGTGCGGGGCGCTTTCGCAGGGCGAAAACGTCAAGATTTCGGGATTCGGGACGTTCGTGCTGCGTGACAAGGGCGAGCGCATCGGCCGCAATCCCAAGACGGGTATCGAGGTGCCGATCGCACCGCGCCGCGTCCTGACGTTCCGCGCCAGCCAGATGATGCGGGAACGCATCGTCGGTGCCGACTGACATCCGATATGCCTGATACCGACGACGCACGGCCCGATGCCGGGGGGCAAAAGGCCAGTGCGGCGTTTCGGACGATCGGCGAGCTGTCGCGCGACACCGGCCTGCCGCAGCATATCCTGCGCTATTGGGAGACGCGCTTTCCCCAGTTGAAGCCGCTGCAACGTGCGGGCAACCGGCGGTATTACCGTGCCGAGGACGTCGCGCTGGTGCGGCGGATCGACCAGTATCTCAACCGCGAAGGGTATACCGTCCGCGGCGTCCAGCAGTTGCTGGCGGGAGAAAAGGGCGCGGGTGCGATACCGGGACCGGGCGAGATCGTGGCACAGGCCGAATCGCCGATGACCGCCCTGCGTGCGATCCGCGACATGCTCGCCGAAGCACTGGCAGCGGATTAGGCCACGTTCTCCTGCGAACGCAGGAGCCCAGGGTATCAAAGGACAGCGATTGTGATCCTGGGCCCCTGCGTTCGCAGGGGAACGATAGCCTCCTTACCGCTCGCGCGTCGCGGCGAAGCGGATCTTGGCGTAGCGCTCGGCGATGTAGTTCACTTCCCAGGCGCTTTTGGCGAGGAAGACGGGGTTGCCGTCGCGGTCCTTGGCCATCGCGCCGCGGTTGATCTCGGCGAAGGTTTTCAGTTCCAGCGGGTCTTCCGCCGTGATCCAGCGGGCGGTCTCGTAGGGGGCAGGTTCTAGCCCGGCCGCGACCTTGTACTCCGCGTCGAGGCGCGACAGCAGCACTTCAAGCTGCAGCTGCCCAACCACGCCGATGATCCAGTTCGAGCCGATGTCAGGGTAGAACACCTGCGTCACCCCCTCCTCGGCCATGTCGTCGAGTGCCTTGCGCAACTGCTTGGTCTTGGTGAAGTCCTTGAGCACGACGCGACGCAGGATTTCGGGCGCGAAGTTGGGCAGGCCGGTGAAGCGGATCGCGGCCTTCTCGCTGAGCGTGTCGCCGACCCGGAGCGTGCCGTGGTTGGGGATGCCGATGATGTCGCCGGGGAACGCCTCGTCCGCCAGCTCGCGGTTCTGCGCGAAGAACAGGATCGGGGAATGCACCGCGATCGGCTTGCCGTGGCCGGTGGGCGTAAGCTTCATGCCGCGCTTGAACACGCCCGAGCACAGCCGCATGAACGCGATGCGGTCGCGGTGATTGGGGTCCATGTTGGCCTGCACCTTGAACACGAAGCCGGTGACTTCGGGCTCATCCGGGGAGACGGGCGCAGGCTCGGCCGGCTGCGCGCGCGGTGGCGGGGCGTAGTCGGCGAGCGCGGCGATCAGCTCGGCGACACCGAAATCCTTCAGCGCCGACCCGAAATAGACCGGGGTCAAATTGCCCGCGCGATAGGCCTCGGGGTCGAAGCTCGAATAGCCGCCCTGTGCGAGTTCGGCTTCGTCGTTCAGGCGGACCATCGCTTCGGGGCTGAGGATCTTGGCAAGCTCAGGGTCGTCGATGCCGGTGAACGGGATCGCCTTGCCCATGAACTCGCGGCTGTCGCCTTCGGGGCGGCTGAGCGTGTTGGCGTAGAGATCGTAGACGCCCTCGAACTCGCCGCCCATGCCGACCGGCCAGCTCATCGGGCAGACGTCGAGCTGGAGCATCTCGGCCACCTCGTCGAGCAGCGAGAACGGATCGCGACCCTCGCGGTCGACCTTGTTGACGAAGGTGATGATCGGCACGTTGCGCAGGCGGCAGACCTCGAACAGCTTCCGCGTCTGCGGCTCGATGCCCTTCGCGGCGTCGATTACCATGACCGCCGAGTCGACCGCGGTCAGCGTGCGGTAGGTGTCCTCGGAGAAGTCTTCGTGGCCCGGGGTGTCGAGCAGGTTGAAGGTGATCCCCTGCCGCTCGAACGTCATCACCGACGAGGTGACCGAGATCCCGCGCTGCTGCTCGATCTTCATCCAGTCGGAGCGCGCGCGGCGGGTCTGGCCGCGCGCCTTCACCTCGCCGGCGAGATGGATCGCGCCGCCGAAATACAGGAGCTTCTCGGTCAGCGTGGTCTTGCCGGCGTCGGGATGCGAGATGATCGCGAAGGTGCGGCGGGGAAATTGGGTCATGATAAGGTCCGGTGCGCCGAGTCTTGGCTCGGTAGATAGGGTGAGCCGGGATACCGGCGGTCATGCCGCTGCTCTTGGCAGATGCAGCGCGTCTAGGACAGAGGGGCGTCCCTCAAGGCGCTAAGTTGAGATCAGGTTTCAAATTAAATCCCCCCCGCCAGGGGGAGGTGGCACCGAAGGTGGCGGAGGGGGCGGCCACGGAACAGCGGTTTCGCTTTCCTCCCCCTCTGTCCGGCAAGCGCCAGACACTCTCCCTGGCGGGGGAGGATCGCAGAGGGTCCGATGCGTTTGATTCAAACGGTAGCAGGTACCAGCGTCACGCTCATCGTGATGCTCTTCGTACCACCCGCGGCCACCTCGAACACACCAGGCTTGTCGCGATAATCGCCGGTATAGCCTTCGGGGTCGGCGATGCCGTGCCAGGGCTCGACGCAGACATAGGCCGCGCCCGGCTTGGTCCAGATGCCGAGCTTCGGCGTGTCGGGAAAGGCGATCTTCAACTGCGGGCCGGTCTTGGCGCCATAGGTGACGGCGTCGGAGTGGATCGGGTCCCACACCAGCGCATCCTTGGCGAACAGCTCGTCGCGCAGGGCGATGACGCGGTCCTCGACCGGCGAGGGGCGTTCGTCGACGGCGATCTGGCCGTCGGGGCTGATCGCCTTAAGCTTGCCGGGTTCGTCGGTGTCGAACGTGATGCGGTGGTCTGCGCGGGGCTCGCCGTACGGCAGCGGCCAGGCGAAGGCGGGGTGGAAGCCGAAGCTTGCCGGCATCACCGCGTCGGTGCGATTGTGGATGCGCGCTTCGATCGCGAGCGATGCGCCGTCGAGCGTGAAGACGATGTCGAGTGCGAACGCGAACGGGTAAGCGGCGCGCGTTTCCTCACTGTCGGTGAGGCGGAAGGTGGCGGAGCTTTCCGACTGCGCGACGACGTCGAACGCTGAATGACGCGCGAAGCCGTGCTTCTGCATCGGGTAGGCCTGGCCGTCGAGACGAATGACGCCTTCGTTGACGACACCGACGACGGGGAAGAGGATCGGCGCGTGACCGGCCCAGAAGGCCGGGTCGGCGTTGGTCATCAGCTCGCGGCCATCGGCGTCGTGGAGGTGGGTGAGCTCGGCACCGTGCGGGTTGATCTGCGCGGTGAGGTGGTCGTTGGCGATCGTGATCAGGTCGGTCATGTCGGTCTCCGTGACGGTCGAACGGTCTATGCCCTTCATGTCATCCCCGCGGAGGCGGGGATCCAGAGTGGCGACGCTGTCGATGGAATCGCTTGGTTAGCCCGTCTGGATCCCCGCCTCCGCGGGGATGACGAAAGAAGGGTGATTCTTTGAGAAGGTCGCCGGCGCGTGCCCTCACCCTCGCCGCCTTCGGCGTCTCTCCCTCTCCCCTCGGGGGAGAGGGAGCCCGCGGCCGCTTGGCCGTGGGAAGGGTGAGGGCATGCTTAGACGCGCAGGCTCGCGCCCTGCTTGGCTGCCGCGGCGACCACCTTGTCGGCGATCGCCTTGATCTCTTCGTCGGTGAAGCTCTTGGCGGTCGGTTGCAGGACGATCTCGACCGCGACCGACTTGTGGCCGTCCTCCACCCCCGCCCCGGTGAACACGTCGAACACGCGGGCCGAGACGATCGCCATCTTGTCCGCGCCCTTGACCGCACGCACCAGCGTGTCGGTGGCGAGCGCCGCCGGCACGAGGAACGCGAAGTCGCGGCGGACGGCTTGCAGCGCCGGCGGCGTGTAGGCCGGACGCGCGAAGCCAGACGCACGCTTGGGCGGGATCGCGTCGAGGTAGACTTCTACCGCGGCAACCGCGCCGTCGAGGTCGAACGCCTTCAGCACCGACGGATGGAGCATGCCGAAGCTTGCCAGCACCGTCTTCGGCCCGAGGCGTAGCGTGCCCGACTGGCCAGGATGCCATGCGTCGCCGGCTTCACCCATCACCTGCAAATTGTCGACCGGCGCGCCCGACGCGGCGAGGAGGGCAAGAGCTTCGGCCTTCGCATCATACGCGTCGAAGCTTGCCGCCTTACCGTCACGCCAGCCGCGCGGACGGCGGTCGCCTGCCAAGACTACGCCCAAGGTCGCGCGCTCGGCTTCGGCCAGATAGCGGCGGCCGATCTCGAACAGGCGGACGCTCTGCTGGCCACGCTTGAGGTTGCGGCCGGTCGCGGCGAGCAGGCCGGGGAGCAGCGACGGGCGCATGACTTTCAGGTCTTCGCTGATCGGGTTGGCGAGCGTCCAGGCACCGCCGCCGAAAGGCGCGGCTTCGGCGTCGGAGAGGAAGCTCCACGTTACCGCCTCGTCGAGGCCGCGGGCAGCGGCCGCCCTGCGTGCGCGACGTTCGAGCTTCTGCTCGGGCGTGGCGGTCGGCTTGGCGACGCCTGGCATGCGGGGAAGCGGCGTCGAGGGGATAGTGTCGATGCCCTCGATGCGGACGACCTCCTCGACGAGGTCGGCGGGGCCGTCGACGTCGCGGCGCCAGCTCGGGACCGTAACCGGCCACTTGCCCTCGATCGTCGAGAACAGCGCGTCGCTGAACGCGTCGGCCGACGTGATCGCGCCGATCGTGAAGCCGAGCGACAACAGGGTGCGCGCCTGCCGCTCAGGGGCGACGTGGAGGCCACCGAGGTCTGCGCTCAAGCGCGGATCGTAGTGGATCACGCGGGGGTCTAGCGGGGGTTCGCCCGAGCGCGTGACGTCGCTCGCCGTGCCGCCGCAGATGTGCAGCACGAGCGCGGTGGCGATCGCGAGGCCGTCGTCGAGGAAGGCGGGGTCGACGCCGCGTTCGAAGCGGCTACGCGCGTCGGAGGTCAGCGTCAGCTTCTGGCCGGTGCGCGCGATGTGGTCGGGATCGAAATACGCGCATTCGATCACCACGTCGGTGGTGTCCGCCGAGACGCCCGAATGCTCGCCGCCCATGATGCCGCCGATGTCGTGCACGGCCGCGTCGTCGGCGATGACGGTCATGGTCGTGTCGAGCGTGTAGGTCTTTCCGTTGAGCGCGACGACCTGCTCGCCGTCCTTAGCTTTCCGCGCGACGAGGCCGCCGGAGAGCTCAGCGCGGTCGTAGACGTGCAGCGGGCGGCCGAGGTCGATCATCAGATAGTTGGTGATGTCGACGAGCGCGGAGATCGGCTTCTGGCCGATCGCGATGAGGCTGCGGCGCATCCACTCGGGGGATTCGCCGTTGGTCACGCCGGTGACGGTCTGGGAGAAGAAGGCGGGGCAGCCGGCGGTGTCGTCGGTGCGGACGTCCGGGCCTGCGCCCTCGCTCGTGAACGTGTCGAACGTCAGCGGCGAGAGCGTGCCGAGGCCGGCGGCGGCGAGGTCGCGCGCGATGCCGCGGACGCCCATGCAGTCCTGGCGGTTCGGCGTGATCGCGACGTCGATGACCGGGTCGGTCAGGCCGGCGTATTCGGGGTACGGCGTGCCGATCGGCGCGTCCGCCGGCAGTTCGATGATGCCGTCGTGGTCTTCGCCAAGTTCCAGTTCGCGCGTCGAGCACATCATGCCGTTGGATTCGACGCCGCGGATGCTCGCGAGCTTGAGCGTGACGTCGAGACCGGGGACGTACGCACCGGGTGCGCCGAACACGCCGACCAGGCCGGCGCGCGCGTTGGGGGCGCCGCAGACGACCTGGAGCGGACCGTTACCGGCATCGACCGACAGGATCTGGAGCTTGTCGGCTTGCGGATGGCGTTCTGCGCTGAGGACCTTTGCGATCTTGAACGCGGCGAGCTTCTCGCCGGGGTTCTCGACGCCTTCGACCTCGAGGCCGATGCGGGTCAGCGCCTCGACGATCTGGTCGAGCGTGGCGGTGGTTTCGAGGTGCTGCTTGAGCCAGCTGAGGGTGAACTTCATGCGCCGACTCCGCCGGACAAGGTGGGGACGTCGAGGCTCGAAAAGCCGTAATGCTTGAGCCAGCGGATATCGCCGTCGAAGAACGGGCGGAGGTCGTCCATGCCGTATTTGAGCATCGCCAGGCGGTCGATCCCGCAGCCGAACGCGAAGCCCTGCCATTCGTCGGGGTCGAGCCCGCACGCTTCGATGACCTTGCGGTGGACCATGCCCGAGCCGAGGATTTCCAGCCAGCCATCGGGCTCGGACCCGCCGACGACGCGCTTGCCCTTCACCAGCGTGTAGCCGACGTCGATCTCGACCGACGGCTCGGTGAAGGGGAAGTAGCTGGGGCGCAGGCGGAGCACGATGTCGTCGCGCTCGAAGAACGCCTTCACGAACGTCTCGAGCGTCCACTTCAGGTGTCCGAGCGTGATGCCCTTGTCGATCACGAGGCCCTCGACCTGGTGGAACATCGGCGTGTGCGTCGCGTCGGAGTCCGAGCGGTAGGTGCGCCCAGGGGCGATGATGCGGATCGGCGGCTTCTGGCTCAACATCGTGCGGATCTGGACCGGCGAGGTGTGCGTGCGGAGGAGCGAGAAGGTCGTCTTCTCGTCGGCGGTGCCGGCGGCCTTCGCGTCTATCCCCTGCTGGAGGTAGAAGGTATCGTGCATCGCCCGCGCAGGGTGCGTCTCGGGGATGTTGAGCGCGGTGAAATTGTGCCAGTCGGTCTCGATCTCGGGACCGGTCGCGACCGCGAAGCCGAGGTCGGCGAAGATCTCGGCGAGTTCGTCCATGACCTGCGACACGGGGTGGATCGTGCCGGGCGTGGGCGCGTCCGCGGGGAGCGTCATGTCGAGCGTTTCGCTGGCGAGGCGCGCGTCGAGCGCGGCGCGTTCGAGCGTGGCCTTGCGCTCGGCGATGCCGTTGGCGACGGCTTCGCGGAGGCCCTGGATCAGCGGGCCTTGGACGAGGCGCTCGTCCGGCGTCATCTTGCCGAGCGTCTTCAGCAGCGCGGTGATCGTGCCCTGCTTGCCGAGCGCCTCGACCCGGCACGCATCGAGCGCGTCGAGCCCGGATGCGGCGGCGATCGCCGTCAGCATGTGGTCGCGCATCTGGTTCAGGTCTTGCGTCACGTCATACTCCCAGGGCGGGTTCGGTTAGGCGGGGCAGCCCGAGGCCGATACCCAGATCGTCCCAATTCTCGTTGCGCGCTTCGATCAACTCGATCTTCCACGCTCTTCGCCACTCCTTCAGCCGCTTCTCGCGAACGATCGCGGCCTCCATCGTGTCGAACATCTCGTAATAGGCGAGACGCTTGATGCCGTACCGGCGAGTGAAGCCGGGGATCAACCCCTCTCGGTGCTGAACGAGGCGTGCGAGCAAGTTCGAGGTGACGCCGATGTAGAGCGTGCCGTGGCGGCGGGAGTGGAGGATGTAGACGCACGGCTGGAAGGTTTCGCGCATTTCGTGCTCCCCTTGTTCGCCCTAACTCCGGATATTGAACATCCGTCATCCCGGCGGAAGCCGGGACCCATGGTAGCGGGCCGGGTGATGGTAGCACGGTATTGCCGGGTCCGCCGTAACCATGGGTCCCGGCGTCCGCCGGGATGACGGAGAGGGGGTTGGGACCACGGAAGTTGGATTGCTTGGGTAGTTCGGGAAGCATCTGAACCTCTCGGCACCAGCGCTCAAACACTTCGCCCCAAACGCAGAAAGGGCGCCGGTGGATAACCACCGACGCCCTCCCGAAACTCACCTCAGTCGCGAATTACGCGGCCTGGGGAAGCGCCGCCTTCACCTGGGCGACGATGGCGCTGAACGCAGCGCCCTCGTGCATGGCGATGTCGGCCAGGACCTTGCGGTCGAGTTCGATCCCTGCAAGCTTCACGCCGTGCATGAACTGCGAATACGTCAGACCCTCGGCGCGGACGCCGGCGTTGATGCGCTGGATCCAGAGGCCGCGGAACGTGCGCTTCTTAACCTTGCGGTCGCGATATGCGTACTGTCCGGCCTTCTCGACGGCCTGACGGGCGATGCGGATGGTGTTCTTGCGACGGCCATAATAGCCCTTCGCCTGAACCAAAATACGCTTGTGCTTGGCGCGGGTGGTAACACCCCGTTTTACGCGTGCCATTGTCTAATTCCTTCTCAGCTCAACGCAGGCCGTAAGGCGCCCAGGCCTTCACTGCTGCGGTATCGGCCTTGGACAGCAGCTTGGTGCCGCGGTTCTGACGGATGTACTTGCCGTTGTGATGCGCCAGACGGTGACGCTTGCCGGCGACGCCGTGCTTGAGCAGGCCGGTGGCGGTGAGCTTGAAGCGTTTCTTGACGCCGCTCTTGGTCTTCAGCTTGGGCATTTTTATCCTTTCGGTTACGAAGGAGGACGCTGAAATCGCCGCGGCAGCCCACACTGGCCGGGCGATTCGTCGAACGCGTTCCCTTCGAGGAAGCGGGCGCACTATCCGCATTGGCCGCAAATATCAACCGTCGCGGAACCCGCATTGTGGAACTCGCGCGATTGCCATGCGATAGGGCCTGCATGGACGCCAGCCCGACGCCGCCGATCGACGCCCCCTCCCCGGCTCCCGCACCGGCGCCCATTGCAGTGGAGACGCGAAAACGTCGCAAGCGGCGGATCATCCGCAACATCCTGCTCGGGATCGTCGCGGTCCTCGTCGCGATCTGGCTGGTGCTGTACATCACCAAGGGGCGATTCCTTAAGCATCCGTTCGAGCGCGTCGTCGGCTCGTTGACCCACCGCACGCTGACCGTGCGCGGCGATTTCCAGCTCTATTTCGCGCCGTTCCGGATCAAGCTGTACGCGGAGAACTTCACGCTCTCGAACCCCGACTGGGCGAGCCGGCCGAACCTGTTCCGCGCGGACAAGCTCGACACGCGGATCGCACCGTTGTCGCTGATCTTCGGCAAGCGGCGGCTCTACTGGCTCGACCTCGTCAACGGCGCGGTCGATCTGGAATGGGACAGGGCGCATACCGCGAATACCTGGACGTTCTCCGAGAAGAAGGGCGGCAAGCCGCTCGAGTTTCCGCGGATCGACGTGGCGACGGTGACGGGTACGTCGGTGCGCTATCTCGACCCGCGGATGCGGATCGTCGCGGACCTCGACATCGCCGACATCCGCTCGGTCGACGCGACGATCGGGCGCGCGGTCGGGCTGACGGGCAGAGGCCGTCTGCGCGAGACGCCGTTCACCGTGACCGCGCAACTGCTGTCGCCCGACGCGACCGCCAATCGCGGGCAGAACAAGCTGGTCGCGCGCGCGCGGGCGGCGGGCAACATCATCGACGTCGCAGGCACGCTGCCAAGCATCGCCGATGTCGAGAACGTGCCGCTGGCGGTGACCGCACGCGGCGCCAATCTGTCGACGCTGCTCGGCGTGATCGACGTCGCGATCCCGAACACGCGGACCTACAAACTGCGCGCGCAGCTCATCAAGCAGGGCGACGAATACGCCTTCACGCATCTGCGCGGCATCGCCGGCCGGACCGATCTCGCGGGCAAGCTGACGATCGTCAACGGCGAGCGCATCCATCTCGATTCGGTGCTCACGACCAAGAGCCTCGACATCATCGATGCGGCGCCGTTCATCGGTTTCAATCCCGACATCGTCGAGACGAAGGGCGCGGTGGCCGCCGCCGCCGCGACGGGCGCGGCACCGCAACGCCTGCTGCCCGACGGGAACCTGCCGGTCGCGACGATGCAGATCTTCGATGCCGACCTGAAATGGACGATCGGCGTGGTGAAGTCGCGCAACCTGCCGATTTCGAACATCGACCTGACGCTCGACCTGGAACGCGGGCGCCTCGCGCTGTCGCCGCTGACCTTCTCGATGGCGCGCGGCAACGTCGCGTCGGACGTGATCTTCGATACGCGCGCGCGGCCGAGCGCGGTGTCGTACGACATCCGCCTTGCGCCGACGCCGTTGGGTCGACTGCTCAAGGGCTATGGGCTGACCGAGGCCGGGACGACCGGGACCGTCAAGGGTCGGATCAAGCTCGACGGGCGCGGCGATTCGATCCATGATTCGCTGGCGTCATCGCGCGGGCGGATCGCGTTCGTGCTGCCGTCGGGGGCGCTGTCGGTCCGCAACGTGCAGCTCGCCGAGCTCGACATCGGCACGTTTGCGCAGCGGATGTTCCAGGGTCAGCTGAACGAGCCGGTGCAGATGAACTGCGGCTTGATCGGCTTCACCGTGCGCGGCGGCGTCGCGGCGGCGGACCCGATCCTGATCGACACGCGCAAGAACGTGATCGTCGGCCGCGGCGGGTTCAGCTTCCGCAACGAGGCGGTCGATCTCGCCTTCCGCGCGGACTCGAAGAAGTTCAGCCTGTTCGCGGGCCAGTCCCCGGTGAGTGTCGGCGGAATGTTCGCCGCGCCGAAGCTCAACGTGATCTCGAAGGACCTGCTCGCGCGGGTCGGCAGTGGCCTCGGGCTGGCGCTGGTGGCGACGCCGGTCGCGGGGATCCTGGCGTTCGTCGACGTCGGCGATGCGAAATCGACCGCGTGCGGGCCGGTGCTGGCGGGGGCGACGGCGGCGGCGCAGCGTACGACGAAGGGCGCGCCGCGTGATGACGTGGGGCATGGGACGACGGCCAAGGCGGAGGACGGGAAGACGTCTGGGGCGGATAAGAAGGGGCAGCGGAAAAAGTTTCTGGGGATTTTCTGAGGGCGGCGAGTTTAGCGCCCTTTCCCCACCTTGCTCGGCCCGGCATCAGGCGGAGGCGAGTAGCGATGACTGGGCCCCGCGCAGACGGCTGGCGTTCCGGGTCCATGGGTCCCGGCGTCCGCCGGGATGACGGATAGCGGAGTGAGCGTGACCTGACGGCGTAGACATAGCAGTAGCCGTAGGAGGCTGTTTAGAAGCCGGTCCGCTTGAATAGCGCGCTCTGCTTGGGTTGGGTCGCAGTACCTGCGGCCTAATTCACCTGCGGCCGAACTCGAAGCAAGGCTGTGCCCCAGCACCCACACCAACCCGTCACCCCGGCGGACGCCGGGGCCGATGGTAGGGTTAGCTCCGACGGCTGACGTACCGTGTCCGTGGGTCCCGGCGTCCGGCGGGATGACGGAGCAGGGAGGTTCGGAATGCGCGATCCACCTCTGCTTTCCCTCCAATCAAGCGCGCCCTGGTTTTGAACGCTTTTCGATTGCGACCGCGCTGTTATCGTTTTGATCGATTGACGCGCTACCCCCCCTCCCCAACTCCACCCATCCCGTCACCCCGGCGAACGCCGGGGCCCATGGTTTCGGTTCGTATCGTTGGTGGGGCTCCGTGTCCGTGGGTCCCGGCCTCCGCCGGGATGACGGAAAGGGGGTATGGGGTAGGTGATCCGCTTCTACTCCCTTCCACTGGCGGGAAGGGATTGGGTCAATGGTCGTGGGCGTCCGCCTGCCGGTGCATCGCCTCGAGCACGTCATCCAATCGCGCCGGATCGCCGATCGCCAGGACATGCCCGGCGCTGTCGGCGGTCAACGGGTCGCCGTTCCAGTCGCACATCATGCCGCCCGCGCCTTCGACCACCGGCACCAGGGCTGCGAAGTCGTAGATCTTGAGACCCGATTCGCAGACGACGTCGAGATGCCCGCTCGCGAGGAGGCCGTAATTGTAGCAGTCGCCGCCATAGACCGGACCCTGGCGCGGGTTGCCGCCCGAGATCGCGGCGACCAGCGCGAGGTAGGGCGCCACGTCGACCTCGTCGAACAGATGCGGGCTGGTGGTGGCGATCGTCGCACCGGCGAGTTCGCGGCACATCCGCGTCCGCACCGGCACGCCGTTGAGCGTCGTCGGACGGCCCGCGACGCCGACCCAGCGTTCGCGCTGGACCGGCTGGTCGATGATCCCGAGCACCGGCCAGCCATCCTCGACCAAGGCGATCAGCGTGCCGAAGATCGCGCGGCCGACGGTGAAACTGCGCGTGCCGTCGATCGGGTCGAGCACCCATTTGCGGTTGGTGACGCCCGCCTTCTCGCCGAACTCCTCGCCGATGATGCCGTCGCCCGAGCGTTCCGCGTCGAGCAGACGGCGCATCGCGGCTTCGGCCTCGCGGTCGGCGCGGGTGACGGGGGACTGATCGTCCTTGATCTCGACGCCGTGCTCATGGCGGAAATAGGGTCGGATGACGTGGCCCGCAGCATCCGCGAGGCGGTGCGCGAGATCGATATCGGCTTGGGTGACTGGCATGGCCCCTGCCTATCGGCCGCGGCCGTCGCGAGCAATGGACGGATCACCCGCGTGGGCGTAGGCCGTTGCAATCCAACCGGAGTATCGTTCATGCGCCTTTCGACTCTCGCCGCTGCCGCCGCCCTCATGATTTCGGCCGCCCCCGCCTTCGCGGCGCTGCCGGTCGGTGCCAAGGCCCCCGATTTCACCACGCGTGGTGCGATCGCGGGCAAGGTGTTCTCGGTCCATCTCGCCGACCAGCTCAAGAAGGGCCCGGTCGTGCTCTACTTCTTCCCGGCGGCCTACACCGGCGGTTGCAACGCCGAGGCGCATGCGTTTGCGGAGGCGATCCCCGCCTTCACCAAGGCCGGCGCGACCGTGATCGGCATGTCGGCGGACACTGTCGAGACGCTCAGCAAATTCTCCGCCGAGAAATGCGCGGGCAAGTTCGCGGTCGCCAGCGCAGGCCCGGCGGTGGTCAAGGGCTATGACGTCGCGCTCGGCAAGATGATGGAAGGCCGCAACCTGACCAAGCGTACCAGCTATGTCATCGCCAAGGATGGTCGCATCGCCTTCGTCCATGACGAGATGAACCCGGCCGCACACGTGTCGACGACGCTGGCTGCGGTCGAAAAGCTGACGGGCAAATAAGGCCAGCCCGGCAAATAAACGCTGACCGGCAAATAACTGCCGTTTTGGTGACGGTATGCTAACGCTTTCGGGTCTATCGCTATGTCGGGGACGCGGAGGAAATCATGGGGGACGCGCGAGCGACCAGATCGGTATCGGGGGCAGACCCGCAGGATTCGCTGTACGATCGTATCGGCAGGTTTCTTGACGAGCACGGCCTGAGCCCCGATCCCGCGCATTACGGCTTCGCGTTCGCCGTCCTGTCAGCCCCAGACGCGCCACTGGGGCAGGAGGTCGCCCGGTTGACCGATGGCGGCGTCCGCCTGAGCCGCCACGACATCGAACGACTCGGCGGGCGAGTCGTCGACGGCGCCCCGTCCTGTCGGCGCGCCTCCGAAAAGGCGCAGGCCGACATCGCCGACGCCGGCGTCGACAGCGCGATATCGCTGGTCACCGAAACCGAGAATCAGGTCGACGACTTCACCCAGATCGTGCGGACGATGCAGGCGGAAACGCGCGGCTTCGGCCGCGACCTCGCGAAAAGCGCCGCGGCGATCACGCAGATCGCCGAAATCGACGAGATCACGCAGATCACGACGACGATGATCGGCCGAGTCCACGACAGCGAAGTGCGACTCGCAACGGCGACCGCCGAAGCGGACCTGCTCCGTACGAAACTGGCCGAGGCACGCGACATCGCCCGGCGCGACATGCTGACCGGCCTGCCCAATCGCCGCGCGTTCGAGGAGGCCTTCGCCGAACGCGACCTCGACGCCGGACCCTATTGCCTGGCGGTGTGCGACATCGACCGGTTCAAGGGCGTCAACGATCTGCACGGCCACGGTGTCGGCGACCGCGTGCTCATCGCGATCGGCCAGGCGCTGGCGAGCGAATGCGCGCCGCACCTCGTCGTCCGCCACGGTGGCGAGGAGTTTGCGCTGTTGATCCAGGGCATCACGCTCGCGGATGCCGCGAAACTGCTCGACCGGGTCCGCGCGACGGTCGCGGCCAAGCGGTTCCGCAACCGCGACACCGATGCGTCGCTTGGCAGCATCACCTTTTCGGCGGGAATCACCGCGATCCATGCCGACGAGACGTCGGATATCGCGTTCTGTCGCGCCGACCGCCTGCTCTATACCGCCAAGGAACAGGGACGCGATCGGATCTGCGCCGCCTGATCCCGTAAAATGGTGCAATCCGCGCGGTGCAAGTGGTGGAATTTACCAACTGCGCTGCCACCGGAATAGAAAGTCGCGCGAAAACAACGACATCTCGAACTGGCACGCCGCATGCAATGCTTTCGACATCGGGGGCCGGATGGTCCGGCCCCTCGAAGATCGAAGGAAATCCCCATGTCGTTCCGTTTCGAAACCGCTCAGCGTATCGCCATCTCGTTCGTCGGCGCACTCTTCTTCGCCGCCATCGCGGTCAGCACCGCCACGCCGATCATCCCCATCGCCTGAACGCGGTCCCCCCAGCCAAACCGACAGGACCATGCGCGTAGAACGAGACGTCGTTCAGGCCCATCGTTGAGGCCGCCGTTCAGACTGGCGTTCAGACTGGCGTTCAGACTGGCGTTCAGGCCAACGCCGCCCCGCCACTCTCGACCGACCCTACCGGCCCGACCGGAACCTCCTCATCGCGCGAATAGGTGCCGATCAGCACCCCCGCCGCCAGCACATGGCCGGTGATCGCCTCGATCACGGCGGATCGTCCGGGTGTCGTGCCGGGATCGCCCGCACCCGCACCGACCGCGAACAGCTGGAAGACGTAGCGATGCTCGCCATGCCCGCTCGGGGGATCGGGCGGCAACCAGCCTTCGCGGAGATAGGAATTACGCCCCACGTCGCGCCCGGCCGAGTCGCCCGCGCCATCGGCCCCGATCGCGCCTTCCTCAAGGCGTCCCGACCCGACATCCAGGCCCCACACGATCGCATGCACGAGCGGTTGCGGCGTGGGGGCATCGGGATCCTCGACCATCAGCACCATCGTCTGTGTCCCCGCCGGCGGCTCGGTCCAGACCAGCGGCGGTGATACGCCCGCGCCGTCTGCCCGACCGTCCTGCGTAAACCGCGGGGGGAGCCGCGCTTCGTGCGCGAACGCGGGACTCGAAAGATCGATCGAGGCGAGCGTATCGTCGGGTGTGCCGCAGACCTGGACGATCGCGAGCTTGTCGTCGCCGGCGCGCAGGCCGCTCATCGCGTGCCCCAGCCAGGCGGGGATATGTTCGAGCACCGGGTCAGCCCTCCGATGGACAGGGTTCGTCGCGCAGCTCGGGTGCGCCGCCGGAATACCATTCGCTGCGCGCGGCCATCTTGGCGGCGTCGTGATAGCAGACCTCGGTCTTGCCGCCCTTGGGATCGACCAGCACCGTCCAGTTGCGGTCGCTGCAATTATGCTGTTCGCACCCCCAGGCGGCGATCCGCGGTCCGCCGCCGGGCTTGCCGACGTTGCGGTTGATGGTGAAGACCGGCGTCTCGGGCCCCGACCGGCCGCGGATCGTCTCGCGCAGCTTGGCATCGCCGACCGCATCGACGAGCCCGGTGGCGACTTCGGTGCGATCGAAGAAGCCGACGCCGTCGACCGCATCATGCGGGTATTTGCCGACATAGGCGGTGATCGGCGTGGTCTGCGCCTGTCCCGGAATCGGCGTCGGCGCGCGCGTCTCGGGCGGCGTGAACCCGCTCGCCGAGACGGTGTTCGCAGCATCGTCCTTGCGCCCACATGCCCCCAGCACCAGCGGTATCGCGAGAAGTGCTGCCGCGATCATCGTCTTTACGGGCGCGATCATCGTCTTCATGGGCATTGTCCTTGTTCGTTACGCGTCGAACGCTCTGCCGGGCACACCGGTTGCGGTTGCGGTCGCGTCCGCCGACGACCACCTGAACCGCATGCTACACCGTCTCGAACGCTTCGTCGCGGCGCAAGCCGACGTCTATCCACAGGCGCTCGCCGAATTGCGCGCGGGTGCCAAATGCAGCCACTGGATGTGGTTCGTCTTTCCGCAGATCGCCGGGCTCGGCCACAGCGCGATGGCGCGGACCTATGCGATCGGCGCGGTGGCGGAGGCCCGCGCCTACCTCGCGCATCCGGTGCTCGGCCCCCGCCTGATCGAGGCGACGGAGACGGTCACGCGCGCGCGCGGCTCGGCCGAGCGGATCCTGGGTGCGATCGATGCGGTGAAGCTGCGCTCGTCGATGACGCTGTTCGCGCGCGTCGCCGACGATTCGGCGCCGTTCCGCGCCGCGCTCGACCGGTTTTTCGGTGGCGCGGAGGATCCGGCGACGATCGCGCTGCTCGATACCATGCGGGCATGACGCCGTAACCGTGTACGATGGCAACGGGGCGTTCCGCTCCCTGAGGTGTGGTCATGGCGAAGAGCCAGAAGAAGTCGAACAAGGAAGTCCGCAAGCCCAAGGCCGAAAAGGCGCCCAAGGCCAACGCGTCGAACCCGACCAGCAAGGGCAAGGCCGTGGAGATGACCACCCTAAACTAGATGATGGCGCTCAACTGAGCGGGCTACCTATCTTCTCCCCTCCCTGATCGGGAGGGGACTAGAGGGCTCTAGTCCAGGGCGGCGCGAATTGCCGCGGCGGCGATGAACGGTGCGCCCGCGACCAGCGTCAGGCTGACCGCGCCGAGCAGCTTCAGCGCGCCCGCGCCGCTCGCCACGTCGAGCGCGCCGGCGCCGAAGATCAGTACCGGGACGGCGAGCGGGAGCATGACCAGACCGGTGACCGCACCGCCGCCGCGAACGCCGGCGACGAGCGCGCTGGTGACGACCGCGAGTGCGGCGAGGCCGGGCGTGCCGATCAACAGGCCGAGCTCGACGCGGAACAGCGTGTCGGCGGACAAGTTGAGCAGGCCGGCGGCGATCACCGCAGCGAGCATCAGCGGCGGGCCGAAGCTCAGCCAGTGCGCGATCGTCTTGGCGAGCGCGACCGCGGTCATCGACAGGCCGCGCACCGCGAACTGGTCGAACACGCCTGCCTCCAGATCGGTCGCGACCAGCCGTTCGACCGGGAGCAACGCCGCGAGCAACGCCGCCGTCCAGATCACGCCGCCGCCGATCCGCGCGAGTAACGCGGCATCCGGGCCGATCGCGAACGGGAACAGCACCGCGACCAGCAGGAAGAACGCGACGACCAGGGTGGCGCCGCCGCTCGCGACGCTGCGGCGAAGGTCGCGGCGGATGATCGCGATCACAGGGCGATCGCCTGCGCACCCGGCATGGCGAGCGGGAGATGCGTGGCGACGAGAGCGATACCACCACCCGCCCGGTGGTGCGCGATCAGCGTTTCCAGCCGCGTGACCGCGTGCGCGTCCAGGCCGTTGGCGGGTTCGTCGAGCAGCCAGACCGGGGCCTCGCTGGCGGCGACCCGCGCGAGCGCGGCACGGCGACGCTGGCCGGTCGACAGGAGGCGTACCGGAATGTCCGACAACGCGGCCAGATCCAGCACGGCGAGCGCGCGCGCGACGCGGTCGTCGGGATCAGGCGCCCGGTCTAGCGCGGGGTCGAGCGTTGCCCAGAAGCGCAGCGCTTCACCCAGCCGCTGGTCGGCATCCAGCGCGCTGGCCTCGGTCAGCAGCGCGATGGCGGCGTCGCACGACACGCTGCCCTCGGACGGCGTCAGCAGCCCGGCGGCGAGGCGGATCAGGCTCGACTTGCCGACACCGTTGGGGC
Organism: Sphingomonas sp. M1A8_2b; assembly: GCF_053345535.1. Classification (NCBI taxonomy): domain Bacteria; kingdom Pseudomonadati; phylum Pseudomonadota; class Alphaproteobacteria; order Sphingomonadales; family Sphingomonadaceae; genus Sphingomonas; species Sphingomonas sp. M1A8_2b. The sequence continues at coordinate 536,413 of NZ_JBKFAH010000001.1, read as the reverse complement.
CGGTGACGACCGCCGCATCACCCGGCGCCAGCGCGAACGACAGGTTGGAGAACAGCATCCGGCCGCCGCGTACGCAGGCGACGGTCTCGAACCGGAGCGTCACGGCGTCCCATCTTCGGCGGAGTCTTCCAGTGCGTGCATGTCGTCGTCGCTGAGGCCGAAATGATGGCCGATCTCGTGGATCGTGACATGCGCGACGAGGTCGTCGAGCCGGACGCCGGTCTCGATCCATTCCTCGAGGATCGCGCGACGGTAGAGCACGATGCGGTCGGGCATCATCCCCGAATCCATCGACGATTTCTCGCCGAGCGGGCGACCGTGATACAGGCCCGACAGGTCGAGCGGATGGTCAAGCCCGAGCGCGGCGAGCGTCTCGTCGTCGGCATATTCCTCGATCGCGAAGACGATGTCGCCGAGATGCACGGCGAACTGCGCGGGGAGCCTGGCGATCGTCGCCCGCGCGATCGCCTCGATCGCGTCGGCATCTGGTGCCTGGCCGGAGAATGTCGCTTGCCCGCTCATGCGCGCAGCCATACGCGGTGGGCAACGATAGCGGCAAGGGATACGCGGATGGTCGAAGCGCTGAACGAAACCGAGCGGGCCGAGGCGCTCGATGGGCTGGACGAGTGGGATTACGACGATGCGCGCGACGCGATCACGCGGACGATCGTGTTCGCCGATTTCGTCGAGGCGTTCGGGTTCATGACGCAGGTCGCGCTGATCGCCGAGCGCGCGAACCATCATCCGGAGTGGAAGAACGTCTGGAACCGGGTGGAAATCCTGCTGACCACGCATGACGCGGGGGGCCTGAGCCCGCGCGATATCGAGATGGCGGAGGCGATCGACGCGATCGTGGGGGACGCCTGAAGTATAATTCCCGTACCTTAGCGTACCACCCCGGCGTAGGCCGGGGCCCAATTGGGGGACGTTGCCAACGCAGGGCGGGCGTCGTTACTTCAGCCTTTCCAATTGGGCCCCGGCCTTCGCCGGGGTGGTGCGACGCTCGTGCGTCTTCTGCTCCTGCCTTCCGCGGTGCAGCCCGCTACTCCTGCATCCGCCGGCCAGCGCGCATCCGTTTGCGCAGGCTGCCCGGCATCCACCGTGCCGCGAACGCCATGCGGTGCGCGGTCTTGCCCACGTAGGTGTGGACCTTGTCGCCATGGACTGCGGCCCACGCAGCCTCCGCCACCTTGTCGACGCCGGTGAGTTCGAGGCCCGCGCCCGTCACCGTGTCGCGGATCGAGCGATTGCTGCCACCTGCGGCCGAATCCAGCAACGGCGTGTCAATGAAGCTCGGCACGATAGCGCGCACCTTGATTCCGTCCGCCGCCCATTCGCCGTCGAGCGCCTCGGTGATCGCGCGCACGCCGAATTTCGTCGCGGAATAGGGCGCGAGACCCGCCGAGCCGTAGATCGCCGAGGCGGACGCGGTGTTGAGCAGGCACGAGCCGGGCGTACGCTTGAGATAGGCATGGCCGATCCGCGCGCCGTTGAGCGCGCCGACCAGGTTGATCGCGATCACCCGGTCGATCTCGGCGAAATCGGTCTCCGCCAGCGGTCCGCCCGAGCCCACCCCGGCATTGTTGAACAGCACGTCGAGCCGCCCGCCGGTGGTGGCGACGAACGCGTCGAGGCAGGCGGTCCAGGCGTTGCGGTCGCGCACGTCCATCCGGTAGGTCGTCGCCATGCCATCGGGCAGCAGCGCGGCGGTCTCGGCGAGCCCGGCGACGTTGACGTCGGCGAGCCCGACCCGCCAGCCTTTCCGCGCGAACAACAATGCCGTCGCACGCCCAATTCCCGATCCACCGCCGGTGATGAAAATGCTCTGCTGCGTCATGACATCGCTCCCCTTATTGTTTTTGGTCATTTGATTTTACGGTATGTTTCCCGCATCCTGCGCGCAGATGCCAGACAATTCACCAGCGCTCGCTTTCGAACGAGTCACCAAGCGGTACGGGTCGACGATCGCGGTCGACGGCGTTTCGCTGAAGATCGCTCCCCGCGCCTTCGTCGCGCTGGTCGGGACGTCGGGATCGGGCAAGTCGACCTTGCTCAAGACGATCAACCGGCTGGTCGAGCCGAGCGAGGGACGCGTGACGATCGACGGTGCCGACGTCGCGGGCGAGCCTGCGCCCGAACTGCGTCGGCGGATCGGCTATGTGTTCCAGAATATCGGCCTGTTCCCGCACATGACGATCGCCGAAAATATCGCGATCGGGCTGCGGATCGCGGGACGACGCGACGAGGCCAAGGTCGGCGAGCTGCTCGATCTGGTCGACCTGCCGCGCGATGTCGCGGGCCGGATGCCCGACGCGCTGTCGGGCGGGCAGCGCCAGCGCGTTGGAATCGCCCGCGCGCTCGCCCCGGGGGCCAAACTGCTATTGCTCGACGAGGCGTTCGGCGCGCTCGATCCGGTCACGCGTGATGCGCTGGGGACGCGGATCCGCGAGTTGCACGACCGGCTCGGGCTGACGACGATCCTGGTGACCCACGACATGGCGGAGGCGCTGTTGCTCGCGGACCGCGTGCTGGTGATGAAAACGGGGCGGATCGTCGCCGACGCGACGCCGACCGAGCTGGTGTCGGGCAAGGGTGGCGACGACGCGCAGGCGCTGGTGCAGGTGCCGCGCGCGCAGGCCGAACGCTTGCAGGCGCTGGTTTCGTGAGCGCGTTTCTCGATGCGCTCGGCCGCGTGCCGCCGCTGCTCGCCGCGCATGTGCTGCTGTCGGCGTCGGCGCTGCTGCTGGGGATCGCGATCAGCCTGCCGCTGGGGATCTGGTCGGCGCGCAACGCCACCGTCGCGCGCGTATCACTCGGGTTTGCGAGCCTCGTCCAGACCATCCCGAGCCTGGCGCTTCTTGCCCTGTTCTATCCGCTGCTGCTGAGCCTCTCCGCGCTCGTCGGCGGCGGCATTCCCGCGCTTGGCTTCCTGCCGTCGCTGATCGCGTTGACGCTGTATGCGCTGCTGCCGATCCTGCGCAATGCGGTGGCGGGGCTGCACGGGCTCGATCCCGCGGTGATCCAGGCGGCGGATGCGGTCGGGATGACGCCCGCGCAAAAGCTGCGGCTGGTCGAGGCGCCGCTGGTCGCGCCTGTCCTGATCGCGGGCATCCGCACCGCGGCGGTGTGGACGATCGGTGCCGCGACGCTGTCGACCACCGTGGGTCAGCCGAGTCTGGGCGACATGATCTTCGCCGGGCTCCAGACGCAGAACTGGGCGCTGGTGCTGGCCGGCTGCGTCTCGGCGGCGGCGCTGGCGCTGGCGGTCGATGCGCTGATCGGCGGGATCGAATACGGCATCCGCGCGCGGCGGCGCTGGCTGTGGATCGCGTGCACCGCGATGCTGGTGGCGGGGACCGCCGTGGCGACCGCGCCGCTATGGCCGAGGAGCGGCGGCGACCGGACGGTGGTGGTCGGTGCGAAGAATTTCTCCGAGCAATATATCCTCGCGCGGCTCATTGGCGACCGGTTGGAGCATGAGGGATATACCGTGCAGTACCGCGACGGACTGGGCTCGGCGGTGGTGTTTGGGGCGCTCTCGACCGGGGATATCGATGTGTATGTCGATTACGCCGGGACGATCTGGGCGAACGAGATGAAGCGGCACGACGTGCCCGAGCGTCGGCCGATGGTCGCGGCGATCGGCGCCTGGGCCAAGCGCGAGCATGGGGTCGGCCTGGTCGGGTCGCTCGGGTTCGAGAATGCCTATGCGTTCGCGATGAAGTCGGACGCGGCCAAGACGAAGGGGATCGCAAGCCTCGAAGATCTGGTCGGGGCGGCGCCGACGATGACGCTAGGCAGCGACCTGGAGTTTCTCGAGCGGCCCGAATGGGCGGCGGTGAAGCGCGCCTATCCGTTGCGGTTCGCCAAGACGACGCCGTACAGCCCGACCTTCATGTACCGCGCGCTCGAAAGCGGGAATGTCGATGTGATCTCGGCGTTCTCGTCCGATGGGCGGATCGCCGCGGATCGGCTGACCGTGCTGAGCGATCCGCGGCACGCGATCCCCGGCTACGACGCGATCCTGATGGTTTCGCCGAAGCGGGCTGGCGATGCGAAGTTCCTCGCCGCGCTGACGCCGCTGGTCGGGCGGATTCCGGTCGAAGCGATGCGGACGGCGAATTATCAGGTCGACCGCGATGCGGACAAGCAGACGCCCGAGGCAGCGGCGCGGTGGCTGGCGGCGAAGGTCGGGCTCTAAGTTTCCCTCGCCCCTTCGGGGAGAGGGAAGGAGGAGCGCTTGCGACGGGAGGGAGAGGGGTCGTTGGGACTCGCGTCCCGAGCCTCACACCCCTCACCCTCCCACGCGCAAGCGCGCGCGGGCCCCTCCCTCTCCCCGTAGGGGCGAGGGAGGCTTAGAAGAACAGCTTGCGGATGCTGAGCCTGACCGTGCGGCCTAGCGGATCGAGGTAGTCCGGCTGATAGCTGTTCGGGGTCGCGCCGGTCGCGTCGGTGACGCGCTGGCGGGTGTTGAGGATATTGGTGACCGCAAGGCTCACGCGCATGCCGCGCAGCCACGGGTGCGCCTTTACCCATTCGAGACGCTGGCCGAGATCCGCGAACAGCCGTGCGTTGGCGGTCGCGAGGCCGCCGAAGTTGAGCGTTTCGGGTGCGGCAAGCGTGCCGCCGTTCACGCGCGTGCCGCTCGCATATTGCGCGGACAGCCGGACGCCGACGCCGTTGTTGCTATAGCCGGCCTGCGCCTCGAGTTCGTGGCGCGACTGGCCGCCGCTGCTGCCGATCGCATCGCCGTTCAGCAGGTTCAGGCTCGGGCCGCCGTCGGCGACGAGCACGCGGTCGGTGAAATGCCAGGTGTGGTAGAACGCGAATTGCAGTCGTCCGCCCGCCTGCCCGCGCCCGCCGCCGCCGAAACGGCCGCCGCCACCACCAGGACCGCCGCCACCGCCACCTGGACCGCCGCCACCGGGGCCACCCTCGCGAGCCCCTGCGCCACGCGGGCCATCGCCACGCGGGCCGTCGCCGCCCGCGCCATCGGGTCGACGAAAGCCGCCGGGGGGTTGCAGACCCTCGAACGGATTGGGACCGGTGCCGGCGCGGTACGCCTCGAGCTCCTTCTGGATCTTCGACTTCAGCGGCGCGGAGAAATTGATCCCCCAGCGCAATTCGGAGCGCTCGCTGCGCGCGAAATTGATCGGCCGGCTGTCGACCTGGAGCAGATTGCCGCTCGCATCGCGCGTAAAGCGATCGGGGAACGCCGCCTCGATCGATGCGGTCGCGCTCGGGAACGCGGCGATCGGATTGTCGACGCGGCTCGAGACGTAGTTCGCGGTGAAGCTCAGATCCTTCTTGCTCCACGGCTTGAGCGTCAGGCCGAGCTTGCGGACGTGGTTATTGTCCGAGACCAGCGCCGGATTGCCGCCGCTGATCGTCGTGACCGTCGCGGTGGTGCCGCGGACATAATCGAAGATGCGGACGTTGGGCGTGGTGATCGACGGGTTGCCGAGCTGCTGCGCGGTCGGTGCCTCGTCGGTATCGGTGACCGACGCGATCAGCCGCACGCCCTCGATCGGCGACCAGTTCGCGCCATAGCCGAGCGTGGTCAGCGTCCCGAGGTCCGACAGATGGTCCTCCGCCAGATTGAAGTTCGCCGACAACGTGCCGAGGAACGGCAGCACGTCCTTGCCGCGGCTGGCGATCGGGACGTCGATGTTGACCTGGCCGTTGACGGTATCGCGCGACACCTGGCCGCGCTGCGTCAGCCCGGCGCGATAGGAGCGGCTGTCGAAATCCGCGGTCTGGCCACCCAGCTTGATCGTCGTCGAGACCGCGCCGGCGGGCAGGTCGAACACCGTGCCGTTGAGCACCGCGTCGATCTCGCCGGTGTTCTGCGTCGCATAGGCGCGATTGCCGGGCGCGGCGCCGATATCGCTGGCGGACAGCCGGGCGAACGGGTTGGCGGTTGGGTCGCCCGCGTTCAGCCGCGCCTGGAATGCGGTCGAATCGACGCCGGTATCGGTGAAGGTCTGCGTGTCGCTGCGATCGTAATTGCCCGTGACGTTCCAGCGCCACGTGCCGATATCGCCGTTGAGCGTGGTGCCGAGATGCGCCGAGATCGACGAGACGCGTTGCGCGAGCGGCAGGAAACCCGCGTCGTCCAGCGCGCGATTGACGGTCGTGCCGTCGGCGAGCGTCAGCCGCGCGATCGGCAGCCCGTTGAGGCTGCGGCTGTCGGTCGATTCGAGCCGGGCGTTGATCGTCGCACCGACGTTGCCGAAGATGTTGCGCGCGTAGACGCTGTTCGCGGTGAATGTGTTCGTTGCGGCCTGGAGCGTGCGGTATGGTGTCGGGTCGACGACCGCGCCGTTGGCGCCTACCGCAGTGCTGCCGGCACCGGTTGTTGTCGGGACGATATCGCGCTCGGCCTCCGTCAGCGCCGACGATGAGGTGTATTCGGCGTGCAGGTTGACCCGGCGATCGCGGGCGATGCTGAGCAGGTCGAGCTTGCCGTCGGGCGAATTGCTGCCCCCCTCGGTCGGCATCGTGTCGACGCCCTCGACGGTGACCGCGCGGAAGCGGCGGCGCAGGACGAAGTTCACGACCTTCTGATCGGCGCGATAGCCGTATTTGAGCGCGACTTCCTCGGGCAGGATCTCGACGCGCTGGATCGCCTCGGTCGGAATGTCGCGGATCTCGGAGAAGCTCGAGATGCGGCGGCCGTTGAGCAGCACCACCGGCGCACCGCCGCTGCCGCGTCCGCTGGTCGTCTGCGGGCTGAGTTCGCTCAACAGGTCGGAGATCGAACTGACGCCGTAGGAGCGGATTTCCGACTGGCCGATCGTCTGGTCGGGCGGGATATCGCCGATCACCGACCCGCGTGGCTTGCGCGATCCGGTCACGACGATCTCTTCCGAATCGGCCGCCTCGTCCTGTTCCGCTGTCGGCTCGGCGGTTGGCGGGGTGGTAGAGGTCGGGGCCGTCGTCTGCGCCGCGGGGCTCGCCGCGACCGACGCCGACGGCGTCGTTAGTGTCGTCGTCGGCGTCGTTGCAGGCACGGCGGGCGCGGGCGCCTGTTGCGCGGTCGCCAGTGCCGGCACGCTCGTCGCGAGCATCAGACCCAATATGCGCATACCCGTCACATCCCTTCGATCGACCGATTGATCGAAATGCTGCGCCTAGCCGCAAATTGTCGCAGGATTGTGCCGGGTTAGCGCGCCAAGTGTGCGTCCATGTCTTCGAGCGCGACGCCCTTCGTCTCGGGGAAATAGACCAACACCGTGACGAACTGCACCGCCATCATCGCCGCGAACACCAGGAACGGCACGCCCGCGGACCAAGCCGCGGCGATCGGGAAGGCCTGCGCGATCACCGCGTTCCAGCCCCAATGGCTCGACGAGCCGATGCTCGACCCGCGCGCACGGACGTTCTGCGGGAACACCTCGGAGATATAAACCCAGATCACCGCGCCCGAGCCGGGCGCGAAGAACATGATGAACACGATCAGCGACGGCAGCAGCAGCCAGCTCGGCAGTACGCCAAGCAGCGCCAGCCCGCCGACGGTCAGCGCCGCGGTCATCCCGGCCGAGCCCCAGAGCAGCAGCGTGCGGCGGCCGATCCGGTCGATCAGCAGCATCCCGAGCAGCGTGAACACCATGTTGGCGACCCCGATCATCACCGCCTGGAGGTCGGGCGATAGGCTGCCGCCCGACGCCTTGAAGATGTCGTTGAGGTAATAGAGGAACGCGTTGATGCCGCTGAACTGGTTGAACATCGCCACCAGGAAGGCGAGCGTGATCGGCTTGCGGTGGCGCGTCCACGACAGGCGCCCATCGCCCTTGGGTGCATCGAGTTCGGCACGCGCGACGTCGGGGCTCATGCCGATCGTCGCGAGCACGTCCCTCGCCTCCGCATCGCGCCCCTTGGTCAGCAGCCAGCGCGGCGAGTTGGGGATGCGGAACAGCAACGCGAGAAACACCAGCGACGGCAGCGCGACGATCCCGAGCTTCCAGCGCCATTCGGGCTCGCCGAGGTCGAGCGCACCAATCACCGCGTTAGAGACATAGGCGAGCAGGATGCCGAGGATCACCGCGAACTGGAACCCGCCGACCATTTTCCCGCGCTGCGCAGGGGGTGCAAGCTCGGCGATATAGGCGGGCGCCAACACCGACGAGCCACCGATCGCGATGCCGATGACGAAGCGGAAGCCGATGAAGCTGTACCAGTCCCACGCCAGCGCGCAGCCCAGCGCGGTGACGACGTAGAGGAGCGCGAGCATCCGCAGCACGTTGCGGCTGCCGTAGCGATCGCCGAGCGTGCCGACGAACAACGCGCCGATCAACGTCCCCCACAACGCGGACGACACGGTGAAACCGAGCCATGCCTCGCTGAGCGCGAACTTCGCCTTCAGCGCGCCGGTGACGCCGGCGATGACCGCGGTGTCGAACCCGAACAACAGCCCGGCGAGTGCGGCGGTGGCGACGCTGGCGATCAGGACAGTATGCGGTCGGAGCGGGGCGGCGTGAGCGCTCATGCGCGGCGGTATCCGGTGGGAGCGTTCGTCATGCCCCCGTTTCGAACAGTTCGACGCCCACCGCAAGGCCGATGCCGGTCGTTTCGGCAGGTGAAAACACCCGTTTCAGGTTTTTCAAAACGCGTTAACGAATGCCGGCCTAGCCCCGTCCCGTACCGTACGGAAAGGGCGCGACATTGAGGACCGGGTTCACCAGGATGCTGATCGCCACAGCGGCATTCGCGATGCCGTCGTCGGCATGGGCAGCCTGCACGGTCGCCGATCCCGCCTCGACCGCGCTCGGCACTTTTTCGCCCAACGCGCTGCTCGGCGGTGCGCCACCCTATGGCGCGGTGCCGGCGGGCTTCGATTGCCCCGGCACGACGATCTCGGTGCTGGCCGGCAACTTCTTGCGCGCGACCGTCACGAGCGCGGACGGGTTCAAGCTGACCTCGACCAACCCGCTCGATACGGTCACCGCGAAATACGTCATCGCCGCGGATAGCGCGGGCGCGAACCCGTTCACCGCGGGAACACCGTTCGTCTACATGAACGGTACGCTCGTCAATCTGCTCGGGCTGCTCGGCGGATCGGCGCGCAACGTGAAGGTCTATGTCCGCCCATCGTCGACCGCCGCGGTTGCGCCCGGCACCTACAAGGGCAGCTTCAAGATCGCCTGGGAATGGCGATTCTGCGATCTGCTTGGTGTGTTGGGGGCATGTGTCGGCAATCTCGACGCCAGTCCGACAACGATCCCCGTCGCCAATGTCGCGGTGACGATGATCGTTTCGGCCAAGCCGTTCACTGTGTCGATCATCACCCGAACGACCTGGGACCCCCAATCGACGACCAGCAACCCGCGGGCGATCCCCGGCAGCAAGCAGCGGACGACGATCACCCTCACCAACCCCGACATCGTGGCGATCGACGCCAATTCGCTCGCGGTCGTGCTGCCGACGCCGAACCGTGGCGCCGTGGCGCTCGATGGTGACGGCACCGCGACGACCACCTTCGTCCAGACGGCCGAGGGCTCTCCAGCGTCGACCCTCGGAGTCACCTACAGCGCGCCCGCGAGCACCACCGACGATGTCGATTTCTCGGCGAATGGCGGCACCAGCTGGACCTATGATCCGACCACCACGCCCAAGGCGGTCACCAATGTCCGCGTCCGTCCCCGGGGCACGATGGCCGCGGGATCGAGCTTCAGCGTGTCGTTGCCCTACTCCCTGTTCTGAGTAGCGGTCTGACCGCCGCCCTCGTCGGGATCCTGTGCCGCGGGGTCGGCCCCCGCCACCGACGGTAGCGCGCCGACCAGTTCCATCCTGGTTGCGGTCGTGCCGACTTCGATCCCCGCCTCGCGGAACTGGCGGAGCAGCGTGAACAGCAATTCGCTGCGCACCGGATACGCATCGCGCGGGCTGGCGACATAGGCGAAGCAGTTGAACTTGGCGCGACCGGCGTCGATCGAATCGATGAACACCTTGGACTCGGGCTCGTCGAGCACCTCGTGCTTTTCGGCGAACGCCGCGAACAACATGGTCCGCACCGCATCCAGATCCTCCTCAAGCGGCACCGAGAACTGCAGCTGGACGCGACCGATCGGCGCGGCCAGCGTCATGTTCTGGATGGTCTTAGTGATCAGCTCCGAGTTCGGCACGATCAGCGTCGAGCGATCCGCGACCTGGATCTCGGTCGAGCGGACATTGATGCGCTTCACGTCGCCCTCCATGTTGCCGATCCGGACGAGATCGCCGATCTTCACCGGGCGTTCGGCGAGCAGGATCAGCCCCGAGACGAAATTCTGCGTGATCGCCTGGAGGCCGAAGCCGATCCCGACCGACAGCGCGCCGAGCACGACCGCGAGCTTTTCCATGCCGATGCCGAGCGCGCCGAGCGACCACAGCACCGCGGCGATGATCCCGGCATAGCGCGCGACCATCGTCACCGAATTCTGCGCCCCGGCGTCCATCGCGGTGGTCGGGAGGTAGCTGTTCACCAGCCAGTGCTGGAGCCCGCGCATGATCGCCAGCGCGATGAACAGCACGACCAGCGAGCGCAGCACCGCGCCCGGCGAGATCGTCACCTGCCCGACGGTGATGCCGTTCGCGACGGTGCCGAACAGCTCGAATGCGGACCCTACCCCGGCCCCGAACGGCGCCATCACCGCGCCGACCGCGAGCAGGATCAGCAACAGCCGCAGCACCGCCGACAGCAGCACGCCGATCTGGTCGACCGTCTTGTTGTCGACCCCGAATCCGCTGTTCGCCGAACGCCCGAGCCGATTGCCGCTCGACAACAGCGTTCGGCACGCATCGTCGGTGAAGGTCATCATCAGGTACAGCGTCGCGCCGACGATCGTGCCCCAAACCAGCCACGTCGCGACCTTCAGCGCGAAATTGACGTAGCCGAGCAGCCCGGCGCCGAGCGCGACGACCAGCACCAGCCAGACGAGCGTGGCGACGATCGCAAGCAGCGTGTTGCGTGCGGGCTTGGTGGGATCGGGCAGCGCCGCGGCGCGCAGCCGGCCGAGCGTGACGAGGATCGCGCCGAGCAGGACGATGTGCAGCAGCGCGACGGCGGCGTTGGCCGCACTCGAAGCCGGTGCGCTGACGCCGATCAGCAGGTTGGTCGCGATCAGCAGCTGGCCGAAAAAGATCAGCGCCGCCGCCATCCAGGTATAGGGCCTGAGCGCCTGCGCGGCGGCATCGCCGATCGGCAGCAGTCGCCAAGTCGATTGGTTGCGCAACAGCAGCGCGCCGCCGAGCGATGACACGAACGCGGCAAAGAAGGATATTCCGACGAAGATCGCGCCGAACCGACTCCAGGCGGGCGAGACGAGCCCGCCCCAGCGCAGCGACGCGACGATCGCCCATGCCGCGAAACCGGGCAGCGCGGTGCCGATCACGACCAACCAGAACGCGTAGGCTGAGCGCCGCAAGCGCCCACCCGGCGCATGGTTGGTGGCGTAGCGCCGCCCAACGCCGTGCAGCCAGCGCTGGAGCGGCACGAGTAGGAAGAGCGCAACCAGCACGCCGATCAGGACGCCGTTTGCGGCGCGCCCGTTGAACCGCTGGGACGCCTGCCGCGCTTCGGTCTGTGCGAACCGCTTCAGGCGCGCGGAGTCACGCGGAAAATGGTCCACGATCGCTGCCCAGAGGGTCGGCGACAGCGGCGAGCCGGTGTTTTCGGACAATTGCTGACCAAGTTCCTCCGCCTCGGCCGCACCGATGTCGTCGATCTGCTGCTTCGCCTCGATCCCGATCAGCTTGGCGCGCTTGATCGCAGAATCGATCGCCGACTGGCTCTGCGCGAGGAGCCGGCGCTGCTGGCGGATCTCGGGCGCCTCGACCACGCCGGGGGTCGCGGTGCCGAGTTCGGTGACGCGGGCCTGGACCAGCGCCATCTCTGGCGTGAGCGTGCGGACGGCGTCGGCGGCGATGGTCTGCACCGCCTGCGCGCGATCCCGCAACGCCTGCCGCGCCTTGTCGTCGCGCGCCGCGGGAGTGGCGTCGTCGATCGCCTGGAGCTCGGCCGAGGCCTTGGTGAGGCTGGCGGCGACGGTCGCGACCTTGGGCTCGTCCTGCGCGGTGGCGGGGAGCGCGGCGACGAGCAGGAGGAGCGCGAGGAGGTAGCGAAGGAGTGTCATCCGCGCGGCTGTACCGCGATGGGAGGGAAAACGGGAGGGGTGGCGGAATCGCAGGATTGGGATGCCTGCCGTTCCACCCCTACAAACCACCCCGGCGAAGGCTGGGGCCCAATTGGCGGACGGTCGTAATCTAGGTCGGTATGCCGTTACACCCACCTTTCCAATTGGGCCCCGGCCTTCGCCGGGGTGGTGTTTCTGTGGGGACACGTCCCGAGAACACAGCCGTCACCTGTACACCCTTGTTCTCCCGGGAAGGCGGGAGCCCAGACTGGGTCCCCGCCTTCGCGGGGAAACAGAAGCGCGGGTCCGTTTCCGTCCAGTCGCGACGAGGAACGCACGCCCTCCCCCTTTCCGTCACCCTGGCGGAGGCCGGGGCCCACCGGTCCGCATACTCAGCTCTATCGGACGTGCGGAACGGTGGATGCCGGAACGAGTCAGCCATGACGAGGCGGGACGGCAGTTGGGATCGAACCGAACGCCCGCTTAGTCCAGCTCGAGGATCACCTGATCCACCGCGAGACTGTCCCCCGTCTTCGCCGCAACCGACTTGACCGTCCCCGTCTTCTCGGCGCGCAGGATGTTCTCCATCTTCATCGCCTCGACCACCGCGAGCGGTTGCCCCGCCTCGACCCTGTCGCCCGCCGCGACGTCGAGCCGCACCAGCAGCCCCGGCATCGGGCAGATCAGGAACTTCGACAGATCGGGCGCGACCTTCTCGATCAGGTGCGCGGTGTACGGCGCGACGCGGGCGGGGAGGACGCGGGCTACGTGGCTCGCGCCGCGCGTCGTGAGCTTGAAGCCGGCGCGGGCCTTGGCAATGCGGATCGTGAGATGTTCGTCGCCGTCCGCGCCGTGACCGTCCGCGACCACCATCCGGTCGCCCGGCGTGTATTCGAGCGAGAGGTCCAAGTCCTCGCCGTCGACCGCGATGCCGTCGGTCGAGACGGTGACCGCATGGTCGATCTTGTCGATCGTCACCGACCAGTCGGCGGGCGGGCGGAGGCGCTTGCCAAGCTGGCCGTCGATGCGGCGGGCGCGGTCGGCTTCGGCCGTGGCGGCGAAGGCGGCGACTGCGGCGAGCGTCTTGAGGAGTTCTGCGTCGGCGGGCGCGCCGTGAAAGCCCTCGGGATATTCCTCGGCGATGAAGCCGGTGGTCAGCGCGCCCGACTGGAAGCGCGGGTGCTGCATGATCGCCGAGAGGAAATCGATGTTGTTGCCCGGGCCTTCGAGTTCGAATGCGTCGAGTGCGGCGATCTGCGCGGCGATCGCATCGTCGCGGGTCGGGGCCCAGGTGATAAGCTTGGCGATCATCGGGTCGTAGAACATGCTGACCTCGCCGCCCTCGCGCACGCCGTCGTCGACGCGGACCCTAGGCTCCCCTTCCGCTTGCGGGAGGGGTCGGGGGAGGGGCTCACCCAGCGGGGTCGTGGCCGGGGTGTATGTCACGCTCTCCCCTGACCCCTCCCGCAAGCGGGAGGGGGATTGCTCCGGCGGATTGTAGCGCACCAGCCGACCGATCGACGGCAGGAACCCGCGATACGGGTCCTCCGCGTACACCCGGTTCTCGATCGACCAGCCGCTCAGCTTCACCTCGTCCTGCGTAAATCCGAGCGGCTCCCCGGCGGCAACACGGATCATCAGTTCGACCAGGTCCAGCCCGGTGATCTCTTCCGTCACCGGATGCTCGACCTGCAGACGGGTGTTCATCTCGAGGAAGTAGAACCCCTCCCCCGTCGTGTCCGCGCCCGACACGATCAGCTCGACCGTCCCCGCCGAATAATAGCCCACAGCCTGCGCCAAAGCGACCGCCTGCTCCCCCATCGCCTTGCGCATCTTGGGCGTCACGAACGGCGATGGCGCCTCCTCGACGACCTTCTGATGCCGCCGCTGGATCGAGCATTCGCGCTCGTTGAGATAGACGATGTTACCGTGCTGGTCGCCGATCAGCTGGATCTCGATATGGCGGGGCGATTCGATGAACTTCTCGATGAACACGCGGTCGTCGCCGAAGCTGGCAAGTCCCTCGCGCTTGGTCGCCTCGAAGCCTTCGCGGACGTCCTGTTCGCTGTAGGCGAGCCGCATGCCCTTGCCGCCGCCGCCGGCCGACGCCTTCATCATCACCGGATAGCCGATGCCCGAGGCGATCTCGACCGCGTGGTCGGTGCTGTCGATCTCGCCGAGATAGCCCGGCACGACGTTGACGCCCGCGGCCTTGGCGAGCTTCTTCGATTCGATCTTGTCGCCCATCGCGGCGATCGCGTTGGGGGGCGGGCCGACGAACGCGATCCCGGCCTCGGCGCACGCCAGCGCGAAGCTCTCGCGTTCGGAGAGGAAGCCGTAGCCCGGATGGATGCAGTCCGCGCCGGTTTCCTTGGCGGCCAGCAATATCAGCTCGGCCTTGAGATAGCTCTCCGCGGCAGGTGCCGGCCCGAGCCGCACGCTCTCGTCGGCCATCAGCACGTGCGGCGCGCGCGCGTCGGCGTCGGAATAGACCGCGACGGTCTTGATGCCCATCGCCTTGGCGGTCCGCATGACCCGACACGCGATCTCGCCGCGATTGGCGACCAGGATCTTCTTGAACATCACTCGTCTTCCACTCGCTTTAAATATGCGGTCCGTTCGCGGGTGAGGCGTGCAAGACACTGGCCCTCGATCATCGGTTCAAGGGATCCGCCTCTCATTGCCTGACCTTCCGCGACGCATTGCGTATCGCGATACGCGCTCCAGGCGCGCTGAGCCGCGATCAGCCCCGCTTCGGAGGTCGTAACGCCTGGCATGGGATTGGATTTATCGAGGTAACGCCGTCGGGCCAAAGCTTTGCGCCAGCGCGCATTCATTTGCGCATCGGCCCTTTTGTAACCCTCGTACGCGCACCGCGTCATCGTCGATTGATCGATCGGGTTCGCACACGTGTTGGGAGGCATTCCCCCGACCTGCGCCAGAACGATCGCAACGATCCCTATCACTCCGCCGCGACTCGCATCGGCTCTTCACCGAGCATCGGCTTCATCCCCAACTTCGCCAGCAGCGTCGCATCCGCGCTGTCGCCGGCGTTGCCGGTCGTTAGCAGCTTGTCGCCGGTGAAGATCGAGTTCGCGCCGGCCATGAAGCAGAGCGCCTGAGTCGCCTCCGACATGCTTTCGCGCCCCGCCGACAGCCGCACCATGCTCAGCGGCATCGTGATCCGCGCGACGGCGACCGTCCGGACGAACTCGATATCGTCGATCTTGGCGAGCGGCGTGTCGGCGAGCATGTTGCCGAGCACGGTGCCCTTGACCGGGACCAGCGCGTTGACCGGCACGCTCTCCGGGTGGCGCGGCAAGGTGGCGAGCGCGTGGACGAAACCGACGCGATCGGCGCGCGTCTCGCCCATCCCAACGATCCCGCCGCAGCAGACCGAGATCCCCGCATCGCGCACGTTCGCCAGCGTCTCGAGCCGATCGCCGAAGGTGCGCGTGGTGATGACGTTGCCGTAATTCTCGGGCGAGGTGTCGATGTTGTGGTTATAGTAATCGAGGCCCGCGTCGGCGAGCTGCTTGGCCTGGTCCGCGTCGAGCATGCCGAGCGTCATGCACGTCTCGAGCCCCATCGCGCGGACGCCTTCGACCATCGCGACGACCTTCGGCATGTCGCGCGGCTTCGGGTTGCGCCAGGCGGCGCCCATGCAGAAACGCTGCGATCCGGCGGCTTTCGCCTGCGCGGCGTCGGCGAGGACGGCGTCGACGTCCATCAGCTTTTCCGCCTTCAGGCCGGAGTCGGACGATGCGGACTGCGAGCAATAGCCACAATCCTCGGGGCAGCCGCCGGTCTTGATCGAGAGCAGCGTGCAGAGCTGGACCTCGCCGATCGCGTGATGCGCGCGGTGGACGGTCTGCGCGCGGAACATCAGTTCGTCGAACGGGAGATCGAACAGCGCGGCGATTTCCGGGCGGGTCCAGTCGGTTCTAGACTCCCCTCCCGCCGGCGGGAGGGGTCGGGGGAGGGGCTGTCCAGAAGCGGCGGCGGCAGTGTCTGCGGCACTGCCCTCCCCCGACCCCTCCCGCAGGCGGGAGGGGAGAAGATCTAGAGTTTCGGTCGTCATTCTGCGGCTTCCTCTTGCGGGGCCATGTTGTGGCCGAGGAGTTTCAACACGTCCTCGGCGGCCTGGATCAGGTTGGTGCCGGGGCCGAAGATCGCCTGGACCCCGGCATCGCGCAGCGCCTGATAGTCCTGTGCGGGGATAACGCCACCCGCGATCACCTTGATATCCGCGCGGCCCGCCTCGCGGAGATAGCCGATCAGCTCGGGGATCAGCGTCTTGTGGCCGGCGGCGAGCGACGAGGCACCGACGATGTCGACGTCGTTTTCGAGCGCGAGCGCGGCGGCTTCGGCGGGGGTCTGGAACAGCGGGCCGGGGACGATCTCGAAGCCCAGGTCGCCGAACATCGACGAGACGAGGTTGGCGCCTCGGTCATGGCCGTCCTGGCCCATCTTGGCGACGAGCATGCGGGGTTTGCGGCCCAGCCGGCGTTCGGTGGCCTCGACGCCGTCGGTGAGGCGAGTCCAGCGTGCGTCGTCCTCGTAGGCGCCGCCGTAGATGCCGGAGACGGGGGTCGGTTGCGTGCCGTAGCGGCCGAACACGTCCTCCATCGCGGAGGAGATTTCGCCGAGCGTGGCTCGGGCGCGGGCGCAGTCGACCGCGAGCGCGAGAAGGTTAGTTTCCGACCCTCCCCTGGAAGGGGAGGTGGCAGTCGCGCTGGCGACTGACGGAGGGGTATCGCCCTCTCGATGGGGCGCAACCCCTCCGTCATCGCTGCGCGATGCCACCTCCCCCGCCGGGGGAGGGTTTCCGCGTCGCGCGCCTTCGCGGAGGGCATCCAGGGTGGCTTGGCATGCGGCTTCGTCGCGCGTGGCCTTAACCCGCGCAATGCGTTCGATCTGGCCCGCGCGCACCGCGACATTGTCCACGTCGAGGATCTCGATCGCGTCCTGTTCGGCGAGCTTGTACTTGTTGACGCCGACGATGACGTCCTCGCCGCGATCGACTCTTGCCTGTCGCCCAGCCGCGGCTTCCTCGATCATCGCCTTGGGCCAGCCTGCCGCGACCGCCTTCGCCATGCCGCCCTCGGACTGGATCCGCTCGATCAGCGCCCACGCGCCGTCGACGAGGCTCTGCGTCAGGCTCTCGATATAATAGCTGCCGCCCAAGGGATCGACGACCTTGGTCATCCCCGTCTCTTCCTGGATCACGATCTGCGTGTTGCGGGCAATGCGCGCGGAGAAGTCGGTCGGCAGCGCGATCGCCTCGTCGAGCGCGTTGGTGTGGAGCGCCTGCGTGCCGCCGAGCATCGCCGCCATCGCCTCGATCGTCGTGCGCATGACGTTGTTGTACGGGTCCTGCTCGGTAAGCGAGACGCCCGAGGTCTGGCAATGCGTGCGGAGCATCTTCGAGCGCTCGTCCTGCGCACCGAGCTGCGTCATCGCGCGATGCCAGAGGACGCGGGCGGCGCGGAGCTTGGCGATCTCCATGAAGAAGTTCATGCCGATCGCGAAGAAGAAGCTCAGACGCCCGGCGAACTTGTCGATGTCGAGACCGCTCGCGACGCCGTATTTCACATATTCCATGCCGTCGGCGATCGTGAAGGCGAGCTCGTGGAGCTGCGTCGCCCCCGCCTCCTGCATGTGATAGCCGCTGATCGAAATGCTGTTGAACTTGGGCATCTCGCGGCTGGTGTAGCCGAAGATGTCCGAGATGATCCGCATGCTCGGCTCGGGCGGGTAGATGTAGGTGTTGCGGACCATGAACTCCTTGAGGATGTCGTTCTGGATGGTCCCGTCGAGCAGTTTCCGGTCGACGCCCTGCTCCTCGCCCGCGACGATGAAGAAGGCGAGGATCGGGATCACCGCGCCGTTCATCGTCATGCTGACCGACATCTTGTCGAGCGGGATGCCGTCGAAGAGGATCTTCATGTCCTCGACCGAGTCGATCGCGACGCCTGCCTTGCCGACGTCGCCGGTGACGCGGGGATGGTCGGAATCATAGCCGCGGTGTGTCGCGAGATCGAACGCTACGCTCAGGCCCTTCTGACCGGCGGCGAGATTGCGGCGGTAGAACGCGTTGGAGGCTTCGGCGGTGGAGAAGCCCGCGTACTGGCGGATCGTCCAGGGGCGGCCGGCGTACATCGACGCGCGGACGCCGCGGGTAAAGGGCGCGAAACCTGGGAGGCCGGGGTCGGTGGTGACGTCGGCCGCGGTGTAGAGCGGCTTGACGTCGATGCCTTCGGGGGTCGGCCAGGTAAGGTCGGCGCCCTTTACTTCCTTGGCGGCGAGCGCCTGCCAGTCTGCGAGCGTGGGGGCGGATTCGGGCTTGTCGGTCATGCGAAGAACACCACCCCGGCGGAGGCCGGGGCCCAATTGGAAAGGTCGAAGTAATTGAGCGCAGCACCAGCCAATGGGGCGTTGCCCAATTGGGCCCCGGCCTTCGCCGGGGTGGTGTTTGAGGCATTCGGCCGCACGGTCATCGCCCCGTGAACACCGGCTTGCGCTTTTCGAGGAACGCACGACCGCCTTCCATCGAGTCCGCCGAGCCCCGCGCGTCGCGCTGGTTCGCCGCTTCCGCCTCCATCGCAGTCGCGTAATCGGTCTCGTACGCCGCAGTGACCGCCCGCCGCATCAACCCCAGCGCCACCGTCGGCATCGCCGCCAGCCGCTCGGCCAGCGCGAACGCCTCCGCGTCGAGTGCGTCGTCCGCAACGACCTTGTGGACCATCCCCCAGTCGAGCGCCTTCGCCGCCGGCACACGCTCGCCAAGCATCATCATCTCGGTTGCCCGCGCCTTGCCGATCAGCCGCGGCAGCATCCACGACGCGCCGCCGTCCGGCACCAGCCCGATGTTCACGAACGCCTGGAGAAAATACGCGGTCTCACTCGCGACGCAGAAATCGGCAGCGAGCGCGAGACTGCACCCGATCCCCGCCGCCGGCCCGCGCACTGCGCTCACCACCGGCACCGACAGATCGGCGATCGCCGTCATCGTCGGGTTATAGCTGCCGGTCAGCGCCGCGAACGTCGCCTCGCCCGGATTGTCCGAACCAAGCGCCCCGCCGCCGACATCCGCCCCCGAACAGAACGCGCGCCCCGCGCCCGCGATCAGCACCGCCCGCGCCTCGTCCAACTCGCCCAGCGCCGCGCGCAATTCCTCGAACATCGCCGGTGGCGCGGCGTTCAGCCGGTCGGGCCGGTTGAGCGTCAGCACCAGCACGTCGCAGCGCCGTTCGCTCAGGATATGCTCGTACGCGGCCATCAGATCTCTCCTAGTGCGCGCCGGTATCGCCCGGCGTCTCCATCAACTCGACCAACATGCCGCCGAAATCCTTCGGGTGCACGAACACGATCGGCGTGCCATGCGCCCCGATCCGCGGTTCGCCCAGCACGGTCGCGCCCTTCGCCTTCAGGTCGGCAACGGCGGCGGAGATGTCGGCGACTTCGAAACAGACATGATGCTGCCCGCCCGCCGGGTTCTTGCGCAGGAAGCCGGCGATCGGCGAACTCTCGTCATACGGCTCGATCAGCTCGATCTGCGTATTCGGCGCATCGATGAAGCACACTTTCACGCCCTGCGCAGGCAGGTCGAAAGGCTCACCGATCGCTGTCGCGCCGAGAAGCATGCGATACGTCTCGACCGACTTCGCAATCGACGGAGTCGCGACCCCGACATGATTGAGGCGGCCCAGCATGGCGGTCATCCTTCGATCCTCGGGCTGTCGGGCGCACGGCGGGCCATTGCGGCGCCTTCGATCAACCCTTCGATGCGGCTGACACGCTCGCGCAAGGCGACGTGGCTGTCGGCAAGCCGTGCCAATCCGGCACTCAGCCCCGTGAGTTTCGCGTCGAGCCCATCGAGCCGCTCCTGATACGTCAGCAACGCCTTGATGACGCCGAACGCCTTTTCGGTCGCACTCATGCGGCGTGGCTCATCGGGACTGGATCGCCCGCCACCGCACGATCGATCGCTTCCAGCGCGCGGTCGATCGACTGTTCCATCGAATCGATCTTCGCATGCCATTGCGGCAGCATCGCCTCGATCTCCGGCAGGATCAGCGCAAACGCCTTCTCATCCTCCCCGTCGGCGCGATCCTCTGCCGCGAGATATCGCGTCGAAGCTTCCCGGAGGACATGGCCGACGGATTTACCATTGCTGGCAGCAAAGGCATCAAGCGCTGCCTTGTGATCGGGCGAGGTCAAAAACGTCACGCGTTCAGTCTGCATGTCACGACTCCTTATCATGACATGATAATGTGCGGACGATCGCGATACAACGCGTCATTCCGCTGGCTCCGCGGCGGGCTTGGCCAGCACCGGCGGGACGACGCCGAGTGTGTAGCCACAGATGCCGAGCACCTGCCGGATCATCGCATCCCCGGTCGGCGCGACGAAGTTTGCCTGCACCGCGAAGTTGGCGCCGTTGGTCGTCTCGACCCGCACCGTCTTCGATTTCACTAGAAAACTGGTCAGCTTGGTGATCGCGGCGGGATCGGCGATGTACGTACCTGTGCCCGGGAACTGCCAGTTATAGGTGAATGCGGGGCCGCCATCGAAGCGCACCGCAACCGGCTTGTCGGCGCCCGACCCGAGCGGCTGCGGCTGGATGAACTGGATCGACACGATCGGCTCGGACGCGACGTCGCACTTCACGACGAAGCGCGAGAGGCCGTCGTTACCGGTCACCGAAGCGGAGATGCTGCGCACGCCCGCAGGATTGGTGCGGTCGGCCAGCTTCCAGGTTGGCGTGGGCGTGGGCGTGGGCGTGGGCGTGGGCGAAGCGGCTTGCAGGAGCAGGAGAAACGCGAGCATCAAACCTCCGTCCCCGTAGACGTCATTACCCCAGCAGAGGCTGGGACCTCAATCCGCAAGCCCGTCCCCTGCGACCCGATTCCCCGGCGTTCGCCGAGTCGATGCGTCAAGGACTGGTCCACGTGACGTACCGGGTCACAGCGGGATGTTATCATGCTTCTTCCACGGATTCTCCAGCGCCTTGCCGCGGAGCTTCCGTAGGCCGAGCGCGATGCGGCGGCGGGTCGAGTGCGGCTGGATCACCTCGTCGATGAAGCCCTTCGACGCGGCGACGAACGGGTTGGCGAAGCGCGCCTCGTATTCCGCGGTGCGCTCGGCGATCTCTTCGGGCGTCTTGCCGCGGAAGATGATCTCGACCGCGCCCTTCGCGCCCATCACCGCGATCTCGGCGGTCGGCCACGCATAGTTGAGGTCGCCGCGCAGGTGCTTCGAGGCCATCACGTCGTATGCGCCGCCATAGGCTTTGCGCGTGATGACGGTGATCTTGGGCACGGTCGCCTCGGCATAGGCGAACAGCAGTTTCGCGCCGTGCTTGATGATGCCGTTATGCTCCTGCGCGGTGCCGGGCAGGAAGCCGGGGACGTCGACGAACGTCACGATCGGGATCTCGAACGCGTCGCAGAAGCGCACGAACCGAGCTGCCTTCTTCGAGCTGTTGATGTCGAGCACGCCCGCGAGCACCATCGGCTGGTTCGCGACGAAGCCGACCGTGCGGCCTTCGATACGGCCGAAACCGGTGATGATATTGGCCGCATGCGCCGGCTGCGTCTCGAAGAAATCGCCCTCGTCGACGGTCTTCCGGATCAGCTCGTGCATGTCGTAGGGCTGGTTCGCCGACGCCGGGATCAGCGTGTCGAGGCTCTCCTCGATCCGGTCCCATTCGTCCGCGGTTGGCCGCTCGGGCACGCCTTCGCGATTGGACGATGGGAGGAAATCGAAGAAGTCGCGGGCGGCCAACAACGCTTCGATGTCGTTCTCGAACGCGTTGTCGGCGACCGACGTCTTGGTGGTGTGCGTCACCGCGCCGCCGAGCGCCTCCTGCGTTACGACCTCGTTGGTCACCGTCTTGACCACGTCGGGGCCGGTGACGAACATGTAGCTCGAATCCTTCACCATGAAGATGAAGTCGGTCATCGCCGGGGAATAGACCGCGCCGCCGGCACAGGGCCCCATGATCAGCGAGAGCTGCGGCACGACGCCTGAGGCGAGCGCGTTGCGCTGGAATACTTCGGCATAGCCGCCGAGCGAGGCAACCCCCTCCTGGATGCGCGCGCCACCGCTGTCGTTGAGGCCGATGATCGGCGCACCGACCTTCATCGCGCTGTCCATCACCTTGCAGATCTTCTGCGCGTGACGTTCGCTCAAGGAACCGCCGAACACGGTGAAATCCTGGCTGAAGACGAAGACGAGGCGGCCGTTGATCGTGCCCGATCCGGTGACCACGCCGTCGCCGGGGATCACCTGGTCCTGCATGCCGAAATCGACGCAATTGTGCTCGACATACATGTCGAGCTCCTCGAACGAACCCTCGTCCAGCAGCACGTCAAGGCGCTCCCTCGCGGTGAGCTTACCCTTGGCGTGCTGCGCTCCGATCCGCTTAAGGCCTCCGCCGACTCTTGCGGCTTCGCGGCGGCGTTCAAGCTCTTCGATCGTCGATGACATCGTCTCTCCGTCCTGTTGCTGGTCTTCACAGAGCGGGAGGCTTCGCGCAAATGCAATGTTGCAAAGTTGTACAGAGCATGTTTGCAAACTAGGTGGAGGCATGACTCTTCCCGCACGTCGCCTCTTCGTCGGACACCGCCTGCGCGACCTGCGCCGCGTCCTTGGGATCAGCCAGGCGGCGATGGCGGCGCGGATCGGCCTGTCGGTGAGCTATTTGTCGCAGATCGAGAATGGCGATCGGCCGGTGACGGAGGGTGTGCTGATCACGCTCGCGCGCGAGTTTCCGGCGGATTGGGGGAGCATCGACGCGGCGGACGATACCGCGTTGCTGATCGCGACGCTGGAGGCGGTGTCGGACACGAGCGTCGAGGCGCCCGCACTCGACGAGACCGCGGTGCGGCGTGCGGTGAAGCACCAGCCGTTGCTGGCACAGCGGCTGGTCGCGATGCACGACGCGTATCGCCGCGCGCAGGAGCAGTTGCGCGCGCTCGACGACCGGCTGGTGGCGGGATCTGGGGCGCCGGGGTTGCTGCCGTGGGAGGACGTGCGCGACTGGTTTCACGCGGCCGGCAATTATGTCGATACGCTCGACCGGCGTGCGGAGGAGATCGGCGAGACGCTGGGGGCGGACCGCATCGCGGCGTTGGAGGCTCGGCTGGCGACGCGCGGCGTGTCGGTCGCGATCTCGGGCGCGCTGGCGGCTCCTTTGCGCGATTATGACGGTGCGACTCTGCGACTCGATGGCTCGCAGCCCGGCGAAACCACCTTGTTCTCGCTCGCGCACCAGGTCGCGCGGCACGAGTTCGGCGACGTCATTGGCGGGATCGTCGCGGCCTCAGAGATGGCGTCGGAAACGGCGCGCGCGCTGCTGACCGCGGGGCTGACCAACTATGCGGCGGGGGCGATCGTCATGCCCTATACGCGTTTCCGCACCGAGGCGCGGAGTGTGCGGCACGACATCGACCGGCTGCGGCGGATTTTCGGGACGAGTTTCGAGCAGACGTGTCATCGGCTCTCGACGTTGCAGCGACCGGGCGCGCTGGGCATTCCGTTCTTCTTTTGCCGCGTCGACATGGCGGGGAACATCACCAAGCGGCACTCGGCGACGCGACTTCAGTTCGCGCGGTTCGGGGGAGCGTGTCCGTTGTGGATCGTCCACGAGGCGGTCGCGATCCCGGACCGCATCCTAACGCAGCTGATCGAGACGACCGACGGCATCCGCTACGTCTCGATGGCGAAGGGTCTGGTAAAGCCGTCCGAGACGTACACGCGACCGGCGCGGCGCTATGCGGTGGCGCTCGGGTGCGAAGAGGAGAACGCGTCGGAGTTCATCTATGCGGATGCGCTGGGGACCGGGGGGATTGCGACGCCGATTGGGTCTTCGTGTCGCGTTTGTCTGCGGACGGACTGCGACCAGCGGGCGTTTCCACCGGCGGCGAGCGGGATCCGGGTCGATCCGGACCGGCGCGGGGCGGTGCCGTACGAGGTGCTGTGACTCGCTACACCCAATGCACCACCCCGGCGAAGGCCGGGGCCCAATTGGGGGACGACAATAACGAGGGACCGCGAGCCGTTACGTCCGACGTTCCAATTGGGCCCCGGCCTCCGCCGGGGGTGGTAAGTCAGCCGGGATGGCCGCCTCAATCAGGTCGCCGCCGCCGGGTCCTTCGGGAAGAAATGCTCCACGACGCTGTTCGTCAGCCGCGATGGCCGGAGCGTCTCCGCATCCAGGCAGCACCAGCTCGACTTCACCTCGGCCAGTACGTCCTCGCCGCGCTTGATGATCGTCTCGTAGAACGCGCGGGCGCCCTGGACCTTCTCGAGCAGCACCGTCGCGATCACGTCGTCGTTCAGGAACGCCGGTTTCCGATACGTGATCTCGTGTTTCAACGCGACCCACAGATGCCCGGCGACCGCCTCGGCCGGCGCGAGGCGCTGCCAATGGTCGATCACGGCGGCCTGAACCCACTTCAGATAGTTCGCATTGTTGACATGACCCATGAAGTCGATGTCGTCCGGCTCGATGCCGATGGCGTAGGTATGGGGAATCGCTGTCGTCACGTGCGACATATAGCATGCGGACCTGAACATAGCGATGACGGCGAGGCTTAGATACCGACAATAAACGCTATTCCGGCCGCATCGCGCGGCGCCTAGCATGTGGTCAGCCTCGCCTCTTGTGTTGCCATAATACAACACCATCTTTCGGCCAATACCGAATCAATCCCACAGGAATTCGTCATGAACATCGACAAATTCACCGACCGCGCGAAGGGCTTCCTGCAATCCGCGCAGACCGTCGCGATCCGCATGAACCATCAGCGGATCGCGCCCGAGCATCTGCTGAAGGCGCTGCTGGAAGACGAGCAGGGCATGGCCGC
Organism: Sphingomonas sp. M1A8_2b; assembly: GCF_053345535.1. Taxonomy (NCBI): domain Bacteria; kingdom Pseudomonadati; phylum Pseudomonadota; class Alphaproteobacteria; order Sphingomonadales; family Sphingomonadaceae; genus Sphingomonas; species Sphingomonas sp. M1A8_2b. Next base: position 511,425 of record NZ_JBKFAH010000001.1, on the reverse strand, counting down.
CGGGCTGATCGCAGCCGCGGGCGGCGACGCCAAGCGCGCGACCTCGGAAACCGATCTCGCGCTCGCGAAGATCCCGGTCGTGTCGGGATCGGGCGCGCAGACCACGCCGGGGATCGACAACGACGCGGTGCGCGTACTCGATCAGGCCGAGCAGATCGCGAGCAAGGCGGGCGACAGCTTCGTCACCGTCGAGCGGCTGCTGGTCGCGCTTGCGCTGTCGCTCAACACCGCCGCGGGCAAGGCCTTGAAGGCCGGCGGCGTGACGCCCGAGGGGCTCAACACCGCGATCAACGGTCTGCGTCAGGGCCGCACCGCCGACACCGCGGGCGCCGAGGATCGCTATGATGCGCTCAAGAAGTTCGCGCGCGATCTCACCCAGGCAGCGCGTGACGGCAAGCTCGACCCGGTGATCGGTCGCGACGAGGAGATCCGTCGCACCATCCAGATCCTCGCGCGCCGCACCAAGAACAACCCCGCGCTGATCGGCGAACCCGGCGTCGGCAAGACTGCGATCGCCGAAGGGCTGGCCCTTCGTATCGCCAATGGCGACGTGCCCGATACGCTGAAGGATCGCCGGCTGATGTCGCTCGACCTCGGCTCGCTGATCGCCGGTGCCAAATATCGCGGCGAGTTCGAGGAGCGGCTGAAGGGTGTGCTCGACGAGGTGAAGGCCGCCGAGGGCGACATCATCCTGTTCATCGACGAGATGCACCAGCTGATCGGCGCGGGCAAATCCGAGGGCGCGATGGATGCGGGCAATCTGCTCAAGCCAGCGTTGGCGCGTGGCGAACTCCACTGCGTCGGCGCGACCACGCTCGACGAATACCGCAAGTATGTCGAGAAGGACCCCGCGTTGCAGCGGCGGTTCCAGCCCGTCATGGTCGGCGAACCGACCGTCGAGGACACGATCTCGATCCTGCGCGGACTGAAGGAGAAATACGAGCTGCATCACGGCGTGCGGATCACCGACGGCGCGATCGTCGCCGCCTCGACGCTGTCGAACCGCTACATCACCGACCGCTTCCTCCCGGATAAGGCGATCGACCTGATGGACGAGGCGGCGTCGCGGATCCGCATGGAGGTCGAGTCGAAGCCCGAGGCGATCGAGAATCTCGACCGGCGGATCATCCAGCTCAAGATCGAACGCGAGGCGTTGAAGCGCGAAACCGACGACGCGTCGGTCGACCGGCTCGACACGCTGGAGGGCGAACTCGTCAACCTGGAGGAGCAATCCGCCGAGCTGACGACGCGCTGGAAAGGCGAGAAGGACAAGATCAACGCCGAGGCGCGGGTCAAGGAACAGCTCGATGCCGCGCGGCTCGAGCTGGAGCAGGCGCAGCGGTCGGGCGATCTCGCCAAGGCGGGCGAGCTTTCCTACGGCACGATTCCGGGGTTGCAGCGCCAGCTCGACGAGGCGGCGGGTGCGACCAAGGGCGCGATGCTGCGCGAGGAAGTCACCGCGGACGACATCGCCGGTGTCGTCAGTCGCTGGACCGGCATCCCGGTCGAGCGGATGCTGCAGGGCGAGCGCGACAAGCTGCTCGCGATGGAAGCGACGATCGGCAAGCGCGTGATCGGTCAGGCGCATGCGGTGAAGGCGGTCTCGACCGCGGTGCGGCGCGCGCGCGCTGGGTTGCAGGATCCGAACCGGCCGCTGGGCTCGTTCCTGTTCCTCGGACCGACCGGCGTCGGCAAGACCGAGCTGACCAAGGCGCTCGCCGAGTTCCTGTTCGACGACCCGAGCGCGATGGTCCGCATCGACATGAGCGAGTTCATGGAGAAGCACGCGGTCGCGCGGCTGATCGGCGCGCCTCCGGGCTATGTCGGTTATGAGGAAGGCGGCGTGCTGACTGAAGCCGTTCGGCGGCGGCCGTACCAGGTCATCCTGTTCGACGAGGTCGAGAAGGCGCATGGCGACGTGTTCAACGTGCTGTTGCAGGTGCTCGACGACGGCCGGCTGACCGACGGCCAGGGACGCACGGTGGATTTCAGCAACACGCTGATCATCCTGACAAGCAACCTCGGCAGCCAGTATCTGGCGAACATGGCAGAGGGCGACGACGTGTCCTCGGTCGAGCCGCAGGTGATGGAGATCGTCCGGTCGCACTTCCGGCCCGAGTTCCTCAACCGGCTCGACGAGGTGATCCTGTTCCACCGCCTCGGCCAGTCGCACATGGCGCCGATCGTCGACATCCAGGTATCCCGCGTCGACAAGCTGCTAGCCGATCGCAAGATCGTCCTCGACCTGACGGACGCCGCGAGAGCATGGCTCGGACGTGTCGGCTATGATCCGGTGTACGGCGCGCGGCCGCTGAAGCGCGCGGTCCAGCGCTATCTGCAGGACCCGCTCGCCGACATGATTTTGCGCGGCGAGGTCAAGGACGGCTCGACCGTCAGGATCGACGAGGGTGACGGCAAGCTGGTTCTGGCCGTCGCTTGAGGTAGCGGGAGCGGCGTCGTCGGCGCCGCTCCCGCTCAGTCGCCGATCTGCGCGCGGAGATCATAGCCGTTCGCGTCCGCCACCGGGAAGAACGCGCGCAGCAGGTCGCGCTCCGGTTCGGTAAGATACGGGTTCCAGACGTCGAAGATCAGGATTGCGCGGAGCCGATCGGAGCGGTTCCACGCCTCGTGTTCGATCGTGTCGTCGAATGCCCACGCCTCGCCGACCCGCCACTCGCGGGTTTCGCCGCCAACGCGAAAACCGCAATGCTCGGGCACGATCAGCGGCAGATGAATGATCGCACGGACGTTGCTGACGCCGGTATGCGCGGGCAGGTGCGTGCCGGGCTTCAGCAGCGAGAAGAACACCGATGGCGCGCGACCGGGCAGGTCGGCGAGCGGCAGCGCCTCGATCGCCGCGGCGGTCTGGGGACAACGCGCGCAGGCCGCATCGTCGCGCACGCCGTTCTTCCACAGATGAAAGGCGCCCCAATCGAGCCGGTTGTCGAGCGCCGACCATTTGTTCTCGGGTGTCCCCGGTTCCATCGACACATAGGGCTGGATTCCCGGCGCATCGGCCGCGAGCAGCGCCGCCAACTCACCACGGATCACGTCGGTGCTGGCCTCGATCTGCGCCAGCCACGGGAAGTGTGCGCGATCGAAAAACTCGTCGGCGGGCAGGAACGGGACGTGCAGGCCGGAGCAGACGTTCGCGTAGATCTGTCGCCGCCCGAGCAGGTGATCGATGCATCCGTCGACCCGCCGCCGATCGCCGGGGGCAATCGTATCGCGTACTTTTGCAAGACCGGTGTCGACCGCAGCCGCGAACGCGGCTTGCTGGCGCGCGACGAAGACATGCGCGTGCGCCAGCATCGCATCGATTGCCGGGCTGCGCTCGTCGAGCAGCACCGACATCGCCAGCACACCGCTCCAGCGTTCCGCCGCACGATCGTTCTGGCCGCGTCGCTCGAACAGTTCCGCGAGCCGCACAAGCGCCATGAAATGTCGCTGGTCGATCCCGAGCGCTCCCTCCAGCGCTGCCTGTTCGCCGGCGTCGTCGCCGATGTCCCGCAGCGCGGTTGCCAGGTTCATGTGCAGTTCGGGCGCGAGCGGATCGGCTGCGATCGCCCGGCGAAACAGCGCGGCGGCGTCGACCGGCGCGTCGCTTGCCAGCGCCTGTCGCCCCAATATGTTGAGCGCGAGCGGATGGTCGCCCGCCGTCGCCAATACGAGGCGACACAACCGCGCCGCCTCACCGGCATTGCCTGCTCGTTGCGCCTGCCTAGCCGCACCGAGAAGGGTCTCGATCTCCCTACGGTCCCCGATCTGATTCATGCCCGCCCCTGCCCCCAGTCGAGCCCGAGCTTACCGCGATTGCACGGGTGGACAAGCGACCGTTTCGTCGCGCAGTTGCGCTATATGGTCAGCCCAACATCCCCACCGTTTCCAACGCTCGCAGCAGCGGTAGCGACGACCGCGCACGATGCCGAATGGCTGGCGCACCGCTATGACCCCGTCCAGGATGCCGTGCATCTTCTGCCGGTCCCCCGCGCCGTGCACCGGACGTCGATTTTCCTGACGAAGGACCACCTGCCCGCCAATCTGGAACCGTTAATTCTGCCACGCCGGGCGATCATCGCGGCCGCGCCGCCGGCGGCACCGATCCACTTCGTTTTCCACTCCGCCTTCTGCTGCTCGACGCTGATCGCGCGCGCGTTCGATCGGCCGGGCTGGGCGATGGGGCTGAAGGAGCCGACGATCCTCAACGACCTGATCGGCTGGCGGCGTCGCGGCGACAAGGGGCCGGACATGGCGCGCGTGCTCGACGATGTGCTGACCCTGTTGGCACGTCCGTTCGCACCGGGCGAAGCGGTGATCGTGAAGCCGTCAAACGCGATCAACGCGCTGGCGGCGCCGATCCTCGCGCTGCGTCCCGATGCGCGCGCGCTGCTACTGTACGCTCCATTGCGAACGTATCTCGGATCGATCGCCAAGAAGGGCATCGACGGGCGGCTGTGGGTGCGCGTGCTGCTGCTCGGGCTGCTCGACGACAAGCTGGTCGATCTCGGCTTTGCGCCGCGCGATTATCTGGGGCTGACCGATCTTCAGGTCGCCGCGGTCGGCTGGCTGGCGCAGCAGGCATTGTTCGCGCGCATCGTCGCACAGTTCGGGACGGAGCGCGTCCGGACGCTCGACAGCGAGACGCTGACGCGAAATCCGGCGACCGCCATGCGCGCCCTGTCGAGCCTGTTCGGACTGCCGTTGGACGATGCGGGCCTCGCCGCGATCGTCAGAGGCCCGGCCTTTACCCGGCATTCGAAGCTCGAAGCGGATTTCGGGCTGGCGGACCGCGTGCAGGAACACCGCGATGCCGCCGACACGCACGCCGACGAGATCGACAAGGTGCTGGCCTGGGCTCAGGCCGTCGCCACCACCGCCGGCGTCGCGATCACGCCGCCGGGTGCGTTGTCATGATCACGGGAGGGGTTGAAAGCGATTGAACCGGTCGAGCGCGCCGGCACCCCCGGTCAGCCGCAGGGTTCGCCCATCGACGCATTCTTGCAGCCCTGGCTTCCCCCGGTGGTCTGTCGGATCAGATCGCGTTCGCGCTGCCATTCGACCTTCGTCTTGCACACGCGGTAGCCCCGGACCAGCGAACCGGTCTCAAGGAACTTCTTGCAGATCATCTTGTCGGCGGGATCGGCGGCCTTCTCGCCGGCATATTTCTGCTCGGGCCCGGCCACCGCGCTCGTGGCGAACGGCAGGATCAACGCCGCGGCGAGGATGAAACGCGTCATGGTCGAGTCCCTTGCATAGACCGGGCCGGTGCCCCCAAAGACTTGTGACAGAAGAGACGGCGAAACGAAAAGGCCAAAAATGCGACAGACTGGAAGCCGCCGATCGGGTGACGCGCGCGATCCGTTGCTGCGTGCCGAGATCGAGCGTGCGCTGGCCCGCAACGCCGTCCCCCAAGCCGCAAAACTGGCCGAAAAGGCGCTTGCCCGCGGCGATGCCGATCCGATGATCCTCAATCTGGTCGCATGGCGGCGCGAGGAGTCCGGCGATTATGCGGGCGCGCACCGGTTGCTGCGACAGGCGCTCGCGCTGTCGCCCGGCGATCCGCTGATCCTGGGGGCGATCGGTGCGGTGCTGCGCAAGGAAGGCCTGCTCGACGAGGCGGTGACCGTCCTCGACCAGGCGCTGTCCGCGGCGCCGCTCCACGCCGCGACCTGGCTCGAGCGCGGCTATGCCTTCGACGCGTTGCGATCCTGGGCAGAAGCCCGTGCGAGCTACGAACAGGCGCTGGCGCTCGATCCGATGCTTGCACCGGCGCTCGCCAAGCTAGCCGATGGCGCGGCCAAGGACGGCGATGCGGCGACCGGGCGGCGGCTTGTCGACCGCGCGCTGGCGATCGATCCCCACGAACCGACCGCGTTGTGTGCGATGGCGACGATCGATATCGAAGCGCGCGACGGGGTGTCCGCGGAGGCGCGGATGACCGGTCTGCTCAGGACGACGATCAAGGGCGACGACCGCACGCGGGCGTTTACGCTGCTCGGCGACGCGCTCGACCGGCAGGATCGCACGCGCGAGGCGTTCGCATCCTATGGCCGCGCCCAGCGCAACTTCCGGGCGATCTACAGCGCGGCGCTGTCGCCGCGCGCGGACCGGCCATCGCACCGCAGCTTTATCGAGACGATCGCGGCGCAGGTCCGCGAGGCCGGCGTGCAATCGCGCGGTGTCGCGGGAAGCGACGTTCCCGGTGCGGCCGCGCGTCATGTCTTTCTGCTCGGCTATCCCCGGTCGGGCACGACCCTTGTCGAGAACGTGCTGGCCAGCGCCCCGGGCGTGGTCGCGTTGGAAGAGCGCGATACGCTGGTCGATACGGACGAGGTTCTGGTCGCCAACGACGGGACGATGCCGGCGCTCGACACCCTCGATGCGGCCATGCTCGAGACGTTGCGCGCGGCGTATTGGCGACGCGTGACGACGATGGCGGGCGATGTCGGCGGCAAGACGTTCGTCGACATGAACCCGTTCAACGGGATCAAGCTGCCGATCATCGCGCGGCTGTTTCCCGACGCGCGGATCCTGATCATGCGGCGCGACCCGCGCGATATCGTGCTGAGCTGCTACCGGATCAATTTCACGCCGAGCACCGCCGCATGGGCGTTCAGCGACCTCGAGGAGACCGCGCGCCATTACGATGCGTTGATGCGGCTGACCGAGCTGTGTCGCGAGACCCTGCCGCTCGCCTATCACGAGGTCCGCTACGACCGGCTGGTCACCGATTTCGAGCCGACCGTGCGCGCGCTCGCCGATTTCATCGGTGTGCCCTGGACGGAGGACTTCCGAACCTTCGATCGCACCGCGCAGACCCGGGGCGTGCGCACCGCCAGCGCAACGCAGGTTCGGCGCGGACTGTTCGACGGGCGCGGACAATGGCGGCGTTATGCCGATGAACTGGCCCCGGTGCTGCCGATCCTTGCGCCATGGGTCGAGCGTTTCGGGTTCGAGCCCTGACAAAAAAAGGGGCAGGCTTTCGCCTACCCCTCTTTTACGCAATCGTTCGGAACCGATCAGAACTTCATGCGAGCGCCGAACTGGAAGCGACGACCGATCGCGTCGTAGGTCGACGGGAAGGTGTTGCCGCTGTTGAACGACGTCGAGCCGATCGTGCCACCGACGATCGGCGGCTCCTTGTTGAGCAGGTTGGTGACGGTGACGGTGAAGTCGAGATTGTCGCCGACACCGATCCGCGTCGCCAGATCGAGGTAGTTATACGCCTTGATCTTGCCGAAATCGACGACCTCGCCCGCCAGGGCTCCCGAACCGATCGTCCCGGCAAACGCAACCACACCGTCTTCGGCCTTCATCGCGCCAACGTGGCGCCACAAGAGCGAGATGTCGGCCGGCCCGAAGGTCAGCGTCGTCCGCTGGTTCCACGAGAACTCGGGCTGGAGCGACCCTGCCGCAGAGCTCGGGCCGGCCGAACCCGGCGAACCGCAGTTCGAGCTGTAGAGGCCGACGCACTCGCGATACACCGAGATCGGGGTCGCCTTGAACTTCGACCGGTTCGTCCAGTTGCCCATGAAGCTGAGGTTCAGCTTCGTGAAGCCCAGATCGCGACGATAGTTCGCGCCGAGATCGATACCGTCGGTCAGGATACGACCCTGGTTCGACGGGGTGAAGTTAAGACCACCCGTCGTCGCGGAATCGCCGTCGAGACCACCGGTAACCGGGTTACGCCGAATGACCGTGCAGTTCGGGTCGGTCGCACTCGCCGCCGTCACGTTGCCGAAGCACGCGGCGATGGCGTCGCCCGGCAGCGGCTGCGAAATCGCGTTGCGAATGCTGATATTGTAGTAATCGACCGTGAACGACAGCCCTGGGATCAGGTGCTTAGGCTGAATGACCACGCCGAAGGTGTAGGAGTCGGACGTTTCGGGACGCAGCGCCAGGCTTCCCGAGAACGTGCCGTTGGCCTGTGCCGCGGTCGGGTTCGCGATGGTGCTGAGCGATGCGGCCGGAGCACCCTGCGCGAGGCAGACTGCCGCCAGGTTGGCGTTGTTGACCGGTGCGCCGCGAGCGCAAGGGTCGACGGCGAGGTTCGTCAGTGCAACGCTCACCGGCGAGAACAGCTCGGCGATGTTCGGCGCACGCACCGCGCGCTGATAGTTGCCGCGCATCTTCAGGCCGTCGAACGGCTCCCAGCTCCCGCCGCCCTTGTACGTGGTCGTGTTGTAGGTCGGGCTGCTGTCCGCGAACACCTTGTAATCCGAATAGCGGATACCGCCTTCGACGGTCAGGCTGCGGAACAAGGGCCGATCGCTGATCAACGGCGCGATCAATTCGCCGTAAACCTCCTTGACCTCGTAGCCGCCGTTGAAGTTGAGCACGGCGCCGCCAGCGCCGCCCAGTTCTCCTGGCGTCTGCGAGAGCGTGTCGGCGCTCTGCGAACCCTTGTACTTCCGGTACTCGGCACCCGCCGCGAAGCCGACTGCTTCGGTTGCCAGCGGCGACGAGAAACCGAAGTCACCCGACAGCAACGCCCGCGCCTGTGCCAGCGAGGCAAACTGACGAGTCGTGCTTTCTGCGGTCAGATAGCTCAGCTGGTTCGGGGTGATCGAACCGTCCGCGCCAAAGATGTTCAACGGAACGCAGCCCGACCCTGCGTTGGTGTTCGCACCACCGCCGACGATGACGACCGGCTGACCGCGGCTGTCGACACCCGTCACGGTCGGCGAAGAGGCCAGGCAGCTCGTGGTGTTGGTGGCGAACAGCGCCGTGCGCGCACGCGACGTCAGGACGTAGCCCGTCTGAGTCTGGCGATTTTCGGATTCGCCGTAACCGCCCGACACATCGAGGTTGATCTTGTCGGTGATCCCGATCTTGGCGCCGGCATGGTAATCGAAGATCTGCGTCACGAACGCCGACAGTCGCGGACCCGCTTCAGTGGTACGCCGACCGATCGTGGTCGTGAACGCGCGGAAGTTGGGGTCCGAGATGCTGGTCGCGCCTGCCGCCGCGGTGCATTCCGCTGCGGTCAACGGACGGCCGACAGCCACCGGCGTGCCGCCGCCCGGGAACGAATAGGCCGGATTGGCGGCGCAGAACTGCTGGCGGGCCGTGGCGGGCAGGTACGGATTGCTGACCGGGATCAGCGCAGCGGATGCGAACAGGCCCGATGGCGCGATGACCGTGTTGACGGTGTTCTTCGAGAACATGCCGCGCGTGTAGACCTGGACGTTGTCCGCCACGTCGTAATGCGCCGCCGCGTACACATTGTAGCGCTTAAACGGAGTCTGGAACACGTTGTACGGATTGAAGTTGAAGCCGTCGCGCGACCCCGAATACGGCCGCAGCGTGCCGGTCGTCGGCACGATCGCGTTCTGGGCGGAACCCAGCGTGAAGCGGCCCGGCACGGTCGTGCCCGAACCACCGCGGCCACCCGAGGTCGACGTGTAGTTGTTGAACGAAATACGACGCGAACCCTGATAGATCGGGTCGGACTTCTGATACCCGAGCGACAGAACCGCGTTGCCCTTGTCATCGGCGAAGTTGCCGCCGACGGTCAGGTCCGCACGGGTCGACGCGCCGTCACCCTTTTCGGTGATGCCCTTGGAAAGGTTCAGCTCCATGCCCGAGAAGTCGGACCGCGTGATGAAGTTGACGACACCCGACACCGCATCTGCACCGTAGGTGGTGGCAGCGCCGCCGGTCAGCGTGTCGACGCGCTCGACCAGGGCGACCGGGATGTTGTTCAGATCGACGCGGCCGACCGTGCTCGACGGAACGATGCGCGTGCCGTCGAGAAGGACGACGTTACGGAAGTTGCCGAGGCCACGAAGATCGGTGAACGATGCGCCACCGTTGCCGTTGTTCACGTTCGCGCCGATCGACGGGACGACGCCCGGAAGGTCGCGGATCAGCTGCTCGGCGTTGCCCGACTGGCGAAGCGCGATTTCTTCCTGGCCGATCACCGAGACGGGGCTCGACGAGATCAGGTTCGGGTTGCGGATCAGCGTGCCGGTGACGACGATTTCGCCGGTGCTGTTCGCGTCGGCCGGCGGGGCCGATTCCTGGCTAGAGATACCGGCAGCGGGTGCAGCCGGATCATTGCTCTGAACGCCCGTCTTGGGCTGACTGGCGGGATTGGCATCCTGGGCGAAGGCTGGATTTGCGGCGATCACGGCGCCAACCAGCAAGGTCGAGGCCAAGAGGCGCGAACGATATGGAGCAAGCATGAAAAGTCCCCTTTCATGATCCGTTTGCCGGACCTTCTCCCGACGTTTGCCGGTTAGATGTTGCGTTGCGTAATCCAATTGCTGCGGTTCGCCAACGATGTCGTAACGCGAGCGACATATTATTGCGGATTGTAGCAACTGCGCCACACTCCCCCTTCAACGCGGCCCCCCCAGCCCTCTTGCCCGCTTGTCGCCGGGCGGGGATCGGCATAGCCTGACCGCGTCGAAGTATCGGGGGACGCGGGATGATCGGGCGAAATCTTTTGGCGGCGATCGCAATGATATGCTGCAGTAGCGAAGGCTTCGCGCAGGAAATGTCGAGCGGTGGCGTGATGGCGTCGCTCGCGCATTGTCGGACGATCCAAGCGGATCCGGCGCGGCTCGCGTGTTTCGACGCCGCCGCGATCGCGATCGACAGCGCAGTCAAGGCGAAGGACGTCACGATCGTCGACCGCCAGGACATCCGGAAGGCGCGCCGGTCGTTGTTCGGTTTTTCGGTACCCCATATCCCGCTCTTCGGCGGCGGCGATCGCGACGGCGGTCCCAAGACCGACGACTTCACCGAACTCAACACGACGATCGTCAGCGCACGGCCGATGGACAATGGGCGCATCGAATTGCGGCTGGCCGAGAGCGACGCGGTCTGGATGACGACCGATCCGGTACCCTTCCCCCCCAAGGCCGGCGCCAAGGTCCGGATTCGCCAGGGCGCGATGGGCAATTACTTCATCGCGATCAGTGGGCAGCGAAGCGTGCGCGGTATTCGGGTACGCTAGTTCGGCTCGAGGATCGACCAGATCGCTGGGCGCTCAACCGATCAGCGGAATCGCGGCGAGGGTCGCGACATGCGCCGCCGCCTCGGTCTCGTGCGCGCCGATCCAGCGCTCGGCTTCGGCGAGTTCCGGCGCCAGGTCGCGCTGGGCGACCTGGCGCCGGGCGATCCGCTCGGCATTGCCGAACGCCAGCGACGGGTTCTTCGAATAGGTCGCGAACAGCGGTCCCGCGACGCGCACCTCGATTTCCGACGGCGATAGCGGCACCGCGAAATGCGCGGCGGCGGCGTTCAGCACCTCGACGGGTTCGGCAAAGAACACCTCGGCGTCAAGGCTGCGGGCATTGGCCATGCGCTCGGCCGCGCTGGCGTAGACCCGCATCTGGGCGAGCCACAATGCCGCCGCGCGCACGGCATCGGAAGCGTCGTCCGGCATTGGCCCGACATGGCCACCGAGCTGATTCGTGACGGTCCGCAACCATGTGCGGTGATTGTCGCTGCGCAGGATGGCGAGCAGATAATCGCGCAACGGCAGATACAGAAAGATCGCCGGCGAGTCCGGCGCCATCCCGGCGATCCGGGCCAGCAGGAAGTTGGTCGGCACGTTGCCCTTGACGATCGTCGGCGTGTCCGACCGATATCGCTTCGACAGCATGGCGACGGTGAGCGCCAGTCGCTGATCCTCGGGGACGAAGGCCAGCTGGCGAAGCGCCTGGGGTTCGCGCAGGACCAGGTTCGCATCGATATGGTCGAGCGCTCGCGCGAGCAGCGTCGATCCGCAATGCGCGACATGCATGATCCACGCCGTCGCGGCGGGCGCCGGGATCGAACCGATCAACGCCGCAACGGGGACCCGGAGCGCGCCCTCGTCGGCGGGCGAAATCCGCGCATCGAGGAAGATCGACCGGTGATAGGCGGCTCGGTCCATCGGTACGAACACCGCCGCGTCGCCGTCGAACGAATGCAGATAATGGTCGGGCGAGGCGTAGAGGTCGGCAAGCGTCAGGGTCATCCTCGCCGGTATAGCTCGGCCGCCGAATTGACGCTATCCACGGCCGATCATGCCAAAGATCCACGCTCCCGAACCCGGCCGCCCCTACGTCCTGGTCGAACCGGCCGACGAAGCCGGTATTCTCGATATCGATCCGGCGACGATCGTCGACCTCTACAAGACGCATGGCGCGCTGCTGGTGCGCGGGTTCGGCGCGGATGCGACGCAGTTTCGCCGGTTCGCGGGGACGTTCTGCGCGACCTCGGTGATGAACGAGAGCCCCGGGCGGCGACCGATCGAACCGGAGTTCAACATCCACACGGTCGATGGCGGCACCGGCGCGTTTTCGCTCCACCCCGAATTGTCGCGCGAACCGTGGAAGCCCGATGCGGCGTTCTTCGCGTGCCTGTCGCCACCGTCGCGCGGCGGCGAGACGACGATCTGCGACGGGGTCGCGCTGGTGAACGCGTTGCCGGAGGCGTTGCGTCGCCTGCTCGAGCACCGGCGGCTATTGTATATCAAGCCGACCTGGCCCGAACTGCTCGAATTCTGGCTCGGCGATCCTGATCCGAGCGACGCGGTGCTCGCCGCGCCGCCGCCATCCTGCCCCTATTCGTTCCGGCGGATCGACGGGAACGTGCTGCGGATCTTCACCCGACCGGCGCTGCACCGGCCGATGTTCGTCGATGCGCAGGCGTTCGGCAATTTCCTGCTGTTTGCGCGCTTCAACAACAACCGCCCGGATTTCCCGTTGCTCGACGACGGCTACCCGGTCCCCGAAGCCTGGCTGCAGGCGATCAAGGCGGCGGGGGACAGCGTCAGTGCCGCGGTCGCGTGGCAGGCCGGCGACGTGCTGATGCTCGACAACACCCGCTTCATGCACGGCCGCCGCCCGATCCTCGATGCGAGCGAACGGTTGATCGCGACGTTCTTCGGCTATGTGAACTTTGCCGAGCCGGACCCCGAGGAGCCGGTCGATCCGCCGTGGCGGCGCGGCGACTTCTATCCGCCGATCCCACCCGGCCTGGTGCGCTAGCCGGTCGGCATCGGCCCGGCGACCAGCAGCGGGTCAAGCTTCGCGTCGCCCCATTTGAGGCTCCAGTGGAGATGCGGGCCGGTGGCGCGGCCGGACATTCCGACCGCGCCGATCGGCTGGCCCCTGGTCACGCGGTCGCCGACCTTTACGTCGATCCGCGACAGATGCAGGAACGCGCTGTTGAGGCCCATGCCGTGGTCGATCATGAGGAGGTTGCCCTCCAGCGTGAAGGGATGATCCGCCGCCAGGATCACGACGCCGTCGGCGGGCGCCCGCACGACCGCGCCTGTCTCGCGCGCGATGTCGATCCCCGAATGATAGGATCCCGCCTCGCCGTTGCGGTAGATGCGCTGCGAACCGAACAGCGTCGAGATGCGCCCCGTCACCGGCCAGGCGAACGTCTGCCGCCAGCCGTCCGACGCGGCCGAGGTCCGTCGCGCAGCCTTGATCTGGGCGAGTTCGCCGGGGCGGACTCGCGTGAATTCTGCTTCCGGGACGGGGTATTTGGGCAGGGTGGACAGCCGCGAGATGTCCCAGCTCCGTGGTGCGATCGTCAGGGGCTGCGTGACCGTGCGGCCGTCGGCGAGCGTCGCCGCGAGCATCGTCTGCGGACCGGCATCGCGGTCGAAACCGGCCAGGAAGCGACCATCCGGGGAGAGCGCGATCGGCTTGCGGTCGAGCGTGACGGTCCGCGTGCCGGCGGGGGCGGTCCCGAGGATCAACCCGCCCTGGCTGAGCGTGCCGGTCCAGCGGAATGCGGACTGGGCTGCGGTGGTCGGCGGCGCTTGCTGCGCGGTCGCGGTCGTCGCAGCCAGCAGGACGAGCACCGCCGCGCGGATCATCTCGGGGCCATCGCTTCGCTGGCGGCGGCGGCGGTGGCGTAGGCTTCCTGGCGGGCGACGCTCCAGTAGCGCAGGTCCTCGAGCGCGATGCGGTGGCCGGTCGCGGCGCAGGCGACGTGGTCGCCGGGGCTGAGCACGCGGAAACCATTGGCCATGTAATGCAGCCGCGCGGCGCGGTCGGAGTTGGACATCAGCATTGCGGGTCTTCTTTACAGCAGGGTCGGCTGGCGCGGCGCCGGATCGGGCGCGGCCTTTGCCTTGGGGGCAGCATAGGTTTTGGCGGCGGGGCGCTCAAGGCCGGTGTCCGTCACCGCGTCCACCACGCCGTCGCGGAAGTGGAGCGTCAACGTCCCCGCGTCGCGCGCCGACGTGGCGGACGCAAGCGTCTCGCCGCCGGGCCGCGCGGTGACGCGGGCATAGCCGCGGTCGAGGATCGCGTCGGGGTTGAGCGACTGGACCAGGCGCCACGTGGCATCGAGTTGCGCGCGCTTTGCTTCGAGTTTGCGTTCGAGGGTGGCAGGACGGAGAGCGGCGCCCGAGCGATCGAGACTCCCACGTGCCAGCGTCAAGCGACGCTCCAGCCCCCGATCCAGCCGCTGGCCGAAATCGTCCGCACGCTGGCGCTGCGGCCCAAGCAACTGGTCGCGCTTCGGCAACAGCCGCGACAGGGCATCGAGCCGCTCCCGCCCGCGCTCGACATAGCGGCGCGCGCAACGCTCCGTACGGTTGCGATGGCTGTCGATCGTCAGCCGCAGGTCGGCGAGCACCGGCACGGCGATCTCTGCCGCAGCGGTCGGCGTCGGCGCGCGGAGGTCGGCGGCGAAATCGCACAAGGTGGTGTCGGTCTCATGCCCCACCGCGGAGATGATCGGGATCGTGCAGGCCGCAACCGCGCGGACGACGACCTCCTCGTTGAACGACCACAGATCCTCGACCGAGCCACCCCCGCGCGCGACGATCACGAGGTCGGGGCGCGGCACCGCCCCGCCCGGCTGAATCGCGTCGAACCCGCGCACCGCGGCGGCGATCTCGGCGGCGGAACCCTCGCCCTGTACCTTCACCGGCCAGACGATCACGTGCGTCGGGCAGCGATCCTCGAGCCGGTGAAGGATGTCGCGGATGACGGCGCCCGTCCCCGAGGTGACGACGCCGATCACCTTCGGCATGAACGGCAGGCGCTTTTTCCGCGTGCCGTCGAACAGCCCCTCGCCCGCGAGCTTCGCCTTCAGTTTCTCGAGCAACGCCATCAGCGCGCCCGCGCCCGCCAACTCCATCCGCTCGATGACGATCTGGTATTTCGAGCGGCCGGGATAGGTGGTGAGCTTGCCGGTGGCGATGACCTCGATGCCGTCTTGTGGCACGAACGCGAGGCTCGACGCATTGCCCTTCCAGATGACGCCGTCGATCACCGCTTGGTCGTCCTTCAACGACATGTAACAATGCCCGGAGGCGACGCGCTTCCAACCGGAGATCTCGCCACGCAGCCGGACATGGCCGAATTCGCCCTCGACCATCCGCTTCAGCTTGAACGCGAGTTCGCCGACCGACATGGCGAGTGCGTTGTCGCCGGCGACCGGCTCGGCTACCAGCCGGCCCATGTCATTCGACACGACGTCATCGGAAAAGGGATCGGGCATGAACGTCCTGCTGCTGGGCTCGGGAGGGCGCGAACATGCGCTCGCGTGGAAACTGGTGCAATCGAGAGGTCTCGATACGCTGTATGCCGCGCCGGGCAACCCCGGGATCGCGCGGCTTGCGACGCTCGTGCCGCTCGATGCGACGGATCATAGCGCGGTGGTCGCCTTCGTGCACGAGCATGACGTCGGGCTGGTCGTGATCGGGCCGGAAGCGCCACTGGTCGACGGGCTCGCGGATTCGTTGCGCGCGGCCGACATTCCGGTGTTCGGGCCCTCGAAGGCGGCCGCGCAATTGGAGGGGTCGAAGGGCTTCACCAAGGACCTGTGTTTCCGCGCGAACATCCCGACCGCGGGCTATGTCCGCGTGAAGAGCCGCGAAGAGGCGGATATCGCGCTTGCCCGGACCTTCTCGCTACCGGTCGTCATCAAGGCGGACGGCCTCGCAGCCGGCAAGGGCGTCGTCATCGCGTTCAGCGCGGCCGAAGCCGATGCCGCACTCGACGCGTTGTTCGCGGATGGCGAAGCGGAAGCGGTGATCGAGGAATTCCTCGACGGCGAGGAGGCGAGCCTGTTCGTACTCACCGACGGCGTGTCGCTGATGCCGTTCGGCTCCGCGCAGGATCACAAACGCGTCGGCGAGGGCGATACCGGCCCGAACACCGGCGGTATGGGCGCGTACAGCCCTGCCCTCGTCCTGACGCCCGCGCTGGAGAAGCGCGCGATCGACGAGATCGTCGCGCCGACGGTGGCGGCGATGGCCGCGGAAGGCATGCCGTTCTCCGGCGTACTCTACGCGGGACTGATGCTGACGCCGCAGGGGCCGAAGCTGATCGAGTATAATGCGCGGTTCGGCGATCCCGAGACGCAGGTGCTGATGATGCGCTTCCAGGGCGACCTGCTCGCGACGATGCTGGCGACTGCTGAGGGACGGCTCGGCGACATGCCCGCGGCGCAGTTCAGCGAAGAAACCGCGCTCACGGTGGTGATGGCGGCGGAGGGGTATCCGGGCACGCCCAAGGCCGGGGGCGCGATCGTCGGGCTGGACTCGGCGCAAGCGGCGGGCGGTACGGTGTTCCATGCCGGCACGCGGATCGAGGATGGCGGGCTGGTCGCCTCTGGCGGACGCGTCCTAGCGGTGACCGCGACCGGCGACGACGTCGCGACGGCGCAGGCGAACGCGTATCGCGCGGTCGAGGCGATCGACTTCGCGGAAGGTTTTTATCGGCGCGACATCGGCTGGCGCGAGATCGCGCGGGCTGGCTGAGCGATGTCGCTCTTGTCTGCGGCAGGGCGCAGATCGCAAGGGCCGGCGCGCCGATTACCTCTCGCCGCACATCGTGCGTGACGCTACGGTATGGGAATGAACGAAACTTCTGCGACCTCCGCCTCCGGCATGAGCCTGCTGCCCGATGGCATCGCCACGCTGACCACGATCCATTTTGCGATCATCGCCGTACTCGCGATCCTCGTCATCATCGGATTGATCTGGGGCATCCGCGCGAAACGCAGCCGCGTACAGGCGTCGCGCGACGTGATCGCCAATGCGGCAGAGGCTGGCGTACCGCCCGAACCGATCACGCGGGCGCCTGCCTCGACGCCGGCGCCCACGTCTAAGCCCACGCCCACGTCTAAGCCCGCGCCCGCGCCTACGGCGGACCGCGGCGTAACGCCGTCGCAGAGTCAGGCCCAAACCCGAACTGCCGCGCCGATCCCGGTTGCGCCGGCACCGCCGCCCCTCGCGGACGCGCCGGCACCAGACTTCGATCGCCCGGCCGCCGAGCCGATCGTTCCAGCCTCGCCCGAGGCAGCACCAAGCCCCGCCCCGACACCGGCGCCCGCACCGGTCGAAACCTCCGCACCCGCCGCCAGCTATGCCGACGCGCCGGTGACCCAGTTGAAGGGTCTCGGCCCGAAGGTGGCGGCACGGCTCGCCGAACTGGGGGTGACGACGGTTGGCCAGATGGCTGCGCTCGGCGAGGCGGAGGCACAGCGCATCGACGCACAGCTCGGCGCCTTCACCGGGCGGATGGGCCGCGACCGCTGGATCGAGCAGGCGCGGCTGCTGGCCGCCGGCGACAAGGCCGGGTTCGAGGCGGTGTTCGGCAAGCTCTGACAAAGGCGCGCGCTCCACGGCGGTCTTCCGCACGGTTCAGGACGTCGCCTGCGTGCCAGGCGACAAGATTCCCCGCCTTTCGAGCGGTATAGCTCTGCTCGCAGCGTCGCTGCGCCGCCACGGTTCCCTTGTCGTGCCGGGCACAAGCGCCTAGCTCTCGAACCGCCGAGGCCATTTTGGCCGCGTGCAGGCCTGCCGAGGACCCGATCCGATGATCATCAAGAATCTCATGGTGCTGACTGCTGCGACCGCGATCCTCGCAGGGTGCGGCAAGCAGCCGTCCGACGACACCGGCAACGCGACCGCCAACGCGACCGCCGCGACCGCGGCCCCGGCCGCCACCCGGACGCGCGGCGTCGTCCAGACGGTCGCCGCGGATGGCGTGACGATCCAGACCTATGACGGCAAATCGGCCACCGTGCCGCTCGACGCGAAGACCGGTTTCGCCTGGGTCGTCGCGTCGAACCTGGCGAGCCTGAAGGACGGCGATTTCGTCGGCACCGCGACGACCGGCCCCGACGATGCGCTGCGCGCGGTCGAACTGGTCATCTTCCCTGAATCGATGCGCGGCTCGGGCGAGGGCCATTATGCCTGGGACGTTCCCGGCGTCGTCGCCGCCTCGGGTGGCGGTAGTTCGGGCGCGAGCGCGATGACCAACGGCACCGTGCAGGGCCAGAGCGCGATGACCAATGGCACGGTCGAGCCGCAGAGCGCGATGACCAACGGCACGGTGACCGGCAACGCGGGCAAGCCGGGCGAGAAGACGCTGACGATTTCGTACAAGGGCGGCAAGGCGCAGGTCCTCGTGCCCGCCGGCACACCGATCGTCCGGTTCGAACCGACGCAGCGCGCGGTCCTGGCGAAGGGTCAGAAGGTCTTCGCGGTGCAGACCGTCGGCACCCCCGGGGCAAAGTTCATCGCGATCGGCAAGGACGGTCTGACCCCGCCGATGTAAGCCTGCGCGACAGTAAGCCCGCGCGACCGGGTGGCAGTGCGCGCATCTCGGTTGCCTGAACATCCCAGGCAGCCGAGTTCGCGCTTGCACTCGGCATGTGAGAAACTCGCCGTAGACTAGGGCAGACGCACATTCGTCGCCATCGCGAAGCTTCGCCCCCCGGAAGGGAGGGAGCGAAAGCCGGTACCATCGGGATAGCCGCCCAGCGTGGTGCCGTTAATTCGGGAGCCAGTGCGACGGCGGCGTCAGCCCGGCCAGCTGCGGCTTCCAAGGCGGGCAGTTCACGCGAGCGCCCGGGCGGAAGCCGTGCAGCAGCCCAGTGTACCCTCTCCTCAGACCTCGCTGACGAGCAACTTGTCGATGCGGCGGCCGTCGAGGTCGACGATCTCGAACTTCCAGCCCTGCTCGACGAAGCTCTCGCCCTCGCCTGGCAGATGGCGGAACACCGACAGCGCCAGCCCGGCGACGGTCGCATAGTCGCGGTCTTCGGGCAGGTCGATGCCGAGGCGATCGGCGAGCGAATCCGCGGCCATCGTCCCCGCCACCAGTAGCGAGCCGTCGTCGCGCACCACCACAGACGGCGCATCGTCGGGGTCGGAATCCGACTTGAACTCGCCGGCGATCGCCGCGAGCAGGTCGGCGGGCGTGACGATCCCTTCGAAATGGCCGTATTCGTCGTGGATCAGCGCCATCGGCACTTCGGCTTCGCGGAGCGCCAGTAGCGCGTCCATCGCATCGATCTGATCGATCACCACCGGCGCCTTGCGCATCAGCACGCGCAGGTCGAGCGGTTCGCCGCGGAACAGCGCGGCAGCGATGTCGCGCGCCTGAACGACGCCCTGGACGCGGTCGATCGAACCGTCGCCGACCGGCAACCGGGTGTGTTGCGAGCCGAGCAAGGTCGTGCGGATCTCGTCGGCGGTGCCGTTGCAGTCGAGCCAGTCGATCTCGGTGCGCGGCGTCATCACCTCGCGGACCGGGCGATCCGCGAGGCGGACGACGCCCGAGATGATCGAGCGCTCATGCTCCTCGATGATCCCCGACTTGGAGGCCTCGGCGACGATCATGTGGAGTTCTTCGGCGGTGACGTGCTCTTCCGACTCGCGGTTGAGACGGAGCAGCTTGAAGATCAGCGCGCTGGTCGAATCGAGCACCAGCACGATCGGCGCGGTGCCGATCGCGAGCCAGCGCATGACCGGCGCCATGAACGATGCGATCGCCTCGGGCGAACGGAGCGCGAACTGCTTGGGGACCAGTTCGCCGATGATCAGCGATGCGTACGTCGTCAGGCCGATGACGATCGCGAACCCGGCGGTCTCGGCGGTCGACGCGGACAGTCCCAGCGCCTGCAACCGCGCCGCGGTCGGCATGCCGAGGCTCGATCCCGAATACGCGCCGGCTAGGATTCCAATCAGCGTGATGCCGATCTGGACGGTCGACAGGAACTTGCCCGGGTCGGCCGCGAGCACGAGTGCGGCGCGCGCGCCCTTCTTGCCCGAGCGCGCCATCGCCTCGAGCCGGGCTTTGCGCGCGGAGACGATCGCGAGTTCGCTCATCGCGAACACGCCGTTCAGCGCGACGAGCGCGAGGATGATCGCGACGTCGATCCAGGGGAAGGGGGGAAGCGGTGCCATTGGCTCAGGCGCTCTTTGCAGGACAACGGCCTGTCGCACAACCGTCCTTGCGCGTAGGACGTATCCCGGTCAGTGCGCAGGCGGAACAATCGTCGCCACGCCGGGTTATCGGCCGTATCGGGCATAACGCCGTCACCCACCATGCCCCAGGGAGATTATCCATGAAAACCAAGATGTTCGCAGGTGCCGCACTCGCCGCACTGATCGCCACCAGCGGCTGCACCACCGATCCGGAGACCGGTCGCCAGACCATCTCGAAGACCGCGCTCGGCGGCATCGGCGGCGCGCTCGGCGGCTATCTGCTCGGCGACGTGGTCGGTGGACGTCACGACCGTACCGAAAAGCTGCTCGGCGCGGGTATCGGCGGCCTCGCGGGTGCGGGGATTGGCGCGTACATGGACAAACAGGAGCGCGATCTGCGCGCACGCACCGCGGGTACCGACGTGCAGGTGATCCGCCAGGGCGACGACCTTGTGCTCAACATCCCGTCGGGCATTACCTTCGCCTATGACAGCGCCGACGTGCAGCCGCAGTTCCGGCGCACACTCGACCAGGTCGCCGACACGCTCGCGCAGTACAACCAGACGTATATCGACGTGTACGGCCACACCGATTCGACCGGCAGCGACGCGTACAACCAGACGCTGTCGGAGCGTCGCGCGCGTTCGGTCGCGGATTATCTGGCGGGCCACGGCGTGCAGCCCGCACGCATCGGCACGCGCGGCTACGGCGAAACGCAGCCGATCGCGTCGAACGACACCGACGCCGGACGCGCGGCCAACCGTCGCGTCGAGGTGAAGATCGTACCGATCTCGCAGAACGACATGCGGCAGTAAGCTGGGCCTATCGAGGGTATCCTCCCCGCGCCTACCGTTCCCCCGCGAAAGCGGGGGTCCAGGAGCCACGAACGTTACGACCGGTACCCTGGGCTCCCGCATTCGCGGGAGAACGAAGTTAAGCGGTGACCGGACGGTTCAGAACAGCCGGCCGCCGTCCGGCACCTGTCCAGTCGGCGAGATCAGCACCACCTTCCCGTCCACATCGGGGAAGCCGAGCGTCAGGACTTCGGACATCATCGGCCCGATCTGGCGCGGCGGGAAGTTGACCACCGCGGCGACCTGACGCCCGACCAGCGTCTCCGGCGTATAATGCTCGGTGATCTGCGCGGACGAGCGTTTCACGCCGATCTCGGCGCCGAAATCGATCCGCAGCTTGATTGCGGGTTTCCGCGCTTCGGGGAAGGGCTCGGCCGCGACGATCGTGCCGACGCGGATGTCGACCTTTTCGAAGTCGGGATAGGTGATCGAGTCAGAAATCGACATTGTCGTAATGCGCCGGGGGAGCGATCATTTCCATCCGTTCGGACAGCAACGGGCGGAAGCTCGGCCGGCTCTTGAAGCCGCGATACCAGCGCGCGGTCTGGTCGTGGCCCTTCCAGTCGATCCCGCCGAGATAATCGGTGACCGAAATCTGCGCGGCGGCGGCCAGGTCGGCGAGACTCATCGTCGCGCCGCCAAGCCAGTTCCGGTGATCCAGCAGGTAGTCCATGTAGTCGAGATGCCCGACCGCGGCCTTCATCGCTTCACGGAGCCCCTTGGCATCAGGCGCGGCGCGGTGCGCGAGACGCTTGACCATGCGCTCGTGGAGCAGCGGCCCGGTCACGTCGCGGTAGAAATGCGTGTCGAACCACGTGACGAGTCGGCGAATCTCGGCGCGGTTGGTCGCGGTGCCGTTGATCATCGCCGCCTTCTCGACGGTTTCCTCGAAGAACTCGCAGATCGCCATCGAATCGATAAGGGGAGCGACGCCGCGCGACGCATCGACCATCACCGGGGTCTGGCCGGCGGGGTTCATGTCCATGAACTCGTCGCGGCGATCCCAGGGCGATTCGCGGACCAGTTCGTAACCGATCCCCTTCTCGCCCAGCAGCAGGCGCACCTTTCGCGAGAAGGGACACAGGGGGAATTGATAAAGCTGCCACATGCCATCCGTTTAGGCGGTGGGGGGCGGCTGTGTCACTAGCGCGGGTTGGATGGCGTTGCGTTTGTGGCGATAAGATTTGTTCGCGCAGAGGCGCAGAGAGCGCGGAGGTGTTGCGCTTGTCGCGAAGCACTCATTTCTGCAACGCGCGTTGGGGTGCAAGTGGCCCGTTTCGGGCGCCCCCCTCCGCGTCCTCTATGCCTCTGCGCGAAACCAACTTACTACACTACCCCGGCGAAGGCCGGGGCCCAATTGGGGGACGTCGCTAACGAAGGACGGCGCTCCGTTATTGTGACCTTGCCAATTGGGCCCCGGCCTTCGCCGGGGTGGTACATTGCAGCCGAGGCTACTCTGCAGCTACCAACTCGGCGCTGTCATCCAGCGGGTGGCTCAGACGGGTCAGCATTTCCTTCGGAACGATCTGCCAGAAATGCGGTGCCACCCGGTCCCAGTCCTCGAGCAGGCCCTTCGACCACTTACTGTCGGTATGGTCCGCGTGATCGCGAACCAGGTCGAGCAGGACGTCGGCCCAGTGGAGCGACTTCACGCGGTCCCAGGTGATGTTCTCCGGGTTGGCGCGCTTCGCGAAGACGCCGTCGGGATCGTAGACGAACGCCATGCCGCCAGTCATCCCCGCACCGAAGTTCGCACCGACCGCGCCGAGCACCACGGCGATGCCGTTGGTCATGTACTCGCACCCGTTCGCGCCGCAGCCTTCGACGACCACGCTCGCACCCGAATTGCGCACCGCGAACCGCTCGCCCGCCTGCCCCGCCGCGAACAGCCGTCCGCTGGTCGCGCCGTACAGCACGGTGTTGCCGATGATCGTGTTGTCCTGCGACGCCAGCGGTGAACTCACCGCCGGGCGGACGATGATCGTGCCGCCCGAGAGGCCCTTCCCGACATAGTCGTTCGAATCGCCGAACACTTCGAGCGTGATCCCTTTGCACAGGAACGCGCCGAGCGACTGGCCCGCAGACCCGCGCAAACGGATCGTCACGTGGTTGTCCGCCAGCGTCGACATCCCGAACTTCCGCGTGATCTCCGACGACAGCCGCGTCCCCACCGCGCGGTGCGTGTTGCGCACCGAATAGGTCAGCTGCATCTTCTCGCCGCGCGAGAACACCGCGGACGCGTCCTTGATGATCTGCGCGTCGAGGCTGTCGGGGACTTCGTTGCGGAACGTCGACAGGCTGAACCGCCGCTGCGAATCGTCGGCATCGACCTTCGCCAGGATCGGGTTCAGGTCGAGATCGTCGAGATGCTCCGCCCCGCGGCTGACCTGCCGCAACAGCTCGGTCCGCCCGATCACGTCGTCGAGGCTCTTGACGCCGAGCCGCGCGAGGATGTCGCGGACTTCCTCGGCGATGAAGGTCATCAGGTTGATCACCTTCTCGGGCGTGCCGACAAACTTCTGCCGCAGCGCGTCGTTCTGCGTGCAGATGCCGACCGGGCACGTGTTCGAATGGCACTGCCGGACCATGATGCAGCCCATCGCGACCAGCGAAAGCGTGCCGATCCCGAACTCCTCCGCGCCGAGGATCGCGGCGATGACGATGTCGCGCCCGGTCTTCAGCCCGCCATCGGTCCGCAACCGCACACGCCCGCGCAGCCCGTTGAGCGTCAGCACCTGGTTGACCTCCGACAGGCCCATTTCCCACGGCGTGCCCGCGTACTTGATCGAGGTTTGCGGCGAAGCGCCGGTGCCGCCGACATGGCCGGCGATCAGGATCACGTCGGCATGCGCCTTCGCCACACCCGCAGCCACGGTGCCGATGCCCGCCGACGAGACCAGCTTCACGCAGACACGAGCGCGCGGATTGATCTGCTTCAGGTCGTAGATGAGCTGGGCGAGATCCTCGATCGAGTAGATGTCGTGATGCGGCGGCGGCGAGATCAGCGTCACGCCCGGCGTCGCATGGCGCAGCTTGGCGATGAACTCGGTCACCTTGAAGCCGGGCAGCTGGCCGCCCTCGCCGGGCTTGGCGCCCTGCGCGACCTTGACCTCGATCTCCTCGCACGCGTTCAGATATTCCGCGGTCACGCCGAACCGCCCGGACGCGACCTGCTTGATCGTCGAGTTCGCGTTATCGCCGTTCGCGTAGGGCACGAAGCGCGACTTGTCCTCGCCGCCCTCGCCCGAGACGGCCTTGGCGCCGATCCGGTTCATCGCGATCGCCAGCGTCTCGTGTGCCTCGGGCGACAGCGCGCCGAGCGACATGCCGGGGGTGACGAAGCGCTTGCGGATCTCGGTGATCGCCTCGACCTGGTCGACCGGCACGCCCTCCGCGGGGAAGTTGAACTGGAGCAGATCGCGCAGGTACACCGGCGGCAGGTCGGACACGCCGCGCGAGAACTGGATATAGCTGGTGTAGCTGTCCGTCGCGACCGCGGTCTGGAGCAGGTGCATCAGCTGCGCGGAATAGGCGTGCGTCTCGCCGGTATGGCGCTGGCGATAGAAGCCGCCGATCGGCAGCGTTGCGACACTCGCGTCGAACGCCGCCTCGTGGCGCTGCGTCGCATTGACGTGGAGCGACGCGTAACCCTCGCCGCTGATCTTTGCGGGCATGCCGGGGAACAGGTCGTTGACCAGGCTGCGCGATAGGCCGACCGCCTCGAAATTATAGCCGCCGCGGTAGGACGAGATGACCGCGATGCCCATCTTCGACATGATCTTGAGCAGCCCCTCCTCGACCGCGACACGGTGGCGGCGGAGGCATTCGGCGAGGTCGAGATCGCCGAACAGCCCGCGCGACTGGCGATCGACGATCGCGGCCTCGGCGAGATAGGCGTTCACGGTGGTCGCGCCGACGCCGATCAGCACGGCGTAATAATGCGTGTCGAGGCACTCGGCCGAGCGGACGTTGATCGACGCATAGGAGCGCAAGCCGCGGCGAACGAGGTGCGTGTGCACCGCGGCGACGGCGAGCACTCCGGCGATGCCGACGCGGTCCTCGGAGATCGCTTCGTCGGTGAGGAAGATCTCGCTCTTGCCCTGCCGCACCGCCTGCTCCGCCTCGTTGCGGATCCGCTGGATCGCCGCGCGCAGCTTTTCGGGGCCGCCACCGACGTCGAACGTGCAGTCGATCTCGGCAACCGCGTTACCGAAATGCGCCTTCAGCCGCGACCAATGCTCGCCCGTCAGCACCGGCGAATCGAGCACGAGGACGCGCTCGCGCTGGTCGCGCACGTCGAGGATGTTGGCGAGATTGCCGAACCGCGTCTTGAGCGACATCACGTGCCGCTCGCGCAACGGATCGATCGGCGGGTTGGTGACCTGCGAGAAGTTCTGGCGAAAGAACTGGCTGATCAGCCGCGGCTTGTCCGAGATCACCGCGAGCGGCGTGTCGTCGCCCATCGATCCGATCGCTTCCTTCGCGGATTCGACCATCGGCGACAGGATCAGCTCCATGTCCTCCATCGTCTGCCCCGCCGCGACCTGACGGCGCGCGAGCTCGGCGCGATCATAGCGTACGACCGCGTCCTCCACCGAGGGAAGATCGGCGAGCGTATGAAATTCGCCGATCATCGCAGCGTAGTCCGCCTCCCCGGAGATGCGATCCTTCACTGCGCGATCCTGGAGCAGGCGACCTTCGTCGAGGTCGACCGCGATCATCTCGCCCGGTCCGAGGCGGCCCTTGGCGACGATCGTCGATTCGGGAACGACGACCATCCCGCTTTCCGACCCGACGATCAGCAGGCCGTCCGAGGTCAGCGTATAACGGAGCGGACGCAGCGCGTTGCGGTCCATGCCGGCGACCGCCCAGCGGCCATCGGTCATCGCCAGCGCGGCTGGGCCGTCCCACGGCTCCATGACGCTCGCGAGATACTGGTACATCGCGGTATGCTCGGGCGGCATGTCCGGGCTGGCGGCTTCGGGGACCAGCATCAGCTTGGCGGTCGGCGCATCGCGGCCCGAGCGGCAGATCGCCTCGAAAACGGCATCGAGCGCGGCGGTGTCGGACGCGCCGGCGGGGATCACCGGCTTGATGTCCTCCGAATTGTCGCCGAATGCGAGGCTCGCCATGCGGATCTCGTGGCTGAGCATCCAGTTCTTGTTGCCGCGGATCGTGTTGATCTCGCCGTTATGCGCGAGGCAGCGGAACGGTTGCGCCAGCCACCATTGCGGGAAGGTGTTGGTCGAATAGCGCTGATGGAAAATCGCGACGCGGCTTTCGAAACGCTGGTCGCACAGGTCCGGGTAGAAAACCGACAGCGATTCGGCGAGGAACAGCCCCTTGTAGATGATCGAGCGGCACGACAGCGAACAGATGTAGAAACCCTGGATCTGCGCCGCGATGACGCGCTTCTCGATCCGGCGGCGGACGAGATACAGCGTCTTCTCGAACTCGGCGGCGTCCTGTTCCTCAGGGAGCGGCCCGGCGATCATGATCTGCTCGATCTCGGGGCGCGTCGCCTGCGCCTTCTGGCCGATCACCGACACGTCGACCGGCACCTGGCGCCAGCCATAGATGGTGTAGCCCGCCTCGATGATCGCGCTCTCGACGATCGTCCGGCAATCCTCCTGCGCGCCGAGATCGGTACGCGGGAGGAAGATCATCCCCACCGCGAGCCGGTTCGGCCGCACCTTGTGCCCCGACGCGGCGACCGCATCGTCGAAGAAGCGCAGCGGCAGGTCGATGTGCAGACCCGCGCCGTCACCGGTCTTGCCGTCCGCATCGACCGCACCGCGGTGCCACACGGCCTTCAATGCATCGACCGCGGACTGCACGACGCGCCGCGACGCGCGGCCATCGGTGGCGGCGACGAGACCGACGCCGCACGCATCGCCCTCGAATTCGGGGCGGTACATGCCCTCCGCAGCGAGGCGGGCGCGTTCCGCGTCCATGTGGGCGGTGTCCATATGAACGGTGTCCATCTTGGTCATCGTCACTTCTTCTTCGGTTCGAGCGCGGCGATCTGCTTGGCGAAGTCGGCAACGTTCGCCCGCACGCCGGTCATCGAGTTCGCCATCATCGTCCGTTGCCAAGCGCCGACATCGGGGTCGGCCATGATCGTGTAGGATTGCTGCATGTAGAGCCGGCCGGTCGGCGACTGGAAGAACGCCTTGATCTCACGCATCTGGGCGACATCGAAGCGTCGCGCATAGGCACGCGCCATCGCGTCGGACATGCGAGGCAACCCGTCGCGCATCATCGTCATGGTTTGCGTCTGTTGGCGCGCCATGAACGTGTCGAACAGCGCCTTCACCCGGGGATCGCCGTTCATCGCCTTGGCGAAATCCGGGTTCTGCATCATGCCCTGTCGCAGATTGGCGAGCATCGGTGTCATCATGCTCTCGACCATCTGCGCGCGGGTCGCGGGCGGCATGAGAATGTCGAGCAGGTCGTGTGCCGCCGCGAGACGCGTCGGGTCGACCGCCGTCGTGGCGGCGGGAGCAGTCTGCGCGTGCGCTACCGACGGGAGAACCGCCGATGTCAGCAGCATCGCGCCAAGATACCGGCGCATCATGCCGCCACCCGCGCGTTGGCCGCCTTGGTCTTTAGCCATTTGTGCATCGTCGCCGCCACATCGCGGCCGTCGCGGATCGCCCAGACGACGAGGCTCGCCCCGCGGACGATGTCGCCCGCCGCGAACACGCCGTCGAGCGAGGTCATCAGCGTCTTGCCGTCGACCAATACGGTGCCCCAGCGGCTCACGCCCAGTTCCGGCGTTGCGAACAGCGTCGGCAGGTCCTCGGCATCGAAACCGAGCGCCTTGATCACGAGATCGGCGTCGACCGAATAGTCGCCGGCAGGATCTGGCTCGGGCGCACGACGGCCGCTCGCATCGGGGGCACCGAGACGCATCTTCCGCACCTTGACGCTCGACACGGTATCGCCACCGTCGAAGCTCTGCGGGCCGGAGAGCCAGACGAACTCGACGCCCTCCTCCTCGGCGTTGGCGACTTCGCGCTGCGATCCGGGCATGTTGGCGCGGTCGCGGCGGTAGAGGCATTTCACCGAGTTCGCGCCCTGGCGGATCGCGGTACGGACGCAGTCCATCGCAGTGTCGCCGCCACCGATCACGACGACGTCTTTGCCCTCGGCATTCAGGCTGCCGTCGTCGAAGGCGGGAACGGCATCGCCGAAGCCCTTGCGGTTCGACGCGACGAGGAAGTCGAGCGCGGCGACCACGCCATTGGATCCGCCACCGGGCAGGTCCATCGCGCGTGCCTTGTAAACGCCGGTCGCGATCAGGATCGCGTCGTGGCGCTGACGCAGATCGTCGAGGCTCGCATCGTGACCGACCGCGAAGCCTTCGTGGAAGACGATGCCGGCCGCCTTCAGTCGCTCGACGCGGCGCATGACGATCGGCTTTTCCAGCTTGAAGCCGGGGATGCCGTAGGTGAGCAACCCGCCCGCGCGGTCGTAGCGATCGTAGACATGGACGTCGTAGCCGTGCCCGCGCAGATATTCCGCCGCGGTCAAACCTGCCGGGCCCGCGCCGATCACGCCGACCGACTGCCCGCGCGACTTGCCCGGCACCAACGGCTCGACCCAGCCATTCTCCCAGGCGGTATCGGTGATGAACTTCTCGACCGAACCGATCGTGACCGCGCCGTGCCCCGTGAATTCGATGACGCAATTGCCTTCGCACAGCCGGTCCTGCGGGCATATGCGGCCGCAGATCTCGGGCATGGTCGAGGTCGCGTTGCTCAGCTCATACGCCTCGCGCAAGCGCCCTTCCGCGGTCAGCCGGAGCCAGTCGGGGATATGGTTGTGCAGCGGGCAATGGACCGAGCAATAGGGCACGCCGCACTGCGAACAGCGCCCGGCCTGCTCCTCGGCGGGCGCGACCGCGTATCGCTGCGCGATCTCGCGGAAATCTTCCTGTCGCTCGTCCGCGGTACGCTTGTCCGGGTAGGATTGCTCCCGCGCGACAAACTTTAGCATCGAATCGTTCGCCATACATGCCTCCGACAGCCGCGTTATTGCGCTGCGGAAGGCTTGTCACGGCTAAAACTGCATTTATGTAAGCATGTATGCCCTATAAAAGCTCAAACACCAGCTGATTTTCTGATAATCAATCGCATCAAACCTTATTAGGCCCGTTACGGTCTTACTTGCTCAGCAGCCAGATCAGCGCGGCGGAGCCGGCGACCACGCGGTACAATGCGAATG
Organism: Sphingomonas sp. M1A8_2b; assembly: GCF_053345535.1. NCBI lineage: Bacteria > Pseudomonadati > Pseudomonadota > Alphaproteobacteria > Sphingomonadales > Sphingomonadaceae > Sphingomonas > Sphingomonas sp. M1A8_2b. The sequence goes on along the minus strand of NZ_JBKFAH010000001.1, from coordinate 482,154 downwards.
GCACGAACCCGTGCTTGGTGACGATCCCGACGAACCACTTCACCACCAGCAGCGCGACGACGAACGACACCGCAGCGCCGATCGCGATCGCACCCAGCCCGACACCGCCGCCACTCGCGATCGCGTCGCGGTTCTTGAGCAGTTCGAGCGCACTCGCGCCTAGCATCGTCGGGATCGCGAGGAAGAAGCTGAACTCCGCCGCGGTGCGCCGCTCGACACCCAGCGCCAGCGCACCGAGAATGGTCGCGCCCGACCGGCTGACGCCCGGGATCATCGCCAGGCACTGCAGGAAACCGATACCGATCACGGTCTTGAGCGGAATGTCCGCAACGCCGCTGATGTCGCTGCGCGGCGCGAACCGCTCGACCGCGAGGATCGCGAAACCGCCGACGATCAGCGCGATCGCGACGACCTCGGCATTGCCGAGCAGCGCTTCGATATATTTGTGCAGCGCCAGCCCGATCACCGCCGCCGGAATGAACGCCACGATCAGGTTGCGCAGGAACAGCCAGGACTTGGGCTCACGACGCACCAGCCCCATGCCGACCGCCCAGAACGTCCGCCAGTACAGCACGACGATCGCGAGGATAGCGCCAAGCTGGATCACGACGTTGAACACTTCCCAGCGCCCCGCGTCATAGCCGAGCAGCCGCGTCGCGAGGATCAGATGCCCGGTCGACGACACGGGCAGGAATTCGGTGATCCCCTCGACGATGCCGAGCAGGATGACGGTGATGAGATCGGTCAAGCGGAAGCTCCGGCGCGGTAGGTCAGGGTCGGTCGGTCAGCACGCTCTTAGCGCGAAAAGATCAGGCCGTCCTCGTGTCCGCACGCGTTTCGGCGCGACGACCGAACCGCCCGGCCTTGCGAAAACGCACCAGCCAGCCCGGCGCGACGGTCGACAGCGGCGTCGCCTCGATCCCGAACGCCGCCAGACCGTCGATTCCGGTGACGATGTTGTCGCTCTGCAACATCGTCCACTGATCCTTGGTGATCGGCGCGCCCGGCAGGAAACCGGCCCTGGCGATCAGCGCGCCCGCGAAATCCGGGAGCTCGACGATCGACGGATCGCGGCCGATCGTCTTGGCGATCCAGCGGATCAGATTGCCCATCGTGATGATGTCCGGCCCGCCGAGTTCCAGCGTCTGCCCGCCGAAGGTTCCGGGCGCCGACGCCACCGCGACGATCGCATCGGCGACGTTGCCGACGAACACCGGCTGGAACTTCGCCCCCGCGCGCAGCACCGGCACAACCGGGGCCTTGGCGATCATCCCGGCAAAGCGGTTCACGAACTGGTCTTCCTGGCCGAATACGATCGACGGCCGCAGGATCGTCGCGGTCGGGAACGCGCGCAGCACCGCCGCCTCGCCCTGCCCCTTCGACTTGCCGTACGCCGAGGCGGACTCCGGATCCGCGCCGATCGCCGAGACATGGACGAGCGCGCCGACGCCGGCCTTCGCTGCGGCCTCCGCGACGGTCTGCGCACCGAGCGCCTGAATCCGCTGAAAATCGCCCGCGAGCACGCCGACCAGGTTCACCACCACGTCCGAGCCGTGGACCGCATGCGCGATCGTCTCGGGCTTGGTCACGTCGGCGCCGACGAACTGCGTCTGACCGAGCCCGCCGAGCGGCTTCAGGAAGAAGGCCTGCCGTGGATCGCGCTGCGCGATCCGGACGCGCGCGCCCGTCGCCAGCAGCGCCTGTGCGACATAGCGGCCGACGAAACCGCCGCCCCCGATCAACGTCACCAGTTTGTCGTTCATCGCCCGTCCGTCCGTTTCTTGTGCCTGCCGATTGCGTGACAACCCCTTGCCCCAGCAAGAGGCGTGTTGACAAGCATCAGGACCCTCCCCTAGAGGCGCCCTCCTACCCCGTGCCCGGATGGCGGAATTGGTAGACGCACCAGCTTCAGGTGCTGGCGATCGCAAGGTCGTGGAGGTTCGAGTCCTCTTCCGGGCACCAGGGTCCCCCCGCGGTTGGGGGACCCATCCGATCCCCCATAGATCGACCAAGGCTCAGTATTTTTCTGCGGTGAAACGGACCCGGAAAAACCACGAAATGTCCGCCGGCCTAATCCATATTTCAATCTCAAGCCCTTCGTCCTGGCTTTCCTTAACCGGACCCACGGCCCTTTGTTTCGATGCACGTAGACGCTCCGCTTGAGCCTCCCCCAAAAAAACCGGCGGAATTACCGATCAGTAACTCGACAGCATGTCCGCAATGAGGACAGTAAATTTGGCTCTTCTGGAAGAGTTCGCGATAATGGTAATTGCCAACGCCATTGAATCTAATTGCTTTCGCAAAATATTGTTACCGAGACCTTTCCTGATTGGAAAATTGTTCGACAGATTGTTTTACAAGATCTCGTCGTTGTAAAGTATTGCCGCTTGCAATGTTGGATTTTGTTGCTCAGATGTTCTCGCTGCGCAAGCGGGTGGAGGGAGCAGCATGGTTCAGACGGCGAACGGCGAACACAGGTCGGGCTTCTCGCACTGGCTGCGAACCGGTAGGCGGCCGACAGCAATAAGCCCCGAGGGGATCGAACTCAAATTCAATCCTTGGCACGACCCCGAAGACGGTCGGTTCACCTTCGTAGGCGCAGGAAGCCATTATGGATCGAGCGCAGCCGATCCAGCTGACGAACCGGGTGCTCGTGCATCTGCCCGGATCGACGGCCCACCGAGCATGGGCGATCGCAGAAAGTCGCACGCCGCTAAACTGTCAAATTCAAAAGCATTGCGGGCCGGAGCGCCGGTCGGCGATGGTAAGCGTACGGTTAAGCGCGGGCCCTCCGAGGCTCACCCCCAAAGCGACGCCGTATCGCGGCCCGGTAGCCCGCCAAACCCGGTTGCTGAATTCGTCGGTGGCGTCGGTGAAGGGCTTTACGACGTCGGGAAGGAAACGGTGACGGAAGTTCATGCGGCACTGACGACAAATCCAGCGACCACGATTCGCAACGCCGGCCGCGGGATTGCAGGCATGATCGATACCGTTATCGCCGCTGAGAACACGCCGGCTCGTATCCAGGTTTCGCGAGCAGCGGAGGCAATCGCCAACGCCTCGGCACGTGATATCGGTCGTGCCACGGGAGCGGTCGCCGGAAACGTTGCATTGGCAGTCGCGCCGGGGGCAGCGCTCTCCAAGGTTCCGCATTGCGCAGCCTTCGCATGGCGCGGCCGCGCTCGACCTTTGCTCCGCCGCAGATCGCTTGGGTGAAAGAGACGATCAGGTCCGACCAACCTTGGAAAGCCTATAACGACGCCGCCACCGGCTCGCGAGCCGGTCAGGCTGGCCGAGTTGGACGCGCTGCGCGATGCGAGGGATTGAAGGCGATGGCACCGGCGCGAGAACGATCTGAAGATCGCGCGATCCCGGTGCCGAGAACGTTCGATGAGTGGCGCTCGATATGAATTATCCAACAATCTGGGTGCCCAGCTTTATCCCCGATTGGGCGCCAGGGCCTTACCCACGGTTGGGTGGCCCATGCACACCCCATCGATTGACGAGGGCGTGGCATTTTCGGCGTTGAAATTGCCGCAGAAGAACTGCGGCATTCGCCGACCCAACCCTCCGCTCAAGCCCTTCATTCCAGCTTCCCCTAGCCGGAATCCACGGTTCTCTGCATCAGTGGTTATTGGCGACGCTGGCGCTCGACGGCGAGCCTGCCTGCCTACCAGCGGCTCTCCGCACGAAAGGGCGGCGCTCACGCTGGTCTTGGCGGGCTTGGCGAAGTCCGATCAAGGGCAAGACTGACCCAATTTCGGACACGCGATCGAGACGCGCGCTTCCTTGGCAATCGCCGCATTTCCCGGGCAGATTCAGTCCGGGCGCCGCGACGACGGCATCCCGCGGGAATTCAGGCTGATCTAAAGCAATCAAAATGGACTGATCTCGTCGCGAGGCGGCTTCCCAACTCGACTATCTTGGATTAAACGCCTTAGTTACGTCCCATGTGGTTGAACACATTGTCGACTCTCGTTACGGGAGCAATAGACAATGGAGTGTAACATGGCCGAAGAAACCACCGACCTGAATGCGGTAGAGCTCGCAACCGAACTGACGATCGCGTGGCTCGGCAACCCCAACACGCGTAGTTCGGCCGAAGATGTGCCGGCCTTCCTCGGCAAGATGCACGAGACGGTCACTACCCTGCTAGGTGGCACGGCCGATGCCGCGCCGGCCGAAACCGTGACCGAATATACGCCGGCAGTAACCGTGCGCAAATCGCTCGCGTCGAAGGACCACATCATCTCGATGATCGACGGCAAGTCTTACAAGACGCTGCGTCGCCATCTCGCGACCCACGGCATGACGCCCGCCGAATATCGCGAGCGCTACGGCCTGAAGCCCGACTATCCGATGGTGGCCGAGAATTACTCGGAAAGCCGCCGCGCGATGGCCAAGAAGATCGGCCTTGGTCGCAAGCCCGGCGCGCGCAAGGCCGAGGCCGCGCCTGCGCCGGCCGCCACCCGCAAGCGCAAGACGGACACCGTCGGCGCCGAGTAATCGCCGAGACCTTCGGTGCCACGGTCAGGCACCGACAGACCTGAAAACGGCCCGGTATCGCGAGATGCCGGGCCGTTTTCATGGCATCTGGCGTCGATACCGCGATTACTTCCCGAACACACCGCGACGGTAAAGCAGCGTGATCGCCACGCGCCGGTTGCGCGGGTCGGCGGGATCCTTGACGATCAGCGGTTCGCGGTCGGCAACGCCTTCGATCCGCTCGAACCGTTCCTCCGGGGTGCCGCCCCGCAGCAGCCGGCGACGCGTCGCCTCGGCACGGCCCGACGACAGCATCCAGTTGTTCATCGCGCGCGGATCGCCGTACGGCACGCTGTCGGTATGGCCCCGGATCATGATCGGGTTATGCATCCCCGCAATCGACGTCGCGATCATCCCGATCAGGTCGCCCGCCTCCGGATCGAGCGCAGTCGTGCCGAGCGCGAACATCGAATAATCCGCATCGTCGACCAGATCGATCCGCATGCCGTCCTGCGTCGGCACGAAGCGGACGTGGCTGGCGAGCCGCGACAGCTTGGGCGAGGCGTTGATCTGGCTCAGCACGCGCTTGCGCATCGATTCGAAGTTCTTGCGATCCTCTTCGTTGAGCGCCTGCCGGTTCTTGACCGAGCCCTTCTCGCCGGTGCCCATCGCCGGGCCACCCTTGCCCGCATCGGGGATCGCGATCTGCGGCATGCTGGTCTGGCCCGCCTTGGGGCCGATCTTGTTCTTGTCGAGGATCGATTCGCCTCCGAACAGCGCACCGCCGCCGATCCCGAGCGACCGCGTATCCAGCAGCGTCGGCGCGAAATAATCGGCGATGCCCTTGCGCTGTTTCTCGGTCGTAGCGCCGAGAATCCACAGCAGCAGGAAGAACGCCATCATCGCGGTCACGAAATCGGCATAGGCGACCTTCCAGGCGCCACCGTGATGACCGCCATGACCCTCGATATAGACCTTCTTGTAGATGATCTTGGGTGGCTGGTTGGTGCCGTGCGGGGCGCGGGCCATCGTTCTACTTCCCTCCCGCCTTACTTACCACGGAGCCCGTCGAAGACTTCGGCGAAGCCCGGCTGGTTCTTGTGCGCGATCCCCGAGCGCGCGGCCTCGATCACCAGCGGCTGCGGATGGCCGTGGAGCGAGGCGATGATGATCTGCTTGACCACGCCGTAGATCGCGGCGTCGGCATCGAGCACCTGCTTCAGCCGGTTGGCGAGCGGCGCGACCATGCCGTACGCCAGCAGCACGCCCATGAACGTGCCGACCAGCGCCGAACCGATCATCGCGCCGAGGATCGACGGCGGCTTGTCGATCGAGCCCATCGTCTTCACCACGCCGAGCACCGCGGCGACGATGCCGAGCGCGGGCAGCGCGTCGGCGAGGCTGGTCAGCGTCGTGTAGGCGCTTTCCTCCTCGTGATGATGCGTCTTGATCGAGTGATCCATCACCTCCTCGACCGCGTGGACGTCGAGCGTACCCGACGACACCACCACCAGCCGCAGCGTGTCGGCGATCAGGTTGATGAGCGCCGTGTCCTTCAACAGCTTGGGATATTCGGCGAACACCGCCGACGACTGGGGATCCTCGACATGCGGTTCGAGCGCGATCGGCCCGTCCATCCGCAACATCTTCATCAGCTTGCTGACGAGAAAGATGACGTCGAGAAAATCCTGCTTCTTGTATTTGGGGCCCTTGAAGACCTTGCCGAGCCCGGCACCCAGGCCTTTCAGTTCCTTGCCGGAATTGCCGATGATCAGCGCGCCGGCCGCGGCGCCGCCGATGATCAGCATCTCGTGCGGGATCGCCTCCAGGACGGGGCCGAGAGCGCCGCCGGTGAAGGCGAATCCGCCGAACACCATGACGAGAAGAACGACGATGCCGATAACCGGAAACATGGTGCTGGAAATTCCCCCTGGGCCGACATTGGCAGATACGTAGCCCGAGAATTAACCGGACTTCGTAGCCATCCGGTTACCAGACACGCGCCTCAGCGAAGATAATCGAACAAAGACAGCGCCGAGAGCTTCGTAAAGCTCGCCTGGGTCGCCGACAGGATGGTCATCGTCTTCTGCAGCTCGACGACCGTGCTCGTGATATCGGTATCCTCGAGCCCCGAACGGGTCGCCTCGCGGTCCGCCGCGACATCGGTCAGCCGCGAACTCTCCAGATCGACGCGGGCCGCGCGCGCCCCGAGCGACGCCTGCACGGTCGAGACCTGATCCGAGGCCGCGCTGATATCGGCGAGCGACGTATCGAGCGAACTCGGCTTGAAGTCGTCCGATTGCAACGCGGTCGCGATCGCCGACAGCATCGCCAGCGTATTGGTGCCGCCCTCGATGCTGCCATCGGGCTTGGTCGTGCCGCCGACCGTGAAGATCCGCGCCGCGGTTTCGTTGGCCTGCACGCTCTGGCCGTCGGCGATCGGAATCCCCGACACCGGCTTCGATGCCAGCGCGTAGCTGCCATCGGCCGCGACAGCGACTGCCGCCACCCCGTCCGACCCGCCGAACAGCGCCTGTCCGCGCGCATCCTTGGCATTGGCGATATTCGTCAGCGAGGCGACGATCCCGGCGATCTGCTCGCCGATCGCCTTGCGATCCACCGCGTTGAGCGTGCCGTTCTTCGCCTGCGTGATCAGCGCGGTCGCGCTCTGCAACTGGTCGGACATCGCGCTGAGGCTGGTATCGCCCTGCTTCAGGACCGATTCGGCGGTGCCGAGATTGGCGACATAGGCCTTGTCGCTGGCGGTATCGCGCGCAAGCCCGGCGAGACGCTGGTACGCGACGCTGTCCTGCGACGGCGCGGAAAATCGCTTGGTGCTCGAAATCTGCGTCTGCAACGCGTCCGCCTTGCCGGCGAGCGACGTCATCGCGCTCGATGAGCGGTCGTAGAATAGGCTGGTCGCGATCTGCATGGGCGTTACCGGATCTCGAGGATGGTCTGGAAGGTGTCGCGCGCGGTCTGGATCACCCGGCTCGACGCCTGATAGGCCTGCTGGAAGCGCAGCAGATCGACCGCTTCGCTATCCAGATCGACACCCGAGGCCGACGCGAGCGCGCTGACCGCGCCATCGCGAATCGCACTCTGCGCATCGGCGACGGTCGTGCGCTGTTGGAGCGCGGCGGCATTGCCGGCGATCAGGTTGGTGGTGCGCGTTTCGAAACCGCCGCTCGACCGGGCCGCCTGCAACGCGGTCAGGTTCGACGCGTCGCGGATACCACCGGTCGCACCGGCGGCGGCGATGCCGCGGGGATCGGTCAGCGCAACCGAAATGTCGGTCGGGGGATCGCCGGTCGTAAACAGCGGCGCGCCGGCGTTGCCGTCGAGATCGCTCCCCTGCGCCTGGACCGCATTGACCTTCGTCGCGAAATCGGTGGCGATCGCGTTCAGCCCTTCGCGCGCCGCGGCGAGCCGTTGCGCGCCCTCGGCGAACCCGGCGAGCGCACCGCCGGTCGGCGACAGCGTCGAGGTGGCACCGCCCTGCGTGACCGTGAACTGCACCGCGCCGTCGTCGTTGCGGGAGAACGATGCCTGACCGCTGGTGGAGCCGACCACGAACGCAGGTCCGGCCGGACCGCCGAGCCGCACCGTTGCGCGCCCGAGATCGTCGAACGCGGTGGTCACGTCGGTCAGCGTGCTCATCTGTTCGAGCACCTGATCGCGCTGGTCGGCGAGTTGCGCCGCAGTCGACGAACCCGGCTGCGAGCGGGCGATACCGTCGTTGATCTTGGCGAGCGCGGTGCCGAGCGAATTGAGCGACTGGACCGCCTGCGTCGCCGACGAATCGAGGTCGGCGGATGCGGTGTCGAGCGCCTTGCCGGTGGTCGCGAAGGCGGCGGCAGCGCTGCCGGCCGCTTCGAGCATCATCGCGCGGGCAGGGATCGAGGTTGGGTCGGCGGACAATGTCTGCGCCGCGCCGAAGAAACTGGTCAGTCGATCGCCAAGCTTGTTGTCACCGAGCGACGATTCGATCCGGCTCATCCACGTGATGCTGGTTTCGGTCTTGGCCAGATCGGTGCCGGCGCTGCGGACCGCCTGCGACCGGTACGCGTCGGCGCTGCGAGCGATGCCCACCACCGTAACACCGCTGCCGGTCGACAAGCCGCGCGCAGCGATCCCGCCGCCGATCGACGCCACCTCACCAAGCGTCGCGGTCCGCCGGGTATAGCCCGCGGTGCCGGTGTTCGCGATGTTCTCCGACACCGTGGACAGCGCGGTCTGATACGCGCGGACGCCCGACGCGCCGATCGAAAGGAGATCGCTCATGGCGGTGAGTCTGTCGCGGCCGGGTTAAGATCGGATTGAGATTTGCTGAGAAAATCGGTCATCGCCTTGCCGATGCCGAGCGGCGTATGCTCGGCCATCGACTTCGCGATCAGCCCGTCCTGCATGTCGGTGAAGGTGTCGATCGCCTTCGAATCGAAGATCGGATCGGCCAGCTTCGCCTGCCGCATGCTCTTCAGCATCATGCCGGTGAAGACCGCCTCGAACTTCTGCCCGGCCTTGTCGAGATTGTCCTTCGACTTGAGCCGGCTCGTATCGGTCGAGATCCCGGTCGTCGCAAGCGTCGCCGACGGGGTGGGGGTGATCGCGCTCACAGGACGATCAACTCGGCCTTGAGCGCGCCGGCTTCCTTCAGCGCCTCGAGGATCGCGACCAGGTCGGCCGGCGATGCGCCGATCGCGTTGACCGCCTTGACGATGTCGGCAAGCTTGGGGCCTGGCGCGAGCAGGAACATCGGCCGACGCTCCTCCTCGACCGCGACCGCGCTGTTCGGGACGATCGCGGTCTGGCCCTGGCTGAACGGCGCGGGCTGGCTGACCTGTGGTTTCTCGTCGATCCGCACCGTCATCTTGCCATGCGTGATCGCCGCCGGCCCGACCCGGACCGCGGAGTTGATGACGACGGTGCCGGTGCGCGCGTTGACGATCACCTTGGCCGAGGGCTCTGCGGAGACCACGTCGAGATTCTCGATCGTCGACATCAGCGTGGCACGGACGTCGGCGCCGATCGGCGCGCGCACCGCGACCGACACCGCGTCGATCGCCTGCGCGCTGCCGAAGCCGAGCTTGGAATTGATCGCGCCCGCGACATTCTGCGCGGTGGTGAAATCGGCACGCGCCAGATTGAAGGTCAGCATCGGCGCGCTGTCGAACCCGGTCGCGACCGCGCGTTCGACGGTGGCACCCTCGGGGATGCGCCCGGTCGAGGGCACGTTGACGACGATCTTCGATCCGTCAGCACCTTCGGCACCGAGGCCACCCACGGCGAGGTTGCCCTGCGCCATCGCGTAGATCTGGTTGTCCGCCCCCAGCAGCGGCGTCATGATCAGGCTGCCGCCGCGGAGCGACTTGGCCTTGCCCATCGACGCGACGGTGATGTCGAGCCGCTGGCCGGGTTTCGCGAACGGCGGCAGTTCGGCGGTGATCATCACCACCGCCGCATTCTTCATGCCGGGATTGGCGGTCGGCGGCAGCTGCAATCCGAAGCGCGAGGCGACCGCCTTCAACGACTGCACGGTGTATTCGAGATTGTCGTCGCCGGTGCCGGGAAGCCCCACGACGATGCCGTAGCCGGTCAGCTGGTTCGATCGGATTCCCTGGAACCCGCCCAGATCCTTGATCCGGTCGGCCGAGGCCGGGCCTGCGATCAGGCACCCGGCGAGGATAGCGAAGAGAAAGCGGATCATGGAAAACCTCAAGCCGGAACACGTGCCCTCACCCTTCGCCGCCTTCGGCGTCTCTCCCTCTCCCCTGAGGGGAGAGGGAAGGGGCCCGGCCGGCACTTGCCGGGTGGGAAGGGTGAGGGCACGCCGCAGCATCAAAACGGGCTGACGACGGAGAAGAAGCGGCCGAGCCACCCCTGGCGGCCGGCACGGGCGACGTCGCCCTTGCCGGTGTACGAAATCTGCGCGTCGGCCACGCGGGTCGACAGCACGCGGTTATTCGCGTCGACGTCGGCGGTGCGGACGAGCCCCTTGATCTTCAGGAACTCGTCGCCGCGGTTGAGCGTGACGCGCTTCTGGCCCTGCACCAGCATGGTCCCGTTCGGATAGACCTGCGCGACCGTCACGCTGACCTCGCCCGACAGCGAGTTCGCCTGGTCGGCGGCGCCGGTGCCGTTGAACGTGCGTCCGCCACTGATCGATGCGTCGGTCTTGTTGAACAGGTTCAGCGCGCCGGTGGTCGGCGGCGTGATGCTGGCGCCGCCGTTGCTGTCGAGCTTCGACCCCGACGACTTCGACGCGGCGGTCCGCTCGACCAGAACGATCGTCAGCGGATCGCCGACTTTCCGCGCACGCCAGCCTTCGTACAGCGCGGCATAGCCGTCCTGCGCCTGGAAGATCGAACCGGTTGCAACGACCGGCACCGGCACCACCGGCAAGGGCCGCGCGACCGAGAAATCCTCGGGCGGCGCCTTCTTGCCGAAGATGCCGGCATCGGCCGCGGACGACGCGAACCCGGCGAGCGCGATCGCGGTCATCACGACGACGGAATGGGAAGCGGTGCGGGTCATGATCAGATGTTCTGGTTGACGTATTTGAGCATGTCGTCGGTCGCCGAGATCATCTTCGAATTGACCTCGTACGCGCGTTGCGTCTCGATCATGTCGACGAGTTCCTCGACGACGTTGACGTTCGACGCCTCGAGCATGCCCTGCTTGATGTTGCCGCGACCGTCCTGCCCGGCGACGCCGACATTGGCCGCGCCGCTCGCCGCGGTCTCGACCAGGTAATTGTCACCGGTCGCCTGGAGCCCGGCGCCGTTGGGGAAGTTCGCCACCTGGATCTGGCCGAGCTGCGTCGCTTCGGTCTGGCCGGGAACGGTCGCCGACACGGTGCCGTCCGACCCGATCGTGATCGCGGTCGTGCCCTGCGGCACGGTGATGCCGGGCTGCACCTGATAGCCCTCGCTGGTGACCAGCAGACCTTCGGCCGAGCGCGAGAAATTGCCCGAACGCGTATAGCCGAGCGTCCCGCCGGGCATCTGCACCTGGAAATAGCCGTCGCCGTCGAGCGCGAGATCGAGGCTGTTGCCGGTGGTCTGCATCGCGCCCTGCGTATCGACGCGCGCGGTGCCCTGGATCTTGACGCCAGTGCCGAGATTGAGCCCGGTCGCGTATTTGGTCTCGGACGTGCTCTGCGCGCCCGGCGTCGTCACGACCTGGTAGGCGAGCGTCTCGAACGCGGCGCGGTCCTTCTTGAAGCCCGTCGTGTTCACGTTGGCGAGATTGTTCGAGATGACGCGCATGCGCATGTCCTGGGCGTCGAGCCCGGTACGCGCGATATGCATGGCTGCGGATGACATTCGTCGGTTCCTTCTAGCTCGGCAGGCGCATCACGGATGCACCGCTTTCATCCATGTCCTTGGCGTTCTTCAACATGTTGGCCTGGACTTCGTAACTGCGCTGGTTCTCGATCATGTCGACCAGCGCCTGCGTCATGTTGACGTTCGATCCTTCGATCGCGCCGCCCTGCACCTTCGCATCGAGATCCTCGGGCAGCGTCCCCCCGCCCTTGACGCGCAACAGGTTGTCGAGACCCTTGACCGTCTCCGACCCCTTGGTGTCGGCGAGCTTGAGCTTGTCGATCACCTGCGGGTTCTTCGCGTCGCCACCCTGCGGCACGATCGAGATCGTCCCGTCGCCCGCAATCGACAGCGACTGATAGGGCGGCAGCGTGATCGGCCCCCCCGAGCCGATCACCGGATGCCCGTCGCCGGTCTGGAGCACACCCGATGGCGCGACCTCCAGGTCCCCCCGCCGCGTGTATGCCTCGGAGCCGTCCGACGCCTGCACCGCCAGCCACGCGGTGGTGCCGGTGATCGCGACGTCGAGCGGACGCCCGGTCAGCTGGATCGCGCCCGGCGACCGATCCGCGTCGGTGATCTCTTCCGAGGCCGGCGCGCGCGCTTCCAGCGTGGTGCCGTCGCCTTTCAGGTTCATCCGGTCGAACACCACGCGATCGGCGCGAAATCCGGTCGTCGACGCGTTCGCCATGTTGTTGGCGATCGCCGCCTGCGCCGCCATGTGCGCACGCAGGCCCGACGCCGCGGTGTAGACCAGCTTGTCCATTCAGGGTCCCCTGCGCGCTTTTTCGGTCAGCTGCGGATGTTGAAGATGGTCTGCGAAATCTGGCTGGCGGTATCCAGAGCCTTCGAATTCGCCTGGAAATTGCGCTGTGCCGCGATCAAATTGACCAGTTCCTCGGTGATGTCGACGTTCGACCGCTCGATCATCCCCGAGGTCAGGTTGCCAAGGCCGCGCTGCCCCGCCGAGCCCGCGATCGGGCTGCCCGAGACGCCGGTCGACGCCCAGCCGCTGTCGCCGAGCTGGCGCAGACCCGACGGGTTCGAGAAGTTGACGAGCGCCACCTGGCCCAGCGCCTTGACGTCGCCGTTCGAGAAGCTCGCCTTGACGATCCCGGCATCGTCGACGGTCACGCCCTGCAGCTGGCCGACCGCGAGGCCGTCCTGCGACTGCGATGCGACCTTGAACGACGCCGCCGTCTGCGTGCTCGCGGTCAGGTCGAGGCTGATCGCCTGCGCGGACCCGCTGGCCGGCGTGAACGCGTCGAACGTGGTCTTCGTGGTCGGGGCGGTCAGCTGCCCGGTGCTGCCGAACTGCAATTTCACGCTGTCGGCAGTCCCGACGGCCATCGGCTGATCGCCGACGAAGCTGTAGACCGACCATGTCGACGACAGGTCGGCGGCGGCACCCGGGCTGGTTGCGACCGGGGCCGTATCGCGGACGTAATAGCTCGTCATCGCCATCGGATTGCCCTGCGAGTCGTACACCGAGGTCGTCGTCGCCTGGTTGTACGACGACACGTCGAGCCGGTTGAAGGTCGCGGTGGCGGGCTTTGCGGTATTGGCGTTCAGGTTGACGCCCAGCGACACGTCCTGAGTCGCCTTCAGCGTGCCACTCGTCGCGGGCAGCGTCAGGTTCTGCAGCGTGTTCATGCTGGCCTGGATCACGTTGCCCGACCCGTCGACCGGATAGACCTGGAGGAAGTTGCCGTTCGCATCGGTCACGTTGTTGTTGGCGTCGACCAGGAACGAGCCGTTGCGCGTATAGTTGACCGTCGCCGAGCTCGGATCGGGCTTGACCGCGAAGAAGCCGTCGCCCGAGACGGCGAGATCGAGCGCGCTCGCCGACTGGAGCAGGTTGCCCTGCCCGAACTGCTGGCGGTTACCCTTGACCATGACGCCCGAACCGACCTGCTGCGACGGGGCGACCGACACGCTGGAGGCGATCACGTCGGCGAAATCGGTGCGGCTCTTCTTGAAGCCGTTGGTCGAGACGTTGGCGAGGTTGTGCGAGATCGTCGCCATTTCGGCCTGCGAAGCCTGGAGACCGGAGAGCGAGGTATAGAAAGACATGCGGTGAACTCCTTGAAATTAGGGGGGTGCGGGTCAGCCGATCTGGCGGACGGCGCTGGCCGGCACTTCGCCGATGCCGGGGAGAGTGAGGATGGCGGAACCGGTGGTGGTCGAGACCGACTGGACGGGCGCCCAGACCAGGCTGGTCGCGCCGACCGCAGCGCCGCCGCTCTGCGCCGCGACGCTGATCGTGAAGGGGCCATTGCCGGCATCGGCGCCGGACGAATCCTTGCCGTCCCAGTCATAGCCGACCGTGCCCTTGGCCTGCGGCCCCAGCGCCATCGTCTTGAGCGCGACGCCGCTCGCATCGCTGATCGTCACGTTGACGCCCGAAGCCGCGGCGGCCAGCTCGACCGACCCTGCGATCCCGCCACCGGTCCGGCCGTATGCGGTCGTGCCGGCGGTCAGCACGGTCTTGCCGACATAACCCATCGCTTCGCTGGTGCTGGTGACGCCGAGCTTGTCGGCGATCGCCTTCATCGTCGAATTCATCTCGGAGATGCCCGAGGTGGTCGAGATCTGCGCCATCTGCGCGACCATCTGGGTGTTGTCGACCGGGTTGAACGGGTCCTGGTTCTGCATCTGCGCGGTCATCAGCTTCAGAAAGTCGGACTGGTCGAGGTTCGACGAGCCCGATGCGGTCGTCGCCTTGGTGGCGGCCGTCGAGGTGCGCGCGATGCCGAGGCTGTTCAGCGTGGTATCGAAGGAGGTTGCCATGATCAGCGGCCTAGCTTGAGGGTATCGATGATGAGCGACTTTGCCGTGTTCATCACTTCGACGTTGTTCTGGTAGCTGCGCGCGGTTTCCATCATGTCGACCATCTCGCGGGTTTCATCGACCGACGCCTCGAAGATGTTGCCATCCTTGTCGGCCATCGGATTGTCGGGATCGTAGCGTTTGGTCGGCGCCTCGCCGGCGGTGACGACACGCTCGACGTCGACCGTCGACATGCCGCTCGCCGCATCGAAGCTGGTGCGGAACACCGGCCGCATCGACTTGTACGCGGTCTCGGCCGATCCGGTCGTGCCGCCGGCGTTGGCGAGATTGGACGCGGTGGTGTTCATGCGGACGAGCTGCGCGGACATCGCGCGGCCGGCCACCTGGAAGATCGTCATGGGCTGGTTGGACACGTCTTATTCCCCCTTCAGCGCGCGAGTGATCGTGCTGATCCGCCCGTTCAGGAACGACAGCGTCGTCTGGTACTGGACGGCATTCTCGGCGAACGCGGTCTGCTCGTGGCTCAGCTCGACGGTGTTGCCATCGAGCGAGGTCTGCGTCGCGACGCGGTATTTGGTCGCGGCACTGGTGCTTCCGTCGTTCTCGACCGACGCAAGCGCCGCGTTGAAATCGATGTCGCGCGCCTTGAAGCCCGGCGTCGACGCGTTGGCGATGTTCGACGCCAGCACGCCCATGCGCTGCGAGCGCACCTCGAGTGCCGCCCCGTGAACTCCGAAAAGCGTGTCGCCTGACACAGACCCGTCTCCTGGCGCACCAATTGCGCAACGGGACATAAGCAATGGTCGTGCCAGTTTTGGCGGTGGGGGTGGAGGATGCCGGTTTGCCGGTCGACGGCAGGCGGGCGGCAAGCCATCCGGC
This sequence comes from Sphingomonas sp. M1A8_2b, assembly GCF_053345535.1. Classification (NCBI taxonomy): domain Bacteria; kingdom Pseudomonadati; phylum Pseudomonadota; class Alphaproteobacteria; order Sphingomonadales; family Sphingomonadaceae; genus Sphingomonas; species Sphingomonas sp. M1A8_2b. The sequence continues at coordinate 466,675 of NZ_JBKFAH010000001.1, read as the reverse complement.
AACCGTTTGCCGGTGCGGCAGTGGCGGGCGGCAACCCGGTTGCCGGTTCGCGGCTCACCTAGCTTATGAAGGGGTTAGAGAACGTCCGGCGGCACGGCAGCCAGCCACGCAGCCCACCCACCACGAGCCCCTCCCTTCACGAGGAAGGGGAGAAGGCTTCAGCGAACGTCTCGCTCAACCCCATGTGCTCCCGCGACGGCGGGGACCCAAACTCCCGCCGTCGCGGGAGAACAAGGAGCGGAGTGCGCCGCTTGGCCATGTCCACCACCCCGGCGAAGGCCGGGGCCCAATTGGAGAGGTCGCAGTAACGAAGCGCGCCCTCACTGAGCGACGTCCCCCAATTGGGCCCCGGCCTTCGCCGGGGTGGTAGTCGGGGTGCTGAATGGCCTTCTTCCCCCCTCCCTCGTGAAGGGAGGGGCCGGGGGTGGGTGGCCCGCTTGGCAGGCACCGCAGCTCGCAACGACCTCGTCCAGCTCATCCCTTCGCAACGAGCGCAGCCACTACACCCTCGCCCCCAAACTGGCCCGCACCTTGCATAGATCGCGCGTATGATCACCCCTGACCTCCTGTTCGATCCCGTCGCGCTCGCCATCGTCGGCGGCGGCACCGCGCTCGCCGTCGTCCTTCGCACGCCGGCGCGCGACCTCGGCCGCGCGCTCGCAGCGGTGACCATCCTCGGTCGCGGCCGGTTCGATGCAGAGCCGCTGCTCCAGCAGATCACTGCGCTGTCGCGGATCGCCAAGCGCCACGGCGTGATGGCGCTCGATCGCTCGGTCATCACCGATCCCGACGTCGCCGCCGGCATCGCCGCGATCGTCGACGGCGGCACGGCCACTGCAGTCGCGACGCTCGTCCAGCATCGTCGTCGCGCGCGGATCGAGCGCCACGTCGCCGCCGCTGACGTCTGGGCCGGCGCTGCCGAGGCCGCGCCGGCGATGGGCATGGTCGGCACGCTGATCGGCCTCGCGCAGATGTTCGCGACGATGAACAACCCCGACGCGATCGGCGGCGCGATGGCGGTCGCGCTGCTCGCGACGCTCTATGGTGCGCTGCTCGCCAACCTGGTGTTCATGCCGATCGCCAACCGACTCCGCGCGCAGGGCCGCACCGAAGCGTTCGAACGCGCGCGGATCGAGGCGCCGCTGGTAGCGCTCGCCGAGCGCGAAACGCCACGCGGCTATGTCGCACCGAGCCCGCTGCCGACCTTGGTCCCGGCGGTCTCGGCGGCATGACCACGAGCGACTATCCCGAGACGCCACCCGGCAAACCGCTCTGGCTGATGACGCTCGCCGATCTCGCGCTCCTGCTCGTCGGCTTCCTCGTGCTCGTCCAGGCGACCCAGCATCTTGGTGCACGCGAACTCGCCAAGGGCATCCGCAAGGGGTTCGGCGCGAGCGTTGCCGAACCGACGCCGATGCCGGTCGCCGCTGCCGGCATGCTCGATTTCGCGCCCGGCTCGGCGATCATGCCGACCAGCCCCGGTGCGCTTGTCGCCTGGGCGCGCGAGGCAGGGCGCGATCCGCGCATGATGTTGACCGTCACCGGCTCGACCGACGGCACCGCAGGAGATGTCGACCCCGCCACCCGCAGCGCGGCGATCCTCGCCGCCGACCGCGCGCGCACCGTCGCCGCCGCGCTCTCGGCGGTCGCGCCGTCGCGCGTGACGATCGTCACCACGACCAAACCCGGCCGCCGCGCCGCCATCGTCTCGCTCGCCTTCGTCGGCGAGCCGCAGAAGACCGCTCCCATGAGGACCATGCCATGATTCTTCCCCTCCTGCTGGTCGCCGCGAGCTTCCAGGACACCACCACGCTAGACGCCTCGGTCGCGGCATTCACTGGCCGCCCGACCGGCGCGGAGGGTGGCGCGCGCACGCCGGTCGACGCACGGCTGCGGCTTGCGGCCTGCCCGACGGTGTCGCTGTCATGGCGTTCCGAACAGCATGACGCGGTCGTCGTCTCGTGCGCCGGGCCGGCGTGGCGGATCTTCGTGCCGGTGATCCGGCCGGCGAGTGCGCCCGCCGCCGTCGCCGCGTCGTTCGTCCCCATCGCCAAGGTCCCGCCGGTCATCAAGCGCGGCGATCCGATCGTGATAGAGGCCGGCACGGAGGGATTTTCGATCAGCCGCGAGGGCGTCGCGATGGGCGATGCAGCCCCCGGCGGCCGGTTCATGGTCAAGGTCGACGACACCCGCACGCCGGTTCAGGCGATCGCCGTGGAAGCCGGCCGCGCGACTCTACCCGGCTGGTCGAACTGAAAAAGTGATCGAATAGTAAATTTCGCACATATTTATTTCGCTAAAGCTTTCGAGCAGCCGGCCGTTTCTCCTGATGTCAGCGCAAACCAAAGGATGCGGACATGGTGGACTCGATCGGCACGACGCCGTCAGTAGCAGGGGATCGTTCCGTCGCGCGCGTCGCCGCCGCGACGCCGACGATGGCCGTTCAGACCCCGGTCCAGCCCTCGCCGCAAGCTGCGGCACAGGCGCAGAACCCGGTCGTATCGGACTCGATCGCACTCGCCAAGACGATGGCGTCGTCGCCACCAGTCAACGCGACGCGCGTCGCCGAGATCAAGAAGGCGATCGCCGCCGGCAATTTCCCGATCCTTCCCGCGACCATTGCCGATCGGCTGATGGCGCTCAGCCTGGCCTGGAATTCCAATGACAAGGCGTGATGCCCTGATCCGCGTGATCGATGCGCTGCATGCCGAGATCTCGGCGCTGAAGTCGAACGACGTCGCCAGCCTGGAGCGCGCGACCGCCGACAAGCTCGCCGGGATCGAACAGATCGCAACGCTCGGCACCGGGCCGGCAGGCCCCGAGATCCGCGAGCTGGCCGACGAGGCCAACCGTCTCAACGAGACGTGCCGGATCTACACCAATTTGATGGCGGCAAATGTCCGCCGCCGCCTGCAAACCCTGACCGGCGACGGTGCCGTTGCCGGCTATCGGCCGGGACTTAGGGCGGCGTACGCGTAACCTCCCGTCATGCCGGGCTTGTTCCGGCATCCACCGGTCCGCATACCCCATACCCTGAGAGAGCGTGGCACCGTGGACCCCGGAACCAGTCCGGGGTGACGAAGAAAGAGAAACTGGCACGCCCCTTGCTGAGTATCCCCTGAACCAGGGGCACCGCACACGGGCATGACCGTCAATCCTATCACTACCGGCCGGATCCAGTCCGCGATCGCGCTTGCGAGCAGCAAGACGGGCGTGGATTTCGACTATCTGCTGGGCCAGGCGAAGCTCGAGAGCGGGCTCAACGCCAATGCCAAGGCCGGCACGTCGAGCGCCTCGGGCCTCTACCAGTTCATCGAACAGAGCTGGCTCTCCGTCGTCAAGAAGCACGGCGCCGAGCACGGCATGGCCTGGGCCGCGAACAGCATCGGCCAGTCGTCGAGCGGCCGCCTCTCGGTCGGCGATGCCGGCACCAAGGCGGCGATCCTCGCGCTGCGCAACGATCCCAATGCCGCCTCGCTGATGGCCGCCGAATACGCCTCGGACAACAAGGCCTCGCTCGAAGGCACGCTCAACCGTCCGGCGTCGGGCACCGATCTCTACATGGCGCATTTCATGGGTCTCGGCGGCGCGACCAAGTTCCTGAAAACCATGCAGGCCAACCCGCAGGCGAGCGGCGCCGCACTCTTCCCCGCCGCGGCACGCGCGAACCACAACGTCTTCTACGATTCGAACAACCAGCCGCGCACGCTGTCGGCGATCTATAACCGCTTCGCCGACAAGCTCGGCGGTGCCGCCGCCGGTGCAAGCGCGACCGCTTCATCTGCCAACTTCGCTTCGCAGGCGCTCGACATGGACGGCAGCACCGTCGTCACCGGGACCAACGAAAGCGCCGACGACGCGCTCGCCTGGGCGACCACCGCGATGGGCAGGTTCACCGGCAAGACGACGCAGGCCGCGGTAAACGTCCTGCGCCCGACGCCCGACACCGCGCGCCTCGCCTACATGATGCTCGCACGGCTCGGCGGCTAAGCGATGAACCGCCTTCTCTCCAACGCCCGCGCGTCCGTCCTGCCGCTCGCGATCCTGCTGCTCGTGCTCGTCATGGTCGTGCCGATCCCGGCGTTCATGCTCGACATCTTCTTCGTGGCGAACATCGCGATCAGCCTGGCCGTGCTGATGGTCGCCTTGAACGCACAGAAGCCGCTTGATTTCTCCGCCTTCCCGACCGTCCTCCTGTTCGCGACCCTCTTCCGTCTCGGCCTAAACGTCGCCTCCACGCGCATCGTGCTGGTCCACGGCCACGAGGGCGAAAGCGCCGCGGGCCACGTCATCGAGGCGTTCGGGACGTTCCTGATCGGCGGCGATTACGTCGTCGGCATCTTCGTGTTCGCGATCCTGATGATCATCAACATGATCGTCGTGACCAAGGGCGCCGGCCGCGTGTCCGAAGTCAGCGCGCGTTTCACGCTCGACGCGCTGCCCGGCAAGCAGATGGCGATCGACGCCGACTTGAACGCCGGCCTGATCACCCCTGACGAGGCGAAAGCGCGCCGCGTCGAAGTCTCGACCGAGGCCGATTTCTACGGCTCGATGGACGGCTCGTCGAAGTTCGTGAAGGGCGATGCGGTCGCCGCCATGCTGATCCTCGCCGCCAACATCATCGGCGGCCTGATCCTCGGCCCCGTCAGCCACGGCATGACGATCGCCGACGCCGCGCACAATTACATCCTGCTCGCGATCGGCGACGCGCTCGTCGCGCAGCTGCCGAGCCTGATGCTGTCGATCGCCGCCGCCTCGATCGTCACGCGCGTCACCTCGGACAAGGATCTCGCCGGCCAGATCGGCGGCCAGTTCGGTAGCCCACGCACCTGGACGCCCGTCGCCGTCATCCTCGCGCTGCTCGGCATCCTGCCCGGCATGCCGCACATGGTGATCCTGCCGGCAGCCGCGATCGCCGGGTTCGCCGCGTGGAAGCTCCGCCAGATCGAGCGTCGCCCTGCCCCCGTCGTGGTCGTCCCCGTCGAGACGATCGACCAGTCGAAGATCGGCTGGGAGGAAGTCACTGACGGGATGCAGGTCAATCTCGACATCGGCTACGGCCTCGTGCCGCTCGCCGACGAGCGGCGCGGGTCGCCGCTGATGGGGCGCATCACCGGCGTTCGCCGTCAGCTGTCGAAGGAACTCGGCTTCGTCGTGCCGCAGGTCCGCGTCCGCGACGACATCAACTTGGCCCCGTACGTCTACCGCATCCTCGTCAACGGCGTCGTCGTCGGCGAGGACACCGTGTCGCCCGACGAGATGCTCGCGCTCGACACGGGCCAGGCGTTCGGCGACCTGTTCGGCAAGAAGGTCAAGGACCCCACGTTCGGGCTCGACGCGACCTGGGTCGACGCGAGCGACGCCGATGCGGCGACCGGCGCGGGTTATCTCGTGGTCGATCCCGGCACCGTGATGGCGACGCATCTCAACCACCTGCTAGGCCAGAACGCGTCCGAGCTGCTCGGCCAGGACGAAGTGCAGGCGCTGCTTGATGGCTTGAAGGAGCGCGCCGCGCAGCTGGTCGCAGCCCTCGCACCGCTGCCGATCACGACGCTGACGCAGGTCCTGAAAGGCCTGCTCGCGGAGAACGTCCCGCTCAAGGAATTCCGTCGCATCGCCGGCGCGATCGCGGTCGCGGCGCAGCGCACGCAGGACGCCGAGGAGATCATCGAGACGATCCGCCCCGAGCTCGGCGCGCTCATCATCCAGAAACTGTGCGGCGTGCGCGAACCGCTGCGCGTCATGACGTTGGAGGGTCAATTGGAAGGTCTGCTCGGCCAGGCGATGCGCGCCGATCAATCGCGCCGCCACGTCATCGAACCCGATCTCGGCCGCCGCATCGTCGAGGCGCTGCAACGCGCAGCCGAACCGCTGATCGCCGAGGCGAAACCGTTCGCGCTGGTCGTCCAGCCGGCCATCCGCATCGCGATCCGCAAGCTGGTGCGGACGTGCCTGCCCGACACGCCGGTCATGTCGTTCTTCGAAGTGCCCGAGGAGAAGGCGGTCGAAGTCGTCGCAGTCATCGGTGCCTCGCAACAGGCGCTCGCAGCATGAGCGCCCTCCCGATGCGCGGCGCGTTCGCCGATGCGCAGCCCTATACAGGCCAGCCGCTCACCTACCGCCCGCACCAACGCCCCGGCGGCGACGCGGACCAGCTCGTCAAACAGCATCTGCCGCTCGTCCGCCGGATCGCGTGGCACGTGCATGGCAGCATGAGCAGCAGCGTCGAGGTCGAGGATTTGATCCAGGTCGGCCTGGTCGCGCTGGTCGAGGCCGCGGCGAATTTCGACGAACGCGGCATGCCGTTCAAGACCTACCTGATCACCCGCCTGCGCGGCAGCATGATCGACGAGCTCCGCCGCCAGGCGACGTCGACGCGCGGCGCGATGCGTCGCCGCCGCCAGTACGCAGAGGCGATCTCGACGCTCACCGCCCGTACGGGGAAAGCCCCAGGAGAAGACATGATCGCAGAGCATATCGGCGTGACGATCGAAAAACTCCGCACCGACTACGTCACCGCCGACTCGATCCGCTTCGACTCGATCGACGAGATGTATGCGGACGACCTCCCCTGGTTCGCCGACGACACGCCGGATGCGTTCGAGCAACTCGCGGACAGCGACATGCGCGAGGCCCTGATCAAGGCGATCACCGCGCTGCCCGAACGCGAGGCACAAGTGATCCAGCTCTATTATGTCGAGGAACTCAACCTCGAGGAGATCGGCGAAGTCTTCGGCGTCGGCTCCGCGCGCGTCTGCCAGATCAAGGCGTCCGCGCATGCGAAACTGAAAAAGGCGCTCGCCCGCCAGATCGCCTGAACCCTGTTGCTGCAGCGCGCGAAAGAGTAATCGGCGCGGATGACGTTGGACGAACTCGGACCGCGCATCTGCATCATCGGGCCGTCCAACAGCGGCAAGTCCACGCTGGCGGACGCCATATCGAAAGCGCGGGGGCTTACCGCGATCCACCTCGACCAGCTTCACCATCTGCCGCATACCGACTGGATCCCGCGGCCCGCAGACGAATTCGCAGTGTTGCACGATGCTGCTATCCTGGGCGCACGCTGGGTGATCGACGGCAATTATTCGCGGCTTCTCCCGTATCGGCTGGAGCGCGCCACCGGGGTCATCCTGCTCGACGTTCCCACTGCGGTCAGCCTCTACCGCTATCTGAAACGCTGCTGGTTCGATCATGATCGCCGCGGCGCGCTCGAAGGCGGTCGCGACACCGTGAAATGGGCGATGATCCACCACATCACCACCGCCACCCGAGCCAACCGCGCCCGCTATGCTCGGATGTTCGAGGAGATACGCCTGCCGAAAGTGGCGCTCAAGTCGACCGGCGCGCTTGCGGCCTTCTACCGGTCGAACGATTTGCGCCGCTGAAAGCCGATCCGGACCCCGTATCCTGCGGGGTCCGGATCATTTTCGGTCAGCTATGGAGCGACCGGCGGAACGTCTCGGGGAGGAACACGAGACCCACCAGCGCCGTCACCGCGCAGGCGAGGATCGGGTACCACAGCCCGTAGTAGATATCCCCAGTCGCCGCGACCATCGCGAACGCCGCGGTGGGGAGGAACCCGCCGAACCAGCCATTGCCGATATGATAGGGCAGCGACATCGAGGTGTAGCGGATCCGCGTCGGGAACAGCTCGACCAGCAACGCGGCGATCGGGCCGTAGACCATCGTCACGTACAGCACGAGCAGGACGAGGATCGCGACGACCATCGGCTTGTTGATCTGTGCCGGGTCCGCCTTTTCGGGGTAGCCGACCGCAGTCAGTGCGGTCTTCACCTCGGCACCGAACGCCTTGATCGCGGCGGCCTTCTCGGGCCCCGATACGACTGCCGGATTGACGACCGGGATGGTCGCGCCGCCGATATGGATCTGCGCGACGGTGCCAGCGGGTGCGATCACGTTCGCGTAGGAGATGCCGGCCTTCGCCAGATACGCCTTGGCGATGTCGCACGAGCTGCTGTCGAACTTGTTCTTGCCGACCGGATCGAACTGCACCGAACACTCGTCGGGATTGGCGACGACGGTTACCGGCGAATTGGCCTGCGCGGCATAGAGCGCCGGGTTGGCGGCCTTCGACAGTGCATGGAACAGCGGCATGTACGTCAGTGCCGCGAGTGCGCAGCCGGTCAGGATGATGTACTTCCGCCCGATCTTGTCCGACAGCCAGCCGAAGAAGATGAACGCCGGCGTTGCGATCAACAGCGCGATCGCGATCAGGATGTTGGTGGTCGGGCCGTCGACGCGCAAATTCTTCTCGAGGAAGAACAACGCGTAGAACTGGCTGGTGTAGAACACGACGCCCTGCCCGACGACCGCACCGAACAGTGCGATCAGCACGACCTTCAAATTGCTCCACTGCCCGAACGCCTCGGTCAGCGGCGCCTTCGAGGTCTTGCCCTCGTCCTTCATCTTCTGGAACACCGGGCTCTCTTCGAGCTGCATGCGGATCCAGAGTGAAACGGCCAGCAGCGCGATCGAGACGATGAACGGGATACGCCAGCCCCATGCCGCAAACGCCTCTTCACCGACAAGCGTACGCACGCCGATGACGATCAACAGCGCCGCGAACAGCCCGAGCGAGGCGGTGGTCTGGATGAAGCTGGTGAACAGCCCACGCTTCTTGTCGGGCGCGTGCTCCGCGACATAGGTCGCAGCACCGCCATATTCGCCGCCGAGCGCGAGGCCCTGCAACAGGCGCAAAACCACCAGCGCGATCGGCGCGGCGACGCCGACCGAGGCGTAGCTCGGGAGCAGGCCGACCAGGAAGGTCGACAGGCCCATGATCGCCATCGTGACGAGGAACGTGTTCTTGCGCCCGACGACATCGCCGATCCGCCCGAACACCAGCGCGCCGAACGGCCGCACGGCGAAACCCGCCGCGAACGCCGCGAGTGCGAAAATGAACCCGGTGGTTTCGTTGACGCCCGAGAAGAACTGCGCGGTGATGATCGTCGCGAGCAGACCGTACAGGTAGAAATCATACCATTCGAACACCGCGCCCAGCGAGGATGCGATGATGATCAGCGGCTGGCTCTGCTTCACATGCCCGAGGGGCGAAGCATCCCCTGTTGTCGTCGCCATGGCGGTATCCTCTCAGATGGGTTGGATGGGGATTCTGCAGCGTTGAGCAGTCAGAACCCGTATTTGAATGCGAATTCGAGGCGGTCGAGCGCGCCGGTGTCGCCCGAGACGAGTTCGCGGACGGCGTGGCGGTACTCCACGCCGATGTCGAAGCCCTTGCCCGGCGACCAGAACAGGTTGCCTGCGCCGCCATAGGACTTGGCGTTGGCCAGCCCCGTGACGATCACGCCCGCCGGATAATTGGCCGACTGGTAGCTGCCCATGAGCGTCGAGTGGATCGCATCGGTCCAGCCGATCCGCAGCGCCGCGAAGCCCGCGAAATTGTCGATCCGCTCGAGCTGGGTCGCGGCACCGCCGTAGATCGCGTCGGGGACGTATCCCAGTCCCAGGTACCGGCCGATGCCCTGCCCGTAAGTCGCCATGAAGCGAAGGTCGTGACGCTTGCCGATCGGAATCTTGCCGGACCCGGAAACGCCCCAGCCGAAGGCGGTATCGCCGCTGCCCAGCGTATCGGTGCGCAACTCGCGCGCGAGGCCGGCGAGCGCGAAATCGCCGAATTTCGGCTTCCAGTTCACCCGTGCCACCACGTCGGGCAGGCGGTCGTCATCCGTGTCGACCAGCGCCGCGTTGGCCGGCAATGCCGTTTCCGTTTCGGGGTTCTCGGCCGCGATCTGCAACGTCAGCCCGGAGCGCAACGGGATGGTGTAGCGGACCTGGGCCTGGCGGTTGAACACGGTACCATCCAGCGGCCCGACGAAATCCGTCGTCTCCGGCAGCACCGCGATGTTCTGGAAGGTCGACCATTCCTGCCCGACCAGCAAATTGCCATATTCGATGAAGCCGCGACGGAAGGTGGGCGTGTAGGGATTGGTCGCACGCTGCGCGCCGACCGGCGCCGTCGCGAGCGCGAAATCGAACTCCACCAGCGTCTTGATGTCGGTGCCGTTCATCGGGGTCGACGTGCTGAACTGCAGGCGGGTCTGGCGCGCGGAGAGCAACAGATCCTGTGTCGAGAACCCGCCGCCGACCGGAATCTGCTGCGGCAGGAAGAACTCCTTGCCCAGCCCCCCGACCGCGGCCTCGCCATCGCTGTAGCGGCTGGCAATGACGTTGAGGCGAACGAAGCCGCCCAGCTTGACCGTCGTGTTGCCGACGCGAAAACCGTCGGTCGGTGCCGAATTCGTCGCGACAGGCTTGGCCTGGGCCACGTTGGTCGCGCCGGACGATCGGCCTGGCGACTCGGATGCCACGCTCATGGGGGTCGTGCTCGTGGAAGTCGCGCTCATGGTAGTCGGGGCGATCGGCGCCGCGGCCGTCGCCCGGGCCGCGTTCAGCTCGCCGCGCAGATCCTGCACCGCGGCTTCGAGCGCCTTCAACCGTGTCTCGAGCTCGATTTCGCGCGCGGTCTGCGCCTGCGCCATACCCGGTACCAGCGCAGTGCCCGCCAGCAATGCCGTCAAGGCTAGCCTCGTCTTGAATGCCATCGGTGTCATCCCCGTCTCCGCGCCCTCCCACTGGTCTTACGCGTGGGATGAGCCTCGCGATCATGGCGCATTGCGTCCCCCCGTCCATCCCTTACTTTGGTTAGGGATGATCGCCCGCAAGCGACCGCGTACAGCGCGGCAAAAGGAGAGCCAGATGACCGAGGCCAGCTATCCCGTCCCCGCGGAATGGGCGAAGGACGCCCTGATCGACGCCGCCGCCTATGACCGGATGTATGCCGAGGCGGCGACCGATCCCGACGCGTTCTGGGCGAAGGAGGCCAAGCGCCTCGACTGGATCGTGCCGCCGACCAAGATCAAGGACACGTCGTTCGACGAGAGCGACTTCCACATCCGCTGGTTCGAGGACGGCCAGCTCAACGTCGCCGCGAACTGCGTCGATCGCCACGCCGACGCCCGCCCCGACGCGACCGCGATCCTGTGGGAAGGCGACGACCCCGCCGACGACCGCAAGATCAGCTATGCCGAACTGCGCGACGAGGTGTCGAAGCTCGGCAACGCGCTGAAGGCCAAGGGCGTCAGGAAGGGCGATCGCGTCACCATCTATCTGCCGATGATTCCCGAGGCGGCGTTCGCGATGCTCGCCTGCGCGCGGATCGGCGCGATCCATTCGGTGGTGTTCGGCGGCTTCTCGCCCGAAAGCCTGTGCAACCGCATCCACGACTGCGACAGCCGCATCGTCATCACCGCCGACGAGGGTTTGCGCGGCGGCAAGACGGTACCCTTGAAGGCGAACGTCGACGCCGCGCTCGACCACGGCGATCTTGGCGTCGAGACCGTCATCGTCGTCCGTCGCACCGGCGGCAAGGTCACGATGACCGAGGGCCGCGACTGCTGGTATGCGGACTGCGTCGAGGGCCAGTCGACCGACTGCGCACCCGAGCCGATGAACGCCGAGGCCCCGCTGTTCATCCTCTACACCAGCGGCTCGACCGGCCAGCCCAAGGGCGTGCTCCACTCGACCGGCGGCTATCTGGTCTGGGCGTCGATGACGCATGAATACGTCTTCAACTACCGCCCGGGCGAGATCTTCTGGTGCGCCGCCGACGTCGGCTGGGTCACCGGTCACACCTATTCGCTGTACGGCGCACTCGCGAACGGTGCGACGACGGTGATGTTCGAGGGCGTGCCCAACTATCCCGATCACAGCCGCTTCTGGCAGATCGTCGACAAATATCAGGTCAACATCCTCTACACCGCACCGACAGCACTCCGGTCGCTGATGCGCGAGGGTGACGACTGGGTGACGCGCACCAGCCGCAAGTCGCTGCGCCTGCTCGGCTCGGTCGGCGAACCGATCAATCCGGAAGCGTGGAACTGGTATCACAATGTCGTCGGCGACGGCCGCTGCCCGATCGTCGATACCTGGTGGCAGACCGAAACGGGGGGCCACATGATCTCGCCACTGCCCGGGGCCACTGCGCTCAAGCCCGGGAGCGCGACCAAGCCGCTGTTCGGCGTGCTGCCCGAACTGGTCGATGCGGACGGCAAGGTGCTCGACGGCGCGGTAGAGGGCAACCTCGTCATCGCCGATAGCTGGCCCGGCCAGATGCGCACCGTGTGGAACGATCACGAGCGCTTCTTCCAGACGTATTTCTCGACCTATCCCGGCAAGTATTTCACCGGCGACGGCTGCCGCCGCGACGAAGACGGCTATTACTGGATCACCGGCCGCGTCGACGACGTCATCAACGTCAGCGGCCACCGCATGGGCACCGCCGAAGTCGAGAGCGCGCTGGTCGCGCATTCGAAGGTCGCCGAAGCCGCGGTCGTCGGCATGCCGCACGACGTGAAGGGCCAGGGCATCTACGCCTACGTCACCTTGAACGCGAACGCCGAGCCGAGCGAGGAGCTGCGCAAGGAACTGGTCCAGTGGGTCCGCCGCGAGATCGGGCCGATCGCAACCCCCGACATCCTCCAGTTCGCGCCGGCCCTGCCCAAGACGCGCTCGGGGAAGATCATGCGCCGCATCCTGCGCAAGATCGCGGAGAACCAGCTCGACCAGCTCGGCGACACCTCGACGCTTGCCGATCCCGCGGTGGTCGACGCGCTGATCGCCGGCCGCGAGGAGGCTATCCCCGTACCGGCATGACGCGCACGATCCTCATCGCCGACGATCACCCGCTGTTCCGCCAGGCGCTCAAACTGGCGGTCAGCCGCGCCGCGCCCGATGCGGTGGTGATCGAGGCCGGGCAGCTCTGCGAGGCGGTCGACGCGGTGCGGGGGGCGGAACGGCTCGACCTGATCCTGCTTGACCTGCGCATGCCGGGCTCGGAAGGTTTTGCGGGCGTGGCACTGCTCCACGCCGAACGCCCCGACACGCCGATCATGGTGATCTCCTCGGCTGACGAGGCTGAGGCGGCACCCCGCGCGAGGGCGTATGGTGCGATCGGCTTCGTCTCCAAGACCGCCGACCTGACTACCCTCGAAACCACCGTAAGCCGAGCCCTCGCCGGCGAACGCGACGCACCGATCGAAGGCGCCTCCGTCGATGACATGGCGACGCGTGTCGCGAGCCTCACCCCAACCGAACTGAAAGTCCTGCTCGGTGTCCTGGCCGGCCGCCTCAACAAGCAGGTCGCGTTCGACCTCGGCATCTCCGAAGGCACGGTGAAGGGTCACATGACCGCGATCCTGCGCAAGCTAGGCGTCCAGAACCGCACGCAAGCCGTCCTCGCGGCGCGGGCAATGGACATCCACTTCGCCGACTAGTCTCGCATCAGCTGCCAACGTCATCCTGACGAAAGTCAGGACCCAGAGCCACGAACGACGTGGGTGGTATCCTGGGTCCTGACTTTCGTCAGGATGACGGGGTGTGTCCGTGTTCCACCTAACCCAAGAGGGGGAGAACCGAGGAGGCTCAATTGCCCCGCGCCGCGGCCGCAGACGCATCCTCGATAAACCGCCACAAATCCGCTGGCACCACCGGCTTCGTCAGTACGACAAGCCCCCCACACCGCGGATCCTCCACGACCGCGCGATCCGCGGTCACCAGCGCAATCGCCGGCGCCGGCACGATCGCCCGCAACCGCGCGACGACGTCCAGCCCATCCTCGACCTCGTCCAGATGGAAGTCGACCAGCGCCACGTCCGGCTCCTCGTCCGCCGCCAGCTCCATCGCCTCGGCGATCGTCGCCGCCAGCAACGGCACGCACCGCCGCGCGCGCAACGCCGCATCGAGCGCCGCCAGGATCGTCGCATCATTATCGAGACACAGCACCCGCAACCCCGGCACCAGCGCACGGCTGGCCAGAGGCGTAGGCAACACAACATCCAGCCCGGCAGGCGCGAGCGGCACGCGCACCGCAAACGTCGTCCCCCGCCCGGGTGCCGAGCGCAACTCGACCGGCGCGCCGAGCAGCCGCGCGGTCCGCCGGACGATCGCCAGCCCTAGCCCGACGCCGCCGCCCGCACTCCCCTTGCTTTCGAGCCGCTCGAACTCCTCGAAGATCCGCTCGCGGTCCGCCTCGGCGATCCCCGGCCCCGCATCGCGCACCTCGATCGACACGTCGCCGCTCCGCCGCCGCGCGCCGATCCAGATCCGCCCATCCGCCGAATAGCGCACCGCATTCGACAGGAAATTCTGCAATATCGAGCGCAGCAACGAGCGATCCGTCGCCACGCTGAACGATCCGGCATGCGCCGCCAGCACCAGCCCGCGTTCGGCCGCCAACGGCCGGAACTGCACGACCAGCTCCTCGATCAGCGCGCCTAGCGCAAACCGCTCGACCTTCGGCACCACGCCCCCCGCATCGAGCCGCGACACGTCGAGCAGCGCGCGCAGCAACGTGTCCGCCGAGCCGATCGCGCCATCGATCGCGCGCACCAGCTCGGCCTGATGCGGCGCCCTATCGTCATCGAGGCCCTCGTCGAGCGCCGCGCAGAACAGCCGTGCGGCGTGCAGCGGCTGCAACAGGTCATGGCTCGCCGCCGCCAGGAACCGCGTCTTGTCGCGGGTCGCGGTCTCCGCCACCGCGCGCGCCTCGTCGAGCATCGCGTTCGATTGCGCCAGATCCTGGGTCCGCGCCGCGACCCGCGCCTCGAGATCGGCCTGCGCCTCCTTCTCCGCGGTGATGTCGGTGAAGCTCTGGACGTACCCGCCGCCCGGCATCGGTCGCCCGACCGCCTTGATCCACCGACCCGACGGCCGTTGCCGCTCGAAACTATGCGGCGTGCCGCGCGACAAATGCCCCATGCGGCGCGCGACATGCGCGTCGATATCGCCGGTGCCACGGCCGTCGCGCTCGGCATTGTAGCGGATCAGGTCGGCGATCGACCGGCCGACGACGACATATCCCTCCGGATAGTCGAACATCTCGACATAGCGCGGATTCCACGCGACCAGCCGCAAATTGGCGTCGATCACGCTGACGCCCGGGTCTATCGTCTCCAGCGTCGCGGACAACAAGGTACGCGAGAAGCGCAGCGATCGGCCGCGCTGGTCGAGCAGGCCGACCACGTCGCTGACATCCATCGCCGACCCCGCGATGCTCGACGCGACGATTTTCCGCGCCGACGATGCACCGATCACGCCCGCGATCAAGCGCTCGGCAGAGCGCGCTGCGGGGCCGTCGATCGGCGCGTCCGGACTGCGCCACGCCCCCTCCAGCGCCTCGGGGGACTCGGCATCGCCGACGAACCGCGCGACCAGCATCTGCAACTCGCCGATCGTCGCGACGTGATCGAGCGCACGATGCCCGCGATAGCGTTTCATCGCATACGGCCCCGCCATCAGCGCGATGTTCACCGCGAGGCTCGACACCGTGCCGTTGACCAGCGGCGATCCGATCCGCCAGCCGAGCAACGCGTCGGGATCGAGCCAGCCATAGGTCGCATGCGCCATCGCCGGCCCGACGCCATCGGCGAACGACGGCAACAACAGGCAATAGAGCCAGACGACGACACCGCCGAGCAGTCCGCGTCGCGCCGCGTCATGGTCGGCGAACCCCCAGCCTACCGTCGCGATCAGCGCGGGCGCGAATTGCGCGACGCCGGCAAAGGCGATCAGGCCGATCGACGCGAGCGACAGGTCCTGGTCCACGTTTCGCCCGTACACCAACGCGGCGGCGATGATCGCGACGATGATGATCCGCCGCACCAGCAACAACCGACGACCGAGATCGCCCTCGCGCCCGTCCGCCGGTCGCCGCAACAGCGCAGGCGCGAGCAGGTCGTTGGTCGCCATCGTCGACAGCGCGATCGTCTCGACCACCACCATCGCGGTCGCCGCGGAAAACCCGCCGAGAAAGGCGAGCAGCGCGACGAGCTGATGCCCCTGGCTCAGAGGCACGCTCAGGACGTACAGATCGGGCAGCGCCGAGGTCGGCAGGATCGTCATGCCCGCCAGCGCCAACGGCAGGACCAGCAGCGAGATCACGGCCAGATAGGCGATGAACGGCCAGCGTGCGTGCGCGACCGCGTCGGGGCCATCCGCCTCGACCACGCCGACGTAGAATTGTCGCGGCAGGCACACGATCGCCAGCGCCGACAGCAAGGTCCGGACCCAGAAGTCCGAGGTCAGCGCGTGCCAGGTAAACCCGTCGGCGAGCTTTTCGAGCGACGGCGCCAGTGCCGACGTCTCCACGGTCGTCAGCAGGTAGATCGTGAAGCCGCTCAGCACCACGAAACACAGCAGCTTGATCAGCGATTCCGCAGCGATCGCGGCGACCACGCCGGGATTGCGTCGCGCGACCTCGAACCGCCTGGTGCCGAACAGAATGGCGAACCCCGCGAGCAGCAGCGCGACGAACGGCCCGACCAGCGACGAATTCTCATACCCCGCAATCGCGCCGAAACTCAGCGTCACCGATCGCAGCTGGAGCGCAATATAGGGGATCGACGCCAGCAGCGCGGTGCCGGCGACGATCGCCGCGGTACCGCGACTGCGCCCGTACCGCGCCGAAATGAAGTCTGCGATCGAACTCGATCCTTCGTCGCGGGCGAGCTTCACCAATCGCGTCAGGAACGTCGGCGCCAGCAGGAACACGAGCGCAGGACCGAGATAGATCGCCAGATAATCCCAGCCGCGCGTCGCCGCGGTGCCGACGCCGCCGAAGAACGTCCAGCTGCTGCAATAGACCGCGAGCGACAGCGGATAGGCGATCCGCCCGAGCCGCGGCGACAAGCCTCGCCGATCGACCACCCAGGCGATGCCGAACAACACCGCGCAATAGGCGATGATGGCAAAGATCACATGTGGCCCGCTGATGGCCCGGCTCCCGGTCTGATCGAAACTGTGTACGGTTCAGCGTACGCGTTCGCCCCGCGCTTGCAATGCGACGCGGTCAGGCAGGCGTCGCACCCGGTCGGCGATAGTATGCTGGCGGTATCATGGCCGTCGAATAGGACGATATCGCCCGCCATCCCAATTGTTCGTACAGCCCGCGCCCCGCGTCGGTCGCGACCAGCAATTCGGGTGAGCGCGAATATTGCCGTTCGCCCTGCAGCGCCGCCATGACCGCGCGACCAAGTCCCTTCCGACGATGCGCCGGCGACGTGACGATCCTGTCGTAGACGAAGGCGCCGGGTGTTTCGCCCGCATAACCGCTCGCCGCCAGTGTGCCATCCTCGGCGCATATCCGCACTTCGACCACCGCACCGATGCGGCCGACTTGGGTCGCGTAGCCCGGAACCCGGACGGTCTCGAATCGCGCACCGCTGCCCTGCATGAAGACATTGCGGTCCTCGATTTGCCAGCCACCGGGCAGGACCGAGCGCAGCGCGTCGGCGTCGTCACACAGCTTCAGGAAGCGGCGTGGTTCGCTGATCGAGCGGGCCAGCGCCTCTAGTCCGGTTCCCATCGTCGGAAAGACCCAGCGGCAGATTTCGGCCTCGGTCCCGGTATCGACGCGAAAGCCGCCATGATCCGCGACCGGCTGCGGCACGCCGCGCGCCAGCGACCGGCCCGACAGCCACGCGTAGAGAAGGTCGGGATCGACGCCGGTGGTGCTCATCGTCGCTCGCGCTGGAACGGGGGCTGCCAGTATCGAAGACGCCCGGTCGCCTGACAATCATGTAGTCACCGCACCTGAGCGCACACGACGCAAAAACCCCGGCGACCGAAGCCACCGGGGTTCTGCCCGTCCGCGTCGGCGAACGGATCCGAATGGCACCGGCACCCTTTGGGGGGGGCGGTGCCGATGCTCTGCTCGGATTACTGAAGCAGCTTCAGGACGCTCTGCTGGCTCTGGTTGGCCTGGCTCAGCATCGCGGTCGATGCCTGGCTCAGGATCTGTGCCTTGGCGAGGGCGGTCGTCTCCGACGAGAAGTCGGTGTCTTCGATCCGGCTCTTGGCGTCCGACAGGTTGGTCGAGTTCGAGGTCAGGTTGTTGACCGCCGACTGCAGCTGGTTCTGGGCCGCACCGAGGTTCGCACGACGGTTCGAGACGTTCGAGATCGCCGTGTCGTAGTCGGACAGCGTGCCGGCCGAACCGGTTGCGGTGACGACCGTGCCGAGGCCCGTGCCCGCAGCCTTGAGGTCGCCGCCGAGCGCGAGATCGATCGCGTCGGTCGAGTTCGCACCGGCCTGGATCTTCACCGTGCCGCCGGTACCGGCCGAACCGTCGAACAGCGCCACGCCGTTGAACTTGGTGTTCGTCAGGACGTTGGTGATCTGGGTCGACAGCGCGTCCTGCTCGGCCTTGATGTTCAGGATGTCGCTGGCCGAATACGTGCCGTTGCCCTTCTGGACTTCGAGTTCACGCATACGCTGCAGGTTGTTGGTGACCTCGTCGAGCGCGCCTTCGGCGGTCTGCGCCATCGAGATGCCGTCGTTGGCGTTGCGGATGCCCTGGTTCATGCCCTTGATCTGCGACGTCATCGACGTCTTGATCGCCATGCCGGCTGCGTTGTCCTTGGCCGAGTTGATGCTCTTGCCGGTCGACAGCCGCTCCATCGAAGTCGACAGCGCCATGCTGGCTGCGTTCGAGGCGTTTGCGGCGCGCATGGCCGAGATGTTGGTACCGATGACAGTCATTGCGAAATCTCCGTAAATGTTCCGACGATCCGCGCTGCCCCCATGGCGAAGTCCCGTGCCGTCGAGATGAGTAACGGCCGGGTCCGCGCGGGCTTTAGGAAAAAAATCGCCCCGCCGAACCGCCGTTCAAACGGTCCCCTCCGCGTGCGCAGGCACGCCTCTACGTGTGCGCAGGCAGGGTCGCGCGCGCGGATGCGCGCCTGTGTGTCCCCGCGACCGCGCCCGGAATATATCTGCCGGCAAGCGGCAGCGTTTAACCACAAGTTTACCACCAATGCCGCATTCCCCGAATCGTCCAGGGGGAACACCATGCGTTCGATTTTTCCATCAGCCGCAGTCACTTCGCGAAAATACGCGCTCGTCTCGTCGCTGCGCGCTCAGGGCTTCGGCGTGGGCTCGTTCGAAACCGGCCAGCCCGGCCCGAACGACCTGTTTCTGGTGGCCGATGGCGAGGGCATAACCGCCCCCGCGCGCACCGTGGTGATCGGCTGCGAGGGTCGTCAGGTGACCCCGTCGCGCGACGGCATGGCGGCGCGGATCAGCTTCACCGCCGACGATGCCGCGGTCGGCAACGGCTTCGCGCGTGCCCTCATCGGCGGCCCCGAGATGCCGACCGCCGCGGACCCCGAATCACTCGCGCTGCTCGCCTTGGCGGAACGCGTCGCGGCCGCCGACATCACGGTTTTGATCAACGGTCCGACCGGCACCGGCAAGGAAGTCCTCGCCCGCGCCATCCACAACGGCTCGGCGCGGAAAGACAAGCCGTTCATCGCGATCAATTGTGCCGCGCTCCCCGAATCGATGCTCGAGGCGCTGCTGTTCGGGCACCAGAAGGGTGCGTTCACGGGCGCATCGTCGGGCGGCGACGGGTTCTTCCGCGCAGCAAATGGCGGCACCATCTTGTTGGACGAAATCGCCGAGATGCCGCTCCAGTTGCAGGCCAAGCTCCTCCGCGTGTTGCAGGAGCGCGAGGTCGTGCCGCTGGGCGCCTCGGTGCCGCAGCCGATCGACGTCCGCGTCATCGCCTGCGCCAACCGCGACCTCCACGCCGAAGTCGCTGCCGGCCGGTTCCGCGCCGATCTCTATTACCGCCTCGCCGTCTTCCCACTTTCGACCAAGCCGCTCGCGCAGCGCCCGCAGGATATTCCGGCGCTCGCCGCGACATTGATCCTGCGCCATGCCGGCAACCGCAGCATCGTGCCGTGGCCGAGCCACGCCGCGATCGACCAGCTGATGGCGCATGATTGGCCGGGTAACGTCCGCGAGCTCGAGAACGTGATCCAGCGCGCGCTGCTGTTCTGCGGAGGCGACACGATCGAGGCGACCCATATCGTGTTCGATCGCCCGGTGTCGCTGACCTTTCAGCGCAGCGCGCCCGTGGCATCGATCGTCCCGGTCGCAGCCGCTGCACCGGCCGAGCCCGAGACGCTGGGCAACATCGTCCAGATGAGCGAGTTCGCCGCGATCCGCGAGACGCTGAAGGCGTGCAACGGCAGCCGCATCGAGACCGCCAAGCGTCTCGGCATTTCCGAACGCACGCTGCGCTACCGCCTCGCCAAGGCGCGCGAGCAGGGCGACGACATCGGCAGCGCACAGAATTGGGGCAACGCTAACTGGGCCGCCTCGGCGTGAGCGGCGTCTCCGGAATCGGTGGCGGCGGCGCGATGAGCGTCGACCGCGTGATGGCGCTGCGCTCGCAGATCCTCGAACGCAACCAGGCGCTCTCGCGCGCCGGCGCCACCGGCAATGCCGCGCCGACCGAAGCGGCCAAGCCGGCCAGCTTCATCGACACGATGGAAACCGCGCTGAAAAGCGTCAACGAAGGCCAGACCCAGGCCGCCAAGATCAGCGAAAGCTACGAGCGCGGCGAGACGGTCGACATCGCCAAGGTCATGCTCGCCCGCCAGCAGGCCAGCGTCGGGTTCGAGGCGACGTTGCAGGTCCGCAACAAGCTGCTGTCCGCCTACAAGGATATCATGAGCATGCCGGTCTGACATGAGCACCGCACTCATCCCCACTTCGCCCGGCGGCACCGAACGGTTCGCCAACCCTCTTCAGCAGATCAGGAGCGCGTTCGCGCAGCCGGCCGTGCGCCGTTCGCTGCCGATGGCGCTGATGGTCGGACTCATTGCGGCCGCCGCGCTCGCGTGGATGAGCCTGTCGACGCCGACGCAGAAAACACTGTTCAGCGGGCTGCCTGACTCCGACAAGGCCGCGGTCACCTCCGCGCTGACCACTGCGAACATCAAGAGCCATATCGACGATGGCACCGGTGCGCTGACCGTGGCCGAGGAAGACTATAGTCGCGCGAAAATGCTGCTCGCCGGCCAGGGCCTGCCCAAGGCCGCGCCCGGCGGCTACGCGATCCTCGACCAGCTGCCGATGGGCGTCAGCCGCGCCGTCGAAGGCGAGCGCCTCCGCCAGGCGCGCGAGTCCGAGCTCGCCAAGTCGATCGAGGAGATCGATGCGGTCGCCGAGGCGCGCGTGCATCTCGCGATGCCCGAAGCCTCCGTGTTCGTCCGCGACAACGCCGCGCCGTCGGCGTCGGTCATCCTCAAACTGCAGGGCGGGCGGTCGCTGAGCGATGCGCAGGTCAGCTCGATCATCAACCTCGTCGCCTCGTCGGTGCCGGGGATGAAGCCCGAGGCGGTGACGATCGTCGACCAGATGGGCGCATTGCTCACCAAGGCCGGTGACGCGGACGCCGCGGGTGCTGCCAGCGATGCGCGGATCGATATCCAGCGCCGTATCGAGGACAAATACCGCACGCAGCTGATCGCGCTGCTCACGCCGCTGGTCGGCGCGGGCAATTTCACCGCCGAGGTGCAGGCCGACGTCAATCTCGACGAAAGCCAGGCGACGCGCGAAAGCTACGAAAAGCAGGGTGTGCTGCGCGCCGAAACCGGCAGCTGGACCGGCAACCAGAAGGACGGCGCCGCCGCCGGCCCGGGCGGTATTCCCGGCGCCTTGAGCAACGCGCCGCCATCGGCCAGCACCTTGTCGACCCCGCAAGCGCAGAACGGCAATCCCGGCCCTCCGATCGCGGGCGGTCCGGCACCCGATCCGATGAAGCAGTCCGACCAGTATCAGCGCGCCTACGACCTCGGCCGCGAAGTGTCGGTGACACGCGCCACGCCGGGCGGGGTCAAGCGCCTGTCGGTCGCGGTGCTGCTCCGCGATCCCGACAAGTCGCGCCGCACCGCGATGGAAATCAACCAGATCAGCGATCTCGTGAAGAGCGCGGTCGGGTTCGATGCGGCACGCAACGACAACGTCACGGTGATCAGCCGCAAGTTTGCCGGCGCGGATGCGTCGGCGACGAGCGGCCCGGCCTGGTACGACAATGCCTGGCTGCCGGTGCTTGCGCGCAACGGCACTGCGATCGTGATCGCGCTGCTGGTGCTGTTGCTCGGCGTCCGCCCGATCGCCAAGGCGCTGATGAAGAAGCGCGACGAAGCGACCTCGCGGCCTGCGCTGGGTCAGCCGATCGGCGGGACCAATCCCGACGGCACGCCCAACGGCATGGAAGTCGCCGCACCGGTGAGCCTCGACCAGCTCGAGAACACGCGTGGCTATGACGACCGGATCGGTGCGGTACGCGGCTTCACCCGCGATAACCCGACCCGCGCCGCACTTGCGGTCCGCGACATGATCAAGGCCGACGCGAAGTGAGCGAAGCCGTTCTCCGCACCTATACCGGCGTCGAGCGCGCCGCCGTGCTGATGATGCTGGTTGGCGAGGAGGAGGCCGCCGCCATCCTCCAGAAGCTCGAACCCGAAGAGGTCCGCCAGCTCGGCGCGGCGATGTTCAAGGTCGCCGACGTGTCCGAGCAGGAGGTCGAGGACGTGCTCGACGATTTCGTCGGCCATGCCCGCGAACGCACGGCGATCGGCTTCGACCCGCGTCCCAAGATCGAGGCGGTGATGAACCGTGCGCTCGGTCGCGAGAAGGCGGAAAGCGTCCTCGCGCGGATCACGCCTGCCGAGGCGGTGTGCGAACTCGAGCTGCTCGACTGGCTCGACGCGCCCGAGATCGCTGCGATGATCGAGAAGGAGCATCCGCAGATCGCTGCGGTCCTGATCGCCAATCTCGACGCGTCGATCGGCGGCCAGGTCCTGGAACTGCTGCCTGACGCGATCCAGCCCGATATTCTCCACCGCATCGCGCGGCTCGGACCGATCACGCCCGAGGCGGTCGAGACGTTGAAGACCGTCCTCGCCAACCGCACCAGCACCAGTTCGGCGGGTGCCGGCGTGACGCTGGGCGGCACGCGCGAGGCGGCCAAGATCCTGTCCGGTGCGCGGAAAGCGACCGAACAGCGCGTGATGCCCAAGCTGTTCAAGATCGACCGCGACGTCGCCAAGGCGATCGAGGAGGCGATGTTCATCTTCGACAACCTGCTCGACCTCGACGACAAGAATCTGGGCACGCTGATCCGCAACGTCGACAGCGAGATCCTGACCAAGTCGCTGAAGGGCGTCGACGAGACGATCCGCAACCGCTTCCTCGGCTGCATGTCGGCGCGCGCCGCCGACGGCATCCGCGACGAGATGGAGGCCCGCGGGCCGATGAAGCTCGCCGAGGTGCTCGAAGCGCAAAAGGCGATGATCGCGATCGCGCGCGGTCTCGCCAAGGACGGCACGATCCAGATGGGCGGGGGCGAGGACGATTATGTCTAACGGGTTCACCGCGGGCTTCGCGTCGCGCCACACCACCGCTGCCAACGTCCTCGCCAGCGCGTTCGCGCCGCCGTCCGGTTTCGCCGCCGCGGATATCCGCGAGCGTGCGACCATCCGTCCCGCCCAGCCCTTCTCGCAGCATTTCAGCCAGGAGCCGGTCGGCGAGCACGGCACGCCGCGCCATTTCAGCCCGGCCGACAAGGACGCGAACCCGACCGCCGGCTGGGATCCGCTCGATCCGGTCAGCGAATCGTCGTTCATCGATCCGCTCGCCGCCGCGCATGCTGCCGGCTACGAGGAAGGGCTCGCCGCGGCGGCCGCCGCTGCGCGCGAATCCGCAGCGCGCGACACCGCGTTGCTCGGCGATCTCGCCACCGCGCTCGGTGCCGACCGGATCGACCGCGAACGGATCGCCGGGCAGCTCCGTCAGACCGTGCTCTTCCTCGTCTCGAAAGTGGTCGGCGAAGTCGGCATCGCGCCCGACGTACTCGCGGGCCGGGTCGAGACCGCCGCCGACCTGTTGGCCGACTCGGCTGAATCCGCGCTGCTCCGCGTCCACCCCGACGACGTCGCGCTACTTGAAGGCCGCCTGCCGAAATCGATCTTCGCGGCGGGCGATGCCGGTATCGCGCGCGGCAGCTTCGTGCTCGAAAGCGCGTCGACGATCGTCGAGGACGGTCCCGAACTCTGGCTCGACCAGTTGGCGCACGCGATCGACCGCGTGCCGGTGCCCAAATGTTGAACCGCTTCACCGCCGATTATCTCGAAACCCTCTCCAATGCCGATTTCGTCGCCAAGCCGAAAGTCTCCGGCCGCCTAGCCTCGTTCGACGGGCTCCTGATGGAGGCGGTCGGACTGACGTTACCGGTCGGCACCGTCTGCCAGGTCGGCGAGGGCGCGGCGAGCGTCGAGGCCGAGGTCATCGGCTTTCGCAACGGCCGCACCTTGATGATGAACCTCGGCGGAGCGGCGGCGCTGTTGCCACGCGCGCCGGTCAAGCCGATCGGTGCGCCGGGCGAGGCCGAGGTCGGTCCCGCGCTGCTCGGTCGCGTCGTCGATGGTGCCGGCAAGCCAATCGACGGGCTCGGTCCGATCCGCGGCGCCGGACGCTGGCCGCTCGCGGGGAAACTCCAGTCGCCGCTCGATCGTGGTCGCGTGCGCGAACCGCTCGACGTCGGCGTGCGTGCGATCAACGGCCTGCTGACGATCGGCCAGGGCCAGCGCGTCGGCATCATGGCGGGTTCGGGCGTCGGCAAATCGGTGCTGCTCGGCATGATCGTCCGCGCCGCGCAGGCCGACGTGATCGTGATCGGCCTGATCGGCGAGCGCAGCCGCGAAGTCGCCGACTTCCTCGAAACCAAGGTCGCCGGCGCAGCCCGCGCTCGCTCGGTCGTCGTTGCCGTCCCCGCCAACCATTCGCCCGTCCTCCGCATCCGCGGTGCACTCCGCGCGCACGCGATCGCCGAAGCCTTCCGCGACGAGGGCAAGAAAGTGCTCCTTATCATGGATTCGCTGACCCGCGTCGCGCATGCCGGTCGCGAGATCGGCCTCGCATTGGGCGAACCCGCGTCCGCGCGCGGCTATCCACCCAGCGCGATCGCGATGCTGCCGAACCTGATCGAGCGGGCGGGCGTCGACGTCCACACCGGTGGCTCGATCACCGCGATCTACACGGTGCTGGCGGACGGCGACGACGGCAACGACCCGGTGGTCGATTCGGCGCGCTCGATCCTCGACGGCCATATCGTCCTCAACCGCCAGCTCGCCGAGCGCGGCGTCTACCCGGCGATCGACATCGGCCCGTCGGTCAGCCGCGTGATGACCGACATCGTCGACGCGCCGCACGCCAAGGCTGCCCGCACGCTGCGCCGCCACCTCGCCACCTACGAGGAGAACCGCGATCTCGTGCTGATGGGCGCGTATCGCCACGGCGCCGATCCGGCGATCGATGCGGCGATCGCGTGCCACCCCGCGGTCATGGAATATATCCGCCAGGATGCCGACGACAACGTCTCGCTTGGTGACGCGGTCGCGGAACTGACCGGCATCTTCGGCGACTGAAATGGACAAGCGCGGCAAGACCCTCGCCCGCATCCACCGCGTCCGCACGCTCCAGCTGGGCCTGACCCGCGCCGACGAAGCGCGCGCGCACGATAAGTTCACCAGCGAACAGACCTTGTCGGGCCGGATCGCGCTGCTCGTCGAAGCCGTCGCGCCGGTTCACGAGACTCAGGTCGCGGTGTCGCTGGGCGCCGCCGCGCATTACCGCGAGCGCCTGCAGAAATCCGCCGATGCCGCGGTCGAGCGGATGCAGGCGGCCGAACTTCATGTCGGCCGCGCCGCCGAAGCGACCCGCGCCGCCAAGCGCGATCAGACCGCAGTCGAGAAGCTGCTTGCGCGCGCCGATGCGGATGCGGTGCTGAAAGCGATCCGCGCGATGGAAGAATCGCCGGCGTTTCGAAAGGTTCGGCACGATCCTTGCTGAGCGGTAGCGGACTGGCGCCGTGCCGCCGCCCGAACGAGTATCCTGCATGAGCCCGACCGCGACCCTTTCTCCCATGCTGCCGACCCCGGCGCGGTCGACGACCGTGCCAAATGGTCCAACGTCGGGCGATTTCGCGGCATCCTTCGCGCAGGCGAACGACGACGCAACCGCGGAAGGGCCGCCGGCCCCGCCGACCCCGCCGATGCCGATCGTCGCGATTCCGGTACCGTCGTCCGGCACGATCATCCGGCAGGACGCCGCCGCTACCGGCAACACCTTGCCGACGCCGAGTGTGACGGAGGCCACGCAATCGATCGTACCGGCGATCGTCACCCTCCTCGCCGAACCGCTTGCGGCAGGTCCGCGCACGACATCGCTAACGCTCGCACAGCCGGTAATCCCGGCAAATCCGGAGCCCGCGACGCCCGATGTCGCCACACGCACCATCACCCCGCGTCCTAATCCAGGTGCAGCGCGTCCCGCGGCGTTCGCGATCGCGCCCCGCGGCGGCAAGGCCAAGGACGACACCCCGACGACCCCGTCGGACGACACCCCGACGACCCCGTCGGCCGACGTCGCCGATGCGACGCCCGTCGATCAGCCGGCTTCCTCCGTTGTGATCGCGGTCGCGCAGCCTGCAATCGATCCGCCCGCAATCGCCTTGCCCCCCGTCGAAGCAAGCTCGACCGTCCTTCCGGTAGTGCCGCTAGCCCCCCTGCCCCGCACCGAAGGCACCCGGACGATCGAGGCCAATGACGCCGTCGCCGTCGCCGGATCGGCAATCGGTGGCGCGAAGCCAATCGGTACGAGCGCCGTCGCCGCGAAGCCTCTCTCGGTGGCCGAGCCGGACGTCACCGCACCGACGTCGACACCGACCGCCCCGGCGCCAACGCCCTCCCGCAAGGCGGCAAAAATCGCGCGGGCAGAACCCGCTGTGCCTTCGACGATCCCTGTCGCGCCAGTCCCCATTGCGCAAATCCCGGCGACGCCCCGTCCCGTAACGCTAGGGCCCGTAACGCTAGGGCCCATCACGCCACAGCCCGTAACGCCAGGCCCAGCCGTTCAGCGCAGCGCGCTACCCGTCGCCCCGGCTTTGGCGCGACCTGTGGTGCATATGCTCGATCCCGGCCGGACCTCACCGCCGCAAGTCACGCCGGTCGGCATATCACCCGGCATCCCGGTTGCCAGTCCGCCCGTCGCGAGTCCGCCTTCGCAGATCGCGGCGCTGGCGGCGGCCGTGCCCTCAAGCGTGATCCTCTCACCCGGTCTTGCGATCGAACAGGGATCGACCGCGCAATCGATAGGCCAGGCATCGATGGCCGTATCGCCGGCGATCGTCACAGATGCGACGCCGGTCGCCACGCCGCGCTGGGTCGCCACCGACGCGACCACCCCCGTCGCGCTCGCGCTCGCGCTCCCCGCCGCGGTCCAGCCGCAACCGGGCACCGTCGCGTCGGCCAGCCAGGTATTCGGCGCCGCGATCCAGGCCGCCACCAAGGCACGCGACGAGCGCGACACGACCGATCCGACCGCGCCCTCGCTCGCCGCCGGCGCCCCTGTATCGCAGCCGACGATCAAGACCGCCGAGGCCCAACACACCCCGCTCGACATGCGGCAGGAGCGCTGGCCGCATGCGATGATCGAACGGATCGAGATCCTGCGCGACGCCGCCGATGCGACCGATACGCGGATCCGATTGATCCCCGACGCACTTGGCGCGATCGATGTCTCGATGCGCAAGGACGGCGACACCGTCCACGTCCATTTCAATGCCGATCAGGCCGCGACGCGCACGTTGCTCGCAGACGCGCAGCCGCGGCTTGCCGAACTCGCCGAAGCACGCGGTCTGAAACTCGGCCAGGGTGCGCTCGGTGACGGCAATACCGGCCCCGGCCAGCAGCGTGCACCCGCCCCATCACAGCTTCCGAATCGCACGACGACGGCCTCCGCGGTGATCGCGGACGCCATCGACGACACCCGAATCGCTTGACCCAAAGGACCCTGACATGAGCGACAAGAAAGATACTGCCGACGCCGCCCCGAAGAAAAAGGGCAAGATGAAGACAATCCTGATTGGCGGCGTCGCGCTGATCGTACTGGTCGGCGGCGGCGTCGGCGCGGGCGTCTATGCGTCGAGCGCAGGTCTGCTCGGCGGCAGCCATGCCGCCGTCGACGACGGCAAGCCCAAGCTCGTGCCCAAGAGCGAGCAGAAGCATCCGACAGAAGGCGAAGGCGGTGGCCATGGCAGCGACGAGGCCGCCCCCGAAAACCACGGGATGAAGCCCCCCGCAGGAGAGGGCGGCGACAAATATGCCTCGACCTATTATCCGATGGAGAAGGAATTCACCTCGAATCTCCAGGATTCGGTGCACTTCGTTCAGGTCGGGATCGCGGTCGCGACGCCATACGACGACACCGTCATCACCAACCTCAAGACCAACGATATCGCGGTCCGCTCGGCGGTCCTGATGGCGCTCGGCGACACCACCGAGGAGCAGGTGATGAGCAGCGAGGGCAAGCGGCAATTGCAGGTCAGATTGGCCAAGGCGATCAACGATACGCTCAAGCAGAAGGAAGGCTTTGGCGGGATCGGTAACGTTTACTTTACCAGTTTCGTTGTTCAGTGAGGCATGGTTAACGAGGGCTCAGCAAAGACGCGCGAACGGCGCGACCGGGATCGCTCCGGCGCGCCCCAGGGCGGCGTGCTGCACCAGGGCGTGCTCGGCGGGGCCAAGCTCAATCCGTTCGGCGACTTGCATTCGCTCCAGCATCTATCGGCACGGTTCGCACGCGGTTTGCGCGGCGTGTTCGAGCCGTTGCTGCGCCAGGAAGTGCGCTGCTGGGCCGAGCCGTTGGTGGTCCAGCGCTTCACCGATTACCGCGCCGAGCGCAGCGATACGCTGACCGCGTGGCTGCCGCTGATCATGACGCCGGGGATGGCGCAGGCGCTGTGCATCATGGACGGCAAGTTCGTGCTCGAGATGCTCGACATGTTCTTCGGCGGCACCGGTGCCGCGCCGCACACGCTGCCGACCGAGTTCTCGCCCGCCGCAGAAGCGATGGTCGCGCGGATCGGCCAGATGATCGCCGCGCCGCTCAAGACCGCGTGGGAGCCGATGGCGCGGTTCGACTTCCTGCCGACCCGCGTCGAGGTGAACCCGGCGATGATCGCCGATCTCGACGGCGAGGACGCGATGATCGTCACGCGCTTCGGGATCGCCGCGGGCGCCGCGAAGCCGGTGTTCCTCGATCTCGTCTATCCCGTGTCCGCGCTGAAACCGCATGCGCCGTCGCTGACCGCCAAGGTCGTCGGCAAGTCGGCCGAACCTGATCCGGCGTGGCGCACCGAACTCACGCGCGCCGCGATGAACGTGCGCTTCCCGATCCGCTCGGTACTCGCCGAGCCGGTCGTCAAGCTGACCATGCTGATGGACCTCAAGCCCGGCGACGTGATCCCGATCACGATCTCGGGCGACGTGCCGGTGATGGTCGGCAACAACCGGCTGGGCTGCGGCACGGTCGGCACCTCCAATGGCTTCGCGGCCATCCAGCTCACCTCGATTACCCGTTTCGACGAAGGATTTGCAGCATGAACGACATGACCGGCGGGTTTCCGGTAGACGCCGCGGTGGCCGCCAATTTCCGGCTGCTCCAGGATGTCGATGTCAAGCTGACCGTCGAGATCGGCTCGACCAGCCTGACCTTGCGCGAACTGCTCGCGCTCGGCGAATCCAGCGTGATCGAGCTCGATCGCCAGTCGAACGAGCTGCTCGACGTGTTCGTCAACGGCACGCTGATCGGTCGCGGCGAAGTCGTCACGGTCGGCGAGCGCTTCGGCGTGCGGATGACCGAGCTCGTCAGCCCCGACAAGCGCGGCTGATCCCGATGCTCTGGACCTATATCCTCAAGCTCGTGATCCTGCTGCCACTCGTGTGCGGCTTGATGTTCGGCTGCCTGTACCTGTGGCGCAAGTTCGAGAGCCGGATCCCGGGCAAGCCGTCGACGCGGCTGATCGGCGTCAAGGAAACGATGATGATCTCGCCGGGCCTGCGCCTTGCGGTGATCGATTTCGAGGGCCGTCGGCTGCTCGTCTCGGTCGGCCGTGGCGGCGTGCACCTGATCGACAAGGTCGACGCATGAGCGCGATCACTCGTCCGACGGTGACGCGCAAGGGCTCGGGTCCTGCCCTGTTTACCGCGCCGAAGCGCTCCCCGTTTTCCCGCGAACGCGGGAATCCAGGAGCCACGAACGGCGCGATCCGTAACCCTGGATCCCCGCGTTCGCGGGGAAACAGTTTAGTGTGGATAGGGCTCGCTCTCCTCCTCGCCCTGTTCCTCGCGATGCCGGCGTTCGCGCAAGGCGTCCCCGCCCCGACCAACCCCGCCGTCGGCGACGCGGTCGATCGCGCACTCGGCCAGCTTGGCGGCCAGGCCGCGGGCAATACCGGCCAGAGCGGCTCGCTGTCGCTATCGCTGCAAGTCCTCATCATCATGGGGCTGCTGACGATCCTGCCGGGGATCCTGCTGATGATGACCAGCTTCACGCGGATCATCATCGTGCTCGCGATCCTGCGCCAGGCACTCGGACTACAGCAGACCCCGCCGAACCAGGTGCTGCTAGGGCTGTCGCTGTTCCTGTCGTTCTTCATCATGGCGCCGACGATCAACCAGATCAACACGACCGCGATCCAGCCCTATGCCGCGGGGAAGCTCGCCGGCACGCAGATGATCACCACCGCGGGCGTGCCCTTGCACGCGTTCATGGTCAAGCAGACGCGCGTCAAGGACGTCACGATGTTCGCGCAGATGGCCAAGTCCGGCCCCTACGCGTCGTCGCTCGACATCCCGTTCTCGGTCCTGCTCCCCGCGTTCGTCACATCCGAGCTGAAGACCGCGTTCCAGATCGGCTTCCTGATCTTCCTGCCGTTCATCGTCATCGATCTGGTCGTCGCGACCGTGCTGATGTCGCTCGGCATGGCGATGCTCAGTCCGACGATCATCTCGATGCCGTTCAAGCTGCTGCTGTTCGTGTTGGTCGACGGCTGGGCGCTGACGATGGGCAGCCTCGCCAACTCGTTCGCGACCTGACCCATGGACGCGCAATATTTCCTGACCGTCGCCAACCAGACGATGTGGGTGCTGGCGCTCGCCAGCGCGCCGATCCTGATCCCGGCGCTGTTAGCTGGGTTGATCCTCGGCATGATCCAGGCGGCGACGTCGATCAACGAGCAGACGTTGTCGTTCGTGCCGAAGCTGGTCGTGGTCGCGGTGTCGATCCTGATCTTCGGGAGCCTGATCCTGGGCTTGCTGAGCGATTTCACGATCGGGATCTTCGAGCGCATCCCGGACTTGGTGAAGTGAGGCGCAGCGCCAGCGCGGCCACGTCCGCGCTGCTAGCGCAAGCCCGGCCGGTCTCGGCACCGCCGAGGTCCGACGACGCGGCTTTGCCGCGGCGGGGCCACGTGACCGCATCTACTACTCCCCTCCCGCTTGCGGGAGGGGTCGGGGGAGGGGCGTGCCCCACCGACCGGACGCCAGTACGTACGTCGCCCCCTCCTCTGCCCCCTCCCGCGAGCGGGAGGGGGATTTAGCCGTGTTGGGCTTTGGCCTATCGATCGAGCCCCAGCTTTGGGCGCTCTTCTTCGTGATGATCCGGATCGGCGCGACGTTCATCGCCGCGCCCGTGTTCGGCAACGTCTCGGTGCCCGTCACCGTGCGTGTCACGCTGTCGGGCGCGATCGGGTTCCTCGTCCTCGCGGCGCACCCGATCGTGCCCCCGGACAACATCTTCAGCGTCACGACGATGCTGTCCGCCGCCGCCGAAGCGCTGGTCGGGCTCGCGCTCGGCTTCGTGCTCCAGATCGCGTTCGCCGCGCCGATGATCGCGGCCGAAGTGATCGGCGGCGCGATGGGGCTCGGCTTCGCCTCCTCGATCGACCCGCAGAACGGCAAGTCCTCGCCCGCGCTCGGCCAATTCTTCTCGATCATGCTGACGCTGCTGTTCCTGTCGGTCGACGGCCACCTGATCCTGATCGACCTGATCGTCCGCAGCTACGACGTCCTCCCGCCCGGGGCCGCATGGATCGGCGTCGAGCGGCTGAAGGCGATCGCGTTCTTCGGTGGCTATGCGTTTCTCGCCGGTCTGCTGCTCGCACTCCCGGTCGGCTTCCTGCTGCTGTGCCTCAACATCGTCGTCGGCATGCTGAGCCGCGCCGCGCCCGCGCTGAACCTGTTCGCGGTCGGCCTGCCCGCCAGCCTCGCGGTCGGCGTCGTCACGCTGGCGATCGCGTTCCCGACGATGGGCGACTATATGCTCGTCATCGTCCGCGAAGGGCTGTCCGCCACTGAAAATCTGGTGCTCGGCTGATGTCCGAGGCGCACCATGTCTGAAGACAGCGGCGAAAAAACCGAATCGCCAACCGCCAAGCGCAAGAAGGATGCGGTCGAAAAGGGCGACATACTCCGCTCGCGCGATTTCGCCACCGCGCTCAGCATGGTCGCGGGCGTCGGCTGGCTGATCTACGCCGGCCCGTCGCTGATCACCGCCTGCACGCAGGTGATGGCGTCGAGCTTCCAGTTCACCCACGCCGATGTCGAGGATTTCTCGCCGTGGCGGCCGTTGATGGAGGCCGGCGGCAAGCTGGCGCCGTCGCTGGTCAGCCTGTTCGTCGTCACCATCGCCGCTGCGATCCTGAGCCAGGCCGGGCTCGGCTCGCTCGGCTTCAACGGCAAGCTGATGGCGCCCAAATACAGCCGGGTCGACCCGGCCGCCGGCCTCAAGCGGATCTTCGGATCGAACGGCTGGATCGAGCTCGGCAAATCGCTGCTGAAGGTCATCCTGCTCGGCACGATCGGCGGCTGGATGCTGTGGAACGCCGCGCATACGACGATGGGCCTCGCCTCGTCCGCCGATCTCAACCAGGCGCTGTCGACGCTCGGCGGCACGTTCAAGGCGATCCTGATCGCGATGGCGTTCGGGCTGTGCGCGATCGCCGGCATCGACCTGCCGATCCAGATCATCCGCCGCCTGGGCAAGATGCGGATGTCGAAGCAGGAGGTGAAGGACGAGCACAAGTCGACCGAGGGCAATGGCGAGGCGAAGGGCCAGATGCGTGCCAAGATGCGCGCGATGGCGAGCGGCGGCCTGCGCAAGTCGGTCGCGGAGGCGCATGTCGTGCTGACCAACCCGACGCACTTCGCCGTGGCGCTGCGCTACGATCGCGGCAAGGATCAGGTGCCGGTGGTGGTCGCCAAGGGCCGCGGCGCGACCGCGCTGGCGATCCGCGAACTCGCCGCGGAGGGTCGCGTGCCGGTGCTCGAATACCCGATGCTCGCGCGCGCGATTTATTACACGAGCAAAGAAAACCAGGAGGTCCGCGACGACCTCTACATGGCGATCGCGACCGTGCTCGCCTTCGTGTTCGGACTGAACGCCGCGGCGGGTGGCACGGCCGGCGGCGTGCAGCCGTTCGTCACCGTGCCGAAGGACGCGCGATTCGACGAAAACGGGATGAAACAGGCCTAAAGATCGCGGCGGCACGGCCGTTACTGATCGTAAGCGTGCGCAGTGCAGGGATTTCGCCATGGTAACTTCGACCACCAGCACGACGGCTACGCCGACGCCGACGCCCACGCCGACCCCCACGCCAACCGCAACGAGTGTCATCCAGTCGGCGACTCAGGCGCTGCTGACGTCGCTCAACACCGGCTCCGGGATCGATACTTCCACGCTGGTCCCTGCGCTCGTCAACGCGCAATTCGCGACCAAGACGGCGACGTTGAAGGCGAAGGCCGACACGCTGATCGCGCAGATTTCGGGAATCGGCACGATCAAGAGCGCGATCACCGGCTTCTCCACCGCCCTCGCCAATCTGGTGAAGAGCGGCAGTCTCCAGACGCAGCCGAGCAGCTCCAACACCACCGTCCTGTCGGCCACCGCACTGCCCGGCGCGAAACTGTCGACCCTGGCGGCCAGCGTTACCGTGACGCGCCTCGCCACTGCGCAGGTCGCGCGGACGACGACCGCCGTCGCGGATCGCACCGCCGACCTCGGCACCGGTGCGCTCACGCTGACGATCGGCGGCGGCACCCCTGTATCGATCGCCGTCGGCAACGGCAGCATCGATTCGATCGCCTCGGCGATCAATGCCACGAAGACCGGCGTCACGGCCTCGGTCGTCACCGATGCGAACGGCGGCGCCTATCTTTCGGTCAAGGGCGGCACCGGCGACGCGCAGGCGTTCACGCTGAAGGGTGCGACCGGCGATGCGGTCGATATCGGCGGCGGCGCGACGAAAACCAGCCTCGTCTCGACCGCGCAGAACGCGCAGCTGACGGTCGACGGCATCGCCGTGGAGCGGCCGAGCAATACCGTCAGCGATCTGGTCGACGGCGTGAAGCTCCAGCTCAACGCCGTCTCGACGGTACCAGTCACGCTGGGCAGCACCCCGCCGACCGACGCGCTGACGCAGGCGGTCAACGATGTCGTCGACACCTACAACCAGGTGCTGGCCGCGATCACCGCGCAGACCGACCCGATCACCGGCAATCTCCGCTCCGATCCCGCCGCGACCAGCCTGCTACGGTCGTTCAAGGCGCTGTCGTCCAAAGCGCTCGTCGGCGGTGCGGTCTCGGGTATCCCGCGGACGCTGTCCGAGATCGGCGTCGCGACCAACACCGACGGCACGCTGCGCGTCGATGCCACGCTGCTCGCCAAACAGCTGGCGGCGAACCCCGACACGATCGAATCGATGTTCGCGCCGTCGGGGACCAATGCGCTCGGCCTGTCCGCGACGCTCGCCGCATTGACCACCAGCGCAACAAGTACGCTGACCGGGCTCGGTGCGTCGGCGCTGCGCTACACCGCGGCGCAGTCGGACGTGACCGAGCAGCAGGACAAGGTGACCGACCAGTCGGCGCAGTTGAACACGCGGCTTACCCAGCAATATGCCAGCATGAACTCGCGCGTGACCGCCTATAAGTCGACGCAGACCTTCCTGACCGGTCAGATCGCCCAGTGGAACAAGAGCGACTCGTGACCTACGCGACGACCCTGACCCGCGATCCGTTCGCGACCTATCGCCAGATCGATGCGGTCGGTCGCACAGCGACCGCGGACGGCCCGGCGCTCGTCCAGCTGCTCTACAAGGAACTGGTCGCTGCCTTGCGCGCTGCCGCCTGGGCCGCTGAAAAGGGCAAGCTCGCGATCAAGAGCGAGCGGATCACGCGCGCCACCGCGATCCTGTTCGCGCTCGAATCGGGTCTCGATTTCGAAAATGGCGGCGCGGTCGCCGAAACGCTGGCGCGGCTGTATGGCGGCGCACGGAAAACCATCATCAACGCCTCGATCGGCCTCGATCCTCGCCCGTTCCGCGATTCAGCGGACATGCTGGACGAGATCGCGCAGGCCTGGCGCACCGCCAGCGCGGCGTAAGCACGAGCTCTTCGATCCTCTCCCGCCAGGGGGAGGTGGCTGGCCCTAGCCAGACGGAGGGGGCGGACACGGAGCGAAGGTTGGCGCGTACCTCCCCCTCCGTCACCTTCGGTGCTACCTCCCCCTTGCGGGCGAGGATCGTAAAACGGGGTTTACCGCCGGAACCAGTGGCGCGCGGAGAAATATCCCACGACGCCGACCGCGATCACGAGGCACGCCGCCGCGATCGCATCGAACGCCCACGGCTCCTCGGCATAGGGCAGGCCCTTCACGTTCATGCCGTACAGACCGGTGAGGAACGTCAGCGGCAGGAACACCATCGCCGCGATCGAGATAATCAGCGAGCGATTGTCGATCTGTTCCGCGCGCAGATCGGTCAGCGTCTCATGGACCAGCGCCGCGCGTTCGCGGATCGATTCGAGCTCCTCCGCCATCCGCGCCGCGCGGTCCGCCGCCGCGGCGAGATGCAGCCGGTCGTCGTCGGCCAGCCAGTCGCCGGGCAACGCCGCGAGCTTCTCCAGCGCCGCGCGTTGCGGGTTGAGGAAGCGCTTGTAGCCGATCGCCGCCACGCGCACCTTGCTGACCGTGCGGCGCAGTTCGAACACGCGGTTGGCGTCGAGCTGTTCCTCGCAATCGTCGAGTTCGTCGCCGAGCGTCGCCACGTCGGGATCGAGATCGGTGGTGATCGCGGTCGCGAACGCGGCGATCAGGTCGCCCGGATCGCGGATCTCGCCGCGCTCGACCATCGTCTCGACCTCGGCCACCGCGATCAGCGGTTTGCGCGTGACCGAGTACACGCGGCCCTTCACCGCCCAGATCCGCACCGAGGCGAGCAGGTCCGACGTGTCGAGTTCCTCGTGCGACCGCCCCCGCAAATTGACGAACGCGCCGTCACCGACCGCCTCGCACCGCGGCCGCGTCTCGGTCGCGGTCAGTGCGTCGACGACATAGTCGAGCAGCTTGGCCTCGTCGCGCAGCCACGCCTGCGCATGCTCGGCGGTGGTCGACAGATGCACCCAGACGAGGTCGGCGGTACAGTCGAGCGCTTCCTTGACGTCGACGCTCGTTGCTTTCCCGTCGACGATCCGGAACGCGAAACCGCTCATAGCGCCATGACGACTTCGACCGACAGGCCGGTACCGGGGTCGCCGGGCATCGCCGCGCACAGCCGCGCCGCATCGGCTCGCGCGCGATCGAGGATCGCCGCGGGGACGTCTGGGCTGTGATACACCCGGTCCGCGCTGGCCAGCGCCCGCGCCTGGCGCAGCGTCAGGTCTTCGGGATCGTCGGACAGCAGGATCAGGGTCACGGCCACGTCGCGCGGTCCCGCGGGCTCGCCCGTTGGGGCCAGCCACGCGTCGACGTCATGCGTCGGCGACAGCGGATCGAGCGCACCGCCCGCCCCCATTGCCGTCGCTAGCGCCCGGCGACGCTCCCCCATGTCGGGCCAACGCACCCGCAACGCGCCGCGCGCGGCCTGCAATGCCAGCGCGAGTTTGCCGAGATCGGCAGGCACCAGCGCCTCCAACCGTTGCCGCAGCGCCGCCGCGAGCCCCGCCGACACCCCGCTCGTCCCGATCGCGATCAGCACCGGCGCGCGGTCGACGATCGCCGGCAGCGTGAAGTCGCACAGCGCCGAACGATCGACCGCGTTGACGAGAATCCCGCGCGCCTTCAGCCGCGCCACCGCCGCCAGCGCCTCGTCCTCGTCGTCGATCGCGACGATCGCGAGCGATGCCGCAGCATCCTCGCCGACCAAGTCGGCCCCGGCGCGATCGAGCAACCGCCGCTTCGCATCCGCCGCCTCGCCCTCGCCCAGCAGGATCACCGGGCGACCCGCCAGCCTGACGAACAGCGGCAGGCTTTGCAGCGGAGCGGGAGTCGTCACCGCTTAAGCCATTCCGGCACGCGCTCGGCAGCCAGGATCGTCTCGGGGTGAATGCGGTCGGCGACCACCGCGAACCGGTCGCCGTCGACCAGCACTTCGGGCACCAGCGCGCGGCTGTTGTAGGTCGACGCCATCGTCGCGCCATACGCGCCCGCAGTGCGGAAGATGCCGAGATCGCCCGACTTCACCGTGTCGATGTCGCGGCCCATCGCGAAGGTGTCGCCGGTCTCGCACACCGGCCCGGCGATGTTGGCGGTCATCCGTTCGCCGCTCGGCGCGACCGCGACGAAATCATGATACGCATCGTACATCGCGACGCGCGCGAGGTCGTTCATCGCCGCATCGACGATCACGTACGGGTTCACCACGCCGGGCTTCACCCAGATCACCTCGGTCAGCAGCACGCCGGCATTGCCCGCGATCACGCGACCGGGCTCGAACATCAGTTCGACGTCCCAGTCGGCCGTCGCGCGTGCGACCATCGCGCCGTACTCGGCGGGGCTCGGCAGCACGTCGCCGGGCTTGTACGGCACCCCGAGCCCGCCGCCGAGATCGACGCGGCTGATCGTGTGACCCGCCGCGCGCAGTTCGGCGACCAGTTCGCCGATCCGCGCATAGGCGGCCTCGAGCGGCGCGAGATCGGCCAGCTGGCTGCCGATGTGGATCGCGACGCCGCCCAGGTCGAGCCCGTCATGCTTCGACAGGCGGTCGAACATCGCAACCGCCTGGTCGATCGCCACGCCGAACTTGTTCTCCTTGCGTCCCGTCGAGATTTTCGCATGCGTGCCCGCATCGACGTCGGG
Source organism: Sphingomonas sp. M1A8_2b (assembly GCF_053345535.1). Classification (NCBI taxonomy): domain Bacteria; kingdom Pseudomonadati; phylum Pseudomonadota; class Alphaproteobacteria; order Sphingomonadales; family Sphingomonadaceae; genus Sphingomonas; species Sphingomonas sp. M1A8_2b. The sequence goes on along the minus strand of NZ_JBKFAH010000001.1, from coordinate 428,812 downwards.
GTTCACGCGCAGCACCGCCGGCGCGCGTTCGCCGCGGGCATGGGCGAGCGCGGCGAGGACTTCGCCCTCTTCCTCCAGCTCCAAATTGAACTGGCCGATCCCCGCATCGAGCGCCTGCGCCAGTTCGCGCCGCGTCTTGCCGACGCCCGAGAACACGATGTCCGACGCCGGAATGCCCGCCGCCAGCGCGCGCTGCATCTCGCCCGCGGAAACGACATCAGCACCATAGCCCTCGTCGGCCAGCACGCGCAGCACCGCGACGTTCGGATTGGCCTTGATCGCATAGGCCAGATGCACCCGCCCCGCGCCCTTCAGCGCATCGCGAAACACCTGCGCGTGGCGGCGGAAGGTGGCGGTCGAATAGACGTAGACGGGCGTGCCGACAGCCTCGGCGATCGCCGGCAGGGCGACGTCCTCGGCGTGCATCACACCGTCACGATAGGCGAAATGGTCCATGGATCAGGTCTTCAGTTGGGCGGCGGCAGGTCGAACTCGTCGCTACGCCGCTCGTCGGATTGGGTCAGCAGCTCGTCGCTGCGCTTGGGGCGTTGCTGCGTGGTGGGCGTCAGCAACTGCGCCGGCGTTGGCCGGGTCTTCGCACCGTAAGGCGCGACTGGCAGCATCTTGCCCTCGGCCGGTTTCAAGCCGTCCGCCGCACCGCACCCCGACAGCGCCAACGCCAGTCCCGCCAATCCAACATACCGCTTCATGCCGTCTCTCCCCGAGCCGCGCGGATCGCAGCACGCACATTGTCGGGCGCAGTACCGCCGAAGCTGGTCCGGCTGGCGACCGACGCGTCGACCGAGAGCACGCCGTACACGCGTTCGTCGATCCGCGCATCGATTGCCTTCAGGTCCTCGATCGGCAGCGCATCGAGTGCGACCTTGCGCTCCTCGGCCAGCTTCACCGCACGCCCGGTGACATGATGCGCCTCGCGGAACGGGAGGCCAGCCTCGCGCACCAGCCAGTCGGCGAGATCGGTCGCGGTCGCAAAGCCGCTCTCGGCCAGCCCGCGCATCCGATCTGTCCGGAACGTCGCACTCTCGATCATCCCGGTCATCGCCGCGATCGACAGCGCGAGCAGGTCGTGCGCCTCGAACACCGGCGGCTTGTCGTCCTGCATGTCCTTCGAATAGGCGAGCGGCAGGCCCTTCATCGTCACCATCAGCGCAGTCATGCAGCCGAGGATGCGCCCGGCATGCCCGCGCACCAGCTCGGCCGCGTCGGGATTGCGCTTCTGCGGCATGATCGAGCTGCCGGTCGACCATTGATCGCTGAGCGCGACGAACCCGAACGGCTGCGACGCCCACAGCACGAACTCTTCCGCCAAGCGAGAGAGGTGCAGCGAGGTCTGCGTCGCGGCAGTGAGATACTCGATCGCGAAGTCACGGTCGCTCACGCCATCGAGCGAGTTGGTCATCGGCCCGTCGAAGCCGAGCGCGGCGGCGGTCATCTCGCGGTCGATCGGAAAGCCCGTGCCCGCCAGTGCAGCCGAGCCCAGTGGCGACCGGTTCATCCTTGCGCGGGCATCAGCGAACCGGCCGACGTCGCGCGAGATCATCGCGTGGTACGCCATCAGATGATGCCCGAGCGTCACCGGCTGCGCGGACTGCAGATGCGTAAAGCCAGGCATGACGCTCGCCGCATGCTCTTCCGCCCGCGCGAGCAGTGCCGCCTGGAACCCCGCCAGCGCCGCCAGCGCCTGGTCGATCGCATCGCGCACCCAGAGCCGAAAGTCGGTCGCGACCTGATCGTTGCGCGAGCGCGCGGTATGCAGCCGCCCGGCGACCGGCCCGATCGCATCGGCCAGCCGCGCCTCGGTCTGCATGTGGATGTCCTCGAGGACCAGATCCTCCTCGACACCGTGCTCGGCGTAATGCGCCGCCACCGTGTCGAGCCCGGCCGAGATCGTCGCGGCATCCTCCGCCGAGACGATACCCTGCTTGCCGAGCATCGCGACATGCGCCTTCGAGCCGGCAATATCCTGCTGCCAGAGCCGCTTGTCGAAGGGAATGGAGGCGTTTATCTCGCGCATGACCGCTGCCGGCCCTTCGGCGAACCGCCCACCCCACATCGAATTGGAACCGTCCATGGTCTTGCGTCCTGTGTTCACTTCGCGCCCAATCATCTGTCTGGTGGGAATGGGCCTGCTGGTCGCCGGCTGCGATAGGAAATCGCCCGCGCCGGAGCAAGCGAACGTCGTCGCGGCGAGCACCGCGTCCGCCGATGAAGTCGCCCCCGGCCCTGCCCCCGACGAAGCGACGGGCCCCGCCGCTAGCACCGAAAAGCTGGACCGCAGCCACAAGGGTGAGGCAGGCCCGACCGTCGCCTTCACCGCGCCCGACGGCAAGTCGGTGACGCTGGCCACGTTCAAGGGCAAGCCATTGCTGCTCAACATGTGGGCGACGTGGTGCGCGCCGTGTGTCGCGGAAATGCCGACGCTCGACGCCGCGGCGAAGTCGCTGGCCGGCAAGGTGCAGGTGATCGCCGTCAGCCAGGACATGCAGGGCGCGGAGAAGGTTACGCCGTTCTTCGCCGCGAAGAAGTTCACGACGCTGCAGCCGTATCTCGATCCCAAGCTCGGCCTCAGCCTCGCCTATCAGGCGAACCTGCCGACCACGATCCTGTACGATTCGGCGGGCAAGGAAGTCTGGCGGATGACCGGCGGCTATGAATGGAACACACCCGCCGCCGCCAAACTGATCGCCGAGGCTTCGTAACCGCCGCATCTCGGCAGCGCAAAAGGCGGCAATTCCCTCCTTGTTCTCCCGCGCTTTGTCCTCACACGAAGGCGAGAGCCCAGTCTGGATCCCCGCCTTCGCAGGGAAACACGCTTCGCTACGCGGCCGGCTTCTCCGCGTACGCGTCAGTCGCCCAGCGCGGACCGGTACACCCGGTCGACCGCATCGACCATTTTCTCGGCGGTATATTCGGCGATGAAGCGCGCATGGCCCCGCTCGCCCCAGTCGGGCAACGTGGCGGGGTCGAGCGCTTCCAATGTCCGGCGCAGCGCGGCCGCATCGTTCGCCGGGAAGCTCACGCCGTAGCGTCCGCCGTCGAGGATGTCGTTCAGCCCGCCCGCGGTCGAGGCGATCACCGCGCGGCGGACTCGCATCGCCTCGATCGCGACCAGACCGAAGCCCTCCCAGCGCGACGGCACGATGATCGCATCCGCCGCCATCATCTCAGCGACCACGCCGTTGCGGTCGCGCCATCCGACATACTCGACGAAATCGGGTTTCGGGTTGCTCGTATCGGTCGACAGCACAGCCTGCCCGACCACGCGCAGCGCATAGCGATCGCCCAGCCCGGTGATCGCCTCCAGCAACAGATCCAGCCCCTTTTGCCGGTCAAACCGACCCACGAACAGCAGCTTGATCCGGGCGTCGTTCCACAGCGCGGGCGCGACCGGAGGCGGGGTTGCGGCGATCGCGTTGTTGATCACCACCAGCTTGCGTTCGGGCAAGCCGGCCTCGACGGCAACGTCGCGTTCGTGCGGCGAGATCAGCAGGATCCTGTCCGCCGACCTTGCCAGATAGCGCTCGACCGCGACGATGAACCGCCGCACGTTCGGCGACACCTGCATGCTGAATGCCCAGCCATGCGGACAGAACAGCACGCGGGGCCGCCGACCGAAGCGCAGGATCCGCGTGATGACACCCGCGCCGAACGAGTGCGCATGGACGATGTCCGGCCGAATCTCACGCCGGACCCGGCGATAGGCGAAGAACAGCTTCGCCATGCCGCGCAGCCGGTTCGGCCGATCGAAGAATTCGAACCGGATACCGCTGTCGCGCAGCCGCGGTTCGATGTGATCGCGGTGCTGTTCGGGCATCAGCAGCGTCAGCGCAGCGGGGCCATAACGCTCCGCCTGCGGGGTCAGCAGTTCGGCGAGAAAGCTGCCCGTGCCGCCGATGATGCTGTCGCACACGTGCAGCACGCGGGGCGCGCCGCCATCCCCGCGCGGTCCGGTCGACACGGCCATGCGATCAGACGAGGACGGTGCCGGTGATCGGAATGCCGTGTTGGTCGAGCACTTCGATCAGCCCGCGCACATCGCTGCGCTTCGTCTTGTTCTTGCGGACGACGATGACCGCCGCGTCGAAGCCGGTGATCGCATCGGCGATGCTCGTCGCGCCATTGGTCGAATGGATCGCCGCGACGGCGATCATCTGGCTGCCCGACGTCGCGACCGCATCATGCTGTTCGAGCAGCGAGCGACGCTCGATCGGCTCGCCATTGCCGCCGCCATCCGATCCGGTCCCCTGCACCAGCAGACCCGGGATCGCGGTGCCCTGGTGATCGGCATGATCGGCCAGCTGGAACAGGCTCGCGATGCGGGGATACGCCCGGTTCGTGTCGACGATCAGCGTCGGCGATCCGGCCTGCGCCATCACGACACCCAGATTGGCGGCAAGCACGGCGAGTGCTTCATCGCAATCGACGCCGATCAGCGCGCACGCCCGCGACCGGCGATCGCTCTCGGCGTAGGTTTGCAGGATCGAGCTGCGGATCGCTCGCGCGGCGACGACATACGGCGTGTCCGACGCATAGGCGGCCACGACGAGCGGATCGACGCTGCCGGAGGCGGCGGCGTGGGTCGGTCCGGTATCGCCGCCACGCTCGGCGTGGAACGATGCGGGGCCGGTGGTCGAACGAAGTCTCACGCCATTGCCTCCTTGCGCGGGGCTCGCCAGCCCGTAGTCCCGCTTTCGATGTCGGTCATATCGGCGATCACGTCGAGATCGAGCGCACGCGCCGTCCCCGACGGGGTGCGCAGCCGCGGCGCGAGCATTTCCTGCCCGATCGCCGCGGCCAGCCCGGCGCCGGCACCCAGCACGATTGCCGCGATGACCCACAGGATCAGGTTCGGCTTGGAAGGCAGGGTCGGCGCCACCGCGCGGTCGAGGCGGCTTGCATTGGCCTGCGACACTTCCGACTGCAGCGTCGCCTCGTTGTAGCGCTGGCGGACCGTATCGTAGGTCTGCCGCGCCGCATCGACGTCGCGCTGGAGGACGTTCAGCTGGTCCTGCACACCCGACAGCGCGAGCATCCGCGTCTGCTGCGCGGCCAGATCGGCCCGGATGCTCGACTCGCGCCGGCCCGCTGCCGAGCTGGACGCGGTCAGCGCCTGCGCCTGGATCGACCGGGCCGCCTCGAGCTGGCTGCGCAGCGCCGCCAACTGGGCATTCGCGGCGAGCATGTCGGGGTGATTCGGCCCAAGCGTCTTCGACAATTCGGCGACCTTGCCCGCCTGCAGACCGCTTTCGCGCTGCAAATCCTGGACGATCGTCGACTGCGCGACCTCGGGCTGCGCGGTCGATCCCGACTTCGACCGCGCAATCGCCGCCGCGGCCTGGGCGGCGACCAGCTCGGTCGACAGGTTACGGACCCGGTCCGCTTCGACATCCATCCGGTTCATGCCGACGATGCCGTGCTGGCGCTGGAAGTCGGACAGCCGCGTCTGCGCGGCCTCGAGCCGGTTACGGACGTCGCGCGTCCGCGCGTCGTACCATTTGGCGTTGCCGCTCGCGCTGCCGCTGCGCAGCGTCACCTGCTTGGTCAGGAACGTATCGACGATCAGGTTCAGCGTCTTCGCCGCGGCCTCGGGCGTCTTGGCGGTCAGGCTGAGCCGGATCACGTTGCTGCCCTTCTCGTTGCTGATCGCGAGATCGCGTCGCAACAGGGTGAGACCGTTCTGATTACGCTCCGCCGCGGTGTCGCCGAGCGTCGAACTCTGGAACTGCGGGCTAAGTCGCACGACTTCGCCGAGCACAGCGTCGCTGCGGATGATGTCCTGCTGCGTGCCGATCACCGTTTCCAGCACCGAACTGTTGTCGGAGCCGTTGACGCTGTTCGCGCTGACCGGATCGCGCTCGGTCAGATCGACGAGCACCGACGAGGTGGCGGTGTACTGACGCGGACGGGTGAAGCCGAGGACGGCGATGGCGAGAAACACCACGCCGCCCACCAGCAGGACAAGCCGGATTCGATAGCGGACCGCGCTTATCAAGTCAGTGAAACTGATCACAGATCACGCACTCCCCGTTCCAGAACCGTTCGCAGGTCGTCGTGCCCGGGGGTCTTGATCCGGGCAGGGTCGATCCTGCGATTGTAGACAAGCAAATAGAATTGCGGCGCCAGCGTATCGTCGAAGTAATAGCTGCCTTCGATCGCGCTGGCGTGCAGGATCGGGCTCAACGCGGCGAACGCCGCCGCGATCGTCGCGTCGTCGTGGCCGTCGTCGTTGAGCACCTGGACGATTTCCTCGCGCTCGATCCGGGTCCGCATCGCCGCGGCGAGGCAGATCACCGCGGCCGCCATCGCGGTCTGCTTGGGCAATCGCTGGATATCCGCGACCACCGCAGCCGCGCGCGGGCTCAGCGCGCTCCATTCCTCATAGGCGTCGAGCAGGCCGTGCTGGACCATCGCATCGTCGATGTGCTCCTTGCCCGCCCGGCTCGCCGCGATCGCGCAATTCGATCCGAACAACCGCAGATGATAGGGCGAGCCGACCGCGGATCGCGCGATCTTGGTCGCCGCGTCGTCTTCGATCGTCATGCCAGAGGCATCGCAGCAGCGGATCAGCAGCGCCTTGAGCTGGTCGGTCTCGATCCCGCCGATCGGCACCGACACGATATGCCGGCGGAGCGAGGGATGCCCCTCGATCAGGTCCTCGAGATTGGCGGCGATGCCGACCGCGACGATCCGCACCGGCGAGCGCATGTCGGACAGCAGCTTCATCAGCGTCGCCATCTCGCTCTTCGTGGTCGGCGCTTCGATCCGGTCGAACTCGTCGAGCACGAAGATCGTCGGCCGACGCACCTTCTCCGCGAGCACGGTGGCGACCTGCCGCGCATCGAACGGTGCCTTCAGCATCGGATCGATATCGATCCGTCGCACGCCTTCGCCGGGGATCGATGCGAGTTCGACCAGATAGGGCCGACACAATTCCGAGAAGTCGATGTCACCCCCGGCCAGATTATACAGGACCGTCGCGCCCGCCTCGTCCGCCAGATCGCCGAACACGCGCGACAGCGACGTCTTGCCCGATCCGCGCGCGCCGAACACGATGCCGTGCTTGCCGTGCTCGAGGACCGCCTCGACCAGCCGATCGAGCTCGCGCGCGCGCCCGGCGAGGCCGGCACGATGCTCGACCGGCATCCCGGCATCGAACGCCGCATGGATGCGCGTCCGCTGCGAGGTTATCGTCATGACGGCCGGAGGACTCGCAACCGGAGGCGCAGACGAAACCGGACGAACCGGCGCCGCCGGCTGCTGCACGGGCGGCCGGTCCTGCGCGGGATTGCCGATCGCGATGCGGAGGTCGGGAAGGCTGGACATCGGCGGCTCGGGATCGAGCAGACCCGACAGCCAGTTGCGGAGGCGCGCGAAGATACTCACGAGCGGCCGCGCCATGCTGGGGACGTGAAAGGGATCATCGCGATCAGAACCACTTTTCCTTGATGACCAGCACATCTTCGGGCTGGACCACCATGTCGAGATCGGGCTTGTCGAGCTTCTTCCCGCCGCGCCGCACTTCGATCCGCTTGACCGACCCGGCGAGCGTCGGCCCACCGGCCAGCGCCAGCGCCTGGCGGAAGGTCATGCCGGGCTGGACCGGGAAGCCACCACCCTTGTTGACCTCGCCGTAGACGTAGACGGTCTCGGCGGTCGGGACGAACAGCGTATCGCCCGGCTGGACCAGGCGCGACGCGCTGCCCGCCAGATCGGCAAGCGGAATGCGGACCGGCTGGCCACCGGCCGGGGTCAGGATCACGGCGTTCGCGCCATCGATCCGCGGCCCGCCCGCCCGCGCGACCATCGCCGAGACGGTGTAGGGTCGGTCAAGCGGAAAGAGGCCCGAATTGGGTACCGCGCCGAGCACGGTCGCGGTCTTGCTGCTGTAGGCAGTGATCTCGACGTTGATCGACGGCTTGCTCAGATAGCCGCCGCGGACATAGGCCTGCGCCAGGTCGGTGCCCAGTTGCGCGGTGGTCTTGCCGGCGGCCTGGACCACGCCGAGGAACGGCGCGGTGATCGTGCCGTCGGCGCGGATCCGGGTCTTCGACGACATCGAATCCTGTCCGAACACCGTGACCGAGATCTCGTCGTCGGGCCCGAGCACGTACGAACTGGCCGGCGTCACCGGCGCCTGACCGACGGGCGCGTTTGCGACCTGCGCCTGGGCAGCCTGCGCAAGCGGAACCGCCGACAGCGCAACTGCGCCAGCCAGGCGAACGAAGTGCCAGCTCACTGTCATGATGTGCCTCGTCATTTTGTCAGAACCTGTACGATACGCCGGCCGCAGCGCGGTTGGCGTCATAATTGTTTAAACCCGTATTGGTGCGGCGCGAGGTGCGCTGCGCATCCAAGGTCAAATTCAGTCGCTCGCCAATCGCACGGGTCAGCCCCAAAGTCAGGCTGGAAAAGCGATCGCTGGAGAAAGGCGCCGCGATTACAAGCGGATCGCCGCGAAACTGCCGCCGTCCGAGGATCGCACCGCCACGCACGGTCGTCCGCTCGGCAAAGCGCCATTCGGTGCTCAGCGCGTAATCCGACTGGACCGTGAAGCCGGCCGGCACCAGCGAGTCGTTGACAATGCGCCGACCCGCTTCACCCTTGAACATGATGCGGGGAATCGGCCGGAAAACGAGGTCGAGGTCCCAACCGGCGCCGTGATAGGGTCGCACGTTGGCCCCCTGGCTCCGCGCCTGGAGATAATGCAGGTCCACGTTCAGCTCGACCCGGCTGACCACCGAGCGGCTGAACGTCACGCCCGCCTCGTCGATCCGGTTGACGACACCGATGGTCGGACGATCCGCGCGCGAGTAGCGATAGAACAGCGCCGCCTGTCCCAGGCTGGGACGCGCATAGCCGATGCCGCCAGCGGCGGAGACGAGCGTCTGGTCCGCGAAATTGAACTGCGTGTCGTTGCGAGTCGTCCGCCGCGACAGCTCGGCCAGCGGAAAGAATCCCACCGCACGCGGGCAGCTGGCCTTCACCGCCAAGGTCGAGAAGGTCTGGAAATTGTCGATCGGGCCGTTGATGTCGCCATAGTCGGCCTGTTGCCGGGCGTATCGCAGGTCGGGCTGAAGCTGGCAGATCCCGGCGATCCGGATCGTCCCGCCACCCTGGATATCGGCGCGCGCGCGGCTGCGATCGGTGTTCCTGGTATAGAAGCTGTACGCGAAGTCGCCGTCGACGCGCAGGTCGTTCTGCCCGACCTGGCGCTGATACGTACCGCGCACCGCGGGCGTGACGATGACGTCGTCGACCGGGTTCGTGCGGTTTTCGTCGGTACGGAAGATGTTGTCGTCATAGGCGACCTCGCCCGACGGCGTCACGCTCAACCCCGGCTGATCGATCGTCGTCCCGGTCATCAACGGAATCGGCAGCAACGGCACACCGAGTCGACCCGCCTGGGCAATGGCGGGCTGCGGAACCACGCATGCTGCGGCGCCCATCGCCCCGGCGATAACGCTGAAAACGCGACCAGATTCCGTGCTGCAACGCAGCATAGAGCGCCGAACCGGGGAGGGATAACTACCGAACATAGGGCCTGCGTGCCTTCTCGTATCCATGGCGTCAAGACGCTCCGAGCCAGTGCCTCGCCGATGCAAAAGCCGCATCGACCTTCAATCACGCTGCGGCGCCGCATAAGTATCTCAATATGTCTCTATAATTAACCGCATGTAAAACCCTGCGAATTAAGCGGAAAACATCATCGAGGGAATGTCATGGCTCGCCGTTTTATGCCGCTACTCAGCGTTTTGCTCGCATCATGTGGCGGGGGCGACGGCAGCACCGGCGCGTCGGGCGAGGCGGTGACGACGGTTCCTGCTGCAACGCCGTCGCCGACACCCACACCCGCCGCCACACCCGCCGCCACGCCGACCGCCGCTGACGCCAGTGCGCTGCCGACCGAATCGGGTGCAACCGCGATCATCTTCGCCGCGTCGGACCTGCCGGTTCGCGCCTCGCCCTACATCGTCGGCGCGGCCACGCACTTCTCCTACGCCACGCTCGCCGGGTACGATCCCGACAGCGTCGCGCAGCGCTTTACCGACAGCGGCATCCGGGCGTTCCGCGAGGATCTCTACTGGAATGCACTCGCGCCCGACTGGGACGTCAACGGCGCGCATCTGCCGCAGCCGCTCATGACCTTCCTCGGCAAGACCAGCGCGCGGCCGCTGTATATCCTCAACAACAGCAACGCCTGGATCCCTGGCGCCTCGCCGCCGGTGGCCGACGCGGGCCAGACCGCGTTCGCCGCCTATGCCCAGCACGCGGTCGCCGCGACCACCGGACGCGATGCGATCTACGAGATCTGGAACGAGTGGAATCGTACCGTCGTGCGCGACAAGCCGGTGCTCGTCGGCCCGGGCGATGCGTCGGACTATCGCGCCTCGCGATATTACGCCCCGCTCGCCGCACGCGCCACGAGCGCGATCAAGCAGGTCGCACCCAGCGCAAAGGTGCTGGTGGGGGCGGCCGGCGACGATCCCGACTGGCAATGGACGCTCGACGTGCTGGCGCGCGGCGCGGCGGCGCAGGCCGACGGTGTGTCGGCGCATATCTACAATCACTGTGCCAATACCGCCAACCGCACCGCCTCCGAGGCACTCGGGCGGCTGACGACGCTGCACACCAAAATCGCTGGCGCCAATGGCGGCCGCGACCTGCCCTTGTACGTCACCGAATGGGGCTGGCCCGCGGGCACCAACACCTGTTCGGTCAGCGCGACGCGGATCGCGACCAATGTGCCGCAGTTCCTGCTACACACCGCCGCGCTGCCCTGGGTCGCGGGCTCCTGGTATTATGAGACCAAGGATTCGGGGATCGATCCGACCAACATCCAGTATAATTTCGGCCTGTACGACGCCAATTACGCGGCGAAATCGGCGCAGTGCGCGTTCGCCGACGCCAGCGCGGTGATCGCCGATGCCAAGGCGATGGCGGTGCAGAGCGTCGACACCGGGCTGACCGTCATTCGGGTCACGACGCCGCGCGGACTGGCGATCGTCGCGTGGAGCGCGGTGGCCGGGCGTCAGGGACGGATCACGGTCGGCGGCACCGCCGCGTTCACCACGCGGACCTTGTGCGGTGCCACCGGCCCGGGATCGTCGGATCGCAGCGTCGCGATCGGTGAGATGCCGGTGGTGATCGACGTGCCGAACGTCAGCCGGCTCGGGGTGAACGCCCGACTCCTTTAACGGCTCAGCGCCCGGTACCGGCGGCGATCTGTTCGAACGCGCCGAGCATCTGCTTGGCGAGCCCGTCGTAATCGTACCGCTCGGTCTGCTGGGCCGCCTGCTCGCGCAGGACCAGCAACTGTTCGGGATGCTCGAACACATCGACGATCGCCGCCCGCCAACGCGCGGCATCGCCTGACGGCACGAGCATGCCGTTGACGCCCGGCTCGATCAGTTCGGGCAGCCCGCCCTTGTCGCTGCCCATCACCGGCAGCGCGTTGACCAGCGCCTGGAACACGACGCCCGGCGAATTTTCCGCCCATAGCGACGGGACGACCAGCATGTCGCTCGCTTCCATCAGGTCGGCGACGTTCTGCTGCGGCACATGGCCCTGCATGGTCAGCCATTTGCGGTCGCCATACATCGCCCGCAAAACCTGATCCTCCGGCCCCTTGCCGAGCACGGTCAGGTGGAAATCATACTGCGCGGCGAGCGGATCGAGCAGTTCGAGGAGGAAGTTGATTCCCTTGGTCTTCTCCAGCCGCCCGACGAAGACCAGCCTTACCGTCTTGCCCGGTGCGTGCTTCGTGCGCGGGGTCGGATAGCGGTTGGGGTTGAGGATGTGAAAGCGCGGATAGTCCTCGATCGGCAACAGCGACGAGACCGTATCGAGGTTCGACTGCGACGGCGAGATGAAGCCCAGCCGCGGAACGTCGCGCAGGAACCCCATCTTGACCTTCGAGCTCAACCTACAGCTGGCGCACTGCGTCAGGCATTCGTCGCTGTCGCGGAACATCGTCGTGCGCAGACAGACATAGGCGAGATCGTGCAGCGTGATCGCGGTCGGAATGTCGTGCCGCCCGATCACCTTCAACCCGTTATACCCCAGCCCCGATATCCAGTGGATATGGATGAAGTCGGGTTTGAAGTCAGCGATGACCTGCTCGAACATCGTCTCGTTGCGCGGATCGTAATGGTCCTGCGCATGCCAGATCGGCTTTTTCCAGCCCGGCGCCTGACTGGCCCTGAACACCGGATAGATGTGCGGCGTGCCGACCCGGTACAGCGTGTAGCCGTCCTGCGGCGTCGCCCAGCTCTCGTGCTCGACCATCGGCGCCGCGGTCAGCACCGCCGCCTCATGGCCATTGGCCGCGAACCAGTAGGTCAGGCTTTGCGCGCACAACTCCGCACCGCCGATCACATAAGGCGGATAATAAGCGGAAACGCTCAGAATGCGCATCGCGTGCCTCTCCGATGGCAACAGGACGAACGGGACGAGGGACTGCGCGGGATCATGACGCGGCGACGATCCGGGCCGGCACGCCGACCGCGACCGCGCCATCGGGCACGTCGCGCAACACTACTGCATTGGCGCCGATCATGGCCCCCTCCCCTATTGAAATCGCGCCGATGATTGCAGCCCCTGCCGACAAATAGGCGCCTTTACCGATTCGGGCATGGCCGGGACTATGCGAATGTCTAGAGCCGATCGTCACATTCTGCAAAATTGCGACGTTTTCGCCAAGCGTACACACCCCCACGACGATGCCGTAGGGATGGGGAATGTAGAGCCCGGGCGAGACCGTGCAGCCGATCGCGATTTCCGACCCGAATGCGCGGCAGGTCCACCACCACCAGATCCGCCGCAGCGGCCGGCCGACGATCGGAATCCGCGCGAGCAGGTCCTGGATCCGGCGCGCCAGCACGAACTGAAAGCCTTGCGTCACCAGGATCATCCGCACCGCGAAACCCGCGGTCATGACAGTCGATTCGTGATGCGCGAACAGGTCCAAATCACAACGAACCGCGGCGCGAAAACCGACTGCCTTGCCGGTGTCCTTGCCGGTGTCCTTGATGGTCATGGGCGGACACTCCCTCTGCTGACTGCTGCCGTCCGGCATCGTGAAAATTTCTTGTGCATTGCGGCAATTTTGACGTCACGCAAAGCCATCTCGATGATCTTGTATCGTTTTTTGTAAAAATGTCGTAGGTCGGGTGGGCGTCATCGTCTGTACTTGCGCAAGTTCGCTGTTGCGAAAATCGTCGATGGCGGGATATCGCATGTGCGAGATGAACGTTCGATGGCGTGGCATCCGCACGGATTTGTCGGGACATCGGTACCGACCGACCTGAACGGGTGGTAATGCCTGAAAGTTACGCCGCCTTGAATTCCATGGTGCGGTACCGCCGCGGTATCTGCATCGCGGCCGATCCGCAGAAGACGAATCGATAGGGTAGCATGCGCATTCTGATCGTGAACACGTTGTATCCCCCCTCGCTGGTCGGTGGCGCCGAGCGTTCGGTCGCGCTGCTCGGCCGGGCGGTCGGCGCGCGCGGTCACGAGGTTCACGTCGCGTCGCTGCACGACGGCGATACGATCATCGAGGAGCGCGACGGTCCCGTCACGGTGCACCGCCTGCCCCTGCGCAACATCTACTGGCCGTTTCGCCCCGACCATCGCCCATCCAAGCCCGCGCGCCTGGTGTGGCACCTGCGCGACCGCAACAACCGGCGGGCGACCCGCGACCTGATCGCGCTCTGCAAGCGGATCAAGCCCGACGTGCTGCACACCAACAATCTGCAGGGCTTCTCGACCGAGATCTGGCACTGGGCGCGCGCGAACGACATCCGGATCGTCCACACGTTGCGCGACTACAGCCTGATGTGCGCGCGCGCGGCGCTGTACCGCGACCGCAAGGATTGCGTCGAGCGGTGCGCCGATTGCCGCCTGCTGACCGATCGCAAGAAGCGCAACACGCCGCTCGTCGATGCGGTCGCGTCGAATAGCCGCTACGTGATCGACACGCACGAACGCCACGGTTTCTTCCGCGACACGCCGAGCCGGGTGATCTTCAACATCGCCGACGTGACCTCGGTCGTGTCCAGCGCCGAACGGCCTGGCCGCGAGAATGCGCCTGGTCTGGTGTTCGGCGTGATCGGCCGGGTCGAACCCGAAAAGGGCATCGAAGTGGTGCTCTCGGCGATCACCAGCGTCGAAGGCGACTGGCGGCTGCGCATCGCCGGTGGCGGCCAGACCGACTATATCGAGGGACTGAAGGCCCGTTATCCCGACCCGCGGATCGACTGGATGGGCTTCGTGAAGGCCGATGCGTTCTATGACAGTATCGACGTCCTCATCATCGGCTCGACCTGGCCCGAACCGTTGCCGCGGACGATGATCGAGAGCCTCGCACGCGGCACGCCGACGCTGTATTCGGACGCTGGCGGCACGCCCGAGATCGGCCATATGGCACCGCTGTCGGCAATGTACGCCAAGGACGATCCCGACGCGCTTGCGTCGCAGGTGCGTCGGGCGCTTGCCGACCCGGCGACATGGCGCGCGCGCCGCACCGCCGATCCGGCTTTGCTCGAGCAATTCTCCGAAGCCGCGGTCGCAGGCCGCTATATCGCGCTCTATGCAGGCGAACCCGACCGGGCCAGCTGAGCCGTCAGCCAGCTAAGCCTTCAGATCGTCGCGAGCGCGGCCAGCAGATCGTCGGCGCTCGCGGCCCAGGTATAGGCTTTGGCGCGCGCTGCCGTGCGCGCCGCCAGCGTATCGACCAGCGCGTCGTCGCGCAGCATCCGCTCCATCCCCGCGGCGATCGCCTCGACCGATTTGGGATCGACGTACAGCGCCGCGTCGCCGCAGACCTCACGCACCGGCGGAATGTCGCCCGCCAAAACCGGCCGGCCGAACTGCATCATCTCCAGCGGCGGGATGCCGAACCCTTCGTACAGGCTCGGGAACACGAGCCCGCGGGCGGTGCGGTACAGGCCGATCAGCGCTTCGTCGCTGATCCGGCCCGGCAGGATAACCCCCGGCGGCACCTGGTCCATGCCGTTCTGGGCGAAGGATTTGACCGCCGCCCCGACCAGCACCAGCCGATCGTCCGGCCGCGCGATCCGCGCGAACGCCTCGAGCGCGCGCGGCAGGTTCTTGTTCGGCGCGAACGATCCGACGAACAGCAGGAAGCGCCCCGGCGTCAGGTCCAGCCGGTCGACGATATCGGTATCGGGAACGATCGCCTCGACATGATCCGCGGCGTTCGGAATCACCGGGATGTTGGCTGGGTCGAGCCGCAGCACCTCGGCGAGCCGATCGCGCGAAAAGCCGGAGACGGTCGCGATGTGCGACCGCCGCGCGATGAGATGACCGAGCGTCCGATGCATCGTCCGGTACGGCCGCGAGAAATTCTCCGGCAGGTCGTAGACCAGCGCGTCATGGATCACGGTTAGCGATCGTCGCGGCGCGATCGGCCCGGAGTTGCACAGGTTGAGCAGGGTCGAGCCGTGCGCGGCTCGGGGCAGGTGGAACTGCTCCCAGGCGTGACCGCCGCCGCGACCGACGGTCCGTGCCGAAAACCGCGGCCATTCTGGTGGTGCAGCAACACCAGGAGGCAGCAACAGCGTCCAACGGGGGGGCTCCTCACCCGCCACGATTCGCGCATGGACCTCGCCCAGCAGCATCCGCGCGAACCGCTCCACACCGGTGACCGTGCGGCCCAGAAACCGACCATTAACTGCGATCATTATCTCTATTTTCCAATTCTATCCGTCGATAGGCACGGTGCGACGCCATAATGTTGCAGCGCTGTTAAGCGGCGTCATGGGTAGCGATCTAGGCTGCGACGGACGCTCCGTTCATCCTAGATCATGCTTTGCTGGCTATAATGACGTGATTGCTCCTCAACGGTCCGACCGCTATCATTGTTGCACCGCAACGAAAACCGGTCGGTTGACCTGAGGCCGATTTTCTAGGGATTTAGTCACGCGATGGAAGTAGCCATGGAGCATTTCGGCGAAGTTTCGTTGGCCGGCGCCCTCCACCGACGGAACCTGCGCTTGCGGTTGTATTGCCTGTTGATCGCGACCGATCTGCTGGCGATTTCGATCGGATTTGCGATCGGCAGCCTGGTGCGCGGTGACAATTGGCTGTCGCTCAGCGGGATCGACCTCGCCTATCCGGTGCTGCCGATCTATCTGCTGATCGCTTTCAACAACAAGGCGTATTCGCGACCGGCGATCACCAGCGGTAGTGAATCGATCCTGCGCGCGATCGTCCCATTGGCGATCACCGGGTTCGCGTTGCTGACGCTGATCTTCTTCGTCCAGGCCGGCAACGAGATATCCCGCATCGCCTTCGCGATCGGCTTCGGCGGCACGATGGTGCTGATGGCGACGTTCCGGATGATCGTCGTCATGATCGTTCGGCGCACGGTCGCGCCGAAGCTGGTCGCCGAGTTGCTGATCGTCGACGACGTGCCGCGGACGCAGTGGAACGAGCCCCAGGTCTGCGACACGATCTTCGCCGCAGAAGCGGGAATTGAGCCGGACATGGGTAACCCGCATATGCTCAACCGGTTCGGCCAGATGGTCAGCAAGTACGAGCGCGTCGTCGTGCATTGTCCGGTCGACCGCCAGCTCGACTGGTCGCTGCTGTTGCGCGGCGCCAATGTCGACGGCGAGATCCTGTCGGCCGGCTTCGGATCGCTCGGCGTGCTGGGCCTGCAGAAGTTCAAGGGCCGCCAGACCCTGCTCGTGGCGCGCGGGCCGCTAAGCTACACCGACATGGCCAAGAAGCGCGCGCTCGACATCATCGTGACGCTGATCGTGCTGATCGCGATCTCGCCGGCGCTCGTGCTGATCGCGATCGCGGTGAAGCTCGATTCGCCGGGTCCCGTGCTGTTCCGACAGGAGCGCATCGGGCGCGGCAACCGTATCTTCAACATCCTGAAGTTCCGCTCGATGCGCGTCGAAAGCCTCGATGCGCAGGGTGCGACGTCGACGCAGCGCGACGACAAGCGGATCACCCGCGTCGGCGCATTTATCCGCAAGACCAGCCTCGACGAGATCCCGCAGTTCTTCAACGTCCTGTTGGGAGACATGAGCCTGGTCGGTCCGCGTCCGCACGCGCTGGGGTCGCTCGCCGGCAACCAGCTGTTCTGGGAAGTCGACCGCGAATACTGGCATCGTCACGCGCTGAAGCCGGGAATCACCGGCCTCGCACAGGTTCGCGGGTTCCGCGGCGCGACCCATCGCGACGTCGATCTGAAGAACCGTCTCCAGGCCGATCTCGAATATCTCCACGACTGGAGCCTGATGCGCGACATAACGATCCTGTTCCGGACGATGAGCGTGCTGGTTCATAGCAACGCCTATTGAGCCGGCTCCGCTAGGACGGTAAGGCGCGATTCCGGGGGCTGAGGAGAAGCATATGCCATCTATCCGATCCCCGAAGTCACGGTACTGGAAGTCTCCAACATCGAGGCCGGCGCGGTCCTCCTGGACTCTGCTGGCGCGCGCCGGGCTTGCCGTAAGCGGTCTGGTCGGCGGTGCGGTGGCGCTGGCCTCGATGGCGCCGATGGCGTCTTCGTCCAGCCCGTTGCGACCGCTGCCCGATGGGCCGCTGACCCCGCGATCGGTCCCGCTGATACTCGGCGTCGGCGTGCATTTCGGGATCGGCGGCGAATATGGCTATGATCCGGTCCGCAGCGCGCAGGCGATCCAGACGGTCGGCGCCTCGTCGTTCCGCGACGACCTGACCTGGGCGGGCTTCAAGAACGCGGGCATGAACGCGCCGGGCAGCATGCGTCCCCGCCTCGCCGCTTTCCTCGCGGTAACCAAGGCGCGGCCGCTGTTCATCCTCGATCATCCCAATCCGGCGATCGGCGGCGACGGCGTGCCGGTCACCGACGCAGGCCGCGCGGCGTTTGCGAACTTTGCCGGCGATGCGGCGCGCCAGACGGCGGGGCGGCGGCCGATCTACGAGATCTGGAACGAGTGGAACCTCAATGCCGCGCCGGCGATGGGCAAGTTGATCGGTCCCGCCGCGCCCGGCGATCCACGCGGCGGCCCCTCCTATGCCCGGCTTGCTGCGCAGGCCACCGCGGCGATCCGCTCGAGCCAGCCGAACGCCACCGTCCTGTCCGGCGCCGCGGGCACCGATGCGGACTGGCAATGGGTTCACTCGGTCGCCGGCGGCGGTGGCTTGAAGGGTGCCGACGGCCTGTCGGTGCATTATTACAACCACTGCGAACGCCCCGAAAACCGCACCGCCGCCGAAGCGATCGCACGGATGCAGGCGCTGAACGCGAAGATGCGGATGCGCGGCGGGCGGGCGATGCCGATCTACGTCACCGAGATCGGCTGGCCGACCACGCAGGGCGGACCGTGCGACATCGCGCGCAACGATTCGGGCAACAACATCGCCCAGTTCCTGCTGTGGTCCGCGGCGACGCCGTGGATGCGCGGCGTGTGGATCTACCAGTTGAAGGACCAGGGTCAGAACCCGAGCGACAACGAGGAGAATTTCGGGCTGTTCACCTACGACTACAAGCCCAAACCCGCCGCCTGCATGATGCGCGACGTCAGCCGCCTGATCGGGCGTGCTAAAAGCTGGCGGATCGATCGTCCGCAGCCGGGTCTGACCGTGGTCAGGATGGACGACGGCCAATCGCGCAAGCTGATCGCGTGGACCGATCGTGGTGTCCAGAAGGCCGAGCTCCAGCTGGGCGGGGCGCCAATGCCCTATCGGCAGATCTGTTCGCCGGACGGCCCGCGCGACACGACGATCCCGGTCGGCTCGCGCCCGGTCGTTGTGTCGCTGACGGGCAACGGTGCCGGCATCCGCTACCGCATGCTGTAGGGTGCGGGAACCACTGGCCGACCCGGTCGGTCAGTGGTTCCGCCGACGGTGTAAAATGCCGAAGCTTAAGCCCGAGCGGTCAGGCCAGCAGGCGCTCGATCGCCAACGTGATCACGGTCCATCCTGCCAGGCTGAGCACGCCGAGCAGCATGAGCCGCCCGCGAAACTGCCATTTGAAGGCGCCTGGCGGATGGATGACGCCAGCGACGGTGGTCAGATCATAGACGTTGTCGGTCATCGCCGCGGTGACGCTGCCGGGTGGCAAGGCGCGATCGAAGTGGCACCCATAGTCGCGCTCGCCGGCCCAGGTGATCCGCGCGTCGCGCAGGCCGACGCCGGGAATACCGACCGCGATGCGCTGGTCGAGCAGCAACGGCAGTGCGGACACGATCCGGCAGCCGTCACGGTTGAGGTCGGCGATGCGGATCTCGCGCGACGTCGTGTCGCCACTCAGGCGCAGCGTACCGGTGCGGGCCAACGACACACGCGCGTCGGAGCGACGCTCGGCCGGATCGGCGAAAAATGCTGCGTTATGTGCCGTTGCCACCATCTGTTCCCTAGTGCGGGCGAAACCCTAAACCCTGGCCCGATCTAGGTGGCATGCATTGAAAAATTGCTGTTATTCTATAGTTGCTTGCGTCTTAACTAATATTTGTTTTGTTACAGTACGAGCTTGGTGTCGCGCGCCGATCGGACGCCGAGCAGCGTGCCGAACGCGCGCTGGAACACGCGTTTGCGACGCTCCGACACTTCGGCGATCAGCAACGCGAGGACGACCGCCGCGGCGATGACCGCCGGTCCGCCCAGGCGGCTCGCGCCGAGCTTGGGAAACACCGAGGCGATCATGATGAAGAACGGCTGGTGGACGAGGTAGAGCGTGAAGCTCGCTCCGGCCAACCAGCGGATCGCGCGGGCCAGCCCGGCGGGGAAGATCGTCCGCCCCTCGCTCGCGCGGCGGAACGCGACGATGTTGACAGTGACCAGTCCGCCGACCAGCGCGAAATACACGAAGCTCTTGGCGAGCTGCGCCAGATCGGCTTCCTCGTACATCGGCCACGCCCAATGCTCCATCGTCCGCTTGACGACGAAATAGACGAGGATCGTCGCGACGAACGCGGCGAGCGCCAGCCGCTTCGGCATCGTCACGCGGCCGGCGCGGATGTACCGGTAGGCGAGCAGGCCAAACACCCAGATCGGCATATAGGCGACGATTTTCGGCCCGAATGCGAGCATCAGCAGGACGCCGATCACCGCACCACGAACGCGGCCGAGATAGAAGAACGCGGCGAAAATGACGTAATACGCAGCCTCGAAGCCGAGCGACCAATAGGGCTCGTTGCTGCCGAACACGCGGTGGCTGAACCAGAGTTCGTTGGTGAAGGTCAGCGAGAACGGCAGGTTGGTCAGATAGGCGGGGTCGTAGAAGCTGTGATCGGTCAACGGCACGATGCCGTATCGCCGCGTGATCATGTCGCAGACGAACCCCGACAGCAGCGCGATCAGGCACACCGAATAGAGCCTCGACAGGCGCGCGGTCGCATAGGCGCGGAGGCTGTGCTCCTTCTCCTCGGCGACGAACGCGATCACGAACCCCGACAGCACGAAGAACACCGCGACCGCTTCGCCGGTATGCCCCGAAATGAAGCCGGGCAGACGCGGCATGACGAAATGCCGGGCGTGGCCCAGCACCACCTCGAACGCGGCAACGAGGCGCAGCAGGTCGAGATAGATCGACAGGTTCGGATCGAGCACCCGCGTCTTCACCGGGGTCGAACCGGCGGTTTCGTCGCGATCGCGCGGCTGGTTCACGATGCTCGCCCCTCTTTCCGTCATCGATGCTGCCCCGCTCGTGCCGCGACCAGCGTCTCGACCAGCGCGCCACCGCGGCGTGTGGTATGCGCGGCCCAGCGCGCGCGCATCTGGGTCCGCGCCGCATCGACCGCCGCCGGGTTCCGCGCCAGCGTCAGGATGTGCCGCGCGACCTCATCGGGACGATCGGGATCGAGGGTCGCCGCGACGCCCATGAATTCGAAGCCCTGCAACGACAGCGGCGTCGCCACCACCGGCGCACCCGCCGCAAACGCCTCGAGCATCTTGATCTTCAGGCCACTGCCGTGGACAACCGGGCTCAGCATGCACAGACAGGCGCCGAGGAGCCGCTCCATCTCCTCGTCGGCGACGAAGCCGAGCGTTTCGACATTGGCGGCCGGCGGACCGATGTGATCGCGCGTGCCCTTGCCGATGAAGGTGATCGTGGCGGGCGCGCCGAGGGCGAGCAGTCGTGGCGCAAGCTCGCGCGTGATCCAGTCGATCGCGGCGCGATTGGGCGGAAAGCCGGGACTGCCGATGAACAGGACTCGCCGGCGATCGATGCTGTCGGCGGACGACGCATCGGGAAGTACGGCCGGGGCAGGCACCGGACGATCGATCACCGGGCATAGCGCCACACCCCGTTCGCCGGTCAGCCCCCGGTAATGGCGGGCATCGCTGTCGGAAATGAACACGGTTCGCCGCGCGCGCTTCAGCAGCAGCGCCTCGATCAGCCACGCCTGCACCGCCTCGACGCGGAGGAATGCCGCCGACAACCGCGAGCGGCGGAGTCGCGCGCCGTCGACCAGCGTGGCGGGCGTGACGTTGTGCGCGATGAAGACGAACGGGATGCGCCCGAGCACGAGCCGCCACATCGAGACGTTGGCGAGCGCCTGGATATGATCGACGACCACCAGATCGGGCTTCGCGGCAAGCCCGGCGCGGATCGCGCGCCGGGCGGGCGTCGAGACGAAGCCGATGCTCATCAGCAGCTTGCCCGACAGCAGATGCGCGAGCTTGCGACCCTTCGGCGGCGACTTGGTGTCCGCGCGGTAGCCCGTGACGCCGCCGAACGCGGTGGCAGGCGTATCGGCGGGCAGCGTGACGAAGACACCCGACAGGTCGATCGCCGGCGAGGCGGCGAGTTCGGCGATGTGCGCGCGCAGGACGACGTCCATGCCCGATCGCGGATCGACCGGATCGCCGGCGCCGACATAGAAGACGCGAAGACCACGGCCGACGGTCGCGGCGGCTTCGGTCGTGTCGGCGATCATTTCGGGCCGCCGAGGATGCGCGCGGGCGATCCGGCGGCGATCGCACCCGCCGGCACGTCCTTCAGCACCACCGAATTGGCGCCGATCTTGGCGCCGTGGCCGATCGTGATCGGTCCGAGGATGGTCGCCCCCGCACCGATTTCGACATCGTCACCGATGATCGGGCCGCGTGGCGCATCGTCGCCGCGCTTGCCGATCGTCACGCATTGCAGGACCGCGACGTTGCGGCCGAGCGTGCAGTCGCCCAGCACGATCGCATAGGGATGCGGCATGTAGCAGCCGGGACCGACGGTCGCGATCGCCGCGATCTCCGATCCCGATCGCCGACAGGTCCGCGCCCAATACGCCCGCGCGACGATCCGGCCGACCACCGGGATCGAGGCGAGCAAGCGCTGGATACGGTGCTGCAAAATAAAGCGGAAGCCCGGCAGGAACAGCCACGCATACACGAAGAACGCGCCGCCCGGCCGCTGGCCGCCGACCTTGGCGACACGCACCAGATCGCCGCGGAGATGCTCGGAGAATGTCGCCCAGGCGGATGTCGCCCCGCCCGATGTCGCCCCGCCCGCTGTCTTGTGCGTCTCGGTCATGGCTTTGGCATCTCCGTTGCCGATCCCACGCCGAGTGCGGCGGCGGGGTCGGGCTGCTTCATCTTGGCGAGCACATGGCGCAGATAAAGCAAACGGACGATGAACAGCGTGCTGGCGGTGGCCGCGGCCGACACCCCCGCCCCGATCAGCCCGAAGAAATACATGAACCCCGTGCCGAACGCGATCGCCACGATCACGCCGGCGACGTTGTTGACCGCGTACATCCGGTCGCGGCCCATGCTGGTAATCGACACGTTGAGCAGGTCGGAGCCGGACCGGATCGTCGCCGCCAGCAACATGATCGCCAGCAGCACGCGGTACACCGGGAAACGCCCCGCCGGCGCGACGTAGAAGATCATCTCCGTCGCCAGGAAGATGCCGACGCTGAACACCGCGGCGAAGGTCATCGTCTTGATCATCTGACGACGCAGCTCGGCCTGCCACTCGGCCGGATCGCCGCCGCGGAACGCGCGTACCATCCGCGGCAGCGCAAGCTGGACAACCGCAGTCGAGATCAATGTCTGGAGCGCGTTGGTGATCGAGAAATAAAAGCTGTAGATACCCGTCGCGACCAGCCCGAGCAGCGCGTTCAGGATGAACCGGTCGGCATAGCCAAGCCCGACGATGCCGAGATCGCTGAAATAGATATACCACGCACGACGCGCCCGATTGACGAGAACGCTTAGCTTCTTCTCTTCGCGCAAGCCCGCCTTCATCGGCCAGCGCCGGAGATAGACGAACAGCATGCCGATCGCGAGCAGGTGGCTGAGAATCCAGCCGATGAAGATCATGTCGAGCGTTTTCAGCGCAGGCAGCACGAACCCGATCGCCACGACGATCGGGATCCACAGCGCCGAACGGACAAACACCAGCACGTTCGCGAACAGCGCAAGCTCGAGCCCGATCATCGGCATGTAGATGTCGAGCGCGACCGTCTCCAGCCAGAGCAGGATCAGAATCAGGATCTGCGTTTCGGTAATCTGGCCGGTCTGCCAGATCAGCACCGGCACCGCGATCAGCGTCCCCGCCAGCAACGACATGAAGGTGATGATCAGGCGATCGCGAATCAGCGGCGCGGCAGTCGCGGGGGTGTGCCCCACCACTTCGCGCGAGACGAAATAGTTGAGGCCCCAGCCGACCGTCGCAGGGACGATGCCGATCGCACCGATGGCGAGACCATAGACGCCCGCCGCCGCCAGCCCGAGCTGGCTGACGATGTAGAAGGACAGCGCGAATCGAAGAAACAGCGTCGAGCCGCGCAGAACCATGTTCGGCGCGCCACCGCGGATCAATCGTGTCAGTAAGACAGACATGACGGGGGCGGTATCTCCGCTAGGACATCGGCACAGAACCCGATCGCCGGCCGACTGCCGGGTCATACTGCACTACAGCATGCCACTAGGCGATTTCGGTCCCGCACGTCCACCCACGGCGACGTCGCCTTTGCCCGCTTCCCTACCGTCATACGGCGAAAATCGCTCGGTCCGCCGCGCACGACCTGCCTCGTTTCGGGTCGTGCTGCACCGCAACGCAATTTTACGCAATTGACGTTGCAGGGTGCATTCCGCAGTGAGGCTATTCCTAACCAAGGTTTTCCCGATGCGTCTCGGCCGGATAGACAGCCTTCAGATCCTGCGCTTCCTGGCAGCCTTCCTCGTACTCTGCGGGCACAGCCAGCATGCGCTGGTCGAGCATCTCGGCGCACGCGCGGGAAATTGGGGCTTCGTGCCGTTCGACTGGGGGCTGGGCGTCGACGTCTTCTTCGTGATCTCGGGCTTCGTCATGTACTACATGATGCACGACCGGTTCGGGAAAGCCGGTGCGGCCGCCGACTTCCTGCGCCGCCGACTGATTCGCGTCGCCCCGCTCTATTGGTTGTTCACCACGCTCGCGCTCGTCGTGCTGATCGCGACCGGCGCACCCCGTCCGGGCGCGACGAATATCCTTTTCTCGTACCTGTTCCTGCCGGGACCGGTATGCGGCGACTATTGCTTCCCGGTGTTCACGCTGGGTTGGACGCTGAATTACGAGATGATGTTCTACGTGGTGTTCGCGATCGCGCTGCCGTTTCGCCGCACCGCGGGAATCGCGATCATCGTCGCCGCGATCCTCGGCCTGATGGCGGCTGCGCAACTCACGCCGGCCGACTGGCGGATGCTGCGTTTCTGGGGCTATCCGCTGACCGGCGAGTTCCTGGCCGGGATCGGCCTTGCGCACCTGTTCCTGAAGGGCGTCCGCATCCCCCGCCCGATCGCGCTCGCGATGATCCCGCTCGCCCTGGTGCTGGCGGTGATCGGCTATCAGACCGACGCGTACGACACGATCGGGCGGATCGTCACCGGCGGCGTCCCGGCGACGCTGATCATGACGGCCGCCGTGCTGGGACTCGAGCCGGTCGGCGGCCGCCATGCCGCACCCATCGGCCTGACCCGGCTGCTGGTCGCGGGCGGCGATGCCTCGTACGCGCTCTATCTGTCGCATCCGATCGCGATCAAGGTCGCCGAGGCGATCGCGCAGAAGCTCGGGCTGTTCGCGCGCGCGCCGGAACTGCTGCTGCCGATCGCGATCGTCGGCGCGCTGATCGGGGCGGTGATCGTCCACCACGTGATCGAAAAGCCGATGCTCGCCTTTCTCAACCGACGCTGGAGTCGCTTCGGCAGTACCGGTATGGGAGACGGCCAACCTGCGCCAGGCCGGGCCGGCGTCATCGTCACTGAAGAAGCGGAAATTCGCTGATGGCTACATTGATCGAGGCGCTCCCCGCGCGGACGACGATCCAGCGGAACTGGTCGACCAGCATAAACGAAGAGCTGGCGAGCAAGCTGCTAGCCGGTCTGTTCCTGATGTTCGCGTTTCGCGATACGTTGACTGCGGTGCTGCGCTGGTCGCTCGCGCTGACTCATCTGTCGCCGCTGTGGTTCGTCCCCGACCTGCTCTCGATCGGGGCGTTCGCGTATTTCACTTGGAACATCGCGTTTCGCAACCGGTCGCCGTTCGGGATTCTGCTGGTCCTGAACACGATCACCGCGGCGATGGTCGGCTATATCTTCATGTCGGAATCGCCGTTCGCGCTGATCTCGTCGCTCAAGCTGTTCTTTCCGTTCTACGTCGGCCTGGCGCTGTGCGGCAGCGATATCACCCAGTACAAGTTCGTGCGTTACACGATGATCGCGCTGATGATCGCCTCGATCGCCGGCCTGATCGCCGCGCCCCATTTCGACTATCCCTGGACGGGCGCGGAGTTCGAGAACTTCGGCAACAGCAAGGAAGTCGGCCGCGTCTGGTGGATCGACGGGGTCGTGCGATACGGCGGACTCGCCGGCGACAGCACGATGGCCGCGTACATGGTGGTCTTTCCGTATCTGATGCTGTTCCACCGGATCCCCAAGTGGCTCAACCTGGCGCTGTGGCCGGTCATCTTCTGGGCGATCCATATCAGCACCAGCCGGTCCGCCCTGCTGGTCGCGATCTGCTTCGCCGCCTATTATCTCGTCACCGAGATCCTGATGCCGTCGCTCAAGAAATACGACATCGAGCGCAATCTCGCCAAATGGTCGTTCCTGTGCGTGCCGATTCCCTTCTTGCTGATCGCGGTTCTCGGCGGCGTCGACCTGACCGAGATATACTCGGGGCTGTTCAGCCTGCAGGACCGGATCAACAACAGCTGGCAGCTGCCGTTCACCTATCTGTCGGATCTCTTTCCCGCGGGGCTGTTCCTCGGCTGCGGGCTTGGCTGCTTTTCCTATCCGATGTCGTACACCGACATGTCGGGATACGGCGTCCCGGTCGATAACTTCTATCTCAGCACGTATCTGATGATGGGGGTGCCGTGGCTGGTGTTCATGGTCGGCATGGCGATGGCACCGTTCCGCACCAAGATCCGGTCGAAGCTGGTGATGATCTTCATCCTCAACGTCTATACGATCACGGTGCAGTGCTACGGTCCGTCGTTCGCGACGATCTCGATCGGCTATGCGTTTTCGGACATGTTCCTGCGCGGCAAACCCTGGCAGCGACGCCTTCGCCGCGGCATCCAGGACGACGCCGCGCCCGTCACCTGATTGGTGACGCTATTTGATAGGTGACGGGTTGATAGGTGATGGGGCGGGTCTGTGCCGCTTGAACGGCGACTTGCCGGTCAGGGCGAGCCAGTCCGCCACGCCGAGCCGCTCGGCCAGCACGAACGCGACGACCGGTACGTAAAGCCCGAACGCCGTGCCGAACGCCAGATCGAGCGGAACGCTGCGAAGGTGCAACGCCGACAGCAGGCGCGGTGCGATCGGCAGGACAATGATGTGCATCAGGTAGATCGGTAGCGACACCATCCCTAGCCACGCCAGATGACGGCCGGCGCGTCGGGTCCGTGCGAGTGCGACGGCCAGTGTCATCATCAGCGCCAGACCCAGCACCGACACCGGAATCGTCCATAGGCTAACCGGCACGATGTCGCCCAGCCGCCACAGCGCCAGCGCGCCGCCAACGAACAGAACGGCCGCCGCAGCGATACCGAGCGGCGACCGGATCGCATGCATCAGCTTGCGACCGTGCTGCGCCAACCATAGTCCGGCCACGAAATAGGGTGCGTGGACGATCGTCTGCGGGACGACGTCGGTCGGCGGCGCGTTGGACAGGAAGGTGAAGGCCAGCAACGCCAGCGCCGTCACACCGGCGGCGACCGTGGCGCGGCCGGCGAAGAGCAGCGCGGCCAATTGCATCAGCAACAGCGCATACAGGAACCAGAAGATGCTGATCGGGCGAATCGCGATATGCAGCAGCGCATCGAACGGCAGGTCGCCATTGACGTGGACCAGCAGCCGCGCCGCCGCCATGCTCGCCCAGAACAGCACCGACCACAGCACATAGGGATAGACGATCGCCCACCCGCGCGAGCGGATATAGCGGCCGGGCTCGACCTTGCGGATCGAGAAGAACGCGTTGTAGCCGGCGACCAGGAAAAAGACCGGCATGTGCGTCGTGTAGAGCGTGAAATCGATCGCCTTCAGCACCGTCATCCAGCGGGAGTGATCATCCAGCGTCTTCATCACGCCCCGGGCATGATGCCCGTAGACGACCAGCACGATCGCCAGCCCACGCAGGATGTCGGCGGCAACGTCCCGCTCTCGCCGCGCTATCGTTCCGGGTACATCCGTCATCTGCATTCTTTTCCGATCCGCCCCGCCATCCGCCGCGCCATCACAGTCCAATCGGCGGTTGGCAGCCCCCTACCGCTCGCGCGCGGCTTCGGAAACATCGCGCGACACCGGATCGAGCATATAGTCGAGCAGGCGCCGGCGGCCCGTGCGGATATCCGCGGTTACGGCGAGACCCGGCGTCAGGGTCATCTGACGTCCGTCCGCCTTCACAGTCCGCCGGTCCATCGCGATCCGCGCCATGTAATAGGACGGCCCCTTCTCGTCCTGCACCGCGTCGCGGCTGACCGAGACGATCCGGCCGGGCACGGTGCCGAACCGCGTGAACGGATACGCCTCGAGCTTGAGCGCGACCGGCTGGCCGGCGTGAACGAAGCCCGCATCGCGATTGAGCAGCTTGGCCTCGACGGTCAGCTTGCCGTCGGGGACCACCACCATCAACGTGCGGGCCGGTTCGACCACGCCGCCGACGGTGTGGATCGCAAGCTGCTGGACGGTGCCGTCGACCGGGGCGGCTAGCCGCTGCATCCGGCTCTGCTGACGCGCCTTGGCGAGATCCTGGCGACGCTGCATCGCATCCGACTGTGCCTTGGCGAGATCGCCGAGCGCGGTCTGGCGTGCCTGTTCGCGCGAATGGTTCAGTTCCTCGCCGAACCGCTGCGCCTCCGACAGCCCGCGCATGCGCTGTTGCGCGGCGACATCGCGGCTGCCGAGTTCGCTGCGTTGCTGGCGCTGCATGTCGAGCACGCGCAGTCCGCTCGCATAGCCCCTCGCTCCCAGCGTCTCGACCGCCTGGACCTGGCGCTCCATCAGCGGCCGGTTGGCGTCGAGCGCGCGCATCTGATCCGCCGCACCCGCCGCATCGGCGAGCGCGGAGCGTCGCGCGGCGGCGAGCCCGGCATCGGCGGCGCGCGCGCTGCCGAGTTGCGCCGCGACCAGCCGGCGCTGCGTGTCGAGCACGTCGGCGGGCGTGCCGGGCGGTGCGCTGAAGATGCCGCGCCCGCCGCTCAGCCCGTCGACGATCGCGGCGTTGCGCGCCACGTCGATCTCGGCGGTGAGCAGCGCCTGGCGCGCCTGCGCTTCGTCGGCGGAGGACAGCGTCGGATCGAGATCGACCAGTGGCTGGCCGCGCTTGACGACGTCGCCGTCATGCACCCAGATCCGGCGGACCAGACCGCCGCTCACCGACTGGACCAGCTTGACGCTGTCGGCGGGAATCGTCCGCCCCTCGGCGGTCGCGACGATATCGACATGGCCGAGCGTCAGCCACAGCGCGCTCGCCGCCATCCCGCCGAGCAGCAGCCAGGTGGTGATGCGCGCGGTCGGCGACACCGGGCGCTCGATCACTTCGAGCGCGGCGGGCAGGAACGCGGTCTCCAGCGGGATGCGGCGGTCGCGGCGGGTCGCGCGATCCTCGATCCAGGCGCGACGGACGAGCGACAGATGATGGGTGAGCGCGGTCATGAGGCGATTCCGTACAGGACGCCCATCTGGCGTCGGTAGAGGTCGGCGTAGCGGCCACCGTGGCTGAGCAATTCGTCGTGCGATCCCTGTTCGACCAGACGACCCTTTTCGAGCGCGACGATGCGGTCGCACTGGCGGATCGCGGACAGGCGGTGGGCGATGATGATGACGGTGCGGCCGACCGCCATCTGCTTGAGGTTGGTCTGGATGATCTCCTCGCTCTCGGCGTCGAGCGCGGAAGTCGCCTCGTCGAAGATCAGGATGCGCGGCTGGGTGACGAGCGCACGGGCGATCGCGAGCCGCTGACGCTGGCCGCCCGACAGATTGGCGCCGCGCTCCTCGATCATCGTGTCATAGCCTTGCGGCATCCGACTGATGAACTCGTGCGCGCCCGCCATCTCGGCGGCGGCCACGACCTTGTCGATCGGCAGCGCGGGGTTGGCGAGCGCGATGTTCTCGCGCACCGTGCGGTTGAACAGCACGTTCTCCTGCAGCACCACGCCGATCTGGCGGCGCAGCCATGCCGGATCGATCTGCGCGACGTCGACGCCGTCGACCAGCACACGGCCGTTGGCGGGGACGTAGAGCCGCTGAAGCAGCTTGGTCAGCGTCGACTTGCCCGAACCCGACGAGCCGACGATGCCGAGCGTCGAGCCGGCGGGGACAACCAGGTCGATATCGTCGAGCGTCCACGGGCCGTCGTCGGCATAGCGGAAGCGGACATTCTCGAACGTCACGCTGCCGCGGATCGCGGGCAGCGCGGTCTGGCTGCCGGCGCCCGGCTCGACGCGGTGGTTGAGCACGTCGCCGAGCCGCTCGACCGCGATCCGGACCTGCTGGAACTCCTGCCAGAGCTGCGCCATGCGGATCACAGGCCCCGAGACGCGCTGCGCGAACATGTTGAACGCGACCAGCCCGCCGACGGTCAGGTCGTGCGCGATCACCGCCTGCGCGCCGAAATACAGGATCGCCGCCATGTTGAGCTTGGAGATCAGCTGGATCGCGTTGTTGCCGGTGTTGCCAAGGTCGATGACGCGCTGGTTGGCGGCGGAATAGCCCGCGAGCCGGCGCTCCCACGCGTCCTGCCACTGCGGCTCGACCGCGGCAGCCTTGACCGTCTGGATCCCGGCGATGCTCTCGACCAGCAATGCGTTGTTGGCCGCACCGCGCTCGAACTTCTCGTCGAGGCGGCTGCGCAGCGGCCCCGTCACGAGCAGCGCGACCGCGAGATAGGCGGGGATCGCGAGCACCGCGACGAAGAACAGCTTGACCGAATACAGCGCCATCACCGCGAGGAAGACGACCGCGAACACCGGGTCGATCAGCACCGTCAGCGAGGCGTTGGTGAGGAATTCGCGGATCGTCTCGAGCTGGCGGACGCGCATCGCGGTATCGCCGACGCGGCGCGATTCGAAATAGCTCAGCGGCAGTCGCAGCAGATGGCGGAACAGCCGCGCGCCAAGCTCGACGTCGATCTTCTGGCTCGTTTCCGAATAGAGCCGCGTGCGCAGCCAGCCGAACGCGGTCTCCCAGAACGACACCGCGACGAAGCCGATCGTCAGCACCGACAGCGTCGACAGCGTGCCGTGGACCAGCACCTTGTCGACCACGCTCTGGAAGAACAAAGGCGCGGCGAGCCCGAGCAGGTTGAGCGCCAGCGTGATCAGCAGCACCTCGCCGATCAGGCGGCGATAGCGGACGATCTGCGGGATGAACCACGAGAAGTCGAACCCCTTGCTCGCCAGCGCCGCACTCTCGCGCGTGGTGACCAGCACGAGCGTCCCCGACCACAGGGTCGCGAGCGTCGCGAGGTCGATCTTTTCGACCGGCTGGTGCGCGCGCTGGATCAGCACCTCGTCGCCCTGCATCCGGCCGATCAGGAACCAGCCCTCGGGCCCGTCCGCCAGCGCCGGCAGCGGCAGGCGGGCGAGATCCTCGGGCTTGGCGGTTCGCGTCTTGGCACGGACACCGTCGATGCCGCCCGCCAGCCGGACGAGTGCATCGGCGTCGAGCGAATGGAAATGGCCCAGACCGTGCCGCAACTGATCGGAATCTACCGCAATGCGGTGGATCGCCAACAGCGCGGTCAGCGCGACCAGCCCGCTATCGTCCTGGATCGCCTGATACTTCATGCGCCAGCCCGATCGGTGACCAACAAACGGACGGCGGGAACACGGACTGGGGTCATAACATCTTCCACAAAACCGATTCGGTGTTGTTTATGGTTAAGCCCTAAATCCTAATCGGATGTTGCGGTGCGGCGCGCTTCACCGCTTAAACCGGTAGGCGCGCCGCAAAGCGTCAGCCGAAGGCGTAAACGCCGCTGCTCGCCGAAGTCTGCACCAGTCGGTGCGCGGCCGCCCCGGTCAGCGTGATCGTCGCGCCCTGATCGTATTTCACCGTCAGGTCGTTGCCGGAGATTTCCATCATCGGCTGATACCCCGACTTGGCGAACGCCGAGAGATCGAGCAGGTCGTGACCGGCACCGAAGTCCGCGATCGTCGCCGACGTCCCCAGCGTGACGAGGAAGCGATCGTCGCCACCACCGCCCGCGACGGTCGCGCCGGTGCGATCGACCAGCAGCAGTTCGTCCGCCACCGAACCGGTTACGCCGCCGACGCCGCCCACCAGGATCGCATCGTAGCCGGTCGCCGCGCTGCGGGCGTCGGCGATCGCATGCCCCGCGGTGGCAAAGCTTTCGGTCGTCGCCACGCCCGCGGCGGTCGTCGTCGTCCGTCCGGTCATCACGCCCGCGGTGTAGCTGCGGACGATGCTGCCGCCGCCAGTCAGTTCGGTCTTGCTCGAATAGAGCTGATCCTTCGCGGTATCGAAGTTCATCGTGGTGCGCCCGGCGGCGTCGGTCACGACCTTGCTCTGCTCGCGGCCGGCGACGTCGAAATATTGCTGCGTCCGCCCGGTCGCATCATTCACCTCGGCATAGACGCGGCTGCCGTCGGCGCGGGTGCGATCGACCGAGATCGTCTTGCCGGTCGTGTCGGTCTTCACCACGCCGACCGCATAGTCGGAGCCGGCCGGCATGTAGACCGTGTTGACCGCCGAACCGTCCGGCGCGGTGACGTATTTGCGCGTGACCGTGCCGGCCTGATCGTACAGCAGCGTCGTCCACTGCCCCATCGCGTTGACGGTAACGTCCTTGGTGAGCCGTCCGGCGGAGTCGAACGCGCGGCTGTGCGTGATCCCGCCGCTTTCGTCGGTGCGGCTGAGCAGCGTCCCCGTCGCCGCGTCGTATTCGATAGTCTCGGTATTGCTCGCGCCGAACGTCGCGGCCTTCGTCATCCGCCCCTTGGCATCGTAATAGGTCAGCGTGCGCGTGCCGTCTGGATCGCGCGTTTCGGTGTAATCGAGCGTGCCGTCGGCATGGCGTCGCGACACCGAGACGACCGCACCCTTCGCGTCCACCAGCTGGGTTTGCGTGACGTAGGAATGGCCGGTCACGTTGTAGATGGTGTTCTCGGCAGTGCCGTCGGTGCGTTCGACGAATTTGAAGGTCTGCTTGCCGGTCGTCGCGTCGTACTGCGACGTGGTCCAGGTGCCGGCCGTATCGACGACCACCCCGGTCGTGCGGATCCCGGCCGCGGTATAGGTATCGGCGGTGCGCGATCCGTCGGCGTTATAAGCCTCGACGATCTTGCCGCCCGCCGCGAGCTGCGTGCGGCGGCTCGCCAGACGACCATTCTCGTAGAGCGAGGTCGCGACGTCGCCGTTGACGAGCTGGCCGATGTCGCGCGTGGTGAAACCGGTCGCGGCGTCGATGCTGGTGGTGTGGCGTTCGCCGCCCACCGCGATCGTCACCGACTGGACGATCTTCCCGGTCGCATCATAGGTCTGGATCAGGCGCGACCCGTCGGCGGCGTTGGCTTCCTGATAGGCCAGGCTGCCATCGGCGTGGCTGCGGATCAGCGCGGTGACCTTGCCCTTCGCGTCGAACACGCTGCGCTCGGTGGTCCAGGCCTGACCGGTGATGCCGAACGACTGGGTCTCGCCGCTGCCGTCGGCATTCTTGATATAGCGCTTCGATACCGCGCCCGTGCCGTCGAGGACGGTCGTGGTCCAGGTGCCGGCGGTATCCACCGTCACCTCGTTGATCTTCTTGCCCGCGGCGTCATACGTCACGGTCGAGCGACTGCCGTCGGGCAGGACCGAGACGATCTGCGCCACGACCCCGGCCTTGAAGCTGGTGGTGACGGTGCCGCCGACCGCCGACTGGACGACGCGCGTCACCAACGTCGCGGTGGCGGGATCGTAGGTCAGCACGGTGCGCGTGCCGTCCTTGGTAACGTCGCCCGTCACCGTGGTCTCGGTCTGGCGGCGGCCTTGCGAATCATAGGCGGTCGACACCTTCGAAGAGCCCTGCACGACGTCGGTCGAGACCAGTCGGCCACCGGCCGCGCTGCGGGTCAGCGATACCTGCTTGCCGGCCGCATCGGTGACCTGGACCTCGGTCGTCCAGGCGAGCCCGGTCAGGCCGTAGGCGCGGGTTTCGCTGCTGCCATCGGGATTGGCCACATAGACCTTGGTGACCGCACCGGTCGTCGCATCGTACAGCGTCGTGGTCTTGGTGCCGTCGGGATCGGTCTGCAGCTGCGACGTCTTCGCGCCCGCACTGTTGTAGGTATAGCTGACCTTGCCCTGACCGTCGTTGGTTTCCGAGTTCGCCAGACCGCCATCGGCATAGGTCTGGTTGCTGGTGATCGTGCCGTCGGCCGCCTGTGCGATCCGGGTCTTCAGATTGCCGGTCGTCGCATCATAGGTCGAGACGACCCGCGCGCCGCTGACTGCGGTGATCGTCTGGTTGAGCTTGTGCCCGGTCGCGTCATAGGCCGTCGTCGTGCGGACGCCGTCGGAGGCGTAGGAGTCGGTATAATCGGGCGTGCCGTCGGCATGGCTGCGCACGACCGATACGACCTTGCCCGCCTTGTCGGTGGTCTGCGTCTCGGTGACGTAGGATTTGCCGGTGACGTTGTAGCTGGTGACGATGCTGCGCCCGTCGGCATATTGGACATAGGTGCGCTGCGGCTTGCCGGTGGTCGCGTCGAAGACCTGCGTGGTGTAGGTCTTGGCGGTATCGACGTCGACTTCGCGCGTCTTCATGCCCGACATATCGAAGGTTTCGGACACCCGGCTGCCATCGGCGCGGACGACCGTGCGATCGGTCATCACGCCCGCCGTGTAGCTGATAGTCGTCGTCGCCGCCGTGGTCTGGACGACGCTCGCCGACAGCTTGGCGGTGGTGGCATCATAGGTCAGCGACGTGACGGAGCCGTCGGCCGCGTTGGTGACCCTGGTCAGCACCTGACCCTTGGTCCCGTAGGTGCTCGACACCTTGCCGCCATCGGCCAGAATCTGCGCGGTCGTCACCAGCGTGCCGTCGGCGCGCGATCGCTCGACCAGCGTCACCACGCCCTTGGCGTTCACCACCTGATGCTCGGTCGCATAGGCGAGACCGGTCAGGTTGTACGAAAAGCCCTCGCTGCTGCCATCGGGGCGCTGGATGAACTTGCGCGTCACCGCGCCGTTCGCGTCGAATTGCGACGTCGTCCACACGTTGGCGGTGTCGACCGTCACTTCGCTGACCCGCTTGCCCGCCGTATCGAAGGTGTCGGTGATCCTGGAGCCGTTCGCCGCGATCGCCGTGTAGGTCGAGACGATGCCGTTCTTGTACACCGTCGCCGCGCTGCTGCCGTCGGCGTTGGTGACGGCCATCACGGTCGGCTTGCCGGTCGTGATGTCGTAGCTGGTGACGGTGCGGCCGACCTTGGGATCGTTGACGATCGTCGCCGACAGCTTGCCGGTGGTGAAGCTCTGATCGCTAACCACGCCGCCCGCGAATTCGGTGTGGATGTTCGAGATGACACCGCCGACATAGCCATAGTCGGCGGTCGAGACGAGCACGCCCTTGGAGTCGAACGACTGGTCTTCCTTCCAGCCGTCGCCGGTTTCGGTGACCATGAACGAATAGCCGCCCGAGACCTTCGCGAGCACGTCGCCGTAGTTCGCGATCATGTAGCGCATCGTCGCGACCGACGCGACGCTCAGCACCGAGCCACCGGTCAGCGTCACGCTCTGCAACCCGGTCGAGCCCGCCAGCTTGTCGATCTGCGCGACGAGGCCGTCGGCGGTCGTGGACAGCGAGGCGGGAACGACGGTGACGGGATCGCTGTACGCCGACTTCGACCCGACCTCGACCACCAGCGCATGATCGCCGACCGCGAGCGTGATCTTGCTGACATTGGTATAGGTCGCGATCGGCGTCGTGCCCTTCAGCGGGTCGTAGACGTAGACCGTCTTCTGGACGCCGCCGAGATCGACGGTGACGGTCTGCGCCGCGACTGCCGTCTCGGTCTGGGTGGCGGTGTTCCACAGATTGGTGTCGCGCCACACCATGATGTCATACGCACCATTGGCCTTGGTCAACGCCATCGAATGGCCGTCCGCCGGCAGGCCGCTCAGCGAATACGCGCCCGCCGCCGATGCCGACGTGCCGGTGCCGGCATCGACATAGGACAGCAGGCTGGTCAGGTTGTGGACCGCCGTCGCCGCCAGCTTGGGCGAGCCGTCGACGTTGAACAGACCGAAGTGGAACTCCTTCTCGGAGCCGTCGGGATTGAGATTGCTGTCGAAGAGTTCGTACAGGAACGTCTGGCTCGACCCGTTCTCGAACGCGTTGAGCAGCGAATTGACCGTCAGCTTGGCCTGCGCGCTCTGGTTGACGCCAAGTCCGGCATCCGTCGCCAGCGTCGTGTAGCCGGTTTCGGTGATGATGACCTTGTCGCCCTTGGCCGCGGCAGCGGCGCGCGCCATCGAGTCTTCCATCACCTTGTCGGCGGTGCCGCCCGACGCGGTGTAGGCATGCGCGTTGGCATAATCGGAATAGGCGCCGAGATCGCCGATCGCCGCATAGGCCGATGGGCTTTCGAGCGCGACCGACAGGTTGATGACCGACACGCCGGCCAGGCCCGCATTGGCCTTCACCGCGGTATACAGTGCCTTCTGGTACGCCACCGCCGCGGTCAGCGAACCGTCGCCGTTATAGCTGAAGGGCTGGGTGTTAATCTCGTTGAGGCCCTCGACCGCGACGATGCTGCCCGGATGGCGCGCCTGGAAGTCGTCGAGCGCGGCGACATAGCCGGCCAGTCCGGATGCCCCGGTTGCCGGCAACCCCGACGACGTCACGAAGTCGAACTTGATCCCCGACGCCGCCATCGCATTGACCACGGCGCCGCCGGTGCCGATCGTCTTTAACGAATCCCGCACCGTGTTGATGCCGAGATAGTCGAGGCTGGCGATCACCAGACTGGCGTTCGCATAGGCGCCGTTGGCGTTGCCGGAATGGCCGTTGACGCCAAGCGTCGACAGGAACGATGTAGCGGAAGCGGTTGTGTTGGGCACGGTGGGCATCTCCATGACGTCACTTACGCAATGCACCGAGAGTCCTGCCCCGAACCCTAAGCAAAGCCGTTAAAATCCCGTTAAGCGTAATATTTTTACAATTTATTTCGCAGTGCAGCAAGCTCGTGCGACGGGGTCGAATGGCACGCTTCGACGCGTCGAACGGCGCTATTGGGACGACCGGGCCCCGGCGCAGGCCTTGCCATAATGGCCGAAACGGGGCACCAGACCCGCCCACACGCTGCCGTGCAGCATAGACGGCCTGCGCGTGTGCAGGCTTCGCAAGATGTGAGAAAACGACCATGCGGATCGCGGTAATTGGAACTGGGTATGTCGGACTCGTGTCGGGGGCATGCTTCGCCGACTTCGGTCATGACGTCATTTGCGTCGACAAGGACGCCAGCAAGATCGACGCGCTGCACGACGGTCGCATCCCGATCTTCGAGCCCGGCCTTCAGGCGCTCGTCGAGACCAACGTCAAGGCGGGGCGCCTCGGTTTCACCACCGACCTGACCGAGGGCGTCAAGGACGCCGAAGCGGTCTTCATCGCGGTCGGCACCCCGTCGCGTCGCGGCGATGGCCATGCCGATCTCGGCTATGTGTTTGCCGCCGCAGCCGAAGTCGCAAAGGCGGTCAGCGGCTTCACGGTGGTCATCACCAAGTCGACCGTCCCGGTCGGCACCGGCGACGAGGTCGAGCGGATCCTGCGCGAGAACAATCCGGCGGCAGAATTCGCGGTCGTCTCGAACCCCGAATTCCTCCGCGAGGGCGCCGCTATCGACGACTTCAAACGCCCCGACCGCGTCGTTATCGGCGGCCATGACGAGCGTGCGATGTCCGTGATGCGCGAAATCTATCGCCCGTTGAGCCTCAACAGCTCGCCGGTGATCGAGATGTCGCGGCGCGGCGCCGAGCTGACCAAATATGCCGGCAACGCGTTCCTCGCGACCAAGATCACCTTCATCAACGAGATCGCCGATCTCTGCGAAAAGGTCGGCGCCGACGTCCAGGAGGTCGCGCGCGGCATCGGTCTGGACAAGCGGATCGGGTCGAAGTTCCTAAATGCGGGCCCGGGCTATGGCGGTTCGTGCTTCCCCAAGGACACGCTGGCGCTGCTCAAGACCAGCCAGGATTACGAAGCGCCGCAGCGGATCGTCGAGGCGGTCGTCGCGGTCAACGAGAACCGCAAGCGCGCGATGGGCCGCAAGGTCATCGCGGCGATGGGCGACGAAGTCCGCGGCAAGACCGTCGCGGTGCTCGGCCTGACCTTCAAGCCCAACACCGACGACATGCGCGACAGCCCCGCGATCGCGGTAATCCAGTTGCTCCAGGATGCCGGCGCGCGCGTCCAGGCGTTCGATCCCGAGGGCATGGAACAGGCCGCCAAGTTGCTCCAGAACGTCGATTTCAAGACCGACACCTATGCGACGATCGAGGGCGCCGATGCGCTGGTGATCGTGACCGAGTGGGACGCGTTCCGCGCGCTCGATCTCAAGCGCGTCAAGGCGTTGCTGTCGGAGCCGATCCTGATCGATCTGCGCAACATCTATCCGCGCGACGTCGTCGAGAATGCTGGCTTCAAATATATCGCGGTCGGTCGCTGACCGGCGCGGCGGCCCGGCCACGATCGTGACCGGGCCGTTCTACCGCACGAGGGCTGGTGACGCCCGTCCAACACGGACCAAAAAATCCTGCATTATGCTGCGCAGAAGAGCCGGTCGCGGGGCCGATCGCATCTCGTCTCCAGCATTCCGGGGAAGCCTTACGGTACCCCGCATCCACAATAGTACCGACATGGGAAGCGCGTAAGGGCGACAGGAATCGTGCGCCGTTACGGTTTTATGACCAAAAATATCTTGATGTTTATCTCACAATAGAACATTTTGACCAAGACGGCGCTAATCGCCGCTGGAGAGAGATGATGCATTTGAGCTCGACCTGGGATGCGCGCAAGGCAAAAGGCGCTTTGGTTCTGTTGTCGATGTCGTCCATCTGTTGGGCGGCTGCGATCGGCTTCGTCGTCCTCCACTGATCGACCCACGGATCCACGCCGAGTCGTTTCGGCGTCGTGACAAGTTGAATTCGTATGTGCGGCCGCGGGATTTGATTTCCGCTGGCCGTATTTTTGTGGTCGCCTGATCTGAGCGTTGCGCACTCTGCTTATGATACGCGTGAACGCATAGCAGCCGCGGCGCCTCTCATGTGCCAGCCCACCGCATGCAGCGCCGGAGCGCGTTCGACAAACTCGCGCCCTGCCGCGATTGGTCACCGCGACAGACTCCTCCGCCCGGAACTGAAGATCCAGACAGTCGGCGCTTCAGATCTGCGTCGGTGATTGGCGTCCCATGTTCAAAATAATCGACCGCCCGGCCCCCGCCCCACACCAAGCGACGCTACACCGACCTGGAAGAACCAGCGCGGTCAACAGCTAGGCGCGATCTCCGGTCGCCCAGGCGAACACCGGTGTCAGTCGTCATACCGTGCGCAGCAGGCAGCGATCGATCGTTCCCGACCGGTAGCACATGACGATTTTGGAAGAATCGTGCGGCTTGACAAAAGACGCTGTCCGCAACCCCTAAGGGGCGCAAAATTCGCCCTGTTTTCGGTGACATATGATCGGCCTCAGAAAGCGCTTCAGTGACGCTGAGACTGCCCGATGCAGCGTTTTCAGGGGGATGCCGACCCATCGTTAGCTTCGACTTCGTCGCTTATGCCTACGCGCCGGCGGCAACCTGCGTGCTGCTACCGGTGCCTGCGTTGCAACGCGCTTGGCGCCAGCACGGACGGCAATGGATCGGACTGTACGGGACGAGGCGGGCAGCGAACCAAGGCTACACGTCCGTCAGCGTTCCTGTACCGCGCGGGGTGCTGATGCAGGCGATCGTTGAGGCAATGTTCGTCTCATAACTGGCTGATGGCAAAATCCAACCTGTGGTGTTCTGATGCTCCCGGAACGACAACTTCTAGTGCGTTCTTATGTCGGTAGGAGCATTGGAAGGGGGCAGCGCGAAACATCAATGTCAAGCCTTGACAAAATATTTTTTCATTCTTGCCGCGCCGCGCTGTTGCAGATTGGGAGTGAGTAAATGTACACGCTTACTACCACCGCGAACGGCGAAAGAATCGCGCACCCACTGGCATTCACTGTTTGTCAAGGGGAACGACGCATCATCGCCGATCGTTGGTGCACCACAGCCAGATAGGAGCTGCTTATGTCCGAAGAACTGCAGAAGGCCCTGAATTCAATCAAGGGCCATCGCATGAACGCCACGGAGCGCGACGCTCAACGCGTCAGCTTCGTATATGGCAACGCATCGTCGAAGGATAATGGAACCAAGGAAGCGGTCATTCGCGCCCTTGACCTGGCGGAAGTGGCCTGATCCTATTCGCCTTCGCGAAACTACGGGAAGCCCGGCGTTTTCGCCGGGCTTTTTGTTTGTGGAGCGTTGAATGTCATTTTTTGTCGATGAAACGCACGACCTTTTCAACTTTATCTCGACCCGAAACCGCGCCCGGCAATTCGATTTTCTAGAAATGTCGTTCGAGGTATCACAACGTAGTGCAGGCCTTGAGATCGACGACGAGTTCATATCAACGCTCAACGCATACGCTACGCGATACATCTCGATGCAGCCAGGCCGGTACCGCCGCCACTACAACGTCATGGTTGGCGCACATCGACCGAGCGACTGGAGTTTAGTGCCGGAGGAGATGGAAGCGTTTCTCCGTACGCTGCATGCCAACTGGGCGGCATGGTCGGCGCCACAGGCGGCTGCATATGCCTTATGAGGCGTAAACCACGTGCATCCGTTTTGCGACGGCAACGGCCGCACAGCTCGCGCGCTGTGTTATTACGTCCTGTGTCAAAAGCTCGGTCAGTGGCTTCCGGGTAAGCTTACCGTTCTCGAACAGATTCGGACATCGTATCGCGCATACCACTGTGAGGTTCTGCAACGTATGCACGACGCGCGGGCACGTCCTGGGATAACGACCGATTTGACGGAAATGAGCGCCCTGATCGACGGCCTTACAATCACGCAAATTAATCACTTCATGTCGGAACAGGCCGCTTCAGCGTCAGCCATTCCAACCCCCGGCCTGCCTCCTCACCCATGATACCCCGCGCGGCTCGCGTATCAGCGCAGGCGATCGAATAAGCTGCTTCGTCTCGTGAGGGGCTTAAGGTCTCATTGAGAGGGCCTCTTTGGCCGTGGCAGAGACTTATCCACGTCTCGCAGCGCCCGAATGACCTGATCGGCTTGCTGATGCCGAATCTCTTTCTGCGCGAGCTTGTATTTCTCGTACTGGCCCTCGGCATATCGCTTCGCCGCGTCATGGCTGACACGTCCGCCCGAGCGAAGCACTTGCCTATTCAGGAACCGAAGTTGATCGTCCAGCAGCGAAGCCGCCTCCGTCATCAGCGTCAGCTTGCCGATGCGCAACTGGTCCTCAAATATATCAAGTAGAATTACCGTAAGCCTGTTGAGTTCGGAAAGCTCGGCATCAGCAAGGTATGACTTTGATGTGGATACATCACTTTTCCTGATGTTTTCGTTGGCCCAATTGGTCAGGCCCATGTTCTCTACGGCAGCGTCCGCCCGGCCCCTCACAATCTCAGCCGGAGTGTGGGACGTCACCGCGAAAAGCAGCTTGGCTTGCATCTGCATATAGAAGTCGCGGGACTGCGTTAAGGCAGGGTCGTAGTCCTGACACATCGCACAAATCGTTCGAAGTTCGCGATATACGTTAGATTCGTCGGCTCGAATCTCGCGAACGATCTCGCGAAGCTCTGCAATTCGGTCACCGCTATCGGCGCCCTTAAGCCGGGATTTATCGACGACGAAGCCCTTCGTTGCAAACTGAACGAGCTTGTCGGTCGCCCAACGCCGAAACATCGTGGCCTGCTTCGACGACACTCGGTAGCCGACCGAAATTATCATATCCAAGCTGTAATGCTCGATCGTGCGAGCGACCCGCCTTCCGCCCTCGAGTCGAACTATTTCAATTTCTGTAAGGGTTGCCGCTCGCTCTAGCTCGCCCTCCTCATAGATATTCGCGATGTGCCGGGAGATCGACGCTACGGTAACGCCGAACAGGTCGGCGGCCTGCGCCTGGGTCATCCAAAGCGCCTCGCCGGAATATAGGATCTCCAGATTCACCCCGGTGAAGCTGTTGTAAATCAAAAACCGGCGGCCGTTGTCTCCGTCTTCGAGCAGATGGACCGGCGTCGAATCGCTCATTCGTTTTCTCCAAGCATATAGAACGTCTGTAGAACACCGATGGCGTAGCTGCCAGTCATTCAACTTTCTC
The DNA here is from genome assembly GCF_053345535.1 of Sphingomonas sp. M1A8_2b. Lineage (NCBI taxonomy): Bacteria > Pseudomonadati > Pseudomonadota > Alphaproteobacteria > Sphingomonadales > Sphingomonadaceae > Sphingomonas > Sphingomonas sp. M1A8_2b. The sequence goes on along the minus strand of NZ_JBKFAH010000001.1, from coordinate 386,965 downwards.
GAAGGCTATCCCCGCGACGCAATCATTGCCTCAGCGCTCTGCCTTGGCGGCAGCGTTGACGACCGCCCGCGCTGCGGTGTCCTCTGTCGCATCTGCCATCGACTCCCACGTCGCAGCAGAACGTTCATGCATTTCCCGCCTATTGGCGAGCGTGGTTTTCTCAGCAGCTTCGCGCTGGGCGGCTGCGTTCGCACGATAGGTTTCGGCGGGGGTCATTCATCTCTTCCACAATCGGCGTTCGCAAACGCTCGCTCGCGTTCGCCACCAATCGAAACCGCAAGAGGGACCAAATGTGGGAACGCCCGCGCGTGGAACGGGAGAACATCCCGCCTTTTCAACAACTTAAGCGGGAATCGCTGGATGCCCCGTGAGGATTCGAACCTCAATAGGCGGTATCAGAAACCGCAGTCTTACCATTAGACGACGGGGCATCAGCGAGGGCGCGATCTAGGCGGGCGGTTTCGCGCTGTCAACGCCAAGATGCGGCGGGGCGCCACGTCGCTTGCGTAATCGCTGCGCTCCGCTACATTCGACGCCAAGCACCGGGCGGGAATTTTCCTGCGGCGGCAGACATAGATAGCGAGTTTTACGGCGATGGGGGATGTTTCCACCCGAATGCCGTTCCGGCAGGGCGGTCCTGCCCGTCCGGCGGCAACCCGGCCCAGTTGTGGGCGGTGGGCCGACGCGCAGGCATTTGCCGCGCTGGATCTCGGCACCAACAATTGCAGATTGCTGATCGCGCGACCGCAGGCCGGCGGGTTCGCGGTGATCGACGCGTTCTCGCGAATCGTCCGGCTCGGCGAAGGGCTCGCGTCGACCGGCAAGCTGAGCGACGCGGCGATCGAGCGGACGATCGCGGCGCTTCGCGTGTGTTCGGACAAGCTGCAGCGGCGCAACGTCACGCTGGCGCGGTCGGTGGCGACAGAGGCGTGCCGGCAGGCGTCGAACGGTCCCGATTTCATCGCCCGCGCGCTGGCGGAGACGGGAATCCATCTCGATATCATCTCGGCGGAGGAGGAGGCGCGGCTCGCCGTGCTGGGCTGCCATGCGCTGATCGAGCCGGGCGAAGATCCCGCGCTGGTGTTCGACATCGGCGGCGGCTCGACCGAACTCGTGCTGATCGATACCTCGACGCCGGTCCCGACCGTGCTCGACTGGCACTCGGCGCCGTGGGGCGTGGTGTCGCTGACCGAGCATGCCGGCGGTGGCGAGGGCGACGAGGGCCGCCGCGCTGCGTATGCGCGGATGCGGCAGGTCGTCGCGGACAGTTTTGCCGGGTTCGCCAGCCGCCTGCCCCGGCATATCGAGCGACCGCGGCTGCTTGGCACGAGTGGCACGGTGACGACGCTTGGCAGCGTGCATCTCGGGCTGAGCCATTACGACCGTTCAGTGGTCGATGGGCTGATCGTGCCCGCGGCGGCGATGCGGAAGATCAGCGCCGACCTTTCCCACATGTCGATCACGGACCGCGCCAAGCTGCCGTGCATCGGCAACGAGCGCGCCGACCTGGTGGTCGCGGGCTGCGCGATATTGGAGACGATCATGGATTTGTGGCCCGCCGAACGGCTCGGCATCGCCGACCGCGGCATTCGCGAAGGCATACTGCGCGGCCTGATGGGTTCGCCCAAGCCCGGCAAAGCCACGGGAGCGACGGCATGAGCCGCGGCGGCTCCGGTGGGCATGTCCGCGTTCTCACCGCGCGCAAGCGGACCGCGCAGTCGACGCGGTGGCTCGAGCGGCAGCTGAACGATCCGTATGTGAAGCGTGCCAAGGCCGACGGCTATCGCAGTCGCGCGGCGTACAAGCTGATCGAGCTGGACGAGCGGTTCGAGCTAATCCGGGGATCTAAGCGCGTCGTCGATCTCGGCCTCGCACCGGGCGGTTGGGCGCAGGTGATCCGGCGGCGGATCCCCAAGGCGACGGTCGTGGGCATCGACCTGCTGGCAGTCGATCCGATCGAGGGCGTAACGATCTTCGAGATGGATTTTCTCGACGATGCGGCGCCGGGGAAGCTGATCGAGGCGCTCGGTGGCGCACCCGATCTGGTGCTGTCCGACATGGCGGCGAACACCGTCGGGCATCCGCAGACCGATGCGCTGAGGACGATGGCGCTCGTGGAAACCGCGCTGCACTTTGCGTGCGAGGTGCTGGAGCCGGGTGGCACGTTCGTGTCGAAGGTGTTCGCGGGTGGCGCCGATTCGGAGCTGGTCGCGGAGATGAAGCGGAACTTCAAGACGGTGAAGCATGCCAAGCCGCCGGCGAGTCGCAAGGGGTCGGTCGAGTGGTTCGTGGTCGCGCAGGGGTTTAAAGGCCGAGACCCGAAATAGCGCAGCTATTTTCGGATAAGTCGAAAGCCCGGCCAGCGGCGCACAGCGACGACTGACGACGTGGCTTTGCCACGGCGCGACCTGCTTCTCTCTATAAGGCCGCCGGCAAAGCCGTCGTCGGATGGGTTCGCTGGAGCGACCCACCGGCCGAGCTAGCGATTGCGCTGCGCGCATCGGCTCGGGCGTGGCCGAGCCTATCGCTGGCTGAGCGCTACGATATGCTCGAACACCGCGGGGTGCAGCGGCTTGGCGAAGGCGCAGCCATATTTGAACTTGTCGCGCCACGCCACGACGGCCTCGAGCGCGGCCAGCCCCGGTAGCGTCAGCCACACCACCGTCCCCGGCCACAGCGTAAAGCTGGTTTCAGCGCGAAAGCCCGAGAGCGACAGGTCGGTGACCTCGATCTCGAACCGGGTCTGACCACGATCGCGCAGATGCGCCCGCATCTTCACCGCTTTGCGGAGCGCCTGACGAAGCTCTTCGCTGGTCGGATCGTGGGGCAGTGGAGTCGCAGGCTGTGTCATGCCGGTATAGTGCCCCAAAAAGGGTTACTTTTATGCAAACGCGCGCCACTTGGTCGGTCCATCTATACCGACTCCAATGTCGTTTCCTCGCGATCTTAGGACGTTATGAGCGGAACGCCACAGAAAACCGGCGCTTGCAGAAAACCACCGATCTGAGCCGACTCGCGAACCCTATCGTGTGGAGACCTCGCGTGCTACCCGCTCAACACCGCCTCTATTGCGAACGAGACGCAAGTGCATATGCCTTAAGGGTGGATATTTCCTCCGCCCTGTGCTTTACGCCCAACCAATTCCCGAGTTTCCTAAAAATTGCGTGGAGCCTTCCCGATGAACATCCATGAATACCAGGCCAAGGAACTGCTGGCCAAGTTCGGCGTCCCCGTGCCTGCCGGTTTCGCGGCGCTGACCGTCGAGGAGGCCGTCGAGGCCTCGAAGAAGCTTCCCGGACCGCTCTATGTCGTCAAGGCGCAGATCCACGCCGGCGGCCGCGGCAAGGGCAAGTTCGTCGAGCTCGGCCCCGATGCCAAGGGCGGCGTCCGCCTCGCCAAGACCGAGGACGAGGTTCGCGCGGCCGCAACCGACATGCTCGGCAACACGCTCGTCACCATCCAGACGGGTGACGCGGGCAAGCAGGTCAACCGCCTGTACGTCACCGACGGCGTCGACATCGACAAGGAATTCTACCTCGCGCTGACGCTCAACCGCACCACCGGCCGCGTTATGATGGTCGTCTCGACCGAAGGTGGCATGGACATCGAGGCGGTCGCGCACGACACGCCCGAGAAGATCCAGTCGATCGACATCGACCAGGCGACTGGCTTCATGCCGCATCACGGTCGCGCCGTCGCTGCTGCGCTGAAGCTCACTGGCGATCTCGCTAAGCAGGCCGCGAACACCGCCTCGAAGCTGTATGACGCGTTCATGGGCACCGATGCCGAGCAGATCGAGATCAACCCGCTCGCGGTCACCAACGACGGCAAGCTGATGGTGCTCGACGCGAAGGTCGCGTTCGACGGCAACGCGCTGTTCCGCCACAAGGACCTGCTCGAGCTGCGCGACGAGACCGAGGAAGATCCCGCCGAGCTCGAGGCGTCGAAGTACGACCTCGCCTACATCAAGCTCGACGGCGACATCGGCTGCATGGTCAACGGCGCCGGCCTCGCGATGGCGACGATGGACATCATCAAGCTCAACGGCATGTTCCCGGCCAACTTCCTCGACGTCGGCGGCGGCGCCAACAAGGAGAAGGTGACGGCGGCGTTCAAGATCATCCTCGCGGATCCGAACGTGAAGGGCATCCTGGTCAACATCTTCGGCGGCATCATGAAGTGCGACATCATCGCCGACGGCATCGTCGCCGCGGCGAAGGAAGTGAACCTCTCGGTGCCGCTCGTCGTCCGCCTCGAGGGCACGAATGTCGAGAAGGGCAAGGAGATCCTGGCCAACTCGGGTCTCGCGATCGTTCCTGCGAACGACCTTGGCGATGCCGCGAAGAAGATCGTCGCAGAGGTGCAGAAGGTCGCGGCATAAGCCCGACTGGTCGCACATACTGATTCTGCGAAAAGGGGGCTCGGACGGAAACGTCCGGGCCCTTTTCGTTGGTCTCGATCGCCAGCTTCACGATCCTCCCCCGCCAGGGGGAGGTGTCGCCGAAGGTGACGGAGGGGGAGGACACGGAGCAGAGGTTTCGCTTACCTCCCCCTCCGTCTGGCAAGGGCCAGCCACCTCCCCCTGGCGGGGGAGGATTCGTCGGAAATACGACTGGTCCGACCGAACGATCGCCGTGACGCTACGGCATGGCGATGTTTCCATACCGGACTTGCGAAAACGGCTTGAAACAGCCATCTGTCGCGCCAACGCCGGTTGGCGAGAACGAATAGATTCACCTTGGAAGGAACCCCGATGAAGGTGCTGGTGCCGGTCAAGCGCGTGCTTGACTACAATGTGAAGCCCCGCGTGAAGGCGGACGGAACGGGCGTCGATCTGGCGAACGTCAAGATGAGCATGAACCCGTTCGACGAAATCGCGGTCGAGGAAGCCATCCGCCTGAAAGACAAGGGCGTGACCGAGATCGTCGTCGTGTCGATCGGCGAGCAGAAATCGCAGGAAACGCTCCGCACCGCGCTCGCGATGGGTGCCGACCGCGCTATCCTCGTCGTCAGCGAGACCAAGGTCGAGCCGCTCGGCGTCGCCAAGATTCTTGCCAAGATCGTCGAGCAGGAAAAGCCCGACATGGTCATCCTCGGCAAGCAGGCGATCGACGATGACAACAACCAGACCGGGCAGATGCTCGCCGGGCTCCTGAACTGGGGCCAGGGCACGTTCGCGTCGAAGGTCGAGATCGCTGACGGCTCGGTCAACGTGACGCGCGAAGTCGATGGCGGCGCCGAGACTGACACGCTGAAACTGCCTGCGATCATCACCACCGATCTTCGCCTCAACGAGCCGCGTTATGCCTCGCTGCCGAACATCATGAAGGCGAAGTCGAAGCCGATGGCGCAGAAGACGCCGGCCGATTTCGGCGTCGACGTGACGCCGCGGCTGACCACGCTGAAGGTCGTCGAGCCCGCCAAGCGCTCGGCCGGGATCAAGGTCGCCGATGTCGACGCGCTGGTCGGCAAGCTCAAGGAAATGGGAGTCGCCAAGTGAAGACGCTCGTCTGGGTCGAACATGACGGTCAGGCCGTCAAGGATGCCACGCTGTCTGCGGTCACTGCCGCATCGCAGCTTGGCGAAGTCCATCTGCTGGTCGTCGGCCAGGGCGTCGACGGCGTCGCTGCCGAAGCTGCCAAGATCGCCGGCGTCGGCAAGGTCCACGTCGCGGACGATGCCGCGTTCGCGCATGCACTGGCCGAGAACGTCGCGCCGCTGGTCGTCGAGCTGATGGCCAGCCACGATGCGTTCCTCGCGCCGTCGACCACGCACGGCAAGAACATCGCGCCGCGCGTTGCCGCGCTGCTCGACGTCATGCAGATCAGCGACATCCTGTCGGTCGAGAGCGAAGACACGTTCACGCGGCCGATCTACGCCGGCAACGCGATCGCGACCGTGCAGTCGACCGACGCGAAGAAGGTCATCACGGTGCGCGGCACGGCGTTCGCCAAGGCTGCTACCGAGGGTGGATCGGGTGAGATCGAAGCGGTTGCATCGACCGGCGACAAGGGTCTGTCGACCTTCGCCGGCTCGGAGATCGCCAAGAACGAGCGCCCCGAGCTGACCAGCGCGAAGATCATCGTCTCCGGCGGCCGTGCGCTGGCCTCGAGCGACCAGTTCCACGCGCTGATCGATCCGTTGGCGGACAAGCTCGGTGCCGGCGTCGGTGCCTCGCGTGCCGCGGTCGATGCGGGTTACGCGCCGAACGACTATCAGGTCGGCCAGACCGGCAAGATCGTCGCCCCGGAAGTGTATGTCGCGGTCGGAATCTCGGGTGCGATCCAGCATCTCGCCGGCATGAAGGACTCGAAGGTCATCGTCGCGATCAACAAGGACGAGGACGCGCCGATCTTCCAGGTCGCGGACATCGGCTTGGTGGGCGATCTGTTCAAGATCGTGCCGGAACTGACAGAGAAGCTGTAAGCCCGAGCGAGGCGTGCAGCAGCACGCCGCTGCGAACCAGCAAAGCGCAGGTTCGCACGCGAAAGGCCGGCCGCCGGCGCTCCAGCGCCCACCGACGACGCGGGATTTACTCCCGCGTCGCGCGCCAGCCACGAACGGGCGGTGTGACTTCTGTCGCACCGCCCGTTCTAGTGTCTGCCGAACGTACAGGTCTGCCGACGCCCAACCGATTTGTTTACAAACCGACGTCTATCTCACCCAAAGTGCCACCTCCCCGGCGAAGGCAGGGGCCCAATTGGGAAACGGAGGTAACGGCGGACGGTCCTTCGTCACATCGACCTTTCCAATTGGACCCAGGCCTGCGCCGGGGAGGTGCATCTGTCGAAGCGGGATCAGTACCGAACACGTCCGGAGTACCGAGATCGTTCCGCGCCCTCACGCGCAGTTGTCGCCCACCGCGCCTCTCCCCAATTACCCAGCATGTACGGCGTCCACCCGAACCCGCGCGACCGCCTGATATCAGCCGCCGGCGCCGTTTTACTCTGCGCAGTCGTCGGCTCCGCGCTGATCCTGGGCCTCGGCGTCAGCCTCCCCACCGCCATCCCTGAACCCCTCAAGACTTTCGCCGTCGGTCCCACACCGCCGCCACCGCCGCCCGAAAAGATCGTCCCCCGCCCCGCGAAGAGCCACCGCCCCGAAGGCGCGGCGGCCCCCGCGAACCTCCGCTCCAAGGCGACCGAACTCGTCGTCCCCAAACCGATCGTCCCCCCCATCGTCTCGCCACCACCCGTCATCGCGACGCTCAAACCCGGCCCCGGCAGCGACGCCACCTCGGGCGCTGCACCCCTCCCGGGCCCCGGCACCGGCGCAGGGGGAGAAGGCAACGGCACGGGCAGCGGCCGCTCCGGAAATGGCGGCGGCGACGGCGGCGGCGAGACCCCGCCCCGCCTCCTCAAGGGCCGCTTCAAGAACAAGGACTTCCCCAATGCGGAAGCGGTGATCGGTGCGGGCGGGGTCGTCGGCGTGCGCTACACGGTCGAGACCGATGGCAGCGTCACGCACTGCATGATCACGCGCTCGAGCGGCAATGCGGTGCTCGACGCGACCACCTGTCGCCTGATCGAGCTGCGCTTCCGCTACCGGCCCTGGCTCGACGCCGCCGGCCGCCCGGTCCGCTCGACCGTCGTCCACAATCAGGAATGGGTGAACCAGCTTGGTCCACCATCACGCGGTTTCTGACGCGCTATCGCCCCAATCGTCCCCCACTCAGCGCCCTCGCCGCCGCCGGGCAAACCGTCAGCAGCGTCCGCCCCAGGACGATCGTCGCGCCAAGCACCAGCAACGGCTGCACCAGCAGATACACCGGATAGATCTGTGAGCCGAGCGGCCCGGTTGCCAGCCCGATCACCGGCCCAAGCAGCCACAACAGCACCAGATGATCGCAAAACGCGAGAAACCCGTAACGCTCGGCCGCCCGCAACCGGTCGGCGACGCCGCTCCCCGCGAGCGCCCAGGCCAGCCGCCAGAACAGCACCGCCGACGCCAACCGGAACACGAGATCGAACGCCGTCATCACGTGCGGATGCGCATCGAAAAAGACGTTCCCGAGCAACGCGGTCCAGAGCCTCGGCGCGATCAGCACCATGAATGGCAGCGCACACACTGCAACCGGCCAGCCCGCCACGCGCTCCGCCATACCGAACCGCCGCGCGGCGATCCCTGCGGTGAAGAACAGCAGGATCTGCGGCCGGAGAAGTAGCGGGATGTGCATCGCCGAGACGCTCCACACGACCACCACCAGCGCCACCGCAGCAAGCCACGCACTCGACGCCCGCACCAGTAGCGGCGCGATCGTCATGCAGACGAACAGATCGCGCAGGAACGGCATCTGCACGTTGATGTCGTTGGCGCGCACCACGGGCACGAGTTCGTTCAACGTCCAGCCGATGCTTGCCGGCGCTGGTGCCTTCAGCGTGCCGAACGTCGCCGCACCGCCCACCAGGACGATCGCGATCGCGTTCCAGAGCAGCATCGGCAGCAGGATCGTCCGTGCCTTGCCCGCCAGGAACGGCGCGTACGCTCGCCGCATCGCCGTCGAGACGACCAGCCAGCCCGAGATCATGCCCAGCAACGGCACCGCGCTGCGCCCGAACAGCTCGCCCAGCGCTATCCGCAGCACCGCCTGCCCACTGAACGCCCCCGCCGCCAGCTCCTCCGCGGTGCGGCCGGTCCACGCATGGACATAGACGATCCCCAGAATCCCGATCAGCCGCGCGATCGCGATCGCGGTGGAGAGCTGGCTGTCCTGCTTGGTCGATCTGGTCTGCAACGCCGGCCTTTCCGCATTTTCGGCCGCGCCTTTACCCCGCTTGTGGCCTGTGAACACCTGCTTCAGGATGGAGCGGACGCCACGGGGGACAAGTCATGATCGCCGCTTTCCTGCTGATCGCCGCGCAGGCGAGCCCCGCCGCGGCCCCAGACGCACGGATAGCCCGCCGGGTCGAGCGCGTGCTGGACCGCATCTCGGTGATCGACGGCCACAACGACCTCGCCTGGGAACTCCGCGACCTGCACGAGGCGAAGGTCGAATCGGTCGACCTCATGGCGGACACCGCGCATCTGCCATACCCGCTCCAGACCGACGTTCCCCGGCTGCGGAAAGGTCATGTCGGTGGCCAGTTCTGGTCGGTCTACATCCCCGCCGACGCCCCCGACCCGGTCAGGATGACGCTGGAGGAAATCGACATCGTCCGCCGCTTCGTTGCGGCCAACCCGGCGATTTTCGAACTCGCGACCACCGCCGCCGACATCCGCCGGATCGAAAAGGCCGGGCGGATCGCGTCGCTGATCGGCGTCGAGGGCGGGCATCAGATCGACGGGCGGTTGTCGGTATTGCGGCAATATCGCGCGCTCGGCGTGGCCTATATGACGCTGACGCACGGCAAGAGCCTGAACTGGGCGGACAGTTCGACCGACGCGCCGCGCGCCAACGGCTTGAGCGCGTTCGGCCGCCAGGTGATCGCCGAGATGAACCGAATCGGGATGATCGTCGACGTCAGCCACGTGTCCGACGCGACGATGGCGGCGGCGTTGGCCGCGACCAAGGCGCCGGTGATCGCCTCCCATTCCAGCGCACGCGCGATCGCCGACGCATCGCGCAACATACCCGACGACCTGCTCCGCGCGATCGGCGCGAACGGCGGCGTGGTAATGGTGAACTTCTACCCGTCCTTCCTGTCGGCGCCGTGGCGCGCGTGGGATGTTGCGCGCTCGGCCTATGCGAAGAGCATCGGCGTGCCGGCGGGCGTCTACGGCGCCAAATCCCCTGCGCCGCTGGTGGCGTGGGACGCGGCGCATCCGGAGCCGCAAGTCACCGCCGCGACGGTCGCCGATCATGTCGAGCATATCGCCAAGGTTGCCGGCCACGACCACGTCGGGATCGGCGGCGATTTCGACGGAATCCAGGGGACAGGGCCGATCGGGCTGAAGGGGGTAGACGGCTACCCGCTGCTGTTCGCCGAACTGGCGCGGCTGGGGTGGAGCGATGGCGATCTGGCGAAGCTGTCCGGCGGCAATGTGTTGCGCGTGATGGAGCAGGTCGAAGCGTTCGCGAAGGAGATGGCGGGTATGCCGCCGGTCGACGCGACGGATGTGGCGTCGCGGTAGAGGGGTTGAGGGAAGCCAGACTTCCTCTCCCCTCCCTGAAAGGGAGGAGGCGGGGTGGGTCGGGTTCCGCGAATCCGAACTTCTGGACACAAGCAGGCCAACCCACCCCCAGCCCCTCCCTTTCAGGAAGGGGAGAAGTCAGCGGTCAAGGATCCGGCATCCGCTGCGGTACCGGCGGTTCCACCACGAGCGGCGGCACGGTGCGTAGCACCAGTCCGATCACCAGCGCCGCCGCCCCCAGCAACAGGCAGAACGCCGTCACCCCGGGCCATCCGGCATGCGTCCACGCGAATCCACCCGCCGATCCCAGCACGCTCGACCCCATGTAATAGAAGAACAGGTAGAATGCCGCCGCCTGCCCGCGCGAGCCCTGCGCGCGCCTGCCGACCCAGGCACTCGCGATCGAATGCGCGCCGAAAAAGCCGATCGTCACCACCGCGATCCCGGCGATCACCAGCACCAGCGGCGTCATCGCGGTCAGCGCGATGCCGGCGATCAGCAGCACGACCGGAATCCAGAACACCTTCCGCCGCCCGAGTTGCCCGGCAAGCGTGCCGAACTTCGCCGAACTGACCGACCCCAGCACGTAGAGAAGGAACACGCCGCCGACCGCTGCCTGGCTGAGGCTGTAAGGCGGGCGCATCAACCGGAACCCCGCATAATTGTAGATCGTGACGAACACCCCCATCAACAGGAACGCCTCGAGATACAGCAGCGGCATCGCGCGATCGACGAACAGCGAGCCGGCACTCCGCAACAACGCACCCGGTCGTCCGACGCTCGGCGTGAAATTGCGCGAAAGTGGTGCGAGCCGGCGGAACGCCTCCGCCATCGCCAGCCCCGCGATTCCGACCGCGGCGAGCGCCCAGCGCCAGCCTTCGAGATCGGCGACGACGCTGACGACCAGCCGCCCGGCCATACCGCCAAGCGCGCTGCCCGCGATATACAGCCCCATCGCTGCACCGACTGCGCCGGCATCGACCTCCTCGGCGACATAGGCCATCGCCACCGCCGGCACGCCCGCCAGCGCGACGCCGGTCAGGAAGCGCAGCACGAGCAACCCGCTCCACCCCGGCACGACCGCCGCCGCCAAGGTCAGCGCGCCCGCCGCGAACATCGCCGCGATCATCAACGGACGCCGCCCGACCCGGTCGGACACGAACCCCGCGAACAGGATGCCGATCGCCAGCGGTCCGGTCGCGAGCGACACCGCCAGCGACGCGCCTTCCGCGGTCAGCCCGAACTGCGCGGCGAACAACGGCAGCAACGGCTGCACCGAATATAACAACGAGAAGGTCGAGAACCCCGCGAACAACATCGCCAGCGTCAACCGACGATAGGCGGGCGTCCCGATCGCAATAGGGGGCGGCGGAGCAATCGAGGTCGGAGCGGCGGCCATCAACCGACTGGACGCTTGAAATAATGGAATGGTAGCCACGACGATACGAGTTGCCATCCGTGCGTCGCCATCGCCTCGGTATCCGGGCCGATGCCGACCATGCGGCGATACTCCCACACGCGGTCAGTCTGGACGAAGATCAGCCGGAACATGCCCGTGCCGACCAGCTCGCGGCCGTTCGCGCCCTCCTCCGCCATGATCGCCATCTCGTTGAACGCGTTGGCACCCTGGCGGACGATATAGTCTGGATCCTCAAGGTCGTCGGTACGGCCACCACCGAAGCGCTGCTGTGCCGCCTGCTTGCTGATCCCGACCAGCGCACCGATCTCGGTCCAGCTCAGTCCGGCTCGGCGACTGGCATCGATCCAGCGATGCAGCGCCAGCCGTGCCTCGTCGGCTACGACGTGCGCGGCTTCAATCATCGGCGGATATTCGTCGCGTGCCGCGCCCGCAAACGGGATGCGTTCCTCATGCCACGCCAGCGCAAGACCGGCAGCGCGCTGGCGAAGATCAGTTTCGTCGGATGGTGTCATGGCAAACCTCGCCGTCAAGATATTATTGACGATTTGTCGATGAAACGTTGCGGTTAAAACGTCAAGATATTCTTGACGGCACGTCGAAGCCTTCCAGAAATCCCGCTACGTTGTGGCCGAGCGCATCGACCGCATAGCCGCCCTCCATGACGATCGCGGTCGGCCAACCGCGCGCGGCGATGTCGCGCGCGAGCACCGCGTAATCGGGCGTGGTCAGCTTGAAGTGGGATATCGGATCGCCCTCCCACGTATCCGCGCCGAAGCTGACGACGACCAAGCCGGGATCGAACGCGGCGATCGCGTCGAGCGCGGTGGTCTGCGCCGCGCGAAACGCGTCGATCGTCGTGCCGTGCGGCAGCGGCAGATTGAGCGTCGTGCCATGCCCTGCGCCCTCGCCCGTTTCGTCGGCATGGCCCCAGTAGAACGGATAGTCGGTCTTGGGATCGGCATGGACCGAGGCGTAGAAGACGTCGCCTCGTTCGTAGAATATGTCCTGCGTACCGTTGCCGTGGTGATAGTCGATGTCGAGGATCGCGACCCGCGCGACACCGGCATCGCGCGCCGCCCGCGCAGCGATCGCGGCGCTGTTGAGGTGGCAATATCCCCCGCAATAATCTGCCCCCGCGTGATGCCCCGGGGGCCGGCACAGCGCGAATGCGGCACGGTCGCCACCCAATACGGCGTGCGTCGCGGCAAGCGCGGATTGCGCGCTGCCATAGGACGCAGCCCAGGTCTCGGCCGTGATCGGCGTCGTCGCATCGAAACTGTGCGCCCCGATCAGCGCATCGATCCGCGTCAGGTCGAGCGGCCGGCGTCCCCGGATCGGGAAGGCGTAGGGGATCGCATCGCCCTCCCGCCCCGCCTCCCGCCAGAGCCGGGCGGCATCCTTGAGAAACGCGACATACGCCGTGGAATGCACCGCGAGGATCGGCGCCTCGCCACGATCTTCCGGCACCTCGACCGGCCCAAGCGCGCGCAGGATCGCGTCGACCCGCGCGGGCGTCTCGGCATAGGCGGTGAACGCCCCGTTATGCAGCTCGCGCGCCGGGGCGTGATTCCGCTGGGCCTCGTCGAAGAACACTCGCATTTCTCGCCTTCCTGACGCCTGCATCATCATGACAGAACCGACGGAACGCTTTGGAGGTCCTCGTACCAGTCGGCATGGATGCATGCACGTTCGATACTGGAAGAATGACTGCATCGGGAGGAACCGGAACGGCTGCTATTGAGGCCATTGGCGTTAGCGGACGACGCCTGACACTGAGTCTTTCCCGAAAAGGATCGAATTTCGGGATTGTCCGGGATGGAGAGGTTAGCTGCCGTTGAAAAGGCTACCGGTAAGCTTGATGATCGCGAGCGAGCAGAAGCGCACGAATGCAGCAAACAGCACCATGAGCGGCAAGTCCCAAAGGCCTTCCTTGTCCCAACCCCATCCGAGATTTAATGCCTGATCGCAAAGGGTTGCAATCCACATGAGCAGGGCGAGGCCGACGAACATCAGGAAGACGCGGTTAACGCCCCGACGCCGGGCAGCGAGGAACCGATCAGAAACCATTTAGCCTTGTCTCACGGCCAGAGGATGTCTGCAATTGGGCGTAAGCGGAATTACCGGCCGTTCGATGAAGGCCGTTCAAGCTTTTGGGTATGTCTGCTCGGCCACCTGCGCCCGCAGCCGCTAAATTCGCCTACGCCAACTTTCTCGCGCTCTCATCCATCACGGTGTTGATCAGCGAAGCGGCCCCAGCCTCGCCCAGCATTCTACCCATTTTGATCGCTACCGCCGGGGTCATTGAAACGACCTCTCCGTCGTGTCCTTCAACAAAGACATGTCCGTCTTCGACCCATACTTGTCTTGGATCTCCGTATTTCTTCGAGCGAGCCAAATTGCTAGTGACTTGGTCAATCTCATCCGAACTTAGCAAAATTCTTGGTTTGTCGAGATCCATGGCAATCCTCGAGAACGGGACGAGATAAAAGCAGATTAACCATCCTGCATATCCGCGGCAATGGGCGTTCATAGCCTGAGACCGTCACCTTCTTCCATTCGCACATTTGTATCGAAATAGTGGAACAGCGAAAAAGGGAGCAGCAAATATCGCGCTGAACGAGCGGCCGCTTTCGGAAGTTGAGATTTGTCACCTCAGCGTCTGAGTTTGGGCGTTCTGGTACGATCCCGCATTCTCGCGATGGATCGATTTTCGGGATGTCCAGATGAGACGAAGACGGACTTTCGGCGCAGGATCAAGCCTTAAGGTGTAAGTCGACCTTCCAGCCGTAGCAGGCGTTTTCAGTCGCGATTATGCTGGTTTTCGGGGCGGCACTCGCAACGCTTAGACTATTAGCAGTCCACTTAAGAGTGATCGGCTCCATCCCATCGAAGGCTACAGCTCGACAGGACAACCATCGGTCGCTTGGTAGCCATCTTGGCTGAACCCAAACAACGCGGGTAAACCCACTTACCGCGCCGCAGTCGGTCATCTGGACGCGAGCTTCCGTAAAGCCGCTCGGCGAAATAGATCGGGCGAACGTGATCGTCTCGCACATCGATGTTTCCACTGTTCCAAGCGCGGCGAAGCCGGCCAAGGCAAGCAACATGGCGCAGCCGCAGCCGGTTTGCTGTCGCTCGCCCGTCGTTAGGTCTCGTTTGCCGCGCATGTGACCACCTTGCTTGATGTGGCACGTGCCTGCAATTGGGCGGACGCGGAATGGCCGGCATGGGCGGAAAGCGATCCAAGCGGTTTTGGAACCGAGGTGGACGTCAGCATCCGTCTAGAAAAATACCATGTTTTCGATAAAACAGTGCGACTGCCATAGTTTTCGCGCGGATCGCATTAATACATCAGCAAGCAACTGGCCTATCTCATTACTAGCTTGATTCAGGATACTTGTAGACAAGCCGTGTTATTGCGCCATACACTCGCAAGATAATAAAGAGGCGATCAACGATTTCAAACGTGGAGAAGTACCATGGTGCGAGAAAGATCATTCTTTACACAGAACATTCTGCCCGTCGCAGGAGCTATGTTATGCGGGGCTATGATGGCGGTGCCCGCCTACGCTGATGATCCGCTCCAGCCAATTAAATCGACCATCCAGCGCGACCGACAAAATGCATGCCCAAACTCGGGTATCTTGAGTTACGATCGAAGACTTGAGACGTTAGCCCAAAAGTATGCACGGTCCGAGAAGGTGGAGGATTTATCTCCACCGCCGTCGGGGTACAACCGTCTTGTACCCTTTCTCGGTGCAGGTGATCCTCAAGCGCAGGCAATTAACCGAGCCTACCGACATGGGGCGGGGCAAAAAATTGGCACGTGTGGCGAATTCGCGTACGGCGTGGGCTTTAAGAGGTGGGACAACCGGAGCGTCGATGTCGTCACAATAGTATTTGGAGAATTAGCGCCGCCGCTTCGTCCTGCACGAATTCGACTAACGCCAGGGAGTGGCTCGTTTATCATCGCCGGCAGTGGATTCTCCCCCAACAGTACAGTCAAGATCTTGTATAACTACTATCCCCCCGAGGGAGGGGTAACCGGCAATTACGGTGGCCCGAATATGGCCAGGGTAGATTCAGGTGGAAATTTTGACAACACCGTCAAGGTCAGCACGCTACTAAACCGTCACGGACGATTGGAGGTAGTAGCGGATGATGGAGACCTTTCCACGACGAAATCTATTTCGTTTTAGAAGTGCCCCGCGCGATGTTGCAGGCGTGCTTGTGGCTGCGCTGGTGACCGCCGACGCCAAATACGGCAGTTGAGATGCTTTCGAAACGCTCATCAGTCATTTTGGTCGAGATCAAACTTCGACCGCAAGCGAGCGTTTTCCTAGCGGCTGTTTTCGGTTGGGTTCATAGGCCTCCCGGACGACCGTTAGTGGGCGATTTGGTCATCTTGGCCATTCCAAAAAGGGAACCTATGGCAGGACAGTCGCCCGGACGATCGAACTGGGCGCCATCCGGGGCAGCCCCTTTCCCAATTGCTCTTTCCCGAATTGACCTGTCGGGGACGGAGAAACGGGAAAGATCGCGCTTATCGAAAAGGTCGTTATCGGGAGCCCGGGTTGCCAGCTTGAACGGACGGGTGCGGGCGTTATCGTTCGTCACCCTCCGTCAAAACGAGATATGGAAAAAGTTCTCGACGGCAGTGACGCCTCTTCCAAAACGGCTATCGCCGATCGCCGCCTTGGGCGTTTCCCCTCCGGATCGGCAAGGCAAGGGGCCATGCCCATCCTTCCGAGTGGCAAGGGTGATGGCCAGACGCAACCTTACCGCGCCAGCGCCTCGGCAATCAGCTTCCGCGAGTTGGCTACCCCGTATAGCGCGATGAAGCTCCCCATCCGCGGACCCTGTTCGGACCCCAGCAATGTCTCGTACAACGCCTTGAACCAGTCGCGCAGGTTCTCGAACCCGCCGGTCTTGCCGATCTCGTAGACGATGTTCTGGATGTCCTCCGCGCTTGCCTCCGCTGGTAACGCGGCGAGTTCCCCGTCCAGCCGCTCCAGCGCCGCGACCTCAACGCCCTCGGGGGCGCGACGCTGCAACGTCGGCGCGACGAAATCGCGGCCGTAGGCCAGCGCGTGATCGATCAGCTTGTCGAGCTCGGGATATTTCTCCGCCGACGCATCGGGCACGTAATTCGCCAGATAGCCCCAGACCTGCTCCTTGCTCGCATCGCCCATCACGCCGACGAGGTTGAGCAACAGCCCGAACGTTACCGGCAGCTCGCCCGCGGGCAGCTTGCCGTCGTGGATGTGATGCACCGGATTGCCGAGCTTCTGCTTCAGATCCTGGGCGGCGTAATTGCCGCGGAACTGCCAGTAATCGTCCACCGCGCGCGGGATCACGCCCATGTGCAGCGACTTCGCCTTCTTGGGCTCGCGATACGCGTAGAACGCGAGCGATTCCTGCGGGCCATAGGTCAGCCACTGGTCGAGGCTCAGGCCATTGCCCTTCGACTTCGAGATCTTCTCGCCATTCTCGTCGAGGAACATCTCGTAGTTGAAGCCCTCGGGGGGACGGCCGCCGAGCACGCGCGCGATCTTCGACGACTGCGTCACCGAATCGATCAGGTCCTTGCCCGCCATCTCGTAATCGACGCCCAGCGCGACCCAGCGCATCGCCCAGTCGACCTTCCACTGGAGCTTGGCCTTGCCGCCCAGAACGGACTGCGTGATCCGCTGGCCACCCGGGACACTGGCATCTTCGAACGCGATCAGCCCGGCCTCGGCATCGATCACCTCAATCGGCACCTGCAACACGATCCCGCTGGTCGGCGAAATCGGCAGCACCGGCGAGTACGTCGCGCGCCGTTCGGCGCGCAACGTGGGCAGCATCACGTCCTGGATACCCTGGAAATGGCGAAGCACGCCCTTCAGCGCCTCGTCGAAGCGCCCACTGGTATAATAGTCGGTGGACGAGGCGAACTCGTAGTCGAAGCCATAGCGATCGAGGAATTCGCGCAAAATCGCGTTGTTATGCGCGGCGAAGCTGGAGTGCGT
Source organism: Sphingomonas sp. M1A8_2b (assembly GCF_053345535.1). Taxonomy (NCBI): domain Bacteria; kingdom Pseudomonadati; phylum Pseudomonadota; class Alphaproteobacteria; order Sphingomonadales; family Sphingomonadaceae; genus Sphingomonas; species Sphingomonas sp. M1A8_2b. The sequence continues at coordinate 369,463 of NZ_JBKFAH010000001.1, read as the reverse complement.
GCCGAACGGATCGGGAATCTGCGTCAGCGGCTTGCCGAGATGGGTGGCGAGCATGTCGCCGTTGGGCACGTTGTCCGGCACTTTGCGCAGGCCGTCCATGTCGTCCGAAAACGCGATCAGCCGCGTCGGCGTATCGCTCAGCGCATGGAACGCATTGCGCACCATGGTCGTCCGCAGCACCTCGTTGAACGTGCCGATATGCGGCAGGCCCGACGGCCCGTAGCCGGTCTCGAACAGCACCGGCCCATCCTGCTTGCCGTTCGGATAGCGCTTCAGGAGTTTGCGCGCCTCCTCGTACGGCCAGGCTTTGGACTCGAGGGCGGCGGTGCGGAGGTCTTCGGTCATGCCGACGGCGATAGCGTGTGCCAGCGGAAACGCACAAGCCCGTTCCCCCGCGGACGCGGGGGCCCAGCTAAACCTCGGACGGCACACTTGGCGCCTGGCCTCCCGCCTTCGCGGGAGAACGAGGAAGCAAAAGGTTGCCCTTTCGTTCCGCTTCGCACAAGGTCGCGCGGTGCTGCCTTATCCCGCCCTCCACGCCAGCCACGCCGGCATCTGGATCGCGAATGCGGACGGGGCGCGGCCGATCGGGCGGGGCGAGGCGATCCGGATCGCGGCCGATACGCCGGTCATCATGCTCAACGCGCCGCTGATCGGCCAGCGCCTCGGCTATCCCGACCTCTCCGGGCTCGACCTGCTCGAGCTCTACGCTTTCTTACGGCCTGCGCAGTTCGCGGTGCCGACGCCGAAGGGCATCGCGCGTGTGACCGGCGTCGCGATGCCGAGCGAGGATGCGGAGGTCGCGCCATTCCTTCTCCGTGCGGCCGACGCGATGTTGGCGCTCACCGATACCGACTGGCCCGAGCGCGAAGGCGCATGGACCGCGGCGCAATCGCTGTTCCGCCTGCGCTGGCCCTGGGCGCCCGTCGTCGCCGAGCGGCTGAAGAAGCCCGCGGTCAACGAACGCTGGCTGTTCTCGTCGCTCCCCGAATGGGAGGAGCACGCACCCCGCCCCGCCCCGCGCACCGTCACGATCGAGCCGGGCGACGCGGAGGCGCGGCTCGTCGACCTCACCGGCCACGGCGCCGAGGAACGCCCCGGCCAGCGCGCCTATGCCGGTGCCGCGACCGCCGCGTTCGCGCCGCGCGCGATGCGTGACACGCCGAATCTCGTCCTCGCCGAGGCCGGCACCGGGATCGGCAAGACCTTGGGCTATCTCGCCCCCGCCTCGCTCTGGGCCGAAAAGGCGGGCGGCGCGGTGTGGATTTCGACCTACACCAAGACGCTGCAACGCCAGCTCGGCCAGGAAACAGCGCGCCTCTATCCCGACGCCGCGATCCGGAAGGCCAAGGTCGTCACGCGGAAGGGCCGCGAGAATTACCTTTGCCTGCTCAACCTGGAGGACGCGCTGCAAGGCGGGTTCGCGGGCCGCGCGGCGATCCTCGCGCATCTCGTCGCGCGCTGGGCCGCGTATAGCGCGGACGGCGACATGGTCGGCGGCGACCTGCCGGGCTGGTTGCCGACGCTGTTCCGCCGCAACGGCTCGACCGCGCTCACCGATCGGCGCGGCGAATGCGTCTATGCCGGCTGCCCGCACTACCGGAAATGCTTCATCGAGCGGGCCGCCCGCGCCTCGTCCGACGCCGACATCGTGATCGCCAACCACGCGCTGGTGATGGTCAATGCCGCACGCGGCCGCGAACTCGCCACGCGCCCGACGCGCTATGTGTTCGACGAGGGCCATCACATCTTCGACGCCGCCGATTCGATGTTCGCGACCGCGCTGACCGGCGCCGAGACGATCGAACTGCGCCGCTGGATCCTCGGCCCCGAATCGAGCGGTCGCGGCCGGCGCCGGGGGCTCGCGGCCCGCCTGTCCGATCTCGCCAGCTATGATGAACAGGGGGCGAGGGCGATCAGCGATGCGGTCACCGCGGCGGGAGCGCTGGCGTCCGACGGCTGGCTGCAACGCCTCGGCGAAGGCGCGCCGTTCGGGCCGATCGAGACGCTGCTCGCCGCCGTCCGTGGCCTGACCTACGCGCGGGCCGAACAACCGGGCGACGCGGGCTATGGGCTGGAGACCGAACTCGCCGAACCGGACGCCACGCTGATCGAAGCCGCCGCACCCGCCGCCGCCGCGCTCGACGCACTCGTCCGCCCGCTCGTCACGCTCGGCCGTCGCCTGGAAGCGGTGCTCGCCGAGGCACCCGACTGGATGGACGGCCCCGCGCGCGCGCGAATCGAAGGCGCGATCGCCTCGATCGGCTGGCGCGCGGAGACGGTGGCGGCGTGGCTGTCGCTGCTTGCCCGCGTCGGCGGGCCGGTCGATGGCGATTTCGTCGACTGGCTCGCGGTCGACCGGATCGAAGGCCGTGAGTTCGACATCGGCCTCCACCGCCACTGGCTCGATCCGACGCGCCCGTTCGCCGAGATCGTCCTGAAGCCCGCCCACGGCGCGCTCGTCACGTCCGCGACGCTCACCGGCGGCGGCGATTGGGACGTCGCCGAAGCCCGCACCGGCACGCCCCACCTCCTGCGCCCGGCCGCGCGGTTCGAGGCGAAGAGCCCGTTCGATTACACGCGACAGGCCGAAGTGCTGATCGTCATCGACGTGAAGCGCGGCGATATCGGTGCGCTCGCCAACGCCTATGCGCAGCTGATCGTCGCCAGCCGCGGCGGCACACTGGGACTGTTCACCGCGATCCGGCGGTTGCGCGGCGTGCATGGCCGCATCGCCGACCGGCTCGCGCGCGAAGGCCTGCCGCTCCACGCGCAGCACGTCGATCCGATCGACACCGGCACGCTGGTCGACATTTTCCGCGACGATCCGGGCGCGTCGCTGCTCGGCACCGATGCGCTCCGCGACGGCGTCGACGTCCCCGGCGAGTCGTTGCGGCTGGTGGTGATGGAGGGCGTGCCGTGGGCGAAACCCTCCGTCCTCCATGCCGCACGGAGGCTCGCCGGCGGCGGTTCGGCCTATGACGATCGGCTCGTCCGCGCGCGACTCGCACAGGCGTTCGGCCGGCTGATTCGTCGCGCCGACGATTCGGGCGTGTTCGTGATGCTGTCTGCGGCGATGCCGTCGCGCCTGCTCAGCGCCTTCCCGCCGGGCGTGCCGATCGCCCGCGTGACACTCGAAGAAGCGGTGGCCCGAGTCGCAAGCCGGCTTTCCTCGCGTGCCAGCGTAGGGCATGAAAGCCGCGAACCGGCTTGAGGATTGCCATGAAGACGCTGACGCTGTTGCGCCACGCCAAATCCGGCTGGGACGATCCGGTCGCGCGCGATTTCGATCGCCCGCTCAACGCCAAGGGCAAGCGCGCCGCGGCGATGGTCGGCCGCCATATGCGCAGTCTCGACTTGGCGTTCGACCACGCGATCGCCTCGCCGGCGGTGCGCGTGATGGAGACGCTGGAGCAGATCGAATCGGGCTATGGCCGCACGATCGCACCGGCACTGGACCGCCGCGTGTACCTGGCGTCGGCGGCGACCCTGCTCGACGTCGTCCACGGCTTCCCCGCCGAGGCCGAGAGCGCGCTGCTGATCGGCCACAATCCCGGCCTCGAGGATCTCGTGCTGATGCTGGTCGCGGACGGCGCGGACGCGCTGCGCGATGCGGTCGAGGAAAAATACCCGACGGCCAGCATCGCCGAACTCCAGTTCGACACCGCCGACTGGGGAGCCGTCACGACCGACACCGCGCGCCTGACCCGCTTCATCCGCCCCCGCGATCTCGACCCGACTCTAGGCCCCGACGCGGACTAACCTGTACGCGAACTAACGTGTTTCCCCGCGAAGGCAGGGCCCCAGACTGGGCTCCCGCCTTCGCGGGAGAACGAGGAGGAGGGAGCGACCCTCAAAGAAAATACGCCACCCCGGCGAAGGCCGGGGCCCAATTGCAAAGGTGGATGTAACGGCGGACCGCCCTACCTCACTGGTCGCCCCCAATCGGGCCCCGGTCTTCGCCAGGGTGGTGGGGTTTTGGTAAGCTGATCTCGAACAAGCCCGAGACCGGCGAACCTTATCCCTTCCCCGCCATCCTCGCCTTCAGATCCGCAAACGCATTCGCCGGCCGGAACTCATCCTCGCTGATCACCCCCGCCGCCGCTAGCGCGGCCGCCGCGTTCGGCCCGCGTGAAAACGGGTCGATCGACAGCGCCAAGGTATCCGCGGCCGCCTCGCCCAGATCGATCGTGCCACCCTCGATCGCGACCGTGTCGAGCGCGTCGTCGGACAGCTCGACCTCGTCGCCCTCGGCGATGAGCTGCTCGACGAACAACAATGCGACCGGCTCGTCGATCTTCGTGTCGAGCGGTTCGTCGGTGACCGAACACGCCTGCACCGCCGCCCCGGTCACGCGCCCCTTCACGACGATGCCGCTGTCGGTGCGCTTGATCCCGAGCCGCGCATCGAGTCGCGTGATCGAGAGCAGCGCGAACCGCTTCGCCAATGCCGCCCGCTCGTCCTCGGTCGCGGCGATCTCGACGATCCGCTCGCGCTCGCCGATCGTGTCGAGGCGTTCGGGGCGGCTGAACTCGGGCTTCACGGCAGGTCTCCAGATAACAGATTCGATAGTGGCATCGCAGCCAGCCCTGCATGGAACGTCATCACCGACTCGCGGACATGCGTGAGTGCGGCATCGTCCGGCGTCACGCCGCGGTACAGGTTGCGGACCAGGGCCAGCGTGATGTCGCCCGCTGCAAAGCCTTCGCGATACGCCCCCAGCCGCCCGCCGAGCATGCTCATCATCTTGCCGATATGCTTGCCGACGATGATGTCGCCGATCCCGATCTCGCGCAGCTGCCCGTCCATATCGTCGACGAAGCGCTCGGCCAGCCGCGCCGCCGGTTCGCCGCCCGCCGGCTCGGTCTCGAGCCGCAGCATGACCACCGCGAGCAACGTCGCGATCATGTCGAACCGGCCATCGACCGTGTCGGGCACCGCGCCGTCGCGGTACCAATGCTCCGCGCGCGCCCGGCCCACCACCGCGTTGTACAGCGGCAGCGCCTCGTCCGGCTTCTCGCCGAGCAGTCTTCCGAACCAGCCCAATCCGTCGTCCTTATCGTCGCAACCGCGCTTCGGCTTGTTTGCCCGCGCAACCTCGCATATCGAGGCGATCGCCGGTTGATGCAATCGGCCCGTGTTCCGCGTGCCCCAGACTTGGCAGAGTAGATGCCCCGGGAGTTTATATGAGCGTCGTTTCCACCCGTATCGTCCAGGTCGCGGCCATCGGTCTCGTTGCGCTGGCCAGCGCGGGCTGCACCCAGCTGCGCTCGCACCAGGGCTATGTCGTCGACACCGACCTCGTCAACTCGGTCCAGCCGGGCGTCGACAACCGGCAGTCGGTGCTCGCCACGCTGGGAAAGCCGACGCTCGCCGGCCAGTTCGACCAGGGCGACTGGTATTATTTGGCACGCGACAGCCGCAACCTCGCGTTCCGCAATCCGCGCCCCAACGCACAGATCACGTTGCAGATTAGCTTTGACCAGAAGGGCACCGTCACCGCGATCCGTCGCGGCGGGCTCGATCAGGTCGCCTCGATCAAGCCGTATGGCAAGAAGACGCCGACGCTGGGTCGCGAGCGCGGGTTCTTCCAGGATCTGTTCGGCAACATCGGTACGGTCGGCGCGGCGGGTAGCGGCGGCGGTGGGGCCGGCAATGGCAGCAACACCGGTGGCGGCGGCCGCGATCGGCCGTAACTTTGGCTTGATTCGAGCGTCGTAAGGCCGGTTTGGCCGCGCCGCGTGCTACGCATCGGCGCGGCCGGCCCGATGACGGTTCGGCGCCGATCCCGAAAGGGGGAAAAGGGATCTCGTGCTTAACGCGCGCGTCGCGGGAAGGTTCGAATAATATCGCCCGCCCCAAACATTCGATTCGGATCAGGTTAAAACCGAAACGGATGCAGGGTTCTATAGCCTCCACCCCGGGGGTGCGATGTGGGCGAGTCGGTGTGGATTTTCGACGTCTTCGCACGCGAAACCCTGCTGTTCGCCGGGGTCGGGCTGCTGCTGGGCGGCCTCGACGACCTGCTGATCGATCTCGTCTTCCTCGGCCGGCGCTGCCTGTACGGGCACCGGCCCCGCCTGACGCTCGCCACCTTGCCACCACCGCTAGTCATCGGCCCGATCGCGGTCTTCGTCGCCGCGTGGGACGAGGTCGCGGTGATCGGCGGCATGTTGTCGACCGCGATCGAGCGCTACGACCATGACGACTACCGCATCTATGTCGGCCTCTACCCCAACGACCCCGCGACGATCGACGCCGCCGCCGCGGTCGCGGAACGAGACTCACGGATTCGGCTGGTCGTCGGGCCACGCGACGGGCCGACGACCAAGGCGGACTGCCTCAACACGCTGTGGCAGGCGCTGCGGCGCGACGATGCGCGCGACGCACGAGCAACCAAGGCGATCATCCTCCACGATGCCGAAGACGTGGTGCATGCGCAGGAATTGCGCGTCGTCGACAGCCTGATCGACCGATACGAGGTCGTGCAGTTGCCCGTTCTGCCGCTGGTCAACCGCGGCGCGCGGCTGGTGTCGGGCCACTATGCCGACGAGTTCGCCGAGTCGCATGCCAAGCAGATCATCGTCCGCACCGCACTCGGCGCGGGCATGCCGCTGGCGGGAACGGGCTGCGCGATCGCCCCCGGCGTGCTCGCGACGATCGCCGAGGTGCGCGGCGGCACACCGTTCGATGCGACCAGCCTGACCGAGGATTACGAGCTTGGCCTACGCCTGGCCGAACTCGGCGCGCGCAGCATCTTCGCGCGCGTCGCGACCGACGATTCCGGCGGCGTGGTCGCGACGCGCGCGTATTTTCCGGGAACGATCGACGCGTCGGTGCGACAGAAGACCCGGTGGATGACCGGCATCGCTCTTGCCGGCTGGGATCGGACGGGATGGGCACCGCCCCGCGCGGTCGCCGATCACTGGATGCGGATGCGCGATCGCCGCGCGCCGCTCGGCGTCGTCGTGCTCGCGGTCGCCTATCTCGCGATGCCGGCATGGGGGTTGGCGATCCTGCTGCACTGGCAGGCGGGCGCGGCGATACCCTCCCCGACGTCGCAGCCGATCGGCCTGGCTCTGCTCGTGGCAAACCTCGGTCTGCTGATATGGCGACTCACGATGCGGATGATCTTCACCGCGCGAAGCTATGGCGTGCGCGAGGCGCTGTGGTCGCTGCCGCGTTTCCTGGTCGGCAACCTCGTCGCGCTGCTCGCCGCACCGCGCGCGGTCATCGTCTACATCGGCATGCTGCGCGGCGCCCCGGCGGTCTGGGACAAGACCCGCCACGACTTTCCCGACGTGGTTGTCTTTCCCGACGTGGTTATCGACGCCGCTATGCCGCAGACCGTCGCCGCCGCGGGATGACCGGCGGTCGCCCGCTGCGGTTCCTGGCGATGACGCTGGGCGGGTGGACGATGATCCGGATCGCGGTGCTGCTGTCGGACGAAGGAGCGCTGCCCGCCGGCGCGGTGATTCCGGCGGCGATCAAGATCCTCGTCCCCGACGCGGTCGCGGCGGTGTTCGCAAAGGCGGACGAGCGCCCGGCCATATCCGTGTCGATCGGCGCACCGCTTCCCGAGCCGGTAATCGCACCACACGCGCGTTTCCGCGGCCTCGCGTCGACCATGCCCGCCCCGCCCAGCCACCAAATCGACCACAGTGTCCCGGCCCAGCCTCTACCCCCGGCCGAAGCGAAGCGCCAAACCGTCCCGTCCCCATTCGCGCCACCAATGCACGTACAGGAAGCGCGCCGCCTGACCGGCAGTGCGTGGCTGCTCGTTCGCGGCGGACCTGCGGGGACCTTGTCCGGCGGCCAGCTCGGCGCCTCGCAAGGCGGAGTGCGATTGACCTACGCGCTGGGAGGCCGCCGCCGGTTCGCGCTGGCCGCGCGTCTTGCGGCGCCGTTACGTGGCAAAGGCCGCGAAGCCGCGCTCGGCGTCGAATGGCAACCCACCACGCTGCCGATCCGGCTGATCGCCGAGCAGCGGTTCGTGCTCGACGGCGGTCGCGGCGGCCCGACCCTGGGGATCATCGCCGGCTATGGCCCAGCCGACATCGCGCCCGGCGTCCGCGTCGAGGCTTACGGCCAGGCCGGCGTCATAGCCCGCGATGGCGTCGAAAGGTTCGTCGACGCGTCCGCGCGGATCACGCATCCGCTCGGCCATGTCGCGGGCGCCCGCATCGATATCGGGGTCGGGATATGGGGCAGCGCGCAACGCGGCTCCGAACGCCTCGACATCGGCCCGTCGCTGGTGATCGGCGTACCGATCGTGGGCAAATCGCTGCGTCTCACGCTCGACTGGCGCGAAAGGGTGGCCGGCGCCGCGCGTCCCGGTTCCGGCCCGGCCCTGTCGATCGGCAGCGACTTTTAAGACAGCCTAGCCCCGCCGCCGGGTTCCGGTGTAACGCGTGTGCGTGGACCTGTATCTCCCCGTCGCCAACCTGTCGGTCAACGCGCTTGTGATCATCCTGCTCGGCGGGGGAGTCGGGCTGTTGTCGGGCATGTTTGGGATCGGCGGCGGGTTCCTGACCACGCCACTGCTGATCGTCTACGGCATCCCGCCGACCGTCGCGGCCGCCTCGTCGGCCAGTCAGGTGACCGGTGCCAGCGTCTCGGGCGTGTTCGCGCATTTCCGCCGCAAGGGCGTCGATACCAAGATGGGCGGCGTGCTGGTCGCGGGCGGTATCCTAGGTTCGTTCTTCGGCGCGTGGCTGTTCCGCCTGCTCCAGCAAAGCGGCCAGATCGATACCGTGATCGCGATCGTCTATGTCGTCATGCTCGGTTCGATCGGTGGCCTGATGGCGAAGGAATCGATCGGCACAATCGGTCGCGCGCGCACCGGACGCCCGCCGAAAGCGCGCAAGCGCCGCCATCACCCGTTGGTCGCCGCACTGCCGCTGCGCACCCGCTTTTATGCGTCGGGACTCTACATATCGCCGCTCGCGCCGCTGCTGCTCGGCTTCTGTACCGGCATCCTGACGATCCTGCTCGGGATCGGCGGCGGCTTCATCCTGATCCCGGCGATGATCTACCTGCTCGGGATGGCGACCTCGGTGGTGGTCGGCACCTCCTTGTTCCAGACGCTGTTCGTGACCGCGGTCGCGACGATGGTGCACGCGACGACCACCAAGGCGGTCGACATCGTGCTCGCCGGGCTGTTGCTGCTGGGCTCGGTCGTCGGCGCACAGATCGGCGCGCGGTTCGCGACCAAGTTCAAACCCGAATATCTCCGCCTCGCGCTCGCGGTGATGGTGTTGCTGGTCGGGGTCCGCATCCTGCTCGGCCTGGTCTGGCGGCCCGAGGAGATCTTCTCGGTCACGCTGTCTTGAGGGGCGGGGGCCTAAAGCCCGCCTGGCTGGTCCTGCTCGCGCCACTGATGATGGCGCAGGCCAAGCCGGTTCTCGTGCCCGACGTGTCGCAGCGCAATATCGAGATCGCGTACAGCTTCACCGGTGCCGAGCTGCTGCTGTTCGGCGCGATCCTGTATCCCGGCGGCCGCCTGCCGAGCGGCGAGCATCCGACCGATATCGTCGTGGTCGTGAAAGGCCCGACCCAGTCGATCCTGATGCGCGAGAAGGAGAAGGTCGCGGGCATCTGGGTCAACGCGTCGCGGCTGCGCTATCGCTCCGCCCCCAGTTTCTACGCGATCGCCTCGTCCAAGCCGATCGGGCGGCTGGTCGATGATCGCACGCGGGCGATCTACGAACTCGGGCTCGACAGCCTCCAGTTGTCGCCCGCCTCCAGTGCACCGGCCGATACGCAGGACCGCTTCCAGCAGGGGCTCGTCGACCTGAAACGCCGCGCCGGCCTGTATTACGAGGCGCCGCGCGCGGTCGAGATCACCGACGACGTGCTGTACCGGGCGCGCGTCACGATCCCCGCCCGCGTCCCCGTCGGTCGCTTCACCGCGGAGACGTTCCTGATCCGCGACGGCCGCGTGCTGGCGGCGGCGGTGCGCGATATCGACATCCGCAAATCCGGCTTCGAACGCTTCGTCGCGCGCGCCGCCGAGCGTTCGTCGGTCGTCTACGGACTGGTCGCAGTCGCATTGTCGGTGTTCCTGGGCTGGGCCGCAGGCTGGATCGCGCGCAAACTGTAAGGAATTTCGCGATCCTCACCGGATATTTACGCCTTTGACGACATAGCATCTGTTCGATGAGCGGGGGGCCAGGAACGATGACGGAAATGCCGGGCTCGAACGCGTTCCAGCGAGCCACACCTTTGACGGGCGGGCCTTTGATGGACGGATCCCCGAATACCCTCCTTGCCGGATCGCCGGCCGCGGCACCGATCGGCGTGGTCTACGCGATCGCCGGATCGAGCAGCCGCGTACTGCTCGATCGCGCATCGATCGTCGCGCTGTCCGACGACCCCGATCCGGTCGTCGCCGCCGCCGGCCAGGTCGGCAGCCAGATCAAGATGCGGATCGGCGGATCGTGGCTGGTCGCCAACATCCGGTCGCTCAAGTTGGAGGATGCGGCCGGGACCTGTATCGCCGCGGAGATCGACTATCTCGGCGAGGGCGACGAGGAACAGCTGACCGGCAAGCTCTACACGTTCCGCCGCGGCGTGACGCGCTATCCGATGCCGGGCTGCGAGGTGTTTGCCGTCACCAGCGCGGACCTGAAACAGATCTACGCCGCGGGCGACCGCGCGCATATCGAGGTCGGCATGGTCTATCCGACCAGGGACATCCGTGCCGCGCTGTATGTCGATGCGATGCTCGGCAAGCATTTCGCGCTCGTCGGCTCGACCGGTACCGGCAAGTCGACCGGCGCCGCGCTGATCCTGCACCGGATCTGCGAACTCGCGCCGCAGGGCCACGTGGTGATGATCGATCCGCACGGGGAATATGCCGCGGCGTTCAAGACCAACGGCGCGCTCTACGACGTGTCGAACCTGCAGATGCCGTATTGGCTGATGAACTTCGAGGAGCATTGCGAGGTCTTCCTGACCAGCAGCGGCTCCGCGCGACAGTTCGACGCCGACATCCTCGCCAAATGCCTGCTCGCCGCCAAGGCCAAGAGCCGCATCGGGCAGGAGATCGCCAAGCTGACGGTCGATGCGCCAATCCCGTATCTGCTAAGCGACCTGACCAGCATCATCAGCCTCGAAATGGGCAAGATGGACCGTGCCGGGGACACTGCGCCCTATCTGCGGCTCAAGACCAAGATCGACGAGATCAAGGCCGATCCGCGCTATGGCTTCATGTTCTCGGGGATGCTGGTCGCCGATACGATGGCCGCGTTCCTCGGGCGGATCTTCCGGCTGCCCGGCGACGGCAAGCCGATCTCGATCATCGACGTCTCGGGCGTACCCTCCGACATCACCGCCGTGGTGGTCGCGGTGCTGGCGCGGATGACGTTCGACTTCGCGATCTGGTCGCGCAACGAGCCGCAACGCCCGATCCTGCTCGTGTGCGAGGAGGCGCATCGCTACATCCCCGCCGGTCAGGACACCGACACCGCGGTCGGCCGGATCCTCGGTCGGATCGCCAAGGAAGGCCGCAAATACGGCGTGTCGCTGGGGCTCGTCACGCAGCGTCCGTCCGATCTCGCCGAGGGGGTGCTGTCGCAGTGTGGCACGATCATCGCGATGCGGCTCAACAACGACCGCGACCAGGCGTTCGTCCGCGCCGCCATGCCCGAAGGCGCGCGCGGGTTCCTCGATTCGATTCCCGCGCTGCGCAACCGCGAATGCATCATCTGCGGCGAGGGCGTGACGATCCCGATCCGGGTCTCGTTCGACGATCTGGAGGACACCAGGCGCCCCGCATCGGGCGACCCGCTGTTCTCCGAACTCTGGCGCGACGTCGGCGGCGAGGAGCAGATCATCACGCGCACCATCCAGCGCTGGCGTGCGCAGGGGAAATAAGCGGGTTACTCGACCACGCAGCGAGCCCACGAAAAAGGCACGCGTTACGATCGAATCGGACGCGTAATCCGTGCTTTCGGCCGACGACTTGTGGTAAGCCACGCTGAGGAACGGGCCTCACGTCAACAGGCGGAGGCGCAGGGGGGATGACGCCATGGCCACCACGATCGAACCGTTGCTACCCGATGACCGGGTGGCCAGATTGGTGGCCGACAGCCCGATCGCCTCGGTGATCAGCAATCCGCGCTTGCCCGACAATCCCATCGTCGCCTGCAACCAGGCGTTTTGCCTGCTGACCGGCTATCCCGCGCACGACGTGGTCGGGCGGAATTGCCGGTTCCTGTCCGGCCCGGCGACCGAACGCTGGCTGTCGGAGGAAATCTGCCGCGGCGTCCGCGAACATCGTCCGGTGTTGGTCGAGATCCTCAACTACAAGCGCAGTGGACAGCCGTTCCGCAATGCCGTGCTGGTCGCGCCGATCTACGACGACGACGACCAGTTGCTGTATTTCCTTGGATCGCAGGTCGAGATCGACGCGGAGGCGACGCCGCAGACCAGCATGCGGCGGATCCGCGCGGCGCAGCTCGTGAAGTCGCTCTCGATCCGGCAAGGCCAGATCCTGAAATACGTCGCCAACGGCCTGCTCAACAAACAGATCGCCGCCGAACTCGGCCTGTCCGAAAAGACCGTGAAGATGCACCGCGCGATCCTGATGACCCGGCTCGGTACGAAGACGACGGCGGACCTGATCCGGCTCGCGGTCGAGGCCGGGCTCTGACCTTGGGCTGGCGTTCGGGGACTTGATCGCTCGCGGCCAATACTGACGGGGTACCGACCAAGGACCGTATCGCCCGCCTTTTGCAGCAAGCGTACAAAATCAACGGTCGTCACAGCGATGGCACCATCATCGGCCGCCGAACCGATGATGGGATGGGAACGATCCCTCCGTTTGCCTCGCTGTCGCTGTGGCGCCATCGTCGGTGGCAGTAAGACCGGTCCGGATATCGGTTTTCGGCCTCCTCAGCCCTGCCGGCGCGCGATCGTGGCGCGCGCGGCCCCATGCGATCGAGACCACAATGGATGTCGTGACCCCTTTCCAGTTTTCCCTGGTATACAACGCCTTCTCCTTCACCCTCGCGTCGATGGCCGCCGCGACCTTGTTCCTGTGGCTGAGCAGGTCGCAAGTCGCGCCGGCGTATCGAACCGCGCTGACGATCTCGGGGCTCGTGACCGCGATCGCCGCCTATCATTATCTCCGTATCTTCGAGAGCTGGAACGAGGCGTATATCCTCAAGGACGGCGTCGTCACCGCAACCGGGTTCGCGTTCAACGACGCCTATCGCTACGTCGACTGGCTGCTGACGGTCCCGTTGCTGCTGATCGAACTCGTGCTCGTCATGCGGCTTTCGGCGGAAGAAACCTCGTCCAAGGCGGTCCGCCTGGGGTCTGCTGCCGCGCTGATGATCATCCTGGGCTATCCGGGCGAGATCGCGACCGACATCCCGACCCGCGCGCTGTGGGGCACGCTGTCGTCGATCCCGTTCGTCTACATCGTCTGGGAGCTGTTCCGCGGTCTCGGCGACTCGATCAACCAGCAGCCGGTCGCAGCACGCGGCCTGGTCCGCAAGGCACGCCTGCTCACCTTCGCGTCGTGGGGCTTCTATCCGATCGTCTACATGGCGCCCTATGCGGGGATCACCGGCTCGTCGGCGACGACCGTGATTCAGCTCGGCTACACGATCGCGGATCTGGTCGCGAAGGCCGGCGTCGGCATCCTGATCTTCCTGATCTCGGTGCGCAAGTCGCAGGCCGAGGCGCATGACGGTGCCGGGCATTACGCCTGAACGCCGCCGCTTCGGCGTGATCCAGACCGCCACGCCGGTCGCAGTCCGCCGCGCCTCGATCGGGCGCGGCGGTTTTGCGCATCCCGTATTCTGGCTTGCCGCCGCCTGCCTGACGATCGCGATCGTCTTGCGCGTGCCGTTGACCGGTCGGCCCGCGACCCTGCTCGCGACGCTCCTCTTCATCGGTGGGGGGATGCCGCACGGCGCCTACGACATCGCACTGCTGGCGCGCACCGCCGCGGTCGGGCGACGCCAACTGGCGCTGGCGTTCGCGGGTTATGTCGGTGTGGCCGCCGCGATGCTGGTGCTGTGGTCGACCATGCCGCTGCTGGCGCTGATCCTGTTCCTCGCCGCCGCCGCGGTTCATTTCGGCGAAGACTGGACGATGCTCGACGAACCGCTGCTGAAGGTGGCCGCGGGCACCGCGATCATCGCGGCGGCGGCGATCGGCCATCCCGCCGAAGTCGGGCAATTGTTCACGGCGATGGCGGGCGGCAGCGGCGGCGTGAGCGTCGCGCGCGCGATGATCGCGGTCGCGCCCGTCGCGTTGCTGGTCACCGCCGTCGGCATCGCCGTCGCGTGGCGTGACGGTGCACGCGAATGGGCGGCGGCGATGGCGGTCGCGCTCGTGCTGCTGATCGTCGCGCCGCCGGTGCTGGGGTTCGCGCTGTTCTTCGTGTTCCTGCACTCGCCGCGTCATCTCGCCGACGCCCGGTTAAGCCTGCCCGATCTGTCGCTGGGACGCTGGCTGGCGACCGGCGCGGGAATGTCCGCGGCGGCGATCGCCGCGTGGCTGGTCTGCGCGAGGATCCTGCCCGATGCCTTCACGCCCGACATCACCGCGCAGGCGTTCCAGTTGCTCGGCGCCGTCGCCGTCCCGCACCTGATCACGTCGCGCTGGATCGAACGCGCCAACGCGGCCGCCGCGAAGGAGGCTCGCTAGCCCCTTATCCGCACCGCCAGCAGCTGCGCCACCTTCGCCTTGAACGCGCGCAGTTTCGCACCCGAAAGCTGCGCGACGCTGGCGAACGACACCGAGCGCGGGTTGATCGCGGCGCCGTTCTTCCACACTTCCCAGTGAAGATGCGGCCCGGTCGACATGCCGGTCGACCCGACATAGCCGATCACCTGGCCGGCGCGGACACGGGTTCCCGACGCCACCGCGATCCGGCTCATATGACCATAGCCGCTCGCCATCCCGCCGCCGTGCACCAGCTTGACGAAATTGCCATAGCCGCCGGTTCGCCCGGCGAACGCGACGATCCCGTCGGTCATCGCGTGGATCGGCGACCCGTAAGGCGCGCCGATATCGAGCCCCTTGTGCATCCGCGTGAAGCCGAGCAGCGGGTGCATCCGGAGGCCGAAGTTCGAGGTGATCCGTCCGAGCACGGGCATGCTCGACACGGCGCGACGCTCGGTCTGGCCGTTCGCGTCGAACCACCCGCCGCGACTCGCGTCGGAATCGGGGTCCAAGCCGGCCATGTCGGGCGCGAACCGGACGAGCTGCACCTTGTGCCGGCCCTGGTCGAGCCCCGCGAACAGCAGGTCGCCGATCCGCGTCTCACCGGTCGCCGCCTGCTCGCGGGCGACGATCACGTCGAAGCGGTCGGCGGCGTCGACGTCGCGCCCGATCGACACCCGCGTCGCGATCGCCTTTATATAGGATTCGACCGCCTTGGCCGGGACGCCCGCCGCGCGCGCCGATCGGTACAGGCTGGAGCCGACCAGACCCTGGATCCGCAACGGCGTCGAGTCGATCGCGATCGGCTTGCGGTCGACCGACAGGCCGCCAGCGCCCCGCGTGAGCGACAAGGCGAGATCGAACCGCGCCCGGAAATCAAGCTTTTCCAGCGGGCGGGCGACCGTGCGATCGGGCCGCCGGCCAAGCGTCATCGCGATCCGCGTGCCCGCCGGGATCGCGTGCGGATCGATCGATCGCGCGACCAATGCCGCGGCCGCCTCGGCATCGTTCCGGCCGACGCCCGCGCGGATCAGCGCACGGTCGAAGCTGTCCCCCTCGCCCAGTGTCGCGGACAATTCGACGCTCGGCCGTTCGGGCACCTGCGCCAGCGGCGCGACCAGATCGTTCGCCGCCATCCGCCGTCCGGTAGTCGCACCCTGCCCGATCGGCGCGATGCCCTGTGCGCGGGTTTCCTCCCATTCGGCCCCGGCGAGCGGCGTCGGCACCGCGCCGACCAACGGCTTCAGGCCCGGCGACAGCATCCACGTCGCCGCACATAGCGCGGTGCAGGTTGCCAGACCGCGCCACCACTCGGCACTACCGATCTGCGCGCCGAGATCGGGCACCCAGTCGATTCGCGTCGCCCGCTCGCGCAAAAGATCGGCTGGGGTCGGGTAGGGCTCCGATCCGGCGGCGGCGCGACCGAATCCGCGGGTCGCCGCAGCACCCGCCAATTCGAAGCCCTGATCGTTACGAAGATACACGCAGGCCCGCCCCGATGTTGCCGACCGTCCGGCGCAAGACCGCGTTGTGATCGCAACCTGCTAAAGTCAAATTAACCGATGTGTACGACGCATCCGGTTTGCGGCGAGATGTGCCGACCCGGCGGCGGATCGTTAATACTCGGGAAACTCTGCGCAGGTCATTGCGCGCGCACGGTTTACCCCCGATGTTGTCGGCCATGAGCGACGATGCTTCCGGTGGCGTGACCGCAGTTCTCGGCCCTACCAACACGGGCAAGACGCACCTCGCGATCGAGCGGATGTGCGCGTATTCGAGCGGCATGATCGGCTTTCCGCTGCGGCTGCTCGCGCGCGAGGTCTATGACCGCGTCGTCGCGATCAAGGGTGCCAACCGGGTCGCGCTGGTCACCGGCGAGGAGAAGATCGTCCCGCCCGATGCGCGCTGGTTCCTGTGTACCGCCGAGTCGATGCCCGACCGCGACGTCGCCTTTGTCGGGCTCGACGAGGCGCAGTTGGGGGCGGACCCGGAGCGCGGGCATGTCTTCACCGACCGGCTGCTGCGCGCGCGGGGACGCGAGGAAACGATGATCCTCGGCTCCGAGGCGCTGCGACCGATGATCAAGACGCTCGTCCCCGGCGCGGAGATCGTCAACCGGCCGCGCTTTTCCACGCTGACCTATGCGGGCGCGAAGAAGATCAGCCGGCTGCCAAAGCGCTCGGCGATCGTCGCGTTCTCGGCCGAGGAAGTGTACGCGGTCGCCGAGATGCTGCGGCGTCTACGCGGCGGCGCGGCCGTCGTCATGGGGGCGCTGTCGCCGCGCACCCGGAATGCGCAGGTCGCGATGTTCCAGGCTGGCGAGGTCGATTATCTGGTCGCCACCGACGCGATCGGCATGGGGCTCAACATGGACGTCGCGCACGTCGCGTTCGCCAGCCTCAACAAGTTCGATGGCAAGCGCCAGCGTCGCCTGACGGTGGCGGAGATGGCGCAGATCGCCGGCCGCGCCGGGCGTCACCAGCGCGACGGCACGTTCGGCGCACTGTCCGACGACGGGCCCGGCGCGTTCCTGCCAGAAGAAGTGCTGGCGATCGAGGAACACCGGTTTCCGCGGCTCGAAAACCTCTACTGGCGGCAGGGCGAGCCCGATTTCTCCAGCATCGACGCGCTGGTCGCGAGCCTCGAAGCGCGGCCGCCTGCCGGCGTGTTGCGCGCTGCCCCCCAATCGCTCGATCTCGGCGTGCTCAAGCGTCTGGCGGAAGAAGGCTGGGTACGCGAGCGCGCGCGGCATCCGGCGATGGTCGCGCGGCTCTGGGCGGCGTGCGGCGTGCCCGATTTCCGCAAAGTCGGGCTCGATCCGCATGCGCGGTTCGTGTCGCGGCTGTTCGGGCATCTGAGCGAAGGCCGCGGGCATATCCCGCACCAGTGGTTCGCCGACGAGATCGCGCGGCTCGATACGGTCGCGGGCGACGTGCCCGTCATCGCCGGACGGATCGCCGCCACCCGCATCTGGGCCTATATCGCGCAGCGCGCCGACTGGCTGGCCGAGCCGACGCTCTGGGCGGCGCGCACTGCCGCGCTCGAGGAACGCCTGTCGGACGCGCTCCACGCCAGCCTGACGCAGCGGTTCGTCGACAAGCGCACGACCGCGCTGATGCGCCAGATCGGTGCGGACGCGGGCGCGCTGCCGGTGGTGATCGGCCCCGAAGGCGAGGTGATGGTCGAGGATCACCCAATCGGCCGCCTCGACGGGTTCCGCTTCACGGTGGCGGCGGACGCACGGGCGAGCGACAAGCGGCTGTTGCTCGCCGCCGCGGAGAAGCGGCTGGTCGGCGAACGATCGCGCCGCGGCCAGTCGCTGGTCGACGCGGCCGATGCGGACATCGCGCTCGACGACGCCGCGCAAATCGTCTGGGGCGGCCATCCGGTCGCCAGGCTCGGCGCAGGACCGTCGTTTGCACGGCCAAAACTGTTGCTCGACCGCGCGCTCGACTGCCTCGACAAGCCCGCGCGTGACAAGATCGAGGCACGGCTGGCGGCGTGGCTCGCCATCATGCTCAGGCGGAAGCTCGCGGTACTGGTCCAGCTCGCCGAACTCACCCGCGATCCCGCCGTCACCCCGGCGTTCCGCGCGGTCGCCGGCGCGATCGAGGAGGCCGGCGGGATCCTGCCGCGCCTGCCGATGCGGCTCGCGCTCGACGCGATCGATCCCGAGGAGCGCAAGCGGTTGCGCAAGATCGGCATCACCGTCGGCGCGCTCGACCTGTTCGACGCGCGGTTGCTCAAGCCCGAATCCGCCCGCTGGCGCCGGATCCTCGCCGGCGCGCGCGGCACGACGATCGCCGCTCCGCGCGACGGTGCCACCGTGCTCCCCCGCGGCACTGAGGGCGCGACGCTCGACGCCGGCTTCCGCCCGCTCGGCCTGCAAGCCGTCCGCGTCGACCTGATCGAGCGGATTGCTCGCGCCGCGCACGATTCGCGTCAGGGCCGCACGCCGTTCGCGCCCGACCCGGCGCTCGCGACCTCGATCGGGGTCGACCCCGCCGCGCTGGAGCGGTTGATGACCGAACTCGGCTTCAAGGCCTTGGCCGGCGATATACCGCGCTGGGTCTGGCGTGGTCGTCCGCCCGCCAGGCCAGCCCCCGTCGTGCCGATCGATCCGTCCCGCCAGAACGCCTTTGCCGGGCTCGCCGCACTGGTCCGCCATGGTTGAAGGCGCGATGCGGATCGACCGGTTCCTGTGGTTCGTGCGGCTCGCGAAAAGCCGCACCGCCGCGCAGGCGATCGCCGAGACGGGCCGGCTCCGCATCGATGGCCGCGCGATCGATCGTGCGCATTGCCCGGTGCGGGTGGGAAATGTGCTGACGTTCGCGGTGGAGGACCGGGTGCGGGTGATCCGGGTGGAGTCGTTGCCAGCGCGGCGAGGGCCGGCGCCCGAGGCTCAAGGTTGCTATCAGGATCTGATCGCGGGGAAGACGCCTGCCGGCACGGTGCGCGATCCTGCTTCCGAGTGACTGATCCTCCCCCGCAAGGGGGAGGTGGCACCGAAGGTGACGGAGGGGGAGGTAAGCGATCTCGTCCGTTGCGTGTCCTCCCCCTCCGTCTGGCAAGGGCCAGCCACCTCCCCCTGGCGGGGGAGGATTTAGGGGACGACAAAGCCTGATAACGTGTCGCAGAAGGCTTGCTATGATTGACGCGGCGGGCACTCGCGCATAGTCGCTGGCCCGTTCGTCGCCGGAAAGGAATCCGGCCCAGGAGTTATGCAATGACCTACGTCGTCACCGATGCCTGCATCCGCTGCAAGTACATGGACTGCGTGGAAGTGTGCCCGGTCGACTGCTTCTACGAAGGCGAGAACATGCTGGTGATCAATCCCAGCGAATGCATCGATTGCGGCGTGTGCGAACCCGAATGCCCCGCCGAAGCGATCCTGCCCGACACCGAGAGCGGGCTGGAACAGTGGCTCGAGCTGAACACGACCTTCTCGGCGCAATGGCCCAACGTCACGCGCAACGACAACCAGACGCCGCCGGACGCCGACGCGATGAAGGGCGTCGAGGGCAAGTTCGACAAGTATTTCTCGCCCGAGCCCGGCGCAGGCGACTGATAAGAGGCGGCGAATCCCGAAAAGGGCAAGCCGCCTGCCACGTTCGGCTGGTAATTTTGTTGCAAAGCTGCTAGATGGGTCCGCGACGGGCGCGATGATTCACGTCATCCGCTTGACGTACAGACCTATCCCTCCCCCGATGCAGCAGCGACGAGTCCTTCGTCGAGGCGTCGCGGCGAGGCTTGATCCGGAAAGGCCCCAAATGGCTGCCAAGGCACTGTCCTTCGATGTCGGTGATTTCGTCGTTTATCCCAAGCACGGGGTCGGCCGTGTGATCGAGCTCCAGCGCTCGGAAATCGCCGGCATGACACTGGAACTCTACGTCCTCCGGTTCGAGAAGGAGCGCATGACGCTCCGCGTACCGACCAACAAGGCCGAAAGCGTCGGCATGCGCAAGCTGTCGTCGGACAAGACGATGCGCGAGGCGATGGACACGCTCAAGGGCAAGCCCAAGGTCAAGCGCACCATGTGGTCGCGCCGTGCGCAGGAATACGAGGCGAAGATCAACTCGGGCGACCTCGTGTCGATCGCCGAAGTGGTCCGCGATCTGTTCCGTGCCGACGACCAGCCAGAGCAGAGCTATTCGGAGCGTCAGATCTTCGAAGGCGCGACCAGTCGCCTCGCGCGCGAACTGGCGGCGATGGAAGAGCTCGACGAGCCCAAGGCGCAGGAGAAGATCCTCGACATCCTCCGCGCCGCCGCCGCGATCTACAACAAGGACAAGGTGCCGGCGTAACGCCTGGGCAGCTTGACGAGACGAAAGGGCGGTCCTGCGGGGCCGCCCTTTTTCGTTGGGACGATGTGGTGTCGCCTTTGCCGCGCCCTTTCACTCCGGGCGGAGGCCGGGATGACGGCTTTCGGCAGATTCCGCAGATCGCGGGTCCGCAGCGTCACCACCAACAAACCCCCTTGCCCCTGCCCCGATCAGGTGTATTGTCCGAGCAACACACAGGAGGATGCGATGAACTTACTTGCGCTCGGACTGATCATTCCTCTCGCGGCCTGCTCGTTCAGCTGGGACGGCGACAAGGCGGGCTCGGGCGTCGCGGCGTCCGGCGCGGGCACGACGCGGACCTATCAGGTCACCGGGTTCGATCAGATCGACCTGCAAGGCTCGGACGACGTCGACGTGCGAGTCGGCACCGGCTTCTCGATCCGCGCCGAAGGTCCCTCCGACCAGCTCGACCGTTTGAAGATCGACCGCGACGGCGAGACGCTCGACATCGGCCGCAGGAACGGGGCCAACTTCGGCTGGACCAAGGGCGCCAAGGTGAAGGTGTACGTCACGCTGCCGCGGCTGACCGCGGCGCATATCTCGGGGTCGGGCGACATGGCGGTCGACCGCGTCGAGGCCGCCAAGTTCGAGGGCGAGATCCCGGGTTCCGGCCACCTGACCATCGCCGCGATGCAGGTCGACGATGCCGCCGTTTCGATCACCGGATCGGGCGAGGTGCGCTTGGCGGGGACGGCGAAGGCTCTCCACGTCGAAATCGCCGGGTCGGGGGATCTCGACGCGGCGAAGCTGCGGGCCCAGTCGGCCAGGATCGACCTTCCCGGCTCCGGCAGCGTCCGCGCGGTCGTCGACGGACCTGCGGTCGTCGACATAGCGGGCTCTGGCGACGTCGATCTTGGCCCCAAGGCGCGGTGCACGATTTCGAAGACGGGGTCGGGGTCGGTGCGCTGCGGGAACTGACTTGCCGGCGGGCGCGGAAGCGGCGACGGTTGCAGGCATGAGATATCTGCTCGCTCCGCTGCTGCTACTGTCCTCGCCCACGCCAGCCGGCGCGGCACCGGTCGCGAGCCGGACGATATCGGTCGGCAGCTTCGACCGGATCCGCGTCGAGGGCCCGTTCGAGGTGCGCGTCGCGACGGGTTCGCCGCGCGCGACGATCGGCGGCGATCCCCGGATCATCGAGGGAGTCGCGGTCCGTATCGACGGCACCACGCTATCGGTCCGCAAGGGCACCGGCGGCTGGGGCGAGCAACCGCGGAGTGGTGGGGGTGCCGCAGCCGGGCCGATCGTGGTGACGCTCTCCACCCCCGGCCTCGTCTCCGCGAGCGTCGCCGCCGGTGGACGACTGACGATCGCCAGGATGCGCGGCATGAAGGTCGACGTGACGGTCAGCGGCAACAGCAGCCTGGCACTCGCCGCGGCCGACACCGACCAGCTGAACGCGACGCTGATCGGCACCGGCCAGATGACGCTGGCCGGGCGCGCCTCTCGCGCGCGCCTGATCGCCAGCGGACCGGGCGCGATCGACGCGTCCGGGTTGGCGGTCAACGACCTCGCCGTGCATCTCGACGGCGTCGGCGAGGTGAAGGCCGCGGCGCGCTACACGGCGCTCGTGACGAACAGCGGGCTGGGAACGGTGACGGTCGCGGGGAATGCGAAATGCCGGGTCGAGGCTGCGGCGGGCGGGCCGGTGGTGTGTGGCGCACCGGGGGCAGGCGACGGGAAATAGGCATTCCATTGTCAGTATGGCCGCCGCAATAAGTCGTGCAATTAATACCACCCCGGCGAAGGCCGGGGCCCAATTGGAAAGGTCTGCATGACGGGGGACTGTCCGTCGCTACATTCGTCCCCCAATGGGGGCCCGGCCGCCGCCGGGGTGGCTTGGTGGGCGAATCCGCACGCCTGGAATTTCACATCGACTGCCGGGCGAATGGTGGAAAACCTGTCGTCACACGAGTTGCCGCCACCCACCCCCCTCAAATGAGCGCCAACTCCGCCAGTTTCGTCATCAAGGCCGGCGGCATCACGTCCAGCCCCGTCGCGTCGCCACCGAGATCGAGCGGCGCGTCGGCCCCTTCCAGATACCGCCACCCCTGATGCGCCCGCTTGGGGCGGGCCTGGACCAGCACCAGCTTCGGGTCGATATGGATCGCGACGCGCCCGCCCTCCGCCTCGCCGAAGCCGAGGATCGGCGAGCGAGCGATTAGCTGGTGCTTCAGGATCCAGAACATCGAGCCCCCCTCACCAACGGGCCCGGCCACCTCTGCATGCCGCTTGGGCAGATAGCGGGTGGTGAGGAACACCGGCCCCTCCTCGCCACGCAGGCGAAGCCGTTCCGCGAGGTGATCGACGCTGTCCGCGCCGAACGCGACTTTGGTGAGATGGAGCGGCATGCTGCTGAAAATGGGCTCTAAAAAGCGGCGATCAACCGTGCAGGCCCCAAAGAGTCGCCAGCCCGAGGAACGAGAAGAACCCCATCGTGTCGGTCATCGTCGTCACGAAAACGGCGGACGACACCGCCGGATCGATCCGGAACTTGTCGAGTGTCACCGGCACCAGCACGCCGCTGAGCCCGGCGACGATATTGTTGGTCAGCATCGCCGCGGCGATCACGATCGACAGATTTGGGTTGTGGAAGAACACATAGGTCCCGCAGCCGATCAGCGTCCCTAGCATCACGCCGTTGGCCGCGGCGATCCGGAACTCGCGGCCGATCATCCGCGCGGTGTTCGAACTCGTCAGCTGGTTGGTCGCCAGCGCCCGCACCACCACGGCGAGCGTCTGCGTGCCCGCATTGCCGCCCATCCCCGAGACGATCGGCATCAGCACCGCGAGCAGCGCGAAACCCGCGATCGTGCTCTGGAACAGCCCGACGACCGACGACGCGACCATCGCCGTGCCGAGGTTGACCACCAGCCAGATGAACCGCGTCCGCACCGTCAGCCGGATCGGCTCGTTGATATCGCCGTCGCCCGCGCCCGCCAGCCGCAGCGAATCCTCGCCCGCCTCTTCGGAGATGATGTGGACGATGTCGTCGACCGTGATCATCCCGACCAGTCTTCCGCCATGATCGACCACCGCGGCCGAGATCAGCGCGTATTTCTGGAAGCGCAGCGCGACTTCCTCCTGGTCCATGTCGACCGGGATCAGCGTCTGTTCGCGCTTCATCACGTCGGCCATCGCGATCCCGCGCGGCGTGCGCAGCATCCACGACAGCTGGCACGTACCGATCGGACGATGCGCCGGATCGACGACGAAGATCTCCCAGAAAT
Organism: Sphingomonas sp. M1A8_2b; assembly: GCF_053345535.1. Taxonomy (NCBI): domain Bacteria; kingdom Pseudomonadati; phylum Pseudomonadota; class Alphaproteobacteria; order Sphingomonadales; family Sphingomonadaceae; genus Sphingomonas; species Sphingomonas sp. M1A8_2b. The sequence continues at coordinate 345,708 of NZ_JBKFAH010000001.1, read as the reverse complement.
CGGTCGTCAGCTCCTCATGGCCGCGCAGGTAATCGATCGCGTCGCCGACCGTCCAATGCTCGGGTACCGCGATCAGCTCGCGCTGCATCAGGCGGCCGGCGGACTCCTCGGCGTAGCTCAGCGCCTCCTCGATCGCGGCGCGATCGTCGGGATCGAGCGCACGCAGCACCGCGCGCTGCTCGTCCTCGTCCATGTCCTCGATGATCGCGACCGCGTCGTCGGTATCGAGCTCGGACGCGAGATCCGCGACCTGATGCGGCTCGAGCGCATCGATCAGATCCTCGCGGACGTAATCGTTCATCTCGGCGAACACGTCGCCGCCAAGCAGATCGGTGACCGCCCGCGCCAGCGCCGCACGATCCTCCTGCGGGGTCAGCTCGAACAGATCGGCGATGTCGGCGGGATGGAGCGGCTCGACCAGTGCGCGCGCGGCTTCGTCGTCGCCCTCCTCGACCGCATCGAGCACGGCCCGCACGAATTCGGGCCGCAGATGGTCGTCGCGGTCGAGCTGGGTCTCGGGCGGGGTTTCGGTTTCGACCTCGGGAAGCTCGAGTTCGCTCATGGCAGCCTCCCTTAAAAAGTGCGCGTTTGGGCCCTAACCCGGCCGGCGTGCATTTGCCAGTCGGAGTGCGGCTCCCTATCTGCGCCTCATCAATTCAGGAGAAGACACCCATGGCCGATACCCCCGAAACGCTGACGCTGACCCTCGAAGGCGGCGACGTCACGATCAAGCTGCGTCCGGATCTGGCCCCCAGGCACGTCGAGCGGATCGTCGAGCTGGCCAATGACGGCTTCTACGACGGCGTCGTGTTCCACCGCGTGATCCCGGGCTTCATGGCGCAGGGCGGCGATCCGACCGGCACCGGCACGTCGGGCTCGGACAAGCCGAACCTCAAGGCGGAATTCTCGGCCGAGCCGCATGTCCGCGGCGTGTGTTCGATGGCACGGACCAACCAGCCCGATACCGCGAACTCGCAGTTCTTCATCGTGTTCGACGACGCCCGCTTCCTCGACAAGCAGTACACCGTCTGGGGCCAGGTCACCGACGGCATGGAACTGGTCGACGCGCTGCCCAAGGGCGAGCCGCCGCGTAATCCGGGGAAGATCATCAAGGCACGCGCGGCTTAAGCTGAATTCCCCTCCCGCTGGCGGGAGGGGCTAGGGGAGGGTGCGACGTACGTACTGGCGTCCGGTCAGTGAGGCACGCCCCTCCCCCAACCCCTCCCGCAAGCGGGAGGGGAGTAGCGGTCACACTTCCGCCAACGCCTTGATCAGCCAGTCGTGGAACAGCTTCACCGGCTTGGTCTGCAGCGCCCGTGGGCGGCAGACGAACCAGTAGCTGTACGGGCTCTCCACCTCGATATCGAACAGCCGCACCAGCCGCGGGTCGTTGGCATCGGCGAAATGGCTCGCATGCATGAACGCCACGCCCAAGCCCTGGGCGGCGGCCTCCAGCATCAGCGCGCCCGAATCGAAATGGTCGATCGCCAGCGGCTCGATATCGTCGAGCCCGGCCGCGGTCCGCCATGCCGAGAACGTATCGATCATGTCGCGGTGGACCAGCGCGGTCAGCGTCGTCAGCTGTTCGGGCCGCGTGATCGGGTCCGGCCGCTCCAGCAGGCTGCGCGCACCGATCACGTACACCGAATTGCGATCGAGCCGCCGCGCGTAGAAGGCCGGATCGATCTCGCGCGACAACGCTATCACCGCATCGAGCCCGTCGCCCAGCCGCGATACGAGATGCGCCGCGGTATCGATGTCGAGATGCAGCTCCGGATGCGCCTTCCGTAACTCCCCCAGCCGCGGAAACAGCTTCTGCGACGCGTAGAGCGGCAGGATGCCGAGCCGCAGCCGCAGCACCTCGGTCGTGCTGGTCAGCGATTCGACCGCATCCGACAGCGAATCGAGCACGGGCGCGATCTGTGCGAGCAGCCGTTCGCCATCCGCATTCAGCACCATCGCTTGGTGCCTGCGCGCGAACAGCGGCTTGGCGATGAAGCGCTCCAGGCTCTGCACGCGCCGGCTGAGCGCGGGCGCGGACAGCGCCAGATCTTCCGCGGCAGCCTTGATCGACCCCAGCCGCGCGACCTGCACGAACGCCTCGATAGCCCCCAATGGCGGCAGCCTGCGCATGATTCCTCTTTCGACTCGACGCGTGTGACAATGACCGCTGGACGCATTCATGCACGCGATTGCAGTTAGCGCAATCGTAGCTGATCCCTTCGCACTTGCAACATGAACCGTCTCGACGCAAAAAGACCTCGCCTTTTAGGCATCCTCTCCTAAAAACTTTCATGGGCTGGCCTTCATTGGCCGGCCCTTTTTTTGTGCGTTTTCGCGGTCGAAAACCGGGGTGGCCTCGAAACTCAGTCGTGTGCGCCCCATCTGATCCTGCGAGTTCGAAGGAGTCGAGATGCCCGATAGCGAAATCCCCACGCGAAAAATCCAGGTCGCCAATGCGCGTCCCGAGGATAGCGGCCGCGGCTTGGCGCATCTGCCACGCGCGCTGATGGCGACGCTCGGGATCGGCGAGGGCGACGTGATCGAGATCCTCGGCAAGCAGAACACGCCCGCGCGCGCCGTTGGGCCGTATCCCGAGGACGAAGGTCTCGACATCCTCCGCATCGACGGCCTTCAGCGTGCGAACGCTGGCGTTGGCTCGGGCGATTTCGTCGAGGTGCGGAAGGCCGAGTCGAAGCCCGCGACGCGGGTCGTCTTCGCCCCGGCGCAACAGAATCTCCGCCTCCAGGGCTCGACCAACGCGCTCAAGCGCACCTTCCTCGGCCGGCCGATCTGCCAAGGCGATATCGTCGCGACCGCAGGGCATCAGCGCGTCGGCAACATGCCACCGGGCGTCCAGCAGTTCATGAACGCGCCGGCATACGCGCTCCAGGAGATCCGCCTCGCGGTGATCGCCGCCAGTCCCAAGGGCGTGGTGCACATCGACGAGAACACCGAGATCGAACTCCGCTCCGAATATGAGGAGCCGCAGGCCGCACGCCGTGCCGACGTCACCTATGACGATATCGGCGGCATGGCGCAGACGATCGACCAGTTGCGCGAGATGGTCGAACTGCCGCTGCGCTATCCCGAATTGTTCCAGCGTCTGGGCGTCGATCCACCCAAGGGCGTGTTGCTGCACGGCCCGCCCGGCACCGGCAAGACGCGGCTCGCACGTGCCGTCGCGAACGAGTCCGACGCGCAGTTCTTTCTGATCAACGGTCCCGAGATCATGGGTTCCGCCTATGGCGAGTCCGAGTCGCGCCTCCGTGAAGTGTTCGAGGAAGCGGCGAAGGCAGCGCCTTCGATCGTGTTCATCGACGAAATCGATTCGATCGCACCCAAGCGTGGCCAGGTATCGGGCGAGGCGGAGAAGCGTCTCGTCGCGCAATTGCTGACGTTGATGGACGGTATCGAATCACGTGCCAACCTCGTCGTGATCGCCGCCACCAACCGTCCCGAGGCGATCGACGAAGCGCTCCGTCGTCCCGGCCGGTTCGACCGCGAGATCGTCGTCGGCGTACCCGACGAGCGTGGCCGCCGAGAGATCCTTGGCATCCACACGCGCGGCATGCCGCTCGGCGACCGTGTCGATCTCGATGAACTGTCGCGCACTACGTATGGCTTCGTCGGCGCCGATCTCGCCGCGCTGACCCGCGAGGCGGCGATCGAGGCGGTTCGCCGGATCATGCCCAGGCTCAATCTGGAGGAACGGACGATCCCGCCCGAGGTGCTCGACGAACTGTCGGTCACGCGCGAGGATTTCCTAGGGGCGCTCAAGCGCGTCCAACCGTCGGCGATGCGCGAAGTCATGGTGCAGGCACCGACCGTGCGCTGGGCCGATGTGGGTGGCCTCGACGATGCGCAGATGCGGCTGAAGGAGGGCGTCGAACTCCCGCTCAAGAACCCCGACGCGTTCCGCCGGCTCGGCATCCGCCCGGCCAAGGGCTTCCTGCTCTACGGCCCGCCTGGCACCGGCAAGACGCTGCTGGCGAAAGCGGTCGCGCGCGAGGCGGAGGCGAACTTCATCGCCACCAAATCGTCCGACCTGCTCAGCAAATGGTACGGCGAAAGCGAACAGCAGATCGCCCGCCTGTTCCAGCGCGCACGTCAGGTCGCACCGTGCGTGATCTTCATCGACGAACTCGATTCGCTGGTGCCTGCACGCGGCAGCGGTGCGGGCGAGCCGCAGGTGACCGAGCGTGTCGTCAACACGATCCTTGCCGAAATGGATGGGCTGGAGGAGCTTCAGTCGGTCGTCGTGATCGGCGCGACCAACCGGCCCAACCTGATCGACCCGGCGTTGCTGCGCCCGGGCCGGTTCGACGAACTCGTCTATGTCGGCGTCCCCGACAAAGCAGGCCGCCGCCGGATCCTCGGCATCCAGACGCAGAAGATGCCGCTGGCGAGCGACGTCGATCTCGATCGCCTGGCGGACCGCACCGACCGTTTCAGCGGTGCGGATCTGGAAGACGTCGTCCGCCGCGCCGGCTTGGTGGCGTTGCGCCGCTCGATCGACTCGACCGACGTGACGATGGCCGACTTCGAAGGCGCTTTGAAGGAGTCGCGCGCCAGCGTTACCCCAGAGACCGAACGCGAATACGAACAGATGGCCGCGCGACTGAAGCAGGATGCCACGGCGATCCAGCCAATCGGTTTCGCCTTTCCCGCTAAGAGTGCGGAATGACTAGCGCCCCCCCTCCCGGCGGAGGGGGGCCATCCATCGGCGATCCGCGCCGCTATAAGTTGACATTACGTCATACGGCTCCGATGTAACTTTTATGTACGCCCCTGCGACACATAAGCGTTTCCGCGACCATTCCGGGCAACTCGCCGCACGTGGTTAGCCCGAGCTCGCGGCTATAGGCCGTTCGAGTTCGGGCTTTATTCGATCTGACCTTTGGGACGTGCTCTGCGCGCCCATGATCTCGAGTAAAACGGAAACCACATGATGTCTGACTCCGCCCCTAAATCTGGCGCTCACCCTGCGGCGAACCACGATCTGTCCGATCACGCTGCTTCGCCCCGCCCCTTCTTGCGAATGCGGCCAAGGCATTTCTTTTCCAACAAGTTCGACATGGATATCGTCGAAGACTATTCGGACGTGGATGCGGACGACTATTCCGTTCGGCGGCCGAAATGGCTGAACCGGCTGATCGAGATGAACTTGTTGCTGATGATCCTGCTGATCGGGGTTCCGGTGCTTTTGTACTGCATCATAGCCTCTGCAAAATAGCGGACGTTGGCGAGGCGGCCGATCGGCCCTGGAATACGGCCTGATCGACTGAGAGGCGCCCGCGTAACGATGACGCGTGCGCCCGAATGGTTGTCCTAGCTGTCCTTGGCATCCTTCAGCGACACCCAGGCGTAGGCGATCATTACCACGCAAGCCGCGCCCGCGACTAGATACGGCAGCGAGTGCTGCGCCTCGTATAGACCGACTCCGATCGACGGGCCGAGCACGAAGCTGGCGCCGTTGATGCTCGTCACCTTGCCCGCGACCGAGCCTTGCGCATTGGCGCCGACCGCCAGCGACGAGCCTGCGGTGAAGCCCGGGCGCGTGAAGCCGAAGCCGAGGCTGGCCAGCGCATAGGCGGTCGCGATCGTGTAGAGCGATGTCGCGATCCCGGTCAGCGCGGTTCCCGCCGCCGCCAGCACCAGTCCGGTGAGCACGAGTTGGCGTGGCGTCATGTTGAGACGTGGGATGACTCCCCATTGCGCGAGCAATGCGGCGCCCGCACCCATCATCAGGACGATGCCCGTAGGCTCCAGCGCCAGTGCCGGGGCAAGGTGAAGGCGGTCGATCACGAGGAAGCCGATCGCCTGGCTCGTCATTGCCTGCGCGTGGCCCATCACCAGCCCGGCGATCATCCAGGCGCGGATCCGGGGATCGGTGTAGCCGACATGCTCGACATGCGATCCGGTGGCGGCGGCGACCGAGGCGCCGGTCGGGGCGCCGCCGATCGACGGGTACGCCGAGCTCGCGCCGTGCGTATCCTCGTGTGGCGCAACGATCTTGTCGTCGGGCAGCATCCGTCGCACCGTGATCCACACCGCCACGCCGAACACCGCGAACAGGAACGCCGGGCCTGCCAAGCCGATCTCGACGCCGCCGATCGAGCCGAGGATCAGGTACGGCGCGATCGCGGGTCCCAATATGGTGCCGAGCCCGAACGCCGAGGCGAGCAGGGTCAGCGCCTTGGTCCGTTCCTCGCGCGTCGTTTCGCCGGCGACGAGCGCCTGCACCGCCGGCGGAGCGGCGGCGCCAAACGTACCGTAGATCAGCCGCCCGCCGATAAAGCACAGGAACGCGGTCGTGCCGCCGATCCACGCGTTGATCCCCGCCAGCAGGAACACGCCGCACAGCGTCAGCGACACGCTGAACCCGCCGACGCCGAGCAGGATCATCGCGCGGCGGCCGTGCCGGTCGGATCGATTCGCCCAGAACGGCGCGGCGATCACCCACAGCAACGCCGACACCGAGAACGCCGCCGCCACCGCGCTGTCGGCGACTCCAAGCGATCGCCCGAGCGCGGGCAGCACCGACTGCAACGCGGTGTTCCCCGCCGCGATCGTCAGCATCACGAGGAACATCAGCGCGAAGCGGCGGTCGATCTTCGGGCCGTCCATCGAGGCTTCGATCATGGCCGCGTCCAGGCATAGGCGCGTTCGATCCGTGCGACATTGACCCAATAGCTGTCGTACCAGAGTGCCCGCCCGCGCTCGCGAATCGCGGTGTGCTCGGGATGGTCGCGCCATGCGATCGCCGCGGCGTCGTCGGCCCAATAGCTGACGGTGATCCCCATGCCGCCCGCCTCGCGCGCGCTGTCGACACCGCGATAGCCGGGCTGTGAGGCGGCGAGCGCGTCCATAGCCACGGCAGCCTCGGCGTAGCCGGCGGGGTCCGCGTCGTTACGGATCGACACGAAAATAACCGCAATCTGGCCTGTACGATCGTCGTTCATGGTCCGTGCTTAAGCGATGCCGTACACTTGGCAAAGCCGCCGGAACCGCTTGGCGCACCACGACTTCCGCTTCGGTTCGTCGCCGCATGCAACCCGCGGCCCTTGAAACGCGTTCGGAATTCGTGCGACGGGAGGGGCAAAGCTCCGCCACCGTGCGGGACCCCTGATCGTAAGGAACACGATGCCCAGTTCGACCACCGCCACCCGGCGTGCACGCAGTCGCCCCGCCGGCGTGCCGTCCCCGTGGCAGATGTTTTTTTCGGGGTTCCTGAAACATCCCGTCATGGTCGGATCGATCGTGCCGTCGTCGGACAAGCTGATTCGGAAAATGCTGGGGCCGGTCGACTGGGCGAACTGCAAGCTGTTCGTCGAATACGGCCCAGGCGTCGGCACGTTCTGCCGGCCGATCCTCGACCGCATGGCGCCGGATGCCAAGCTGGTGGTGATCGACACCAACCCCGATTTCATCCGCTATCTGCGCCACACGATCACCGACCCGCGGTTCTTCGCGGTGCTGGGCTCGGCGGACGCGGTCGAGACGATCGTCGCCGACCACGGCTTCGAAAAGGCCGATTACGTGTTGTCCGGCCTGCCGTTCTCGACGCTGCCCCCCGGTGTCGGCCCGGCGATCGCGGCCGCGACGCATGCGGTGCTGCGGACCGGCGGCGCGTTCCTGGTCTATCAGTTCTCGCCCAAGGTGAAGGACTTCCTGACGCCGCATTTCGAGGCGATCGACCACGACATGGAGTGGTGGAACGTACCACCCGCGCAGCTGTACTGGGCGTGGAAGGCCTGACGCAGGCGCGGCCACGCCCGCGCCGCTGCGCAAGCAGCGTCAGGCCCGGCCGGCGGGTCGGCTAGATAGCCGAACCCGTCCGACGGCGGCTTTGCCGGCGGCGCTGATGTGGTCCAAGTCCGGTAAACGGGAAGCTCGTCCAAACCCCCTCCGTCATCCTGACGAAAGTCAGGACCCAGAGCCAAACAGGACGGCGTTCTCGGCCCTGGATCCTGACTTTCGTCAGGATGACGGAGTGGGGCCGATGTCTTTGGCCGCCGCTGCCCCCTCTACTCATCGATCCCGAAGTTCAGCCCGCGCGACAGGCTCGGGTCGACCACCGCGACCAGGAAATACGCGCCGAGCTGCTTCAGCCGCTGCACCCAGCCGGTGTTCGCCTTGTACAGTGCAGCAGTCACCTCGACCGATTTCGCCACCTCGCCGTCGACATAGCGCCGGACATGGCCCGCGAACGCCGCATCCTCGATCCGCAGCATCAGCTCCATGTTGATGAACAGACTGCGCATGTCGAAGTTCGCCGAGCCGATATGGACCACGTCATCGATCACATAGAGCTTGGTATGCAGCTTGGTCGGCTGGTATTCGAATAGCCGCACGCCCTTGCGCAACAGCCCGGCATAGGTGAACCGCGCAGCGGCGATCGTCGCGTTGTTGTCCGATTTGCTCGCGGTGACAACGCGGACCCCGGCATTGCGACGCCCGGCGTGATCGAGCCGCCGCAACAGCGCGGGGCTCGGCGTGAAATAGCCCGCGATCACGTCGATGCGCGCGCCCCGCCGCATGTCGTCGCGCACCGCGCGCGCCCAGGGCGACAGTTTGCGCGTGGGGCCGCCGATCAGCCAGCGCGTCGGTCCTTGAGTCTCGCTCCACTTCGCCAACGCCGCCGTCAGGTGTCGCAGCTTGCCCTTGGGCTCGTGGATCCACGCCTGCAACGCATCGAAATAGCCCGTCAGCCGCCCGGCGGCAGGGCCCTCGACCAGCAGCCCCAGATCGCGCCACGCGTGCTCGGCGACGGTGCCGAAATAATCATCCTCGATGTTGAAACCGCCGATGATGATCCGCGATTCGTCCGCGAGCGCGAGCTTCTGGTGGTTACGCAGAAGATAGCGTCGGCCGAACCGCGCGGAGAACCGGCATACCGAGACGTTGGCGGCTTCGAGCGGTTCGAAGAATGCGTGCGGCGCATCGTCGCTGCCGAACCCGTCGACGATCAGCGACACCTCGACCCCACGCTTGGCGGCCGCGATCAGCGCGGCGTTGACGCGCTTGCCGGACTCGTCGTCGGCATAGATGTAATACAGCACGCGCAGCGTCCGCTCGGCGCCGTCGATCAGCGCCAGCACCGCATCTAGGCGGCGGGGGCCGGTATCGAGCAGCGTCAGCCGGTTGCCCTCGACGGTGAAGCTGGGTTGTTCGGCGGGTTCGTCCATGCGCCGCGTGATGGACACGAGGCCGGCCGGTGGCAACCCGCGGCGGATTTCTTGACTATGCGGGCCATACCCCCTAGGCGACACGTTCTCACTCTATCGTTGTTACGAAGGAAGCCGCATGGCGCGCGTTACCGTCGAGGATTGTGTCGACAAGATCCCCAACCGGTTCGACCTGGTGTTGTTCGCGGCCCAGCGTGCGCGCCAGATTTCGGGCGGCGCTGAACTGACGCTCGAGCGCGACCGCGACAAGAACCCAGTCGTAGCGCTGCGCGAGATCGCCGACGAGAACGTCAAGCCGGCGCATCTCAAGGAACAGGTCATCCAGGGCCTGCAGAAGGTTCGCGTCGACGACGACGACGAGGTCGACGCCGTCGGCAGCCTGTCGGCATCGGCCGAGGCGCTTCGTCTCACCGCAGCAGCGCCGCCGCGGAACCAGAATCTGGGTGCCGATTACGAGGGCTGATCGGCTTTTGGGATTGGTATCGTGAAAGACCCGCGGCATGCCGAATGCCGCGGGTCTTTTCGTATCTGGTGCTTTGAGACGGCGTGAGGGCGTTCATGACCCCCTTCCGTCATCCTGACGAAAGTCAGGACCCAGAGCCAAAGGCGTCATCGTTCATAACCCTGGGTCCTGACTTTCGTCAGGATGACGGAGATGGAGGTGGTCTCAGTTGGCGCGCCGTCGGCAAAGCCGTCGTCGGACGGTTCGGCGTTAGCCGACCGCCGGCCGTGCCGGGCGCTGCCCGCTTTTAGCGGGCATCGGCGCGGGCGTAGCCGCGCCTGCGTCCGTCAATCAAACAGGCTCGACACGCTCGTCTCGTCCGCAATCCGCTTGATCGCCTCGCCGAGCAGCGGCGCAATCTGGAGGTGGCGTATCTTGCCGTGCGCGCCCTTGATCACGTCGTGGTTGCCGATCGAGTCGGTGATCACCAATTCGCGCAGTTCCGAACCCTCGACGCGCGCCACCGCACCGCCCGACAGCACGCCGTGCGTGACATAGGCGACGACGTCCTCGGCGCCCGCCTCCTTCAAAGCCGCCGCCGCGTTGCACAGCGTGCCCGCCGAATCGACGATGTCGTCGACCAGGATGCAGAAGCGCCCCTCGACCTCGCCGATGATGTTCATCACCTCCGACTCGCCGGCGCGCTCGCGACGCTTGTCGACGATCGCGAGCGGCGCGTTGTCGAGCCGCTTGGCGAGCACGCGCGCACGCACCACGCCGCCGACGTCGGGCGACACCACCATCAAATTCTTGCCCTTGAACCGCGCGAGGATGTCCGCCGACATCACCGGCGCCGCGTAGAGATTGTCGGTCGGGATATCGAAGAAGCCCTGGATCTGGCCGGCATGCAGGTCGACCGACAGCACGCGGTTCGCGCCCGCGACGGTGATCAGGTTGGCGACGAGCTTGGCCGAGATCGGCGTGCGCGGGCCCGGCTTCCGGTCCTGCCGCGCGTACCCCATATACGGGATCACCGCGGTGATGCGCCGCGCCGACGCACGCTTGAGCGCGTCGATCATGATCAGCAATTCCATGAGGTTGTCGTTGGCGGGGTAGCCGGTCGACTGGATCACGAACACGTCCTCGCCGCGGACGTTCTCGTTGATCTCGACGAAGACCTCCTCGTCGGCGAACCGCCGCACGCTGACGTCCGTCAGCGGAGTCTCGAGATAGGCGGCGATCTCCTGCGCGAGGGGCAGGTTGGAATTGCCGGTCATCAGTTTCATCGTATCGCCTTTTCCCGCGGACGGTGCTCCCTTAGAATGGAGTGGCGCACGGGGGAAGAGAGAGGCGATGGCGGACGGATTTGTGTTCAAGCCGACAGTCGAGGATTACATCGCGGTCTCCCGCGGCAGTTTCCTGCGCGCGCTGCGTCGCCGTCAATTCAAGCTTTGGGTGATCTGCGTGCCGTTGGTTGCCGGCATGGTGGGCGTCGCGATCGACATCGGCGATTCTGGGAGGGTCAGCATCCCCGCGTTTCTGTACGGGGTCGGCGCCGGGATACTCTGGCTCACCGCGGTCTGGACCGCCATTTTCGCGTTGGCGCCCCGTCGCGCGCGACGGCTGTTTCATCAGCAGCGTTCGCTCGATCGAACCTTCAGCCTGGCGTGGACCGACGAGCGCCTGACGTTCAAATCCGATACGAGCATGAGCGACATGCCGTGGTCGGATTATCACGGCTGGTTCGAAACCAGGGACATCTTCGCCTTTGGCCTGAACGAGCAAATGTATCATTTCGCCCCCAAGCGGGCGATGTCCACCGCGATGATCGACGATCTGCGGCGCGCCGCGCAGGCCATCCGGTCGGTCTGACGGCGGTCAATTCGGGGGGCGGGGTCCTACAGAGAGTCGGGCACGCACGCGTTGCCGTGACAGGCGTTCGCTTCTAGGTCGAAGCCATGACCGTGATCACCCGTTTCGCCCCCTCGCCCACCGGCCGCCTGCACGTCGGCAACATCCGCACCGCGCTCCACAACTGGATGTTCGCGCGGGCCAACGGCGGCAAGTTCGTGCTGCGGATCGACGATACCGATCCGGAACGCAGCGAAGAACGGTTCGTGGAGGCGATCCGCGCCGATCTCGACTGGCTCGGGATGACGCCCGACGCGGAGGAGCGGCAGTCGGCGCGGTTCGCGCTGTACGAAACGCGGTTCGCGGCGTTGGTTGCAAGCGGGCATGTCTATCCCGCGTACGAGACGTCGCAGGAACTCGATCTGAAGCGGAAGATCCAGGCCGGGCGCGGGTTGCCGCCGATCTATGATCGCGCGGCGCTGGCGTTGGACGACGACGCGCGGGCGAAGCTCGAAGCGGGCGGTGTTAAGCCGCATTGGCGGTTCAAGCTCGATCACGACTCGGCGATCGCGTGGGACGACCTGATCCGCGGCGTGGCGCATTTCGAGGCGAAGACGATGAGCGATCCGGTCATCCGCCGCGCGGACGGGTCGTGGCTGTATATGCTGCCGTCGGCGATCGACGATGCCGAGATGGGCGTGACTCATGTCGTGCGCGGCGAGGATCACGTGTCGAACACCGCGCTCCAGTTGCAGATGTTCGCCGCGCTCGGCGTCACGCCGCCGCGGTTTGCGCACGAGGCGTTGCTGACCGGCGCGGAGGGCAAGCTGTCGAAGCGGCTCGGCTCGCTCGGCGTCGATCATTTCCGCGAAGTCGGGATAGAACCGCAGGCGGTGCGTGCGCTGCTGGCGCGGATCGGGACGAGCGACCCGGTCGAGCCGATCGCCGACGCCGCGCCGCTGATCGCCGGGTTCGATTTCGCGCGGTTCGGCCGCGCGCCGGCGCGGTTCGACGAGGCGGAGCTGGCGGCGTTGAACGCGCGCATCCTGCATGCGCTGCCATATGAGGCGGTGGCCGAGCGGTTGCCCGAGGGCATGGATGTGGCGGCTTGGGAGGCGGTGCGACCGAACCTGGTGACGCTGGCGGATACGGCGGACTGGTGGGGTGTGATCGAGGGGCCGATCGCGGTCGAGGGCGACGTCGATGCGGCGTATCTCGATCAGGCGCTGATGGCGGCGGAGGCGATCGATTGGTCGAGCGACCCTTGGCACGCGCTGACGGCTCGGTTGAAGGCGGAGACGGGGCGCAAGGGCAAGGCGTTGTTCCTGCCGTTGCGTCGTGCGCTGACTGGGCGTGATCATGGTCCCGACATGGCCGCGTTGCTGCCGCTGATCGGGCGCGAGCGGGCTTTGGAGCGGTTGGCGGCGCGCTGATCTCGCGTTCCCGCAGGTGGCCCGAAAAAGCATGTTCTCCCGCGAAGGCGGGAGAACAAGGAAGGAAGGGCTGCGGTGGAATTGACCGCAACGGACCATACTTTGCCGGCGGTCACTTTGCCCGCGCTCGACAAATGCACCGCCCTTCCCTCTCACCACCACCCCGGCGAAGGCCGGGGCCCAATTGGGGAACGTCGCGCACGGGCGCCGCGCTCCATTATTCCAACCTTTCCAATTGGGCCCCGGCCTTCGCCGGGGTGGTGCACATGGCCGAAGAATGTGACCGCCAGCGCAGTACGGTAGGTTAGCCGAGCCAATTGGTGCCGACCGGTAGACATCGCCCAAGAGCGACCAAACGAGGTCAACTCACCTCGCGCCAGCACCCCTCCTCCAAACCCCTTGCCCGCACAATGTAATGATGTACCATTCCAACCGGCGGTACCTATCTCGCCGCCATCCTCGAGGAGATGCGGGAGACGGACCATGTACGCGGATCGACTGAACCGGACCGGCGGATTCAATCCCGGGAGCCTCGGCGTCGCGCTGGCGATCAATAGCGCGGTGATCGGAGCCTTGTTCTTCGCGGCGCCGAACGTGCTGCCGTTCGTACCCGACAAGCCGCTCATAACCTATGTGCCGTACACCCAGCCACCGCCGCCCGAGCCAACGCCGCCTGCAAATCCTCTGGTCCGCCAGCAACCGCGACCTGCCCCGCGTCCCGATGCACCGATCCCGCAGGTACCAACGCAGACGGACACCGGCTTCGCGGTCACCCCCGATCCCCTCCCCTACACGCCGCCGATCGGTGTCGAAGGCGCTGGAACCGGGACCGTCGCGGTCGATCCGCCAACGCCTGCGCCGGTGTTCGTGCAGCCGGGCGTCGACCCGCGCTACGCCGCCGATTTCCAGCCGAGCTATCCAGCCGAGGAGCGCCGCGCCGAACGCGAGGGCAAGGTCGTCGTCCGTGTACTGGTCGGGGTCGATGGCCGGGTGAAGCAAGTCGAGCGGGTCAGCGCGACCACCGACACCTTCTACCGCGCGACGCTCGACCGTGCGCTGGCGAAGTGGCGGTTCAAGCCGGCGACGCGCGACGGCGTTCCGGTCGAGGCGTGGCGATCGATGTCGCTGACGTTTGTCTTGCAGAACTGAAGCCTCAGAAGCCGAACACGGGGGCTGCGGGGCTGGCCTAGCCGGCCCCGCTCTCCTATCTTGCGTCGCATGGGCCTTTTCAGTCGCTTCTCACCGATCGTCGCCTATCGCGACCTGCGGCTCTTCCTGAGCCAGCGCCAGCCGTACGAGCTGATCTTTCTCATCGCGGCACTCGGCGTGACGAGCTTTCTGATCTTCGCGTTCATGAAGGATTCGTACGTCGAGCAGGAATACCGCCCCAAGATCATCTACGTCGAGCAATGGCCCGCAGATCGCACCGACGCGCAGATCATCGCACAGCAGAAGATCGATGCGCCGATCAAGGCCAAGGCGCTCGCCGAGCAGAAGGCGCGCGAGGACGCACAGCGCGCCGCGTTCAAGCGGCTGGACGACAAGTTGAAGGCGATGGGGATCTGACCAGGGGGGATCTGACTGGGGGAGATTTGACCCAAGCGTACGATGCCCGCTGGATGGGCGCCGCGCTGGCGCTGGCCGAGCGGGGACGCGGACGGACCGCGCCCAACCCCAACGTCGGTTGCGTGATCGTGCGCGAAGGTCGCGTGGTCGGGCGCGGCTGGACGCAGACGGGCGGACGTCCGCATGCGGAAGCGATGGCGCTGGCTGAGGCCGGTGCGAACGCGCGAGGGGCCATTGCCTACTTGACGCTTGAGCCCTGCGCGCATCAGTCCCCGCGCGGACCTGCATGCAGCGACTTGCTGATCCAGGCAGGCGTTGCACGTGTTTTCGTCGCCCTCGAAGATCCCGACGCACGAACGGCAGGCCAGGGTTTTACCCGGCTGGAGGCCGCTGGCATCGCGGTGACGCGCGGCGTTCGCTCGGAAGAGGCTCGCCGTTCGATGGCGGGCTTTCTCACGCGGCAGGCGCTCGGCCGCCCGCACGTTACTTTGAAGCTCGCGACATCGCTCGACGGTTGCATCGCGATGGCGGACGGATCGAGTCGCTGGATCACCGGTCCGCAAGCACGGATGCACGCGCATCTGGAGCGCAGCAGGCACGAAGCGATTCTCGTCGGTCGCGGCACGTATGACGCCGATGCGCCGCGACTCGATGTGCGGTTGCCGGGTTTGGAAGAACGCGGACCAAGGCGCGTGCTTTTATCTTCGACCGTCCAAGACGTGCCCAGTTGGACCGTCATCGCCGCCCCGCACGACATCGCCAGGCTTCTGGGCGTCGACCACATCCTCGTCGAAGGCGGCGCGGCCGTAGCGTCCGCGTTCCTGGCCGCCGATCTGGTCGACCGACTCCTTCTCTACCGCGCCCCGATTCTGATCGGCGGCGGCAAGCCTGCGCTGGGCGATATCGGCCTTACCGACCTGAGCGCGGCGCATGGTCGCTGGGCGATGGTCGACGCACGACAACTTGGCATGGACCGGCTCGAGGTCTACGAGCGCGAACGAAACGAGGCATAATGTTCACCGGAATCATCACCGACATCGGCACGGTCGCGCGCGTGGAGTCACCCGGCGACACGCGCATCGTCGTTAGCACCGCGTACGACACCGCGACCGTCGATCTCGGCGCGTCGATCTCCTGCTCGGGCGTCTGCCTGACCGTCGTCGACAAGGGCCCCAATTGGTTCGCGGTCGACGTCTCCGGCGAGACGATCAGCCGCACCGCCAAGGACCAGTGGACCGAGGGCCGCAAGTTCAACCTCGAACGCGCGATGAAGCTCGGTGACGAACTCGGCGGGCATATCGTCACCGGGCATGTCGACGGGCTCGGCACGATCGTCGCGATCGAAGAAGAGGGTGGCTCACACCGCCTCACCGTCCGCGCCGGCCCCGAGATCGCGCCGTTCATCGCGGCCAAGGGTTCGGTGACGGTCGACGGCGTCTCGCTGACCGTCAACACCGTGCGCGATGTGGACGGCGCGGTGGAATTCGGCCTCAACATCATCCCGCATACCTGGGGCGTGACGACGCTCGGCACGGTCCAGACCGGCCAGTCGGTCAACATCGAGATCGACGTCCTCGCCCGCTACCTCCAAAGAATGGAGCATTACCGTGCCTCTGCCCGCTGACGCCACCGCCGAACTGTCGCGCCTCAAGCACGGTTATCTCTCCAGTCCCGAAGAGATCATCGACGAAGCGCGCAACGGCCGGATGTTCATCCTGGTCGACGACGAGGACCGTGAGAACGAGGGCGACCTGGTCATACCCGCACAGATGGCGACCCCTGAGAAGATCAACTTCATGGCCAAATACGGCCGCGGCCTGATCTGTCTCGCGCTGACCCGCGACCGTACCGAAGAACTCGGGCTCGAACTGATGAGCCGCAACAACGGGACTCGCCACGAGACCGCGTTCACCGTCTCGATCGAGGCCCTCGAAGGCGTCACGACGGGCATCTCCGCCGCCGATCGTGCGCGCACCATCGCGGTGGCGATCGATGCGACCAAGCAGAAGGCGGACATCGTCACCCCCGGCCACGTCTTCCCGCTGGTCGCGCGCGACGGCGGCGTGCTGATCCGCGCCGGCCATACCGAGGCGGCGGTCGACGTCGCGCGGCTCGCCGGACTCAACCCCTCGGGCGTGATCTGCGAAATCATGAACGAGGACGGCACGATGGCGCGGATGGACGATCTCGTCACCTTCGCGCAGTTCCACAACGTCAAGATCGGCACGATCCGCGACCTAATCGCGTATCGCCGCCGCCACGATCACCTCGTCGAGAAGCGTGCCGAGGCCAAGTTCACGTCCGAGTGGGGCGGCGACTGGACCGCGCTGACGTTCTGGAACAAGGCGACCGGCACCGAGCAGGTCGCGCTCGTGAAGGGCAGGATCGATCCCGCCAAGCCGACGCTCGTCCGCATGCACGCGCTGTCGCCGTTCGCGGATATCTTCGGCGAATCGGGCGATCGCGGCCGGATCCTCGCGCGCTCGATGCAGATGATCGCGGACGAGGGCGCCGGCGTGATCGTCGTCATCAACCGTCCGCGCAGCAACACCTTCACCTCTGCGGTGATGAAGAAGGCGGGTGCGGAGATCACCCCGGACATGGAGGAACTGCGCGACTACGGCGTCGGCGCGATGATCCTTACCGAGCTCGGCGTCCACGACATGGTGCTGATCACCAACACGCATCACACGCTGGTCGGCCTCGACGGCTACGGCCTGTCGATCGTCGGCGAGCGCCCGATCGCGTCCCTGAACACGGAAAAGAGCAACTGATGGCGCATCTCCTCATCGTCGAAGCCCGGTTCTACGATCACCTCAACGACCTGCTCGTCGAGGGTGCGAAGGCCGCGATCGAAGCTGCGGGCCATACGCATGAGACGGTCACCGTGCCCGGCGCGCTCGAAGTCCCCGGCGCGATCGCGCTGGCGGCCGAGAGCGAGACGTTCGACGCGTATGTCGCGCTGGGCGTCGTGATCCGCGGCGAAACCTATCATTTCGAGATCGTCGCGGGCGAGAGCGCACGCGGGATCATGCAACTGACGATGGACGGCCTGTCGATCGGCAACGGCATCCTGACCACCGAGAACGAGGCGCAGGCCCTGACCCGCGCAAAGCCCACCGAAGGCGACAAGGGCGGCGGCGCGGCGAAGGCTGCGCTGGCGATGCTGGCGCTTAAGGACCGCTTCCTCGCGTGAAATTCGCGCGTGGGTGAGGTGATCAACCTGCGGCTCGCGCGAAAGCAGCGGGCTCGGGCCGAGGCTTTGGTGCGGGCGGACCAGAACCGGCGGGTGTTCGGGCGGACGGCGGCGGAGAAGGCGGCGGAAGCGGCTGTGAAGGCTCGGGTGGACAGGACGCTGGATGGTGCAAAGCTGGAGAGCCCGACACCCGAAAAGCCCGCGGAATAACCTTACCCTTTCCCAGGGAGGCCGGCGAGTGGTGAGCATGGTGCTCGGCGTTGTCCCTCAGAAATCTCTTCGCGAACGCCGCGCCTGCAATCCTCCCCCGCCAGGGGGAGGTGGCGCCTTAGGCGACGGAGGGGGAGGACACGGAACAGCGGTTTACCCTTACCTCCCCCTCCGTCAGGCAAGCGCCTGCCACCTCCCCCTGGCGGGGGAGGATACTCGGGGTCTGCGAATCTTGAAGCACAAGAGCGGTTATCGCTTGGCTGGCCGGAAGGAATCCTCAGCCGTCTCAAACCCTAAGCCCCGCCGCCCCTCGATAACCACGGCACCATGCCCTTCCTTGTTCTCCCGCGAAGGCGGGAGCCCAGTCTGGATCCCTGCCTTCGCGGGGAAACAAATCTAACATGCTTGAAAGGGGAGAGCAGCCGACAACCACACTCTCCGCTGGCCCCCACAGGAACGTCGCGACCGCCGCGCCGTTATGCCCCCGTAACAAAGGGGCCATCATGATTTCGGATGCGAATGCGACGCTGCTCGCCAAGCTCGGCTTTGCCGCCCGCGGGGTGGTCTACATCCTGGTCGGGTGGTTCGCGGTCGATGCGGCGCTGCATGGGGGCGAGATCGCCGACAACCAGGGCGCGATCGGGTCGATGGCGGGCGGACCGCTCGGCCCGGTGCTGCTGGCGATCATCGCAGCGGGACTGCTCGGCTACGCGGTCTGGCGGTTGACCGAGGCCGCGGCGAACCCCGAGCAGATCGGTCGCGATGCCAAGGGCAGCCTCAGGCGGGTCGGCCATGTCGTCAGCGGGATCGCGCATCTGGTCCTCGCCTGGACGGCCGCCAAGCTCGCGATGAAAATCGGATCGCGCGAGGCATCGGTTTCGCCCGGCGACGAAAGCGCCCGCGACTGGACCGCGTTGCTGCTGGACCAGCCGGCCGGACGCATTCTGGTCGGCACGGTCGCCGTCGGCGTGCTGGTCGCCGCGTTCCAGCAGGGCCAAAAGGCATGGCGCGGCGACTTCTTTCATGACCTCCGCGGCGATGCGCCCGCCCCCGGCTATGTCTGCACGATGGGCAGGGTCGGCTACGGCGCCCGCGCGCTGGTGTTCCTGATCGTCGCCGGGCTGTTCGGGCTGGCGGCGTGGACCGCGCATGCGAGCGACGCAGGCGGCGTCGCCGACGCGCTGCAAATGCTGCAATCGCAACCGGGCGGCAAATGGCTGCTCGCCTTGACCGGCATCGGGCTGGCGCTGTTCGGCGCGTACAGCCTGATCGAGGCGCGCTTCCGGCGCCTGCATGTCGACCTGCCCGGCACCGATTGATAGCGGATCGTTAACATGACGGTGCTAGCGGACGGCATGTACACGATCAGTTTCGACGTCCCGACCAAGACCCTGACGATCGTGACCGAGGGGTTCTGGTCGATCGCGACGACCGCGGCGTTCTCGGCCGAACTGCTCGCGCGCGGCACCGCGGCGCGGCTCTATCATGGGCGGTTCGTGGTGCTCGCGGATCTGCGCAAGGCAGCGATCCAGCCGTTGAAGGTGGTCGATGCGCTCGAAGCGATGATGCCGAAAGCGCTCAAGGTGACGTCCGCGCCGATCGCGGCGGTGGTCGCCTCGCATCTGGCGAAGCTCCAGACCGAGCGCTATCTCAAGGCCGAGAATTGCCGGACGTTTCTCGATATCGACGAGGCGAGGCGGTGGCTTGCGGGCGACGGCCATCCCGCCTGACGGGATTCAGTCCCGCGGTGCGGTTTCCGCCAACGCAGCCTCGACCTCTTCGACCGTGATGCCGAACGCGCCGGCGAGCCCCGCCAAGGACGCGCCACGATCGGCGAGCGTGCGGATGCGGGCGGTATCGACGATCGTCTTGTAGCGGCGCGTGTCGCGATCGGTCTTCGACTCCTCGCCGCTGCGGGCAAGCGCGCCCGAACGGCGGCGCTTGGAGATCTTCAGCGCCTCGACGTCGTTGGTCGGCGGTGCATCGAGCCGTGCCTTGATCCGCTGATCCTCCTCGATACGCCGGCTTTCACGGGCGCGCTCGCGGTCCTGGGACTGGCGGTCACGCTCGGCGACGCGCGACTCGGATCGGTGTTCGGCGGCGGCGAGACGCTCCTTGGCGCGTTGTTCGCGGCCGTTGGCCCGCTCCTCCGCCCGCTTTGCGGCGCGGTCGGCGGTGCCCGGCATGAGCGGTCCGGTTCCCCTGCCGCCGCTCGGCCAGCCGTCGGTCATTGCAAATCCTGTCGTCACCGATGCGCCGCCGCGGCGCGGAAGCGTGCTGCTAGGCGATGGCGACTCCGGTGAATAGGGGCAACCCTCCTTGATCCTCCCCCGCGAGGGGGAGGTGTCGCCGAAGGTGACGGAGGGGGAGGACGAAACAGCGGTGAGCGCGTACCTCCCCCTCCGTCAGGCTGGCGCCTGCCACCTCCCCCTTGCGGGGAGGATCGAGCGTCGCCAGTCGTCACGCGTTGGCAGTCTCGAGCGCGAGGTAGTCGACATAGCCCTCGGGACCACGGCTGTACCACGTCTTCGCATCGTCCTTCGCGAGCGGCGCACCGGTGCGCAGGCGCTCCGGCAGGTCCGGGTTCGCGATGAACGGACGACCGAAGCTGATCGCGTCGGCATTGCCCGTGTCGAGTTCGGCCTGCGCCTTCTCGAGCGTGTCATAGTCGGAGTTCACGACCAGCACGCCCTTGAACACTTTCCGAATCGCCGGGCTGAGCTTCGGCACGTCGGTGCGGCCGAAGGTGCCGTCGGGGCCGGGCTCGCGCAGTTCGAGGAACGCGATGCCGAGATCCGACAACGCCTTGGCGGCGGCGGTGAACAACGGCTCGGGGTTGCTGTCGTCGACGCCCTGCGAGTCGCCGTTGGGCGACAGGCGGACGCTCGTGCGATCGGCACCCGCGACCGAGATCACGCGCTCGGCGACTTCGCGCAGCAGGCGGATGCGGTTTTCGATCGAGCCGCCATACTCGTCCGTACGCAGGTTCGCGTTGTCGCGCAGGAACTGGTCGATCAGATAGCCGTTCGCGGCATGGATCTGGACGCCGTCGAACCCGGCGGCGAGCGCGTTCTTGGTCGCCAGTTCGTAATCGTTCAGCAGACGCGGGATCTCGCTCAGTTCGAGCGGCCGCGCGACCTCGAAGTCCTGCTTGCCCTCGAACGTGTGTGCCTGGCCCTCGGTCTTGGTCGCCGACGACGAAACCGGCTGGCCGCCGATCACCGACGAATGGACCTGACGACCCATGTGCCACAACTGCGCGACGATCCGGCCGCCGGCGGCGTGCACGGAGGCGGTGACGGGCTTCCACGCCTCGACCTGCGCGTCGGTCCACAGACCCGGCGCGAACGGCCAGCCCAGGCCTTCGCGGCTGATGCCGGTGGCTTCGGAGATGATCAGCCCGGCGCTCGCGCGTTGCGTGTAATAGTCGACCATCAGGTCGGACGGCACGGCCTCCTTGTCGGCACGCCCGCGGGTGAGCGGCGCCATGAGGATGCGGTTGGGCGCGTCGACGGCGCCGATCGTTACGGGATCGAAAAGGCTTGGCATGAAAACTCCTTAATGCCTGACGGGCGGAAGATAGGAGGCTACACGGCCGCATGCACCGCCCCGACCCGCAAAGATTATCTAGCGTGCCCGATACGGCGAATAGGATTTCGCCGGCCGCATCGACTCCTCATGCCGCACCGATTTCTCCGGTCGCACCGGGGCTGATCGCGTTCGCGGCGCTGGTCCTCGCCAACGTCGCGCTGGCGTTCGGGCCGTGGTTCGTTCGCGCGACCGAGGTCGGGCCGGTCGCCGCCGGGTTCTGGCGGCTGACGCTGGCGGTACCGTTCCTGGTTGCGCTCGCGGTCCAGCAGGGCGCGCGGCCAAGGCGGCTCGGGTGGAAATTATGCGCCGGGCTGCTCGCGGGCGGCGTGTGCTTTGCGGCCGATCTCGGCACATGGCACCTCGGCATCCTGCGGACGACGCTCGCCAATGCGACGCTGTTCGGCAACGTCGCGACGCTGATCTTTCCGATCTACGGCTTCCTGATCGCGCGCCGTTGGCCGACGCGGACGCAAGGCTGGGCGCTGGCGCTGGCGGCAGCGGGTGGCGCGTTGCTGCTCGGGCGATCGTACCAGCTCGATGCGAAGAACCTAGCGGGCGATCTGTTCTGCCTGCTCGCCGGGCTGCTCTACACGGTCTATTTCATCCTGATCGCGCGGGCCCGGGCGACTCTCGCCCCGATTTCCGCGCTGACTCTATCGACGCTGGCCGGGATCCTGCCGCTGCTCGTGTTCGCGCTGGCGATGGGCGAGCGGGTGCTGCCGACGCACTGGGGGCCGCTGATCGGGCTCGCCTTATGCAGCCAGGTGCTCGGCCAGGGCCTGATGATCTATGCGCTCGGCCGCTTCTCGCCGCTGGTGATCGGGATCGCGCTGCTGATCCAGCCGGTGGTGGCGGGGATCGTCGGCTGGTTCGTGTACGGCGAACGGCTCGGCGCGGCCGATCTGGTCGGCGTGGCGATGGTCGCCGTCGCGCTTGTGCTGGTGCGCCGGGCACCTCCTCTTGAAGAGGCGCTTGATACACCTGATTTTGGACGGCAGGAGACGGTATGACCCAGGACCTTACGCTCGACGAAATCCGCGCAAAGCTTGCCCCCGGTGTCGCTGCCAATGCGGCGTTCGACGGCTGGACCGACGCCGCGCGCGACATGGCCGCTGAAGCGGCGGGTATCGACAGGGACGTCGCCGCGCTCGCGTTCAAGCACGGCGCGGTCGAGATGATCGACGCGTGGTTTGCGCACATCGATGGCGTCATGCTCGCCGCAGTCCCGCCCGAACGACTCGCGCTGATGAAAATCCGCGAGAAGATCACCGCGCTGGTCGAGGCAAGGCTCGATGCGACGTCGATCGACCGCGAATCGCTCCGCCGCGCGCTGGCGATTCTCGCGCTCCCGCAGAACCTCGCAAAGGCGACGCGGCTCGGCTGGCGGACGGTCGATACGATCTGGCGCGCGGCCGGCGATGTCGCAACCGACTATAATTACTACACCAAGCGGACCATCCTGCTCGGCGTCTATGCCTCGACGATCACGGTCTTCCTCGACGACGAGAGCGAAGGCCTCGCGGAGACACGTGCGTTCCTCGGTCGCCGGATCAACGGGATCATGCAGTTCGAAAAGGCCAAGGCCGGTTTCCTCAAGCGCACCGAACACGGTTTCAGCCTGTCGCGATTCGTCGGCCGTCTGCGCTATCCGACCACTTGAGGGATTCAGCGCGGGCAACCGCCAAAGATCCGTCATCCTGGGCTCGACCCAGGATCCAGAGCCAGGACCGACGCGCTATGTGGCTCTGGATCCTGACTTTCGTCAGGATGACGCGGCGTTGAGGCGGTGGTATCCAGCGGCGGTTAGGGCTTCCCTTCCCCGGGCGTTACTGATAATCAGTCGCATCATGGACACTCGCCCCGATCGTTCCGTCAGCCTCGAAACACTGCCGCGCAAGCAGCACGCTATTGTTGCGGCAATCGAGTGGGCGCGGCTCGCGGGACCGGAAGCGCGTCGCCTACGCGAACTGGGCTTCGACGAGGGTGTCGATGTCGAGGTGCTACACCGTGCGACGCTCGGCCAGGGCCCGATCGCCTGCCGGATCGGCCGCATGACCGTCGCGCTGCGTCGTGCCGTCGCCGGCGCGATCCAGGTTTCTCCGATGCCTGCCGCGGCCGAATAATCCTTTAGAATGAACGCAGCACCGCTGGTTGCGCTGGTCGGCAATCCAAATGCCGGCAAGAGCGCGCTATTCAATGCGCTCACCGGTGCGCGGCAGAAGGTCGGCAATTATCCCGGCGTCACAGTCGAGCGGAAGGTCGGTCGGCTGATGCTCGACGACGGGCGTCCGGTCGAGCTGGTCGACCTGCCCGGTGCGTACAGCCTCGAGCCCTCCTCCCCGGACGAACGAGTCACGCGCGATGTCGTCACCGGTACGCAGGACGGCGAGCGCCTGCCCGATGCGCTGGTCGTCGTCGTCGATGCCGCCAATCTCGACAACCACCTCCGCTTCACGCTCCAGCTGATCGCCCTCGGCCTGCCGGTCGTGGTCGCGCTCAACATGGTCGATCTGGCGGAGCGCGACGGGCTGAAGCTGGACCCCAAGGTTCTCGAACGCGAACTCGGCGTGCCGGTGATCCCGACCGTCGCGGTCCGCAAGCGGGGGCTCGACGAACTCAAGGCCGCTCTATCCAGCATCGTCGTCAACGGCCCGATGCGCCTGCGCAAATCGGACGGCAGCGTCCAGGACGATATCGTCACGCTCCAGCGCCGCGCGCGCGCGATCGCCACGGCGGCGACCGTATCCGAGACGACCGTCCGCCGCTGGACGCACATGCTCGACGCGGTTGCACTGCACCCGGTCGCCGGCCCGATCCTGTTGCTCGCGATCATGTTCCTGATGTTCCAGGCGGTGTTCAACTGGGCACAGCCGTTCATGGACGCGATCGACGCGGGCTTCACCGCGTTGCAGGCTTTCCTCACCGCCGAACTCGCCCCGTCGCTGCTCCGCTCGCTGCTGGTCGACGGCGTGATCGCGGGCGTCGGCGCGGTGATCGTGTTCCTGCCGCAGATCCTGATCCTGTTCCTCTTCATCCTCGTCCTCGAGGCCAGCGGCTACATGGTCCGCGCGGCGTTCCTGATGGACCGCGTGATGGCGAGCGTCGGGCTGTCGGGCCGCGCGTTCATTCCTTTGCTGTCGAGTTTCGCCTGCGCCATCCCAGGCATCATGGCGACGCGGACGATCGACGACGAGAAGGACCGGCTGACGACGATCCTGATCGCGCCGCTGATGACGTGCTCCGCGCGCCTGCCGGTCTACACGCTGATCATCGGCGCGTTCATTCCCAACACGAAGATCCTGCCGTTCGTGGGGCTCCAGGGCATCGTCATGCTCGGGCTGTACGTGATGGGCATCGTCGGCGCGTTCGTCGCTGCGCTGGTGCTGCGCCGGACGGTGACCAAGGGCGTGTCGTCGGGCTTTATGATGGAGATGCCGAAATACCAGTGGCCGCAGTGGCGCGACGTCGGCATCGGCCTGTGGAGCCGCGCGCAGATCTTCCTGAAGCGCGCCGGCGGGATCATCCTGACCTCGACGATCATCCTGTGGGTGCTGCTGAGCTTCCCCAAGCCGCCCGAGCAGCCCGCTGGCGCGCCGAAGATCTCGGCGGTCGATTATTCGATCGCCGGCCGCATCGCCAACGGCATCGCGCCGGTGTTCGCGCCGATCGGCTTCAATCGCGACATCGTCCTCGCGCTGATCCCGGCGATGGCCGCGCGTGAAGTCGCGGTCGCGGCGATCGGCACGGTCTACGCGATCGACGATCCCGACAGCAACCAGGGCGGAAAGGCGATGGTCGAGAACCTCCGCGGTCGCTGGAGCCTGCCGACCGCGCTCGCCTTCCTGATGTGGTTCGTGTTCGCGCCGCAGTGCATCTCGACCATCGCCGTCACCCGTCGCGAGACCAATGGGTGGAAATGGCCCGCCTTCATGGTTGGCTATTTGTTCGCCGCCGCCTACATCATGGCTGGCATTACATACTGGCTGGCGGTGTTCGCCGGCCTCTGAGGGGCATCATGGCAGGCAGCGTCAACAAGGTCATCATCGTCGGCAATCTGGGTCGCGACCCGGAGAGCAAGGCGTTCCAGAACGGCGGCAAGGTCGTCAACCTGCGCATCGCGACATCCGAGTCCTGGAAGGACAAGATGTCGGGCGAGCGCAAGGAAAAGACGGAATGGCATTCGGTCGCGATCTTCAACGAAGGTCTCGCGAACGTCGCCGAGAAGTATCTGCGCAAGGGCTCGAAGGTCTATATCGAGGGCGCGCTCCAGACCCGGAAGTGGCAGGATGCGCAGGGCCAGGACAAATATTCGACCGAGATCGTGCTGCAGGGCTTCAACAGCGTGCTGACGATGCTCGACGGCCCGAACGGCGGCGCAGGCGGTGGTGCAGGCGGCGGCGGTGGTAGCCGTGGTGGCGGCGACGACTGGGCCGGCGGCGGTGGCGGCAACGACTTCGGCGGCGGTTCGTCCGGCGGCGGCGGTGGTTACGGCGGCGGCGGTGGCGGTCGTGGCGGCAGCGCACCCTCGGGTGGCGGTGGCGCCCGCGGCGGCAGCTTCGGCCAGACCGGCGGGTTTTCGGACGATCTCGACGACGACGTGCCGTTCTGATCTCGTGACGACGCTGTACTCAATTCCGGCAAGATCGTTCGACGAGGCCACGCGGGCGCGCGTGATCGCCTCGTACGACGTCGCTGGCGCGCGTGCGAAAGGCCAGTTGGACGACATCGTGTCGTTCGCGGCCGAACTCTGCGATGCGCCGGTCGCTTTGTTGAGTCTCGTCGAGGAGGAGTATCAGCGCTTCCTCGCGCGCACCGGATTCGATCTGGAACAGACGCCGCGCAGCATGTCCTTCTGCGCACACGCGATGCACCATCACGAGGTGATGGAAGTGCCGGACGCGCAGGACGATGTGCGTTTCGCCGACAATCCTCTGGTGACCGGCGAGCCCCATGTGCGGTTCTATGCGGGTGCGCCGCTGGTTTCGAGTGAGGGCGTACCGCTCGGTGCACTCTGTGTACTGGCGCCCGAACCGCGCGAGGGCCTGTCGCGATTCCAGCGCGACGGCCTGACGTTGCTGGCGAAGGCGGCGATGGGTCGCCTCGACGATCGCCGGGCTGCGCGCGAGCAGGCGTTTGCCGAGGCCGAGGCGCGACGCACGCTCGAAGCAAGCGATCTACGCTTCCGTACGCTGGCGGACACGATGCCGCAGATGGTGTGGTCGACGCTGCCCGACGGCTTCCACGATTATTTCAACGCGCGCTGGTACGAATTTACGGGCACGCCCCCGGGGACGACCGACGGCCAAGGCTGGAACGACATGTTTCATCCCGAGGATCAGGATCGCGCCTGGTCCGTCTGGCGGCACTCGCTCGAAACCGGGGAGCCGTATAATATCGAATACAGGCTACGCCATTTCGACGGCACCTATCGCTGGGTGCTCGGCCGCGCGCTGCCGGTGCACGACGAAAGCGGTGCAATACAGCGCTGGTTCGGAACGTGCACCGACATTCACGAACAGAAGCTGGCGTATGAAGAGCGCGAGGTCATCAGCCAGGAGCTGAGCCACCGCATCAAGAACATCTTCGCGGTGATCGCCGGACTGATCGCGTTCGCGGCGCGCGGCAAACCCGAGTTCGCGGGCATCGCCACCGACCTGCGCCACCGCATTACCGCACTCGGTCGCGCGCATGACTTCGTCCGTCCGCACAGCCCCAATTCGCGTCCGTCTGCTGCACAGAACAGCCTGCACGGCCTGTTGCACGAGCTGTTCGAGCCGTATCAGCGCGCTGACGGTGCACGCCTGACCGTGACCGGCGACGACGTGACGATCGACGATCGCTCCGCCACGCCGATTGCGCTGATGTTCCATGAGCTTGCGACCAATGCGACCAAATATGGCGCGTTGTCTACCGAACTCGGGACGGTAAATGTGGCCGTTGCGACGCTCGGCACCGCTATCGTGCTGACGTGGAAGGAAACCGGCGGTCCGCAGGTCGTCGAGCCGGTCGAGCCGGGCGGGTTCGGCAGTCAGTTGATCGAAATGAGCGCGGTTCGGCAGCTCGGCGGGACGATCGCAAGGGATTGGCGCCCGGATGGCCTGATCATCGAACTCGCGATCCCGGCCGCGGCGTTCAGCAGGAGTTGACGATCCGGATCACGTCGTCGTGCGCGGCGCATCGTTGGCCCGCGGGATCGCCTTCGCAGGCCATCGCGGCGGCGGCCAGAATTGCTGCGTCGCTGAACGGCTTGCGAATATAGCCCAGGCATTCGGCATCGCCGATTTGCGCCGGGTTGGCGGTGACGAATACGACCTTGACGCCGAATTCCTCGGCCATCTTCTTGGCGATATCGGGGCCGGTCGCTCCGTCGCGGAGGTTGATGTCGACGAACGCGAAGTTGCACCCGGGTGCTGCTGCGATAGCGCTCTCGCGATCTGCGGCGATCCCCGCCACGCCGTAGCCTGCGTCCGTGAGAATTCTCTCAAGGTCGAGCGCGACGAATATCTCGTCTTCGACAATCAGGGCGGTCTTGGTCATCGGGAAAGTAACCAGTCGTGTGACGATCGGTTCCGAAATTTACATGATCGACATCAATACATCGCCCCAATGTGGCACGATTGTCACGTGGGCCTACCGGCACAGTGGGTTCTCATCGGCGCAGCAGGAAAACCGCATGCTCGGCGAGCAGGTTCGCCGCCGCCGCGCCGGTGCGCTTTTCGCCCGACAGGAACCATGCATCCTCGACAATGATGCCGCGCGCTTTCACGAAGCTGCGGAAATCGTCGATCGTGACGTGGTGGATGTTGGGCGTGTCGTACCAGCTCTCGGGCAGTTGCCGCGTCACCGGCATCCGCCCGCCCCACAGCAGCGACAGCCGCACGCGCCAGTGCGCGAAATTGGGGAAGCTGACGAACGCGCGACGACCGATCCGCAGCAGGTGATCGAGCACGAGATCGGGCGCGCGCGCGGTCTGCAGCGTCTGGCTCAGGATCGCGTAGTCGAAGCTGGCGTCGGGATAGCCGGCAAGGTCGATGTCCGCATCGCCCTGAATCACCGACAGACCGCGCGCGACCGCCGAGGCGACGTTGTGCGCGTCGATCTCCAGCCCGCGCGCGTCGACGTCGCGGGTATCGCGCAAGGCCGCCATCAGCGCGCCATCGCCACAGCCGATATCGAGCACCCGGCTGCCTTGCGCGACGTTCTCGGCGATCACCGCGAGGTCGGTTCGCAATGTTTCGGGGGGCGTCATGGCGCGGTCCGTAATTGCTCGGCGAGGCCCGGTGCGAGCCGCTCCATGTAGCGATCGGCCCGCACCAGCGGATGGAAGCCGAGATCCGCATAGACGCCGTGTGCGTCGGCGGTGACGAGGCCGATCCGCCGCAGCCCTGCGAACGACCGGTGCTCCAGGAACCAGCTTACCATCCGGCGCCCCAGCCCCTGCCCCCGCACCGACTCCTCGACCCAGACGTCCGCGAGCCATGCAAAGGTCGCATGATCGGTGATCATCCGCGCGAACCCGACCTGAGCGTCGTCCTGATACGCTCCGAGACAATGCGACCCGGCGATCGCGCGTTCGACCAGCGAGCGCTCGATGCCCGGCGACCAATAGCTGCTCGCCAGCCAGGCGTGGATGCGGTCGACCTGCAACCGGTCCGCGTCATCCGAAAGGAGGATCGTCATCGCCCCGCCCTTAGGAAGCCGTCGACCACCCGGTTGAGATCGGGCGCCTCCAACAGGAACGCGTCATGGCCGTACGGGCTCGACAGCTCGACGAAACTGACCGGTGCGCCGGCCGCGTTCAAGGCCTGGACGATCGCGCGCGACTCGGCGGTCGGGTACAGCCAGTCGGTGTCGAAGCTGACGAGGCAGAACCGCGCCTTGGTCGCGCGGAACGCGTTGGCGAGCAGCCCGCCATGCTCCTCCGCCAGATCGAAATAATCCATCGCCCGCGTGATGTAGAGATACGAGTTCGCATCGAACCGGTCGGTGAACGCCAGTCCCTGGTGCCGCAGATAGCTCTCGACCTGAAAATCCGCGTCGAACCCGAACGACTTCGCGTCGCGCGCCTGCAGCCGCCGCCCGAATTTCTCGGTCAGCCCGGCTTCCGACAGATACGTGATGTGCGCCGCCATCCGCGCGACCGCGAGCCCGGCGGTCGGTGCGTTGTCATCGTGATACTCACCCCCTCGCCAGTTCGGATCGGCCATCACCGCCTGCCGCCCGACCTCGTGGAACGCGATGTTCTGCGCGGTGTGCCGCGCGGTCGAGGCGATCACGACGCACGCCTTCACGCGGTCGGGAAAGGTCGCGGGCCAACTCAGCGCCTGCATGCCCCCCATCGATCCGCCGACCACCGCGTGCAGCACGCCCACGCCGAGATGATCGAGCAGCATCGCCTGCGCGCGCACCATGTCGCGGATCGTGATGACCGGAAAGCCCATCGCCCAGGGCCGCCCGGTCGCCGGGTTGATCGTCGCGGGCCCCGACGAGCCCATGCAACTGCCCAGCACGTTCGCGCACACGACGAAGTGCCGCGCAGGATCGATCGGCTTCCCCGCGCCGACCATCCGCGTCCACCAGCCGGGCTTGCCGGTGCGCGGGTGGTGCGACGCGACATGCTGGTCGCCGGTCAGCGCATGGCAGATCAGGATGGCATTCGACGCGTCGGCGTTGAGCGTGCCATAGGTCTCGTAGGCGATGTCCACGGGCGACAACAGCACGCCGCCGTCGAGCAGCAACGGCCCCGGCAATGTAACGCGCCGCGCGAGGCCGAAGCGGCTGTCGGTCGTATGGTCGATGGCAGGCGTGTCGAGCATGCCGCGCGCTACCATAAGCTTCGGCAGTCATGCCAGCGCAGTGGTGCGCTGCATTCTCGATCCTCCCCCGCCAGGAGGGGGGATCAGACGCTTTTAAACGTCCTGGACCAGCCGGCCGTACAGGTCGGGACGGCGATCGCGGAAGAAGCCGAACGCGGCGCGGTGGCGCTTGACGATGTCGAGGTCGATCGTCGCGGTGATCACGCCTTCGTCCTCGCGGCCGAGTTCCGCCAAAATGTCCCCGCGCTCGTCGGCGATGAAGCTGGTGCCGTAAAAGGTCTGGCCGTGCTCGACGCCGACGCGGTTGGCGGCCACGATAGGCACGACGTTGCTGACCGCGTGGCCGACCATCGCGCGGCGCCACAGCCGCGCGGTGTCGAGCGAGGTGTCGTGCGGCTCGCTGCCGATCGCGGTGGGGTAGAACAATATCTCCGCGCCCATCAGCATCATCGCGCGCGCCGTCTCCGGGTACCATTGGTCCCAGCAGACGCCGACGCCAAGCTTGACCGCCCTAGACTCGGCGGCGTGCGGCCAGACCTTAAAGCCGGTGTTGCCGGGACGGAAGTAGAACTTCTCTTCATAGCCGGGGCCGTCGGGGATGTGGCTCTTGCGGTAGACGCCCTGCACGTTGCCGTCGGGGCCGATCATCGCGAGGCTGTTGTAATGGTGCGGGCCGTCCGCCTCGAAGAAGCTGGTCGGGATGGTGACCTTGAGCGCCTCGGCGAGCGCCTGCATCGCGAGCACTGCCTTGTGTTCGCCGACGGGAGCGGCGTTGGCGAAGAGGGCTTCGTCCTCGACGCGGCAGAAATACTCGCCTTCGAACAGCTCGGGCGGCAGGATCACCTGCGCGCCCTTCGCGGCGGCCTCGTGGACCAGGCGCGATACGTTGGCGATGTTGCGGTCGATGTTGGGTGTGAAGCCCAGTTGCAGCGCGGCGACGGTGATTGCGGTCATGACGGCGCATATACGGCGACGCGCCATGGAGTGCGAGCCTTCTTGCTGTTCCCCCGCGGAGGCGGGGGTCCGGGGTTGCGGGCGGTATCGTCTGTGATCCCGGGCCCCCGCCTTCGCGGGGGAACGAGGGGGGCGATTGACACTCCCCTGCCCTGTCCGACATGCGGCGGGGATAATGACCCCGACCCTCCCCGCAAGCTGGCAGCGGCTCCAAGCCGAGTTCGAGGCGCCGTACATGCGGGCGCTCGATGCTTTTCTGGAAACCGAGCGAGCTTCGGGGGCGCGAATCTTTCCGGACGAGGCGGACAGGTTTCGAGCGCTGGAGTTGACGCCGCTCGATCAAGTCCGGTGCGTAATCCTGGGGCAGGATCCGTATCATGGCCAGGGGCAGGCGCATGGGCTGAGCTTTTCGGTCCGCAAGGGCGTGCGGACGCCGCCGAGCCTGGTAAACATCTACAAGGAGCTGGAGGCGGATCTTGGCATCCCGCGCGCGTCTCATGGCACGCTCGATCATTGGGCCGCACAAGGCGTGCTGTTGCTCAACGCGGTGCTGAGCGTTCGGATGGGGGAGGCCGCGTCGCACCAGAAGCGCGGGTGGGAGCGGTTTACCGACGCCGTCATAGCTGCGGTGAACGCGCAGGACAAACCGGTCGTGTTCCTGCTGTGGGGGGCGTATGCGCAGAAGAAGGCGGCGTTAGTCGATGACGTGACGGCCGGCGGGAAGCACCTCGTAATCCAGTCGGCGCACCCGTCGCCACTGGCGGCACGAACCGGGTTCTTCGGATCGCGGCCGTTCAGCCGGGCCAATGCCTTTCTCGAAACCCATGGGCGCGCGCCGA
This sequence comes from Sphingomonas sp. M1A8_2b, assembly GCF_053345535.1. Lineage (NCBI taxonomy): Bacteria > Pseudomonadati > Pseudomonadota > Alphaproteobacteria > Sphingomonadales > Sphingomonadaceae > Sphingomonas > Sphingomonas sp. M1A8_2b. Next base: position 313,619 of record NZ_JBKFAH010000001.1, on the reverse strand, counting down.
TCGACTGGGCGTTGCCGGAGACCGACCGATGAGCGACGACTATGTCTATGACGAGGCGACCGGGGAGTGGGTTGCGGGCGGTGCGGCGACGACTGTGGCGGCGGATGACGGCGCGGTCGTGGTGCGGGACTCGGTCGGCAACGTGCTGGCGGACGGCGACCAGGTGACGCTCATCAAGGACCTGACCGTGAAGGGCGCGGGGCAGACCCTCAAGCGCGGGACGCTAATCAAGTCGATCCGATTGACCGGCGACGCGCAGGAGATCGACTGCCGCTACGAGGGCATCAAGGGGTTGGTGCTGCGCGCGGAGTTCGTCCGGAAGCGGTGAGACAGAGTCCATCACGGACATCATGACAATGATGATGATACGATCTGTCGTATTCGCGATTCGTATTTGACGAGCGATCATAAATGCCAAGACTTGGTTCAATTCGCTCTAAGCACTGCGCGGATTAGTCAGCATGATGCCGCAGTAGTAGCCTACACCAAGCAGTACACTATCATATTTCAATACCGAATCGGACCAATCTCTCCACTGCATTGCCTTGCCATTGCAGAGGTATCAGGCGCCTAATAGATCTGCGGTGCAGGATCCTAGAGTTCTTATCCAGACACGCCCGCATGGGAAGCCGCGCAATATCCGGTGTCGAGAGATCCAGCCGGATAACATCGCACGGCGTTTTGGAGAGGGAGCAAGATCGTCATGCTGCGTATAGAAATCGACATGTTTTCCGGCCGGCCAAACCCGGTTTGGATGATCACAGAAGACGAGGACGTGAAACGGGTGCTTGGCCTGGCCGGTGAAGCGCGGGGTGCAGTCGCGAAACCCGGCGAAGGCTATACCGGACTGGGGTTCCGCGAAGTCCGCATCGCGACGATCATGGACGACGCCGCCGCCGTCCGTGGGCTCGCGACCCCGTTCGCGCTCGGATCGTCGGGCGCGAGCGACTCCAAGGTCAGTGGCGAGATCGCGCGAAAGCTGATCGAGACGATGCCGATCCGCTCCGAGGTCCGCCTGCTCGAACATGCGCTCACCCCGCTCGATGCCAAGCTGCGCGACGTCGCGCTCGAATGGATGGAGTTGACCGCGCGCATGCCGAAGCCGTCGCCATCGCCCGCGCCGCCGCCGCCCGCGCCGCCCAAGCCCGGATCGAACCCGTTGATCAGCACGATCCACGATCCGAAATGCGACAAATGCGAATATGAGGTCAGCAAGTTCAATCCCGCATTCTGGAACACCAGCGCGACCCAGCCCCACAACAATTGCTACAATTACGCGCGGAACTGGCGCACCAACACGTTCGCGCAGCCGGGGCGGGCGCATGGTGCGATGACCTCGACGATGGCGTGCAACACCGTCACCACCGCCGCGATGGCCGACGGTCTGAGGCATCGCTGCGAATGCTTGCCGGCCAGCCAGTTTCCGCGTCGTCTGATGGCGCTGGTGATCGCGCCAGGCTGGGATTACCACTGGTACCGGCATCAGCGCGAGGGTTTCTGGGGTCACAAGCCGGGCGGCACCGCAGCGCGCAACTTCGACAGCAACGGCGTCGTGATCACCAATCCGGAAACCTGCGCGCGCGGCCCGTACACAAATTTCTGCAGTTACTTCTATGCCGGCAAGTCGGTCGTCATCAACTAACCCTATATCGCCCACCATGCGCGTCGAGCTCGACATCTTCAGCGGCCGGCCAAACCCGGTCTGGGAGCTCGACGTGCAGGGTATTCGGACCTTGGTGACGCGATTGGCTTCGCTCAGCGAGCAAGCGCGACGTGCCGTCGATCTACCGGATCTCGGCTATCGTGGTTTCGTCTTTCATTCCGAAACACACGCGGGCCGGGCCTATCGCGGCCTTATCGACACGAACGGTGCGACCTTGCGCGATCCGACGTTCGAGGTCGAACGGCTTCTGGTGGCGCATCTGCCGGATGCGTGGCACGACGTGCGAGCAGTCGTCGAGCGCATCTTGCTCGACGGCGCGTGAGCGCGGGGAATACCATGGCCCCGCAGGCTCCGCCTTATTCCGCCGGCAGGTAGATTTCGCCGCCTTTCTCGCGAAAGCGCTCACTCATGTCAGCCATGCCCTTTTCGACGTCGGCGTGAGAGCCCTGGGCGAATATCGCTCGGCTCGTGTCGGTTTGATCGACGTCCGCCGCGAGGAACGTATCCGCCGGCGCGTTCTGCTTGGCGGCAAAGTCCCGCACCTCCTGCGTGATCTTCATCGAGCAGAATTTCGGCCCGCACATCGAGCAGAAATGGGCGGTCTTGGCGCCTTCGGCGGGGAGCGTCTGGTCATGGTAGGATTCCGCCGTCTCCGGGTCGAGGGAGAGGTTGAACTGGTCTCTCCAGCGGAACTCGAAGCGCGCGCGGGACAGCGCGTCGTCGCGCATCTGGGCGGCGGGGTGTCCCTTTGCCAAGTCGGCGGCGTGGGCGGCGAGTTTGTAGGTTACGACGCCCACCTTTACGTCGTCGCGGTCGGGGAGGCCTAGATGCTCCTTCGGCGTGACGTAGCAGAGCATCGCGGTGCCGTACCAGCCGATCATCGCGGCGCCGATGCCGCTGGTGATGTGGTCGTAGCCGGGGGCTATGTCCGTCGTCAGCGGCCCTAACGTGTAGAAGGGGGCTTCGCCGCAGACTTCGAGCTGCTTGTCCATGTTCTCCTTGATCTTGTGCATCGGCACGTGGCCGGGGCCTTCGATCATGACCTGGACGTCGCTCTTCCACGCGCGGCGGGTGAGTTCGCCTAGCGTGTAGAGTTCGCTGAACTGCGCTTCGTCGTTGGCGTCGGCGATGCTGCCGGGGCGCAGGCCGTCGCCGAGGCTGTAGGCGATGTCGTACGCCTTCATGATCTCGGTGATCTCGTCGAAGCGCTCGTAGAGGAAGCTCTCCTTGTGGTGGCTGAGGCACCATTTCGCCATGATCGAGCCGCCGCGCGAGACGATGCCGGTGACGCGTTTCGCGGTCATCGGGATGTAGGCGAGGCGCACGCCGGCGTGGATCGTGAAGTAGTCGACGCCCTGTTCGGCCTGCTCGATCAGCGTGTCGCGGAAGATCTCCCAGGTGAGGTCCTCGGCGACGCCGCCGACCTTTTCGAGCGCCTGGTAGATCGGGACGGTGCCGATCGGGACCGGCGAGTTGCGGAGGATCCATTCGCGGGTGTCGTGGATGTTCCGGCCGGTGCTGAGGTCCATCACCGTGTCGGCGCCCCAGCGGATCGACCAGACGAGCTTGTCGACTTCGGCGGCGACGTTGCTGGCGACCGCGCTGTTGCCGATGTTGGCGTTGATCTTGACGAGGAAGTTGCGGCCGATCGCCATCGGTTCGGATTCGGGGTGGTTGATGTTGTTGGGGATGATCGCGCGGCCGCGGGCGATCTCGTCGCGGACGAATTCGGGGGTTACGAAGTCGGGGATCTGCGCGCCGAAGCTTTCGCCGTCTCGAACGTAGTCTTTCAGCATGGCGCGGCCGAGGTTTTCTCGGGTGGCGACGTATTCCATTTCGGGGGTGATGATGCCGCGGCGGGCGTAGTGCATCTGGCTGACGTTCTGGCCCGCCTTCGCACGCAAGGGCCGCTTGATGCTGCCGGGGAACTGGGGGACGCCGCCGGAACGGTCGGGGCCGAGCTGGCCGTTGTCTTCGGGGCGGAGTTCGCGGGCTTCGTAGGATTCCACGTCGCCTCGGGCTTCGATCCAGGCTCGGCGGAGCTGGGGGAGGCCGGCGTTGATGTCGATTTGCGCGCGTGGGTCGGTGTAGGGGCCGCTGGTGTCGTAGACGCGTAACGGAGGTTCGGAGCAGCTTGAGTCGAGGACGATTTCGCGCATGGCGACGCGGACGTCGGGGCTGGTCGGGACCGCGACGTGGATTTTGCGCGAGCCTCGGATCGGGCCTGTAGTTACGCCGATGTCGGTAGTGGGTTGCGTCTCGATGGCCATGCGCTTGCTCCTACGGGTGTCGGAGCAAGGATTGCGGTTCTGTGGCGACCGCTCCCTCCCTCCGCCGGTATCAACCGGATCAGGTTCAGCGGGTCGAAGGCTCCTGCCTTCCTCTCAAGCGCGGATAGGGTCCCACCGAAGTATAGCTTGATGGGAACCCGGCAGCGCTCCCCCGGGGTGACGCGAGCATACGGGGCTTGAAGGGCGGCGCAAACGAAAAAGGGCCGCGCGGTCGCCCGCACGGCCCCTTTTCAGTCGGCGCGAGGCCCGATCAGAACGCGCCGCTGCTCCGGAGCGCATCGGTGCGGTTGTTGGTCCCGTTGGGGAAGAAGCCGCCGCCGATCTTCGCGGTGTTGGTCAGGTAGGCGATGTTGTGCACCTGCGCGACCGACCGGCTATAGGCCAGGCCGTTGGCGTCGGTGGGCACGATGTTCGACACCGTAGGATCCGACCCGGTGATGCCCTGGTCGTCGTCGCCGATCACGCCAGTCGTCGCGTTGGTGACGGTGCCGTCGAGGCTGTCGCGTGCGTCGCTGATCTTGTTGGCGGCGGTGATCAGCGCCGGGATCGGGTTCGGCGTCTGCAGACCCTTGCGGTACAGGATCGTGCGGATCAGGCCGGCATGATAGGCCTCGGCGGCGAGGATGCCGGCGGCCGCCTCGAGATAGGTCTTGTTGCTGATCAGCGGGGCCGCGCCCTTGTAGGCCGAGACGCCGACGTCCTCGAAGATATACGCGCCGAGCAGGAAGCTGTTGTCGTCGGCATAGGGGTCGAACACGCCGGTGTTCGCATCGACGACGCCGGCTGCGCGGGCCGCGAGGCTGAAGGCGCCGGGTGCCGCCGCGGTGCCGCCCGAGATGTCGAGCGTCGGCTGCGCGACCGCCGAGGACCCGAGCGCGCTGCGCAGGAAGGCGACGTGCGCGACTTCGTCGATCGCGATTTCACGCGCATATTCGCGGACGACCGTATCCTGGAACGCGACCTGGCGCGGGAAGCCGACACCGCCAGTGCCGAGGCCGACCGTGCCCTGCGTGCCGGTGCCGGTCAGCAGGGTGGGGCTGAGGCCGACGCCGAACGCGGCATAGGCGTAGAACTGCGCCTCGAGGTATTCGAGGTTCAGCGCGAAGTTCAAGACGTCGACGTCGGTGACGCTGGACGACGGGGTGGGAGTCGGCGCGGGCGTCGGCGTCACGCTGTTGTTGTCGTCGCCACCACAGGCGGCAAGCAGCGAGGCGCCGCCGATCGCGACCGCACTGCCGCCGGCGAACCGGAGGAAGCTGCGGCGCTCGTTACGGCGGGTCTCGATCGCGTCGAAGATCGCGAGATTGGTCTTGATGTCGGTCATTGGGTTCATCCCCTGAATAGCGAAGAAGGCAAAAGAGCTAAGCTGAGCGGATCAGCTGGCTGCGATGCTCGTCTTGATGTTGCCGTTCATGCCCGACGGGTAGAACCCGCCCGCCGACGCCGCACCACTGTTGAGGTACACGATGTTGAGCACCTGGCTGGCCGAGCGGCTGTAGGCGATGCCGTTGATGTCGAGCGGCACGATGTTCGACGTGGTGACCGCGACCTGCGCCGATGCGAGGTTGGCGGGCGTCTGGCTGTAGGGCGAGATGCCCTGGTCGAGATCGCCGGCGCCGAACATCACCGTGTTCGCGCCACCGCCGTCGAGGCTGTCGCGCGCCTTCGAGATCGCATCGGCCGAGGTGCGCAACGACGGCGTCGCGATACCCTTGCCGTACAGCGTCGTGCGGACGATCGCGGCGTGATACGCCTCGACCGCGAGCAGACCGGCGGCGGCCTCGAGATACGCCTTGCTGGTGAGCAGCGGGGCGGCGCCCTTGTACGCGGTCACGCCGACGTCCTCGAAGATGAACGCGCCGAGCAGGAACGCCTCGTCCGAGGCATAGGGATCGAACGCGGTGCCGGCGGGGACGAGCCCGGCGGCCTGCGCGGCGGTGGAGAAGGCGCTGGTCGGCGAGACGCTGACGTCGATCGCGGGCTGCGCGACGGCGGCGTTGCCAAGCGCGGTGCGGAGGAACTTGACGTGCGCGATCTCGTCCTGCGCGATCTCACGCGCATATTGCTGGACGATCGGATCGGTGAAGGTGACCTGACGACCGCCGCGCACCGCGCCCTGCGTACCCGTGCCCGACAACAGGCTGTTGTCGAGACCGGTGCCGTAGGCGGCGTAGGAGTAGAATTGCGCCTCGAGATATTCGAGGTTCAGCGCGAAGTTCAGGACATCCGCATCGGTGATCGTCTGCGCCGACGCCGAGCTCGAGAAGGACAGCGCGGTCGCGCCGGCGGCGGTGATCGCAGCCGCGCCGAGCGCGTTCTTGAAAAAATCCCGTCGCTCGCTGCGGCGTTCCGCGCGGGCGTCGAGGGCTTCGATCAGGTGCACGCTCTCGGTCATGGCAGGGTCCTCCCCTTTTGGTTGATACAGTCGCGTATCGTATTGTTTTTATTCACCTAATTGCAATGTGCTACCGTTTTAAAAACATCGTTACAAGAGGTGATCCGGGCCCAGATACGCACGAAAAACCCGCCCGGATGCGCCGGGCGGGTGATTTATTCGGAAAATTTGGCGCCCCTGCCAATACAGGCGAGCGGCCGTATCGCGCTTAGAAGGTGTAGGTCAGACCAACCGCGCCGATCCACTGATCCGCCGATCCGACATCGGCGACGATCGGGCTGTCCTTGTACTTGCCGAGCATGCGACCGTAGACCACACCCGCGCCGACGCCGAGACCGTGACGCAGGTCGCCCGACAGGCTCTGCACGACGAACGCCGATGCGTTGACCTGACGGAAACCGCTGTCGTTCACGTCATAGGTGCGCAGGCCGCTGGCGAGCGTGCCGATCGGCGTTACCGACGCATAGGTACGGCCAAAGCCCTTGCCGGCATAATCCGCCGACATGCCGATCGCGACCAGCGTGCGGACCGACAGCGGTGTGGTATAGTTCACCTGCGGCGTGACGACATAGCTGTCATAGGTGCCCGACACGTCGTGGACATAGGCGACGCGCGCGGTGAGCGTGTCATAGTCGCTGGTGATGACGCCGGTCTTGCCGACGCCGACGAAACCGCCGATTTCGTAGGCGGTGTCGATCTTGCCGAGCGCGCGGACCTGACGGTTGTCGACCTTGCCGGTACGATCGGTACGAATCGCGCCGATGACGCCGACTTCGTAGTTGATGCCGACCTCGCCCGTGTTCGGGATCAGGTTGACGTAGAGCTGCGTGCCGCGGGTGAAGAAATCATGGCCGCGGACCGTGCCGACGATCGCACCGGCAGGCGTGAAGACGTTCTTGTCGGCACCCTGGTAATCGGGGAGCGACGCGACGCCGACGGCGACCGTGACGCGATTGTTGTCGGCAGGATTGGTGATCGGCGGCGACGGATTGGGATCGGTCTGGGCCAACGCTGGGGTGGCGGTCGCGAGTACCGCGGCTGCGGCAGACAGAAACAGGGTGAATGCGCGCAAGGACGTGCTCCGGACAAAAAGGTTCCACGGCGGAACGCCGGGAACTCAGATTCGGTCCGTCACGATCGGTCAGAAGATGTAACGCATTTTCACCTGTTGCATATCGGCATCACCGGCCAGCGTGAACTGCGCCGCCGAAAAGCGCGGCGGACCGAACCGCACGGCGGCGTTGCGCGAGAAGCCATAGCCTTCGCGCGGAATGCCGGCGATGGTGTCGAGCTTGGCGTTGTTGTTCTCGTCGTGGATGATCGCGAGCGCGTAGGCGCGCTGCGGCAGGCCGGGGAAACTGGTGGTGCGGACGCTGGCGGGGATCGACCGGGTGAGCGCATCGGCGTCGTCGACGCAGGCGGGGAAGTTCTTGGGGTCGGCGGTGAGACAGATCCGTATCGTCCCCTTCGACGAGCGCAGGTTGTCGACTTCGACGTCGAGCCGGGTGACCGGCGCGGTCGCCGCCAGCATCATCCACACCGCCCCGATGCCGGCCGCGCCGCAGAGCCGCCGGGCTGTCGGATGCGCCGAGGGGGTAGCGAGCGCGCTTGCCACGCCACTCGTGGGTGGTGCGGCGCCGATCGCAGGTTCGGAAATATTGGCCATGTTCGTACCCGTATCGTTCATGATGTCGCCGGTGGCGACCGACCGTTATCGGCCATGCCTCCCCTGCTCTCCACCACATGAACCGCGGGAAAACCTCCCGCACCGCATGCCCTGTGATTGCCCCACCCCTTAGCCGTCGCAAGCGCCATCACCAAACCGGGTGCGACGACAGGGATCGGAATCGCGGGGACCAGTAGCGGAATTATCACAGCGGGGGTCTGTGGCGGTCCTTGGGGCGGCTGATCCTGGTGGCGGCGGCGGCGTGCGATCGTCGGATACGCGGCGTTCGCCGGGTGACGGATCCGGGTTTCGGCGCGACGGTGGCGAAGTCTTCGCGACCGCAAGTAAGCGCGGTCTCCGGGGTCGCACATAGGCTCTAGGCAGTGCGAAGAAACCTGATAGCTTCTTCGATAGAGCAGGACGACCTGCCAATCGGAGAGTGATGCATGGCAAACCATAGCGACGTCGCACCTGGCGCTACCCGCGATCATAAGGGGCTGATCTACGCGATCACCGGCGGGATCCTGGCGGTGGGGATCTTGTTGATGGCGTTCTACGACCGGGACGGCGATCCGGTGCCGCTCGCATCGGCACAGAAGCCGGTCGTTACTGCGCAGCGTTGATCGCAGCGGGGATCGCGGCGGAGATCGCGGCGGGCCCCTCGGCAGTGATCTCGGGCGCCGCACGGTCGAAGATCAGGATCGGGGCGTCGCGGTAAGTGCCGGTCGTGCGCAGGCGGTAGCCGAGCCGCTCGGCGAGGCGGATCGAGGGGGCGTTGTCGGGGTCGATGATGCAGGTCGTCGCGGGGATCCGCGCGTCGGTCCATTGCAGGATCGCGGCGAGCGCTTCCGACGCATAGCCCTGGCCTTGTGCCTCCCCGGTCAGGGTCCAGCCGACTTCGGGCGTCGCGTCGATTGAGGGCGCGATCGCGCGGCGGGCTTCGATGAGGCCGAGTTCGCCGATCAGGCGGCCGGTCGCGGTATCGCGCGCGATCCAGCTGCCGTAGCCGAACACCGTCCACTGGCCGATCGAGCGGAGCAGGCGGATCCACACGTCCTCGCGCGACCGCGGCTGGCCGCCGATCATCGCGTAGACGCGCGGGTCGGTCCACATCGCGGCGCAGTCGTCGAGGTCGGTGGCGGCGTGGCCGGTCAGCGTCAGGCGGGCGGTGGTGAGCGTGGGGGCGGACATCGGGGGAGTGTAGGGCGGATTTGGCGGCGGGTGTACCTTTGGCGGGCGCGCCCCCTGCTGGAGATGAGTATCAAGGTTGGGCAAAGACCCTCTCCGAAGCACGTACCACCCCGGCGGAGGCCGAGGCCAATTGGAGGGGTGGCAATAACGGCGCGCTGCCCGTGGTCACGGTCGTCCCCCATCTGGACCCCGGCCTTCGCCGGGGTGGTACGGGTATATCGTCCATCTGTTTTTGGAATTGGGCTCCCCCCTCTGGAAGGGAGGGATAGTCAGGCCGTCGGGGGCAATGTTCACCCCGACGGACGTACCACACCGGCGGAGGCCGGCGCCCAATTGGAGAGGTGGCGATAACGGCGCGCTGCCCGTCGTCACATGCCCCTCCCATTTGGGCCCCGGCCTTCGCCGGGGTGATACGTTTATGGGAGTTAGGCCCCCTACCCTCCAGGAAAGGGGGAGCGTGGTCGTGTTGGCTTCCGGTCCCCTCCGACAATGCAGGTTGTCTTCGCATCCAATTGCCGGGGAAAGGTTGTTTTCGAGGGCGCCGGTTTGCGCTAGTCCGGCGGGATGGCATCGACGATCTCCTGCGACGTCGCGATCGTTGGCGCGGGCCTGGCCGGCGGGATGATCGCGCTGGCGCTCAAAGCGAAGCATCCCGCGCTCGACGTGCGGCTGATCGACGCCGCGCCCACGGTCGGCGGCAATCATCTCTGGTCGTTCTTCGGCAGCGACGTGGCGGAAAGCGATCGCTGGATCGTCGCGCCGCTCGTGGTGCATGCGTGGAACGGGTACGACGTGCGGTTTCCGGCGCATGCGCGGACGATCGATGCGACCTATTATTCGATCGAGAGCGAACGGCTCGACCGCGAGGTGCGCCGTGTGCTGCCGGCGGATGCGCTGATGCTCGGGCGGAAAGTGTCGGGCGCGAGCCCGACCGCGGTGGTGCTGGCGAACGGCGACCGGATCGAGGCCAACGGCGTGATCGACGCGCGGGGTCCGGGCGACCTGTCGCTGCTCGACCTGGCGTGGCAGAAGTTCGTCGGGCGCGAACTGGTGCTGAAGGCGCCGCACGGCAGCCCCACGCCGATCGTGATGGACGCGACCGTGCCGCAGATCGACGGCTATCGCTTCGTCTATTGCCTGCCGCTGGCCGACGACCGGATGTTCGTCGAGGACACCTATTACAGCGACACCCCCGACCTCGATGTCGAGACGCTCACGACCCGCGTCCATGATTATGCCGAGGCGCGCGGCTGGGCGGTGGCGCAGGCGGCGCGCGTGGAATCGGGCGTGCTGCCGGTCGCGATGGGCGGCGATTTCGAGGCGTATTGGCGCTCGGGCGGGGCGCATGTCGCCAAGGCCGGGATGCGCGCCGGGATGTTTCATCCGACCACGGGGTATTCGCTGCCCGACGCGGTGCGGACGGCGTCGATGCTGGCGCGTCTCAGCGATTTCTCCGGCACGACCCTTCATGACGCGACGCAGGCGATGGCGCGAGCGACGTGGAAAAGCCGCGGCTTCTACCGGATGCTCGACACGATGTTGTTCCGCGCGTCGGAGCCCGAGGAACGCTATCGCATCCTCGAACGCTTCTATCGCCTGTCGCCGGCCCTGATCGGTCGCTTCTATGCCGGACGCTCGACGCTGACCGACAAGGCGCGCGTTCTGACCGGCAAGCCCCCCGTCCCCATCGCGCGCGCCGTGCGCGCCATCGCAGGCAGTATGAGACCATGAAGACCGCAATCGTCATCGGCGCAGGATTTGGCGGGCTGGCGCTCGCGATCCGGCTGCAATCCGCGGGCGTGCAGACGACGATCGTCGAATCGCGCGATAAGCCGGGCGGGCGTGGCTATTATTGGGAGCGCGCCACCGACGAAGGCACTTTCACCTTCGATGCGGGGCCGACCGTCATCACCGATCCGGATTGCCTGCGCGAATTGTGGGCGCTGACCGGGCGCGACATGAGCGCGGACGTGACGCTCGATCCGGTCCTGCCGTTCTACCGCCTGAACTGGCCCGATGGGACAAATTTCGACTACACCAACGACGACGTGCAGATGCGCGCCGAGATCGAGAAGCTGCATCCGGGCGACTGGGCGGGGTACGAGAAGTTCCTGCAATATTCGGCAGGTGTGTTCCACGAAGGTTACGAAAAGCTCGGCCATGTCGCGTTTCTCGACTTCGGGTCGATGATCAAGGCGGCGCCCGCGCTGGCGAAATACCAGGCGTGGCGCTCGGTCTATTCGATCGTGTCGAGCTTCGTGAAGTCGGAGAAACTGCGCGAGGCGTTGAGCTTCCATACGCTGCTGGTCGGCGGCAACCCGATGACGACGAGTGCGATCTATGCGCTGATCCACAAGCTCGAGCGTGACGGCGGGGTGTGGTTCGCGCGTGGCGGGACCAACCGTCTGGTGGCGGCGCTGGTGACGCAGTTCGAGCGGCTGGGCGGCGTGTTGCGGCTCGACGATCCGGTGACGTCGATCGAAACGCTGGGCGATCGCGCGACTGGCGTGACGACCGCGAGCGGCTGGTCTGGTCAGGCCGATGCGGTGGCGGCGAACAGCGACATCATGCACACGTATCGCGACCTGCTGGCGACGTCGCGGAGTGCCAAGCGGAAAACCGGGTCGCTCGAGCGGAAGAAATACTCGCCGTCGCTGTTCGTGGTGCATTTCGGGATCAAGGGTACGTGGCCGGGCATCCCGCACCACATGATCCTGTTCGGGCCGCGCTATAAGGGGCTGCTCGAGGACATTTACGACCACGGCGTGCTGAGCGAGGACTTCTCGTTGTACCTGCATCATCCGACCGTGACCGATCCTTCGCTGGCGCCGGAGGGGCATTCGACGTTCTATGCGTTGGCGCCGGTACCGCACATGGGGAAATTCCCGGTCGACTGGGACGAGATCGCGCCGATCCTCGAGAAGCGCATCCTCGACGAGATCGGGCGGCGGTTGATCCCGGATATCCACGAGCGGATCGTAACGAAGTTCTCGTACGCGCCGAAGGATTTCGCGCAGGATCTGAATGCGCATCTGGGTAGCGCGTTCTCGCTGGAGCCGGTGTTGACGCAGAGTGCGTATTTCCGGGTGCACAACCGCGACGAGCATATTCCGAATTTGTACTTCGTGGGGGCTGGGACGCATCCGGGGGCTGGGATTCCTGGGGTTGTCGGGAGTGCAAAGGCGACGGCTCGGTTGATGCTGGAAGGCGAGAAGTAGGAAATTTGTTCGCGCAGAGGCGCGGAGGCGCGGAGATTGTTGCATCCGGTTTTTCGGTCGGCAGACACAACTATCTGTTCGTCGAAGGTGATTGGGCAGTCGCTGCGCGACAAGCGCTACATCTCCGCGCCTCTGCGCCTCTGCGCGAACAAAATCTTCCCTTGCAGCCGCCCGCCGCCATCCCCTAGCGAGGCGGGATGAAGAGACTTGCTGTGTATTGCGGGTCGGCGACGCCGGCTGATCCTGTCTATATCGAGGGCGCTCGGGCGCTCGGGCGCGTCTTCGCCGAGCGAGGGATTGGCCTCGTTTATGGCGGCGGGCGGACCGGGCTGATGGGCGCGATCGCGGATGGCGCGCTGGAGGGCGGCGGCGAGGTTATCGGCGTTATTCCGCAGGCGCTGGTCGATGCCGAGGTTGCGCATCGCGGGCTGACCGAATTGCACGTCGTCAGCGGCATGCATCAGCGCAAGCAGATGTTCACCGATCTCTCCGATGGGTTCGTGACGATCCCGGGTGGGACGGGGACGATGGACGAGCTGTGGGAGGCGCTGAGCTGGGCGCAGCTTGGCTATCATGCGGATCCGGTCGGGTTGCTGAATACCGCGGGCTATTACGATCACCTGATCGCGTTCTGGGAGAAGATGGGGGAGGTTGGCTTTTTGCGTCCACAACACCGGGATCTGCTGATCGTGGCGGATACGCTCGACGTGCTGCTCGACCGGATGGGGCGCCACGTGCCGACACAGCCGATCGTGCGGATGAACGCGTCGGATTTGTGAGGTTGACGGCTCACTCCATCACCTGCCGCCATCCCAACGTTCGCCGCCACCCCGGCGGAGGCCGGGGCCCAGTTGGGAAGGTAGAGGTAACGACGCGCAGCGCCAGCCAATTGATGTCCCCCAACTGGGCCCCGGCCTTCGCCGGGGTGGTGCATGTAACGGTGGTGGCGTGTGGGGTAATCTCGTGACCGCCCCCCTCCCCTCCCGCGAGGCGGTGGTCGCTACCGCGCACGAATCGATCGCGCGTGGGTCGAAGAGTTTTGCCGCCGCCAGCCTCTTGTTCGACAAGCCGACGCGCGAGCGGGCGTGGCTGTTGTATGCGTGGTGCCGGCGGTGCGACGATATCGCGGATGGGCAGGATCATGGGCACGGGATGACCGTGGTCGAGGATGCGCCGGCACGGTTGGTGGCTTTGTCGGCCATGACCGAGCAGGCGCTCGCGGGGGAAGTCGTCGGCGAGCCGGCGTTCGATGCCCTGCGCATATTCGCGGCCGAGACCCGGCTCCCGAAGCGGTTTGCGCGCGATCTGGTCGAGGGGTTCGCGCTGGATGCGCGCGAGTGGCGGCCGCGGTCGGAGAACGATCTCTACAAATATTGCTACCATGTCGCGGGCGTCGTCGGGTGCATGATGGCGATCGCGATGGGCGTCGATCCCGACGACGAGGATACGCTCGATCGTGCGTGCGACCTGGGGATGGCGTTCCAGCTCGCCAATATCGCGCGCGATGTCGAGGAGGATGACCGGGTCGAGCGATGCTATCTGCCCGAGGACTGGCTGGTCGAGATGGACTTTCCACCGGGGCAGCACATGAAGCCGCCGTTCCGGTCGCGCCTCGCGGTGTTGACGAAGCGGATGGCGGATCGCGCGGCGGCGTTCGAGGCGAGTGCGCGGGAGGGGACCCCGGCGTTGTCGTTCCGCTCGGCCTGGGCGGTGTTGTCGGCGGCGGGAATTTACGGGGCGATCGGGCGGACTGTGGCGGCTCGCGGGGAGCACGCGTGGGATCACCGGGTGACGACGTCGGGGCTGCAGAAGCTGGGGTTTATCGTGACGGCAGCGCGGGAGGCGGCTCGGCGGGAGAAACTGTATCCGCGAACTGTGAGGGACGACCGGTTGTGGACGCGTCCTCGCTGATTACCTGCGTCTAGCTTGTTCTACCGCGAAGGCGGGAGTCCAGTCTGGGTCCCCGCCTTCGCGGGGAAACAGTTTAGCCCTGTGGCTTGGCCCTGCCGGTCTTCGCCATCAACTGGCCCTGCGCACGGCAATTCGCGCCGATCATCGGATACGGAACGTCGGTGTTCTGCGCCAACTGGTCGGGGAGCGCGGCGCGGCACTGCGCCATCGTCTCGTAGCGTGCCGGGATCACGCGCGCCTCGGTGCAGTTCACGTTGCCGTCGCCGCAACCCATGATCGCCATGACGTAGAACAGCGGTTCCATTTCACTCTCCGGTTGCGGGCGTGCCGTTGCGGCAGGACGTACCGATAAAAGCGACGAAGCGGCAGGATTGTTCCCCCAACCGCTTTCGCCGGGGCTTGACTGCGCCTACATCGCTTCGATCCATGCCCCCTGACAGCTACACCTCCACCCGCGCGGACCAGCCGTTGCTGCCGACGCTCCGCCGCTTCCTGCCGTTCCTGTGGCCCGCGGGGCAGCCCAAGCTGAAGGCGCGGATCGTCGTTGCGATGCTGCTCGTGATCGCGTCGAAGCTGATCCAGGTCTTCGGCGCCGCGTTCACGCTGAAATACGCGGTCGACGCGATGGCGGGGAACGATCGTACCGCGCTGACGCTCGTCGTGCTGCTGGTGGTCGGATATGCGGCGTCGCGGTTCGGGACGACGTTGTTCGACAATCTGCGCAACGCGGTGTTCGAGCGCGTCGGGCAGGATGCGTCGCGGCGACTGGCGGCGCAGGTGTTTCGCCATCTGCATGCGCTGAGCCTCGATTTCCATCTGTCCAGGCGGACGGGTGCGGTTACAAAAGTGGTCGAGCGCGGCACCAAGAGCATCGACACGATGCTGTATTTCCTGCTGTTCAACATCGCGCCCACCGTGTTCGAGCTGGTGCTGGTGCTCGGGCTGTTCTGGACCAAGTTCGGCTGGCCGCTGGTCGTCGCGACCGTGGTGATGGTGGTCGGCTATATTCTTTTCACGCGGATGGTGACCGACTGGCGCAATGCGCTGCGCGCACGGATGAACGACCTCGATACCGGCGCCGTCGCGCATGCGGTGGATTCGCTGCTGAACTTCGAGACGGTGAAGTATTTCGGCGCGGAGGAGCGTGAGGCGCGGCGCTACGACAGCGCGATCACGGCGTATTCCGAGGCAGCGGTGAAGAGCGAGAATTCGCTCGCGTGGCTGAACCTCGGCCAGGCGCTGATCACCAACGTGATGCTGGCGGGCGGCATGGGGTTCGTCGTGTGGCGGTGGAGCCGCGGCGAGGCGTCGGCGGGCGACGTGGTGTTCGTGTCGACGCTGCTGGCGCAACTGTTCCGGCCGCTCGATCTGCTGGGGATGGTGTATCGGACGATCCGGCAGGGGGCGCTCGACATGGCGGCGATGTTCGATTTGATCGATACGCCCGCGACCGTGGTGGACGCGCCGGGGGCGCCCGCGCTGGCGGTGAGCGCGGGGCATGTGCGGTTCGAGGGGGTGTCGTTCGGGTATGATGCGGGGCGGCCGATCCTACGCGATCTGGAGCTGGATGTGCCGGCGGGATCGACGCTGGCGGTGGTCGGGCCGTCGGGGGCGGGGAAGTCGACGCTCGCGCGGTTGCTGTACCGGTTCTACGATTTGACGGGCGGGCGGATTACCGTCGATGGGCAGGATATTGCGCAGGTGCGGCAGGCTTCGTTGCGCGCCGCGATCGGGATCGTGCCGCAGGATACGGTGCTGTTCAACGATACGATCGGGTACAATATCGCCTATGGTCGCGAGGGGGCCGAGATGCCCGAGGTCGAGATGGCGGCGAAGGGCGCGGCGATTGCCGGGTTCATCGAGCGCCAGCCTCTGGGCTATGAGACGCGTGTCGGCGAGCGCGGGCTGAAGCTGTCGGGCGGCGAGAAGCAGCGCGTGGCGATCGCGCGGACGTTGCTCAAGAACCCGCCGATCCTGATCCTGGACGAGGCGACGAGTGCGCTCGACAGCCGGACCGAGGCGGAGATTCTCGATACGCTGGAGGCGATCGAGCGCGGGCGGACGACGATCGTGATCGCGCACCGATTGTCCACGGTGGTGCATGCGGACGAGATCGTCGTGCTCGAGGCGGGGCGGATCGTCGAGAAGGGGACGCATGCCGAGCTGCTGCGGCAGGGTGGCGTGTATGCGGAGATGTGGAACCGGCAGGCGCAGGAGCGCGCTGGGGATGATGATGGGGCGCTGGCGGCGGAGTAGGTTGGGCAGCCGTGTGTAGCCATCGGTTCTCACCGCTCCCCACGCCCACGCCGCCGCTCCCGCAGCGTCGGACGTGTTCTGTGCTCATAGCGTAAAGCAAGTACGGCAGCCGCTTTCGAACGGTAGCTTCCCCTTCCTTGTTCTCCCGCGAAGGCGGGAGCCCAGTCTGGATCCCCGCCTTCGCGGGGAAACAAGCTTGCGGCAGCTTCTCGGAACTTGTGCGTTCCCCCATCTGACTCCCACCCCGGCGGAGGCGGGGCCCAATTGGGGGACGTTGCTAACGGAGGGCACCGCGTCGTTATTGCCACCTTTCCACTTGGGCCCCGGCCTTCGCCGGGGTGGTTGTGGTTTGGGTGCTGGGTAGAACACCAGAGGCAGACAGCGCGACGCCCCCCTGTTCCCTCGCGAACGCGGGGGGCCAGGAATCACGAGCGATGGCGCTCCTTGGTCCTGGGCCCCCGCGTTCGCGAGGGAACAGGGGCGGAGCCGGGGCTAGGCAGCGATCATGCCGGGATCGAGGGATCCAGTTCGCGCAACCTTGCCTCGATCGCTGCCGAATATTGATAGATGTGCGTCAGGTCTGACAGCAGATGCCGCGTCTCGTCCTTGCCGGCGAACATCCCGAGATACTTGGTCGTGATGCCGTTGAAGTGCATCCGCGCGACCGTTTTCCGGTTGTTGTCGTCCAGCAGGATCGCGCAATACGACTTCGCGTCGCGGACGATCACGCGTTTGGGGTCGACCAGCCGTGAGGCGATCGCCTGGATGATGTGGAAGCCCGAAATCTCCTCCTGCGTGGTGACGATGCCGTCGCCATCGGACGGGTCGTCGGACGCACCCGGCGGCAGGTCCTCGACCGGGCTCGACGCCTTCAGCGCTGATGACAGCCGTTCGTTGACGAAATCGCGGATCAGCGCGGCGATCGCGGGGGCGAGCAGCTTGGCGAATCCGTCCTTGATCGCGGGCGTCAGGCGTCCGCCATGGACGCGCTGCGCCATCATCCGGACGAACTCGTCGGAGGGCTCGGCGAACTCCTTCTCCAGTTCGAGGCGGATCAGCGACTGCGTCTTGAGGTTGCCGGCCTCCTGGACGATCTTGTCAATGTCGAACGCGGCCTTGGTGAACTTCTCTAGCGTGCGGATGTCGCCGGGCTTGATCGCGTCCATCGTGAAGGTGAAGAACGGCTTGTCGTCCATCTTGTTCGGGCGCTCGATGTCCGAATAGAACTGGTAGACGACGCCGTTGGTGAGCACCGCGAGCCGCGCGTCGGTGACGCTGAAATAGCGGAACAGCTGGCCAGCGTGGTTGACGTTGAGCTGGACCGAGGACGGCTTGCACTCGATCAGGATCGACACTTTCCCGCCCGCGCAGATCGCGTAGTCGACCTTCTCGCCCTTCTTGGTGCCAACGTCCGCGGTGAACTCAGGGACGACTTCGGACGGGTTGAAGACGTCGTAGCCGAGCGACTGGAGGAACGGCATGACGAGCGCGGTCTTCGCCGCCTCCTCGGTCAGCAGGACTTCGCGGTGTTCGATCGTGCGCTTCTGCAGCTCGGCCAGCCTGATGTTCAGTTCCATGCGCGTCCCCCCGGATTGAACGAGGGAGGATGCGCAGGGAAGTTGCGCCGGTCCATGACGGGACCGCGACAACCCGACCGGATCTCGATCTATTGCGCGCGGCGGGTGCGGCGCCAATAGAAGAAGGAATAGAGAACCGGCGTCGCGACCATCACCAGCAGCAGCGCGCGGAAGACGGCGGTGCGGGTTTCGCCCTGCATCGGCAGCGCAGCGAGGACGATGATCGCGAGCCCCGCGGCCATCATGATGCGGCTGGCATAGCGATGCGTGGCGATCCAGTTGTCGGGATCGACGATCGCCCAGGGGGTGCGGATGCCGACGAAGAAGCCGGGGCGCGACTTGGGCAGGACGTTGCCGATCGCGATAAGGAACGCGCCCAGGCCCGCGAGCATCGTCGTCGGAGGAAACGCGAAACCGAACGCCGGGGCGGCGACCACCGCTTCGGACAGGGCCATCATTCCGAGCATTCCGGCCCATGCTGTGCGATAAAGCGGCGCGGACTGTTCGAGCTTGTCCTGCAACGGTTCGAGTGACGGCAGTGCCGCCATGAACAGCGATAGGCCGACCGTCAGCGCGACTGGCGTGAACAGCGCCCTGCTCACGCTGGCGAAGCGATCGGGCAGGCCGTTGCCGCCCCAGTGGGTCGGCAGTTGCGTGCCCGCGGGGAAGCGGCCGAGCGCGATCGCGGCGACGATCGCCAGCGTTGCGGCAGTCAGCGCCGACGCGATCATCAGGTCCCGGTAACGCATGTCTCGCTCCCCTTTTCGTGTGCATCGCCGAGGCGCAGCCTGCCCATGAAGCCCATCACCACCTCCTCCATCACCGACAGGTCGAGCGTGTAGACGATCGACGTGCCGCGGTTCTCGGCCTGGATGAGGCCGGCGGCCTTCAGCTTGGCGAAGTGGTTCGACATGGTCGGCTTCGACACCGCGAACGCGTCGGCAAGCGCGCCGGCGGTCATCGCGCCGCCTTTGAGCAGTTCGAGGATGCGGCGGCGCGTCGGGTGCGCGAGGGCGTCGAAGACCGAATCCATTGGCGCCTATTATTCGCAATTAGACTAATTAGCAATATGGCTAAATACTACAGGTACCTCCCCGGCGGAGGCCGGGGTCCAGTTGGGAAACGTGGCTGGCCAAGGACAGCGCGTCGTTACTACGACCTTTCCAACTGGGCCCCGGCCTTCGCCGGGGTGGTAGTCTTTGGACAGTACGGAGCGCGAACTTGGTACCCCATCGCGATATGACCCCCACTATCCTCGACATCGCCCTGCGGATCGCTACCTAGTCGGCAATGGCACTCGACCCCCTTCCCGATCTCCAGCGCATCTTCGGCTTTCCTGATTTTCGCGGCGTGCAGCGCGATGTCGTCGATCGGGTGCTCGCGGGGCAGCGGACGCTCGCCGTCATGCCGACGGGTGCGGGCAAGTCGCTGTGTTACCAGTTGCCGGCGACGATGCTGGAGGGGACGTGCGTGGTCGTGTCGCCGCTGATCGCGTTGATGCATGACCAGTTGCGGGCCGCCACCGCGGTCGGGATCAAGGCGGCGACGCTGACGTCGGTCGATACCAACCGCGAGGAGACGATCGCGCGGTTCCGGGCGGGCGACCTCGACCTGCTGTATGTGGCGCCCGAACGCGCTTCTAACGAGAGTTTTCGGAACCTCCTGAGCCAAGCGCGGATCAGCCTGTTCGCGATCGACGAGGCGCATTGCGTCAGCGAGTGGGGGCATGATTTCCGGCCGGATTACCGGCTGTTGCGGCCTTTGCTCGACAGTTTTCCGGATGTGCCGCGGCTGGCGCTGACGGCGACGGCTGACGCGCATACGCGCGCGGATATCCTCGAGCAGCTGGGGATCTCGCAGGAGGGGCTGATCGTGTCGGGGTTCGACCGGCCGAACATCCGCTATGCGATTTCGGGGCGCGACAACGTCAATCGGCAGATCGCGGATATCCTCGAGAAGATCCCGGGGCCGGGCATTGTGTACGCGCAGACGCGCGCGGCGACCGAGAAGCTGGCCGAAGCGCTGGGGCGGAGCGGGCGGCCGACGCGGGCGTATCATGCCGGGCTCGACCCGCAGGTGCGCGCGAAGAACCAGGCGGATTTCGTCGCGAGCGAGGACATGGTGATCTGCGCCACGGTTGCGTTCGGGATGGGGATCGACAAGCCCGACGTGCGGTTCGTGTGCCATGCCGGGCTGCCGAAATCGATCGAGGCCTATTATCAGGAGACGGGGCGCGCGGGGCGTGATGGCGACCCGGCGATCGCGCACCTGTTCTGGGGCGCGGAGGATTTCGCGCGCGCGCGGCAGCGGATCGGCGAGGTCGAGCCCGAGCGGCAGGCGGGCGAACGCCAGCGGCTGACCGCGATGGGCGGGCTGGTCGAGACGGCCGGGTGTCGGCGGCGGATCCTGCTCAAGCATTTCGGCGAGGAGCGGCTCGAGGATTGCGGGAATTGCGATAATTGCCTCGGCAACGTCGATGCGGTGGACGCGACCGAGACGGCGCGGAAATTCCTGTCGGCGGTGTTTCGGACCGGGCAGATGTTTGGCGTGGGGTATATCGAGGGCATCCTGACGGGGGTGTCGTCGGAGCGGAGCCTGATGAACGGGCACGAGGCGCTGTCGGTGTACGGGATCGTCGATGGCGACGAGGTCGCGTTGCTCAAACCAGTGTCGCGCGCGCTGATGCTGAAGGATGCGCTGCGCACCAATCCGCATGGTGGGCTCGAGTTCGGGCCGGCGGCGAAGGCGATCCTCAAGGGCGAGGCGGCGGTGTCGATCGTCGTGCCGCCGAAGCGCGAGCGGCGGCGCAAGGCTGCGCCGGGCGCGATACCGAACCCGGTCGACGATCCGCTGTTCGAGGCGTTGCGCGTGCGCCGGCGCGATCTGGCGAAGGAAGCGGGCGTTCCACCGTATGTGATCTTCCACGATTCGGTGTTGCGTGACATTGCGCGGCAGCGGCCGGCGTCGCGCGCCGAGCTAAGCCTGCTTTCAGGCATTGGCGCGCGGAAACTCGACGCCTATGGGGATGCCTTCCTCCAGGTTGTCCGCGAGTCCGCATGATACGGCAAATCAACGAAAGTATTTCGGTCGCGCCGCAGATCGCGGTCGATCAGGTCGCGGAGATCGCCGCGGCGGGCTATACGACGATCGTCAACAACCGCCCCGACGACGAGGATGCGGGACAGCCTTCGGGCGACGCGATCCGCACGGCGGCGGAAGCGGCTGGGCTGAAGTACGTCTCGATCCCGGTGACGCATGCAGGGTTCTCGCATCCGCAGATCGACGCGATGACGCAGGCGCTGACGGATTCGGACGGGCCTGTGCTGGCGTATTGCCGATCGGGAACGCGGAGCTGCAATTTGTGGGCACTGGCGGCGGCGAAGGCCGGGCGCAACCCTAACCTGCTGCTCGCGCAGGCCGAAGACGCCGGGTACGACCTGCGCGGTATCCGCCCGATGCTGGACGCGCTCGCAGGCCCGCGATGAGCCCGGTTGCGATCGGGCCCTATCTGGTCGGGCCCTATGCGATCGGCGGCTCGGTCGTCGCCGTGCTGGTGATCGTTGGTCTCGTCGTTGCCTGGGCGATCGTTCGGGCGCGGCGGGTGGTCAAGATCGAGACGCCGGAAGAGGCGGCGGACGCGGCACAGGCGCATTTGCACGGGTTCGCGGTGGCGGGAGCCGTGGTCGGCGCGGATGGCCAGGGAGCGCTGGCGGTGGCGGACGACGGGCGCGTTGCGGCGGTGAAGCGGGTCGGCAAGCGGCTCGCGGTGCGCGAGGTCGCGTGGCGGACGGTGCGCGCGACGCATGAGGGAATCCTGGTCGAGACCGGTGACAAGGTGCTCGGCGCGGTGATGCTGTCGCGGGTCGATGTGCTCGATATCCGGCGGTTGGCGCCGAAGGGCGTGCGGGTTTAGGCGCGGGCTTTTGCTGGGGTCGCCGCTTATGCGCTCCCCCGTCTTTCGCCCCGCTCCCCCTCCCCGCTCCCCCTCCCCGTTCGTCCTGAGTAGCTGCTGAGCTTGTCGAAGCCGCGTATCGAAGGACGGGTTGGCACACGGAACCCATGCTTCGATACGCGCCCTCGATACGCTCCTGGCGGAGCTACTCGGTCGCTACTCGGCACGAACGGGTTGGGGGTGTTTGCGCGGGTCGTATCGGGGCTCCCCACCACCCCGGCGAAAGCCGGGGCCCAATCGCGGGACGGTGATGACGAAGGACTGTCCCTCGTTACATCGACCTTGCCAATTGGACCCCGGCCTCCGCCGGGGGGGTGCTGGCATAGGACTTAAGTGCCGACCGATGCGGGGAGACGGCACTCTTCTGCTCCCCTTCCGCTTGCGGGAGGGGTCGGGGGAGGGGTTGGCCCCATGGACCGGACGCTAGTACGTACGTCGGCCCCTCCCCTAACCCCTCCCGCAAGCGGGAGGGGGATTTAACCCGCGTCGCTTTGCTGGGTCCTGGGCTCCCGCCTGCGCGGGAGAACAAGGCGCTTAAGCGCTCGCTCGCCACGAACTCGATCGAAGTACCACTTCGATCGATATAAAAAATGGCTCGGTGTGTTGCCACACCGAGCCAAGGTTGTCCGCAGGAGGAACGTCGTGGGTGCGGGCTCGGGTGGCCCGCTACCGAACTAGTCGTAGGCGCGTTCGCCGTGTTCGCCGAGATCGAGGCCTTCGCGCTCGACTTCCTCGGAGACCCGCAACCCGGTCAGCGCCTTGGCGATGAAGATCGCGATGACGGTGCCGATCGCCGCCCAGACGATCGTGGTCGCAACAGCAGCGACCTGGACGAACAACTGGTGGCCCATGTCGAAATCGGGCTTGCCGGGGCCGCCGAACGCGGGCGAGTAGACGATGCCGGTGCCGATCGCGCCGATCATGCCGCCAATGCCGTGGATGCCGAACGCGTCGAGCGCATCGTCATAGCCGAGCTTCGGCTTCAAGACCGTCACCGCGTAGTAGCAGACCACCGAGGCGACCGCGCCGAGGATGATCGCGCCGAACGGGCCCGAGTTGCCGGCCGCCGGCGTGACCGCGACGAGGCCGGCGATGATCCCCGAGCAGAAGCCGAGCGCCGACCCCTTGTGGCCGTTGACGCGCTCGACCAGCATCCAGGCGAGGCCCGCCGAGGCGGTGGCGACGAAGGTGTTGATCATCGCGAGCCCGGCCGAGCCGTTCGCCTCGAGTGCGGAGCCGGCGTTGAAGCCGAACCAGCCGACCCAGAGCAGCCCGGTGCCGATCCCGGTCATCGTCAGCGAATGCGGCGCCATGCGATCGGTGGGATAGCCGATCCGCTTGCCGAGGATCAGCGCGGCGACCAAAGCCGAGACACCGGCGTTGATGTGGACGACGGTGCCGCCGGCGAAATCGAGCGCGCCCATCTTGAAGAACTTGCCGCCCGATGCCCACACCATGTGCGCGACCGGGAAATACACGATCGTCAGCCAGACGATGGCGAACACCATCACGGCCGAGAACTTCATCCGCTCGACCACCGAGCCGAGCACGAGCGCGACGGTGATCGCGGCGAACGTCATCTGGAAGCAGATGAAGACATATTCGGGGATCGCGACGCCCGCGGTGAAGGTGGCCGCGGTGGAGTCGGGGGTGATGCCGCGGAGCAGCGCCTTGCCGAAGCCCGAGATATACTCGCCGCCGCCGTCGCCGAACGCCATCGTGTAGCCGTACATCACCCACAACAGCATCGCGAGACACGCGACCGCGCCGATCTGGGTCATCGTCGACAGCATGTTCTTGGCGCGGGTGAGACCGCCGTAGAACAGCGCGAGACCGGGGACGATCATCATCAACACCAGCAACGTCGACGTCATCATCCAGGCGGTGTCGCCCTTGTTCACGGTAGCAACGACGGGCGCGACCACCGGTGCGGCTGCAGCCTGTGCCCAGGCGGGTGCGGCGGCGATCATCGTCACGCCGAACCCTAGAGCCGCGACGGCGACCTTCTTCAAATCATGCTTCATCTCGTCCCCCCTCAGAGCGCTGAATCGTCGGTCTCGCCGGTGCGGATGCGCACCGCCTGGCCGACGTCGAGCACGAAAATCTTGCCGTCGCCGATCGCGCCGGTGTTCGCCGAAGCCTGGATCGCCTCGACCACGCGGTCGGACAGGCTGGCGGCGCAGACCACCTCGATCTTAATCTTGGGCACCATGTTGGTGCTGTACTCGGCCCCCCGATAGATCTCGGTCTGGCCTTTTTGACGGCCGAAACCCTTGACCTCGGTGACCGTCATACCGGCCACGCCGATCGTGGTGAGCGCTTCGCGCACCTCGTCGAGCTTGAACGGCTTGATGATGGCAATGACGAGTTTCATCGCGGCCCTTCCCCCTTGTTACGGGAGATGCCTCGCAATGTGCGTGCCAGTTGCGGTGTGGAGGGGTGAGGTGTGCTCGGAGAGCGGGCGGAGGCGAGTTTGCGGT
Organism: Sphingomonas sp. M1A8_2b; assembly: GCF_053345535.1. Lineage (NCBI taxonomy): Bacteria > Pseudomonadati > Pseudomonadota > Alphaproteobacteria > Sphingomonadales > Sphingomonadaceae > Sphingomonas > Sphingomonas sp. M1A8_2b. The sequence continues at coordinate 289,019 of NZ_JBKFAH010000001.1, read as the reverse complement.
TAAAACTTGTGCAGTGCGGTGTGGGTGCCTGTTTTATGGGCAGGCCATCCCCCCCGCTGTTCTCCCGCGAAAGCGGGAGCCCAGGGTTACGAACGATAGCGTGTGTGATTCTGGGCCCCCGCTTTCGCGGGGGAACAGTTAAGGTGTCACGGTTGTCGAACTCAGTGGCGGAAGTGGCGCATGCCGGTGAAGACCATCGCGAGGCCGGCTTCGTCCGCGGCCGCAATGACATCGGCATCGCGGATCGAGCCGCCGGGTTGGATCACCGCCGTCGCACCCGCCTCTACCGCCGCCAGCAACCCGTCGGCGAAGGGGAAGAATGCGTCGGAGGCGACCGCCGAGCCGATCGTGCGCGGGGTGGACCAGCCTGCCTTTTCCGCGGCATCCTTTGCCTTCCACGCGGCGATGCGGGCGGATTCGAGGCGGTTCATCTGGCCCGCGCCGATGCCAGCGGTGCTGCCGTCCTTGGCATAGACGATCGCGTTGGACTTGGTGTGCTTGGCGACGGTCCAGGCGAAGCGGCAGTCGATCAGCTCCTGCTCGGTCGGCTGGCGCTTGGTGACGACGGTCAACTCGCCGGGCATGCCGTTGTCGCGGCCCTGGACGAGCCAGCCGCCGGCGATCGACTTAGCCGTCAAACCAGCGCGGGCGGGGTCGGGCAATTCGCCGGTGAGGAGCAGGCGAAGGTTCTTCTTGGCGGCGAACAGCGCGATCGCCTCCTCGTCGGCATCCGGCGCGACGACGACTTCGGTGAAGATGCCGGTTATCTGGCGCGCGGTCTCGGCGTCGAGCGTGCGGTTGACGGCGATGATGCCGCCGAATGCGGAGACCGTGTCGCAGGCGAACGCCGCGGCGTACGCTTCGGCGAGCGTGGCGCCGGTGGCGACGCCGCAGGGGTTGGCATGCTTGACGATCACGACGGAGGGCGCGGCGTCGCGGAATTCTGCGATCAGTTCGAGCGCGGCGTCGGCGTCGTTGAGGTTGTTGTAGCTGAGCGCCTTGCCCTGGAGCTGGCGGGCCTGGCCGATGCCGCGGACCGTGCCTGTCGCGGTGTAGAAGGCGGCGGACTGGTGGGGGTTCTCGCCGTAGCGGAGCGTGTCACCGCGCTTGAGCGTGATCGGCAGCGTGGCGGGGAATTCCTCGGCCTGATCGACGGTGCCGAACCAGGTCGCGATCGCCGAGTCATAGGCGGCGGTGGTGGCGAACGCCTTTGCTGCGAGTTTCTTGCGGTCTTCGAGCGTCGTCGTGCCGCCGGAGACGAGCGCATAGTCGGCGGGGTCGGTGACGATCGCGACATAGGCGTGGTTCTTGGCGGCCGAGCGCACCATGCTCGGGCCGCCGATGTCGATGTTCTCGATCACGGTGTCGCGGTCGGCGCCCTTCGCGACAGTCGCCTCGAACGGGTAGAGATTGACGATCACAAGGTCGATCGCACCGATCTTGTGCTCGGCCATCGAGGCGGCGTGGCCGGCGTCGTCGCGAACCGCGAGCAGCCCGCCATGGACCATCGGGTGGAGCGTCTTCACGCGGCCGTCCATCATTTCGGGGAAGCCGGTGAGTTCGCTGACGTCGCGGACTTCCAGGCCGGCGGCGCGGAGGGCTGTGGCGGTGCCGCCGGTGGAGACGAGTTCGACGCCGTGGCTCGCGAGCGCCTTGCCGAGATCGACGATCCCGGTCTTGTCGGAGACGGACAGGAGCGCGCGCCGAATGGGGAGGGTGTTCGGGATGCTGGTCATGAGGGTCTTTCGTCGGGGGTCGCCGTGCGGCGGTGCCTTAGCGTTGGTTGACGTTGGGGAACAGGGGGGCGTGCGGGTGACTCCCATCCACGATTTCCGTCATCCTGACGAAAGTCAGGATCCAGAGCCACGAAGGTGGTCGTTTGGTATCCTGGGTCCTGACTTTCGTCAGGATGACGGAAGTGGGTTGGTTGGCGTGGTTCTTCGCGCTGCGTCCGGGCAGACGTTGGGTCAGGCCTTCTTCAGTGCCCAGCTTATGCTCGCGCCGCCGGCCGCCGCTTCACCCGTGATCATCAGCTGCTGCGTCGCGACCGGGCGGCCGTCGGCGTCGATCCAGACGCTGTCCTCGACCACCAGCGCGCCGCCGCGGCAGCGGAATTGCCAGAGCGGACCACCGGGCAGGCGGAGGATCGCGCCTAGGCCGTCGGCGGTGGGGGAGACCTGGACGCCAGCGCCCAAATGGAAGCGGATCGCGAACAGCGACAATCCGGCGCGGCGCTTGCGGCCTTGCGGCAACAGCGCGTCCTCGCCGCGGAGTTCGCGGCCGTCGCCGGTGAGCATCAGCTGGCGGCGGTGGAGGAAACCCCAGCGGCGGACATAGCCGTCGTGGCTCGCCTCGATCCGGCTGGCGGCATCCGATTCCTGGCGGCTGAGCTCGACTTCGCCGACGCCGCGGCCGAGCGTGCCGTCGGTGAGGATCGCGGTCGAGTTGCTGTCGGCGATCGTCAGCGTCGAATGCGCCGCGGTGGAGCGCAGGCCTTCGACCATTGCGGGCGGTAGTTGCGCGATGCCCGCGCGGGCGCCGCCGCAATTGACGACGATCCGCGCGGGGCCATCGGAGAACTCGAACGCCAGCGTCGAGGCGCAGCCGCCTTCGACGAGGCGGGCGATCGGCGGTGGGGCGGCGTCGACGATCAGCACCGCAGTGCCGGCGGCGAGGCGTTGATAGCCCCAGTCGCGCGCCTGGCGGAGCGGGCGGGTGCGGACGCCGCTGGCTTCGATGACCGCGGCGACCTGCGTTTCGCTGGCCGGGCCGCCGCCCTGCCAGCTCGACAGGCCACGATCGGCGTGCGCTACGCCGAGCAACGCCGCGACCATTCTGGAAAGCGTTACCGCCACCGTCTCGGGGAGTTCGGCGCTGCGCGCGGCGTAGCTTTCCTGGAGCAGGGTGAGCAGCTGGATCGAATCGAGCAGCATCGCCGGGCTGCGCGAGACCGAGCCACCGTCGTCGAACAGGCCGGTGCCGAGCGCGCGGAGAAGGCCCGCCTCTCCGAACGCCTGCCTCGGTTCTCCGCCGGGGATCAGGAGTCCGGCCGCGACGACTCCGCACCACGCGGCGATGCGCGGGGCACCCGCCGGGGCCTTGTCGGCGGTGCGATCGAGGTGGAGCGCGCCCTTTGCGAGCGCGTTGAGCACCTTCGAGCGGTAGATCTGGTCGGAGGAGGACAGGATCAGCGGCGCATGTGCGGTCCAGGCGAGGATACGGCGGCCCCACATGTCGGGGCGCCACGCGATCCCGCCTTGGGTGTCGGCGTGCGCGGTCAGCCATAGCCCCATGAGGTATTCGGCGATCGGGGCGCCCCGCGCGCGGGTCGCGACGGTCGACAGGTCGCGCAGCCATGCGAAACTGTGGAGATATTCGGCGAAGGGTTTTGGCAGCGGCTTCGAAAGATCGAGCGTCTCGATATCGCGCGCTTCGCCGCGGAACGAGAGGACGCCTTCCAGCAGCATCGTGCCGCGCGCAATGTCGCCGAGGATGGGATCGTCGGGGACCGCGATCAGCTTCAGCGGGTAGCGGCCCTTGAGGCGCAGCGTGTGGAGCGGGGTGCGCCACGTCAGGCGGTGGAAGCGCTCGGCCAGCCGATCGGCGAGCGACAGCCCCTTGTCGCCGCCGAGACGGATCAGGCGGCGGCCTTCGTCGATCCCGTCGGGGGCGGGATCGGTTACAAGATCGGGGGCTTCGTTCACCCCCGCAACGCGGCGATGTTGGCGGCGTATTGCGATGGTCCGCCACGGAAGACCGAGGTGCCCGCGACCAGTGCGTCGGCGCCAGCGTCGATGCAGCGTTTCGCCCATTCGGCGTCGACGCCGCCATCGACTTCGAGGTCGATCGCGCGGCCGCTCTTTTCGATCATCGTGCGGATCGCCGAGATCTTCTTGAGCTGGCTGGGGATGAAGCTCTGGCCGCCGAAGCCGGGGTTGACGCTCATCACAAGGACGAGGTCGACCATGTCCATGAGGTAGTCGAGCATCTTCGCCGGCGTGCCGGGGCAGATGACGACGCCCGCGCGCTTGCCGAGGCCCTTGATATGCTGGAGCGAGCGGTGGATGTGCGGGCCGGCTTCGTAATGCACGGTGATGCAGTCGGCGCCGGCCTCCGCGAACGCGTCGAGATAGGCGTCGACGGGGGAGATCATCAAATGGACGTCGAACGGCTTGGTCGTGACGCCGCGGACCGACTTCATCACCGCGGGGCCGAACGAGATGTTGGGGACGAAATGCCCGTCCATCACGTCGATATGGATCCAGTCGGCGCCGGCCGCGTCGATGGCGCGCACTTCCTCGCCGAGCTTGGCGAAGTCGGCGGAAAGGATCGAGGGGGCGATGCGGACGGGTTGCATAAATGTGTCCTAGCGCGGGATTCAGCTGGTGCGAAGTCTTTCAATCCTCCCCCCGCCAGGGGGAGGTGGCACCGCAGGTGACGGAGGGGGAGGACACGGAACGTCGGTTATCCCTTTCCTCCCCCTCCGTCTGGCGAGTGCCAGCCACCTCCCCCTGGCGGGGGAGGATCAGTTAGCTGCGCTTCAATCTTGCGATGAAGAAGCCGTCGCAACCGCCCTGGTCGGCGAGCATGCCGGGGAGTGTGCGGATGGTGCCCGCTTCCGTCGGCGTGATGCCGGCAGGGAGTTCGGACTGGTCGACCGGGGCGATCGTGTAGTCGCTGCGAGCCGCAAGGAACGCGTCGAGCTGCGCTTCGCCTTCCAACGGTTCGAGCGAGCAGGTCGCGTACACCAAGGTGCCGCCAGGCTTCACCCAGTCCGCCGCCCGCGCGAAGATCCGCGCCTGCAATGCCGCGGTCTCGGCGATGATCGAGGGGCGGACGCGGTGGAGGACATCGGGGTGGCGGCGGAAGATACCCGTGGCGCTGCACGGTGCGTCGATCAGGATCGCATCGGCGGGCTCGGCGGGCGCCCATTCGAGGATGTCGGCGTTGACGACCTCGGCCTTCAGGTGCGTGCGGTAGAGGTTCTCACGCAGGCGCTTGATGCGGCTTTGCGAATTGTCGACGGAGGTGACGGTCCAGCCGGCGCTCGCGAGCTGCAGCGTCTTGCCGCCGGGCGCTGCGCAGAGATCGAGGACGTGGCCCTCCCCCTTCCCTAGCAGCCGCGCGGGAAGCGAGGCGGCGATGTCCTGCACCCACCACGCGCCGTCGCCGAAGCCGGCCATGTCGGGGACCGAATCATGATCGCCGAGGCGAAGATGCCCGGGCATGAAACTCTCGCCGCCGAGTTTCTCGCGCCAGCCTTCGGTTTCGGACGGGTCGGCGATCGTCAGGTCGAGCGGCGGCACCTGCGCGATCGCGCGGCCGGCGGCGTCGACCATCTCCTCGCCCCACGCGGCTTCCCAGCGCAGTTCGACGGGGGCCGGCAGCGTCGGCACTTCGGGGAGAAGCATGTTGGCGCGGAACAGCGTGCCGAACACGCCGTGGACGAGTTTGCGCGGGCCGCCATCGACGAGTGGCAACACCGTCGAGATCGCGGCGTGCGAGGGAGTGCCGAGGATCAGCACCTGGACCAGCGCGATCCGCAGCGCCATCCGCGCCTTCGCATCGTCGGGGAGGTTGGTCTTGGTGACCGAATCGATCATCGCGTCGAGATCGGGGAGGCGACGCAGCGTCTCGGCGGCGATCGCATGCGCGAGGCCGCGGTCTGGGCCGTGGATCGCGCGGGTTGCGGCCGGTAATGCGGATTCGAGCGACTCGCCGCGACGCAGGACGGCGTCGAGAAGGCGGAGCGCTGCGCGTCGGGTCGGGACGCCGAGCGGCTCGGGGGCGTGGGTGTAGTCGGGCATATGAAGGTCCTTCGCGTTCGGTTTGCCGCGCGGCTGTTATGGCAAAATCGCGCGACAGCGCCCATGTGGCGGTTACGACGCCAACACGCAAATCCGGAGAGCCGCGATGGGCCAGCGCCCCGATCATGTGAAGCCACCCGAATATCTCGCGAAGAATACGCCGGTGCCGAAGCCCGAGGCCATCGTGCCCGACAAGGACCCCGAGCCGCGCGATCCGACGCGCTATGGCGATTGGGAGCTGAAGGGCATGGCGATCGATTTCTGAGGCCGATTTCTGAGGCTCGCCTTGCCTTACTTCCACCCCGGCGGAGGCAGGGGCCCAATTGGAAAGGTGGTCGTAACGTAGCGCCGCCCTTCGTTAGCGACGTTTCCCAATTGGGCCCCGGCCTTCGCCGGGGTGGTGTCTCGCCGTTGCGAGCGGCGTACGCAAATCTCAGTCAGGGGTCCTGACGCAGGCGGAACGAATGCCTGCGCGGCGCGTCGCGGTAAGATGAGGGGATTCTTCGCAAAACGCTGGGTGAAAATCACCGGCATCGTCGTCGCGAGCGTGCTCGTGCTGGGGCTGGTGGGGCTTGCCGCGTTTCCGTGGGGATCGCTCAAGGGCGTGATCGAGCGGCAACTCACCGCGCGGTTCGGGCGGCCAGTGACGATCGGCGGGATCGAGCGAGTCGATGCGTTCGGATTCAATCCGACGATCCGGATCACCGACGTGCGCATTCCGCAGGCCGACTGGGCGGGTAAGGGCGATTTCGTCGATCTGCGCGAGGCCGAGGCGACGTTTTCCGGGCTCGCTCTATTAAAGGGTGCGTTCGGGCCGCGCGACGTGAAGGCGCGCGGGCTGCATCTGGTGATGGTACGCGACAAGCATGGCCGGACCAACTGGGAGCGGCCGGGCAAGCCCAAGGGCAACAACAGTTCGACCGATCTCGACGGGCTGACGATCAGCGACAGCGTGATCGAGTATCGCGACGACAAGCAGGACCGCTTCGTCACCGCGCGGTTCGTGTCGGATCCGGCCCACGGTATCCGCGCCAACGGATCGGGCACGATCCGGGGTGCGCCGGTGCGGATCGCAGTCGCCGGGCCTTCGGTGGAGAAATTCCAGGGCAAGCCGTGGCCATTCACTGCGTCGATCGATGGCGATGCTCTTTCGATTTGCGCCAAGGGCCTGATGGACAAGCCGCTCGATACCGACGCGATGAGCCTAGACGTGACGGCGCGCGCGACCGACCTCAAGCTGATCGACGCGGTGATCGAGGCGGGGCTGTTCCGGACGCAGCCGGTGTCGTTCAGCGCGCATGTGCGTCACGATCAGCCGAAATGGACGATCACGCAGCTGAAGGGTGTGGTCGGGCGATCGGATTTTGCGGGGCACGTGACCGTCGACAAGCAGGCGGGGCGCAGCAAGGTCGATGGCGACATCGTCTCGCGGCAGTTCGATTTCGGCGATCTGGCGTCGGACGAGGGCAAGGCCGACGGCGCCGCGCTCGAACGCAGGATCGGGCCGCGGCTGGTGCCCAACACGCGGATCGATATCGGCAAGATCGACAGAACCGACGCGCGGATGGGGTTTCGGATCGGCCATATCGTGAGCGCAAAGGGTGCGTCGCCGATTTTGGCCGCGAACGGCGTGCTGGCGATCGATCACCAGTTGCTGACGCTGACCGAGCTGGTCGCGCAGCTGTCGCATGGCAATGTCACGGGCACGGTGACCGTCGACCAGCGCGGTGACCGGAAGGTGCCGATCGTCGATATCGACCTGCGGCTGCGAGGGAGCAGCGTGCAGGCGCTGGCGGGTGGTGGTGGCGATTTCAGCGGGAACGTGAGCGCGCGCGTGCGGCTGAAGGGACCAGGCGAGACGGTCCGCGCGGCGGTCGGGCGATCGAACGGGACGATCGGGTTCGTCGCGCGCGACGGGCAGTTGCCGCAGGGGATCGCCGCGGCCTTGGGCTTCGATGCGGCGCGGGCGCTGTTGGCGAAGGATGGCGAGCGGGCGGGGCTGCGCTGCGTCGTGCTGAAGCTGGACGTGACGGACGGGCGCGGGCGGGTCGATCCGATGATCGTCGATACGACTGCGAGCCAGTTGCGCGGCCAGGGGAGCGTGGTGTTCCCAGGGGAGACGCTGGACATCCGCCTGACGGGCACGCCGAAACAGCATGCGCTGCTGCGGCTGCCGGGGTCGGCGTACATGACCGGGACGATCGAGCGACCTGATGTGACGATCCCTCCGGAGGTGAAGTCGGTGGGGAATATCTTCAAGGCGATCGGCCGCGCGATCACGGGGAAGCAGGGGCCGGTGGCGGGAGATGCGGATTGTTCGGGGCTGGCGGCGCGGGTGTTGCGGTGACCTCTTGATCCTCCCCCGCCAGGGGGAGGTGGCTGGCGCTTGCCAGTCGGAGGGGGCGGTAAGGGAAACGTCTGTTCCGTTTCCTCCCCCTCCGTCACCTTCGGTGCCACCTCCCCCTGGCGGGGGAGGATCGAGCGGTCAGTCCCCTTCCCTTGTTCTCCCCCGCAGGCGGGAGCCCAGTCCGTTTCCCCGCCTTCGCGGTGAAACAGTCTTGGAGTTCAGCCCGCCTCGCCCTTTAATGGCCGCGCGAGCAGATCGCCGATGACATCACTGACCGGGGCACCTTCCAGAAGGCGGCAGACGGCTTCGGTGATCGGCATGTCGACGCGCGCGTCGCGGGCGGCTTCGCGGAGGACGGGAGCGGTGAAGGCGCCCTCTGCAACCGTGCGGCGGTCGGACAGGAGGGTGGCGGCGGAGTCGCCTCTCCCCAAACCGACGCCGAGCGAGAAATTGCGGGAGCTGGTCGAGGAGCAGGTTAGGACGAGATCGCCCAGTCCCGATAGCCCGGCGAGCGTTTCCGCGCGCGCGCCTCGGGCGAGGCCGAAGCGAGTCATCTCGGCGAATCCGCGCGCGATCAGCGCAGCGCGCGCGTTCTGGCCGAGCCCTGCCCCCTCGACCACGCCGCAGCCGATCGCGAGGACGTTCTTCACCGCGCCGCCGATCTCCGCACCGGCGACGTCGGTCGAGGCGTAGGTCCGGAAATGGCGCGCTGCCAGACGTGCGGCGAGGCGTTCGCCGAGGTCGGCATCTTCGCAGGCGAGCGTCACGGCGGTGGGGAGGCCGGCGGCGACTTCGTGCGCGAAGGTGGGCCCGGAGAGGACGGCGATCGGTGCGTTGGGGTGAACGGCGCGCGCAACTTCGCCGACCAGACGCTTGCTGCCCGCCTCGATGCCCTTGGCGCAGAGGACGAGCGGGATGCGGCCGACCGGGGCGGCAGCTAGGACGCTGCCGACGTGCTGCGCGGGGGCGACGACGAGGATCGCGTCCATGTCGGCTAGTGCGGCGAGATCATCCGTGGCGCGGATCGTCGGGGAGAGCGCGACGCCGGCGAGGAAAAGGATGTTCTCGTGGTGAGCGTTGATCGACTCGACGACCGCGGTTTCGCGCGCCCAGAGGATGACGTCGCGGCCTTCGTGTGCGGCGACCTGTGCGAGTGCGGTGCCCCAGGCTCCGCCGCCGATGACGCCGATTTTCATGCCTTTACTCCTGCGCCACGCACCGCTTCGGCGTTCGGATCGAGCGGCCAGCGCGGACGCGCGGCGACGTCGAGCGGGTCGGTGAGGCCGGCGGCGAAGCGCTCTGCGCCCGCCCAGCCGATCATCGCGGCGTTGTCGGTGCAGAGCCACAGCGGCGGTGCGACGAAGCGGAGGCTGTGGGCGCTGGCGAGCGTCTGCAACGCGCCACGGACCGCGCTATTCGCGGCGACTCCGCCCGCGACGACCAGCGCGGTGGCGCCGTGCGAGGTGCGGAGTGCCTTGGTCGTGCGGTCGATCAGGCAGTCGACGACCGCGGCCTGGAACGAGGCGGCAAGGTCCTCGGGTGAATATTGGCCGACGACGCGCGCGACCGCGCTCTTCAGGCCGGCGAACGAGAAATGCGGTTCGGCCGAGCCTTTGAGCGGGCGTGGGAGGGGGACCGCCTTCGGGTTGCCGAGCGCGGCGGCGCGTTCGACCGCGGGGCCGCCGGGGAAGCCGAGACCGAGCAGCTTGGCGGTCTTGTCGAAGGCTTCGCCTGCCGCGTCGTCGATCGTGGTCGCGAGCCGGCGATACGCGCCGACGCCCTCGACCAGCAGCAACTGGCAATGGCCGCCGGACACGAGCAGCAGCAGGTACGGAAATTCGAGATCGGGGTCGGACAGCCGCGGCGAGAGCGCGTGGCCTTCGAGATGGTTGACCGCGATCAGCGGCTTGCCGGCCGCGTGGGCGAGCGCCTTGCCAGTGACGAGCCCGACCATGACGCCGCCGATCAGCCCCGGCCCGGCGGTCGCGGCGATCGCATCGACATCGGCCAGCTTGAGCCCCGCATCGCCCAGGGCTGCGACGATCAGCGGCTCAAGTGCCTCGACATGCGCGCGCGCGGCGATTTCGGGGACGACGCCGCCGAACGGGGCGTGCGCGGCTTCCTGTCCCAACAGCCGGTGCGCGAGGACCTGGCGGTCGCCCGTCACCAGCGCGGCGGCGGTTTCGTCGCAGGAGGATTCGATGCCGAGGATGATCATCACGCGTCTGTATATGGGTGCGCGAAGCTTGTCGAAGCCCTGCCCTTTCTGCATGGCGCGGGGGATGACTCGTTTTCGGCTCGGTACGCGCGGTTCGCCGCTGGCGCTCACCCAGGCGGGCATGGTGCGCGATGCACTGTGCGCGGCGCATGGCTGGGCCGACGACGCGGTCGAGATCGTCGTGATCCGCACGACGGGCGACCGCGTGCAGGATCGCGCGCTCGCCGAGATCGGCGGCAAGGCGTTGTGGACCAAGGAGCTCGATCGCGCGCTGCACGACGGCGATATCGATTGCGCGGTGCATTCGATGAAGGATGTCGAGACGATCCGGCCCGCGACGATCCGGATCGCGGCGATGCTGCCGCGTGCCGACGTCCGCGACCGGCTGATCGGCGCGGAGACGCTCGCCGATCTGCGCCCGCATGCGGTCGTCGGGACGAGTTCGCCGCGGCGGCGCGCGCAGATGCTGCGACTGCGGCCCGACCTGGAGATCGTGCTGATCCGCGGCAACGTCGACACGCGGCTCGGACGGGTGGCGAGCGGCGAGATGGACGCGACGTTGCTGGCGGCGGCGGGGCTCGACCGGCTCGGGCGCGACGACGGTCATGCGATCCCGACCGATGTGATGCTGCCGGCGCCCGCCCAAGGCGCGGTCGGGGTCGAGGTGCTGGGCGCGGGACTGGCCGGGGCGATCGTCGCGGCGATCGATCATACCGATACGAGCCTGTGCGTGCTGACCGAGCGGGCATTGCTCGCGCGGCTGGGGGCGGATTGCCATTCGCCGGTCGCGGCGCTGGCGTCGCTGGCGGGCGAAACGCTGACGTTGCGCGCCGAGCTGATCGCCGAGGACGGCGCGTGCGACGTGGCGGGGTCGATCGAGGGGACGGTCGAGGATGATCTCGGCACGGCGTTGGCGGAGGATCTGCTCGCGCGCGCGCCCGCCAGCGTCCGGCGGTTGTTCGCAGCATGAAGACGATCGTGGTGCTGCGGCCGGAACCCGGCAACACGCGCACCGCGACCGCCTTGCGCGCGCTTGGGCTGGAGGCGCGGCAGGTGCCGTTGTTCGCGGTCGTCCCGGTTTACTGGACGCCGCCCAGCCCGACGGGATTCGACGGGCTGTTGCTGACCAGCGCCAACGCGGTGCGGCATGGCGGCGCGGGACTGGACGCGTTCAAGCGCCTGCCCGTCGTCGCGGTCGGCGCGGCCACCGCAGCGGCGGCGACGAAGGCCGGGTTCGCAGTCGCGGTCACCGGTGCGGACGACGCACGGGCCGTCGTGGCGGACGCGCGCGACCGCGGCTTTGCGCGGCTGCTCCATCTCGGCGGGCGCGACCGCAGCGAGACGGGCGACGGGGTGGAAGCGATCACCGTCTATGCCAGCGACGCCGTGCCGCTCGACGACGATGCTGCAGGATCGTTCGAAGATGCGATCGTGCTGGTCCATTCCGTTCGCGCCGCGGAACGACTGGCCGCGCTCGTCGATGCGGCGGGGACGGCGCGCGCGAGGATCGCGATCGTCGCGATCAGCCGCGCGGTCGGCGACGCGATCGGCGTCGGCTGGGCGGACGTCGCGATCGCGTCCGAACCGACCGATGCGGCGGTCGTCGCGCTCGCCGCCGAGCACGCGACCACACGCGCGATTGACCAGCGCGCGCGCGGCGGGGATAAGCACGCCATGAGCGACTACGTGCCGACCGATCGCCCCCGGGCACGCGGACCCAAAATGGGTGTGATCATCGCCCTTGTCGGCCTGGCGTTCGTCGCCGGGATCGCGCTGATGGGCTATGCCGCGAAGAGGCTGCCGTGGTTCGGCGCGCATGTGACGACGGCCGGATCGACCGCCGCGCAAAAGGCGGCGGCGGGCAATTCGGGCTATATCCCGTCGCAACCGCTCGGCCCGAACGGCGAGCCGCAGGCCGCGGCGCCGGTCGATACCACCGTGTTGGCGACGCGCGAGGCGACGCTAGCGGGGCAATTGTCGGCGCTGGAGGCCCGCACCGCGACGATCACCACCGACGCCGCCGCCGCCGCCGGGCAGGCGACGCGCGCGGAGGGCCTGCTGGTCGCATTCGCCGCGCGGCGTGCGCTCGATCGCGGCGTGACGCTCGGCTATCTGGAGGAGCAGCTGCGGTTGCGGTTCGGTCAGGCGCAGCCCCGCGCGACGACCCTGCTGATCCAGGCGGCGCGCCAGCCGGTGACTCTGGAGGATCTGCGCCAGGGGCTCGATACGATCGCGCCGGACATAACATCGACCGCCGGCGATGGCTGGCTCGACACGATCCAGCACCAGATCGACTCGCTGGTCGTACTCCGCAAGGCGGGCACGCCGTCGACGATCCCCGCCGATCGGCTCGCGCGCGTCCGCCGCCTGCTCGAAGCGGGCCAGGTCGAGGCGGCCCGCGCGGAAGTCGCGCGGCTGCCGGGCGCGAACCAGGCGAGCAACTGGATGGAGGCCGCGGGCCGCTACGTCCAGGCGCGGCGGGCGCTCGACGTGATCGAGAACGCGGCGCTGATCGGCCAGGCCGGGCAACCCCAGCCCGCGCCCGTGGTGATGCCGACCCCGGTTACCGAGACCTCCACCGTGACCGACGAGAGTGCGGGATCGCAGACTGCCGCGCCGAAGCCGGCCGGCCAGTAGCCTCGCGCGTCAGAGGCGCTCGATCAGTGCCTTTGCGGCATGCGGCGCACGGACCTTCGCGCCATTGATGAAGAAGACGAAGGTTTCGCGGGACTGCTTCGCATCGTCGGCATGCTCCTCGACATAGGGCAGTCCCTCGGGCCGGCCGCCTGCCGCCCATAGCCTGACCTTGGCTGCCCAGTCGTCCAGCGCGGTCGGCGCATACCCCGCGACGAAGCGCTCCTCGGCATCCTCCAGCCGCGCATAGACGAAGTCGCCGGTCAGGTCGGCGATCGCGGGATACTCGGCGGATTGCGCGAAGACGATCGTCACGCCCGCCTTGCGGCACATCGCGACGAACGCGGGTACCGCGAAGCTCTCGTGCCGGACCTGAACCGCGTGGCGCAGCGCGAGGCCATCCTGTTGCGCGGGCAGCAGCTTCAGGAATGCGGCGAAATCGTCCGGGTCGAACTTCTTGGTCGCCATGAACTGCCACAGGATCGGCCCTAGCCGGTCGCCGAGTTCGACGATGCCCTGCCCGGTGAACTTGGCGATCGACTCGCCGGCCTCGGCCAGGACCTTGCGGTTGGTGCAGTAGCGCGACGCCTTGAGGCTGAACACGAAGCCGTCGGGAACCGCCTTGGCCCAGGACGCGAAGGTCGCGGGCTTCTGGCTGCCATAATAGGTGCCGTTGATCTCGATCGCAGTAACATGCGCGGCGGCATAGTCGAGCTCGCGCTTCTGCGGCCATTTCTCGGGGTAGAACGTCCCGCGCCACGGCTCGTAGGTCCAGCCGCCAATACCGATTCTCATATCGCTCATCGGCACAGTGTAGCGCGCGCACGAACGGTTTGGCGATCGAATGTCGCAGTGGCTTCCGGGTGGGATTGCGCAGACTTCATCGGCGAAAGTCGCTGCCGTCCTGGCAGCGACTGGAGCGGGCGAAGGGATTCGAACCCTCGACCCCAACCTTGGCAAGGTTGTGCTCTACCCCTGAGCTACGCCCGCTCTGGCGCCGTAGTCTCCGGTCTGAAGCGACACGGCGACTGGGTGAGGCGCGCTGTTAGCCCGCTGTTTCGGGAACGGCAAGCGCCTTTCGCACTATCGTCGCGATATTTCCGCCAGCGTCTGTGTGCGGCGCACAAAAAAGGGGCGGACGTTGCCGTCCACCCCCTTCGGTTCGTTGACGGATCGCGCGATCAGAACTGGAAGTTCGCGCCCACCCGCATCGACCGGCCGACCGCACCGATCTGCGTATAGGTCGGGTTGTAGTTGGTCGCGGCGTAGTTGCCGGCGTTCAGCGGTGCCTTCTGGTCGAGCAGGTTGATGACGTTGAAGTACAGCTTGAACTTGTCGTTCACCTTCACGCTGCCGGTCAGGTCGACATCGACGAAGTGCTTCACGTGGCAGTTGAAGTTGGGGTCGGTGCCGCCATAGGTGCTGCCGCCTTCGCAGTCGGTCGTGCCGAACTGGTCGAACGCCACCGCCTTGTAGCCCGACGTGTAATAGGCCGTCGCGGTGAGCGTGTACGCCTTGTAGTCGACGCTGTTCTGCCAGTTGCCGCGCCATGCCGGCGTGCCTGCGCCCGACGATGTGATGTAGGGCGCCTGCGTGCCGACATAATCGGCATAGGGATCCGCATCGCTCGACTTGAAGTCGTAATGCAGGATGTAGGTCGCCTCGGCGCGGCTCGAGAAGTGGAAATCGTCGCTCGGCTTGAACTGGACCAGCGCCGAGAAGTCGAGCCCGGAGGTCTTCAGCGCCGCCGCATTGGCAAAGGGCGAGTTGACGAACAGCGCGCGCGGCTGTGCGTTCGGGAACGACGGATCGATCGCGTCGGGCGTCACGCTGTAGCCGGTCGGCAGCGCGGTGCCCGCGTAATAGGCGGCGAGCGCCTGGTTCGAGAGCGGCCCGCCGGTGATCACGCGGGTCTTCTTGATGTTGTAGTAATCCGCGGTGAAGCTCAACCAGGTGGTCGGCTGGACGACCACGCCGCCGGTGAAGCTGCGCGACAGTTCGGGCTTGATGTCCGGGTTGCCGGCGGTGTTGAAGCCGATCGAATAGGACTGGTTATACGCGCTGCCGCCCGAGCACGTCGTGCCGGTGAGCGTGGCGCCATGCTGCGCCTGAAGCGAGCAGGGCGGCACGGCGGCGGTGAAGCCGACCACCGACCCCGACGTCTCGGCGAAGCTCGGGGCGCGGAAGCCCTTCGAGAAGGTGCCGCGCAGCGCGACCTGGCGGATCGGCGTGAACTTCACCCCGATCTTCGGCGAGAAGTGGCTGAACCCTTCCGAATAATGATCGAAGCGGCCCGACCCGTCGATCTCGAGGCTGGTCAGGATCGGCGCGTTGACCTCGAAATAGGCCGATTCGACGGTCCGGTTGCCGACCGCCGAGAACTGGTTGAGGTTGATCGTCGTGAAGTCCGGGTTCTGGCTCGGATCGTTCTGCGCCTCGTAGCGGACCGAGCCGCCGACGCCGACCTGGAGCGGACCGCCGGGAAGCTGGAACAGGTCCTTGGTGATGACGCCCTGGATCATGTCGAGGTCGCTGGTGGCCTGCGAACGGACCGTCGGCGAGATCGCGGCGCGGACGGCTGCGGTGTTCAGATCGGGATTGGCGAAGTTGTAGCTGCCAGTGGTGATCGCGGTCTGTAGTCCGGCGAGGTTGAGATAGCCGTTCTGCGTGATGTCGAGCCATGCATGCGCCGCGGTGATCGAGGCCGAATAGCCCCAGCCCTCGCCGAACTGGCCGTCGATGCCGGCGGCCGCGCGGATCACGTGGTTCTTGTACTCGGACGAAGCGGGGATGTCACCGAACCGATAGCGGATCGCCGCCGCCAGACCCTGGGTCGCGAACGGGTTGTTGGTGGTGTTGAGCGTGCCGTTCGCCAGCACCGCCGGCAGGACGATGTTCTGCGTGTTGACCGGGTTGGCCGAGCGGATCAGCGCAGGCGTGCCCTCCGACTTCACGTCGTTCTGGAAATACGACGCGATCAGATAGGCCTGCGTCTTGTCGTTGATCTGCGCGGTACCGTGCGCGGTGACGCCGAAACGAGTCTGCTCGGGCTGGATCTGGCCGTAGTCGGAGACGAGATTCTGTTCGCAACCCTGGTCGACGAAGGTCGAGCCCGATCGCGGCGTGGTGACCAACGTCTGGCCGGCGGCGCAGCCATTGGGGTTGAGCACCTGGAAGGCGCCGGTCGCGAGGCCGGTACCCGACAGGATGTTGCCGGGCGTGGTTTGCGTGGTGGGCGCGACGACCGCGCTGGTCGTGCTGCTCGGCGCGACCGAGCCTGCGTTGTTGTTGTCGCCGCCGATCGAGGTCAGGTCGGCGGTGTTGTACGGGAAGCCGCGGTTGCGATTGTAGATCGGGTCGTCATGCTGATATTCGCCGCTGACGTAGAAGTTGAAGCCCTTCTCCTTCAGACGACCGGTGCCGAGCGTCAGCGTCGCGCGCTGTTCGCCGCCATCGCCGCGCTGGGACACGCCGCCCTCGACCGTGCCGTACGCGCCGACGATCTCCTTCTTCATGATGATGTTGACGACGCCGCCGATCGCGTCGGCGCCGTAGCTCGACGACGCGCCGTCCTTAAGCACTTCGACGCGGTCGACGATCGCGTTCGGGATGGTGTTTAGATCAACGAACGAGCGCTGGCCGTCATCGGCGAGCGGATAATTGGCGGTGCGGACCCCGTCGATCAGCGTCAGCGTCGAGCTTACGGTCAGGCCGCGCAACGACACCCCCGACGAGCCGGCGCCGAAGCCGTTGGTGAACGAGGTCGGGACCGAGCCGCTGCTGTCCGCGGAGATCGAGCGGACCGCGTCCGACACGGTGGTGATGCCGGCCTTTGCGAGCGAGTCGGCGGTCAGCACGGTGACCGGCGACGGCGTCTCGGTATCGGTGCGGCGGAACAGCGTGCCGGTGACGACGATGTCCTGCGACTGGCCGGCGTCGGCGTCTGCCTGGGCGGCCGGCGCGGCGGTGGGGGCTGCCGTCGGAGCGGGCGAGACGTCACCCTGCGGCGGCGTCGAAACCGATGTGCTGGGCTGGACCTGAGCATCCTGCGCGAGTGCGGGCGCGGTGCCGATGACCCCGACGAGGACGAGCGCCGAAAGCGCCGAGCTCCGCAGCAACGTCGGCCGGAAAGCGATTTTTGTCATGGTGTAAGCAATCTCTCACTAGGCCCCTCCCTCCCCCCTTCGGGGCGACGGCGAGCGCGTTCGGTGGCCGCGTCATCCGGGGAGGAATGCGGCTCTGCGGAAGGACTGCAACCATGTCTCAAAACTGTAAATAACCGAGCGAACAGGCGAGATCTTCGATGCGGAACTGTCACGGAAAAGACACTATTCCTGACGTATTTTTCATGTTCGAAGCCTGTCCGGCGACGAAACGTGTCTGCGCCGCGAGCAACTGCATGATCGTGTCATGAAGGTTGAAAGACAGCGTCTTCCGACTCGAAAGGATCGCTCGAAAAAAGATTCCACTTGGCGACTCACTCTATAGAACATTACAAGAACAGTTGTGAACGAGTCGTCCGCCCTGATCGCCCGCCTGAAGCGGATCGCCACGACCGGGATGCCGACCCAGGGGGATGGCCGCCCCGACGATGCCTGGCTGACGCAGGGCATGGCGAAGGCGCAGTTGCACGAGATTTTCGCGAGCGTCGATGATTCGGCGAGCGGCGCGGGGTTCGCGGTCGCGACGCTGCTGGCGGCGCGCGCGGCACCGGTGATGTGGCTCAGGACCGAGGCGAGCGAGCGGCAGGGCGGGCGGTTGCATGCGACCGGGCTGGTCGAGATGGGGCTCGACGTGACCGCGCTGGTGCTCGGGCTGGTCGACGACGAGGCGAGTTTGCTGCGTGCTGCCGCCGATGCCGCGCGCTGCCACGGGCTTGGTACGCTGGTGATGGAATCCTGGGGTCGCGCACCGGGGATCGACCTGACCGCGACGCGGCGGCTGATGCTGGCGGCCGAAGCCTCGGGCGTGACGATCCTCAGCCTGCGCGTCGGCGCCGAACCAGTGCCGAGTGCCGCCGCATCGCGCTGGCGGGTGGCGGCGTGTCGGTCGCGGCCGCTGGAGGCCGACGCGCCGGGCAAACCTGCCTTCGATATCGAATTGCTGCGTCGACGCGGAGGCCAGGCCGGGCTCCGCTGGCGCGTGGAGTGGAACCGTGACGCGCACATCTTCGACAAGACCGCCTTCGAGCAAACCGCCTTCGAGCTTGGCGATTCCGAGACGCTATCTGGCGCTGGTCTTCCCGTGGCTGCCGATCGAGCGACTGCGGACGATGCGCCCGCATCTGTTCGTCGGACGGGCTGAGACGCCGATCGCGTTCGTCGAGACGGTGTCGGGCGGGGTGCGACTGAAGGCGCTCGACCGTGAAGCGATGCGCGCGGGGCTCGTCCCCGGCCTGACGCTGGCCGATGCACGCGCGCAGGTACCGGAACTCGAGGTCTACGAGCACGACGCGCATGCCGATCACGAATGGCTCGAGCGGCTGGCGGACGGGTGCCAGCGCTATACGCCGTCGGTCGCGCTCGACGAGCCCGACGGGCTGATCCTCGACATCGCCGGGTGCGTGCACGAGTTCGAGGGCGAGCGGCGCTTGGCGGCCGATCTCGAGGAGCGGCTCGCGCGGCGCGGGCTGCTGGTGCGGCATGCGTTCGGCGACACGCCCGATACGGCGCGGGCGCTCGCGCGCTATGCCGGCGCCCCTGCGCCGGATGAGAAGCGGGCAGTGAAGCGGTTGCCGGTCGCGGCACTCGGGCTCGACGAGGACGCGACCACCGCCTTGTCGCGCGCCGGGCTGAAGACGGTCGGCGACGTGATGGCGCGGCCGCTGGCGACGATCGCCGCGCGGTTCGGCGAGGAGGCGGCGATGATGATCCGCCGGCTCGACGGCAGCGTGAAGGGGCCGATCGTCGCGCGGCGGACGGTGGCGAAGATCGGTGTCGAACGCCGCTTCGCCGAACCGATCGCGCGCACGGAATATGCGCTGGAGGTGATCGCGGAGCTCGCCGCCGAAGCCGCGGCCAAGCTCGCCGACCGTCACGAAGGCGGCCGACGCTGGGAAGCACGCCTTTTCCGCGCCGACGGCCTTGTCCAGCGACTGCGAATAGAGACCGGTCAGCCGACACGCGACGTCGCGTTGTTGATGCGGCTGTTCCGCGAGCGGATCGATAGCCTCGCGGACCCGCTCGATCCAGGATTCGGCTATGATCTGGTCCGGCTCGACGTGGCGCTCGCTGAGAAACTCGATGCGTCGCAGCTGAAGCTCGAAGGCGGCGAGGCGCAGAAGGGAGAGGTCGCGCAACTGGTCGACCAGCTCGGCACGCGCCTCGGACGGGCCCGCGTACGCCGGTTTTCGGCGCGCGACAGTCATATTCCCGAACAGGCCGAACTGATGCTGCCCGCCGCCGAGGCCCCTGCCCCGACGCCGTGGACCGCGCCCGAGACCGGCGAGCCCCCGCTGCGCCCGATCTATCTGTTCGATCCGCCGCAGCCGATCGAATCGATGATGGCCGAAGTCCCCGACGGCCCGCCGCACCGCTTTCGCTGGCGCCGCACCGTGCACGACGTGGCGCATAGCGAGGGTCCCGAACGGATCGCCGGCGAATGGTGGCGCCGCCAGGACATCCCGACGCGCGATTACTACCGGATCGAGGACCGCCGCGGCCGCCGCTTCTGGATCTTCCGCCACGGCCTGTATTCAGAGATGGAGACGCCGCGCTGGTATCTCCACGGCGTGTTCGCGTGAGCACGCCAGCGTCATGACCGGGTTCGCCGAACTCGTCGCCGCGACCAATTACTCGTTCCTGGACGGTGCGAGCGATGCCGGGGCGATGGTCGGGCGTGCGGTCCAGTTGAAGCTCGACGGGATCGGGATCGCCGATCGCAACACCGTCGCCGGCGTGGTCCGCGCGCATCAGGCGTTGAAGAAGGCGCGCGACGGTTTGCTTGGCATGGCGATGCCACCGATCGACTTCCGGCTGGTGGTCGGCGCGCGGCTGGTGTTCGAGGACGGTACGCCGGACATCGTTGCGTATCCTGCGACCCGGCGTGGCTGGGGGCGGCTGACGCGGCTGCTGACAGTCGGTAACCGTCGTGCCGAAAAGGGTGGCTGCATCCTCGGGCTCGGCGACCTGATCGCGCATCATGCCGACATGATGCTGGTGGTGATGCCCGAGAGCAGCGCGCGCGGCGCGACGCCGGTGTCGCCGCTGCCGGAGGGCGATGCCCTGCCCGAACGACGCGAACGCGATCTGGCGACGGTCTTGCGCGCGGTCAGGCGGCTGGGGGCGGAGTCTGTGTGGCTGGGCGTGACGATGCCGCGCGGCGGCCACGATCGGCGACGGCTGGCGCGGCTCGGTCGGATCGCGGATGCGGCGGGCGTGCCCGTGCTGGCGACCACCGATGCGCTCTATGCCTATCCCGACGACCGCGACCTGCACGATATCGTCACCTGCATCCGCGAGCGCACGACGATCCACAAGGCGGGGCGGCGGCTCGCGGCGAACGGCGAACGGCATCTGAAGCCCGAGGAGGAGATCGCCCGGCTGTTCCGCGACCGTCCCGACGCAGTGGCGCAAAGCGCGCGGTTGCTGGACAAAATCGCCTTCACGCTCGACGACCTGCGCTACGAATATCCGCATGAACCGGTGCCGGACGGGTGGAACGCGCAGGATTGGCTCGAACATCTTGTCTGGCAGACCGCGCTGGAACGCTATGACTACCGCGTGCCAGAGCGGATGCTGAAACTCCTGTACGAGGAGTTCGTGCTGATCCGCGAACGGAACTACGCCTATTATTTCCTGACCGTGCACGACATCGTCCGGTTCGCGAGGAGCTGCGATCCGCCGATCCTGTGCCAGGGGCGCGGGTCGGCGGCCAATTCGGTGGTGTGTTATCTGCTCGGCGTCACGTCGGTGGATCCGATGAAATACGACCTGCTGTTCTCGCGGTTCGTGTCGAGCGAGCGCGACGAGCCGCCGGACATCGACGTCGATTTCGAGCATGAGCGGCGCGAGGACGTGATGCAGTACATCTACCGCCGTTATGGGCGCGACCGCGCCGCGATCGCCGCGACCGTCATCCATTATCGCCCCAAGAGCACGGTGCGCGAAGTCGGCAAGGCGCTGGGACTGACCGAGGACGTGACGCAGCGGCTGACCAGCACGGTATGGGGCAGTTTCTCGAGCCGGTTCCAGGAACAGCGTTTTGCCGAGACCGGGTTCGACGTCGACAATCCCGAGATCGCGCGGCTGCGCGAGATGGTCGACCGGCTGCTCGAGTTTCCGCGCCATCTGTCGCAGCATTTCGGCGGGTTCGTGCTCACGCAGGGGCGGCTCGACGAGATGGTGCCGATCCACAACGGCGCGATGGACGAGCGCACGTTCATCGAATGGGACAAGGACGATATCGACGTGCTCGGGCTGATGAAGGTCGATATCCTCGCGCTCGGCATGCTGACATGTATCCGCAAGGCGTTCGACCTGATGCGCGCGCATGGCCACGGCGATCACCTGCTCGACACGATCGCGGTCGCCGAGGATCCGCGCGTGTACGACATGCTGTGCAAGGGCGACAGCATCGGCGTATTCCAGGTCGAAAGCCGCGCGCAGATCAACATGCTGCCGCGGTTGCGCCCGCGCGTGCTGTACGATCTGGTCGTGCAGGTCGCGATCGTCAGGCCGGGGCCGATCGAGGGCGACATGGTGCACCCGTATCTGCGCCGGCGGAGCGGCAAGGAGAAGGTCGAGTTTCCTTCGCCCGATCCGAAATTCGGGCCGCCCGACGAATTGCAGCAACTGCTCCGCTTTACCTACGGCGTGCCGCTGTTCCAGGAACAGGCGATGAAGCTGGCGATCGTCGCGGCGGGGTTCACGCCGAACGAGGCGAACCAGTTGCGCAAGTCGATGGCGACCTTTCGCAAGGTCGGAGGGATGGACAATTTCCAGGCCAAGCTGGTCGGCGGGATGGTCGCGCGCGGGTATGGGGCGGAGTTTGCCGAGCGCTGTTTCAAGCAGATCGAGGGGTTTGGCTCGTACGGGTTTCCGGAAAGCCATGCGCTGTCGTTCGCGCGGCTGGTGTATGTGTCGTCGTGGATCAAATGCTTTCATCCGGCGGTGTTCTGCTGCGCGTTGCTTAATTCGCAGCCGATGGGGTTTTATGCGCCGGCGCAGCTGGTGCGCGATGCGGTCGAGCATGGGGTGACCGTGCTGCCGGTCGATGTGAATGCGAGCGGGTGGGATAACTCACTCGAGTCCTCCCCGGTACGGGGAGGGGAACCGCGCGAAGCGGGGTGGAGGGGGGCTTCCACGGACGTATCGGTTGCGGGGGTCTCTGTTACGGGCGGCGCGGATGAGGCTGCCCCCCCTCCACGTGTGACGTTTGCGGCGCGCGCCCTCCACCATCCTGCGGATGGTCCCCCTCCCCGTGCCGGGGAGGATTTGCGCCTCGGATTTCGGCAGGTGGACGGGTTTCGGAAGGATTGGGCGGACGAGATCGTTCGCGTTCGGACCACGCCGTTCGCGAGTATCGAGGACCTCGCGCGGCGCGCCAGCCTGCCGCAGCGGGCGATGAACCTGCTCGCCGATGCGGATGCGTTTCGATCGGTGGCGAAGGAACGACGCGAGGCATTGTGGGATGTGCGTCGGACGCCGCCCAAGCAGCTGGCGCTGTTCGCCGCCGCTGAGGTGCCCGAGCTTGGCGCGGAGCCCGATGCGCATCTGCCGGCGATGCCGCTGTCCGAACAGGTGGCGGCGGATTATCAGACGACTCGGCTGTCGTTGAAGGCACACCCGATGCAGTTTCTTCGCGCGCGCTTTGACGCCGAGGGGATCCTGTCGAGCGCGCAGGCCAATGCGACCAAGGATGGACGACGCGCGAAGGTGGCGGGGGTGGTTCTAGTTCGCCAGCGGCCGGGCAAGGGCAATGCGATCTTCGTGACGATCGAGGACGAGACCGGGATCACCAACGGGCTGATGTGGGCGCGCGATTTCGAGGCGAACCGCCTCGCGGTGATGGCGTCGCGGCTGATGGTGCTGGAGGGCGTGATCCAGCGCAGCGAGGAAGGGGTGACGCATCTGATGACGTCGCGCGTGCAGGACCGCACCGAGATGCTGCGGCTGTTGTCGGAAGATCACGCGCTGGAGCCGCCGCTCGCCCGCGTCGACGAGGTTATCCGTCCGGTTCTCACGCGGAGTCCGGACGCCCGCGCGCATCATCCCCGCGCGACGCATCCGCGGGATGTGCGCGTCCTACCCAAGTCGCGCGACTTTCATTGAGGGCGGATCGCCGTTCGACCCCACGATCCTCCCCCGCAAGGGGGAGGTGGCTGGCTCTTGCCAGACGGAGGGGGAGGAAAGACGGCTGGCGTTCCGTGTCCTCCCCCTCCGTCGCCTTCGGCGCCACCTCCCCCTGGCGGGGGAGGATCGTTCCGATGCACCGACCGTGAGTTGCCAAGGCCACCAAGGGCATCGTCCACGGCTTTGCGTCCCAGCTTGTGCCGCGGATGATCAGCACCGTGTGACGCCACCGCTCGTTTGTCGTGCCGGGCGTTCCATCCTAAAGGTGGCATTCGCTGCTGCTGCCCCCCAAATAGCGCGTCAGAACCACACGGGAGTTGAACTTGGCCACGCTTGGAATGTCCCCTGCCGAGAAGGACGCCGTCGAGTCGTTCCGTCGCGATGTCGTCGAACCGTCGATGACGAAGCTCGTCATCATCGATTTCTGGGCCGAATGGTGCGGGCCGTGCAAGGCGCTGACGCCGACGCTGGAGAAGGTCGCCGCGGACTATGCCGACAAGGGCGTCGTGCTGGCGAAGGTCGATACCGACAAGAACCAGTTCATCGCCGCGCAATTCCAGATCAAGTCGATCCCGACCGTCTATGCGATGTTCCAGGGCCAGCTGGTCGCCGACATGACCAGCGCGCGGACCGAGTCGCAGTTGCGCGTTCTGCTCGACCAGTTGCTCAAGCAGCTGCCGATCGAGGCCGAGCCGGCAGACGCCGCGGCCGATGTCGAGCCGCTGATCGCGATCGGCGAGGAGGCACTTGCGGCCAGTGACGGCGAGCGGGCGCTGGGAATTTTCCGCGAGATCGCCGACATCGCGCCCGAGCATCCGCAGGTCCATGCCGGTTTCGTCCGTGCGCTGATCGCGACCGGCCAGCTCGACGAGGCGGCGGACTGGCTGGCGAACCTCGATTCCACGATCGCCAAGGATCCGGCGATCACCCGGGCGCAGGCCGCACTCGCGCTCGCGCAGTCGGCGCCACCGGTCGCGGACCTGTCGCCGTTGATCGCCGCGGTCGAGGCCAACCCGGACGACCTGGCCGCGCGGTTCGCGCTCGCCAACGGCCAGATGGCGGCGAACGACCGTGATGCCGCTGCCGACACGTTCCTCGGCATCATCGCCACCGAGCGCGACTGGAACGAGGGCGCGGCGCGCGCGCAGTTGTTGAAATTGTTCGAGGTCGTCGGGCTCGAAGACCCGTGGGTGTCTGGACAACGCCGCCGCCTGTCTGCGATCCTGTTCGGATGACCACCGAGTCCGCCCCCCCGCGTGCCACCACGCGTCTGTCGATCTTCCCGTTGCCCGGCGCGTTGCTGTTTCCCGGTATGCACCTGCCGCTGCACATGTTCGAGCCGCGCTATCGGGCGATGATCAGCGACGCGATGGCGCGCGACCGGCGGATCGGCATGATCCAGCCGCGCGGCGGACCGAACGACGACGCCGATGCGCTGTACGACATCGGCTGCGTCGGCAAGATCGCCGAGGTCGAGGCGCTCGACGACGGGCGGTACAACGTCGTGCTGGAGGGCATCGCGCTGTTCCGGATCGTCCGCGAACTCGATGTGTCGACCGCGTTCCGCCAGGTCGAGGCGGAATTGCTGCCGTTGATCGAGGACGATGCGCTGTCGCTAGGCCGGCGCTCGTCGCTGGAATTGGAATCGCGTCGGTTCGCGGACATGCAGGGCTATGCGGTCGATTGGGATGCGGTCGGCCGACTCGACGACGAGAGCCTGGTCAACGGCATCGCCCAGATCGCGCCGTTCGACGCCGCCGCGAAGCAGGCGTTGCTCGAGGCGCCGAATATCGAGCAGCGTGCGGAACTGATCATCCAGCTGATGCAGTTCTTCGGACGGCACGACGGCGATGAATCGGTGACGTTGCAGTGAGCGCACTCGATCCCTGGCTGCTCGAACGGCTGGTCTGCCCGATGACTCGCACGCCGCTGCGCTATGACGAAGCGGCGCAGGAACTGATCTCGGACGCGGCGGGCCTGGCCTATCCGATCCGTGACGGCGTGCCCGTAATGCTGGTGGAAGAGGCTCGGCACATCGACGGGACCTCTTCCCACGCATGACGTCGATCGACCGTCGCCTGCCGATACTGGGCGCGGTCTGGGCAATCGGGCTGTTGGCGTCGGGTTGGTCGCCAGCGGACCGCGCGACGTGGTGGATGGAAGTCGCCCCCGTCCTGATCGCGTTTCCCGTGCTGATCGCACTCCGCCGCCGGTTTCGGTTTTCGACTCTGGCGTTGGTGCTGATCGCGGTCCACGGTCTGGTCCTGATGCTCGGCGGTGCCTACACGTATGCGCGCGTCCCGATCGGTTTTGTCGTGCAGGATTGGCTACATCTCGCGCGCAATCCCTATGATCGGTTCGGCCATCTGATGCAGGGTTTCGTGCCCGCGATCGTGCTGCGGGAGGTTCTGGTGCGGACCGGGGCGATCACCGCGCCGCGACTATTGGCCGTTACCGTGCTGGCCTATTGTCTCAGCGTGAGCGCGCTGTACGAATTGATCGAGTTCGGTGCCGCAGTGTCGCTGGGGCAGGGCGCGGACGCCTTCCTGGGAACGCAAGGCGACGCCTGGGATACGCAGTGGGACATGCTGATGTGCCTTGTCGGTGCGTCGTTCGCGCTGCTGGTATTGTCGCGCGTTCACGACCGGCAGATCGAACGGCTCAAGGCTTAGCCCTCCCCGATCCGGCCTAGCGCCGCGTGATCTCGACCGGTCGACGGCGCTCCCAGCCTTCGCGTTCCAGTTCGGGCGTGTCGCTGTCGACCGCGGGATAGCCGATGCAGACATAGCCGATCAGTTGCCAGTTTTCGGGCAGATCGAGCGCGGCGCGGACACGGTCGGCGTCGAGGATCGACACCCAGCCCAGGCCCAGACCGACACAGCGCGCTGCGAGCCACACCGTGTGCAGCGCCATGACGGCGGAAAACGCCGCAGTCTCGGGCATCGTTCGCCGTCCCAAGCCGTGTCCCTGGAGTGGATCGGGATCGACGAACACCGCGAGATGACAGGGCGCGTCGTCGAGACCGGCGAGCTTGAGGTGCGCGTAACGCTCGGACCGCGTTGGTGACTGCGCGGCCAGCGCTTGCGCGTTGCACGCCGCGAATATCTCGCGCACCGCCGCACGCCGATCGGGCGCGTCCACCGTCACGAAGCGCCACGGCTGGCTGAGCCCGACCGAGGGCGCGAGGTTTGCCAGATCGAGCAGTTTCGGCAGCAGCGCCGGATCGATCGGATCGCGCCGGAAATGCCGGACATCGCGCCGCCAGCGGATCAACTCCGCCAGCCGATCCGCGAACGCGTCGAAGGCCGGCGACGCCTGCGCGTGATCGTCGGAGTCCGACACGGCCGTCATGCTGCCGACTAGACCGTCATCCCCTGCAGCAGCTTCGGCAAATCACCGCTCTCGCCGCGCGCCTCCGCCATGAAGCGGTCCTTGAGCGGCGGGATCGCGTTGACCGCGCTGATGCCGAACCGGCGGACCGCGCTGGCGGTCTTGCCGGGAAGGCCGAACAGGCGGGTGAGCGTGTCGGTGGCAGCGGCGGTCATGAACGTGTCGAGCCCGCGCCAGCGCTGGTAGCGGTCGAGCAGCGCGGCGTCGCCCAAGTCGAGCCCGAGGCGCTTGCCCTCGACCAGCACTTCGGCGAGCGTCGCGACGTCGCGGAAGCCGAGGTTGAGACCCTGCCCGGCGATCGGGTGGATGCCGTGCGCGGCGTCGCCGACTAGCGCCATGCGCGTGTCGGTGATGCGCGCGGCGTGATGGAAGCCGAGCGGGTAGGACGAGCGCGGGGTGGCCATCGAGAGCGTGCCGAGAAACCCGCCCATGCTCTTTTCCGCTTCGGCGAGGAACGCGCGGTCGCCGAGCTTCAACATGCCGACGGCGTCCTTCGCGTCGACCGTCCAGACGATCGCCGAACGGTGGCCGTCGGCATCGTCGGGCAGCGGCAACAGCGCGAACGGGCCGCTTGCATAGAAGATCTCGTACGCCACGTCGTTGTGCGGCAGTTCGTGGTGGAACGCGCCGATGATCGCGGTGTGATCGTAGGACCAGCGCGCGATCGTGATACCGGCGGCCTCGCGGGTCGGCGAATTACGGCCCTCGGCGACGATCAGCAACGGCGCACGGACGGTGTCGCCCGAATCGAGCGTCGCGGTGACGCCCGATTCGGCGCGGTCGACCGAGGTCGCGCGCGTCTGCATGCGGAGGTCGACATGCGGCGCGGCGGTGGCGGCGTCGAACAGCGTGCGGCGGAGCAGCTTGTTCTCGTACATCGTGCCGAGCGCGCCATCGTCGGCGTCGGGGACGAAATCGAGCTTGCCCGGCTCCAACCCGTCGCTGACGCGGATCTGGCGGATCGCACAGCCCTGCCCTGCCAGCGTCGCGCCGATGCCGATCGCGTCGAGCATGCGGTGGCTCGCGCTCGCGACGGCGGAGGCGCGGCCGTCGAAGCCCGGCGCCAGAGTCACCGCGGGGTCCGCGGGGTCGATCACGATCGTCGAGATGCCGTGCACGTCGAGCGCCACGGCGAGCGTCGCACCGACCAGCCCGCCACCGAGGATGAGTACATCTGTGTCCATGCCGCCGCTTTATCCGGGTAGCCGGTCGCTGCCAACGGCGATCCGGGCGCAGCTTAACCCGTGTTGCCGCGTGGTTACCTTGACGTTGAGCCTGCCGAGGACGATGCATTTCTGATTAGATTGCAACTGGAGAATACGGGTCATGGCCAGCCGCGCGCAGCCAGCCTTGTGGCGTGAGACGGTGAAGGCGGGGGCGGTGCGCAGCGGCGCGCTGATCGCGGCGATCGCGTTGTTCGTCGGCACGCTGCTGATGGCGCTGGCGCTGGCGAGCTATCACCCGAGCGACGCCGCGCTCAACACCGCATCGGGCGCCTATCCGGACAATCTGGTCGGCCCGCCGGGTGCGTGGTTCGCCGATATCGCGCTGACGCTGTTCGGGCCGGCGGTCGCGCTGCTGCTGCCGGTCGGGCCGATCGTCGGGATGCGACTGTGGCGCAATCTGCCGGTCGGACGCTGGGGACGGATGTTGCGGGGCGCGGCGATCGGCGTCGCGCTGATGGCGACCGCGCTGGCGTTCGTGTCGGGCACGTCGGTCCTGGCGTTGCCCGCCGGGTGGGGCGGCGTGATCGGGCTGTCGGTGGTCAGCGCGGCGCACTGGGCGCTGAGCTTCATCGGCCAGCCGGTCGCCGAGCTGTGGGCCGCGCGCGCGATCGGGCTGGTCGCGGCGATCGCCGGCGCGATCGTCTGGGGCAAGAGCATCGAGATCGATCTCGGCGAGCGCAAATGGCGCCTCCCCCGCCGCAATCGGACCGAGGCACTCGGCTATGACGGCTTCGACGATGCTCCCTTCACGAACGCGGTCGACGACGAGGAGCCGCTGACGCTGACGCGCAAACCGGTCGAGCCACGGGCGATCGCCGCGCCCGACCAGCGCCCAGCGCCGGTGATCGCGGACCGCCAGAACGCGCCGTCGCAGGCGAAACCCAAGGAGCGCCAATCCTCGCTCGACCTGCGCGACAATTTCACCTTGCCGAGCCTCGACCTGCTGACGCCGTCGCCGCCGAGCCAGGGCAATGTGATCGACAAGGCCGGGCTCGAGCGTAATGCGCGGCTGCTCGAGAACGTGCTCGACGATTTCAAGGTCACGGGATCGATCATTGAGGTGCGGCCGGGTCCGGTCGTGACGATGTACGAGCTCGAGCCCGCCCCCGGCGTCAAGGCGAGCCGGGTGATCGCGCTGGCCGACGATATCGCCCGCAACATGTCCGCGATTTCCGCGCGCGTCGCGGTGATTCCGGGGCGCAACGTCATCGGCATCGAGCTGCCGAATGCGCGGCGCGAAGCGGTGAGCTTGCACGAACTCGTCGGCAGCCAGACGTTCGAGGACCAGTCGGCGCAGCTGCCGATCATCCTCGGCAAGAACATCGCGGGCGATTCGGTGATCGCCGATCTCGCGCCGATGCCGCATCTGCTGGTCGCGGGGACGACCGGCTCGGGCAAGTCGGTCGGGCTGAACAGCATGATCCTGTCGCTGCTGTACAAGCTGACGCCGAACCAGTGCCGGATGATCATGATCGATCCGAAGATGCTCGAGCTGAGCATGTACGACGACATTCCGCACCTGTTGTCGCCGGTCGTCACGGACCCGGCCAAGGCGGTGCGCGCGCTGAAATGGGCGGTCGAGACGATGGAGGATCGCTATCGCCAGATGTCCTCCGTCGGCGTGCGCAGCCTCGCCGGCTTCAACGACAAGGTGCGCGGCGCGAAGGCCAAGGGGCAACCTTTGGGCCGAAAAGTGCAGACCGGGTATCACCCCGATACCGGCGCGCCGATGTACGAGGAGGAGAAGCTCGAATACGACGTTTTGCCGCAGATCGTGGTGATCGTCGACGAGCTCGCCGACCTGATGATGACCGCGGGCAAGGAGGTCGAGTTCCTCATCCAGCGGCTCGCGCAGAAGGCGCGCGCGGCGGGCATCCACCTGATCATGGCCACGCAGCGGCCGTCGGTCGACGTCATCACCGGCGTCATCAAGGCCAATCTGCCGACCCGGATCAGCTTCCACGTAACCTCGAAGATCGATTCGCGCACCATCCTCGGCGAACAGGGCGCGGAGCAGCTGCTCGGCAAGGGCGACATGCTCTACATGCCCGGCGGCAAGGGCATCGTCCGCGTGCACGGGCCGTTCGTGACCGACGACGAAGTACGGCTGGTGGCGGATCACTGGCGGTCGCAGGGGCTGCCGGATTACATTTCCTCCGTCACCGAGGAGCCCGAGGAAAGCTTCGCGCTGGAGGGCTCGCCGACCGGGGAGGATTCGGCGGAGGACCAGCAATACCGCCAGGCGATCCAGCTGGTGTGCGAGTCGCAGAAGGCGTCGACCTCGTGGCTGCAGCGGCAGTTGCGGATCGGCTACAATTCGGCGGCGCGGTTGATCGAGCGGATGGAGAAGGACGGCATCGTCGGCCGCCCCGATCACGTCGGCCGCCGCGAAGTGCTGCGCGATACCGAGGGCCATGCGATCTAGCGCTGCACTGCGATCCTCCCCCGCCAGGGGGAGGTGGCACCGCAGGTGACGGAGGGGGAGGACACGGAAACTACGTTGTCGCCCCCTCCCCCTCCGTCTGGCAAGTGCCAGCCACCTCCCCCTGGCGGGGGAGGATTCCTGGAACTCCGGCCGTAACTTGACGGAGGGTTTCGGACTGCGTCGGGCCGATCTAAGGGGCTGATACAGGTTACGAATAACAGGTGGACGTGATGGGGCATCGGCGGTTGTGTGTGGGGGCATTGGCGCTTGCCCTGTCCTGCGCAATGTCCGGACAGGTTTCGGCGCAGGATATTCCGAAGCAGACGCCGGGGAGCGCCAGCACTGATACCCAGCACCGCCCTCGCGCCGGTGTTCGCCGCGACAGCGATCTGTCGCCGTCCGCGCTGACCGCGGATACGCAGCGCACCCCGCCGCCGGGATTGTTCGCCGACTGGTTCGATATCCGCAAGCGGCTGACCGAGCGCGGGATCGGCGTCAGCGCGCGCTATGCGTCGGAGAGTGGGTATAATTTCGCAGGCGGCGACCGGAAACTGCTCCGCGAAACCGGGCAGTTCGACGTCGGCGTGCTGCTCGATCTCGACAAGGTCGTCGGACTCAAAGGCGGCGCATTCCAGGCTACCCTCACCTATCGCCGCGGGCGCGATCTGGGCGCCGACGCCAATCTCGGCGTACTGCAACAGGTGCAGGAGGTGTACGGCCGCGGCCAGACGCTGCGCCTGACGCAATTCTGGTACGAGCAGAAGATCGGCGAGAAATTCGAGATCAAGGCGGGTCGCACCAATCCCGGCGAGGATTTCGCGGTCTTCTCCTGCTATTTCCAGAACCTCAGCTTCTGCGGCGCGCAGCCCGGCAATCTGGTTGGTGACTACTGGCAGAACTGGCCG
Source organism: Sphingomonas sp. M1A8_2b (assembly GCF_053345535.1). NCBI lineage: Bacteria > Pseudomonadati > Pseudomonadota > Alphaproteobacteria > Sphingomonadales > Sphingomonadaceae > Sphingomonas > Sphingomonas sp. M1A8_2b. The sequence goes on along the minus strand of NZ_JBKFAH010000001.1, from coordinate 257,775 downwards.
GTCGGCCAATGGGGCGCGCGGTTCCGCTACGACGTCAACGACCATCTGACGCTGAAGACCGCCGCCTACGAGGTGAACCCGCGCAACCTCGAAAAGGACTTCGTGATCGGCCGGTTCCACGGCGCGACGGGCGCACTAATCCCGGTCGAGGCCGAATGGCATCGCGGTGACAACGACGGCCGCGTGGGCGCGTACAAGGTTGGCGGCTGGGTCAACACCTCGAACGGCGACGACGTGTTCTACGACGTCAACCGCCAGCCGATCGCGATCACCGGGCTCGCACCGCTCCGCCGCAGCGCCCGCTACGGCGTCTATTTCAACCTCCAGCAACAGATCACCGGCACCTCGAAGGACGGCAAGTCGGTGACCGGGCTCAGCGTGTTCCTCAACGCGACGCAGGCCGATCGCGCGACCTCGACCACCGACAACCAGATCGCCGCCGGGCTGTTCTACAAGGGGCTGGTGCCGTGGCGGCCGGGCGACATCCTCGGCTTCGGCGTCGCGCGGACCAACGTGAACGGACGTGTCGCGAAGGGGCAGGCGCTCGATCCGACGCGGCCGGCGGTGCAGGATGCCGAGTACGCGTCGGAGATCTATTACAGCGTCCACCCGACCCGGTGGCTCGAATTGCGGCCGAACGTGCAGTTCATCCACAATCCTGGTGGCGTGCATGACGCGAACGACGTCGGCGTGCTCGGGATGAAGGCCGCCATTACGCTGTAACGCGCTGACACTCCGCGTTGCGGGTCCCAGCCCCGTCATCCTGACGAAAGTCAGGATCCAGAGCAAAGCAGGACGGTCCCTCACCACCCTGGATCCTGACTTTCGTCAGGATGACGGACGGGGGGTTGAGGTGACGGACAGGGTTCGATGCGGAACCCGCCGAATTCAGTGGCGGTTCAAGCGCGGGCGGGCAATCGTTCGCGCTCCAAGGAGATTATGATGTTCAATTCCCGCCCCGCGGTGATCGCGACGATCGCCGCTCTCTCGGTCGCTGCGGTACCGGCACCGATCGGCGCGCAGGCCACCGGCGATCTCGCGGCCGTGCAGAGGTCGCTGCAGGCACTGGATACGATGACCGCCGATTTTTCGCAGGCGGATCGCAACGGCAAGGTCCTGACGGGTGTGCTGACGTTGAAGAAGCCCGGCAAGATCCGGTTTCAGTACCAGAAGGGCGTGCCGATCCTGATCGTCGCGGAAGGCGGCGCGCTGACCTTCATCGATTACTCGGTGAAGCAGGTGCAGCGCTGGCCGATCAAGAACTCGCCGCTGGTCGTGTTTCTCGACCCGTCACGTGACATCACGCGCTACGCCAAGCTCGTTCCCGGCTACGATCCTAGAATCGTGTCGGTCGAGGTGAACGATCCGAAACATCCCGAAACCGGCCGGATCACGCTGGTGTTCGTGCGCAACGCGGGCGCGCCGGGCGGGCTGATGTTGCAGGGCTGGGTTGCGCTCGACAGTCAGAACAATCGGACGACGATCCGGCTGACCAACCAGAAGTTCGGCGTCGCCGTCAGCGACAATACCTTCCGCTGGAACGATCCGCGCACCTCGGGTGGAAGAAAGTAACATAACTTTTGCGTCATTCATGCCAGCGACAGGTTCCGGCTCCTAGAGGGTGGCTCGCGGATGTGGGGCATCCGGGATTTTTCCCCCTGTTGCCCGGATGGTTTCCCCACCTCTCGCCTGCGTGACGAACGCTGAGTTGGCCCTCGCTCCATGCCCCCGGAGCGAGGGTCTTTCGCGTAGAGCGGCAGGCAAACAGGTTTGCCAGACTCGCTCAAGCGCGGCCGACGAGCGATAGCTCGGTCGACGACAGCGGCTTTGCCGATGGCGCCTTCTTGGTTCTACCCTTCCTTGTCGCCACCCCCCCGCGACGCTACATCGCGGCCGTGAAGATCGTCTCCTGGAACATCAACTCGGTCCGTTTCCGGATCGCCATCGTCGAGCAGTTCCTGCGCGACGAGCAGCCCGACATCCTGTGCCTGCAGGAGACCAAGGTCGTCGATGGCGACTTCCCGTTGGAGGCGTTCCGCGCGCTCGGCTACGAGCACATCGTCCTGCACGGCCAGCGCATGCACCACGGCGTCGCGATCCTCAGCCGCGTTCCGATCGTCGAGGACGACCGGTTCGACTGGCAGGCGAACAGCGAGGCGCGTCACATCGGCGTCCGGCTGGAGAACGGCGTGAGGCTCGAGAACGTCTACGTCCCCGCCGGCGGCGACGTGCCGAACCGCGAGGTGAACCCGAAGTTCGGCCAGAAGCTCGACTTCATCGAACGCATGACGACCTGGTCCGAAACACTGGCGGGGCCCACCATTCTGGTCGGCGACTTCAACATCGCCCCACTCGAATCGGACGTGTGGAGCCACAAGCAGCTGCTCGACGTCGTCAGCCACACGCCCGTGGAGGTCGAGGCACTCGGCAAGTTGCAGGCGGCCGGCGACTGGGTCGATCTCGGGCGCCGCTTTCATCCTGCCCCCGCGCGCCTGTTCACCTGGTGGAGCTACCGCGCGAAGGATTGGGCGGCGTCGGACCGCGGGCGTCGGCTCGATCACATGTGGGCGACCGGTGCCGCCGCCGAAGCTGCGGTGTCGCATCATGTCTATGAGCGATGCCGGAGCTGGCTGAAGCCGTCCGATCACGTGCCGATCATGACCGAGTTCGCGTTTTGACCAACCCCCGCGCCGCCGCCCGCGCGATCGATGCGCTGCGGCGTGGCTGGCCGATCGCGATCGACGGGCTCGTGCTGCTGGCGGTCGAGACGGCGGATGCGGACCGGTTGGCGGCGTTCGATCCCGAGGCGCAGGGCGGCGTGCTGATCTCGTCGGGGCGCGCGGCGACGTTGAAGCTTACCAACCAGAGGGCGGCAGCGGATCCGACCGAGCCGGTGCTGGTCGATCGCGCACCGTGGATCGATTTCGCTGCGGCGACCGCGCTGGCCGATCCGCAATTCGACCTGGCGACCCCGTTGAAGGGGCCGTTCCAGACGCTCCCACTCGCCGATCCGGACGCAGCGGCGGCGGCGTTGCGACTCGCGCGGATCGCGGGGTTGTTGCCGGCGTTCTTCCTCGGTAGCGGCGAACCCGAGGTCCGGATCGTCCACGCGGACATCGACGCGCACGAGGATGCGAACCGGTTGACGCTGGCGGCGCGTGCCCGGCTGCCGGTCGAAGGCGCGGAGGATACGGAGATCGTCGCGTTTCGCTCACCCGAAAGCGCCGACGAGCATATCGCACTCCTGATCGGCCAGCCCAACGGCCAACCACCGCTGGTCCGCCTCCACAGCGAATGCCTGACCGGCGACGTACTCGGCAGCCTGAAGTGCGATTGTGGGCCGCAGCTGCACGCCGCGATCCACGCGATCCAGCAGAGCGGCTGGGGTATCCTGTTGTATCTGCGGCAGGAAGGGCGCGGCATCGGGCTGGTCAACAAGCTGCGCGCCTATGCGTTGCAGGACCAGGGATACGACACGGTCGACGCGAACACGCGGCTCGGCTTTGCGGTCGATGCGCGCGATTTCGGTGTGGCGGCGCGGATGTTGACGTTGCTCGGCCAGCGCGAGCTGCGGCTGCTGACGAACAATCCGGCCAAGGTCGCGGGGCTTGAGGCGGCGGGCGTCACGGTGATCGAGCGGGTGCCGCATTCGCTGCCCGCCAACCCGCACAACGCACAGTATCTGGCGACCAAGCGCGATCGCACGGGTCATCAGTTCTGACCGATATCCCACCCTCACGGCGCCTGATCGTGGTGTTCGGCGCGGCGGTTCGCCCCGATGGCAGCCCGAGCCCCACCCTCGCCCGCCGCATCGCGTTCGCGGCGGCGGCGGCGGCGCGCTATGTCGATGCGGACCTGTTCTGCTCAGGCGCGAAGGGTGCGCATGGGCCGTCCGAGGCGTCGGTGATGGCGGATGTGCTGGCGGAGACGGTCGATCGGTCGCGAATCCATCTCGACGAGGCGAGTATCGATACGTTGCAGAGCGTGGTTGCGGCGACCGCGTTCGCGCGCGCCGGGCAGTATGCGCAGTGCATGATCTGCACCGACGGCTATCATCAGCCACGGATTCGCATGTTGTTCGCGATGCTCGGCATGCCCGCGAGCGTGATCCACGTGCCGCATGGCGGGAGCCGGCGGTATCAGCTCAAGATGCGGACGCGGGAGGTGGCAGCGATTCCGTATGACCTGGTCGCGGGGATCGGCGCGGTCTGGCGACGGAAGCGGGGGTGATGTTCTCCTGCGGACGCAGGAGCCCAGGGTACCATACCTAGCCCTTAGTTACCCCGGAGTCCTGCGTTCGCCGGAAAACGGGTTGTGGTGCCAATCCCCGCTCCGTCACCCCGGACGTGTTCCGGGGTCCACCGTGCCGCGTATCAACGGCCGATGGTCACGCGGAACGGTGGATGCCGGAACAAGCCCGGCATGAGGGGGCGCCGCTAGTTCGTCCCGATCAACCGCGCGACTTCGTCGAAGCTCTCCGCCAACGCGTCGACGCCGATCGCCGTCAGTCGCGCGCCATGCTCGGCGTTGCAGTGCGATCCCGCCGATAGCCCGATGACATAGCCCCCAGAGGCTACCGCGCCAGTCGCGCCAACGGGCGAGTCTTCTAGGATAGCCGTCCGCGCGATGTCGACGCCGAGTTGGCGGGCACCAAACAGGTACAGATCGGGCGCGGGCTTGCCGTTCGTGACGTGTTCGCGGCCGCTGTAGAGATGGTCGCCGAACGCGTCGCGCAGGCCGATATGCTCGAGATGCCGCGCGATCCAGCTGACCGGGCTCGACGAGACGATCGCCTTGGGCAGGTCGGCGGGCAGCGAGCGGACGAACGCCACCGCGCCCTCGATTGCGTCGACCCCCGCCGCCATCACGCGCGCATCCTCGTCTTCGCGCGCGGCATAGAATTCGTCGGGGAGCGGGCGGTCGATCCAGCGCTCGATCGCATCGATGAACGGCGGGCCGGCGAGACCCATGAAGTTCGCCATCGAATCCTCGGCACTGGTCGGGTGCCCGGCGGCGGTCAGCCACTGCGCGATGTGACGGTTCCCGACCGCCTCGCTGTCGATCAGGACGCCGTCGAAGTCGAACAGCAGCGCGTCGAACCGAACTGGAATGCTCATGCGCCCGTCCCCCGTGCGCCGAACAGCGCACTACCAATCCGGACGTGAGTCGCACCGATCGTCACCGCGGTCTCGAAATCGTCCGACATGCCCATGCTGAGCCCGGTCAGCCCGTGATCCCGCGCGAGCTTGGCGAGCAACGCGAAATACGGCGCCGGCTCGATGTCGGCAGGCGGCAGGCACATCAGCCCGGCGATCGGCAGGCCGGCGGCACGCGCCTGCTCGACCAGCGCGGGCAGGTCGGCGATCGCGCAACCACCCTTTTGCGGCTCGTCGCCGATGTTGACCTGGAGGAAACAGTCGGGACGGCGCTCCGACGTGGTCATCGCCTTCGCGAGCGCGTCGACCAGCGACGGGCGGTCGACCGCGTGGATGCAATCGAACAACGCCACCGCTTCGGCTGCCTTGTTCGACTGGAGCTGGCCGATCAGATGGAGTTCGACGTCGGGATACGCCGCGCGCAACGCCGGCCATTTCTCCGCCGCCTCCTGCACACGGTTCTCGCCGAACACGCGCTGGCCTTCGGCGAGCAGCGGTTCGATCGCTGCGGCCGGGTGCGTCTTGGAGACCGCGATCAGCGTGATGTCGGTCACGCGGCGGTCGGCGATCTCGGCGGCCTTGGCGATCCGGGCGCGAATGGACGCGAGCGGCGTGGTGTCGTCAGATGTCATGCCGGGCGCTATAGGCAGCGGCGTGACGGTTCGAAAGCCCATCCCCGAGCGCTGGCTGATGACCGATGAGCGGATGGGGGATGCGGTGTGGGCCGCTCTGCGCAGGGTGCCGCCGGGATCCGGGGTAGTGTTTCGCCATTATGCCACGCCGACAGGGGAGCGGCGAACGATGCTGCGGCGGGTGAAGCGCGTCGCGTTTGCACGGCGGCTTGTCGTCGTCGTCGCCGGCGAGTCGTCGATCGGCGCGGATGGGGTGCATGGCCGGATACGGACTCGGGCGACGCTAGGGATCAGGAGCTGGCCGGCGCACGATCGCGCGGAGGCTCTGGCCGGGCAGCACGCGGGGGCGGATGCGCTGTTCGTGTCGCCGATTCATGCCACGCGGTCGCATGCAGGCGCGTCCGGGCTTGGCCCGGCGCGGGCGATGCGGATCGGGCGCGGGCTTGGGATACCGGTGATTGCGCTGGGCGGCATGGACGAGTCGCGCTGGCGGCGTATCCGGCGGTTTGGGTTTTATGGCTGGGCCGCGATCGACGCATGGGTTCGCTAGACTTGGGCATTCACAAGACGCCTAAGCATTTCCGAAAACACTTCGTCGACCCCGCCCGTCATCCCAGCGAAAGCTGGGATTTCATCGTGGAGTGTGCGTCAAGTGGATCGAGATAGACCCCAGCTTTCGCTGGGGTGACGAGTGTTTGGAGCCTCACCTTCCCATGACCACGCAACCGCGGATCGTCCGCTCCAAACCGGAGAGGAGCGACCTACGGAGCCGCGATAGTTGAGAACAAGCCGGCCAGTGCCCGCCGCAACGCCGGCGGGACTTCACGAACTGTCAGAAGCGGAAGGCGGTACCCAGATAGACGGCCTGGCTGTCGCGGCGGTCGTCGTCGACCTTGACGAAGCGTTCGCGATCCGAGCGGTACCGGACGCCCGCGGTCACCGCAAGGCTACGCGTCAGTGCGTACGAACCACCGACATCGACCGAATAGCTCGGTGCTTCCTCGACGAGTCGCGGCGCGTTCGCCAGCGGACGGTCCGCCACGGCCTTCACCGTGCCGCTGAACCGCTTGGCGCTATAGCTGACGGCCAGATCGGCAGCTTCGCGACCGCCCGGCATCGCACCGAGATCGAGCTTGTTCACGTCACCCGAAACCGCAAAGCGCTTCCAGCCTACCGACATGCCGAGGTTATAGGCGATCGGCGCAATACCCACGGTGGGCGTCGTCGAGGCGAGGCTGGCCGTGTTGGCGATGCCGCGATTGGTCTGCGCCCGCACCGCGACGGTCACGGCGCGGTTGTCCTGCCGCGTCTCGGCAGGGGTAAAGCGGAAGCTGCCGGCATCGAAGCCACCCCGCGCGAACATCGCGGCAAGGCGGGGATCGGCGGCGGCGGGGGTGAACGATGCCAGACCGCGCGCTGCGACGACGTTATGCTTGGCGATCCGGGCGGGCTGTTCGCTGGCGCCGAAGGCCGGCGCGACGATTGCGGCGGTGGCGACAAGCGCCCCGGCAACCACCCCGACTATTCCCCCACGCGTCATCACAACGAATCTGTCCTTCGAATCCCGTAATTCGGATCCTGTTAAACAGCATCTAACATGAATTGATCCACAGCAAAGGCCGCAGGACCGGCGGATCGCCCTCTTCGTCGCTGAATTGTCCGACAGTGTTGCAATCAGCACACAGGTCGCCGCGATAGCGCTACCGAATCGGTCGTATCGATCCCCGATTGCCCGCGCGGCGCCACGCCTCTTGCGCATGCGGGCGTCTGCTTGCGGGCACGCGGGCTCGCCTGTAGAGCATGAGGCAGATTTTCTTGCCAGGATGATGCCCATGTTCCGCCGCTCGCGTATCGCAGTCGTGCTGTTTGCCCTGCCCCTCGTCGCTTGCGGCGGCGGTTCGGCCCGTCCCAAGGCGGATCTCGCCGCGTCGAAGATCACGACGATCGGCGTCAACAGCTATCTGTGGCGCGCGAGCCTCGACACATTGGGCTTCATGCCGCTGCTCCAGACCGACTCCAACGGCGGCGTGATCGTTACCGACTGGTACATCAACCCGCAGACGCCGACCGAGCGCATGAAGGTGACCGTCTCGATCCTCGACCAGGACCTGCGCGCCGATGCGCTGCGCGTCGCCGCGCTTCGCGAAGTCAACCGTGGTGGCCAGTGGGTTTCCGCGCCGGTCCAGGCTGCGACCACGCAGAAGCTCGAGGATATCATCCTGACCAAGGCCCGCGACCTGCGCCGCGCCTCGATCGCGGGCTGAGGACGACATAATGGCGTCGCGTTTCAATGCGTTGAAGGCGGACGCGGCGTGGCAGAAAGTCTGGGACGAACGCAAGACGTTCGCCGCGGACGACCTGTCGACCAAGCCGCGTTCGTACGTGCTCGAGATGTTCCCCTATCCGTCGGGGCGCATCCACATGGGGCATGTCCGGAACTACACGATGGGCGACGTGCTGGCGCGGTTCCGTCGGATGAAGGGCATGGAAGTGCTCCATCCGATGGGGTGGGACGCGTTCGGCATGCCCGCGGAGAACGCGGCGATGGAAAAAGGCGTGCATCCGGGCAATTGGACGCGCGCCAACATCGCGACGATGAAGGCGCAGCTGAAGCGGCTGGGTTTCGCGCTCGACTGGACGCGCGAGCTGGCGACGTGCGAGCCTGAATATTACGGGCACGAGCAGGCGCTGTTCCTCGACCTGTTCGCCGCAGGGCTCGTGTATCGCAAGGAATCGGCGGTAAACTGGGATCCGGTCGACATGACCGTGCTCGCCAACGAACAGGTGATCGACGGTCGCGGCTGGCGCTCGGGCGCGCTGGTCGAGCGGCGCAAGCTGTCGCAGTGGTTCCTGAAGATCACCGACTTCGCCGACGAGCTGGTCGACGGGTTGGGCGCGCTCGAGCACTGGCCCGACAAGGTCAAGCTGATGCAGGAAAACTGGATCGGCCGCAGCCAGGGCCTGCAGTTCAAGTTCGACCTCACTGCTCCCCTCCCGCTCGCGGGAGGGGTCGGGGGAGGGCCTGACACGGACGCGGCGGCAGCATCCGAGGATGTCTCCCCTCCCCTAACCCCTCCCGCAAGCGGAAGGGGAATAGACAGCGTGGAGGTCTTCACCACCCGCCCCGACACGATGTTCGGCTCCAGCTTCGTCGCGGTCGCCGCCGATCACCCGATCGCGCGCGCGATCGCCGAGACGAACCCCGACGCGGCCGCCTTCATCGAACTCTGCAAACGTGGCGGCACCACCGCGGCGGAACTCGACACGCAGGAAAAGCTCGGCTTCGACACCGGCATCCGCGCGGTGCATCCGCTCGACAAGACGTGGCACCTCCCCGTCTACATCGCGAACTTCGTGCTGATGGAATACGGCACCGGCGCGGTGTTCGGCGTGCCCGCACACGACCAGCGCGATCTCGATTTCGCGCGCAAATACGACCTGCCCGTCAAGCGCGTCGTCAGCGAAGGCGATGACGAGGCCCCCGTGTTCGTCGGCGACACCGCCTGGACCGGCGCCGGCACGATCGTGAATTCGCACTTCCTCGACGGCATGGATATCGAGGACGCCAAGCGCGTCGTGATCGAGCGCGCCGAGGGCGAAGGCTGGGGCAAGGGCACGACCGTGTTCCGCCTGCGCGACTGGGGCGTCAGCCGCCAGCGTTACTGGGGCACGCCGATCCCAATCATCCACTGCGACGCATGCGGCGCGGTGCCGGTGCCCAAGGACCAGCTGCCGATCGTACTGCCCGAGGACGTCAGCTTCGACATCCCCGGCAACCCACTCGATCGCCATCCGACCTGGAAGCACGTTCCCTGCCCGTCCTGCGGTGCGAACGCGCGACGCGAAACCGATACGCTCGACACGTTCGTCGATTCGTCGTGGTATTTCATCCGTTTCGCAAGCCAGCCGGACGCGAAACCGTTCGACCGGACGGGCGCGGAGAAGTGGCTGCCGGTCAACCAGTATATCGGCGGCGTAGAGCATGCGATCCTGCACCTGCTCTACGCCCGCTTCTGGACGCGCGCGCTGAAGCATATCGGCATGCTCGACATCGCAGAGCCGTTCGCCGGGCTGTTCACGCAAGGCATGGTGACGCACGAGACGTATAGCCGAGGCGACGCCGGCGACGCGCAGCCGGAGGCCGACGCGGACGACGACGATTCGAGCGACGCGCCGGTGAAGACGAAGTGGCTGTCTCCCGACGAGGTCCGCAAGACCGATGCAGGGTATATCGAGATCGCGACCGGCGGCCCTGTGACGGTCGGTCGCGTGACGAAGATGTCGAAGTCGAAGAAGAACACCGTCGATCCCGAGCCGATCGTCGACCAGTACGGCGCCGACGCGGTGCGCTGGTTCGTGCTCTCCGACTCGCCGCCCGAGCGCGATCTGCCGTGGAGTGAGTCCGGCATCGAAGGCGCGTGGCGGTTCGTCCAGCGTCTCTGGCGCCTGATCGAGTCCGACGACGATGCCGCCAAGGCCGAGGGCGAAGACACAGCCCTGCGCAAACTCTGCCACCGCACGACGGTAGGTATCGAGAGCGATATCAATGCCTTGCAGTTCAACAAGGCGGTCGCGCGGCTCTATTCGCTGTGCAGCGCGATCGAAAAGGCAGCGCCCTCCGCAGACCGCGAACAGGCGATCCGCACGTTGCTGCTGCTCGTCAGCCCGATGGTCCCGCACGTCGCCGAGGAAGCCTGGGCGACCGCCGGCAATGACGGCCTGATCGCCGACGCCGCCTGGCCGATCGTCGATCCGGCGATGCTGGTCGACGACGAAGTCACGATCGCGGTGCAGGTCAACGGCAAGCTGCGCGACACGCTCGTGTTCGCCAAGGGCGCGCCGTCCGGCGACGTCGAAGCCGCCGCGCTCGCCTCCGAGAAGATCGTCCGCCTGCTCGAGGGCAAGCCGCCCCGGAAAGTGATCGTCGTGCCCGACCGTCTCGTGAACATCGTCGCATGAAGCGTCTAGCGATCCTCGGCGCGCTCGCGCTCGCGCCTGCGCTGTCCAGCTGTGGGCTGCATCCGCTCTATGCAGGCGGCAGCAGCGGTCCGGTCGCGGGCGCGCTCGGCCAGGTCGAGATCGCGCCGATCGCCGGCAAGAACGGTTGGCTGATGGCGACGGCTCTACGCGACCGCCTGCCGTCGAACGGCGCACCGCCGATCTACCGGATCGACATTCGCCTCGACGACCAGATCAGCGGCCTCGGCGTGCGTACCGACGACAGCGTCTCGCGCGAACGCCGGACCCTGCGCGCGCGGTATCAGCTCGTACGGATCGGCGATGGCTCGGTGTTGCTCGATGCGACCGCGGGCTCGGACGCCGGGATCGACGTCGTCCGCTCCGAATATGCGACGATCGCCGCCGAGAACACGGCGCTCGAACGCCTGTCGCAGATCGTCGCCGACCAGATCGTCGCGCGCGTTGCGCTTTATGCGCGCAACACGACGGCCGCGACTGCGGCGCAGAGCACGCCGCCAGCAAAGTGAAGGCAAGCGCCGGCCAGATCCGCGGCGCGCTGGCCAAACCGGGCGGCGACATCCGCCTGTACCTGCTCCACGGCCCCGACGAGGCCGGGGCAAGCGACCTCGCCCGTGTGCTGGCCAAGGCGATGGGCGCCGATGCCGAACGCGTCGATCTCGACGGCTCGACGCTGAAAAGCGACCCCGGCCGACTGACCGACGAGGCCGCCTCGCTGTCGCTGTTCGCCGGCGCCCGGTTCGTCCGCGTCGCATCGGCGGGGGAGGAAAGCCTCGAAGCGTTCACCAATTTGCTCGCGGCCGAGCGCGTCGGCAACCCGGTCGTCGCGATCGCGCCGACGGTCAAGTCGACCGCCAAGATCGTCAAGCTCGCAATCGACTCGCCGCGCGCGATGGCGTTCGCCTGCTACGCCCCGACCGCGCAGGATGCCGAACGCCTCGCCACGACGATCGCCGGCGAGAACGGCCTGCGCCCCGCGCCCGGTGTCGCGCGGCGACTCGTCGATACGACCGGCGGCGACCGCGCCGTCATTTCGCGGGAGATCGAAAAGCTCGCACTGTACCTGGACGCCGCACCCGATCGGCCTGCGGACCTCGATCATCACGCACTCGATGCGGTCGGCGCGGATCTCGGCGATGCGGAAATGAGCCGCGCAATCGATGCGGTGATCGAGGGACGGGTCGACGATCTCGGCGCCGAACTCGCCGTGCTTGAAGAGGCAGGCACGTCGCCGATCCCGTGGCTCCGCCAACTCGTCCGCCGCCTGATCGCGCTGGCCGACATGCGCGGCGACATCGACCGGGGGGACGCGGTCGACGCGGTGATGAAACGCCACCGCGTGTTCTTCAAGGAAGAGGCCAGCACCGCACGGTCGCTGCGCCGCTGGTCGCCGGTAATGCTCGCGACTGCAATCCAGCGCGTCCGCACCGCCGAGCGCGCGATCATGGCATCGGGGAATGCTGGCGGGGTTGTGGCGGAGGCAGCAGTGGTCGCGCTATCCCAGGCGATCGCGCGGCGAAACTAAGCGACGTTCGCGTCTATCGGTTACTTTCCGCCGACACCCCGTCCGTCATCCCGGCTTGCGCGGGGATGACGGAGATTAGTGGTCCCCTCCCCCCCTTATCACCCGTTCGTCCTGAGCGACGTCGAAGGATGGTCCGCTACGCTGGTGCTTGGACGTCCCTCAGTACGAACGGGCGGGGCGGGATGGACCCGGGTTGGCCCGCGGCTCAGATCGCCCCGCCGGTCAGCCGCTGACACACCATGTCGAGCTGATCGAGCGTCGAATAGCTCAACGTCAGCGTGCCGCCCGTCTCGGTATGCGCGACGCGGACCTGTAGCCCGAGCAGATCGGCCAACTGGCGTTCGAGCGCGGCGATATCCGCGTCCGGAATGCGCGGCTCGGCCGGCTTGCCGCTGCGGTTCCGCCCCGGTTTCGCTTCCCGCGCCAGCTTCTCGGTTTCGCGTACCGACAGCCCGCGCGACACGACTTGGTCCGCCAACGCCTCGACATCGGGCGACCCGAGCAACGCCCGCGCATGGCCCATCGATAGCGATCCATCGACCACCTGCGACTGCACCTGCGCCGGCAGCTCCAGCAACCGCAACAGGTTCGCGACGTGACTGCGCGACTTGTGGACGATCTTGGCGAGCACCTCCTGCGTGTGGCCGTATTCACCAGCCAGCCGCTGATAGGCCTGCGCTTCCTCGATCGCGTTGAGATCCTCGCGCTGGATGTTCTCGATCAGCGCGATCTCGAGCGTCTCGGCATCATCGAAGTCGCGGACGACGACCGGGACCTCGTGCAGCCGCGCGCGCTGCGCCGCCCGCCAGCGTCGCTCGCCCGCGACGATCTGATAGTCGTGGCCGTGCGGGCGGACGACGATCGGCTGGATCAACCCGCGCGAGGCGATCGATGCCGCGAGTTCGTCGAGCATCGCCTCGTCGAAATGGCGGCGCGGCTGATCGGGATGCGGCGACAGCGAGCTGACCGGCAGCATCCGCACACCTGTCGATTGCTGCGCCGCACCATCGGCCGACACGGGCGTCTCGCGCGCCATCTCACCGAGCAGCGCGTTGAGACCCCGGCCCAGCCCCGGCCGACCGCGTTTGTTGCCGTCGCTCATGCCGCAGCCTGCGCGGTTGCGGGAAGCCGGCCGATCAATTCACGCGCCAGTGCGATATACGCCTGCGAACCCGAGCAGCGATGGTCGTAGATCAACGCGGGCAGGCCGTGACTCGGCGCCTCCGACAGCCGCACGTTGCGCGGGATCACCGTCTCGAACACCACTTTCCCCAATACCGCGCGGACGTCCGCCGAGACCTGATCGGTCAGGCGATTGCGCCGATCGAACATTGTCAGCGCGACGCCGAGGATCGACAACCCTGGGTTGAACCGCTGGCGGATCCGCTCGACCGTACTGAGCAACTGCGACAACCCCTCCAGCGCGAAGAACTCGCATTGCAGCGGCACGAGCAGCGAGTCCGCCGCGACCATCGCGTTGATCGTCAGCAACCCCAGCGAGGGCGGGCAATCGATCAGCGCGATATCCCACGGCCCCTGCGCCGCCTTCACCGCACGATCGAGCCGGTGGGTGCGCGCGTCGTAATCGACCAGCTCGATCTCCGCCCCCGACAGGTCGACCGTCGCCGGGACGATATCGAGCCGCGGCACGCGCGTATGCACCACCGCCTCTGCGATCGACGTCTCGCCGATCAGCACGTCATAGCTCGACCGCTCGCGCTGCGCATGGCCGATGCCGAGCCCGGTTGACGCGTTGCCCTGCGGGTCGAGATCGACCAGCAGTACGCGCATCCCCGTCGCGGCGAGCGCGGTCGCGAGATTGATGGCGCTGGTGGTCTTGCCCACCCCACCCTTTTGATTGGCGACGGCAATGGTGATCATCGCGCGCTTACCCGATCCAGAACCACGATCGACGACTCCGGGTTCGTGACGCTTTGTTCCACGTGGAACATGAAACGCCAATTTTGCTTGAGCGCGGCGAGCTCCTCTTCATCGAAACGCCCCCGAGGAAGCAGCCACCGCGTTTCTGTTGTGGCGCAGTGCGCCGCGCCACGCAAAAGGTTTTGCAGCGAGGCGACCGCTCGGGCGGAAATGATCGACGCGGCGGCGGTCGCATTCTCGACTTTCGAGGCGTGGACGCGGACCTGGTCGCCGAGGCCGAGCCGCGCGACGCAGAGCTGGAGGAAGTCCGCACGACGGCGGCGAGGTTCGACCAGATCGACGGGGCCGTCGCGGACCAGCGCGATGACCATGCCGGGGAAGCCGCCACCGGTGCCGATATCGAGCCACCGCTTCGCGCCGGTATCCGCGCCCGCCAACGCGACGAGCTGGAGCGAGTCGACGACATGGCGGTCCCAAATCGTCGGGATCGTCGATGGCGCGATCAGATTCTGATGCGGGGCCTCCTCGACGACCATCGCTACGAACGCTGTCAGGCGCTCGGTCGCCTCCGCCCCGAACCGATCGGTGACCCAAGCCTGTGCGTCGTCTTCGGTCATGCTGGCACTCGTTTCGTATGCAATAAGACCGCCGACAGAGCGGCCGGGGTGATCCCGCGAACCCGTGCGGCCGCGGCCAGCGAAGTCGGTCGCGCGGTCGTCAGGCGATCGATCATCTCGTTCGACAGGCCGGGTATGCGATCATAGGCCAAGTCCTCGGGTAAGCGGATCGCCTCGTCGGCACGCAGGCGCGCAACCTCCTGCGCCTGGCGTTCGATATATGGGGCGTAGCGCGCGTCCTCTAACACTTCGTCAACGACCGGCGTCGGGATGCCCTCAGCCGCGTCCGGCGCGACATGCGCGAGCGTCACCCCCTCGAACCGGAGCCAGTCGAACGCGGTCCGGCGTGCGCCGTCGCGACCGATGGCGACGCCCTGATCGGCCACGTCGGTCGCGGTGCGCTCGCAGTCGAGCGACGCACGAAAGCGGGTTCGATCTT
This sequence comes from Sphingomonas sp. M1A8_2b, assembly GCF_053345535.1. Lineage (NCBI taxonomy): Bacteria > Pseudomonadati > Pseudomonadota > Alphaproteobacteria > Sphingomonadales > Sphingomonadaceae > Sphingomonas > Sphingomonas sp. M1A8_2b. The sequence goes on along the minus strand of NZ_JBKFAH010000001.1, from coordinate 242,548 downwards.
CTGCCAGCGCGTGCTGATGCGCGCGCCGCTCCGGTCCGAGACATCCGGCCGCTTCGGCGATGCCACCCAGCCGCGTCTCCGCATTGTCGGCACGCAACGACAGGCGAAACTCCGCGCGCGCGGTGAGCATGCGGTAGGGTTCGGTGACGCCCTGTAGCGTGAGGTCGTCGATCATCACACCCAGATAGCTGGAGGCGCGATCGAGAATGATCGGTGCCAGATCGCACGCATACGCCGCAGCGTTGAGCCCCGCGACGAGCCCCTGCCCTGCCGCTTCCTCATAGCCGGTCGTGCCGTTGATCTGACCGGCGCAGAACACGCCTTCGATCGCCCCCAGCGCCAGCCGCGTGTCGAGCGCGCGCGGATCGATGTAATCATACTCGACCGCGTACCCCGGCATCGTCATCGTCACGCGTTCGAGGCCCGGAATGCTGGCGAGCATCGCGGCCTGGACCTCGACCGGCAGCGAGGTCGAAAGGCCGTTCGGATAGACCGTCGCGTCGTCGAGGCCTTCGGGTTCGAGGAAGATCTGATGCCCATCGCGGTCGCCGAAGCGATGAACCTTGTCCTCGATCGACGGACAGTAACGCGGCCCCGCGGCTTCGATCGCGCCGGTAAACAACGGCGACCGGTGGAAGGCCTCGCGAATGATCGCGTGCGTGCGATCGGTCGTACGCGTTATGGCGCAGGCGATCTGCGGCAACTGGCGCGCGCGCGTCATCGGCGACATCGTCCACGGATCGAGATCCGAGGGCTGTTCCGCGAGCGCCCCCCAGTCGATCGTGCGTCCGTCGAGTCTGGCGGGCGTGCCGGTCTTCAGTCGGGCCATCGGCAGGTCGCGCGCGCGAAGCTGATCGGCCAGCGGTTTGGCGGCGCGCTCGCCGATCCGGCCGCCCTCCTCGCGGTCATCGCCGCGGAAGATCCGCCCGCCGAGGAACGTGCCGGTCGCGAGAACGACGGCGCGCGCTGCAACGATCGCGCCATCCGCCAGGATGATTCCGGCGACGCGATCGCCATCGAGATGCAGCGCGGTGGCCTCGCCTTCGACGATCACGAGCCCTTCGGTGGCCGCGAGCATCGCCTGGATCGCGCCCGAATAGAGGCGCCGGTCTGCCTGGATGCGGGGCCCCTGGACGGCCGATCCCTTGCTGCGGTTGAGCATCCTGTAGTGGATCGCCGCCGCATCGGACGCGCGTCCGATCAGGCCGTCGAACGCATCGACCTCGCGGACCATATGGCCCTTGCCGAGACCGCCGATCGCCGGATTGCACGACATCGCGCCGATGTGCCGCGCGTCGAACGACACGAGCGCAGTACGCGCGCCCCTGCGCGCCGCCGCGGCTGCGGCTTCGGTTCCGGCATGGCCTCCGCCAACCACCACTACATCGAACATAACTCAGCCCTAGTGCGGCCCAGCGAGTGCGTCAAAGATGTTCCACGTGGAACATCACTTGCCGATACAGAAACGACCGAACAGAGCATCGAGCATTTCACCGGTCGCGTCGAGGCCGAGGATGCCGGCCAAAATCGCGCGCGCTTGTCGAAGGTGTTCCGCGACGATAAGCGCGTCGGCACTCCGGTAACGCAGTGCGTCGGCGGCCAATCCGCATTGGCGCCGCTGATGCTGTTTGAGCGCGAGGCCATCGCTGCGCGGCAGCAGGGCCATCGCCCGCAGGTGCACCGCAGTCCAAAGTCGATCGATCGCGCTGCGGTCAGTCTGCGCGATGGCGAGCGCGCGTCCTGCGGGGATATCCCCCCGCCCCGGCAGGTCTGCGCGCGCATGGATCCATAGCGCGTCAGTGCGTGCTGGCGGCGCGTCGGCGAGCCAGAGGACGATGTCCGCCGCCGCCAGCGCATCCTCGGCCCGCGTCACGCCGATCGCCTCGATCGGGTCCAGCGTATCGATCAGGCCGGCCGTGTCGGTCAGCACATAGGCGACGCCGTTACGGATCACCGGCACCTCGATCCGGTCGCGCGTGGTGCCCGAGATCGGCGACACGATCGCCGCATCCCGCTCGCCGAGCAGGTTGAGCAGCGTCGACTTGCCGCTGTTGGGCGGACCACCGATGACGACGCGAAGCCCATCCTTCAGGCGCTCGACCGGCGGGGCGTCAACCACCGCCTGGATCTCGGCCGCCAGCGTGGCAATGTCCGCAACGATCGCGTCGAACGCTGCGGTATCGCTCGCCACGTCGTCCTCGTCCGCGAAGTCGAGCATCGCCTCGATCCGCGCGGACAGCATCGCGACGGAATCCATCCAGCCGCGAACCGCCTGACTCACGCGGCCCTCGGCTGCGGTCATCGCGGCGACGCGCTGTCCTTCGGTCTCGGCCGCCAGCAAGTCGGCAAGGCCCTCCGCCTCGGTCAGGTCGATGCGGCCGTTGGTCAGCGCGCGACGGGTGAACTCGCCGGGTTCGGCAGGACGCAGCCCCGGCAGCGTCGACAATGCGCGCTCGACGGCGGCGATCACCGCGCGTCCACCGTGACAGTGAAGCTCGACGAGGTCCTCGCCGGTCGCCGTCGTCGGTCCGGGAAAGACGATGACCAGCGCACGGTCGAGCAACGCGCCGTCCGCATCACGCAGTCCGCGCAGGCTCGCATGACGGGGATCGGGCAGCCGTCCCGCGATCGCTTCGGCCGCGGCAAACGCGTGTGGTCCGCTGATCCGGACGACGGCGATCGCCGCGGGCGGGCGCCCGCTCGATACCGCGAAGATCGTTTTCACGTGGAACTCTCAGCCGCTCTTGATCGCGGTCTCGAACAGGCGTTTCCAGATCGCCATCCCCGCCTCGCCCATCGGCTGCCAGCCGCGCATCATCGATTCGAGCATCTCGGGCTTCATCTGGCCGTCCGGGATGGCCTCCATCATCATCGCGATGTAGCGGTCGTGAATCGGCGTCAGATCGGGCAGGCCGACCGCGCGACGCGCCTCCTCCGGGGTGCATTCGATCTCGATGTTCATCTTCATGTACAGGCCCCCAGATGGCGCTTGAGCCGCCTGATGGCGCGCTGCATAGCGTGGCGATGTATGCGCGCGATGCAGCCACGATCGCAACGCCAATCGGACTGGTCCGCGTGACCGGTACCGCGGACCGGATCGACGCGATCGAGATTCTGGCGCCGGGTGACGCGACGTCGAGCGATGCGCCGGCAGTCCTGGAAGCGCTTCGGCAACTCGAAGCCTATTTCGCGAGGCGGCTGACGGTCTTCGATCTGCCGCTTGCCCCCGCCCCTACCGAACGCGGTCGCATCCTCCGCCAAGGGATCGTCGGCGTAGCGTACGGCACGACGGCCAGTTACGGCGAGCTTGCCAAGGCGATCGCGTCGAGCCCGCGCGCGATCGGCCAGGCGTGCGCGCGCAATCCCTTTCCGATCGTCGTGCCCTGCCACCGGATCCTTGGAGCCGGCGGGGCGCTTGGTGCGTATTCCGCGGGCCACGGCCCCATCACCAAATCCAGGCTGCTCGATCTCGAGCGGCCGCAAGGAGGATTGTTATGACGAACACCACCACCATCACGACGCTCGACGGCGACGCCGATTTCCACGCGTATCGCGCCGCGCCTGCTGGGACGCCGAAAGCCGCGATCATCGTGATCCAGGAGATCTTCGGCGTGAATGCCGGGATCCGCCGCAAGTGCGATACGCTCGCCGAAGCCGGGTATCTGGCGATCGCACCCGACCTGTTTTGGCGGCTCGAGCGCGGGATCGAACTCGATCCGGACATCAAGCCCGAGTTCGACCGCGCGCTCGACCTGATGGGCCAGTTCGACCAGGACAAGGGTATCGCCGATATCGAGGCGAGCATCCGGGCGGTGCGTGCGGAACTGGGTGATGGCAGCAAGGTCGGCGTGGTCGGCTATTGCCTCGGCGGGCGGCTCGCGTTCATGACTGCGGCGCGGACCGACGTCGATGCGAGCGTCGGCTATTACGGCGTCGGGATCGACGGTCTGCTCGGCGAGAAGCATGCCATCGCGCACCCCGTGCTGTTGCATGTGCCGGAGGAGGATCACTTCGTCGACAAGGATGCGCAGGCGGCGATGCACGCCGGGCTCGACGATCACCCCAAGGTGACGATCTACGACTACGCGGGCGAAGACCACGGCTTCGCGACCGAGTTCGGCGAGCGGCGGTCGGACGCTTCGGCGAAGTTGGCGGACGAGCGGACGGCCAAGTTCTTTGCAGATAATCTGGGCTAACTACTCCCTGCCTGTCACCCCTGCTCCGGGGTGACAGGGATGCCGACGACAGACATGAAAAAGGCCTCGCCGGACGATCCCGGCGAGGCCTTTTCCTTATCCCAACCGCACCGCGATCAGCGCAGCAGCGAGATGATCCCGAGCGTTTCGCCCGTGCCGACCCAGCCTTCGTAGATCATCTTCACCGCGACGATGAGGATGACCGCAAGGCCGATATACGCGATCCAGCGATACTTGTTGATGACGCGCGCGATGTAGTTCGCGGCGAGGCCCATCATCGCGACCGACAGCAGCAGGCCGATGACGAGGATGCCGGGATGCTCGCGCGCAGCGCCGGCAACCGCCAGGACGTTGTCGAGGCTCATCGACACGTCGGCGACGGCAACCGCCCAGGCTGCGCTCGCGAAACCCTTCGACGACCGGAGCCCCGAGCGCTCGTCGCCCTCGATTTCCTCGGACCCCGCGTTCTGCGCACCCTCGCGAATTTCGCGCCAGAATTTCCAGCAGACCCACAGTAGCAACAGGCCGCCCGCGAAGATCAGTCCGACGATACCCATCAGCCATGTCACGATCAGCGCGAAGAAAATGCGCAGCACGAGCGCGGCGCCGATGCCGATCAGGATGACCTTCTTGCGCTGGTCGGCGGGAAGGCCCGCAGCGAGGGCCCCGACGACGATCGCATTGTCGCCGGCAAGGACGAGGTCGATCATCAGGACCGATCCGAACGCGGCCAGCGCCTTGGGATCGCCGAGGTTGGAGAAGTCGGCGACGACGTGATGCCAGATTTCGAGCGGTGAGCCGGGTCCGGCGACACTCGATGCGGCGGCGGCCAGCATGGCGATGATACTCAAGATGTCAGCTCCCGGTGACGAATTTCAGTGGGTTTAATAGCGAAACGGCACGCGAAAGCCATGCTCTCGCGTGCCGCTTTTGCTTGGCGGACATGGGCAAAGCCCATGTCGTCGGTCGGGAGCTTTGCCCCGCCGGCCGGATCGATGCGAGTCCCGCTGCAGCGTGCAGCGGGCCGCATTCGATCACTGATTCATGGAATCGAAGAAATTCTCGTTGGTCTTCGAATCCTTCATCTTGTCGAGCAGGAACTCCATCGCATCGATCGTGCCCATCTGCATCAGGATGCGGCGCAGGACCCACATCTTGGATAGCTTCGCCTTGTCGACCAGCAGCTCTTCCTTGCGGGTACCCGACTTGCCGACGTCGAGCGCCGGGAAGATGCGCTTGTCCGCAACCTTGCGATCGAGCACGATTTCCGAGTTGCCGGTGCCCTTGAACTCCTCGAAGATCACCTCGTCCATGCGGCTGCCCGTATCGATCAGCGCGGTGGCGATGATCGAGAGCGAACCGCCCTCCTCGATGTTGCGCGCGGCACCGAAGAAGCGCTTCGGACGCTGCAGCGCGTTCGCGTCGACACCACCGGTCAGGACCTTGCCCGACGACGGCACGACGGTGTTATAGGCACGACCCAGACGCGTGATCGAGTCGAGCAGGATCACCACGTCCTTCTTGTGCTCGACCAGGCGCTTGGCCTTTTCGATCACCATTTCAGCGACTTGCACATGGCGCTGCGCGGGTTCGTCGAACGTCGAGCTGACCACCTCGCCTTTCACGCTGCGCTGCATGTCGGTGACTTCCTCGGGGCGCTCGTCGATCAGCAGGACGATCAGGAACACCTCGGGGTGGTTGTCGGTGATCGCCTTGGCCATGTTCTGCAACATAACGGTTTTACCAACACGTGGCGGCGCGACGATCAGCGTGCGCTGGCCCTTGCCCTGTGGGCTGACGATGTCGATCACGCGCGCCGACTTGTCCTTGACGGTCGGGTCGGCGGGATCGAGCGTCAGCTTGCTCTCGGGGTAAAGCGGCGTGAGGTTGTCGAAATTGACGCGGTGGCGGACGACGTCGGGATCGTCGAAATTGACCGCGGTCAGCTTCACCAGCGAGAAATAGCGTTCGCCGTCCTTCGGCCCGCGAATCTCGCCCTCGACCGTGTCGCCGGTGCGCAGGCCGAACTTCCGGACCTGGTTCGGCGAGATGTAGATGTCGTCGGGACCGGCCAGATAATTCGACTCCGGCGAGCGCAGGAAGCCGAAGCCGTCCGGCAGCACTTCGATCGTGCCGAGCCCCATGATCTGGTCGCCATTGTCCGCCTGGACCTTCAGGATCGCGAACAGCAGGTCCTGCTTGCGCAACGTCGAGGCGCTCTCGACCCCCAGTTCCTCGGCCAGCTGGACCAGCTCGGCGGGTTTCTTCTTTTTCAGGTCTTTGAGATGCATGGGGATTTCCGGATAGCAATCAACGGGAGAACGCTCGGTCGGCGGTGCGCTTGGAAAGCGGAACTGGGCGAGACGAGTCTGGCAGGAACCCACGACCGGGCAGGACGCCAGGAGGCCGTGTTGGGAGAAGGGGTTAGAATTGAGGGGCGGGTTAGTCAAGCGGGGACGAAAGCCACGCTCTCGCCGTTCCCCTGCGAACGCAGGGGCCCAGGATCACGAACGCGATCGCCAGTAACCCTGGGCTCCTGCGTTCGCAGGAGAACACGCGGTCAGAACGGCTTCACGATCGCGAGCACGACGATCAGCGTCACCGCCAGCGCGGGCACCTCGTTGAGCATCCGCAACTGCTTGCCGGTCAACGTCGGCTTCCCCGCGGCGAGCTTCTTCGCATAGCCGACCATCCAGCCGTGATAGCCCGTCAGCAGGAACACCAGCAGCAGCTTCAGGTGCAGCCACCCGAGCCCGGGCGCGCCGTCGGCCAGCCCCAGGTTCAGCGCCAGCGCGATCCCCAGCACCCAGACGACGATCATCGCCGGCGTCAGGATGATCGAGCGGATCTTGCCCTCGCGCTCCACCCAGTTCGCCGCTTCGCCCGCATTGCCGGCGGCCAGTGCCTCCTGGTGATACACCAGATAGCGCGGGAGCATAAACAGCCCCGCCATCCAGAAGATCACGAAGATCAGATGCGCGGCCTTCACCCAGTCATAGGCTGCGCCGAGAAAACCGCTCATGTCGTGCTCCTAACGCGGGCGATCAGCTGCTCGACATGCGCGATGGGCGTGTCGGGCAGGATGCCGTGACCCAGGTTGAAGATGTGAGGGCGATCGACGAACGCCGCAAGGATCCGATCGATCGCCGCGTCGAGATCCGCCCCGCCCGCGATCAACGCGAGCGGATCGAGATTGCCCTGCACCGGCATGTCCGCCGGCAACGACGCATGCGCCCACACCGGATCGACCGTCTCGTCCAGCCCGATCGCGTCGACGCCGGTCTCGCGCGCATAGGCGGGCAGCTTGCCCCCCGCCCCCTTGGGGAAACCGATGATCGGCACGCCGGGGCAGCGCGCGTGCAACCGCTCGACGATCGATACGGTCGGCGCGATCACCCAGCGCTCGAACTGCGCCGGTGACAGCGTGCCCGACCAGCTGTCGAACAGCTGCACCGCATCGACGCCAGCCTCGATCTGCCGCGCGAGATACTCGACCGTATGATCCCCGATCGCATCGATGATCGCGCCGAACGCCGCCGGATCGCCATAGGCGAAGCGCCGCGTCTCGGACTGATCCTTGCTCCCCTTCCCCGCCACCATATAGGTCGCGACCGTCCAGGGAGAGCCCGCAAAGCCCAGGAACGTCGTCTCGGGTGGCAATGCCGCGGCGACCTTCGCGACGGTGCCGTAGACCGGCTCCAGCCGCTCAGGGACGGCCTGCAACCGATCGAGTGCATGATCGACCAGCGCGGGTTCGAGCCGAGGCCCCTCGCCGACCCCGAAGCTCAGATCCTGTCCGAGCGCCCACGGGATCATCAGAATGTCCGAGAACAGGATCGAACCGTCGAATCCGAACCGCCGGATCGGCTGGAGCGTCACCTCAGCTGCCGCGTCGGGATCGGTCGCGAGCGCGAGGAAGCCGCCCTTCTCGGCACGCAGTTCGCGGTACTCGGGAAGGTACCGGCCAGCCTGCCGCATGAGCCACAAGGGTGGCACGGCCTGACGTTCGCCACGCAGCGTCGCCAGTAGCGACTTAGAGGGCAATTTCTTGGAGGTCGGATCGGTCAGCGGAGCACCCTTCTTCTACTATAAGAAGATTCTAGAAATAGGTTGTTGCAGTGGTTGGGCGGTTGAACCCGGGACTTATGCGGTGATCCCGGAAATGCCAACAGCTTGACCCCTCGGCACGCCCACAAACGCGCTGATTCGATTCAAGGCTCCCAGGTATCCACAGCCTGTGGATAAAATCGCTCCCTGTGCGCGGGGTTGTGGATAAAATCGTCGTTATCCACCGGGCGAGCGTCGCTTGGCGGAGGGGACGAGTTACGCTAGCCGTTCTCCCCATGTTATCCACAGATCCACACCGACGCGCCCTCGCCTTGGGGATAAACCGGCGATGATGCGGCTCCACCTTCACCTCCTGTCGGACTCGACCGGCGAGACGCTGGAGAACATCGCGAAGGCGGCATTGGCGCAATATGACGACGTCGAAACGGTCCGGCATTTCTGGCCGATGGTGCGGACCGAGGCGCATCTCGAGCGCATCCTCCAGGAGATCGCGCAGAACCCCGGACTCGTGATCTTCACGCTGGTGAACCCGGCGACGCGGCGGATTCTCGAGCAACGATGCCTTGCGCTCGGACTGCCGGCGGTGGCGCCGCTCGATCCGGTCAACGATGCGCTGTCGGGGTTGCTGGGGCAGCAGGCGAAGGCCCGGCCGGGGCGCCAGCATGTGTTGGATGCCGCCTATTTCGCGCGCGTCGATGCGATCCAGTGGACGATCGCGCATGACGACGGGATCGCGTGGGAGGAGTGGGAGGAGGCCGATATCCTGCTCGCGGGGGTGTCGCGCTCGTCGAAGACGCCGACCTCGATCTACCTCGCCAACCGTGGCTACAAGACGGCCAACATCCCGATCGTCGTCGAGAGCCCGCCGCCGCCGATCCTCTACAAGCTCAAGAACCCGTTGATCGTCGGTTTGACCACCAGCGCGGACCGGCTGATCCAGGTACGGCGCAACCGGTTGCTGTCGCTCAACCAGCAGCCGGATACCTCCTATGTCGAGGAGGAGGCGGTGATGAAGGAACTGGCGTTTGCGCGGCGGATGTTCGCGGACAATGGCTGGCCGGTGATCGACGTCACGCGGCGGTCGATCGAGGAGACGGCGGCGGCGATCATCGCTTTGTGCAACCAGCGCCCGGCGGAAGAGGATTCATGAGCCTGATCCTCGCCTCGCAAAGTGCGTCGCGCCGCGCGATGCTGACCGCCGCGGGCGTGCCGTTCGAGGCGACCTTTGCCGGCGTCGACGAGGATGCGGCGAAGGCGGCGTTGCGCGACCTGTCGCCGCGGGATCTTGCCGACGCGCTGGCTGAGCTGAAGGCGTTGAAGGTGTCGGCGCGAATGCCGGGGTATCTGGTGCTCGGCAGCGACTCGCTGGTCGCACTGGAGGACGGCACCATTCTCGACAAGCCTATCGACCGGGCGGACGCGGCGGCGCATCTGCGGCTGATGTCGGGCAAGCGGCACGACCTGTGGAGCGCGGCGGTGATCGCCGAGAATGGCCACGCGATCTGGCGCCATGTCGAGCGCGCGAAGATGCATGTGCGGCCGTTGTCGGAGGGCTTTATCGAGACGTATCTCGATGCGGAATGGCCGGCGATTGCGGGCTGTGTCGGGTGTTATCGCATCGAGGGCCCCGGCGCGCAGCTGTTCGCCAAGATCGAGGGGAGCCAGTTCACGGTGCTCGGCATGCCACTGCTCAACGTCCTCGATTTCCTCCGCGTGCGCGGCGAACTGCCTGCTTAGAAACACCTCTCTGCTCTGCACCCTCCCCCGTCCGTCACCCCAGCGAAAGCTGGGGTATCTCACGAGGCAGGTGACATCCTCCAAACGGGCAGATCCCAGCTTCTGTTGGGATGACGGGGAGCGCGTGGTGTGCCTATTTATGCGAATGCAACGACCAAACCGAGTTCACCGGAGCCTTTCATGACCCGTCCTTACGCAGAAGTGATCGGCGACCCGATCGCGCAGTCGAAATCGCCGTTGATCCATGGCTTCTGGCTCGACGCGCTCGGGATCGATGCCGAGTATCGCCACAAGCATGTCACCGCCGACGCGCTCCCCGGCTATTTCGCCGAGCGCAAGGCCGACCCCGCCTGGCGCGGGTGCAACATCACGATGCCGCACAAGCTCGCCGCGCTCGATCATGTTTCCGACCCTGGCAACGTCCGCGGGACGATCGGGGCGATCAACACCGTGTTCCGCAACCAGGCAGGCGATTGCATCGGGACCAACACCGATGCCGCGGGATTCTGGGCGCCGATCGACGACTTCGACATTGCCGCCCAGCCCGTCACGGTGATCGGCGCCGGCGGTGCTGCGCGCGCGATCCTGTTCGCACTGTCGCGGATGGACGTCGGTCCGGTGACGATCCTCAATCGCAATCCGCTGAAGGGTGCGGCGTTGCTCTCGACGTTCGGCCTGAAGGGTCAGGCGCTGCCGATCGGTCCCGCCGCCCCGCCCTCGCGGCTGCTCGTCAACGCCAGCGTGCTCGGGATGGCGGGTCAGCCGCCGCTCGACATCGACCTCGGTGCGCTCGAGGCCGACTCGCTGGTGTACGACATCGTCTATGCGCCGCTCGAGACGGGTTTGCTCAAGGCGGCGCGTGCGCGTGACTTGGAGACGGTCGATGGGCTCGAGATGTTGATCGGCCAGGCGGCGGTCGCGTTCGAGATATTGTTCCACGTGGAACCACCGCGCGATCGCGACGAGGATCTCCGGACATTGCTGATCAAATGATCATCGGGCTGACCGGCTCGATCGGCATGGGCAAATCCGCCGTCGCCGCGATGTTCGCCGACGAAGGCGTCCCTGTGTTCGACGCCGACGCGACCGTCCACCGGTTGCAGGGCGTCGGCGGTCGACTCGTTGCCGCGATCGAAGCGGCGTTTCCGGAAACGACCGCAGACGGCGTGGTCGATCGTGCGAAGTTGGGCGCGGCGATATTCGGCGACGATGCGGCGATCAAGCGACTCGAGGCGATCGTCCACCCCGCCGTTGGCGAAGAGCGCGCCGCCTTCCTCGCCGAGCATGCCGGCAAGCTCGTGGTGTTCGATGTGCCGCTGCTGTTCGAGACCGGCGGCGACCGCAACGTCGACGTGATCGTCGTCGTCTCCGCCGCCCCCGACGTGCAGTGCGCCCGCGTGCTCGCCCGCTCCGGCATGACCGCCGACAGGTTCGCGACGATCCTCGCGCGCCAGACCCCCGACGCCGAAAAGCGCGCGCGCGCTGATCATGTGATCCTCACCGACACGAGCTTCGAGCAAACCCGCGCGCAAGTCCGGGCGGTGCTTGCGCGATACCAAAACTGAGCCGATACCATAGTCATGCGCGAGATCGTCTTCGACACCGAAACCACCGGCCTCAGTTTTTCGGGCGGGGACCGCATGGTCGAAATCGGTTGCGTCGAGATGGTCAACCGGGTCGAGACCGGCCGCACCTTCCACGCCTATTATCATCCCGAACGCGACATGCCGGTCGAGGCGTTCAACGTCCACGGGCTGAGCGCGCAGTTCCTGTCCGATAAGCCGAAGTTCGCCCACGCGGTCGACGACCTGCTGGAATTCGTCGGCGATGCGCCGATGATCGCGCATAATGCCGGCTTCGATTTCTCGTTCCTCAACGGCGAGCTGACCAAGTGCGGCCGCCAGATCATCCACATGAACCGGATGATCGACACGCTGCAGATCGCGCGCAGCCGCCATCCCGGCGCCAAGCATTCGCTCGATGCGCTGTGCTCGCGGTTCGGAATCGATCGCAGCCACCGCGTCCTGCACGGCGCGCTACTCGATGCGCAGCTGTTGGCGCAGGTGTATGTCGAGCTGATGGGTGGTCGCCAGATCGGCCTCGGCCTGCTCGGCGATACCGGCGGCACTGTCGCGACTCCGATCGTCGCACCGGCGCCTCGGGTCGTTCGCCCCCCCCGTGTTTTCGTGGTGAGCGAGGGAGACCTTGCGGCGCATGCGGCGTTTATGAAGGGGATCAAGGATCCGATTTGGGGGGCCGTGGCGTCCGGATGACGCTGGCAGGGTGGAGCCAACAGGACCGCCCGAACTACGTAACGCCGACAAGGAGACGATAATGGATATCCGGATTTCTGGTCATCAGGTTGACACTGGCGAAGCTCTCAACAGCCACGTGGAAGACCGACTCCAGGGTATCGCCGACAAGTATTTCTCGCGCGCCATCTCGGCCGAGGTCACGTTCGGCAAGGGGCCGCACGATGCCGGCTTCAAATGCGATATCGTCGCGCACGTGATGAAGGGCCTTGTGCTCAAGGGCCATTCGGACGCCTATGACGCACGCGCCGCCTTCGATGGCGCAGCCGCGAAGATCGAAACCCAGCTCCGCCGCTACATGCGCCGCCTGAAGGATCGCCACGCGGGCGAAGCGGTCGCGATGGCCGAGAGCAACGGCTATGATAGCTCGGCGACAAATGCCGGCTACACGCTGTTTCAGGAGAGCGTCGGGGAGGAGGACGTCGCCGACGCACCGCTGATCATCGCCGAGACGCGCGTCGACATCCCCGAGGCCAGCGTGTCCGACGCGGTGATGATGCTCGATCTGCGCAACACCGCCGCGCTGCTGTTCAAGAATGCGGGTACCGGCGCGCACAACATGGTCTACAAGCGGGGCGACGGCACGATCGGTTGGGTCGAGCCGCAGCGCGCGGCTGCCCCCGCCTCCCCTTCGCAGTAAGAAGGGTTCATAACGGCGTTCGTCTCTCGGCAGCGCCTTTACGCCTCCGTGCAAGCCGCTAAGGCGGTCGCGCGCGGGGGCGCCTCGAGACAATGAACAGCATGACCGACTTCAGCGATATGCTGCGTCCTGACGCAGTGCAGACCGGCGTGATCGCCACCAACAAGAAGGCGGTGTTCCACCATATCGCGACAATCGCGGCCGACATCGTCGACGCGGATGCCAAGCTGATCGCAGAACGATTGGGCGCGCGGGAAAAGCTCGGCTCGACCGGGTTCGGCGGCGGCGTGGCTATCCCGCACGCCAAGCTCGACGGTCTGACCCAGGTCACCGGCGTGTTCGTGCGGTTGGCACAGGCGGTCGATTTCCAAGCGGTCGACGATCTGCCGGTCGATCTGGTCTTCATGCTGCTGTCCCCCACCGATGCCGGCGCCGTCCATCTGAAGGCACTCGCCCGCGTCTCGCGGCGATTGCGCGACAAGGCGTTCCTCGAGAAGCTGCGCGGCGCCGGCTCGCCGGACGCGCTCTACGCGCTGTTCACCGCCGACGAGGTGCGCGATGCAGCCTGAGCCCGAAACCGCGGGCGCCGTGGCGCATTTTCGTGCGCTGGAATCGCTATACGCCCAGGCGCCGATCAACCGGTTCTTCGAATCCTCGCTCGAAATCCCCGAAGCCGGCGTTGCGCGGATCCATTTCACGATCGACGAACGGCATTATCATGCGGGCGGCGCGGCGCATGGCACGAGCTATTTCAAGATGCTCGACGATGCGGCGTTCTATGCGTCGAACAGCCTCGTCACCGATCGTTTCCTGCTGACCACCGCGTTCAACCTGTTGCTCACGCGGCCATTGAAGGTCGGCCCGGTGATCGCCGAGGGACGCTGGATCAGCGGCAAGCGGCGCGTGTTCGTCGCGGATGCGCGACTGATCGATGCCGATGGCGAGGAAGCGGCGCGCGGCACCGGCACGTTCATGCGCTCGCGGATCGCGCTCGCCGGCCTGCCCGGATATCGCGCGCCGGCATGAGCGGTCGGCTGCCCAGCGGCGTACTCGTCAGCGCGCTCCTGCGCCGCGTCAACGATGCTGGCGGCTTTGGCGCAGTGATGGCGAAAGGCGATGCGCAGGGCGGCGCGATCCTGGTCATCGCGCTCGACAAGAGCGCTCCTGCCCGGCTGCTCGAACGCGGAATCGGACCCGATGGACGGACGGCATTGATCGACTCGACTCCGGCCGAAGACCTTGACGGCTATTGGCAGCGCAGGCGTGCAAGCGACCCGGATCTATGGGTAATCGAGGTGGACATCGCAGCGGCGGAACGGTTCGCCGCTGAAACGATCCTCGACGATTGACTCGAAAGCCCCCCCAATAGAGGGGAATTGCAACATTGATTGGCGTTGTGCTGGGACGGGTGCGATCCGGATCGGTTACGCAGTCGGGGGGATGCCTGGACGATCGGCTTGTACGATCGACTCCACGGTCCAACCGCACTTGAATAAGCTTGAATGACGATTCTGCAGCGGGCCGCAACGATCGCAGCCATGACCTTCTCTCTCGCCGGCCTACTCGGCAACAGCGCACCCGGTCATGCCACCGGTCTCGATAAGCCCGCGGTCAATCTTACCGCTCTCGCCAATCTAAACGCCCTCTCCCCGCAGAATGTTCCGCAGATCGCTCCAGCCGCAACGACCGTTGCTCCTGTCGAGCCCGCCAGCGAGAACCGCGCCGAGGACGGTGCGCAGAATACCGCATCAGCCGAAGCCGCAGAATTCGATACGCTCGCCCAGGCCGTTGCCGCGCAGGATAGCGCCGCCGCCAGCGAAGCGCTCCAGTGTCTCGCCGGTGCGATCTATTTCGAGTCCAAGGGCGAGCCGCTCGCCGGCCAGCTCGCCGTCGCCGAAGTCATCATCAATCGCGCCAAGTCGGGTCGTTTCCCGTCGGACGTCTGCGATGTCGTCAAGCAGCGCGGCCAGTTCAGCTTCGTCCGTGGTGGCCAGATCCCGACCATCACCAACGGTGCGTCGTATCGCACCGCGATCGCAGTCGCCAAGGTCGCCCTTGCCAGCGCCTGGAACAGTCCCGCCGAGAAGGCGCTGTATTTCAACACGCCCGACCGTCGCCCTTCGGTCCGCGCGGTCAAGGTCGCTTCGATCGGCAACCACGTCTTCTATCGCTGAGCTTTAGTGGCCGTTCCCGCGCTGAACGCCGCCCCTCGCCTCCCCACACCCGTTCGCCCTGAGCGAAGTCGAAGGGTGTGCCCCGAACGCTGGTGCTTCGACTTCGCTCAGCACGAACGGGAAGAGGGACGGCGATTTGGCTAGACGTTTTCCCTGAGATCCCAACCACAATCCGTGAATGAGCTTGCCTCGTTCGCGGATTGTTCTATTTCCAGAGCATGCTCGACATGCCGCCGGACTCCTGTATCGACGAACCGGGATCACCCGCCACGCCCTCGGTCTGCGCCGCCGACGTGGCGCGCGGCGTGATCCGGATGCTGCTGCGTCACGACCTCACCGCGATGACCGAAGTGCCGCTCGACGGCGGCCGCAGGGCCGACCTGATGGCGGTCGATGCGCGCGGACAGATCGTCATCGTCGAGATCAAGGTGTCGCGTGCCGATCTGCTCGGTGACGGGAAATGGCCGGATTATCTCGGCCATTGCGACCGCTATTTCTGGGCGGTGCCGGCAGGGTTCGATGTCGGGCCGCTGCACGGGCCTGCGTTCCTGCCCGAGCGCACCGGGATCATCGTCGCCGACCGCTACGACGCGGCGATCGTCCGCGAGGCGCATACCACCCCCCTGCCCGCGCATATCCGCAAACGCGGGACGCTCGCGTTCGCCCGGCGTGCGGCGCGGCGGCTGATCGCGCAGATGGATCCGGACGCGGACGGGTTGGCGTTCTAAGTCCGTCATCCTGACGAAAATCAGGATCCAGAGTAACAGAGCGCTATCCTTCATGGCCCTGGATCCTGACTTTCGTCAGGATGACGGGGTGGGGGCCAAAAGCGCTTTTACGAAGTAGATCGATGGAGGCCCTGGGGAAAAGGCTAGAACTTCGGGCCCGACACCGCCTTTTTCACCTTCTTCGGCGCGTCTTCCAACAGCTTGCTTACGATCGGGTTGCGCCCATCCTGCTTGGCATAGGCGCGCGCCGACATCCCGGCGATGATATCCGCCTGGTCCGGATCGGCGCCCTCGGTCAGCAAAACCCGGATCATCGCCACGTCACGCCGCTGCACCGCACGGATCAGCGGCGTTTCGCCCGCGGAGTTGGCGAGATTCGGGTTCGCCCCCGCCGCGGTCAGGATCGGGATCATCCCAGTCTGCCCGAGCGTCACCGCGAGCAGCAGCGGCGTATTGCCCTTGCCGTCGCGCAGATTGGCGTCCGCGCCCTTCTGGAGCAGGAACCGCAGATACACCTCATCGCCACGCTTGATGACGATATGGAGCGCGCCCTCCCCGCTCGTCACGTCGCGCGTGTTGATGATGTTGCTGCCGGGCTTGCCGAGCATCTCGAGCACGTCGTTGTTCTTCGCGTCGCGCACGGCGGACAGGAACTTGTACCCCTCCGACTGACCCTGCGCGAACGCGGGCGCCGCGATGCAGGCCAGCGCAGGCGTCAGGAGGGTGGTGGCGAGGATCAGGCGAATACGCATCGAGACACTTCCTTGGTTCGTCCTGGATATGGGGCAACGCTTGCGCCGCAGTAGCGAACAGATCAAGGCTGGCGACATCATGACCATGCGTTTCCTCCTCTGCGCCCTCGCCCTGCCCGTCTCGGCGCTGGCGGCGTGCACCGCGTCCCAGCCCGCTGCCAAGCCACCGCTGGAAGGTGCCCGGATCGGCGGCGCCTTCACCTTGACCGACCAAAACGGACAGACCGTCACCGAGCGCAGTTTTGCCGGCAAATACCGGATCATGTATTTCGGCTACACCTTCTGTCCCGATGTGTGTCCGACGGATGTCCAGGCGATCGGCGCCGCGGTGAAAAAGCTCGAGTCGAGCGACCCTTCGCTCGCTGCCAAGATCGTGCCGGTTTTCGTGACGGTGGATCCGGCGCGCGATACGCCCGCGGTGCTCAAGCAGTTCGTCTCCGCGTTCCACCCGCGGATGGTCGGGCTGACCGGCAGCGACGACCAGATCGCGCGGATCAAGACCGAATATGCGGTGTATTCGAGCAAGGGCGACGCCTCGCCGGGTGGCGGCTATCTCGTAAATCACTCTCGCCAAGCCTATCTGATGGACCCGGACGGCAAGCCGATCGCTTTGCTGCCGCAGGAACAAGGGCCCGACGCGGTGGTGACGGAAATCGAGCGCTGGGTGCGATGAGCGCGCGCTTCTGGGAAGATACGCCGATCGAGCAACTCGATCGCGGCCAGTGGGAGGCGTTGTGCGACGGCTGCGGCAAATGCTGCATCCACAAGCTCGAGGACGAGGACACCGGCGAGCTGGTACCGACCAACGTCTCGTGCCGGCTGCTCGACCGGCGCAGCGGGCAATGCTCGGACTACCGCCACCGCCATGCCTATGTCCCCGAGTGCGTGCGGCTGACGACCGGCAACGTCCGCGGGATCGACTGGCTGCCGTCGACCTGCGCCTACCGCTTGCGCGCGGCCGGCGAGCAATTGCCAGACTGGCATTACCTGGTCTGCGGCGACCGCGAGGCGGTCCACCGCGCCAAGCAATCGGTGCGCGGCTGGACGATCAGCGAGGACGAGGCGGGAGACCTCGAATACCACGTGATCGAGCGGGAACTGTGACGCGGTGATAGCCCGGTGATCGAAGGCCTGGAGATCGTTCGTCACCCGCGTGCGCGCCGCGCGCGCCTGACGGTCGATCCTGCGAGTGGCCGGGCGCGGCTCGTCCTGCCCAAACGCGCCGCGCTGAAGCAGGCGCTGGCCTGGGCCGAGGACAAGGCCGGCTGGATCGCCGAACAGCGCGCGTTGCTCCCCCAGCCCCGCCCGTTCGTTCCCGGCGCCGTCCTGACCGTCGCCGACGAGCCGCTGACGATCGACTGGACGCCCGGGAGCCGCCGTACCGTGCTCCGCGAAGGTGCTATGCTATCGTTGTCGGGCCCGCAGGAAACCATTCCCCGCCGCGTCGAAGCCTGGCTGAAACGCACCGCGCTCGCCGTGCTGGAAGCCGAAACCGCCGAATACGCCGCCAAGGCTAAGGTCAGCGTCGCGCAGGTCGCAGTCGGCGATGCAAAGGGCCGCTGGGGGAGTTGCGCGTCGAGCGGTGTCATCCGCTACAGCTGGCGACTGATCCTCGCGCCAAGCTGGGTCCGCCGCGCCACCGTCGCGCACGAGGTCGCGCACCGCGTCCACATGAACCACGCACCGGTCTTCCACGCGCTCGTCGAACAGCTCTACGGCGAAGACCCGACCCCGGCGCGCGTCTGGTTGCGCACGCACGGGGCGGAGCTTCACTGGTTCGGGCGCTCTTCTTGACTGCGATCGCTCTGATAGCGGTCGGTCTGAACCCGATCGCGCGGCACGTCGCGCGTTAGCGGCTGCCGTCCGGCCGGCTGCTCCTGGCGTTGTTGGTCGCGTGACTGATCCCGGGGCTGGTCCCGTCCGGTAACCCGGTTGATCCAGTCCTGATTCATCTGCTGCGGCGGTGCCGCCGGCGCGGCCGGCGTCGCCTCGGGCTGATCCGCATCGGGCCGCGGGATCGTATCGCCGGTCTGCGCATCGGTCGGCACCGGCGGCGCGCCCTGCTCGATCGGATTGCCGTTCTCGTCCACCGCCATCTGGCCGTTGTCGGGCTGACCGAAATAGCTCTGCTCGTCGGGCTCGAGCTGCCATTCGGGCAACGTCACCTGCGTATCGAACTGCTCGATCGGACGGTTCGCGGTCGCGGGCTTCATGAACGCCGCCCAGGCCTTCGCCGGTGCGGTGCCGCCGTGCAGCCCGGCGATCGGCTTGGCGTCGTCGCGACCCATCCACACGCCCGTCGTGATGCCGCTGGAGAAGCCCAGGAACCAGCCATCCTTCGACGCGGTGGTGGTGCCGGTCTTGCCCGCGACCGGACGGCCGATCTGCGCGGCGCGCCCGGTGCCGGTGTTGACCGCGGTCTGCAACAGGTCGGTCATCTCGGCAGCGACATAGGGCGCGACCAGCACATGGCTGCGGTCGACCTCGTGCGTGTAGATCGTCTGGCCGTTCGCGGTGACGCGGGTGATCCCGTACGGGGTCACCGCCACACCCTTGTTGGCGACGCTCGCGAAGGCGCGCGTCATGTCGATCACGCGAACCTCGGAGCTGCCCAGCACCATCGACGGATGCACGTTGACCGGCGTGGTGATGCCGAACCGCCGCGCCATGTCCGCGACCGTATTGAAGCCGACCTCCTGCCCCAGCTTGGCCGCAACGGTGTTGACCGAATAGGCGAACGCCGTCCGCAGCGAGATCGCGCCGGAATTGCGGCGCGAGTCGTTGCGCGGACTCCAGCCCTGGATCGTCACCGGCTCGTCGACGATAGAATCCTCGGGCTTGTGACCGGCCTCGAGCGCGGCGAGGTACACGAACAGCTTGAACGCCGAGCCCGGCTGGCGGACCGCCTGCGTCGCGCGGTTGTAGATCGACGACACGTAATCCTTGCCGCCGACCATCGCGCGGACCTCGCCGCCACGATCGAGCGCCACCAGTGCGCCCTGCGATCCCGCGGGTACGTTGGCCCGGATCGCGGCATCGGCCTCGCGCTGCATCGTCAGGTCGAGCGTGGTCCAGACTTCGAGCGGTTCGGTCGTCTCGTCGATCAGCGTATCGAGTTGCGGCAAGGCCCAGTCGGTGAAGTAGCGGACGCTGTTCTGCTTCGGCTCGGGCGCGAGTTTAAGCCCGGAGACATCGGCATCGGCCGCCTGTTCCGCGGTGATTGCGCCGGTTTCGCGCATCGTCTCCAGCACCACGCCCGCGCGCCCGACCGCGGCCTGGGCGTCGGCGGTCGGCGAATAGTTGGACGGCGCCTTGACGAGGCCGGCGATGACGGCGGCTTCGGCGAGGCTCAGATGATCCGCGCCGTGGCCGAAGAATTTTCGGCTCGCGGCGTCGATCCCGTAGGCGCCGCCGCCATAATAGACCTTGTTCAGATACAGCTCGAGGATCTGGTCCTTGCTGAACTTCCATTCGAGCGCGAACGCGAGGATACCTTCGCGGAATTTCCGCCCGAACTTCTTCTGGTTGTTGAGGAAGACCGTGCGCGCGAGCTGCTGCGTGATCGTCGAGCCGCCCTGCGTCCAGTGGCCGCGGTCGAACCGCACCTTCACCGAGCGCGCGACGCCGATCGGATCGATGCCGATATGCGAGCGGAACCGGCGATCCTCGACCGAGACGGTCGCGTCGCGCATGACTTGGGGAATCTGGTTGTATGGCAGCCATTCGCCGAAGCTCGGCCCCATCGACACGATCACGGTGCCGTCGGCAGCGTGGACGCGGATCATCTGGCCGTTGGGCGACGACTTCAGGCTGTCGAAACTCGGCAACTGCGACATCGCGACATAGACCGCGATCGCCAGCGCACCTAGCGCGAGCACGCCGATCCCGATGCAGACCTTCAGGAAGACGACCAGCCGACGACGCCAGCGAGACGCCGGGGTAGACGGGGGCCGACGGGACGGTGAAGCAGAACGCGTACGGGCCATGTGATCGGCAGAATTACGCGTTCCGTCCGCGCCCTACAAGCAAGATCAGGCCGCGACGTTCGCTTTGCGCGGCCGGAACTCGAGCGACAGCGAGTTCATGCAATAGCGCTGGCCGGTCGGCGGTGGGCCGTCGGGGAAAACATGCCCCATATGGCTGTCGCAGCGCGCGCACCGCGTCTCGACGCGGGTCATACCGTGGCTGCGATCGGTGTGATCGGTAACCGCATCGGGTCCGATCGGCTGCGTGAAGCTGGGCCAGCCCGACCCGGAATCATATTTATCCGCGCTGTCGAACAGCTCGTTGCTGCACGCCGCGCATCGATAGACGCCATCGGCCTTGTTGTCGTTGAGCGCGCCGGCGAACGCGCGCTCGGTGCCCGCCTCGCGCAGCACGTGATATTGCTCGGGGGTGAGGCGCTGGCGCCATTCGGCTTCGGAGAGGTTCAGCTGGTCCATGGACTTGAATTTCGTGTCGACGGGCCGGAATTCAAGATGGTTCAGACGTGACCGATGCGCGTGGCATGGGCGAGCATTTGAATCATCGCCGGGCGGACCAGCGGCAACAGCCACCCTGCCCGCTCGCTCTCGGCGACGCGGCGGACGATCCCGGCGATGCCGATCGGTCGAGCGAGCCGCCGCGCGAAATCCTCCTGCCATGTCGACGCGGCGGGCGCGCCTCCGCGAACATAGGCGTCGGCGGCGGCAACCCCGCTGGCGAGCGCGATCCCCATGCCTTCGCCGGCAAGCGACGGGATCACGCCGGCCTGATCGCCGAGCCGGAACATCGCCTCGACGCCGGTGCGCTGGCGCCAGCCATAGGGGACGTTGGCGATCGCATCGATCACCGCGTCGGGCGCGATCCGCGCGACCCATTCGCCGAGCGCGGGCATTTCGCGACCGAGCGCGTCGAGCAACTGTGCGGGCGATCCCGCCGCCTGGAGCCGGGAGCGATGCACCGCGAGGCACAGATTGGCGGTGCCATCCTCCTGCATCGCCAGTCCGGCATAGCCACGATCGAACAGGTGAAGTTCGATACCGCCGGCCAGCGCATCGCGAAGCGTGGGCGAAGGGATGATTCGCACGCGCAGACCGAGCGTCGGATCGGTGCCGCGCGCGTCCTCGGGCCGCGCGGTGCCGCGAATATCGTGCTTGCCGCTCGCCAGGAACAGCGCATCGGCCGCGATCGACGCGCCATCGGCAGTGCGGACCGTCCGGTCGTCGATCTCGCGCCCGCTGACCCCGCGCTCGATCGGCGTGCCGAGCCTTGCCGCCTGGGCGAGCAGTACCGTGTCGAGCCGATGCCGCGAAACCGACACCGCCGGACGGGGCAGGACGGCATCGACGCGGCGTGTTCCGGCGAAAATGCGGGCGCGCGTCACGCGCTCCGGGTTGAGCCGATCGGGATCGATGCCGAGACCGGCGAGCGTTTCCAGCGTGCGCCAGCTCAGGAACCCGCCGCAGATCGCGTCGCCCGTCTCGCGCGATCGCTCGACGAGCAGATGCGGCAGGCCCGCGCGCGCGAGCTGAATCGCGGTCGCGGCCCCGGCGAGCCCGCCGCCGACGATCAGCGCAGGCGTTCGACGCATAACCGAAACGGAAAGACGCGGCGCACTTTCGCCTGGGTGATCCCGGCTTCGGCGAGGATCGGCGGCCACTCGTCGGGGCGATAGCTGCGCGCGATCGAGAGCGTGCCGTCATGCCGGACGATCCGGTGCCAGCGCGCGAGCGTGGCGAGGATCGGGAAGCCCCAATGCGCGAAGCGATGGCGGTGGAGGTCGTTGACGAACCACCCCGCGCTCGCATGCGCCTCCATGAACCGCAGGAAGGCGACCAGCTGGTCGTGCGTCATGTGATGCGCGACGAGACTGCTGACGATCACGTCCCAGGGCTCGTCGGCGAGATCGGCATAGTCGCCGGTGACGTAGCGAATATCGTCGGTGGCACCGCCATGCGCGCGCGCGGCCTGTTCGCTGCGCGGGTTGAGATCGACGCCGACCAGGTCCGCCTCGATGCCGTTCGCCTCGGCCCAGCGCGCGATCCGGCGCAGCATGTCGCCGTCGCCGAAGCCGACATCGAGCACCCGGACCCGTTTCCGCCCTTTGGTCGCCTGCGTAAGGAATTCGAGCGTGGGGCGGCGCGCCATCGTGACGGTGTTCACGGTCGCGAGATCGCCCACCACGTCGGCATAGGTCGCGGCGTCGAGATCGTCTGCGTCCATCAGCTCTTCGGCCTGGCTGCGCGTGGCGAGGCTCATGCCGCGCTCCGAAATCCGAAGCCCTCCGCTGCGAGACCGGGTCCGAACGCCAGCGCGACGCCGTGCGCGATCTTTGGCCCCGCCAGCAGGCGCTCGAACACGAACATCAGCGTCGCCGACGACATGTTGCCGTTCTCCGCCAACACCCGCCGCGACGCCTCGAGTGCTTCCGGTTTCAGCTGCATCGCATGCTCGACCGCATCGAGAATCGAGCGCCCGCCGGCATGCACCGCCCAGCCGTCGATCGTCTCGGGCGGCAGGCCGTCGCTGACGATCGTGCGGAACGCGGTGTCGGCCAGCGCGGTGGCGATCCGCGCCGGCACCTCGCCCGACAGATGCATCGCGAACCCGGCATCGGTGACGTCCCAGCGAATCAACGCCTCGGTGTCGGGCAGAGCGGCGGCGAACGGCGTGCCGAGTTCGATCCCGGTCGCGTCCGCCGTGACGAGCGCGGCCGCGGCCCCGTCGCCGAACTGGAGCATCGCCAGCAACGGCTCGATGTCGTTGGCCGGCTGGAGATGCAGCGTCGAAAGCTCGACCGTGACGACTAGGACGCGGGCCGTGGGCTCGGAGCGGACGATGTGGCGCGCGCTACGCAGCGCGACGACGGCCGCGTAGCAGCCCATGAAGCCGATCAGCAGCCGCTCGACGCTCGGCGACAGGCCTAGCCGGCGCGCGATGATCTGGTCGATGCCCGGCGCGACGAAGCCGGTGCAGCTCGCCACCACCAGATGCGTGATACCCTCGACGGCGATCTTCGCGCGCAACGCCTCGATCGCGCGGATCGCCAGGTCGGGCGCGTGCCGCGCGTACAGCGTCATGCGGGCGGCGGTGCCGGGATGCGGTTCGGCGGCGTAGAAGCCGGCTTCGTCGACCGGCGAGCCCCCGTCGGCGGTCGGTGGCAGCACCGACCAGCGATGCGCGATCCCCGACCGCGATGCCATTCGGTCGAACACCTTGGTCGATCGCGCATCGGTGCGATTGCGCGCCCAGGCGATGAACGCGGTGTGGATATCGTGATCGGGCACTGCGGTGCCGACGGCGTTCAGGAAGGCGGGAGAAGAAGCTGGCATGACAGCGGGCACGACGTCCTTTGGTTCGTGCAGGATGGCACGCGATTCGACCACTCAACGCACGGTCGGTGTTTATAGACGGTGCTGTCGACGATAATCCGCATGTGCTCCAGAGAGATACCGAGAAATACTTCGGTCGGATCGGCCGATCGGTCTTGCGTACGCGTCGGAAAGACGGGTCAGCGCGCGCGATCGGGTGTAGCGGCCGCGCCGACGCGGTCGTCGGCAAGACCGTATTTCTCCGCGAGCAGGGTCATCGCCCATTCGACATACGCGGCGACCGCATGATCCTCCGCGGCGTCGAGAGCCCGGCAGGCATCCTGCAACTGCGCGTATATGCTGGACGCATTCATGATCGAACTTCCGTTGCGAAAGGGCCTGACGCCACGACGAATGGCGAGGCCGGCTTGCGATAGCGGACAAATTCGTAATCCGCCATAACTGTATACTATCCACCGTTAGTGGCAGAGTTTCGAAACGGGACGATTAGAACCAAAACAAAACCAAAACGGATTGGTTGATGACAGTATAGATAGGTTCAAAATGAAGTAGATATAGCGTAACTTTTGTACGTATTTCACGGTCTGTTACCCATTTGCAAAGGATTCGGTTGAAATATTCCCGGGGAAGGAGACAATGGCTCTTCGTTCGACCTGTCCTGTCGTGGCGGTTCCGCGTCGCAGCAAGGGCAAGCCGGCAGATGTTGTCTCATCCTTGATGAACGACGGGAGTCTTTAGTGAAGAACGAGTCCGTAGTGGAACTGATCAAGGACCTCACTGCCAAACTGTCGGCCGTTGCGGAGGAATTCAACGGACGGGTCGCGCATGCGGCCGAACAGGCACCTGCGGACGACGACCCGAACGAAGCTGCGCTCGTCGACCATGCCCAGATGGTGTTGCAGGAACGACGGATGCGCCGCCAGTTCCTGCCGGGCGAACTGTTCCACGAGCCGGCCTGGGACATGATGCTGGCGCTGTTCGTCTCGCGCGACGAACGCCTGCCGATGAATATCAAGGCGCTGGTCAGCATGTCGGATGCACCGGTGACCACATCGCAGCGCTGGATCGAACATCTCCACAAGTTGAAGCTGATCGACCGCGTGATCGATCCCACCGATCGGCGGCGCGTCGAAATCTCGCTCAGTCACACCGGCGATCAGGCGATGAAAGCCTATTTGCGGGCGCTTAAACGCCGCTAGATCGGACCGTGGTTTCGCCGTTTAACAGCGCATTACCGCGCGGCGAGGGGGCGTTATCGGTCACGCTTGAAACACGCGATTCGAACCGGCGACAAATTTCAAAAAGTCCGCGTGAATCGACTACGACTAGATCGTATAATTCCTACGATCGCGACATCGCAAATTAAATCAAACCAGAACACGGTTAACACCGCGCATTTCTGTAAAATTCAAACAAACCGGATGTCGTTTCAGCTGAATAATCGCGAAAATACGCGATCCATTTAGTCGATTTGATTTTGTAGGATTTGATTAAGCGCTGAGACGCATTTTTGTTCCCGACGAAAATATTTGGGGGAACAAATGAGCCGGCATCATCAAGCATTCGCAAGCAGAGGACAGCGCCGATCGGCCGCTGCCGTCGCTGCGTATGCGGTGATCGCCGGCGCTGCCGGCCTGTTCGCGCCGGGTTCCGCCTGGAGCCAGACCGCCGACCGCCAGAATCCGGCTGGGCAGAATCCGGCTGGGCAGAATCCGGCTGGGCAGAATCCGGTCGGGCAGACGATGGCGGGGACGCCGATCGTCAATACCGCCGGGCTCGGGTTCGATCTGGGCGGTAGCGCGCAGACTCTGGTGTCCAACACGGTCACGATCATCGTCGCGGAACGGCTCGACGTGGCGCTGGTCCGCAACGGGCAGGGCGCCGTCGTCGTCAAGCCGCAGCCGACGGTCGTCCCGCTGACCCTGACCAACCGGGATAACGGCAACGAAGCCTTCACGATCGCCGCGAGCGTGTCGCCCGGCGCGTTCGGCGTCAGCGCGCTGGTGATCGATGCGGACGGCGACGGCCTCTACGATCCCGCCAAGGATCGCGCGCCCGCCGAGGGCAGGACCCCGGTCCTGGCACCCGGCCAGTCGATCAAATTGCTGGCAATCCTGGTCAGGACCGATTCCTCAGGCGGTACCGCGACCGCGACGCTGACCGTCACCGCGCAATCGACGACCGGATCGGGCGATACCGGCAGCGCCTATGCGGGGCTGGGCGACGGCGGTGGCGATGCGGTCGTCGGCCCGACCGGCGCGATCGCGCGCGTCGCGGTGCCGCTGACGACCGCGATCGCCGGTCCGACCCTGGTCAAGAGCCAGTCCGTGATGGCCGCCGACGGATCGCAGAACGCGGTCCGCGATGCAGTCATCACCTACACGCTCGAGGCGCGGTTCACCGACGCGGTGACCGGCGTGCGGATCGTCGATCCGATCCCCGAAGGTACCGTGTTCGTCCCCGGCAGCCTGACGCTCGACGGCGCCGCGCTGACCGATCGCGGCGACGGCGACGCGGGTCGCTTCGATGGCGGCACCTCGGCTGCTGGCGGGACCTCGACAGCCGGCGGAATCGCCGTCGCGCTCGGCCAGGTCGCCGCCGCCTCCGTCCACACCGTCCAGTTCAAGACCAAGATCCAATGAGGAGTCCGACTATGATCACGCATCCGATGATTGCCGCCGTGCTGATGGTGACCACCGTCTCCATCGGCACCGCCGCCGTTTCCGCCGCCGAAGGACCGCTGCAGGTAACGAGCAGCATCCTCGTCGAGAGCCGCAGCGCGGCCGCCGACGGCACCACGCGGATCACGCTGGTCAAGCCGACCAAGGTGATGCCGGGCGACAAGGTCATCTTCGTCCTCGCCTATCGCAACACCGGCAAGCAGCCGCTGGCCAACGTCGTGCTGGCGAACCCGCTGCCGGCGGCGATCTCGTATCGATCGGCAAATCCCGGTTCGCCCGCCCCCGACGTGTCGGTCGACGGCACGACGTTCGGTGCGCTCGACACGCTGCGCGTCCGCAGCCTCGACGGCAGCGCGCGCGCTGCGGGGCCCAACGATGTCACCAGCGTCCGGTGGCGGATTGCGAAGCCGATACCGGCCGGTTCGCAAGGCCAATTCGCGTTCCAGGCCGTCCTGAAATGATCTCCTCCCACCCATCACGCCTGACTAAACACACATAAGGAAAACTAAGAGATGTTCGCAAAAGGGGTAATACGCACGTTGTTGGCCGGTACGGCCGCCATCGTGTCCGCCGGTACGATGGCCGGCACCGCAAACGCGCAGGCGCCGGGGCCCGCCGGCACCGCCGCCGGCACGACCGTCACCAACACCGCGCAAGCGAGCTACACCGTCAACGGCGTCCAGCAGAGCGCGACGTCGAATGCGGTGAGCTTCGTGGTCGATCGCAAGGTCAACCTGACCGTGATCGCCAACCAGGCGAACAACACGCAGGTCGCGATCGGCCAGACCGCGGCGGTGACGACGTTTAAGGTCACCAACAATACCAACGGCACGCAGGACTTCCTGCTGTCGACCAGCCAGACGCCGATCACGAACCTGTTCACCGGCGACAATTTCGACGTGACCAATATCCACATCTACGTCGATTCGAACGGCAACGGCACGTATGACGCCGGCACCGATACCGCGACCTACATCAACGAACTCGGTGCCGATCAGTCGGCGATCGTATTCATCGTCGCCGACATCCCCAACAATCAGGCCAACGTCCTCGCCGGCATCACGCTGATTGCACAGGTCGCGGCGGGGGGCGATGGAGCCGCGCAGGGCCTGCCGTTGGCGCCCAGCGTCGCGCCGAACGACGACAATGTCGTCGACGTGGTCTTTGCCGACAACGATTCGGACGGTCTTGGTCTCGACGTCGCGCTGAACGGACAGGGCCGCGCGTCGCTCGGCTACGAGATCACCACGCGCAATGTCGCCTTGAGCGTCGCCAAGTCGCAACTGGTGCTGAACGATCCGATCAACCTGGCCGTCTCACCAAAGGCGATCCCGGGCGCGGTCGTGCAATATTGCCTGATCGTCAACAACGGCACGGTCGGGACGCCGGCGTCCAATGTCGTGCTGACCGACATCATCCCGCCCAACACCACCTATGTCACCAACTCGATCGCGATCGGCGCGATCGCGCTGGGTGGCACGTGCCTGCTGACGGGAATCGTCGGCGGCGTCCCGCTGGCGGACGATGGATCGGTGACCGTGCCCGTGGTGAATTACACCGGCTCGTTCAACATCAACACGAAGACGGTGAATGCGACGATCCCGGTGTTGCTCGGCGGGACATCGGTCGCGGCGACCTTCCGCGTGACGATCAACTAAACCCCAGTCCTCGCGAACAAGGAACGACCGATCCCGGCGCGTGCCGACGCGTGCCGGGACCTGGCCCCTTATGTCCAGCCGACGCTGCCTTCTGCGCCTGTGCGCTCTCCTCTCGACGCTGCTGCTCGGGCTCGCTTTTGGCGTGGCATCGGCAATGGCGCAGACGATCCGTGTCGAGAATACGGCAACCCTGTCGTTCGACGATTCGGGCAGCGATTCCGGTACGCGCGCCGTCCCCTCCAACACGGTGTCGCTCGACGTGAACCGTGGCAAGCGTCCGACGACGCTCTCCTTCCGCCTGGCACCCGCCAATTACGCCTTCACCGGCGCGAAATGCCAGACCGCCCCGACCTATGTCTTCACCCCCGCGCCGATCGACGGAGCGACCTTCGCGGCGGCGCCAAAGGTCGCCGCGCTCGACGTCAAGGAAGACATGATCCTGGTGCTCGACAACCAGGCCGGCAATCACGATCCCGCGGTCCGCGAAACGTCGATCATCACCGCCAATATCGGCCAGAACGCCGTCACGCTGACGTTGACCGAAACCACGCCCAACAGCGGCATCTTCGCCGGTGGCGTTCCGTCGACCGAAACCGGTCGATACGCCGATCTAGAACCCTGCGAAGTGCGTACGCGCGGCGCTAAGATCACGCTCAGCTTCGCCGAGGACGAGTTCAGCTTCGCCTCGACCGCGTCGATCCTGATCGATCCGGCCGGCTATACCTTCGATTCGCGCACCGGCGCGCTGGTCGACGGCGCCACCGTGTCGCTGGTCGACGAGGCGGGTCAGCCGGCCACAGTGTTCGGCGACGATGGCGTCAGCCGCTACCCCTCGACGATGGTGACGGGCGAGAGCGTCACCGATGCCAGCGGGCGCGTCTATCCGGGCGAGACCGGACGCTATCGCTTTCCGCTGACCACGCCGGGCCGTTACGCGCTGAAAGTCGCGCCGCCGGGCACCTATGTCGCGCCCTCGACTGCCGACCGTACGGCCCTGGCGGCGCTTAAGGACCCGAAGGGCGCGCCGTTCATCCTCAAGGACGCCAGCTTCGGCGACACGTTCACGCTGTCGACGCCGGAGCCCTTCTCGGCGGATATCCCGCTCGACGCCCCCAGCGCGGGCATGTTGCTGCTGACCAAGACCGCGTCGGTGCGCGAGGCGTCGCCGGGCGATTTCGTCCAGTATCTGCTCCACATCACCAACCGTGACACGGTGCCTGCGCGCGGACTCCACGTGGCCGATACGTTGCCGAGAGGCCTGCGCTACGAACGCAATTCGGCGCGGGGTGGTGACGAGCCGACCGTGTCGTCCGACGGCCGCACGCTCGACTTCGCGATTCCGCTGCTTGCCGTCGGAGCCTCCACCGACCTTAAATACGTCGTCAGCATCGCACCGGGTGCGCCGACCGGCGAAGCGCTCAACCGCGCGCGCGTCGTCGGGCAGGGCAGCGTCACCAGCAACGAGGCCGCCGCCTCGGTCCGGCTGCGCCCGCTGCTGTTCACCGACGCGATGACGATCATCGGCCGCGTCACCGAGGGGAATTGCGGCGATCCGGTCGACAAGCGCAAGGGCGTGCCCGGAATCCGCCTGCTGATGGAGGACGGCACGTTCGTCTCGACCGATCGCGACGGACTCTACCATTTCGAGGGCGTCCGCGCCGGGCGCCACGTCGTCCAGATCGATACGTCGAGCATCCCCGCGACGCACGCGCCGGTCGCCTGCGACATCGACACGCGCCAAGCCAACAGCCCGATCTCGCGCTTCGTCGAGGGCGACGGTGGCCTGCTCAAGCGCGTCGATTTCCAGCTCAAGCCGACCGGCAAGGCCGCCGCTGCGAACGCCGCGCTCCCCGTCGCGATCCTCGACGACGCCACCGCCGCGGGCAGCCGCGACTGGCTGGGCGCTGGCCAGGCCCCAGGTATCGACTGGCTGTTTCCGACCGTCGGCCACAACCCGCGCGCGCCGATCGTCCGTGCGGTCATCAAGCACATGCCCGGCCAGCGCGTCGCGCTTACGATCAACGGCAAGCAGGTCGAGCCACTCGCCTTCGACGGCACCGACACGCGCGACGGCACCGATGTCGCTGTGTCGCGCTGGACCGGTATCCCCTTGATCGACGGCGACAATCGCCTCGACGCGCGCATCCTCGCCGCCGATGGCAGCGTCGTGAAGACCCTCCAGCGCGTCGTGTATTATTCCGGTGCGGGCGTCCGCGCGGTGTTCGACGCGGCCAGCAGCCGGCTGGTCGCCGATGGCCTCACCCGCCCGCTGATCGCGGTGCGCGTCACCGACAAGACCGGCCGCCCGGTCCGCGCCGGCACGCTCGTGCCGTTCACCGTCGACCAGCCCTATACCGCCGCGATCGAGGCCGAACTCGAGCAGGGCCGCCAGCTCGCCGGACGCGAACGCGCGTCGACGACTGCGCAGGTGGTCGGCGACGACGGCCTCGCCTTCATCGCGCTCCAGCCCACCACGCAGGCCGGTGCCGTGCACGCGATCGTCTCGCTGACCGAAGACAAGGTGATCCATCGCAACGAGATCCGCGCCTGGCTTGCGGCGTCGGCCAAGGGCTGGGTCGTGGTCGGGTTCGGCGCGGGCTCGCTCGGCTACGACATGCTCAGCAAGCGCCAGTCGGGCCTGCCGCGGTCGCAGCGGGGCAGCGTCGTCACCGATGGCCAGCTCGCCTTCTATGCCAAGGGCCGCGTCAAGGGCTCGTGGCTGGCGACCATCGCCTACGACAGCGACCGCAAATACGATCCCGATCGCGGCCTGCTCGGCACGATCGACCCCGATCGCTATTACACCGTCTATGGCGATGGCTCGCGCCAGGGTTATGACGCGGCGACCCGGCGCAAGCTGTACCTGCGGCTCGAGCGTCGCGAATTCTACGCGCTGTTCGGCGATTTCGAGACCGGCTTCACCGATGCGCAGCTGACCCGCTACAACCGTACGCTGAACGGCGTGAAGGCCGCCTATGAGGGCAAGCGGATCCGCGCGACCGGGTTCGCCGCCAACACCGACACGCTGTATTCGCGCGACGAGATCCAGGGCAACGGCCTGAGCGGTCCGTACCGGCTGTCGGGGCGCGATATCGTGCCGAACAGCGACAAGTTGCGGCTCGAGACGCGCGATCGGTTCCGCTCCGAGCTGATCGTTGCCACTACCCAGCTGACGCGGCACATCGATTACGACATCGACACGGCGATGGGCACGGTGCGCTTCCGCCAGCCGATCCTCAGCCGTGACAGCAATCTCAACCCGGTCTTCATCGTCGCGGATTACGAAGTCGAGGGCGGCAAGTCCGCGAAACTCGCCGCCGCCGCGCGCGTCGCGACCAAGCTGGCCAACGACCGGGTCGAGGTCGGCGTCGCCGTCATCCGCGACGAGACCGTCGGCACCAACGCGACTGTGCTCGGTGCGGATATCAAGGCCCGCGTCGGCGCCAGCACCGAACTGCGCGGCGAGATTGCCAAGGGCGGTCGCGGCGGGCTCGGGCAGGGGCTCGCCTATCTCGCCGAGGTCGATCACCACGGCACCAAGCTCGACCTGCTCGCCTATGCCCGCCAGCAGGATGCGGCCTTCGGCGTCGGCCAGCAGAATTTCGTCGAGGCCGGCACGCGCAAATTCGGGCTCGACGGACGGCTGCGCCTGACCGACCGGATCAGCGTGACGGGCCTCGTCTGGCACCAGCAGCAGCTCGAGAGCGCGGGCAACCGGACCGCCGCCGACGTCCGGATCGAATATCGCCGCGACACCGGTACGATCTTCGTCGGCGGCCAGTATGCGGCGGATCGCGGCATCGACGGCAAGGATCGCGACAGCCGGTTGCTCACGCTCGGCGGCACGCAGGTGCTGTTCGGCGACAAGCTGACGCTCACCGGCCAGACCCAGTTCGCCCCTGGCGGCGACAAGGACAGCGTCGACTTCCCGGTTCGCCACCAGATCCAGCTCGCCTACCGGATCAGGCCCGGCATCCGCCTGATCGGTGGCTACGAGATCGCGAACGGCGACGGCTATGTCGCGCATACCAAGCAGTTCGGCGTCGATGTTGCGCCCTGGACCGGCGCCAAGCTGATGAGCACGCTCAACCAGCAGGCGATCGGTGAGAACGGCGCGCGGACCTACGCGCAATATGGCCTCAGCCAGTCGGTGCCGCTCGGCAAGAACTGGACCGTCGATGGTACGCTCGACGCCAGCAACACGATCAAGGGGCAGATCCCGACCGGCGCGGTGGTCAACGCGTTCCAGCCGGTCACCTCGGGCGGCTATGTCGGGCAGGACCAGACCAATGGCGATTACGCGGCGGCCACGATCGGCGCGACCTATCGCCAGGCGCGCTGGTCGGTGAACGGACGCCTGGAATACCGCAACGCCGACAGCGGCGATCGCTGGGGGATCACCACCAATTTCCTCCGCACGCTGGGGCAGGGCAAGACGCTCGCGTCGAGCATCAAGGCCTACACGATCAAGGACAGGACCGGCGCGGTCGCGACTTACGCCACCGCTGACGCCGCCCTTGCCCTCCGCCCCCTCGACAGCCGCTGGTCGGTGCTCGAACGGCTCGAACTGCGGCACGAGAGCGCGGATGCGGGCTTCACGGACTCCAACGCGCTCGGCGTGCCGGCCTATGGCGCGGGCGACCAGGTGACGTCGCGGATCATCAACAACCTCGCGGTCAACTATCGTACCGGTCCGGAAGGGCTTGGCCACGGCACCGAGGCGACGGTGTATTACGGCGCGAAATACGTCGCGGGGCGGTTCGCCGACGACACCTATGACGGGTATATCGATGTCACCGGGTTCGAGTTGCGCCAGGACGTCGGCACGCGGTTCGATATCGGCGTCAGCGGATCGGTGCAGCACGCGTGGTCGCGCGGCGCCTGGTCATGGAGCGGCGGGCCGTCGGCCGGCGTGTCGCCGGCGCAGAACATGTGGCTGACCGCGGGCTACAACGTGTCGGGCTACCGCGACCGCGATTTCGAGGACGACCGCTACACGCGGCAGGGGCCGTACGTGACGATGCGGCTGAAATTCGACCAGACCACGATCGGCGGCGCCACGCGCGCGCTGTTCGGGCGGCGCTGACATCAAAGGGGGACAGAGACGTATGCCGACACCGAGCCAGGCCCCACCGATGATGCCGCCGCGCGACTTTACCGATCACGGTCCGTGCGTCGGCGAGCTCGCGCGCGAATTCGCCAAGCAGGATGCAGCGACCAGCGAGGCGCTGATCGAGACGCTGGCGACGCAGGCGATCCGGCAATGGCGGCTCGACGAGGCGACCTATTTGCAGCGGGTGAAATTCCAGGCGCGGATGATTCGCGCACGGCAGGGGTCGTGGAGTCCGGAGGAGCATTGACGTCTCCCCTCCCGCTTGCGGGAGGGGTCGGGGGAGGGCATGGCCGCGAACGCCGCGGCCTACGATAGTCCAGCCCCTCCCCTAACCCCTCCCGCAAGCGGAAGGGGAACAGCCACCGCTATTTCTCGTCGGTGGTCAGTTTCACCTTGTTGGGCAGCTTCTTCCCCTTGGTCCGTCGCGAAGGCAGCTGGACCGGGTTCTTCTTCTTCCACTGGGCAAACGTCATCGGCCCCTCGGGCGTCTCGATGATCGTGTCGTCGATCGAACTCATGCGTTACCTCCACCGCGCGCAACGCCCGGCAAGACGATGCGGCGCACCAAAAGGGGTGCCCCTGGAAAGGGATGATCCGGATCTACAGGAAAAATGGTGCGGCCAAGAAGACTCGAACTTCCACGGGCTTTCGCCCACAACGACCTCAACGTTGCGCGTCTACCAGTTCCGCCATGGCCGCCCATGAAACTTCGCCGGGCGAACCCGGTGTCTGGTAGGCGAGCGCCACTAGCAAGGGTTTGAACGCTGTGCAACGGCCTTTGCGATAAAGTCGTCATCCAGCGCCGATGTCGCTCTACCGGGTGGCCTCGCCCGCGAAGCTGAGTTCGAGCCGTTTCGAATTCGCGGGCACGTTCAGCGTCGCCGAATTGAAATCGATCGCGCCGCCGGGTGCCAAGGTCCGCTGCTGCGGGGTGATCGTCCAGCTGTACACCAGCCGCCCTTGCGCATCGCGGAGTTCGGCGCGGATGTCGGGCACGCGCTGGCGCTGGTCGGACGGGTTGGTCACCTGGCCGCTGACCGCGAACAGCTCCGAGCCGTTGTCGAGTTCGCGCCGCTCGATCGGATTGTCGCGCAGCCGCAGCGGGCTCTCGTCGGTGGCGACGCCGATGCCGAGTTTCGCGGCCACGCCCGGCGCACCGAGATAGACGATCGCGCCCGCCGCGAGCAGCATCAGCAGCCCGGCGATCACCGCGACGATCGTCCAGCGCCGCGTCGTGTTGACGCGCGGACGGAAGGGGGGTTGTTCGGCGACCGCGGCATAGGTCGGCGCCACGAAGACGGGTTCGGGTTCGGGCTTGGGCGCAGGCTCTGCCGGCGCCGCAGCCGAAAGGGGCGCGAATCGCTCGGGCGCGTCTGCGATCGGCGAACGCGGCAAGGGTGCGAGCGGCGCTGGCGCCGGGGCGAGCGGCGTCGGTTCCGGCAGGTCGACGGCGATGTCGGTGGCGGGCGCGGGCGCGGGCGCCTGGAACCAGCTGTGCCGGCAATTGGCGCAGCGCACGGTCCGGCCGTCGGTCCCGATCGCGCTGTCGGGCACCAGATAGCGGGTGCTGCACTCGGGGCATTGGAGGATCATGGGCACGCTTCACCAGCGGCCGCCGGAGCGCGACCGTTCTAGCGGCGAATAAGCACGCGGTCCGTATCGGTGGCAAGCTTGAAGCGGCCCCGGCTTTCATGCGAAAGCGGCTGGACGGGCATCAAGCGGGCGAGAGCGGGCGCAACCACGTCATGGCGAATATCGTCCAATTCGAAAATGTCGGCCTGCGATACGGTACCGGATCGGACTCCGCGCCCGAAACGCTGTCGGACGTCAGCTTCACGCTGCGCAGTGGTGCGTTCTATTTCCTGACCGGCGCGAGCGGCGCGGGCAAGACCTCGTTGCTCAAGCTGCTATATCTGGCGCAACGCCCGACGCGCGGCGTGATCCGGCTGTTCGGCGAGGACGCTGTGATGTTGTCGCGCGATCGCCTGCCGGGATTTCGCCGGCGGATCGGCGTGGTATTCCAGGATTTCCGGCTCGTGCCGCATCTGTCGACCTGGGACAATATCGCGCTGCCGTTGCGCGTCGCCGGCATGCCCGAGACCCATATCGTCCAGGCGGTTCGGGAGATGCTCGCCTGGATCGGCCTTGCGGACCGGGCGGATGCGCGCCCCGCGACTCTGTCGGGGGGCGAGCAACAGCGCGTCGCGATCGCCCGTGCGGTGATCGCGCGGCCCGAGATCCTGGTCGCGGACGAGCCGACCGGCAACGTCGACCCCGACATGGCCGAGCGGCTGCTGCATCTGTTCGAATCGCTCAACAAGCTCGGCACGACGGTGGTGGTCGCCACGCACGACTTCCACCTGCTCGGCCGGATCCCGGGCGCGCAGATGATGCGGCTCGATCGCGGCCGGTTGCTCGATCCGACCGGCGCGCTGCGCTATCCACCGACGCGGCCCGATTCATGAGGGTGGCCAGGGCGCGGTCGTCGGCCGAACGGCGTGTGCTCGACGAAGCGGGCGGGCTTCGCGCGATGACGTGGGTGATGGCGATCATGCTGTTTCTGACGATGCTCGCCGCCGCATTGGGTTTGGCGACGGCGGGTGCGGCGCGGCTGCTCGATCGGCAATTGGCGGGGCGATTGACTGTGCAGATCGTCGATGGTGACCCGGTCCACCGTGATGCCGCCGCCGCGCACGTACTGGCGGCGCTGCGGACGATGCCGGCGGTCGCCACCGCGACGCCGGTCGATCGCGCCGAGCTGACCCGGTTGCTGCAGCCCTGGATGGGGTCGGATGGCGCCGATCCGCAATTGCCGGTTCCGGCGATGATCGATGTCGATCTCGCCGACCATGACGAGACCGCCGCGATGCGCGTGGCCGCCGCGGTGCGCCGGCTCGGTCCCACCGTCCGCGTCGACCGCCACGAAAGCTGGATGTCGCCGGTCAACGACGTGATGCGCTGGCTGACGGTGCTCGCACTCGCGCTGGTGGTGCTGATGGCGAGCGCGACTGCTGCGGTCGTCGTGCTGGCGGCGCGCGCGGGGCTGGAGACGCACCGCGCGACGATCGCGGTGATGCACATGCTCGGCTCGACCGATCTTCAGGTTGCGCGGCTGTTCCAGCGGCGGATCGCGCTCGATGCGACGATTGGTGGGGTAGGCGGCGGCGTTGCGGCGCTGCTGGTGGTCGGCTTCATCGGTATCCGGCTGCACGGGCTGGGCTCGGAACTGCTCGGCGGCGTGACGCTCGGCGGGGTCGACTGGGTGGTTCTTGCGCTGTTGCCGGTCGCGTTCGTGGTCCTTGCGGTGCTCGCGGCGCGCGTGACGATCGTCCGTGCGCTGAGGCACGTCCTGTGATCGTCCGGTTCCTCGGGGTTTTGGGACTCGCCTGGGCGTTGGGCTTTGCGCTGTTCATGCTGATGCTACCCAAGCCGCTCGACGGATTTACGTCGGATGCGATCGTCGTGCCGACCGGTGGGGCAGGGCGGATCGATCGCGGGATCGCCTTGCTGCGCGATCACCAGGCGAAGCGGATGCTCGTCACCGGCGTTGCGCCAGGCGTTCGGCCGATCGACCTCGCGCTAGAATACCGGACATCGCCGAAGCTGTTCGCCTGCTGTATCGATCTCGGCGCGGATGCGGTCGACACGCGTTCGAACGCCGAGGAGACTGCGCGCTGGGTTCGCGTCCACCAGTACCGCTCGGTGCGGCTGGTGACGTCCGACTGGCATCTGGCGCGAGCGCGGATGGAACTGGCGGCGGCGCTCGGCAAGGACGTCGTGATCCTCGGCGACGGCGTGGGCGGCACGCCGCGGCTGGGCACGTTGGTCAACGAATATAACAAGTTGATCCTTCGCCGGATCGCGTTGTGGATTGGATTTGGCGGATGATTTGGTTGCGCAACTGGGCGTTCATGCTCGTTTTCTACATGATCTCGGTGCCGATCGTGGTGACCGTGCCGATCTCGGCGCTGTTCGGATCGAAGGCGGTGATCGCGCACGCCACGCTGTGGACGCGATTCCACCGCTGGTGCGCGCGCGTGATCCTCGGCGTGCATATCCGGATCGAGGGGATTCGGCCGACCGAGCCGGCGTTCTACGCGTGCAAGCACCAGGCGATGTTCGAGACGCTCGAATTGCAGGCGTTGCTCGACGGCCCGGCGATCGTGTTGAAGCGCGAACTCGCGGATATCCCGGCCTGGGGCTGGGCAGCGCGCAAATACGGGGCGATCGTCGTCGACCGCGAAGCGTCGGCGAAGGCGTTGCGGAGCATGATGCGCGAAGCGGGGGAGGCCAAGTCGACGGGACGCTCGATCCTGATCTTCCCCGAAGGGACGCGCGTTCTGCCGGGCGAGCATCCGCCGCTGAAGCCGGGCTTCGCCGGGCTTTATCGTGCGCTGAAGATGCCGACGGTGCCGATCGCCTGCGACAGCGGGCTCGTGTGGCCGAAGAAGGGCCCCAAGCTGCCGGGCGTCATCACCTTCCGATTCGGCGAGGTGGTGCCGCCGGGCTTACCACGCGAAGAGGCCGAGCAGCGTGTCCATGCGGCGATGAACGCGCTGGACTAGACCAAGCGGTCGACACCCCGGCCTACGCCGGGGTGGTACCGTTTAAGTAGAGCGGAGCGCCCCTCAATCGTGCGTGCGGCCGAAATCCGGGACGTCGTCGTCCTGGCCCTGCTCGACGATACTGCGGCGGATCGTGCGGGTGCGGGTGAACAGATCGTGGAGCGCATCGCCGTCGCCCCAGCGGATCGCGCGCTGGAGATGGCTCAGATCCTCCGAGAAACGCTGGAGCATTTCGAGCACCGCCTCGCGGTTGTTGAGAAAGATGTCGCGCCACATCGTCGGGTCCGACGCCGCGATCCGCGTGAAGTCGCGGAACCCGCCGGCGGAGTATTTGATGACTTCGGACTGGGTCACTTCCTCCAGGTCGCCCGCGGTACCGACGATCGTGTAGGCGATTAGGTGCGGCAGATGGCTGGTGACGGCGAGAACGCGGTCGTGATGCTCGGGCGCCATCGTCTCGACCTGCGCGCCGAGCCGTCGCCAGAACTCCGACACGCGCTCGATCGCGACCGGGTCGGCGCCTTCGGGTGGCGTGACGATGCACCAGCGATGCCGGAACAGCGTCGCGAACCCGGCTTCTGGGCCGCTGCGCTCGGTGCCGGCGACCGGGTGCGCCGGGATGACGAGCGCGTTCGGCAGCGCCTCTGTCAGGGCGCGGACGATCTCCGCCTTGCAACTGCCGACGTCGCTGACGACCGCGTCGGCGGGCAATTCGGCCGCGAACTCTCGCGCGACATCGCCCATGATGCCGACCGGGACGCACAGGATCACCAGGTCGGCGTCGATCACCGCCGCCCCGGCCGAGCCTGCGACATCATCGCAGAACTCCAATCGGTCGGCCGTCTGGCGCACGCTTTCGTCGGCGTCGTAGCCGGTGATGCGGACCGTCGGCATCGTCGCCTGGACCGCGCGCGCCACCGACGAGCCGATCAGCCCCAGCCCGATGATCGTGACGCGCGCGAACGGCAGCATCAGGCGGCTTCGACCAGCGCGCGCAGTGCCGCGGTCACGCCGCGCGTTTCCTCCTCGGTGCCGATCGTGATGCGTAGCGCATTGGGCAGGCCCTGGCCGGGCAGCCAGCGGACGATGTAGCCCGCTTCCATCAGCCCGTGATACGCGGCGTCGGCGGTCAGCGTGCCCTCGAACAGCACCAACACGAAGTTCGCCTTCGACGGCACGCAACGAAGCCCGGCATTGCCCATCTGCCCGACCTGCTCGACGAACCAGCCGCGCCAGGTATCGTTGTGCGCGCGCGTTGCGTCGACGAAGGCGGTGTCCGCGATGGCGGCGACAGCGGCGGCTTGGCCTGCGGTGGTCACGTTGAAGGGGGCGCGGATGCGGTGCATCGCGTCGATGATCGGCGCGCAGGCATAGCCCCAGCCGATCCGTTCCGCCGCCAGCCCGTGGATCTTCGAGAAGGTCCGCGTGACGAGCACGTTCGCCTCGGTCATCGCCAGCGCCAGGCCCGCATCGTCCTCCTCGGGCGACAGATATTCGGCATAGGCCTGGTCGAGCACCAGCAGCACCGACTTCGGCAGGCCGGCATGCAGCCGCGCGATTTCCGCGCGCGGCGTGAACGTGCCGGTCGGGTTGTTCGGGTTGGCGACGAACACGATGCGGGTGCGCTCGGTGACCGCAGCGAGGATCGCGTCGACGTCGGTCGCATAGTCGCGGTCGTCGACGATCACCGGCTCGGCCCCGACGCGGCGCGTGGCGATCTCGTAGACCGCGAAACCGTAGCGGACGTGGATGATCTCGTCGCCGGGGCCGGCATAGGCGCCCGCGACCAGATGCAAAATCTCGTCCGAGCCGGTGCCGTAGATCACGCGTGCCGGATCGAGGTCGTAATGCGCCGCCAGCGCCTCGCGCAGCGCGGTCGCGCCGGCGTCGGGATAGCGTTCCAGCGTCCGGTCGGCGGCATCGAACGCGGCCTTCGCGGCAGGGCTGGTGCCGAGCGGATTTTCGTTCGACGACAGTTTGATCACGGTGCGGCCATCGTCGGTGGTCGAGCGGCCGGGCGTGTACGGCGCGATCCCCATGATCCAGGGCTTCGGCGCGGGTGCGGGCATGATGTTTGTCATGGCCGCGGGACATAGCGGTCGCGGTGGCGTGGTGGCAAATATTTGTGCGCGGGGGTGGCGAAAGGCTGCATCGAGACTCCCGTCTCCCCGTCTACCCCGCAATGGGGCGGCCTTCTGCGTCGCATCGAAACCGGGCTGCGCGATGTCGACCTCCATCTCGGCGATATGCCGCTTCAGATCCTCCGCCGGTAATAGACCACGCATCCGATGCCTGTGCCTTGATCAGCACTGCCTCGTTCTTGTGGCGCGGCGCCTCGTTCTGCGTATGCCCGCCGAGAAAACTGGTCACCGCTGCCGACGTCGCCAGGATCGCGGTAAATAAAGCGATCCGCTGGTCGAACGCCTCCCCACTGGCTGCGCGCTCTTCCGACAGCTGCTCGTGCAACCCGCGCACCTCGCAATCGTCGGTACCATCCGCTGAGACCCTTCGCGCGTGACTGGACCCTGATGATCGGGTGACATATTCGTCAGCGCGCCATGATCCGCCCCCGCTCGATGTTGCCCGCTCTAGCGCTCCTCGCCGGCTGCGCGACGCCGTCCGTAAAGACAGTCCCGCCGAGCGATCACTTCAACGGACAGCGCTTCTTCAACCCGGACGGCGTGCAGGGCAGCATCGGCGAGCAGAAGCAGGGCCCGGTCGCGCTGCTCCGCAATCTGGTGAAGCCGCCCTACCGCACCTGGCCCGAAGTCCCCGTGACCCCGACGCGCCCACCCGCGCGTGTCGAGGGCCGGACGATGCGCGTCACCTGGATCGGCCATTCGACCGTGCTGGTGCAGACCCAGGGGCTCAACATCCTGACCGATCCGATGTGGCTCGAGCGCTCGTCGCCGGTCCAGTTCCTCGGCGTGAAGCGCGTCCGCCAACCCGGCGTCCGCCTCGCGGACCTGCCGAAGATCGACCTGATCCTGCTCAGTCACGACCACCGCGACCACCTCGACATGCGTGCGATGCGAACGCTCTGGCACCGCGACAAGCCGCTGATCGTGACGGGGCTCGGCAACGACCAGATCCTCGCCCGGAACGGCGTCCGCGCAGTCGCGCGCGACTGGGGCGGGCGGGTGGCGCTGCGTCCTGGCATCGACGTGATCGTCGAGCGCGCGCATCACTGGAGCGAATACGACCCCGGCGACCGCGACAAGACGTTATGGGCAGGCTTCACCGTGACGCTCCCCGGCGGCAACCTGTATTTCGCGGGCGACACCGGGCCGGGCGACATGCGCTGGGCGAGCCAAGCACGAGCGGCAGGGCCCGTCCGCCTCGCCATCCTGCCGATCGGCGCGTATCATTTCGCCGGGCACGAGACCGACAATCACATCGGCCCGGATCAGGCGGTGACGGCGTTCGAACAGCTCGGCGCGGCGTATGCGATCGGCGTCCACTGGGGCACGTTCGAGCTGACGTCCGAAGGTATCAACGAACCGCCCGACCACCTCCGCGCAGCGCTGGTTCGCGAGCATATCGCCGCGAACCGCTTCCGTACGCCAGAAGCCGGCGAGCCCTGGGTCATCGAGTAGAAGCCGGCCAATCCTCCCCCTGGCGGGGGAGGATCGAGCGGTCGAATACCGCCCTCCCGTTTCAAACCGTCTCGCGCAACTCCAGCGCCCGCTTGAACACCGCGTCGAACATCTCCGCCGTCAGCACACCCGTATTCACGTTGTACCGCGAGCAATGAAAGCTATCGATCAGCACGCGACCGTCGGGCATCACATGCTCCGCCCCATGCGCGAACCGCGCCTTGGGCAGCCGCCCGCCCAGCATCTTCACCGCCGACTGGTGCGCGATATGCCCCAGCGCCACGAACACGCGCGCGCTTGGTACCGCATCCGCCTGCGTCTCCAGGAACGGGCGGCAGGTGCGGATCTCCTCCGGCGTCGGCTTGTTCTCGGGCGGCAGGCACTTCACCGCGTTGAGGATGATCGCGCCGTCGAGCGCCAGCCCGTCCTCGGCCTTCGCGCCGTAGGTACCGGTGGCGAGCCCGAACCGGCCGAGCGTCTCGTACAGGAACTGCCCCGCATAGTCCCCGGTGAACGCGCGTCCGGTCCGGTTCGCGCCATGCTTCCCCGGCGCGAGGCCGATGATGCCGAGCCACGCGG
The DNA here is from genome assembly GCF_053345535.1 of Sphingomonas sp. M1A8_2b. Classification (NCBI taxonomy): domain Bacteria; kingdom Pseudomonadati; phylum Pseudomonadota; class Alphaproteobacteria; order Sphingomonadales; family Sphingomonadaceae; genus Sphingomonas; species Sphingomonas sp. M1A8_2b. Next base: position 200,436 of record NZ_JBKFAH010000001.1, on the reverse strand, counting down.
CCGGATCGCCGAACGCCGGGACGGGCGCGTTCCACCAAGTCGGGAACTCGGTCCGCAACGACTCGCGCAACCCGACCAGCCGCGGGCAGAGCGGACAGTCGCGTGACGGCTCGGTTTCGGGCAGCGCGGAGACGGGTGCGAAGACGGTCGTGACGTCGACCTCGCCGGCCTCTTCGACGTTTTCGGAAAGCGCGGTGGTGTACGGTGTGGAATCCATCGGAGTGCGCTAGGCGGACCAAATGTCGCCTGCAACCCCGCTCCCGCCGATCGCGCAGGCCGCAACCACCTACGTGATCGCGCTCGGTTCGAACCGACGCGGCCGACACGGCGCCCCCGAGCGCGAGATCGCCGCGGCGGTGGAGGCGCTGGGCGATGTCGTGGCCCGGTCGCCAACCGTAGCGAGCGCGCCGCTAGGTCCCTCGAACCGCCGCTACGCCAACGCGGTCGTGCTGATCGAAACGCTGGAAGACCCCGCCGCGCTGCTGGTCCGCCTCAAACGGATCGAACGCAGCTTCGGTCGTCGTCCCGGCCGCCGCTGGGGCAGCCGCGTGATCGATCTCGACATCGTCCTCTGGTCGGGTGGTGCCTGGTCGTCGCCGGGACTCACCGTCCCGCACGCCGCCTTCCGCACCCGTGACTTCGTGCTCGGCCCCCTCTCAAGCCTAGTCCCGAAATGGCGCGATCCGCTGACCGGGCGAACGATACGGCAACTGGCGCAATCGGTTGACCGAAAGCGGCCACGCGATTAGGTGCGCGGTCCACGATGGCGGGGGTCCGTAGCTCAGTTGGTAGAGCAAGCGACTTTTAATCGAGAGGTCCCGGGTTCGAGCCCCGGCGGACCCACCATCGACGGTACGCCCGAACAGGGCGAGCGCCGGCATGTGCCCGCGGTTCTCGCCGGCGCATCGGTCGCGGCCGTCGGCATCGTCCTCATCCTGCTCGTCGGTCTCGCGGTCGATCACTGGCCGTTCGCGTTCGATCGCTCGATCATCCTCGGCCTGCGCACCTGGGGTGGCCCGTCCTGGCTGCCCAAGGTCGCCGCCGACGTCACCGCGCTCGGCGGCGGCATCGTCCTGACGATCGTCGTGGTGATCGTCACCGGGTTACTGATCGTCCAACGGCTCTGGCTGACCGCGCTCGCGATCGTCGCGGCGAGCGTCAGCGGCAATCTCGTCGTCGAGCTGGTCAAGACGCACGTCGCGCGCCCGCGTCCCGACATCGTCACGCACCTGGTCACCGTCACGCATATGAGCTTTCCCAGCGGGCATTCGGCGAACAGCGCGATCGTCTATCTGACGCTGGCCGGCCTTGCCTCGCAGGTGACGAGGGATCGTGCGACGCGGGCGTACATGCTCATCGTCGCGATCCTGCTGGTCGGTGCGATCGGGTGCAGCCGGGTCTATCTCGGCGTCCACTGGCCGAGCGACGTGCTGGCCGGCTGGAGCTTCGGCACGCTCTGGGCGCTGGCGTGGTGGCTGGCGACTGCCCGCGTGCGCACCTCAATCGGCGGCGAGCGCTAGCAACGCCTTCGCCGCCTTCAGATGCGGCGCATCGACCATCCTGCCATCCAACTGAAGCGCACCCGCACCCGGATTGGCGGCGAACAGGTCGACGATCGCCTGAGCATGCGCGCACTCTCCGGGCGACGGCGTGAACGCCGCGTTGATCACCGGCACCTGGCTCGGGTGGATCGCCATCATCCCCGTAAACCCGTCACGCCGCCCCCGCGCGGCATAGGCGGCGAGTCCGTCCAGATCGCGGAAATCGGGATAGACCGTCTCGATCGCCGCCACCCCCGCGGCATGTGCGCCGAACAGAGTCAGCGAGCGGGCGAGTTGATACGGAGCGGTGTACGATCCGTCCGCCTCGCGCGAGGTCGCCGCGCCAATCGCAGCGGGCAGGTCCTCCGCGCCCCAGGTCAGCCCGACGAGCCGGTCCGTGACGCTGCCATAGCTGCCGAGCGCGAAGATCGCCGCGGGCGTCTCGGTCGCGATCGGCAGGATGGCGATCTTGCCGCTCAGTTTGGCATCGAGCGCGGCGAGGCTCACGGCGCCCTCCGCCTTCGGCAGCACGATGCCCTCCGGATTGGCCGAGAGCACGGCCGCGAGGTCGTCGTCCGCCAGCCCCGAATCGAGCGGGTTGATCCGCACGAACAATGGCATCGTTCGAGGCTCTGCGAGGAACGCCGCGACGTGTTCGCGCGCCGCCACCTTGGCACCCGGCGCGACCGAATCTTCCAGGTCGAGGATCAACGCGTCCGCGCCCAGCCCGAGCGCCTTGACCATCCGCTCGGGGCGATCGCCCGGCACGAACAGCAGCGAGCGGAGTCTCACCGGCCCTTCTCCGCCAGCGCGCGCTCCCACGCCAGCGCATCGCGGACGATCCCGTCGAGATCGGCGTGGCGCGGGGTCCAGTCGAGCGTCGCGAGGATCGCGTGGTTGTCCGAGATCAGCATCGCCGGATCGCCCGCGCGACGCCCTTCGAGACGGCGTTCGATCGTCCGGTTGGTGACCTTGTCCACCGCATCGAGCACGTCGAGCACCGAGAATCCCTTGCCGTAACCCGCGTTGAGCGTGTGGCTCCTGGTTGGTTCGGCGATCAGCACGTCGAGCGCGGCGACATGCGCGGCGGCCAGGTCGGTGACGTGGATGTAGTCGCGCACGCCGGTGCCGTCGGGCGTGTCGAAATCGGTCCCGTAGACGCCGACATGGCCGCGCTTGCCGGTCGCGGCCTCGACCGCGATCTTGATCAGGTGCGTCGCGCCGACCGTCGACTGGCCGCTGCGCCCCTGCGGATCGGCGCCGGCGACGTTGAAGTACCGCAGCGCCGCGTAGTTCATCGGGTGTGCCGCCGCGACGTCGCGCAGCATCGCCTCGGTCATCAGCTTCGACATGCCGTAGGGGTTGATCGGCACGGTCGGATCGCCCTCCGCGACAGGCACCTTCTCGGGCGTGCCATAGGTCGCGGCGGTCGACGAGAAGATGAAGTGCGGCACGCCCTCGACCACCGCGCTTTCGATCAGCGCGCGACTGGCGGCGGTGTTGTTGCGGTAATATTTGAGCGGATCGCTGACCGATTCGGGCACCACGACCGAGCCGGCGAAATGCATGATCGCGCGGACGTTGTGCTCGCGGATCGCCGCGCGCACCTTCGCATCGTCGGCGACGTTGGCCGCGACGAGTGCCGCGCGAGGATCGACCGCCCAGTCGAATCCCGTGACGAGGTTGTCGATCACGACGACCTCGTAGCCCGCGTCGAGCAACGCCAGTACCGCGTGGCTGCCGATATAGCCGGCGCCTCCGGTGACCATCACCTTACCGTCGATCATGCGCGTCTCCTCTTTGTTGCGCGGTAGCGACTTCCTATCTTGGGAGAAAGGAGATCGTGATGACGGAATATGTAACGCTGGCCGGCGGCTGCTTCTGGTGCACCGAGGCTGTGTTCAAGGATGTGATCGGCGTCGAGTCGGTCGAGAGCGGCTATATCGGCGGGCACGTGCCCAACCCGACCTACAAGCAGGTCTGCGGTGGCGACACCGGGCATGCCGAGGCGATCCGGATCGGCTTCGACCCCGAGCAGCTGAAGCTCGGCGACCTGCTCGACATCTTCTTCGCGACGCACGACGCGACGACGCTGAACCGGCAGGGCAACGACGTCGGCACGCAGTACCGCTCGGCGATGTTCCCGGCGGACGACGCGCAGAAGGCCGAGATGGAAGCGGCATTGCAGCGGGCTCAGGCGGATTCGCCCAAGCCGATCGTCACGACCATCGAGCCGATGGATACGTGGTACGAGGCCGAGGGCTATCACCAGGATTACTGGGAGACGTCGGGCCGCTCGAACCCGTATTGCATGGCGGTCATTCCGCCCAAGCTGCAGAAGCTGCGGAAAAGCTTTGCGGCGCGGTCGAAGGCGGCGGTGAACGCGTAACGGTAGTTCCGTAACGCTAGATCAGTTGTTCCCCCGCGGACGCGGGGGCCCAGCTAAGTACCGCAGTCCGACTGGGCTTCTGGACCCCCGCCTCCGCGGGGGAACGGATTATCGGTGAGCGGCGCGGCGCAAACGGTCGTTGATTGCCTCGCCAATGCCTTGGGTCGGGATCGGCGCGATGGCGAGGCGGACGCTTGAGTTCGCATCCGCAGCGTGAAGCAGGTCGAACAGTTTGGCAGCGGCCTCGATCAGGTTTCCCGAAGCGGATAGCGTCACGTCGCCCAGCACTTCGCCAAACCCGATCAACCATTCGTCCGACCCTGCCTCGGTCGCATTCAGCCGAAGCAGCTTCTTGGGAGCATAATGGCTCGCAAGCTGCCCCGGCGCAGTGACCGCACCCTCACTCCCCCCCGGCGAAGGCCGGGGCCCAATTGGGGGACGGTCATGACGCAGGTCGCGCTCCGTTACATCCGACGTTCCGATTGGGCCCCGGCCTTCGCCGGGGAGGTGTTGGAGGTGGGTTAGGAGAGTTTCGGCGGTGATCGGCCCTGGTCGCAGCACCGTCCGCCCCGCCACGATCGTCGACTCCAGTCCAGCCTCGGTAGCCCCATCGTCGAGGATCAACGGCACGTTCCCCCCCAGACTTCCCGCAACATGTGCGGCCGTGGTCGGACTGATCCCCCCGCTCGCATTGGCCGAAGGCGCCGCCAACGGGCGCCCCGACACCGCGATCAACCCCTGCATCGCCCGATGCCGCGGCACCCGGATCGCGATCGTATCCAACCCGGCCGTCACCAGCGAAGCGATCCCCGAATCCCCCCGCACCGGCAGCACCAGCGTCAAAGGCCCCGGCCAGAACGCCTCGGCCAGCGCGCGCGCATCCGCATCGAACACCGCAATCCGCTCCGCCGCCGCCAGATCCGCCACATGCACGATCAGCGGATTGAAACTCGGGCGGCCCTTCGCGGCATAAATCCGCGCCACCGCCTCGGCATTGGTGGCGTCCGCCGCGAGCCCATACACCGTCTCGGTCGGCACCGCGACGAGTCCCCCGGCGCGAATCAGCGCAGCCGCCTCGGCGATCGCGGCCGTGCCGTAGGGTAAAATTCGAGGGTGTGGACGGGTCATTTTCAAGGCGTATAGCGGGTCCAAACCGTAGCGATAAGAGGATGCGATGGCCTTCACTCCAGCAACCACCGAACAGCGTTTCGTGCTCGATCATGTCGTCCGGATCGGCGAGCTCGCCGCGACCGAACGTTATGCCGCCGCCAGCGACGACGTCGTCGATGCGGTGCTCGAAGGCGTCGGGCAGCTCGCGGCCGGCGAATGGGCCCCGCTCAACCGCGCCGGCGACACCGTCGGCGCGAAGTGGACCCCCGACGGCGTCGTCATGCCCGACGGCTTCGCGCAGGCATACAAGGATTATGTCGAGGGTGGCTGGGGCACGATCGGCGTCGAAGAGGAATGGGGCGGTCAGGGCCTTCCGTTCGCGATCCAGACCGCGGTGCTCGACACATTGGGCTCGGCCAATATGGGCTTCGCGCTCTGCCCGACGCTGACCGTCGGTGCGATCGAGGCGCTCCAGCACCACGGGTCCCCTGAGCAGCAGGCGCTCTACCTCCCCCATCTCGCGACCGGCGAATGGACCGGCACGATGAACCTCACCGAGCCGCAGGCGGGCTCCGACGTCGGCGCGCTCCGTGCGACGGCGACTCCCCTCGGTGACGGCAAGTGGAGCATCAAGGGCACCAAGATCTACATCTCGTTCGGCGATCACGACATGGCGCCGAATATCGTTCACCTCGTCCTTGCGCGGACACCGGGCGCCCCGGCGGGTACGAAGGGCATCTCACTCTTCCTCGTCCCCAAGTACCGCCTTCAGGAAGACGGCACGCCGGGCGACTTCAACGACGTCCGCGTCGTCTCGATCGAGCACAAGATGGGTCTCCACGCGTCCCCCACCTGCGTCTTGAGCTTCGGCGACAACGACGACTGCATCGGCGAGCTGATCGGCGCGGAGCTTGGCGGCATCCGCGCGATGTTCACGATGATGAACAATGCGCGCCTCAACGTCGGCCTCCAGGGCGTCCAGGTCGCCGAGGGCGCGACGCAGGGCGCGGTCGCCTATGCGCTCGACCGCGTCCAGTCGGCGCGCGCCGGTTCGCCCAACAAGGACTCGGTCAAGATCGTCGAGCATCCCGACGTCCGCCGCATGCTGATGCGGATGAAGGCGCAGACGCAGGCGGCGCGCGCGCTCGTCTATTACGCGGCGGGACAGGTCGATCGCGCCAATCTCGGCGACCACGCCGCGCGCAACCGCCTCGAACTCGTCACGCCGCTGGCGAAGGCGCACGGCACCGATCTCGGCAACGAAGTCGCGTCGCTCGGCATCCAGGTCTATGGCGGCATGGGCTATGTCGAGGAAACCGGCGCCGCGCAGTATTTCCGCGATGCCCGCATCACGCCGATCTACGAGGGCACCAACGGCATCCAGGCGGCGGATCTGGTCGGGCGGAAACTCGGCCTCGACAATGGCGGCGCGTTCGCCACGCTGATCGCCGACATCCGCGCGGAGGCGAAGGACGAGCGCCTGCTCGCGCTGGTCGACGCCTGCGAAGCGATCGGGCGCAGACTCGCCACCGCGGACGCCGACGACAAGCTCGCCGCGAGCTATCCGTTCCTGACGATGCTGTCGGTCGCCACCTGCGGCTGGTTGATGGAGCGGCAGGGTGGGGTTGCCGGCACCGACGATTTCGGCCGGATGAAGACCGCGGCGGTGCGCTTCTATCTGGATCAGATCGTCCCCGAGGCGATGGGCCTGAACGCGGCCGCCAACGCCAGCGCGGCGGTGCTCTACTCGATCGAGCCGGAACTCTTCGCGGCCTGAGCGAGCACGGTAGGAGCGTCCGTCGTCCCAGCGAAGGCTGACGAACGCTCTTGCCGTTCGCACACGCGCACCTACCCGGCGACGGCACCCACTCCGGCGACGGCATCCACTCATGCGATGGCATCCACTCCGGGGACGGCATCCACCCCGGCGGAGGCCGGGGCCCAATGGGGGGACGGTCATGATCAGCGCGGTGCCCAGTTACATCCGACGTTCCAATTGGGCCCCGGCCTCCGCCGGGGTGGATGCGTTTGTGAAAGCGATACGCGCTATCGACCGGCGAGCGGTGGACGGCGGGCGGTGGACGGCGGGCGGCCTCGGTAACGCAATCCTCGATCCTCCCCCGCCAGGGGGAGGTGGCTGGCGCTTGCCAGACGGAGGGGGCGGCAAGGGATAACCCCTATTTCGAGTTCCTCCCCCTCCGTCACCTTCGGTGCCACCTCCCCCTGGCGGGGGAGGATCAGGATAGCCCGTCAACTCGAGATGCGCCTCCGCCCCACTCGACGGCTGCTCGGCACGAACGGTAAGGGGGACCAGCAACCAAGGACCTTCCCGAAAGATGTTCGACCTCGACGCCTATCTCCACCGCATCGCCATGCCCGCGCGTCCGACGCTCGACTCGATCGGCCTAAGCCGGCTGCAACTAGCGCATCGGCTCGCCATCCCGTTCGAGGATCTCGACGTCGTCCTCGGCCGCGGCATCGCGATCGACAGCGGGTCGGTGTTCGCCAAGCTCGTCACCGCGCGCCGCGGCGGCTATTGCTTCGAGCATAACCGGCTGTTCCTCGATGCGCTCGCCGACCTCGGCTTCACCGCGCGGCCCTTGCTCGCGCGCGTCTGGCTCGCCGCGACCGACGTACCACCGCTGACCCACACCTTTGCGCTGGTGACGATCGACGGGCAGGACTGGATCGCCGACACCGGCTTCGGCGGCAGCTACACGCCGGTCGTCCCGCTCGCCGACGGCGCCGAGGCGACAGCGCCCGACGGCGCGCGCTTCCGGCTGGAATCGACCGAGCAAGGCTGGATGCTGTTCCGCGACGGCGATCCCATGACGACCGACGGCCGCGGATCGGGCGAGGGCTTCCAGCCGCAATACAGCTTCACCTTGGCGCAGGTGTTCGACGCGGATCTAGCCCAGTCGAACCACTGGACCTCGACCGCCCCGTCCAGCCGCTTCACGCACACCGCGATCGCCAGCATCGTCCTGCCGAACGGCTTCGCGTCGCTGGTCGGGCGGAATTATCGCCGGCGCTCGGGGACCGACACGACCGTCGGCGAGATCACCGACCCGCGCGTGTACCGCATCCGCATGAGCCTGTTGTTCGGGATCGACCTGAGCGTCGAGGATGTCGCGGCGCTAAGGATTTTCTGAAGCCCTGGTTGGGCTTCTGACCTCCTCCGGTCTCCGCCCCTCTTTCCGTTCGTGCTGTGTAGCGACCGAGTAGCTGCGTCAGCAGCGCATCGAGGGTGCGTATCGAAGCATGGGTTCCGCGCGCCAACCTGTCCTTCGATACGTCCTCTCGATACGCCGCTTCGCGCCTACTCGAGGACTACTCAGGACGAACGGGGGAGGGGCAGCACGACCGCAGGGGGCAGGAGAACGCGAAATGCATCGCTCGCGACCGATCAGGCCCGCTCGCGCTCCAGCAGGTCGTGCGCATCCAGCCCCAGCAGATCGATATGCCCCAAAATCCGCGGCCACTGCGTCGTCACGAAATTCTCGCGCTCGGCCACCCGCAGCGCTTCCGCCGCGCCCGGCAGCACGAACATCCCGACGCCGCGCCGGACCTCGACATAGCCGTCATCCTGAAAGCTCTGATACGCCTTGGCGACCGTCAGCGGGTTCGCACCCTGCTCGGCCGCGAACGCGCGTACCGACGGCAATTGATCGCCCGCACGGTAGTCGCCACGCAGGATTCCCGCCGCGATCGTGCTGCGGAGTCGGATGTATACGGGGCTATCGTCGCTGCTGAGCGCTGTCATGCTGTTCTAATACAGCAATTAGGCGATTAGTCGAGTCTCACGATCCCCAGTGCGAGACGAGGCGTGCCATATCGGGGCGGGGACGCTCGTCGAGCGCGCGGGACAGTGTCCCGATGAACATGAAGCCTGCGATCCGCTCGGATGCCGACCCGAACGCATCGCGCACGGTGTCCGAGAATGCCGCCCAGCCGGTCAGCCAGCCGCCCGCGAACCCTTCGGCATGGACCGCATGAAGCAGGTTCATGCACGCCGCGCCCGCCGACAACTCCTGTTCCCACACCGGAATCTTGCTTTCCTTCGGCGACGACAGGACCACCACCAGGGTCGGCGCCTGATGCGCGAACTGGTCGAGCGACTCGAGTTCCAGCCGCGACGCGTCGGGCCGCTCGGCGAGGTACGCGTCGGTGATCAGCGCCGACAGCGCCACGCGGCGTTCGTCGCCCACGACGACGAACCGCCACGGCGCCAGCTTGCCGTGATCCGGCGTCCGCGCCGCGATCTCGAGGATCGTCGCCAGCTGATAGGAATCGGGGCCGGGCGCGATCAGGTCGCGCGGCTTTCCCGAGCGGCGGGTGGCGAGCAGCGAGAGCGGCGTGGAACGGTCGTTGAGCATGACGCGGCAGATAAGCCCTGATGTGCGATATTTACAGGCCGGGCTTTGCCGCTAGGTTGCGCGCCAACACGCGCCCGGCAGTGGCGCGATCATTGGAGCATCATTGCAATATGGCCAGCGCTAACGCCAAAGCGAGCAGGGGCGGCGGCGTTCCCGCCGATGCGAAGACCTTTTTCGGGCACCCGCGCGGGCTGTTCATGCTGTTCTTCGTCGAGCTGTGGGAGCGATTTTCGTTCTACGGCATGCGCGCGATCCTGGTGCTGTATCTCACCAAGCATTTCCTGTTCGGCGATGAGCCGTCCTACGCGATCTACGGCGCCTATACCTCGATGGTGTACATCACGCCGATCATCGGCGGCTATCTGTCCGACCGCTTCCTGGGGCCACGCAAAGCGGTGCTCGCGGGTGGCATCTTCATCACGCTCGGCCATCTGCTGCTGGCGATCGTCGAGGCGCCGCAGGGCGTGCAGGGCGCGGCACTCAACGGCTTCTACCTCGGTCTCGCCTTCATCATCGTCGGCACCGGCTTCCTGAAGGCGAACATCTCGGTGCTCGTCGGCAAGCTCTACGCGCGCGAGGACATGCGGCGCGATGGGGCGTTCTCGATCTTCTACATGGGGATCAACACCGGCGCGTTCGTCGGCCCGATCGCGGTCGGCATCCTCGGCGAGACGGTCGGCTGGTCGTACGGTTTCGGCGCGGCGGGCATCGGCATGGCGCTCGGGCTGGTCATGTTCATCCTGTTCCAGCGCGAGCTGCACGGTGTCGGCGAAGCGCCCGACGCCGCCGTGCTCGCGTCGAGGCCGGTTGGCGGGCTGTCGATCGAATGGCTGATCTATCTCGGCGGGATCGTCGGCGTCGCCGTGTCGTGGTGGCTGGTGCGCAGCCAGGGCGTCGTCGGCACCGCGCTGATCGTCGCGTCGCTCGTCACCGTCGGCTACATCCTGTGGACCGCGGTCGCCAAGCTGCCGCGCGTCGACCGCGACCGGATCTTCGCGGCGCTGTTCCTGATCGCGCTCGCGCCGCTGTTCTGGGCGTTGTTCGAACAGACCGGCTCGTCGCTCAACGTCTACACCGACCAGTCGGTCGACCGCGTCGTGTTCGGCTGGACTATCCCCGCCTCGGTGTTCCAATCGGTCAATCCGTTCTTCATCATCACGCTGGCGCCGGTGTTCGCGGCGCTCTGGACCAGGCTCGGCAAGTCAGGGTTCGAGCCGAGCGCACCGTTCAAGTTCGGCATCGGCCTGATCCTGGTCGGCGCCGGCTTCTTCGTGCTGACGCTCGGCGCGCCGGCACAGGGCCTGACCCCGGCGATTTTCGTCGTGCTGCTCTACATGCTCCACTCGATGGCCGAGCTCTGCTTCTCGCCGATCGGGCTGTCGTCGATGACGCGGCTGTCGGTGCCGAGCATGACCGGGCTGATGATGGGCACGTGGTTCCTCGCGACCGCGGGCGGCAATTTCCTCGCCGGCCTGATCGCGCAGGCGACCGGCGGCGAGGGCGCGGGCGTCGAGCGCGTCCTGGAGGTGTACGGCCGGATCGGCTGGGTCGCGATCGGTATCGGCGTGGTCGTGCTGGTCCTCGCGCCGTTCGTCACGAAGCTGATGCATCTCGACCAGATGGGCGCGGTCGATCACGCAATGGCGGGCCAGAACGAACTCGGCGAGCCGGGTGCCGCCGGCCTCGACACCCGCGGCGAACAGGTCCCGCGGGGCTGACGCAAAATTCCCCTCCCGCTTGCGGGAGGGGTTAGGGGAGGGCGCGACGTACGTACCGGCGTCCGGTCCATGAGGCACGCCCCTCCCCCGACCCCTCCCGCAAGCGGGAGGGGAGACGTCAGATCCGCGTCATCGACAGCGCCTTCTCGCCATACCGCGGCCCGGCCGTCCCACCCCGAGGCGCCGCCGCATCCAGCTTCGTCAGATCGTCCGCGGTTAGCGTGATATCCGCCGCCTTCATGCTGTCTTCCAGCGTAACCCGCCGCTTCGACCCCGGGATCGGCACGATGTCGTCGCCCTGCGCCAGCAGCCACGCGAGCGCGATCTGCGCCGGCGACGCCCCATGCACATCGGCGATCGACTTCACCACCGCGACCATCTCCATGTTCTTGGCGAAGTTCTCCTCCGAATACCGCGGATCATTCCGCCGGTAATCGCCCTCGGGCAGATCCGACCGCGCAGTAATCTGCCCCGTCAGGAAGCCCCGCCCGAGCGGCGAATACGGCACGAACCCGATCCCCAACTCGCGGCACAACGGCAGGATCTCATCCTCCACGTCCCGCTCCCACAGCGAATATTCGCTCTGCAACGCCGCGATCGGATGCGTCGCCGCGGCACGCCGGATCGTATCGAGCCCAGCCTCCGACAGCCCGAGATGCCGCACCTTGCCCTCGCGAACGAGGTCCGCCATCGCGCCGACCGTATCCTCGATCGGCACACCCGGATCGACGCGGTGCTGGTACAGCAGGTCGATCGTCTCGACCCCGAGCCGCTTCAGCGATCCCTCGCACGCCCGCCGCACATTGGCGGGCGTGGAATCGACCCCCGTCATCCCGTTCTCGTCATAGCGGAAGCCGAACTTGGTCGCGATCACGACGCCGTCGCGCTTGCCCCGGATCGCCTTGCCGAGCAGCTCCTCGTTGACCAGCGGACCATAGATCTCGGCGGTGTCGAACAGCGTCACGCCCAGGTCGATCGCGCGGTGGATGGTGGCGATGCTCTCGTCGGCGTTCGCCTCGCCGTACATGCCCTTGCCGATGCCGGCCATCGGCATGCAGCCGAGCCCGAGCGCGGAAACCTCGAAATCAGGGCCGAGCGTGCGATACTTCATGGGAATTCTCCTGTGCGCCGCCGCGATCGGACCGCGCTGCGACGGAGATGGTAACGGCGGTGTCCATCGTCACGTTCCCGACGGTGCGAAACAGGTCGGGTATGGTCTCGACTGCGATGAGCAGACCCAGCACCTCGAGCGGGATGCCCATTGCCAGCGCCACCGGCGCGACCGACGCGACGAAGCTGATCGTGCCGGGCAGCGAGATCGACCCCATCGTCGTGATCGCCGCGGTCGCCACGCCCGCCGCCATCTGCCCCGGCCCGATCGGCAGCCCCAGCCAGTGCGCGACGTACAGCGCGACGGCCAGGTTCATCGCCGGGCTGGTCGCGCGGAACACCGCGACCGACAGCGGCAGGACGATCCCGGCGGTAGCGGGCGACGCGCCGAGATCGGTCGACGCCTTCAGCATCGCCGGCAGCGAGGCGAGCGACGACTGCGTGCTGATCGCGACCGCCTGCGCCGGCGCGACCGCGCGTGCGAACCGGCCGAAGCCGACGCGGCCGCCGATCATCCCGATCGGATAGGCGGACAGCAGGACGATGAACCCGATCGCCGAGACGCAGACGATATAGTGCAGAAGCGCGCCGAACGCCGCCGTCCCGGTGCGCGCACCGACCCCGTAGGCGAGCGCGAAGATGCCGATCGGCGCGAGCTTCAGCACCCATGTGATGATGATCAGCAGCGCATCGACCACCGCCTGGAAGAAGCCGGTCAGGATGCGCCGGCGATCGTCGGGCAGCTTCGTCACGGCAAAGGCGAACGTCAGCGCGAAGACGGTGAGCGGCAGGAAAGAGTCGCTGGAGGCGGCGGCGACGATGTTGGTCGGCACGATCGTGTCGAAGAACGCGCCGATCCCCGGCACCGGCCCGACCGGCGCAGCACCCGTCAGTGCGGCACGCAACGCGGCGCCTAACGCGCGCGGCAGTGGAAAGGCATCCAGGATCAACGGCATGACCAGCGCGGACATGATCGTCGTGCTCCACAGGATGACGACGATCATCACCATCGCCCGCACCGTGATCCGCCCGGCGCGCGCGGCCTCGGTGGTCGCGCCGATCCCGGTCACGAGCAGCCCGACGACGAGCGGCACGATCACCATCTGCAAGCCGTGTAGCCACGCCGAGCCGATCGGCTGGGTCACCGCCGTCGCCGCGATCGCATTCGCCGGCGACCACGCCGCCGCGGCGATGCCGATCGCGATGCCGCCGATCAGGGCGGCAAGTATCCGTGTAGTCTGCGACATGCTCGCCCTTCGTGATGTACCGCGCTATCAAACGGATCGGACACCGATACGGGACGGAAAGCGGACGCGATGGCAAGAAAATACTTCGGCACCGATGGCATTCGTGGCGCCACCAACGTCTCGCCGATGACGGCAGAGATGGCGATGAAGGTCGGCATGGCGGCGGGCGCCTACTTCCTGCGCGGCGACCACCGCCACCGCGTCGTCATCGGCAAGGACACGCGGCTGTCCGGCTACATGCTCGAATCGGCGTTGGTCGCGGGCTTCACCAGCGTCGGCATGGACGTGGTGATGGTCGGCCCGATGCCGACGCCCGCGGTGGCGATGCTCACCCAGTCGATGCGCGCGGATATCGGCGTGATGATCTCCGCCAGCCACAATCCGTATGCGGACAACGGCATCAAGCTGTTCGGACCCGATGGCTACAAGCTGTCCGACGAAGCCGAGGCAGCGATCGAGGCGTTGATCGACGGCGACATCCCGCTCGTCCCCTCCGACCAGATCGGCCGCGCGCGCCGGATCGAGGACGCGCAGGGCCGGTACATCCATTTCGCCAAGTCGACCTTCCCGGAGAATCTCCGCCTCGACGGGATGCGCGTGGTGCTCGATTGCGCGAACGGTGCCGCCTACAAGGTCGCACCGTCGGCACTGTGGGAACTCGGCGCGGACGTCGTCGCGATCGGCGTCACCCCCAACGGCACCAACATCAACGACGGCGTCGGCTCGACCGCACCGCAGGCGCTTGCCGAGACGGTGGTCGCCAGCGGCGCGGATATCGGCATCGCGCTCGACGGCGATGCGGACCGGCTGATCGTGGTCGACGAGACCGGTACGATCGTCGATGGCGACCAGCTCATGGCGACGATCGCCGCCAGCTGGGCACGGCAGGGGCGGCTTGCAGGCGGTGGGCTGGTCGCGACGGTGATGTCCAACCTCGGCCTCGAACGCCATCTCGCCGCGCAAGGGCTGGGCCTCGTCCGCACCGCGGTCGGCGATCGCCACGTGCTCGAGAAGATGCGCTCCAGCGGCTACAACGTCGGCGGCGAACAGTCGGGCCACATCATCCTCAGCGATTACGCGACCACCGGCGACGGCCTCGTCGCGGCGCTCCAGATTCTCGCCGAGGTCAAGCGCTCGGGCGCCCCGGCCAGCGAAGTCCTCCACCGCTTCGAGCCCCTGCCGCAGTTGCTCAAGAACGTCCGCTTCGCCGGCGGCAAACCGCTCGATCACGACGCGGTCAAGGCGGTGATCGCCGACGCCGAAGCCGAACTCGCTGGCAAGGGGCGCCTCGTGATCCGTCCGTCGGGCACCGAGCCGGTGATCCGCGTGATGGCCGAAGGCGACGACCCCGCGCAGGTCGAACAGGTCGTCGACCGCATCTGCGACGCGGTGCGAAAGGCCGCCGCCTGATGCTCGAAATGCGCCCCATCTGCGAACGCTGCACCACCGAGCTTCCGGCCGACGCGCCAGGCGCATTCATCTGCTCGTTCGAATGCACCTTCTGCGCGGAATGCGCGGACGCGCTCGACGAACGCTGTCCGAACTGCGGCGGGGAATTGCTCGACCGGCCGACGAGGCTTGGCGAAGCGCCACCGCAAAAGCCGGCAGCGGGCAGGCGGCACTAGGCGCCGTTCGATTAGGCGCCACCTAGCTCCTTTCGGCCACCTCAACCCCTTCTACCACCCCGGCGAAGGCCGGGGCCCAAATGGGGGACGGTGCTAACCAAGGGCATCGCTCCGTTACTTCGGCCTTCCCAATTGGGCCCCGGCCTCCGCCGGGGTGGTTAAGGAGGGGCATACCGCTGTCCTACATCTCACCAGGTATGGCATAGCCCAGCATATGACCGCCAACCGCGCCAAACCCCGCTCAGCCACCCCAAACGGCTCCGCCAAGAAACCGCGCCAGCGTCTGCACTTCCTGCACTTCACTTTTCCGGCCGACCTCCGATGACCGCCAGAATCCTCATAATAGCCGGCTCGGACTCTGGCGGCGGCGCCGGAATCCAGGCGGATATCAAAACCGTGACGATGCTCGGCGGGCACGCGACGACCGCGGTAACGGCGATCACCGCGCAGAACACGCTCGGCGTGCAGGCGGTCCATCAGATCCCGACCGACATGGTGCTCGCGCAGATCAATTCGGTCGTCTCGGACATCGGTGTGGATGCGATAAAGATCGGCATGATCGGCTCGGCAGACACCGCCAATGCGGTTGCCGACTACCTGACTTCCTTGTTCTCCCGCGAAGGCGGGAGCCCAGACTGGACTCCCGCCTTCGCGGGAGAACAAGGGGGGGCGGGCTGTCCTCAAAGTTCAAGCATCCCCATCGTTTTCGACCCCGTGATGATCGCAACCAGCGGCTCCGTCCTCGCCGACGCCGCCACCATCGCCGCCTTCACCCGCCTCATGCGGATCGCCACGCTCGTAACCCCCAACCTCCCCGAACTCGCAGCGCTCGGCGGGGAAGCCGCAATCCGCGCACTAGGCCCCGCCGTCCTCATAAAAGGCGGCCACGCCGAAGGCCCCCACGTCACCGACCGCCTCGTCACCGACGCGGCCGAAACCCTGTGGACCAACCCCCGCATCGAAACCCGCCACGCGCACGGCACCGGCTGCACGCTCGCCAGCGGCATCGCGACAGGGCTCGCCCAGGGCATGACGCTCGACGCTGCCACCGACCGCGCCATCGCGTTCGTCCGCGCCGCGCTTGCCAATGCACCGGGCCTGGGCGCAGGGCACGGCCCGATGGGGCACGCCCTCGGCACCAGCCCGTTCGACCAGTGGAAAGACCGCCAATGCCCGGCATGAAACACGAAAAGCTCTGCGTCGGCCCCGTCGCCGGCGTCGACGAAGCCGGCCGCGGACCGCTCGCCGGGCCTGTGGTCGCAGCCGCCGTGATCCTGCCGCCAAAAGGCGTACCCCGCGGCATCGACGACTCCAAAAAGCTCTCCGCCTCCGAGCGCGAACGGCTCTGCGCGCGCCTGAAGGGCTGCGCGATCGTCGGCATCGGCATCGTCCAGCCCGAGGAAATCGACACGCTCAACATCTACTGGGCGACGATGAAGGCGATGACGCTCGCGGTCGACGCGCTGGCGGTCGAACTTGGCCAGGCCCCCGGCCACGTCCTGGTCGACGGCAACCGCCTGCCCCGCTGGACTTACCCCGCGACCCCCCTCGTCGGCGGCGACGCGAAATCGCTGTCGATCGCCGCCGCCTCGATCGTCGCCAAGCACACGCGCGACCTGATCATGATCGCCGCCGCCGACGTCCATCCCGAATATAACTGGCATTCGAACAAGGGCTATGGCTGCGCGCATCACATGCGCGCGCTCCGCGAACACGGCCCCACGCCGATTCACCGCCGCAGTTTCGCCCCCGTCGCCGCCGCCTATCAGGCTCGCGGCGATCTTTTCGCAAAGGAAACGACCAGCTGAGTCTTTCGCGCCACACCCCAAGGGCTTGAGCCGCGCGTCTCCCACGACTCAACATCTGGGCGCAGGCGACTCGGTTGGTCGCATCCACGGAATCCCGACACAACGCCGTTAACGATTGTTTGCTTGACGGAGTCGGACAATTTCGACGCTATGGCCACCGACAAGGGGCGGAAATCATGGGTTTGATCGACACGATCGCGCGGCCACGGGCGGTGAAGAAGATAGCAGAGCCGGCGGTCCAAGCCGTTCTTCCGCTCGACCAGATCCTGCGCGGCGACTGCATCGAGCGCATGAAGGCGCTCCCGTCGAAGTCGATCGACATGATCTTCGCAGACCCGCCCTACAACCTCCAGCTCGGCGGCGAACTCTATCGCCCCGACGGCAGCCACGTCGACGCGGTCACCGACGACTGGGACAAGTTCGACACCTTCGCCGCGTACGACCGCTTCACCCGCGCCTGGCTCGCGGAAGCGCGCCGCATCCTCAAGGACGACGGCTCGCTCTGGGTCATCGGCAGCTACCACAACATCTTCCGCGTCGGCGCTGCGGTGCAGGATCTCGGCTACTGGATCCTCAACGACATCGTCTGGCGCAAGACCAACCCGATGCCGAATTTTCGGGGCACGCGCTTCACCAACGCGCACGAGACGTTGATCTGGGCGTCGAAGGGCGAGAAGGCAAAGTACCATTTCAACTACCGCGCGATGAAGACGCTCAACGACGAGCTCCAGATGCGCAGCGACTGGGAATTCCCGACCTGCGGCGGTGCCGAACGGCTCAAGAAGAACGGCACCAAGGTGCATCCCACGCAGAAGCCCGAGGCGCTGCTCTACCGCATCCTGCTGGCGTGTACGAAGCCCGGCGACGTCGTGCTCGACCCGTTCTTCGGTACCGGCACGACCGGCGCGGTCGCCAAACGCCTTGGCCGCAGCTGGATCGGGATCGACCGCGAGGGCGACTACATCGAAGCCGCGCACGAGCGGATCGAGGCAGCGCTTCCCTTGGACGAGTCCGCGCTAGCCACGATGATGAGCCCGCGCACGCAGCCCAAGGTCGCGTTCGGCGTGCTGGTCGAGAACGCGTATCTCGCCCCCGGCGCGCTGCTGACCGACGCGAAACGCCGCTGGCGCGCCACGGTTCGCGCGGACGGCTCGCTGCTTAGCGACTGCGGCACGATCGGCTCGATCCACAAACTCGGATCGACGCTCCAGAACGCCCCCGCCTGCAACGGCTGGAGCTTCTGGCATTACGAAAGCGACAAGGGGCTGAAACCGATCGACGACCTCCGCCAGACGTATCTGCTGGCGACGACGGTCTGAAGCCCTCGTCATGCCGGGCTTGTTCCGGCATCCACGGTTCCGCGAAATCACAGTCGTTGGATATGCGGAACGGTGGACCCCGGAACAGGTCCGGGGTGACGAAAGATCGTAGCGAATAGATCATGACCAACCTCCACCTCCGCCCCGTCCAGTTCGTCGACACGCCGATCGGCCACGAAGACGGTAGCGTCGCGCGCCTCGCGGGCGGCCTGCAATGGTTCGCCGCCTACGAGGTGACCGAAGCCCGCGCCCGCCGCACCATCCCCGTCGCCGATGTCGCGACGCTGGGCGAGCGCGCCACGCACCTCCACGCCGCCATCACCGCCCCCCGCGCGCCCCTCCAGCTCGGCGAACGCACGCTGCGTTTCGACCAGCCGATCGTCGCCGGCATCCTCAACGTCACCCCCGACAGCTTCTCCGACGGCGGCAAGCATGTCGACGACCCCGCCGCCGCCGCCGCGGCCGGCATCGACATGGCCGCCGCCGGCGCGACGCTGATCGACGTTGGCGGCGAATCGACCCGCCCCGGTGCCGCCGCGGTCTGGGAAGGCGACGAGATCGCGCGGCTCGTGCCCGTCGTCGAACGCCTCGCGCGCGCCGGTGCGATCGTCTCGGTCGACACCCGCA
Source organism: Sphingomonas sp. M1A8_2b (assembly GCF_053345535.1). NCBI lineage: Bacteria > Pseudomonadati > Pseudomonadota > Alphaproteobacteria > Sphingomonadales > Sphingomonadaceae > Sphingomonas > Sphingomonas sp. M1A8_2b. The sequence goes on along the minus strand of NZ_JBKFAH010000001.1, from coordinate 181,566 downwards.
AGGCCGCCGTCATGGAAGCAACGCTCGCCGCAGGCGCGCACATCGTCAACGATGTTGCCGCGCTCCTCTGGGACGACCGCGCGCTGGACGTCGTTGCGAAAAGCGGCTGCCCGGTCGTCCTGATGCACTCGCCCGACCCCAGCAAAGGCGGTCACGGCGATGGCGGCTACGCCAACGTCCTGACCGACGTCTTCGACTGGCTCGAAACCCGCATCGCTGCGGTCGTCGCGGGGGGCGTCGACCGATCGCGGATCATGGTCGATCCCGGCATCGGCTTCGGCAAGACGCTCGCCGAGAACCTCGCGCTGCTCAACGGCCTCTCGCTCTTCCACGGTCTGGGCTGTCCGATCATGCTCGGCGCGAGTCGCAAGCGGTTAATCGGCGCGCTCTCGAACGAAGCGCCGGTCGACCAACGCCTCGCCGGATCGCTCGCGCTGGCGTTGAAAGGCGCGGAGGCGGGCGTCCAGATCCTGCGCGTCCATGATGTCGCCGAGACGGTGCAGGCGGTGAAAATCTGGCGGGGCCTGCGCGATCAGTCGCTGGTCGGGGGCTGATCGCCGCTGCATTGCAGCGAAACGGCTTTTCGCGCATTAAACGCGGATTAAGCTAGGGAGTTTTCGTTTGATCGTCACTGCTACGCCCCGTCTCAGCCAGATCCTGAGTGAGGTCTGGCGCCCGCTGCTCGGCTTGTTCGTCTGGGACGTGATAGTCACGATCACCTATTACGTCCTGCCGTTTCACGCCCCCGCGCTGCCGCTGACGTTGTTCGGTACGGCGCTGGCGCTGTTCCTCGGCTTCCGCGACAACTCCGCCTACCAGCGCTGGTGGGAAAGCCGCGGGCTGTGGGGGCTGATGATCAATGCCTCGCGCAGTCTCGCGCGTATGGCCCGCAACATGCTGCCCGAGCCCGAGGGGCACGACATGAAGCGGACCATCGTTCTCCGCCAGATCGCCTATGTGAACGCGCTCCGCTGTCAGTTGCGTAAACAGCCCGTCGCACCCGAGGTGTTGCGCTTCCTGTCGAAGGAAGAGGCGTCGTTCGCGCTCGAGCGGACCAATATCGCGAACGGGCTGCTCGACGGAACCGGCCGCCGGATCGATATCGCGCGCCGCAACGGCTGGATCGATACGATCCAGCAGACCCAGTTCGAGAGCATCCTGGTCGATATCGCCAACGCCCAGGGCGGCATGGAGCGGATCAAGAACACGCCGCTGCCCAACCAGTACCGGTTCTTTCCGAGCCTGTTCACCCGGCTGTTCTGCGTGCTGCTGCCGATCGGCCTGGTCGAATCGCTGGGCTATGCGACCCCGGTCGGCTCGACCATCGCCGGTCTGATGTTTCTCGCGGTGCTGCAGATCGGCGACGACCTGGTCGATCCGTTCGCGGACACGATCCACGACGTGCCGCTGAACGCGATGTGCCGGACGATCGAGATCGACCTGCTCCAGTCGATCGGCGACCCCGCACCCGAGCCGATGACTCCGGTCAAGGGCGTGCTGTGGTAATGTAACGGGGTCCTCCGCTCCCCGCGAGCGGAGAACCCTGTTCGTTTATCAACGGCAAATCCGCATCGCGACCGCGTCCAGTTCCCGGTCATAACTGGCCCGCTCCGCAGCGCTCAGGAAGCCCTGCTTTTTCACGAAGCGGTTGGTGGCATGGCGGACATTCTCGACCCGCTTGAACAGGCGCTCGGTCTCACTTTGCGTCAAGCGGCGCGCCTTGCGGGCGGTGCCGAGGTCCGCTTCGAGGATATTCGCTCGCATCGAGATGTGAGCCTGCCTGGCATCCGTGATGCTGCCGCCCGTGGGGCTTTTCAAGGCATGTTGCGCCGTCAGGTCGCAGCTCGGGTATTGGGACTGCGGGGCATGGGCACCCGCACCAACGGCGCTGAAACTTACGGCGGTGAAAAGGAATGCAACCGGAACTAGGGACCGCATCATATTCTCCTGCAGGCATCGCTGATCGATGCCCGACACCCTGTACGATAGCGAAGCTGAACGGCTCCAACGGAAGAGAGCACCGGCGACGATCCACCGCGTCCTCGAAACTGGGGCGGCAGGCCGTCGAACCCTCGTCAGCACCTCACGCGGCGTTGTCGATGCCCAGTTCGCCGAGCTTGCGGTACAATGTCGACCGGCCGATCCCGAGCCGTCTCGCGACTTCGGTCATCCGGCCGCGGTAATGGCCGATCGCCAGGCGGATGACATCGGCTTCGATCTCGTCCAGCGCGCGAAGATTGCCGTCGGGGCGGAACAGCGTGACGCCGCCGCCGCCGGCCGCGACCGTCGCCGGTGTCCGCCGCCGAGTGCCCAGCGCGGCGATCTGCGGGAAATCGTCTTCGGTCAGCGCCGCCTCCTCGCACAGCACGGCGGCGCGGAAGAGTGCGTTCTGCAACTGGCGGACATTACCCGGCCAGTCATATTGCACCAACAGGGCCAGCGCGGAGTCGGTGATCCCGAGCGGTCGCAGCCCCGGTTGTTCGGCGATCCGCGCGAGCAGGTGGCGCGCGAGCGCGGGGATATCGCCGGTCCGTTCGCGCAGCGGCGGGATTGTCACCTGGACCGCGTTGAGCCGGTAGTACAGATCCTCGCGGAATCGCCCGGCCTCGACCTCTTCGAGCAAGGGCGTGTTGCTGGCGGCGATGACGCGGACATCGACGTCGTGCGGATGGCGCGCACCGATCGCGTGGACTTCGCCGGTCTGGAGGACACGCAGAAGCTTCGCCTGCGCATCGAGTGGCATTTCGCTTATCTCGTCGAGGAACAGCGTACCGCCATCGGCATCGCGGAAGCGGCCGATCTTGCGCTCGAATGCACCGGTGAACGCGCCCATCTCGTGGCCGAACAGCTCCGATTCGACGAGGTTGGCCGAGATCGCCCCGCAACTGACGCTCATCATCGGTTTCTTGGCGCGGGGCGAGGCGGCATGGATGGCTTCGGCGATGACGTCCTTGCCGACGCCGATCTCGCCTTCCAGCAGCACCGACACGCGCGCCCGCGCGGCCTTGGCGGCGATCGCGAGCGCGGCACGAAAATCGGGCGACGATCCGACGATCTCGTCGAACCCGAGCAGTGCGGGAATTTTTTCGGTCAGCGGGCGCAGCTCGCCGGTCGACGCGCCGCCCACCGCCGCGTCGAGTGCGGCGAGAAACCGGTCGGGCGCGAGCGGCTTGACCAGGAAGTCGGTGGCGCCAGCGCGCATCGCCGCGACGGCGTGCGACACCGATCCGTTGGCGGTCAGCATCAAAATCGGCAAGGCGGGCCGGCGCTCGCGCAATGCCGCGATCAGCCCCGTCGCATCGGCGTCGGGTGTCCAGTGATCGAGCACGATCGCGTCGAGCTGCATCCCGTCCTGCGTGCCGAGCGTCGCGATCGCCATCTCGCCATCGGTCGCGAAGATCGCCCGCCACCCACCACGTGCGGCGAGCGCGGCGACCAGCCGTCGCTGCGCGGGCTCGTCGTCGATCAGCAATAGAAGGCGCTGCCCGTTGCGCGTCATCGACGAATCCTGTCCCGTTCCGGTACGTGCAATAGCGTAGTCGAGTAAAGAGCGACTTAAAGAGGGTATTCAGCCGGGCTTGGCGATACCGCATGTGCCGGTTAAGGTCGTCGCCGTAGAGGATGGCACTCAGAGGATTGGGGCACGAACCATGGCCGGCAACGGGGACATGAAGGCGCACGTCGCGACCTATTCGAGCGTGACGGGGATGATGAAATGGGGCGCGGTCGGGTGCGCGCTGGTCGTCGCGCTCGTCATCTGGCTGATCTCGTAACGGCATGAAGATCGCCGTCCTGAAAGAGCAAGCGGACGGCGAGCGGCGGGTTTCCGCGACGCCGGAAACGGTGAAGAAATTTATTGCGCTGGAAGCTACGCTCGCTGTGGAGACTGGGGCGGGTGAGACCGCCTCGATCGCCGATGCCGCGTATGCGGATGCGGGCGCGGCCGTCGGCGACCGTGCGGCAACGCTGGCGGGCGCGGATATCGTGCTGGGCGTGCAGGGCCCGGACGCTGCGACGCTGGGCGGCGTTGCCCCGGGGGCATGGATCGTCGCGAGCCTCAATCCCTTTGGCGCCGGTCCCGATGGCGGGCGTGGGCGGATCGAGGCCTATGCCGCGGCGGGCTACGAAGCGCTGGCGATGGAGTTCATGCCGCGCATCACGCGCGCGCAGTCGATGGACATCCTGTCGTCGCAGTCGAATCTGGCGGGCTACAAGGCGGTGCTCGACGCGGCCGCCGAATATGGCCGTGCCTTTCCGATGATGATGACCGCTGCGGGGACGATCTCGGCGGCCAAGGTGTTCGTGATGGGCGTCGGCGTGGCGGGCTTGCAGGCGATCGCGACCGCGCGGCGTCTGGGCGCGCAGGTGTCGGCGACCGACGTGCGCGCCGCGACCCGCGAGCAGATCCAGTCGCTCGGCGCGAAGCCGATCTTCGTCGAGAACGTCGCCGGGATCGAAGGCGAAGGGGCGGGCGGCTATGCCGGCGAGATGTCGCCCGAATACCAGGCGGCGCAGGCCGAGCTCGTCTCGGGGCATATCGCCAAGCAGGACATCGTCATCACCACCGCGCTGATCCCGGGGCGGGCCGCGCCGCGGCTGATTTCCGCGGACCAAGTCGCGAGCATGAAGCCGGGCTCGGTGATCGTCGATCTCGCGGTCGAACAGGGCGGTAACGTCGAGGGTTCGGTCGCCGGCGAAGTGGTCGTGGTGAACGGCGTCAAGATCGTCGGCCACCGTAATGTGCCGTCCCGCCTCGCGGCAGACGCCAGCGCGTTGTTCTCGCGCAACCTGTTCAACTTCCTCAACGCCTTCTGGGACAAGGAGGCGGGCAAGCCCGTGCTCGACGCGGAAATCGGCGACGCGATCCGCCTGACGCAGGGCGGCAGGATCGTGAACCCAAGGCTGCTGTCTTGATAATCGATCCTCCCCTGCAAGGGGAGGTGGCGCGCCTTGGCGCGACGGAGGGGTATCGCCGATCGTTATCGTGCGCGCTATCACTACAGGCGACACCCCTCCGTCAGGCTGGCGCCTGCCACCTCCCCTGCAAGGGGAGGATTTGAGATGCTGCAAGGTACGGGATCGACTGGAGCGCTGGCCAAGCAGCTCCGCGGCGCGATGTCTCCGCCCGAGATCGCATTGTGGCTCGCATTGCGGGAAAGACCGGCCGGCCTGAAGTTTCGGAAACAGCATCCGTTGGGTCCGTACGTTGCGGACTTCTATTGTCATGCCGCGCGCCTGATCATCGAAGTCGACGGCCAAGCGCATGGCTTTGGTGATCGCCCAGCGCGCGACGCTGCGCGCGATCGCTGGTTCGAAGGACGTGGCATCGCCGTTCTGCGTATTCCCGCCGTCGAGATTTTCCACGATTGCGACGCCATGGTTCGAGGTATCGTGGCGCTTGCCGTCGAGCGGCTCGCCACGCAGGAGGAATGAAATGGACTTTATCGCGATCCTGTCGATCTTCGTGCTGGCGTGTTTCGTCGGGTATTTCGTGGTGTGGGCGGTCACGCCTGCGCTGCACACGCCGCTGATGGCGGTGACCAACGCGATCTCGTCGGTGATCATCGTCGGCGCGCTGATCGCAGCCGCGGCGCCGACGGTCCTGGGGGCGATCGGTGCCGGGTCGGGCGTCGCGAAGGCGCTCGGGCTGCTCGCGGTGGTGCTGGCGAGCATCAACATCTTCGGCGGCTTTGCGGTCACCGCGCGGATGCTGGCGATGTACAAGAAGAAGGAACGGCCCGTTGCGAAGGGCTGAGTCGGCGGTCGACATACGATCCTCCCCTGCAAGGGGAGGTGGCAGGCGCCAGCCTGACGGAGGGGTATCGCGCTATCGAGAGCGCGTCACCCCTCCGTCGCTGCGCGACACCTCCCCTTGCAGGGGAGGATTAGGGGGAATGGACGATGCATGAACTGACGGTCAGCCCCTGGGCATCGCTCGCCTATCTGGTGGCGGGGGTGTGCTTCATCCTCGCGTTGCGCGGGTTGTCGAGCCCAGCGTCGAGCCAGCGCGGCAACCGCTTCGGCATCATCGGCATGACGATCGCAGTGGTCACGACGCTGGTGACGCATGTGCCCGTCGTTCAGCATGTTCTTGTTTCGGACGCCGGGCCTGCGATAGCCGTGCGCACAATCGATTGGGTCACCGTCGTCGAAATCCTCGCGGCGATCGGCGTCGGCGCCGCGATCGGCCTCGTCACCGCACGCCGGATCGCGATGACCGCGATGCCGCAGCTCGTTGCCGCTTTCCATTCGCTTGTCGGCCTCGCCGCGGTGCTGGTCGGCGTCGCCGCGTATCTCAACCCGCAGGCGTTCGGGATTTCCGACCTCGTCGTGCCCATGATCGGCCAGCCCTTCGCCGTCATCCACCCGGTCAGCCGGATCGAACTCGGCCTCGGCGTCGCAATCGGCGCCATCACCTTTTCGGGCTCGGTCATCGCCTTCCTGAAGCTCAACGGCAACATGGGCGGCAAGCCGATCATGCTGCCCGGCCGCCACGTCATCAACATTGCGCTGCTCGCCGGCATCCTCGGCCTGATCGCGTATTTCGTCACCAATCAGGAACCGTGGATCTTCTGGGCGATAACGCTGCTGAGCTTCGTCATCGGCTTCCTGCTGATCGTCCCGATCGGCGGCGCGGACATGCCGGTCGTCGTCAGCATGCTCAATTCCTATTCGGGTTGGGCGGCGGCGGCGATGGGCTTCACGCTCCACAACAGCGCGATGATCATCACCGGCGCGCTGGTCGGCAGTTCGGGTGCGATCCTGAGCTACATCATGTGCCGCGCGATGAACCGCAGCTTCATCAGCGTGATCGCGGGCGGCTTCGGCCAGTCGTCCGATGCCGGCGGTCCGGCTGCGGCCAGCGATCGCCCATGGAAGCGTGGCTCGGCGGAGGATGCCGCGTTCCTGATGAGCCAGGCGGAGCAAGTGATCATCGTCCCCGGCTACGGCATGGCGGTCGCGCAGGCGCAGCACGTCCTCCGCGAGATGGGCGACAAGCTGAAGGCCGAGGGCGTGCGCGTCAAATACGCGATCCACCCGGTCGCGGGCCGCATGCCGGGGCATATGAACGTGCTGCTGGCGGAGGCGAACGTGCCGTATGACGACGTGTTCGAGCTGGAAGACATCAACAGCGAGTTCGCGCAGACCGACGTCGCGTTCGTGATCGGAGCGAACGACGTGACCAACCCCGCCGCCAAGACCGACAAGTCCTCGCCGATCTACGGCATGCCCGTGCTCGACGTCGAAAAGGCCAAGACCGTGCTGTTCATCAAGCGATCGATGGGCGGCGTCGGCTATGCCGGTGTCGATAACGACCTGTTCTACCGCGACAATACGATGATGCTACTCGCGGACGCGAAGAAGATGGTCGAGGATATCGTCAAGGCGCTCGACTGATCCTCTTGATGCGGGCCACCGAAACTCGAACGGAACTCGATCCAGTTCGAGTGTAACTATCGGCATGATCGAGGTTAGTCTTCGCGATACCGCGGAGACCTTCATGACGACGATGAACGGACAGCCTGCCGAGATACGCTACGATACCCGGACGGACGCGATCCTGGTCGCGGCGGACCACGCGCTCGATCGCTTGCCAGCGGCGCTGTCGGCGATGGGTGGGCGGATCGTCCGGCGTCTCGACTGGCGCCTGCCGTTGGACGAGCAGGCGGTACCGCGTATTGTCCTCGTAGAGGCGGCTGGGGTCGATCCGGCAGTGCTCGCCGAGCGCCTGCCACAGATCGTCGCGTGGGTCGCCACATTGGAGGCCGGGCTGGTCGTCGCGCTGGCCGCCGATCAGATCGACGCGGTCGCCGCGGCGACGCTGGGTGGCGGGACGATCCTGCTGGTCGATCCGACCGTCGGCGATTGCGTCGGCGCGATCGTCGTCGCCGCCGAACAGGCGCGCAGCCCGGCGGGCGTCTTCGACGTCTCGCGCGAAACCGATGGCACCCGGCTCGAACGGTTGAACAGCGAGGTCGCGCGGATCGCCGAAGTGCTGGCGCGCCTGACCCGCGCCGAGATCGACGACGATGCGGCCGCGCCGCCGATCGTCGGCGATCGGACCAGCCGTTACGGCGCGCCGCCTGCGATGAGCGAACCCAGCGCCGCCGATGTCCGCCGCGCGATCCGTGCTCGCCGGCTGCGCGACCAGTTCTTTGGCGCGACGCTGTTCGAGGATCCGGGTTGGGACATGCTGCTCGATCTCTACGCCGCCGAACTCGAGCGTGGCCGGGTCTCGGTGTCGAGCCTGTGCATCGCCGCGGCGGTCGCGCCGACCACCGCGCTGCGCTGGATCGCGCGGATGACCGACACCGGATTGTTCGAACGTCGTCCCGATATGCACGATCGGCGACGCGCGTTCATGGTGCTGTCGAACCGCGCGAGCGAGGCGATGCGCGGGTATATCGTGGCCACACGGGGTGCCGACCTGCGAATTCCGTGACGGTCCGCGCCCTTTTAGCTTGCCCCGGCCGTCTCGCTTTGGCATCGCACGCTCACCCGAGAGGGGGCGATTAGCTCAGTTGGTAGAGCGTCTCGTTTACACCGAGAATGTCGGCGGTTCGAGCCCGTCATCGCCCACCACCCCCTATAGTTCGCGGATCAACCGCACGGCGACCGCGATCCAGGCCGGGTCGGCGATGGTCAGCGACTGCGTGCCTGCGCCCGATGGCAAGACGGTCGCGCCGCCGTCACATCCAGTCAGGCGTCCGATTGCGAACCTTCCGGCCGGTTGGGGGACAAGGACGTCGCGGTTGAGCGCGGTTGCGAAGTCATCGGGCCCCAGCGTCGTCGCCCAGATCACGTCGCCCGCGCGGTAATCGCCCGTACCGTTCGCGACGGTGATCGCGATCTGGCCCGGCGCTACCTGGGGCGGTGGTGCCGTCGTGGTGCGCCGCGGGGGGTGGGCACCGCGGCCGTCGAGGATCGCGGCGACGGGCAGATCGGTCCGGGCGGGCAAGGTCACCAGATCGGACGCTTCGACACCCAGTGCCGCGGCGATTCGGTTGAGCCAGCCGATCGACACGGTGCGCGTGCCTGTTTCCAGGCGGCCGATCGTCTGCGCCGTCGTCGGAGGATCGCAGCGGCGGGCGACGTCTTCCAGCGTCAGCCCCTTGGCACGACGGACTTCACGGATGGCGGTGATCATTGACATGCGATCATCGGAGGACTCCAAACCAGATGGGTTATTCCGCTGTCCTACAACCACGCCGATATGGCAACCGTCCCGTGCAACGGGAGATGGCGGATGCGCGAACTGGTGGAACGGTCGATCGATTCGGAGGGGGTGTCGCAGGCCCCCGGCGCGCGCCGCGGCCGCATGGTCACGGTCAATCTCGCCGAGTCGCCGCTTGGCTGGCTCCGATCGCGCGGGCTGATCGATGCGCGGCAGTTCGAGGCGGGGGAGCGGTTGCGGGCGGATTACGAACGCGCATCGATCGCACCGAGTGTCACGATGCGCTGGGCGGAACGTGTCGATGGAGGGGGCCATGACGGCCTCGACCCGACCTCGGCGCAGATCGCGGCGAAGCGGCGGTTCGACGAGGCGCTCGCGACGGCGGGTCCCGGGCTTGCCGATATCCTCTGGCGCGTGGTGTGTGCAGGGGAGGGGTTGCCCGCGGCGGAGAAGGCGCTGGCGTGGCCGGTCCGCGCGGGACGGCTGGTGCTGACGCTCGCGCTCGATCGGCTCGCGGCACATTACGGCATCCGTTAGGCGCTCGCTTTGGCCCACACCCGTGACTAGATGGGCGGCATGCGCTTCGATCTCGTCAAATGTCATGGTTCCGGTAACGACTTTCCGCTGATCGACGCGCGCGAGTCGACGCTTGGCGATAAGGCCTGGGCGGCGGTCGCGCGGGCGCTCGCGGATCGCGCGGGGCCGGTTGGCGGCGATGGGCTGCTGCTGCTGACGGCGGGCGACGACGACCGCGCGTTCGGCATGCGCATGTTCAATTCGGACGGAAGCGAGTCGGAGACGTGCCTCAACGGCCTGCGCTGCGTTGCACGTGCGGGATTTGCCGCGACCGGCACCGAGTCCGCCACCGCGCTGCTGAAGACGAGCGATGCGGTCGTCGTCCACGATGCCGATGTCGCGCCCGGTGTGTTCACTGTGCGCGAGATCGCGGGGCCCGCGTCGCTCGACGTCGCCGCGTGGCCGCTGTCTGTCGGTACCGATCGGATCGTCGATGCACCGATCGCAGGCTTGCCGACTGCGCGCGCGTTTACCGCGGTGGCGATGCCGAACCCGCATCTCGTCAGCTTCATGGACAGCATCGACGAGGCCGAACTCGTCCGCGTCGGGGAAACCTGCGAGGCAGCACCCGCCTGGCTGCCCAATCGCGCGAATGTGAGTTTCGTCGAGGTGCGCGGCGCGGATCTGTTCGTGCGCACGTTCGAGCGCGGGGTCGGTCTGACCGACAGTTGCGGCAGCGCGATGGCGGCGTCGACCTATGCCGCGTGCCTGACCGGACGGATCGCGTACGACACGCCGACGACCGTCTTCAACAAGGGCGGGCTCGTTCGTGCCGAGGCGAGCGACGCGGCGATGGTGACGCTGTCGGGCAATGCGACGTTCGAATGGAGTGGCTCGGTCGAGGTCGATCTCGACACCGCGACCGCCAGCGATCTGGTGGTCGTACGGCGCTACGACGACGAGGTCGCCGCGTGGGTGGGGCTGCTCGCGACGATCTGACCGCTCGCTGCATCCTTCTCAAATCGCGTCCGTATCTCCCGCAGAAGCGTCGGACGACCGGCGTATCTGGAGAGAAGCCATGAACACCATTTTCCGTACCGCGATCGTCGCCGTCGCCGTCGCCGCCAGCGGTAGCGCGATCGTCGCCGCCAAGACCAACCCGATGGTCGGTGGCGCCGCGATGTATCCGACCAAGACGATCGTCGAGAACGCCGTCAATTCGAAGGACCACACCACGCTGGTCGCCGCGGTCAAGGCCGCCGGCCTGGTCGAGACGCTGTCGGGCCCGGGTCCGTTCACCGTGTTCGCGCCGACCAATGCGGCGTTCAAGAAGCTGCCGGCCGGCACCGTCGACACGCTGCTCAAGCCCGAGAACAAGGCGCAGCTCGCCAGCGTTCTGACCTATCACGTCGTCCCCGGCACGATCACCGCCGCCGATATCGCCGCCAAGGCGAAGGCGAACGGCGGCACCGCGACCTACACGACCGTGCAGGGCGAGCCGCTGATGTTCATGAAGGCGGGCAGCGGCTGGGGCATCATGGACGGCAAGGGCCACAAGGGCCGGATCACGATCGCCAACGTCACGCAGTCGAACGGCGTGATCCACGTCATCGACACGGTGATGCTGCCGTAATCAGGCCATCACGCGAGATAGCTGCCGCGTTCTATTACGCGGCAGTGGCGTCGGGCCCGTTGCCGAAAGGTGACGGGCCCGATTGCGTTTAGGTGCCGTGTAATCCCAGTCCCGTCATCTCAACCCCTCCGTCATCTCAACCCCTCCGTCATCCTGACGAAAGTCAGGACCCAGAGCCACGAAGGGCAGCGCTTGTTACCCTGGGTCCTGACTTTCGTCAGGATGACGGACGGACGGTTCAGCCGATCAGCAGACCCGCAAGCGCCGCCGACATCAGGTTGGCCAGACTCCCCGCCGCGAGCGCACGCAGGCCAAGCTTGGCGATCATCGGCCGCTGGTTCGGCGCAAGGCTGCCGGTCACCGCCATCTGGATCGCGATCGACGAGAAGTTCGCAAAGCCGCACAGCGAGAAGGTGATGACCGCGATCGTCCGCGGGCTTAGCCCCTGCTGCGTGCCGAGCGAGATGTACGCGACGAACTCGTTCAGCACGATCTTCTGCCCGAACAGTCCGCCGGCGATCCCCGCCTCGCTCCACGGCACGTTGAGCAGGAACATGATCGGCGCGAAGACATAGCCGAGCAGCCCCTGGAAGCTCAGCCCCGGCAGCCCGATCATGTTGCCGAGCCCGCCGAGCAGGCCGTTCGCCAGCGCCACCAGCGCCACGAATGCCAGCACCATCGCGCCGACCGCGACGGCCAGGCGCACGCCGGTTTGCGCGCCCTGGGCTGCGGCCATGATCAGGTTGGCGGGCTTTTCCTCGTCGTGCGTGGCTTGCGGCATCGGTTCGCCGGCCGACGATTCACCCGGCAGATCGCCGAGCGCGAGTTCGCCCTCGGGCGGCATCACGCGGTCGGGCATGATGATCTTCGCCATCAGGATGCCGCCCGGCGCCGCCATGAAGCTCGCCGCGAGCAGGTAATCGATCCGGATGCCCATCGACGCATACGCCGCGAGGATCGTGCCCGCGACGCCGGCCATGCCGCTGGTCATCACGGTGAACAGCTGCGCCGGGGTCAGCCCCGCGAGATACGGCCGGATCACCAGCGGCGATTCGCTCTGGCCGACGAAGATGTTCGCCGCGGCGCACAGCGATTCGACCTTTGAGACGCCGATGACCTTCTCTATCCCGCCGCCGACCCAGCGCACCACGAACTGCATGATGCCGAGATAATAGAGGATCGAGACGAGGCTGGCGAAGAAGATGATGACCGGCAGCGCAGCGATCGCGAAGCTCTGCCCGCCGATCTCGGGGGTCGCCATCTTGCCGAACAGGAATTCGGTGCCCTTTTGCGAGTAGCCGAGCAAATTGGCGACCCCGCCGGACATCTCGCCGAGCACGACCTTGCCGAAGCTCGAATACAGGACAAGCACCGCGATCCCGGCCTGCAACGCGAACGCGGCGCCGACGATCCGCAGGCGGATCGCACGGCGGTCGCTCGACAGCAGCACGGCGATGCCGAGGATGACGGCGATGCCTGCAAGGCCGATGACTAGTCTTTCCATGGACGCCCTGCATTTTTGACTGACACGCGCCGCCCCCCGGCCGCGCAAGGGCGGGACATGACACGGGCGGGCCGCGCTCGCCAGTTATTTGAGGGGCGCTAGTCATTTGACGGGGCGGCGGTTTTCGCTAGCGTCCCGCGCGATGGACAAACCACTTCCCGCGTTCCCGCGTTCGCTCTTCGTTTTCTCGGTGTTGTACGGCGGCATGGTGTGCATCGCCGGCGTGTTGGGGGTGAAACAGGTCGCGCTCGGCCCGCTCGCGGTCGAGGCGGGGATCTTCGGGTTCCTGCTGTTGGTGGTGCTGAGCAGCGCGATTTCCGAACTGCACGGCCAGAAGACCGCGACGTTCCTGGTCCGCCTGGGGTTCATCCCGCTGCTGGTGTCCGCGGCGCTGATCCACCTGGTGCTGGCGCTGCCGCACGATCCGGGGATGTACCCGCCCGCAGTCGACGCGTTCCCGATCGTGGTCGGACAAAGTTCGCGAATGATGATCGCCGGGCTGATCTCCTACGGCATCTCGCAGACGCTCAACGTGCTGATCTTCTCGAAGCTGTCGGGACAGGTCGGCAGCGGCGAGGGCAAGCTGGTGTGGCTCCGGGGCATGATCGCGAGCATCATCTCGCAGATCATCGACACCATCTTGTTCATCACCATCTCGTTCCTGGGTGAACGGCCGATCGTCGCGCTGATGGAGGGGCAGATGCTCACCAAGGTCGTGCTGTCGATCGTGCTGGTGCCGTTCATGATCACGTTCTTCGTAAAGCTCGGGCGGCGCCTGGACCGGGTCTGACCCCTTCCGTCACCCTGACACCTCCCTCCGTCATCCTGACGAAAGTCAGGACCCAGAGCCACCAGAGACGCCGTTCGTGATCCTGGGTCCTGACTTTCGTCAGGATGACGGACTTGGTGATGCTTTCGCTACCCCCCTCGACTGGCTAAGGGATCGGCATGACCGATCACACGCCCGATCCCGCCCTGCTCGCCAAGGCGGAAACGCTCACCGAGGCGCTGCCGTATCTGCAGCGCTATGCCGGCAAGACGTTCGTCGTGAAGTACGGCGGCCACGCGATGGGCGATCCCGAGCTCCAGCGCGATTTCGCCGAGGACATGGTGCTGCTCAAAGCGGTCGGCATCAACCCGGTCGTCGTCCACGGCGGCGGCCCGCAGATCGGCGCGATGCTGAAGCGGCTCGGCGTCGAATCGCGCTTCGTCGACGGCCTGCGCGTCACCGATGCGGAGACCGCGCAGATCGCCGAGATGGTCCTGGCGGGGTCGATCAACAAGGAAATCGTCGGCTGGATCGGCCAGGCCGGCGGCCGCGCGGTCGGCATATCGGGCAAGGACGCAGGCCTCGTCCTCGCGCAGAAAGTCGGTCACGGTCGCGAGCCCGACAAGCTCCAGGGGATCGAGCGCCACGTCGACCTCGGCTTCGTCGGCGAGCCGATCGCGGTCGACCGGACGATCCTCGACACGCTGATCGCCGCCGACATCATCCCGGTGATCGCACCGATCGGCATCGGTGCCGACGGCCACACCTACAACATCAACGCCGACACGATGGCCGGCGCGATCGCCGCCGCGATGGGCGCCGCGCGCTTCTTCCTGCTGACCGATATCGTCGGCGTGCTCGACAAGGACGGCGAGTTGCTCACCGACCTCGATCCCGCGCGGATCGCCGAACTGCGCGCCGACGGCACGGTGACCGGCGGCATGATCCCGAAGCTCGACACCTGCGTCGCGGCGGTCGAATCGGGCGTCGATGCCGCGGTGATCATCGACGGCCGCGTGCCGCACGCGATGCTGCTGGAGATCTTCACCAAGCAGGGCGCGGGCACGCTGGTCAGCGCCATCGGGCGGACGCGGTAAGGGGCGCCAAGGTCTCCCCACTCCCGTCATCCTGACGAAAGTCAGGATCCAGGGCCACACACGGTAGCCTTCGTGACTCTGGATCCTGGGTCAAGCCCAGGATGACGGAGACTTGAGGGCGGTTGGTGCGGCTCAAATTGTCGCGCGCTGGCCAGGGACACCACAGGCCTTCTAGTTCTCCCTCGGCTACCTTATATCCGGACCACACCAGCGGAGACCCTTGCCTTGATCGCCCTTCTTCAGATCGTCCAGTTGCTGCTCAACCTAGTCTGGTGGGTCATCGTCATCCAGGCAGTCTTGTCGTGGCTGATCGCGTTCAACGTCATCAACACGCACAGCGATTTCGTCCGCACGGTCTGGAATGCGCTGCAGAAGATCACCGAGCCGCTCTATCGCCCGATCCGCCGCGTGCTCCCCGATTTCGGCGCGCTCGATCTGTCGCCGCTGGTCGTGCTGCTGATCCTCTACATCCTGACCAACATCGTCATCCCGAACATCGCGCAGAACTACCTCGTCGCGGCCTATTGATCGGGCCGGCAGCTTGGCGCGCGGTCGATGACGGCCTCGCCATCGCCGTCCGGGTGACCCCGCGTGGCGGTCGCGATGCGCTGGCAGCCGGAACCGCGGAGCATTTCGCCGCGAGGCTGGCGGCGGCGCCCGTCGATGGCGCCGCGAACGCCGGGCTGGTCGCGCTCGTCGCCAAGACCTTCGGCGTACCCAAGCGCGCGGTAACGATCGTCTCCGGCGAAACCGCGCGCCTGAAGCGCCTGCACATCGCCGGCGACTCCACCGTACTGGCGGAAATCGCGTCCGCGCTCTATGGGCCGCGGGCATGAGCGCGACCATCATCGACGGCAAGGCCTTCGCCGCCGGCCTCCGGGCCCGTATCGCAGACGGCGTCACCGCCTTTCGAGCACAAGCGGGCCGCGAGCCCGGCCTCGCCGTCGTGCTGGTCGGCGAGGATCCCGCTTCGAACGTCTATGTCCGATCGAAGGGCAGGGCGACGCGCGAAGCCGGGATGGAAAGCATCGAGCACCGCCTCCCCGCCGACGTCCCCGCCGAAGACCTGCTCGCGCTGGTCGCGACGCTCAACGCCGATCCGACCATCGACGGTATCCTCGTCCAGTTGCCCCTGCCGAAGCATATCGACGAGCAGGCGGTCATCTCCGCGATCGACCCCGACAAGGACGTCGACGGCTTCCACCCGATTAACGCCGGGCGACTCGCGACAGGGTTGCCCGGCTTCGTACCGTGCACCCCATTTGGCTGCGTGATGCTGTTGAAGAGCGTGCTGCCGTCGCTGAGCGGGCTCGAAGCCGTCGTCGTCGGTCGCTCGAACATCGTCGGCAAGCCGATGGCGCAGTTGTTGCTCCGCGAAAGCTGCACCGTCACCGTCGTCCATAGCCGCACGCAGGACGTTCCCGCGCACATCCGCCGCGCGGACATCGTCGTCGCGGCGGTCGGTATCCCGGAGATGATCAAGGGCGATTGGCTGAAACCCGGCGCGACCGTCATCGACGTCGGCATCAACCGCACCGATGCCGGCCTCGTCGGCGATGTCGATTTCGCGAGCGCGGTCGAGGTCGCAGGCGCGATCACGCCGGTGCCGGGCGGCGTCGGGCCGATGACGATCGCGTGCCTGCTCCGCAACACGCTGGTCTCGGCGGGGCGTCGCGAAGGCGTCGCCATCGACGAGGCCGCGCTGGATCGGACGGGCCTGTGATCGAGCTCTACATCTCGTCGCTGATCACGTTCTTCGTCGTCATCGATCCGCCCGGTTGCGCACCGATCTATGCCGGTCTGTCGGCCGGTGCCTCGACCGTGCAGAAGCGCGCGATGGCGATGCGCGGGGTCGGCGTGGCGGCGGCGATCCTGTTCGTGTTCGCGCTGTTTGGCGAGGCGCTGCTCAAGGGCCTCGGCATCAGCCTCGCCAGCTTCCGCATCGCCGGCGGCATCATGCTGTTCCTGATCGCGCTCGAAATGGTGTTCGAAAAGCGCACAGAGCGCCGTGAGGACCGTGCCGCCAAGGTGGCGAGCGATCCCGAGGTCGAGGACGTCTCGATCTTCCCGATGGCGATGCCGATGATCGCTGGCCCCGGCTCGATCGCGTCGGTGATGCTGTTGATGAGCCGCAACAGCGGGCTCGAGCGCTCGGCTGTTGTGCTCGGCGCGATGGTGACGATCCTGCTGCTGACTTTGGTCGCACTGCTTGCCGCCGGCCCGATCATGCGAATCCTCGGCGCGAAGATCGAGGCGGTGATCACGCGACTGCTCGGCGTGCTGCTGGCCGCGCTGGCGGTGCAGTTCGTGATCGACGGCCTGACCGAGGTGCTGCGCTAACTCCACGTCATCCTGGGCTTGACCCAGGATCCAGAGCCAAGAGCGGTATCGCCAATGGCTCTGGATCCTGACGTTCGTCAGGATGACGGCGGTGCGGTTCAGTCCACCTTGAACAACCGCAACGGCGACTTCGCCGGCAGCGGTAGCGGGGTCAGCCACGCCGGCACCTCGTTATTCGCCATCTGCGCATAGAACCCCTTCGGGCTGCGCGCCTTGTAGTTGGTCGATTCCGCCGCGTTCGGGCACAGCAGCAGCATCGTCGCGCCATGCCGCTTGATGATCGCATGCGCCTGATCGGGCGTGCCGCCGAACGCATGCTGCACGTCGAGGATCGCATCGCCGTTGCGGTGATACGGCCCCGCCACCGCGTCGTGATGCGTGATCGTGATCAGCCGCGGCCCCATGTCGACGAAGGTGAACACGGTCTGCGCAGGGTATTTGTTCAGCGCGAGCAGCACGGTCGTCCGCAGGCAATTGCCGGTCGCCATGTTGACGCGCTTCTCATACGGCTTCGGCCGGTCGATCGGGAAATACTGGATCACCATCCCGGCAAACAGACCCGACACGATCAGGAACGCACCGACCGTCCCCAGCACGCGGACCGCCACCGACCGGTTGCCGAGCAGCCGCGGCAGGATCAGCCACCCGAGCGCGGTCGCCCCCGGAATCGCCAGCAACTGCGCCGCCGGTCCGGCGCGAACCTGCCACAGCAGCATCGCGCAGGCGAACGCCGTGAACAGCGCGACTGCCGCCCAGCCAACGGCCCGGTCGTCGCGACGCGCACGCCAGGCGGCAAGGATCGCCCCGATCAGCCCGATGATCGGTAGCGTCGCCAGCGCGAACCCGACGCGGAAACTATGCTTGTAGATCGGCTTGGCCTCGCGGACATTGTCCAGCCAGTTGCGTTGCAGCTCGGGCGAAATCCCCTCAGGCCGCCCCAGGCATTGCGGGAACACCAGCGCAAAGCCCGCAACGATCGCCGCACCCGCAACAACCGCCAGCGCCAGCCGAGCGCCCCGCGACGCCGGACCGAAACGCGCCAGCAGGAACAGCAGCATCCCCGCCGCGATCATCACGCTCAGCCATACCGGCGTCAGCGCATCGCAGCGCATCGCCTGGTTGGCGTTCGACGCGAACAGCGCGAACCCCAGCGTGCTGCCGCCGCCGAGCGTCAGCGCATAGATAGACAGCCGCTCGGCCTCCGACCGATCCCACACCCAGCGCAGCGCGATGATCGCCCCCGCCATCGCCGCATAGGGCAACAGCTCGAGCCCGATCGACAGCGACACCGCGCTGGCGAGCCCGACCATCGCGCCACCGCGACGCCCGTTCGTATCGCACAGCCCCGCCACCGTCAGGCTCAGCATGGCGAGCTGCCAGCCGTGATGATCGATCCGTTCGGGCATGAACATCAGCATCGTGCCCGTCGCGCCGACCATGATCACGACCGCGAGGGGCCACGCGTAAGGGCTGATCAGCCGCCGTACGGTCGCGCCGATGCCCAGCATCGCGATCGACAGCGGCAGCAACGGCGCGATCCCGCAGGCGAGCCGCTCCGCCCAGCTGTTGCTGGTGAAGAGGCGGAAGAACAGGATCAGCCCGGCGATCGGCAGGTCGACGATGCGGCTCCAGTGGATATCGAACCCGACCGGCGGGTTCATCCGATAGTTGCGCAGATCGTACCAGCCCTGGCCGTCCAGGAGCGCACGGACCTGCATCAGCCGCATGTTGTCGTCGGTATCGCCGAGCGACAGCCAGCGGATCTGGCCCCAGCGATCGAACATCGACCACGCCGCCACCGCCACCCAGGCGAGCAGCGTCAACGCGATCCAATGCCGATCGAGTTCGTCCAGCAACGTCCGCCGCTGAAGTGGTGCCTGATCCAAAACGCTTTCCTCCAGCCCGCACGCACTCTAGATGCGCGGGCGTATCTCAAGCGTCGCTCTATCGCGGTGTCCGTAAAGAACAAGGCACCGGCGCGATCGCCGGAGGGTAAAGAACAAGGCGGGCATGCAGGCGATTTGGCGACAGATGGAGCAGATGCGGGCGAGCGGCGTGCTCGGCCAGCTCGTGCGCTTCGGAATCGCCGGCGGGATTTCCAGCGTGGTGTATTCGCTCGTCTACCTGCCGCTGACCGCGTATGTCTTTCCGCCACGTCAGGCGGTGGCGGCGGTGCCGTTCGCCTTCGTGGTCGCCGTCGTGGTCGGATTCTTCCTGCACAGCCGCTGGAGCTTCAAGGGGCACGCCAAGGAGCCGGGCGCCGGGCGGCATGTGAAGTTCGTGATCGTCCAGGGTGCGGGTCTGGCGCTCAACGCGCTGATCACGTGGGTCGGCACCGCGGTGTTCCACCTGCACCCGTGGATCCCGCTCATCCCCGCCGTGCTGCTCGCGGCGATCGTGAGTTTCGTGCTCAACCGTCTCTGGGTTTTCAACTGATGCTGCCAACGAACTGGACGACTTACTGATGGACCGCATCGTCTACGACCGGATGGCCGCCCACGACTCCACCCACTGGTGGTACCGCGCGCGCCGCGACATCCTCGCCGATTACCTGACCCGCTACGGCGCGTTGCCGAAGGATGCGAAGATCCTCGAGATCGGCTGCGGCACCGGCCACAACCTGCCGATGCTCGCCGCGTTCGGCAGCATCGACGCGATCGAGATCGATCCCGCCGCGCGCGAGATCGCCAGCGAGCGCCTCGGCAAGCCGGTCGGCGCGGCCCCCTTGCCCGAACTCCCCGGCGTACCCCGCGCGCATTACGACCTGATCGCAGTGCTCGATGTGGTCGAGCATATCGAGGACGACGTCGCCGCGCTGAAGGCGATGGCGGATTGCCTCGCGCCCGGCGGCAAGATCCTGATCGCGGTCCCCGCGCACCAGTGGATGTGGAGCGCGCACGACACCGTGAACCACCATCACCGCCGCTATTCGAAGGCCACGCTCAAGGCAGCGATCGAGACGGCGGGCCTGAAGCCCGAAAAGCTCGGCTATTTCAACTCGCTGTTGTTCCCGTTGGCGGCGGCGGCCCGGATCGCCGGCCGCCTTTCGGGCCGCGACGACAGCGACGATTCACCCCCGCCGAAGCTAGTAAATGCGCTTTTCGAGAAGATCTTCCGGCTTGAGCGGCATCTGGTGGGGCGTATGCCGATGACGCTTGGTGTTTCGATCGTGACGTTGGCGGTGCCGCGATAAGCCTTCGATCCTCCCCTTGAAGGGGAGGTGTCGCGTAGCGACGGAGGGGTGTCTCCCTATCGAGGGCGGGTCACCCCTCCGTCAGCGCTATGCGCTGCCACCTCCCCTGCAAGGGGAGGATTGGCGGTAAATTCCGTGCGTCGGGGGTGAAGCACCACCCCGGCGAAGGCCGAGGCCCAGTTGGGGAACGTCGCTAACTTCGGGTGCGGTTCGTTACTGCGACCTTTCCAACTGGGCCCCGGCTTTCGCCGGGGTGGTGTGATCGCCGGGATGTGATGGTTGGATAGGCAATGGTTATTCAGGGCGGACGGGAAGGGAGCCGTCAGGTAACCGCACCACGTCCACCGGCTCCGCGCGGAACCCCAAGGTCGCCTTCCCCTGGATCGGCCCCGCCACATCCGCGACGATATACAGCGGCCGGCGCTTCGACTCGACGTACAGCCGCCCGAGATATTCCCCGATCATCCCCAGCACGAACATCTGCACCGCGCCCAGGAACACCGTCACGAGCATCGTCGAGGTCCAGCCCTGCACCGCGCTGCCCGACAGCCAGCCGATCGCGATGTAGACGAACAGGAGCAGCGACACGCCGGTCAGCGCGAGTCCTGCATGGCTCGCGAAGCGCAACGGTGCGGTCGAAAAACCGGTGACCGCGTCGAACGCGAGCCGGATCATCTTTGCCAGCGGGTAGTTCGTCTCGCCCGCCAGCCGCTCGGCGCGGTCGTAGGGGAACGGCACCTGGCGGAAGCCGATCCACGCGACCATCCCGCGGATGAAGCGCGCCTGCTCGGGAAGCGACAGGAATGCATCCAGCGCGCGCCGGCTCATCAGGCGGAAGTCGCCGGTGTCGAGCGGGATCGGTGTCTCGGTCATCCGGGTCAGCAGGCGGTAGAAGGCGGCAGCGGTCGCCTTCTTGAACACCGTCTCGCCCGCGCGCTGGCGGCGCACCGCATACACCACGTCCGCCTGGCTCGCCGCCATCGCCGCGCGCATGTCGGACAGGAGTTCGGGGGGATCCTGGAGATCGGCGTCGATGATCAGGATCTGCTCGCCTGCGCACAGGTCCAGGCCGGCGGTCAGGGCGAGCTGGTGGCCGTGGTTGCGCGACAGGTTGATAGCGACCAGCCGCGGGTCGGCGGCGGCGAGGCGTTGCATCACGCCCCAGCTGTCGTCGCGCGAGCCATCGTTGATCAGGACGATCTCGTAATCGTCGCCGACCGCGACCTTGGCCGCGCCGGAAATGCGCGCGTGGAGGATGTCGAGGCACGATGCCTCGTTATAGCAGGGCACGACGATCGAAAGGGACGGACGGTTCATCGCCCCCGTCTAGCGTCCGCCGCGCCCGCCGTCATCGACAGAAGTTTCTACACCCGCTCCACGGTATGCACCGCATCGGCCGCACGCAGTCCGGCCATCAGCCGCATCAGCTGCTGCACGTCGTGCACCTCGACGTCGATCTCGTTGGTGTGGAAGCTCTTGTCGCGCGTATCGAGTCGCAGGTTGATGATGTTCGCCTTGTGCCCGCCGATGATCGTCGAGACGATGCCGAGCGAGCCCGGCTCGTTCTTCACCATCACCGAAATCCGCGCGACCGCACCCTCCGTCGCATCGCCCCATGCGACATCGACCCAGTCGGTCTCGTTCTCCGAGCGCTCGGCGAGTTCCCCCAGCACGCGGCAGTCGATCGCATGCACCTCGATTCCGGCGTCCGGCCGCCGCAGGCCGACGATGCGGTCGCCCGGCACCGGGTGACAGCATGTCGCGAGATCATAGGCGACGCCTGGGGTCAGCCCCTTGATCGAGATTGCACTCGATTGCGGCGCCAGCGCATGCATGACGTCCGCGCCGCCGGAACCGGGCATCAGCGCCTCCATCACCGCGGCGTCCGACAGCGTTCGCCGCGCGATCGCGACCATCAGCGACGCGTCGTCGGGCAGTTTCAGCCGCTTCAATGCCAGCGTCAGCGCATCCGCTCCGATCTGCGCGGGCAGCCGCGTGACGATGTCGTCGTACAGGGTCTGGCCGAGCGCGATCTGCTCGACCCGCTCCTTGTGGCGCAGATGCCGGCGGATCGCGGCGAGTGCCTTGCCGGTTGTCGCGACGTTCAGCCATTGCGGCTGCGGCGACTGGCCCTTCGAGCGCAGGATCTGTACCTGGTCGCCATTCTCGATCACCGTCGACAGCGGCACCACCCGGCCGTTGACCTTTGCGCCGACCGCCTGGTCGCCGAGATCTGTGTGTACCGCGTAGGCGAAGTCGATCGAGGTCGCGCCCTTGGGCAGCTGGATCAGCTCGCCCTTCGGCGTGAACGCGAAGATGCGATCGGTGTACATCGCCATTCGTGTATGCTCGAGGAGCTCCTCGGGGCTCTCCGCCGTGTCGAGGATTTCGACGAGGTCGCGAATCCAGCTGACCTGCCGGTCGCTGCCGTTGATCTGTTGCTTGTACGCCCAGTGCGCTGCGAGGCCGAATTCGGCCTGCGCGTGCATGTCGGCGGTGCGGATCTGGATCTCGATCCGCGCGCTGTCGGCGTGGATCACCGAGGTGTGGAGCGAGCGATAGCCGTTGCGCTTGGGCGTCGAAATATAATCCTTGAACCGCCCCGGGACCATCGGCCAGCGCTGGTGGATGATCCCGAGCGTCCGGTAGCAATCCTCCTCGGTCGGGACGATTGCGCGGAACGCCATCACGTCGGACAGTTGTTCGAAGCTGATGTGTCGCTCGGACATCTTTCGGAAGATCGAATAGGGATGTTTCTCGCGGCCCGAGATGTCCGCCTCGACCCCAGCGCGCGACAGGACCAGCTTCAGCCCGGACGCGATCTTGGCGATGCGGTCGCCGTCGCCCTTTTTCAGCTGTTCGAGGCGGCGGTTGATCGATTCCGACGCTTCGGGCTCGAGCTGTTCGAACGCCAGCGACTGCATCTCGCGCATGAACTCGTACATGCCGATCCGCTCGGCGAGCGGCGCGTAGATGTCCATCGTCTCCTTGGCGATGCGACGGCGCTTCTCGGGCTTGGCGATATGGTGCAGCGTCCGCATGTTGTGCAGGCGGTCGGCAAGCTTGACCAGCAGCACGCGGATGTCGTCGGACATCGCGAGCAGGAACTTGCGCAGGTTTTCCGCAGCGCGCTCGTTCTCGGTCTGCGCCTCGATCTTCGAAAGCTTCGTCACGCCGTCGACCAGCCGCGCGACCGAGGCGCCGAACAGCCGCTCGATCTCCTCGGGCGTCGCGACCGTATCCTCGATGGTGTCGTGGAGGATCGCGGTGGCGATCGTCTCGGCATCGAGGTGAAGGTCGGTGAGGATGCCCGCCACCTCGATCGGATGGCTGAAATACGGGTCGCCGGACGCGCGCTTCTGGCTCCCGTGCGCCTGCATCGAGAACACATAGGCGCGGTTCAATAGCGCCTCATCGGCGTTGGGATCGTAGTCGAGGACGCGATCGACCAGTTCATATTGGCGCAGCACGGCGCCTTGATGGGGCCGGAATGCGCCCTTTTGCAACAAGTTCCTCGTTATTTCGCGTGTGCGTTGCAGGTTGCGAGCGTCTCGGCGTCATAGGGTTTGCCGGCGACCGCGAAACTGGTGAGTGTCCCGACCCGCTTGGCGACCGCGGCGCACAGGATCACGTCGCGCTGTGGCGCCTTGCTCGACACGAACGCAGCGTTTTCCCAGCGCCACGGCGTGCCGTTGGTGATCAGCCGCGTGCTTGTCGGCGCGACCGCGGGAACCGCGACATAATAGTTGATCGGGGTCTGGGCCGATGCCGGAAGCGCGGCGATGCTGGTCGGCAGGGCGATTGCAGCGAGCGACAGCGCGCGGGTCAGGTAGGACATCGACAGACTCCTCAGAAAGGTTTCTGATTGATACCTATCATATTAGTTTCGAGTTGCAACTTAAAACATTCGTCGTCTCGCGAGCGGGCGTTTCGCCAGTCGGATTTATGCGGTAGAGTCTCTGTCCAATACGGAGGACGCCATGGGCAAGTTGCGCGAACCCCTGCTGGAATGCAGCCTTCCCGCCGCGCTGGAAGCGATGGGCGAGCGCTGGTCGTTCCTCATCCTGCGCGCGTCGTTCAACGGCCTGCATCATTTCGAGGAGTTCCAGTCGGAACTCGGCATTGCGCGGAACATCCTCGCGAACCGGCTCGCGCGGCTGGTCGAGCACGGCATCCTCGCGCGCCAGCCTATCCCGGAGGATCGGCGCAAGATCGCTTATGGTCTGACCGACAAGGGGTTCGCGCTGCTGCCGACGATGATCGCGCTTAGGCAATGGGGCGAGCGGTGGGAGACGTGCGTGCCGGCGTTCCCGATCCTGGTCGACGCGCGCGATCGACGGCCATTGCAGCCGGTTTCGGTGCGGTCGCATGATGGGCGCGTGCTGGGGAAGGGCGACCTGATCTGGGCGCTGCCTGGGGATGTTGCCGAGGATGGCGTGGCGGCTGAGGCGGCGGAGTAAAGCCTCACTCTGTCATCCTGACGAAAGTCAGGATGACGGAGGTGGTGTCAGGATGACAATTGCAATGCTTCCAACACCTCACGGATCGCGTCCGGCAGGGGCACGGGGCGCCCCGTCTCAAGATCTACGTGGACGCTGACCATAGTGATCACCGTATGCAGTTCGCCCGTTTCCGCATGCGCGAGTTCGAAGCGTTTCGTCAGGCTCGTCGTGCCGAGCTTCTCGATCCGCACGAACGTCTCCACCGTATCCCCGAGGCGGAACGGCTTGAGGTAATCGATCTCGGTCCGGCGGACGTTGAACTCGGTGGTCGGCCAGACATCCGGTAGCGCCTCGGCGATCCCGGTCCATTCCCAGAACTCGGTGACCGCGACGTCGGCATATTCGAGATAGCGGGAGTTGAAGACGATCTTCTGCCCGTCGATCTCGGCATAGCGCACGCGGAGTCGCGTGGAGAAGGCGAAGCCGGGCCGCATGTCAGAAGATCAGCTTCACGCCAACCAGCGCCAGCACGGTCGCGAGCACCGGCACCAGCACGCGGTCGGAGACGCGCGTGGCGATCAGGCTGCCGACGATAATGCCGGGGATCGAGCCGATCAGCAGAGACACCAGCAAGTCGACGTCGACCGAGCCGAGGATCCAGTGGCCGATCCCGCCGAGCAACGTCAGCGGCACCGCATGCGCGATGTCCGAACCGACCAGCCGGTTGATCGGGAGGGTGGGGTAGAGAATCAGGAGGGCGGTCATGCCGAGTGCGCCGGCGCCGACCGATGTCAGCGAGACGAGCACGCCGAGCACCGCGCCGAGCAGGATCGTCAGCATCGCCTGGCGCTCGCCGCCGACGGTGCCCACGCGGGGGGTCAGCCACGCGACGATCTTGCCGCGAAAGAAGGTCGCGACTGCCGACAGGATCAGCGTCACGCCGAGCACGACGGTAATCGCGTGGCCGGTGTCGGACGATTTCTCGCCGAGATGGTTGAGCACGAGCAACGTCGCGATCGCCGCAGGGACGCTGCCGGTCGCGAGCCGGCGCACCACGCTCCAGTCGACCGTGCCGCGCCAGCCATGCACCGTCGTGCCTACCGTCTTGGTCGCCGACGCGTAGAGCAGGTCGGTGCCGACTGCGGTGGCGGGGTGGAAGCCGAAGACTAGTACCAGCAATGGCGTCATCAGCGATCCGCCGCCGACACCCGTCAGCCCGACGATGAGGCCGACGAGTACGCCGGCCACCGAATATAACGGATTGATATCCACGCCGGTGAGGGTCAGCCGGCGCCGCGCGCGGGCGTGTTGACGCCCATGCTCGCGAGGTATTTCTTCACGTTGCGCGCCGCTTGGCGGAGCCGCTGTTCGTTCTCGACCATCGCGATCCTCACATAGCCCTCGCCGTTTTCCCCGTAGCCGACACCTGGGGCAACGGCGACGTGCGCGTGAGTCAGCAATTGTTTGGTGAACTCAAGGCTACCTAAGTGCGCGAGGGCGGGAGGCAGCGGTGCCCAGGCGAACATGCTCGCGCGAGGGCTCGGGATATCCCAGCCAGCGCGGCCGAAGCTCTCGACCAGTACGTCGCGGCGCTTGTGATAAAGCTGGCGGTTGCGCTCGACGATGTCCTGCGGGCCGTTGAGCGCGGCGCAGGCAGCGGCCTGGATCGGCGTGAACGCGCCGTAATCGAGATACGATTTCACCCGCGTCATCGCCGCGATCAGCGTCTTGTTGCCGACCCCGAAGCCCATCCGCCAGCCGGCCATCGAATAGGTCTTGCTGAGCGAGGTGAACTCGATCGCGACGTCCTTCGCGCCCGGCACCTGGAGGATCGAGGGCGTCGGCTTGCCGTCATAGTAGAGCTCCGAATAGGCGAGGTCGGAGATCACCCACAGCTTGTGCTTCTTCGCGAACGCGACGACGCGCTCGTAGAAGGCGAGGTCGACGACTTCGGCGGTCGGGTTCGACGGATAGCCCATCACCAGCACCGATGGCGCGGGGACGGTGAACGCCATCGCGCGCTCGAGGCTCTCGAAATACGCCTCGTCGGGCGTGGTCGGGACCGCACGGATCGTCGCGCCGGCGATGATGAAGCCGAAGGTGTGGATCGGATAGGACGGGTTTGGCGCGAGCACGACGTCGCCGGGCGCGGTGATCGCGGTGGCGAGACTCGCGAGGCCTTCCTTCGAGCCCATCGTGACGACGACTTCGGTCTCAGGATCGACGTCGACGCCGAAGCGGCGGCCGTAATAGTTCGCCTGTGCTTTCCGCAGGCCTGGGATGCCCTTCGACTGCGAATAGCCGTGCGCGCTCGGCTTGCGCGCGACTTCGACGAGCTTCTCGATGACGTGCTCGGGGGGCGGCAGGTCGGGATTGCCCATGCCGAGATCGATGATGTCCTCCCCGCCCGCGCGCGCCGCCGCCCGCATCGCGTTCACTTCGGCGATGACATAGGGGGGCAAGCGTTTGATGCGGTAGAAGTCTTCGGACATGATCGGCCTCATGCTGGAGGAGCGGGTGCTGTACCGCAGGTGAGGGGAGGCGTCATCCGCCTCATTCGTCGCGGCTGCGAAAGCTGGGGTATTCGGGCTGGAGGCAGACGAGCGACGCCACACATCCTCCGTCATCCTGACGAAAGTCAGGACCCAGGGTTACGGGCGTTGGCGTTTGTGGCTCTGGGTCCTGACTTTCGTCAGGATGACGGGAGGGATGGTGCAGGCAGCGGGCTTGTCGAGCGTCGTCCTTCCGCTTGGCCGATACCTGCGGTAAGCTCCGGAAAAAGCAGAGGACGTCATGGCCGAAACTCCTCCTACTCCGAGCCTGCCCGATCTCCAGCACTGGACCTGGGTGATGGGTCGTGCGCAGCAGATGATGATGGAGCAGGGGCTCGCGGCGATGCAGCCCAAGCCCGAGGCGATCCCGGCGATCCCGGGTTTCACCGACCCCGCCACGCTGGAGCGCGCGCGCGATTTCTGGACCGAGAGCCTGACGCTGTGGCAGCGCTTCCTCGATCCCGCCAAGGTGCCCGAACCCGCGCCCGTCACCGACAAGCGGTTTAAGGCGCCGCAGTGGCGCGAACCGGTATTCGATCTGATCCGGCAGAGTTATCAGCTGATCGGCTACCATATGCTCCGCGGGGTCGAGGCGATCGACGGGCTCGACCCTCGCCAAAAGGAGCAGTTGCGGTTCGCAACCAAGGGGTTCGTCGATGCGATGAGCCCGACCAATTTCGCGCTGACCAACCCGCAGGTGATCGAGAAGACGATCGAGACGCGCGGCGAGAATCTGCTCAAAGGTCTGCAGAACATGATGGCGGATCTTGCCCGCGGGCAGGTGACGCATACCCCCGACGGCGCGTTCGAGCTCGGCCGCAACCTGGCGATGACACCGGGCAAGGTGGTCAAACGCACGCCGCTCTACGAGCTGATCCAGTACAGCCCGACCACCGACAAGGTGCTGGCGACGCCGCTGGTCATCTTCCCGCCGTGGATAAACCGGTTCTACATCCTCGACCTGACGCCCGAGAAGAGCTTCATCCGCTGGGCGGTCGAGCAGGGCATCACGGTGTTCATGGTGTCGTGGAAATCGGCCGACGCGAGCATGAAGGACATCGTCTGGGACGATTATATCGCCGCGCAGATCGACGCGATCGATACGGTGCGGACTGCGCTGAAGGTGCCGGCGGTGCACACGATCGGGTACTGCGTGGCGGGCACGACGCTGGCGGCGACGCTCGCGCTGCTGGCGGCGCGCGGCGAGGCGGAAAAGGTGGCGAGCGCGACGTTCTTCACAGCCCAGGTCGATTTCGCGCAGGCTGGCGAGCTGCAGCATTTCATCGACGACGAGCAGCTGAAGATGGTCGCGTCGCTGTCGCCCGAGGGGTTCCTCGACGGGCGGTACATGGCGACGACGTTCAATTTGCTGCGCGGGCGTGACCTGATCTGGAACTACGTCACGCAGAATTATCTGCTGGGGCAGGATTACGTGCCGTTCGACCTGCTTCACTGGAACGGCGACACCACCAACCTGCCAGCGAAATGGCATCTGAGCTATCTGACCGATCTCTACCGCGACAATCTGCTGGTCACGGGCACGATGACGGTGGACGGTACGCCGATCGATCTCACCAAGGTGACGACGCCCGCTTACGTCCAAGCAGGTCGCGAGGATCATATCGCGCCGGCCGAGAGCGTGTGGAAGCTGACCCAGCTGTTCGCGGGACCGCTGAAGTTCGTGCTGGCGGGATCGGGCCACATCGCCGGAGTCGTGAACCCGCCGGCGGCGGGCAAGTATCAGTTTTGGACCAATCCCTCGGCGCATACGACGCTCGAGGACTTCGTTGCGGGGGCGACCGAGACCAAGGGAAGCTGGTGGCCGGACTGGGTCGAATGGGTCCGCGCGATCGATCCGAAAACCGTTGCAGTCAAAGGGGTTAGGTGTCCGGGCAGGGGGTCCCTCGCGGTGCTCGGCGATGCGCCTGGCGAGTACGTCAAAAGCCGGTAGCGCTCCCTTCCGTTAACGTCATGGTGCAGTGCACAATTTCGTTGTGCGACGCCGCGAATCGTGTATCAGGGACCACGACATAACTCCGAAGAGAGGTGCGTGGATGGTGGATATCGTGAAACGGACGGCCAAGGCCGGTTCGAAGCCTGTCGCCACCGCGAAGGCTCGTCGGACCGTCGCCAAGCCGGCAAAACCGGCACCCAGGCCGGTCGCCAAGACGCCGGCGATCGACACACCTCCCGCGGCTGCTTTTGTATCGCCGCAACCAGAGACTCCCGCCCCGAATCTGGCGACTGCGCCAACGGGGATCCCAGCTAGCGAAACGAAGGACGCCACGATGGACACGATCCAGAGCATCACCGAAAAGACCAAGGCCCTGTTCACCAACGGGTTCAGCGGCACCACGACCAGCGAGTTCAGCGAGCAGGCCAAGGGCGCGATGGAGAAGTCGGCGAAGATGGTCGAGGACGTGACCGCATTCGGCAAGGGCAACGTCGAGGCGCTGGTTGAATCGTCGAAGATCGCCGCAAAGAACGTCGAAGCGCTCGGCCAGGAAGTCGCCGACTATGCGAAGACCTCGTTCGAGAGCGCGACCGAAGCCGCCAAGACGCTCGCCGCCGCCAAGTCGCCGGCCGAGTTCATGAAGTTGCAGAGCGATTATGCGCGCACCGCGTTCGACACGATGATCGCCGAGGGTTCGCGCTCGACCGAGCGGATGCTCAAGATGTTCGGCGAGTTCGCCCAGCCGATCTCGAACCGCGTCGCGGTCGCCAAGGACGCGATGAAGATCCCGGCCTGAGCCGATCTGGCGTTGCCTGTAGGCAGCGTCACTTTTTTGAGTAACGCGTAGGGAAAGGGGTGGTCGTCGCGAGACGGCTGCCCCTTTTTACGTTTGCGCTTTTCGCGTGCGTTGGCGGGGCGCCCCCTTGCCCTTGCCCCCGGTGATGCCATATTTTGGCAGCATGCTTTTGACCCTAGACACAACGACTCCCGAGCGGATGGCCGAGCGCCGAGATGACGGCGGTGAAGACGGTAATGGTGGCACCGGCGCGGGTGTCGCGACAAAGACCCGCGCCAAGACCAAACAGCCGACGCCCTACCGCGTGCTGATGCTCAACGACGACTACACGCCGATGGAGTTCGTGGTCCTGTGTCTCCAGCGCTTCTTCCGCATGGATATGGAGGCCGCGACGCGTGTGATGCTCCACGTCCACCAGAAGGGTGTCGGCGTGTGCGGGACGTTCAGCTACGAGGTCGCCGAGACCAAGGTGTCGCAGGTCATGGACTTCGCGCAGCAGAACCAGCACCCATTGCAGTGCACGCTCGAAAAGGCCTGATACCTGTGCCTTACCGAGCGGGCGGCAACCAGCGCAGGTCGAGCCCGTCGAACCGGTCGATATAATTCGCCGCCTGCGCCAGCATCGTCTCGTTGAGCAAAGACACGCGACCCGCCTCGCGTCGGATCAACCCATCCTCTTCCAATTGGCGCAGCATCCGGTTGACGTGCACCGCGGTCAGCCCGGTCGCGTCGCCGATCTCCTCCTGCGTCAGACCGAGCGTAAAACTGTTCTGCATCGCCTGATCGCGGACGCGTAACCGGTTGCGCATCTCGATCAGCAGCGCGGCGATCCGCGCCTTGGCCGACGTCCGGCCTAGTGCTGCCAGACGATCGGTCAACGCGACCTTCTCCATCTGATTCATCACCATGATGATCGCCGATAGCCGCGGGTGATCGGTAACCAGTGCGGTCATCGCCGATCGGTCGAAGGCGCAGACGGTGCAGTCGGTCAGCGCGACCACCGTCTCGGGCGAATCGCGATACACCAGCGCTGACACGGCGACCATGTCACCCGCATAGAGAAACCGAAGGATCTGGCGCGATCCGTCGTCGAGCAGCACATAGCTCATCGCCATGCCGCGCTGGAGGATGAACAGTTCGCTTTGCGGGTCGTTCTCCCGCAGCAGTACGGCACCGCGGCGCAGCTCACGCGGACGCTCCTCGAACCGCGCGAGTGCGGCCCTTTCATTCACCGACAAGTCGATGAGATCGCCGACGCGGTCGGCGAAGCAGCTGTCCGGCACTCTGTAAAGGTCCCCCATGTTCGAGACCCCACAGAGCAAAGCTATGATTCCCGCGCATTAAAGTCGATCAAGCGGGGGTGTAAGGGTCGCGCTGAGGCGCGGGTTGGCGATCCTACGATGCGGGCTGTCCGTCGTTACGAGGCGTCCGGGGCCCTTGCGCAGAACGCCAGCCGCGATAGACACCCGGGATGGACCGTATTCTCATTCGCGGCGGCAATCGCCTGTCCGGGCGCCTGCCCATTTCCGGTGCGAAGAACGCCGCGCTCACGCTGATGCCTTGCGCGCTGCTGACCGAAGAACCGTTGACGCTGCGCAACCTGCCGCGCCTCGCGGACGTCGACGGCTTCGGGCATCTGCTTAACCAGCTTGGTGCATCGACCGCGATCCAGGGCACGCGGCCCGAGGATTTCGGCCGGGTGATGACGATCCGCGCGGGCAATCTGACCTCGACCGAGGCGCCCTACGATATCGTCCGCAAGATGCGCGCCTCGATCCTCGTGCTCGGGCCGCTGCTCGGGCGCGGCGGCGAGGCGACGGTGTCGCTGCCGGGCGGCTGTGCGATCGGCAACCGTCCGATCGACCTCCATCTGCGCGCACTCGAGGCGATCGGTGCCGAACTCGAGATGGCGGCCGGCTATGTGAAGGCGACAGCGCCGGGCGGGCGCCTGCCGGGCGGACGCTACCGCTTCCCGATCGTGTCGGTAGGCGCGACCGAGAACGTCATCATGGCGGCGGTGCTCGCCAAGGGCACGTCGATAATCGAGAACGCCGCGCGCGAGCCCGAGATCGTCGACCTGTGTAACTGCCTGGTCGCGATGGGCGCGTCGATCGACGGGATCGGCACCGAGACGCTGACGATCGAAGGCCGCGACCGGCTGCACGGCGCGACTTATGCAGTGATGCCCGACCGGATCGAGGCGGGCAGTTATGCGTGCGCGGCGGCGATCACCGGCGGCGACCTGGAACTGATCGGCGTGGCGATGCCGGACATGGGCGCAACCTTCGATGCGCTGGTCGAGGCGGGCGTCTCGGTGACGCCGACCAAGGATGGCGTCCGCGTCGCATCGGGCGGCGTGCTCAAGCCGCTGACGCTGTCGACTGCGCCCTATCCCGGCTTCGCCACCGACATGCAGGCGCAGTTCATGGCAATGCTGTGCAAGGCGGACGGCGCCAGCGTGCTGACCGAGACGATCTTCGAGAATCGCTACATGCATGTGCCGGAACTGGCGCGGATGGGCGCCGATATCCAGGTACGCGGGCGGACAGCGGTGGTGCGCGGCGTCGACAAGCTGGTCGGCGCGCCGGTGATGGCGACCGATCTGCGCGCATCGATGAGCTTGATTTTGGCCGGGCTGGCGGCGGACGGCGAGACGTCGGTCGGTCGCGTGTATCACTTGGACCGCGGGTATGAGCGGCTTGAGGAAAAGCTGAGCGCGGTCGGCGCGGATATCGAGCGCGCTAGCGACGGGTGATTATGCGGGGTAGCCCTCTCCCCTCCGGGGAGAGGGTTGGGTGAGGGGTAGCCACGGGCGACAGCGTTTGAAACTGCCCCTCACCCCGACTCTCTCCCCGAAGGGGAGAGGGAGGAGGTTGCCGGGCGTTTTGCGGTGGCGTCCTTGTTCAGCGCGGACGCTGTGGCTCTGGTCCAGCACGCTTCCTCGTTCCCCCGCGAACGCGGGGCCCAGGATCAAGCAAGACCGTCCTTGGTAGCCCGGTAGACATCTACCCAGCGCCGCCGGCAAGGCCGCCGTCGGACGGGTTCGGCCTAGCCGACCCGCCGGCCGTGCCGGGCGCTGCCCGCTTTGCTTCGCTCGCGGGCATTGGCGCGGACGTTGCCGCGCCTGCGCCCGTCAGTACATGTGCTGACCGCCATTGATGCTCAGCGTAGACCCGGTAACGAACCCACCCTCTTCCGAGCACAGAAACGCAACGCCACGGGCGATCTCGGTAGCCTGTCCCAACCGCCCGACCGGGATCTTGGCCACGATCTTCTCCAAAACGTCGGCCGGCACCGCCGCCACCATGTCCGTATCGATATACCCCGGCGCGATCGCGTTCACCGTCACGCCCGCGCGCGCGCCCTCCTGCGCCAAGGCCTTGGTGAACCCGTGGATGCCGGACTTCGCCGCGGCATAGTTCACCTGGCCGTACTGCCCGGCCTGTCCGTTGATCGAGCCGATGTTGACGATCCGCCCCCATTTGCGCGTCCGCATGCCCGGGAACACCGCCTTGGCCATGTTGAAACACCCGCCGAGATTGGTGTCGATCACCTCTTTCCAATCCTGGTATGTCATCTTCAGGATGGTGCCGTCACGGGTAATGCCGGCGTTGTTGACGACGATATCGACGTCGCCCAGCTCAGCGCCGACCTGCGCGCAACCCGCCTGGCATGCGTCGTAATCGGCCACGTCCCACTTGTATGCGGCGATGCCCGTGCGCTCGGTAAACTCCTTCGCGCGTGCGTCGTTGCCGGCGTAGGTTGCGGCGACGGTCAGGCCCATGTCCTGGAGCGCCAGGCTGATCGCCTCGCCGATGCCACGCGTACCACCCGTTACAATTGCGACGCGTGCCATCAGTCTCTCTCCTCGTAGATTTTGAGCGAGGTTAACTTGGGCGTATCCATCCTTCAAGCTCGCGCGCCAAAATGCTGCGCAGCATTTCGACGCCGACGGGGCTGTCGTTGAGGCATGGCAAATAGGCGAAATGCGTGCCGCCCGCCTCCTCAAAGCTCTCGCGACCGCGGATCGACAGCTCTTCGAGCGTCTCGAGACAGTCGGCCGAGAAGCCGGGCGCGAAGATCGCGATCTTGGTCTTGCCGGCCTTGGCGAGCGCGACGAGCGTCTCGTCGGTCGCGGGCCCGAGCCACTTCTGCGGCCCGAATCGCGACTGGAATGCGATCGTCAGCTCGCGACCCATCCGTTCGCCGAGCAACCGCGCGGTCTTCTGGCAATGGCAGTGATAGGGATCGCCCTGCTGCAACGTCCGCTTCGGCATGCCGTGGAAGCTTGCGACAATAGCGTCAGGCGTGAAATCGAGCGCCGCGAGGCCCGCTTCGA
This sequence comes from Sphingomonas sp. M1A8_2b, assembly GCF_053345535.1. Lineage (NCBI taxonomy): Bacteria > Pseudomonadati > Pseudomonadota > Alphaproteobacteria > Sphingomonadales > Sphingomonadaceae > Sphingomonas > Sphingomonas sp. M1A8_2b. The sequence continues at coordinate 147,256 of NZ_JBKFAH010000001.1, read as the reverse complement.
GCGACTCCTTCAACGCATCGATATAGAGCGCGTCGTCATAATACGGCGGCAAAGTCCGGATCGCCGGCTGCCAGCGCAGGCCAGCGAGATGCTTGAACGCCTTGTCGTTCGCGGTCGCGGTCGTCGCTGCGCAATATTGCGGGTAGAGCGGCGCGAGCAGGATGCGCTCGCAGCCCGCCGCCTTCATCGCCGTCAGACGGTCGGCGATCGAGGGATTGCCGTAGCGCATCGCCCAGTCGACCAGTACCTCGGGCCCGAACGCGTCCTTCAACGCGGCTGCCTGCAACCGGGTGATCGCGGCGAGTGGCGAGCCATCCTCGCGCCAGACCTGCGCATAGGCGTGTGCCGACTTCTTCGGCCGCGTATTCAGGATGATACCGCGCAATATCGGCTGCCACGCGATCTGCGGAATTTCGACGACGCGGCCATCGGACAGGAACTCGCCGAGATAGCGCTTCACCGATTTCGCATCGGGGCCATCGGGCGTGCCGAGGTTCATCAGCAAAACGCCGATACGCGGCTTGGGGATCGGCGGATGATCGGGGGGCAAGGTCATGATGCTGGTCTTAAAGGCAAATGACGGATGCGAAAGCCCGTTGACGCGAAGAGCGCGTTGGCGATCGCCGGTGCGACCGCGGGAACGCCGAGTTCGCCGACCCCGCCGGGCGCGTCCTCGCTGTGGATGAGTTCGACGGTGATGTCGGGCGTGTCGGCCAGCCGGGGCAATGCGATCGTGTCGAAACCGCGTGCGTCGGCGAGTCCGCGGGTAAATCCGGTCGACGCGCCGACTGCTGATGCCATGCCGAAGATCAGCCCGCCCTCGATCTGCTGTCGGACGATATCGGGGTTGATCTGCACGCCGCAATCGACCGCGGCGACGAGGCGGTCAATCACCGGCCGTCGGTCCGCACCCATATGGGCCTCGGCCATCACCGCGATGTAGCTGCCCCGGAAGGCATGGCACGCAAGCCCCTGACCGCTGCCCGCCACGCCGCCATTCCAGCCGCCAAGCGCCGCCGCGGTCGACAGGCAGCGGGCGAGTCGCGGTTCGCCGCCGAGCATGCCGATGCGGAACGACATCGGTTCGGACTGGGCGACCCGCGCGAGTTCGTCGAGGAAGCATTCGGTGAAAAACGCGGTGTAGCCATGCGCGCCGCCGCGGAGGTGACCGGTCGGTATGCCGATCTCCGCAGGGTGATAGTCGATCGTGTAGGCCGGGATGCGATAGGCGGGCGTTGCGCCTGCCACGGCGTAGCGGTCGCCCTTCGTGCCGATCAGCGCGGCTTCGGTCGCAAGTCCCGGCATCATCCGCCGCGCTATTTCGGCGCCGGTTGCAGGCGCGGCGATGTTCGCGCTCCACCCCATGATCGCACCGTTCGGCGCGAGCCGTGCAGCCATCTTCGCACCGGCCGGCGCGCGGTATCGATCGTGCAATGATTCCTCGCCGCGCGACCAGACGAGGCTGACGGGACGCCGCAACTTCACCGCCAGCACGGCGGCCTGTTCGGCGACATCATGCTCGAGCGCAGCTCCGAACGACCCGCCGACCAGCATCGGATGCACGACGACAGCATTTTCGTTTAGGCCGGCCGCGCGAGCCGCCGCGGCGCGGGCCAGACCCGGTGCCTGGGTCGCCAGCCACAGTTCCAGTCGGCCGTTCGAAAAGGATGCGGTCGCGCTACGCGTTTCGATCGCCGCATGCAGCCCAAGACCAGCGCGATACGTTGCGGTGACGAGATTGGCACCTTGGAACGTCGCGGCGACATCGCCGGTCGACGCCATTCGCGTGCCGGGGCCAGCGAGAGCAGCGTCCAGCGCTTTGTCGATCGACGCCGAATCGGGGAGGGGGCCGGCATTCTCGAACCGCGGCGCCAACGCATCGAGTGCCTTCTGCGCCGCCCACCCCGTCGTCGCGACCGCTGCCACCCAGCGCGGGTTCTCGACCACCGACAGCACGCCTCGGATTCGATCGGCGGCGGCGCGGTCGACTTTCACCAGCCGGCCACCGACTGGCCCTTGGCGGATCGCCGCATGGACCATGTCCGCGAGCCGTACGTCGCCGGCGAAATTCGCCGAGCCATCGACCTTCGCGGGGACGTCGATCCGCGGCACCGACGTCCCCGCCAATTTGCCGGCACCCTGAATCCCGAGCGGTAGCGGATCGGGGAGCGTGAACGTCGCCGCGTCTTCGGCAAGGTCGGCAAAGCGGATGCGTTTGCCTGCATGCGTGCAGAACCCGGCATCGACATTCACCGCGGTCCAGTCGGCATCCCAGCGTTTCGCCGCCGCCATGCACAGCAGCGCACGGGCGCCGGCGCCGGCTTGGCGGCAGGCTTGTTCGAACATTCGGATCGAACTGGAGGCGCCTGTCAGCATAGGCGCGCTGGCGATACTCTTTGGCAGGCGATCGAACAGCCCCTCGAACAGGTCGTGCGTGCCGACCGGGTTGGCGTAGAGCGGGTTAAGCGGCGCGGGCTCGATGCCGACGGTGCGCCAGTCCGCGCCGAGCTCGTCCGCGACGATCTGGGGGAGGGTCGTGTAGACGCCCTGGCCGTGTTCGACCTGGGGGACGGCGACGGTTATGTGGCCGTCGGTGCCGATCTTGAGCCATGCGCCGAACGGGGTTTCGCCGGGGTTGGCGACGAGGTTCGGCGCGTAGGTTCGCGGCCAGAGACCCCAGGCGACCACCAGGCCGATCCCCGCGCCGCCGCCGACGAGTATGCTGCGCCTGCTGATCATGTCGTCGATCCCTAGTCCTTCTCCCCCTCGGGGAGAAGGTGGCGCGAAGCGTCGGATGAGGGGCGGTGGGTCTCAAGGCGCGTCCCGGAGACTCACTCCCCTCTCCCTTCCGTCGCCTACGGCTCCTCCCTCCCTCTCCCCGAAGGGGCGAGGGAAGTCAGGCCTGCGCTCGGTAGGTGGCCTTGAGCGAAACCTTATCGATCTTTTCCGTGCCGAGTCGGGGGAGCGGTTCGGTGGAAATCCAGATCCGCTGCGGTATCTTGAACGCGGCGATGTGCTGGTGAAGGAACGCGGTCAGGTCGTCCGAGGTCAGCGTTTCGCCGTCCTGAGGGACCACTACCGCGCCGGGCACTTCGCCGAATCGCTCGTCGGCCAACCCGAACACGGCAGCCTCCGCGACCGCCGGATGCTCGTACAATGCGGCCTCGACGTCCTGGCACGAGATGTTCTCGCCGCCGCGAATGATGATGTCCTTCTTGCGGTCGACGATGAACAGATAGTCGTCCTCGTCGAGATAGCCGATGTCGCCGGTCCGGAAATAGCCGTCGGACGTGAAGGCGGCGGCGGTCGCGTCGGGGCGGTTCCAATATTCCTTGAAGTTGCAGATCGAGCGTATGCACACCTCGCCGCGCTGACCCTGGTCGACCGGGTGCCCGGCATCGTCGAGGATCGCGAGGTCGACCAACGGGGCACCCGCCCGTCCGGCCGAATTGGGCTTGGCGAGGTAGTTGCTCCGCCAGTTGCCGGTGCCGACCGCGTTGGTTTCGGTCAGGCCGTAACCGATCAGCGGCGCACTTCCGCCCATCTCCGCGTCGATCCGGCGGACATGGTCGACCGGGCGCGGCGCACCGCCCGCGGCGAAATCGGTGACTGTCGACAGGTCGTACTTCGCGCGATCGGGGTGGTTGAGGATCTCGAAGCTCATGAGAGGAACGCCGACGAAATAGGTCACGCCCTCCGCTTCGATCAGCCGCATCGCCTCGCCCGCATCCCATTTCGGCATCAGCACGAGTTTCCGCCCCATCGCAAAGCTCTGGAGGAACACCGGCACTTCACCGGTGATGTGAAAGAGCGGGATCGTCAGCAGCGTGACCGGCTGCCCGACCGGGGGATTGCCCTGCGCGGTGGCGATGCCGACCATCATCATCGCCTGGCCGAGATAGTTGAAGATGCCCTGCACGATCGCACGATGCTCGGACAGCGCGCCCTTCGACTGGCCGGTCGAGCCGCTCGTAAAGAGAATCGTCGCATGATCCTCGGGGCCGAGCAACGGCAGGTCGGCGGTGTCGTCGTCTTTTGCCAAGACCTGCGCGAGAGCTTCGGCAAGCAGTCGCGAATCGTCGATTTCGACTACCGGCGCACGCAAGGCTGCGATCTGCGCGAGACGCTTCACCCGCGGCGGATCGGCGAAGACAAGTGTGCAATCGACCTCGCCGATCGCCGTTTCCAGCTCCTCCGCCTGCCACCAGCCGTTGAGCAGAGTCGCGACGCCGCCGGCCATGACGATGCCCATGTAGAGGACGATCCACGACGGCGAGTTGCGCATCGCGATCCCGACGCGGTCGCCCTTTGCGATGTCGTACCCGCTCACAAGCGCGCGTGCGACGCGTTCGGCGGCGGCATGGACTTCGCCGAACGTCAGTCGTTCGTCGCCCGAAACGATAAACACGGCGTCGCGATGCTCGTTGGCGTAATGCGCGAAATAATAGCTGAGCGCGGGCGGCGCGGCGGCGATCGTGGGCAGCGTCACACCAAACCGCTCGACCGATCCGAGCGCCAGCATGCCACCCTCAGCGGTCAGCGCCGCCATCGTCGAATCCATAGCTGCATCGAGCTCGGTCCGCATATCGCTCTCCTATTCGGCTTATCGCCCTTGGTCTTATCACTGCCGCTCTTTATGCAGGGGCGAACGCCTAGGGAAAAGCCTTTGATCCTGTCGACCATCTCTGCCGCCGTCGGCAGTCACATCCGCTTCGAGGATTTGGGGCTCCGCCCCGACGTCTTCTCGATCGGCTTCTTCACGCTGCGCTGGTACAGCCTTGCCTATATCGGCGGGATCCTGCTCGGCTGGTGGTATCTGCTCAAGCTGCTCGCGCAGCCCGGCGCACCGATGGCGCGGCGGCATGCCGACGACCTGGTGTTCTACGCGACGCTCGGCATCATCCTCGGCGGGCGGCTCGGCTATGTGATTTTCTACGCGCCCGAGATGTTCCTGCATCCGCTGCGGATCTTCCGGCTGTGGGACGGCGGCATGTCGTTCCATGGCGGCGTGATCGGGACGTCGATCGGGCTGATCCTGTTCGCGCGGAAGCACCAGCTCAACTGGCTCCGCGTGCACGATTATATTGCGTGCTGCGTACCCTTCGGCCTGTTTTTCGGACGGCTCGCGAACTTCGTCAACGGCGAGCTCTGGGGCAAGCCGACCGACGTCGCCTGGGGCATCATCTTCGAGCGCACCGTGCCGTTCGGCATGGTCGAGCCGGCGCGTCACCCAAGCCAGCTTTACGAGGCGGGGCTGGAGGGCATTCTGCTGTTCGCGCTGCTCTGGTTCGCGTTCTGGAAGACCAAGGCGCGCTATGACCCGGGCAAGCTCGTCGGTCTGTTCGTGCTCGGCTACGGCCTGGCGCGGTTCACGGCCGAGTTCTTCCGCGAACCCGATTCGCAGCTGCGCGCCTTTGCCGAGCATACCGGGCTGCACATGGGGCAGTGGCTGTGCGTGCCGATGATTCTTGGCGGCGCCTATCTGGTGGCGACCTCGGCCAAGCGTCGGGTGCGGGTCGAGCCGATCGCGGGGACGGCGAGCGTCGCCTGACTCCCCTCCCGCTTGCGGGAGGGGTTGGGGGAGGGCATGGCCGCAAATGTCATGGCCAAAGATAATCCAGTCCCTCCCCTAACCCCTCCCGCAAGCGGAAGGGGAATCGACACCGCCCTTCCCGAACGGCTTGCTCGAGCAATCGCGCTCGCAGGCCCGATCCCCGTCGCGCAGTATATGGCCGCCGCCAACGCGCACTATTACGCGACGCGCGATCCCTTGGGAGCGGGCGGCGACTTCACCACTGCGCCCGAGATCAGCCAGATGTTCGGCGAACTCATTGGCCTGTGGTGTGCCGACCTGTGGGACCGCGCCGGTCGCCCGGATGCAGCGTGGGTCGAACTCGGCCCGGGTCGTGGGACGCTCGCCGCCGACGCCGCGCGGGCGATGGCGAAGGCTGGGCTCACGCCCCCCATGCATTTCGTCGAAACGAGTCCCGCCCTCCGCAAGGCGCAAACCGAACGTGTCCCCGCCGCGATCTGGCACGATACGATCGACACGCTTCCGACCGATCGCCCGCTGATCGCCGTGGCCAACGAGTTCTTCGATGCGCTGCCGATCCGCCAGTTGGTGAAGCGCGAGGAGTGGCACGAACGCCTCGTTGCTGCGCAGGACCTGCTGTTCCTGCCGATCGCGGGCAAGCCGCTGCCCGCCGCGGTGATCCCGGAACCGTTTCGCGATGCGCCGGCCGGCTCGATCCTCGAAACCTCGCCCGCGGCCGTGACGATCGTCCGCGGCCTCGCCCAGCGAATCGCCACGCAGGGCGGCGCGCTGATCGCGATCGATTACGGCTATGAAGGCCCTGCGCTCGGCGACAGTCTGCAGGCGGTGCGCGGCCACGCGTTCGCCAACCCGTTCGAGGCGCCCGGCGAGCACGACCTCACCGCGCATGTCGACTTCACCACGCTCGCCGCCGCCGCGCAGACCGAGGGCGCGGTCGCGTGGGGGCCGGTCACGCAGCGCGATTTGCTCGGTGCGCTCGGGATCGATTCGCGGACATCCGCGCTCGCCAAGGGGGCGCCCGCGCGGGCGGAAGCACTGGCTGCCGATCGGAGGAGGTTGATGGACGAGATGGGAACACTCTTCAAAGCGCTGGCGATCACTGCGCCGTCCTGGCCGACCCCGGCGGCGTTTTCGGGTGCGGGCGCATGATCGCCTATCGCGATGCCATCCCGGCGGACGGACCCGAACTCGCCGCGATGGCGAAGCGCTCGTTCACCGACACGTTCGGCACGCTGTACCGCCCCGAAGACCTCGCCGTTTTCCTCGACCAGACGTTCGGCGAGACGGGACTGCCGGCTCAGCTGTTCGACCCCGCCTATACGGTGCGGGTCGGGGTAGACGAGGCTGGGGCGATCGTCGGATTCGCCAAGCTCGGGCCGGTGGCGTTTCCGGGTGACTGGCCTGCTACGGCAATCGAACTTCACCAGCTTTACGTGCGCGGCGACCAGCACGGGGCCGGCGTCGGTCCTGCGTTGATGGATTGGGCGATCGATACCGCGCGGGCGGACGCAAGGACGGAGATGATCCTCAGCGTGTATGTGGACAACCACCGGGCGCGCCGGTTCTACGAGCGGTACGGGTTCGTCGAGATCGGTCGGTATGTGTTCATGGTTGGGGAGCAGCCCGATGATGACCGGATTATGAAGCTCGTATTGTGATGATTCAGTATCACCCCGGCGAAGGCCGGGGCCCATTTGGGGAGGTTGCGGTAACGATGCTCAGCGCTTTTTCGGTAGCGTTTCCCAATTGGGCCCCGGCCTTCGCCGGGCTGGATGGATGGGTGAGGTGGTCGCTGTGACCATCGACATCATCCGCGCGAAGGCGCTCGGCGACATCCCGCACGGCTTTCTCGGTCGTCGCGGGGGCGTCTCGACCGGTGCCTATACGAGCCTCAATGTCGGCATCGGCTCGGACGATAGCCCCCCAAACATCGCCGAAAATCGCCGCCTCGCCAGCGAAGCGGTCCTACCGGGCGCACGCCTAGTTGGTCTCTATCAGGTTCATTCCGCCGACGCGGTGACGGTGATCGAACCGTTCGACGACGCTCTCCGCCCGCACGCCGATGCGCTGGTCACCAACCGACCCGGCCTCGCGCTCGGCATCCTCACCGCGGATTGCGCACCGGTCTTGTTCGCCGATGCGCAAGCCGGCGTCGTTGCCGCCGCGCATGCCGGCTGGAAGGGCGCGCTCGGCGGCGTGACCGATGCGACGATCCTCGCGATGGAAGCGATCGGCGCGCACCGCGGCCGGATCGTCGCCGCGGTCGGGCCGTGCATCGCGCGCGCCAGTTACGAGGTGGACGACGCCTTCATCCGCCGGTTCTGCGAGGCGGATCCGGAAAACGAACGCTTCTTCGCCGATGGCCGGGTCGACCATTACCAGTTCGATCTCGAAGCCTATGTCGTCAGCCGTCTGGCAGTCGCCGGGATCGGCCGGATCGAGGCGCTCGGGCTCGATACCTACACCGACGCGGATCGCTTCTTCAGCTATCGCCGCGCGACCCATCGCAGCGAGCCCTCTTACGGTCGCCAGATCAGCATCATCGGCCTGTAACGGAGGACTGTAACGGGTCCCAAATCCCGCATCGCTCGTTTAGGCTCCGCACATCGGCCCGCGCCAGACGGGCCACGCAGGAGCCAATGATGTCCGATACCCCGAATAACGCCGGCGCCATCCCCGCCGAAACCGAAGCAGACCTGACCGGCGTCGCCGCGCGCGTCGCGCCCAAGCCCGAGGTCGAGAAGATCGGTGGCCGCAAACTGAAGCCATCGACCTTGATGATGGGCCACGGCTATGATCCGTCGCTTTCGGAGGGCTCGCTGAAGCCGCCGATCTTCCTCACCTCGACCTTCGTCTTCCCCAACGCGGCGGCGGGCAAGCGTCACTTCGAAGGCGTCACCGGCAAGCGTCCGGGCGGGGCCGAAGGCCTCGTCTATTCGCGCTTCAACGGCCCGAACCAGGAGATCCTCGAGGATCGTCTCGGCGTCTGGGAAGAGGCGGAGGATGCACTCGCCTTCTCGTCGGGCATGTCGGCGATCGCCACGCTGTTCCTCGCGATGGTCAAGCCGGGCGACACGATCGTCCATTCCGGGCCTCTATATGCTGCGACCGAGACGCTGATAGGCCGCGTGCTCGGCAAGTTCGGCGTGAAGTGGCTCGATTTCCCGGCGGGTGCGACTCGTGAAGAGATCGATAAGGTCATGACCGAAGCCGCGACCGGCAATGTCGCGCTGATATATCTCGAAAGCCCGGCGAACCCGACCAACGCGCTGGTCGACGTCGAGGCGGTCGCAGCCAGCCGTGACGCGATCTTCAAGGGCGAGAAGCCACCGATCGCGATCGACAACACGTTCCTCGGGCCACTCTGGTTCCAGCCGCTGAAGCACGGCGCGGATATCGTCGTGTATTCGCTGACGAAATATGTCGGCGGGCATTCGGATCTCGTCGCGGGCGGCGTGCTCGGTACGAAGGCGCACATCAACACGATCCGGACGATGCGCAACACGATCGGCACGATTACCGATCCGAACACGGCCTGGATGCTGTTGCGGTCGCTGGAGACGCTAGAATTGCGCATGAGCCGGGCGGGGGAGAATGCGGCGAAGGTCTGCGGCTTCCTCCGGCATCATCCGAAGGTCGAGCGGGTCGCGTATCTCGGTTTCCTCGAGGACGAGCCGGGCATGGAGCGGCAGGCGGACATCTATCGTCGTCATTGCACCGGCGGTGGGTCTACCTTCTCGTTGTACCTGAAGGGCGGCGAGCGGGAGAGCTTCGCGTTCCTCGACGCGTTGAAGATCGCCAAGCTGGCGGTGTCACTCGGCGGGACCGAGACTCTGGCGAGTCATCCGGCCGGGATGACGCATCTTTCGGTGCCCGATGCGCGGAAGCAGGCGCTGGGGATTACGGACAATCTTGTCCGCATCTCGATCGGGGTGGAAGATCCGGACGATCTGATCGCCGATTTCGAGCAGGCGCTGGAGACGATCTGAGTTGTGTTCTCATGCGAACGCGGGAGTTCAGGGTTACGATCGTTGCACCTTTAACCCTGGGCTCCTGCTTTCGCAGGAGAACGGCTAGCTCTCGCAACGGCAAGCCGGTAACGTGTGAGAATGCCGATCTTCACCCCCATCCCGCAGGACGAATTCGTTGCCGCGATCCACATCCTTGCCGCCAAGCTGGTCGAGGATACCGAGTGGAAACCCGATTACATCATCGGCATCGGCCGCGGCGGGCTCGTGCCGGCGGTTTTCCTCAGCCATGCGATCGGGCTGCCGACGCTGTCGGTCGATTATTCGAGTCAGGTGAAGGACTTCGCCGACGAGCCGCTCGTAAAACTCGCCGCGCGGACGCGGACAGGCGAGCGGTTGCTGTTTGTCGACGACATCAATGATTCGGGGCGGACGATCACGCATCTGCGTGGTGCGCTGGCCAAGGCGGGTGCCGTCGAGGGTGCCGTGCGGTTTGCGATGCTGATCGACAACGTCAGTTCGGCGGAGCGAATCGACTATAGCGCGCGTGTTATCGATCGGACGGCTACCAAGGACTGGTTCGTGTTCCCCTGGGAGGCGGTGGCGCCTGATGCGGCGATTGCCGAGGATGCGGCGGAAGTGCCTGAGCGGATCGCTTGATCCATTGACCACCGTCATCCTGACGAAAGTCAGGACCCAGAGCCACGATCGACGGTGTTGATTACCCCGGATCCTGACTTTCGTCAGGATGACGGGGTGGGGGGCTCCGCTATCGGCGCCGGTATTGCCGAACTGCAGACGAACAAAGGGCCGGCTCCCGTACGGGAAGCCGGCCCTCGCCCTCGATACGCTACGCGAGGGAACTGGGAAACTGGTTGGTCTTAGCCGGACGTGGCGACGACACTGCCGTCGCCGGTCGGCTCAGTCGGGCTTATCGACGGCAGTAGCCGGGGTTGTCCGACTTATCGATCGCGTTGCCGGCGAGGCCACCACCCGCTGCGCCGAGCAGGGTGCCGAGCGTCCGATCACCACGACCTGCGACGGTGTGACCGAGCAGGCCGCCGGCGAGCGCGCCGATGATCGTGCCGCCGGTGTTGTCGCACCCGCGACGGCTGCGGGCGTTGTAGTAGCGGCGATCGTTTCCGCGATATTCGCGATAGCCCCGATCGTAGCCGCCATTGCGATATCCGTCCTGATAACCATCGTAGCCACGCTCGTAGCGCGGGCCCCAGCGCTGCGCATCGGCGGCGGCGGGAACGAGGGCGGTCGCACCCAATGCGAGGGCACTGGCGGCGAGGGTAAAAGTCTTGAACATCGTGCGTCTCCCGTTGGGGATTTCGGCGGCGGCGGTGGCCGTGCTTCCATCCTCGATGAGACGCTTATGGCTGATTCGCTTTGAGCCGAGCCTGAATGCGCCCGTTATCCGCGGTTCATGCTTTCGCGACGCGCTCGACTCCCTATTAGGACAGGATGCGGCGCCTGCTCACCATCCTGTTCGTCGGTGTCAGCGTCTATACGATCGTCCCGACCTGGTCGGGCGAAGCGCGGCTCGATCTGCTTGGCGATCGCCCGCAGCTCACGGCGACGCGCGTCATGCTCGATCGCAGCAATCCGCGGCATGTTCGGATTGGTGACCTGACGTATTTGGGCGGCGTCGCGCTCGACAGCCGTGACCCGGCATTCGGTGGATTCTCGTCGCTCGATGTGACCGCTGCTGCAAAGGGCGATCGTTTCACGTTGCTCAGCGACGGCGGCAATATCGTCCAGTTCGACATGGGCGCAGACTGGCAACCGCACCGCATCGCCTTTACCAACCTGCCCGCCGGGCCCGGTATCGGCTGGGAAAAAGGCGACCGTGACAGCGAATCGATGGCGATCGATCCGCAGACCGGGCAGATCTGGGTCGGGTTCGAATATCGCAATGCGATCTGGCGCTACGCATCCGGCTTCGCGGGCTACGAGGCCCGCGTAAATCCCGAGGCGATGCGAAAATGGCCGGCCAATGGTGGGGCTGAGTCGATGGCGCGAATGCCGGATGGACGGTTCGTGGTCATCAGCGAGGAGGCGCATGTGCGTCCGCCGGACTGGAACCGTTCGGAAGACGAGCGGCTGCACACGCGGCAGGCGCTGATCTTCGCAGGCGATCCGACGCGGACCGGGGCGCCGCAACGCTTCGCCTACGAACCCTATGGTCGCTACGATCCGTCGGACGTCACCGCGCTGCCGAACGGCGACTTGCTGGTACTCGATCGGGGATTCAGCCTGCCCTTTCGCTGGTCGAACCGGATCTCGCGGGTTGTCGCTAGGGACGTGGCGGCAGGGCGAATCGCGCGCGGCCGTCTGATCGCAACGATCGACGCGCCGCTGATCCACGACAATTTCGAAGGAATCGACACGACGATCGAGGACGGCAAGACGATTGTGTGGATCGTGTCAGATGATAACCAGATGTTTCTTCAGCGGACGTTGCTGCTGAAGTTCCGGTTGGAACGGTAAGCCGACGGACCTGACCTCCAGCATTAGCGGAAGCCGGGATCTCACCGTGGGAAAAGCGTCACGACACTCCAGCTTTCCTTCGGGTGACGGGTGGTGGGGAACAGATCCGAAACCCGATAATCCCGCACATCTTGCATCCCGAAACGCCGACGGCCCGCCCTGCGAAGTGCAGGGCGGGCCGCGGTGATCGTACTGGACGTCGCTGTTAGGCGGCGACGGCCGAGGCTGCGATCTTCTTGACGACTTCGCGCTTCAGGCGACGAACGCGGAGCGACAGCTTGTCGTCCGAGACCTTCACCAGCCAGTTGTCGAGGCCGCCATTGTGCTCGACAGTGCGCAGGCCATGCGTCGAGACGCGCAGCTTCACGCCCTTCTCGAGCGAATCGGAGATCAGCGTGACGTTCTGCAGGTTCGGCAGAAACGTGCGCTTGGTCTTGTTGTTGGCGTGGGAGACGTTGTTCCCGACCATCCGGCCCTTGCCGGTCAGTTCGCAAATGCGCGACATGTGATTACCTATTCAAGTGTCGGGAGGAACCCCGGAAAGGCGCGCGGATAGCTGGCACGCCGGCTTTCGTCAACCGATTCACGTCAAGGCGGTTGTGCAACCTGCCGTGATCGACGACGTTGTTACGTTATCGAACTGTTCAATAAAAGGGGATGTCCCATGCGTACGCTCTTGTCACTCGTCGCGATCGCGGTGCTGGTCGTGGTCGGCCTGATGTATTTCGGGATCATCAACATCGATCAGACCCGCCAGGGCGTCGTCCAGGCGCCAAAGTTCCAGGCGGACGTCGCCAAGGTCACGCTCGGCACCGAGAACAAGACGGTCGCCGTCCCGACGATCAACGTGGAGAAGCCGGGTAACAGCCAGGCACCGAACTGATCTTTACGCGGGGCGGGCGCCGGGGCAGGGCCTGAGGCATGTTCCCTGTACCCGAACCCATGCGTCGCGCGCTTGACGCGGCTCGCGATGCGGCGCTGGCTGGGGAGGTCCCGGTCGGCGCCGTTGTCGTTAAGGACGGCGTTATCATCGCTGTCGGCGCGAATGCACCGCGCGCGCTGAACGACCCGACTGCGCATGCCGAGATCCAGGCGATTCGCGCGGCGGCTCTGGTTCTGGGGAGTGACCGGCTCGAGGGATGCGACCTTTGGGTGACGCTGGAGCCGTGCGCGATGTGCGCCGGGGCGATCGCGCATGCCCGGATCGCACGGCTCTATTATGGGGCGGCGGATGCAAAGGGCGGGGCGGTCGAGCATGGACCGCGGTTTTTCGGGCAACTGACCTGTCATCACCGGCCTGAGATTTACGCGGGAATTGCCGAGACCGAGGCGGCGGGGATCTTGCGGCAGTTCTTCGCGAAACGTCGGTAGGAGGTGTAGCTTTTGATCCTCCCCCGCCAGGGGGAGGTGGCACCGAAGGTGACGGAGGGGGAGGACGTCGCAACAGCGGTGATCGCTTGCCTCCCCCTCCGTCTGGCAAGTGCCAGCCACCTCCCCCTTGCGGGGGAGGATCAGATCCGTTTCAGCCCTCCAGACTTTTCGAGGCCTGTTCGAACAGGTCCTTCGACAGCCCCGGCGTCCGTACGATTCGCTCTAGTTCCGCGCGCATGAGCCCCGCCCGACCCGCATCGAACCGGCGCCAGCGGCCCAGCGGCGGCAGCAGTTTCGCCGCGGTTTGTGGGTTCAACCGGTCGAGCGCGATCAATTGGTCGGCCAGAAACCGATAGCCGCTCCCATCGGCGTTGTTGAACGCGCGCTGGTTCGCCCCGAACGCACCGATCAGTGAGCGCGCGCGGTTGGGGTTGGTCAGGGTGAAGTCGGCATGCTCCGCCAGTGCGGCAACGACCGCGCCGGTATCGTCGCGCGACGACTGCGCTTGCGCCTGGAACCACTTGTCGAGCACCAGCGGATTATCGCAATATTGGCTGTAGAAGATATCGAGCGCAGTGGTCCGGATGTCGGATGTGCTGCTGACCAGCGTTGTGAGCGCACCCATCCGGTCGGTCATGTTGTCGGCCGAATCGAACTGGGCAAAAGCAAGGTCGGCTGCATCCGCCGCGCCGCTCGCTGCTATATAGCCGAGTGCAACCGTCCGCAGGCGACGGATGCCCTTGCCCTCGGGCGTGTAGGCATAAGGCTGACCCTCGCCACGTGCGTACGCCTGCCGCCATTGCGCTTCGAGCCGCGTGCCGAGATCGCGACGCAGCGCCTCGCGAGCGCGGAAGATTGCTTCGGGATCGACGACAGCCATCTGATCGCCGATGAAACTCTCCGATGGCAGCAACACCGCCTCCGCGACGAACGCCAGATCGAGATCGGCGTTGTCGAGCGTGTTCGCGACCGCTGCAATCACCGCCTCATGGTCCGTGCGCCCCTCGACCGATGCGACGAGCGTATCGAGCATCAATTGTTGCATCGCCTCGTAGCGCGCGAACGGATCGTCGTCGTGCGCGCTGAGGAAGGCGAGATCGGCGGGGGTGCGGTCGCTCTCGACCACCACGGGGGCCGAGAACCCGCGGTTGATCGACAACACCGGACGCTCGGCGAGGCCCTCGAACATGACCGTATCGAGCGTGTCGTCGAACAGGACGAGGCGCTCGTCGGTCAGCGGCGTGCCCGACTCCGCGCCGAACAGCTTTATCCGCAACGGCAGGACCATCGGCGACTTCACCGGCTGGCCGGGCGTCGCGGGCACCTGCTGAGCGAGCCGCAACGTCGCGCGGTCGCCGTCCTGCGACAGGCTGGCCGACACGCGCGGGGTGCCGGCCTGCGAATACCAGAGGCGGAACTGGGTGAGATCGATGTTCCCGCCTTCCTCCATCGACGTGACGAAATCCTCGCAGGTTGCCGCCGTGCCGTCGTAGCGGTCGAAATACAGGTCGGTGCCCGCCCGGAAACCCTCGGGTCCGAGGATCGCGGCCATCATCCGGATCAGCTCGGCGCCCTTGTTGTAGATCGTGGCGGTGTAGAAGTTGGAGATCTCCTGGTATGATTCAGGCCGTACCGGGTGCGCGAGGGGACCTGCATCCTCGGGGAACTGGGAGGCGCGCAGGCCACGGACGTCCTCGATCCGCTTGACCGCGCGCGAACCCTGGTCGGCGGAGAAGCCCTGGTCGCGGTAGACGGTGAAGCCTTCCTTCAACGACAGCTGGAACCAGTCGCGGCAGGTGATCCGGTTGCCCGACCAGTTGTGGAAATATTCGTGCGCGACGACCGCGGCGATCGCGTCGTAGTCGTAGTCGGTCGCGGTATCCGGGTCGGCCAGGATGTAGCGCGAATTGAAGATGTTGAGGCCCTTGTTCTCCATCGCGCCGAAGTTGAAATCGTCGACCGCGACGATGTTGAACACGTCAAGGTCGTATTCGCGGCCATAGGTGGTCTCGTCCCACGCCATCGCGAGTTCGAGCGCCTTCAACGCGTGGTCGGTCTTGGGCAGGTCGGCCTCGCGTACCCAGATGCCGAGCGACACCTCGCGGCCCGACATCGTCGTGAAGCTGCTGCGGTTCACCGCGAGATCGCCGGCGACCAGTGCGAACAGATAGGAGGGTTTGGGGAAGGGGTCGTGCCAGGTCGCCCAGTGGCGGCCGTCGTCGAGATCGCCCTGTGCGATCGGGTCGCCGTTCGCGAGCAGCACGGGGAAGTGCTTCCTGTCGGCGGTCATCTTGACCGAATAGACACTGAGCACGTCGGGGCGGTCGGGGAAATAGGTGATCCGGCGAAAGCCTTCCGCCTCGCATTGGGTGCAGAGGTTACCGCCCGAGGCGTAGAGTCCCATCAGCTGGGTATTGCGATCAGGTGCGATCTCGACCTGCGTCTCGACGATATGCGCGGCGCCGGTGAGTGGGATGACGAGCTGTTCGCCGTCTATGCGCCAGTCGTTGATCGCGACGCCGTCGACCGTGACCGACAGCGGCTTTTGCCCGGCGCCGTCGAGCCGGAGCGGTGCGGCGTGATCGCCGTTGCGCGTCACCGACAGCGTTGCCGTTACACGCGTGGTTGACGGATCGAGGTCGAAATCCAGTTTCGTCTCTGGGACCAGCCACTCGGGCGGGGTATAGTCCTCGCGGCGAATGACGAGCGGGTGGGCGAGACTGTTCTGGATGTCGAGCATATGTCTGCGAATATAGGGCCGTGCCCGCCCACCGCTAGCCAAAGCTTGGGCCGTGCGGTTCGATCACTTGCACCTCCCCGGCGGAGGCCGGGGTCCAGTTGGTGAGGTTGCAGTAATGGAACGCATCCTGCGTCAGCACCGTTTCCCAACTGGACCCCGGCCTACGCCGGGGTGGTACTTCTCTGCAGAGAAGGTCTTTGCTCCATGCCCCAAAGCTTGCGCGGGTGACGGTGGATGCTACGCCGCTGCAACACGTTCCCTTTGCAAGGATTTCCGGATGTATCGTCCTATCGGCGCGCTCGCGGTGCTCGCGCTTTCTACCTCTGCCCTTGCACAGACTGCGCCCCAGGCTGCCCCCGCGCCGGTTCCGGTGACCGCGCCGAATACGGCCGAGTTGAACGCCAAGCTCGCCGCGCCGCTGCCGGCGGATCAGGCATCGATGAAGGCGCATGTGATGTTTCTCGCGTCGGATGCGATGAAGGGGCGCGAGGCTGGCAGCCCCGAGTTCGACATCGCTGCGCAGTATGTCGCCGCGCAATTCTATGCGGCGGGGCTTCGTCCCGGTGGCGATCTGGGCGGGTATCTCCAGACCGTGCCGCTCGTGTCGTACAAGGCGGCGAGCAAGGGCGATTTCGTCTGGACCGGTCGCGGGCCTGCGCAGCCGCTCGTGTTCGGTGAGGATTACGTGCCCGCCGCGAACGGCGCGAAGGCGGAGACCAGCGTGTCGGCGCCCGTCGTGTTCGTCGGCTACGGCATCGACGCGCCGCAATATGGTCAGGACGACTACAAGGGCGTCGACGTGCGCGGCAAGATCGTGGCGTATTTTGGCGGATCGCCCGCGCGGTTCGGCGGCGAGGAACGCGCGTTCTTCGGCTCGGGCGGCACCAAGGCGGCGATCGCGCAGGCAAAGGGCGCGGTCGGTGTGATCACGCTGGAGAGCCCGCGCTCGGCCAAGGTGCGGACCTTCGCCAAGCTGGCCGACTCCTATGCGACGCCGCGGATGACGTGGGCGAACCCCGACGGCACCGGCAGGGTCGAAGCGCCCGGCGCGCCGTCGCTCGGGACGGTCAGCATGGCCGGCGCGGCCAAGCTGTTCGCGGGTGCGAAGACGCCGTGGAGCCGGATCGTGAAGCAGGCGGACCGCGACAACGCGAAGTTCAAGGCGGTGCCGCTGGTCGGTACGCTGACCGTCGCGACCAAGACGAGCTTCGTGCCTGCCGCGAGCAGCAACGTCGTCGGCGTGATCCCGGGCAGCGATCCGGTGGTCGGCAAGGAGGTCGTCGTGCTCTCCGCGCATCTCGATCACATCGGCATCACGAAGCCCGTGAAGGGCGACGCGCTCAACAACGGCGCGCTCGACAACGCGATCGGCATCGCCAGCCTGATCGAGGAGGCCAAGCGCTTCACGGCCAGCGGGCAGGCGCCCAAGCGCACCATCATGTTCCTGGCGGTCACCGGCGAGGAGAAGGGACTGGTCGGCAGCGATTACTTCACCAATCACCCGACCGTGCCGCTGACCTCGATCGTCGCGGACGTGAACCTCGATATGCCGATCCTGACGTACAAGTTCGAGGACATGGTGGTGTTCGGTGCCGAGCGCTCGACGATCGGTCCGATCGTGCAGAAGGCGGTGGCGGCGATCGGCGTCGGCCTGTCGCCCGATCCGATGCCGGAGGAGGGCATCTTCGTCCGCTCGGATCACTTCCGCTTCGTCCAGAAGGGGATCCCGTCGGTCTTCCTGTGGCCGGGTCAGAAGGGGCCGGGCAAGGCCGCGGTCGCGTATTTCATGGCGAACAATTACCACAAGCCGTCGGACGATTTGACGCAGCCGATCCTGTGGGATCAGGGCGTGCGGTTCGTCGACGCGAACTACCGCATCGCGCGCGAGATCGCCGATGGGGCGCAGCGGCCGGTATGGAATGCCGGCGATTATTTCGGGACGTTGTATAAGGGGCCGATGGCTGGCGCGGCGGTGGCGCGATGAGCCGGTTGCTGGTCTTTGGTC
Source organism: Sphingomonas sp. M1A8_2b (assembly GCF_053345535.1). Classification (NCBI taxonomy): domain Bacteria; kingdom Pseudomonadati; phylum Pseudomonadota; class Alphaproteobacteria; order Sphingomonadales; family Sphingomonadaceae; genus Sphingomonas; species Sphingomonas sp. M1A8_2b. Next base: position 129,122 of record NZ_JBKFAH010000001.1, on the reverse strand, counting down.
TCGGCTACACCGCGTCGCGGATCGCGGAGCGGTTGTCCGCTGACGGCTGGCATGTCGTCGGCACCACGCGCGACGGTCGCGGCGGTACGCTTCGGTTCGACGATACGGATGCGGTGACGGCGGAGATCGCGGCGGCGACGCATATCCTGTCTTCGGTGCCGCCGGTGGACGAGGTCGATCCGGTGCTCGTCGGCTACGGCTCACTGTTGCTGCGGACGCGGGCGTGGCTCGGATACCTGTCGTCGACCGGAGTGTACGGCGATGCTCAAGGTGCCTGGGTCGACGAGACCGCGCCGACCGGTGGTGGCCGGCGGAGCGCCCGCGCGGCAGCGGATGCGGACTGGCTGGCGATCGGCGCGCGGGTGTTTCGGCTGCCGGGGATCTACGGTCCGGGTCGCTCGCCGCTCGACCGGGTGCGAGACGGTAAGGCACACCGGATCGAGCAGCCGGGGCAGGTGTTCAGCCGCGCGCATGTCGACGATATCGGCGCGGGCGTGATTGCCGGGTTCGATGCGCCGGAGGGGGCGTATAACTTGGCGGACGATGTGCCCGCCTCGCAGAACGACGTGGTGACGTATGCCGCGATGCTGCTCGGCATGCCCGCGCCGGCGTTCGTCACGCTCGAGCAATTGTCGGCGATGGGGCGCGGTTTCTACAAGGAGAACCGGCGGGTGGCGAACGGCAAGGCGAAGCGCGTGCTCGGCTGGACGCCTGCCTGGCCCGACTACCGTGCCGGTCTGCGCGCGCTGAGGGCTATGACGAGGCCGATGCCGGACAATATTGCGCCGGCGACCGCCAGCGTCGACCAGTGATAGCGCTCGAAGATCGTCGATAGCAGCATCGCGATCACCGGTACGATGACGCCCGAATAGGCCGCCTTGGCCGGGCCGATCGCGCGGATGACGTTGAAATAGAGCGGGAAGGCGAGCGCGGAGGCGAACACGCCGAGATAGAGGATGCCCGCGACATAGCCGAAGCGCGGCTCGAATACCGGCGGCCCGGTGGTGATCCAGGCGAACGCCGCGTCGAGGCTCGCGCCGATCAGCATCGCCATCGCGAGCGTCGGGGCCATCGGATAGCGTTTGGCGAACGCGCTGCCCTGGATGACGTTGGCGACCGACGCGGCCATCACGCCGCACAGCGTCAGGACGATGCCGATCGTCGCCGAGCGCGGCCCGTGCGGATCGACCCGCGCCTCGTTGACGAACAGCAACGCGACGCCCGCCATCGCCACCGCGCACCCGACCATCAACTGTCGCCCGAGGCGCTGCTTGAGGAAGATGCGGCCGAAGATCGCGTTGGGGACGAGCAGGAGCGCGAACACCACCGCGACTAGGCCGGAGGTCACGTAATGCTCGGCGCGGTAGACGAAGTTGAAGTTGAACGTGAACAGCGCGATGCCGATCACCGCCGCGAACGCGTAGCCGCGCGCGTCGAATCGGAAGCTCTCGCGCTTTACGCCCGCGTAGATCGCCATCGCGATGCTGGCGACGAGGAATCGGTAGCTGATCGACCAGCTCGGAGGCACCACCGCGATCTGGTCGCGGATGACGAGCCAGGTCGAACCCCAGATCAGCGTAACGATGCCGAACGGGATCAGCACCGCCGCACGAGTCGACTGGGGAGGATCGGTTGGGCCGGGGGTCATAATTCCCGGATCGCGTCGGCGAGCAGGCCGACTGCGTCCGCCGGGCTGTCCCACGCGGTAACGAGCCGGATTTCGCCGGCTGCCCAGTCGTAGAAGTCGAAGCCCTTCGCGCGGAGGGCTGCAGCTTCTTCCGGCGTCGCGCGGAGGAAGACTTCGTTCGCCTCGACCGGGTGGACGAGGCGGTTGCCTGCGGCGGTGGCGAGCTTGGCGGCGGCGTCGTTGGCGACCTTGGCGTTGGCGAGCCAGAGATCGTCGTCGAGCATGGCCAGGATCTGTGCGGCGAGGTAGCGGCCCTTCGACAACAATAGCCCTGCGCGCTTGCGGCGGTATTGCGTGACGGCGGCGAGGTCGGGCTTGAAGAAGACCAGCGCCTCCGCGCTCATCGCGCCGTTCTTGACGAAGCCGAAGCTCAGCGCGTCGACGCCGGCGCGCCACGTCATGTCGGCGGGCGAGCAGCCGACGCGCGCCATCGCATTGGCGAACCGCGCGCCGTCCATGTGGAAGCCGAGCCCGCGCTCCTTGGCCAGCGCGCCGATCTCCGCGACTTCGTGCGGCTGGTAGACCCGGCCATATTCGGTGGCGTTGGTGATCGAGATCGCGTGCGGCTGGACGCGGTGGACGTCGTCGGCGATCGCGTCGATGACGGTGCGGATGGTGTCCGGCGTCATCTTCGCGCCGTCGCCGTCGGCGAGGAACAGCTTGGCGCCATGCGTGTAGAATTCGGGGGCGCCGCCCTCATCGTTCTGGATGTGCGCGTCGCGGTGGCAGACGATGCCGCCGTGCGGGGGGCAGAGCGCGGCGAGCGCGAGGCAGTTGGCGGCGGTGCCGGTGGGGACCCAGAGGACGGCGACTCGGGTCTCGAACAGTTCCGACAGGCGGCCGTCGAGCTGCTGGCTCCACGCGTCGCCGGCATAGGCGGTGTCGAGCGTGTCGGCGGCAGCGATCGCGGCCATGACGTGCGGGTGGATCGTGGCGGCGTTGTCGGAGAAGAAGCGCATGGGGAGGACATGCTGCGCTGCGGTGGTGGCGTCAACGGGGGGCTGGGCTGAGGCTACGACTCCACTCTTCCGCCCCGGCGAAGGCCGGGGCCCAATTGGGGGCCTTAGATGGCGAAGGACTGCGCCTCGTTACCGCAACCTCTCCAATTGGGCCCCGGCCTTCGCCGGGGTGGTGGTGAGCACACGATCGCCGGACTACTGCCCCTCGTAAGCTCCAGGCTCTTGTTCCGGCGGCCTGCGATCATCGCGTGGCGGCGGGCCTTCTTCGCGGTCGCGGCGGGAAGGGCCGACCGAGATCGTGCCGTCCTCGCCCATCTTCAGGTTGAAGCCGAGGCCCTCGATCTCGCCCCCCAACGGCAGAATGGAATTCTCCTGCTCGTCCGCCGGCAGCGCATCCGGATCGACTTCCTCGACCGCCGGAGCAGGCGCCGCGATCGGTGCGATGCCCAGCGCGGACTGCATGAAGTCGCGCCAGATCCGTGCGGGGATACCGCCGCCCGATAGCCCCGGGTTGGACGAATTGTCGTCGTTGCCGACCCACACCCCGACCACCAGGTCGCGTGCGAAGCCGACGAACAGCGCGTCCTTGTTGTCCGACGTCGTGCCGGTCTTGCCGAACGCGTCGACCGTCAGATTTGCTTGCCGTCCGGTGCCGGTGCGGATCGAGGCCGCCAGCAGGTCGAGCATCTCGTCGTGGATCTTCGAGGGCATCTCGGTCGCGCCGCCGGTCAGCGACTGGTACCAGCCCTTCTCGCGCACGTCGGCGAGCCCGCGCGGCTGGACCGGATATTGCTCGCGCGCGATCGCGGCATAGGCGGCGGTCAGTTCGAGCAGCGATACGGTCGAGGTGCCGAGGCCGATCGTCGCCTCGCTCGGGATCGGCGTCGAGATGCCGAGATCGCGCGCCGCCTTGATCACTGCCTTGACGCCGACCTGTTGCGTCAGCCGTGCGGCGGCGACGTTGGACGAGCGCGCGAACGCCTGGCGCAGCGTGATCGTGCCCTGATAGCGGCCGTCGCTGTTCTTCGGGGTCCAGTCGCCGATCGTCACCGGGCGGTCCTCGATCGTCGAATCGGGCGTCATCCCCTGGCGCATCGCGGCGAGGTAGACGAACAGCTTGAAGGTCGAGCCGGGCTGGCGGCGGGCCTGCGTGGCGCGGTTGAACGGGCTTTTCGCGTAGTTCTTGCCGCCGATCATCGCGACCACGCGGCCATCGGGACGCATCGCTACGAGCGCGACCTGTGCCTGACGCAGACCCGCGCGCGCTACGGTGCGTTCTGCTGCGCGCTGTAACCGCGGGTCGAGCGTGGTCTGGACGGTCGCCTCGGTCTTGACCTCGCCGGCCTGGTCGCGCGCTTCGGGCAGGATCCAGTCGGCGAAGTACGTGCCATTGGGGAGCTGCGACGGGCGGCTGCCGAGCACGCGCTGCGGCTGGACCGCGTCGCCCTCCGCCTTGGTGAGGAAGCCCGCGTCGACCATCGCGCCGACGACGACCGCCTCGCGCTTGCGTGCGCCTTCAAGATTGGAGGTCGGCGCTAGGCGTGAGGGTGCCTTGACCAGGCCGGCGAGCATCGCCGCTTGCCCCACGTTCAGCTTGTCGGGGGTGCGGCCGAAATAATGCTTGGCCGCCGCGGTGATTCCGTAGGTGTTGTCGCCGAAATAGACGTTCGAGAGATAGCGCGACAGGATCTCGTCCTTCGACAGCCATGCCTCGAGCCAGAAGGCGATCATCGCCTCGCGGATCTTCCGCGTCGCGGTACGATCCGAATCGAGGAACGCGTTCTTCGCGAGCTGTTGCGTGATCGTCGAGCCGCCCTGGCGGACGCCGCCCGAGCCCATGTTCGCCCAAGCCGCACGCGCAATGCCGCGGGGGTCGATGCCCCAGTGCGAATAGAAACGCCGGTCCTCGATGGCGAGGAACGCCTGCGTGACGTGCGGCGGGAGCTTGGCCGCATCGACCGGCTTGCCGATGATCGCGCCGCGCCGCGCGATCGGCGTGCCGTCATCCGCGGTCAGCGTGATCGAGGGCGGGGTCGGCGGCTGCAGCGACTTCGACAGCGGTGCGGTGATCGCCAGCCAGATGATCGCGATCACCAGCAGGACGATGCCGATGCCCAGGCCGCGCAGGATCCAGCGACCGATCGGGCGGCGGCGGCGCGGTATGCGCGGCGCGACGTAACCGGCGGCAGGATCGCGATCATAAGGCTCGGGATCGTCGTCGAGTCGATCGCGCTCGTATTTCTGGCGCAGGCGTTCGCGCTCGGTGATCAGCCGTTCGCGCTCATAGGCATAGGGCTCGCGGTCGCTGCCCGAGTTTTGGCTGGAACGGTTGGGGTCGAAGGGGTCGGGGCGCATCGGGACGTTCCAGCGGGTCGGCCAAGCGGGCGGACATCAAGTGTATTATAATCATACGACAGTTCGGGCAAGTCTCTGTACAAGCTTAACCTGTCTGCGCGCTGACCGACAGCAGCGCGTGGCGAACACGCGTAGACTCGCCAAGCCCGGTTGTCATCGCGCGGCGAAACGGGGAAGAGCGTGTCGATGACGTTCGAACAGGATGAAACCGTGGCCGCTCCCGAAACTCTTCCGCCCGTCCTGCCGCTGGTCGTCGGCATCGGCGGCACGATCGGCGGCGTCTCGTCGACCGAGCGTGCGTTGCGGATCGCACTCGATGCGGTCGAGAAGCAGGGGTATCGGACGCGGATGTTTGGCGGCGCCGACATGGCGCGCCTGCCACTCTACGATCCGAAGGCGGCGACGCGCACCCCCGACGAGCAGGCGTTCGTCGCGGCGATCCGCGAGGCGTCGGCGGTGATCATCGCGAGCCCAGGCTATCACGGCAGCATTTCCGGCGTGGTGAAGAACGCGCTCGACCTGCTCGAGGAAACCGCGCGCGATCCCGAGCGATCGTATCTGGCGGACATGCCGGTCGGGCTGATCGCGACGGCGTATGGCTGGCAGGCGACCGGGAGCACGATCGCCGCGCTGCGCTCGATCGTCCACGCGCTGCGGGGCTGGCCGACGCCGTTCGCCGCCGCGATCAACACGCAGATCACCAAGTTCGACGACGAAGGCGGCGCGAACGATCCCGCGGTGATCGAGCAGCTGCGTCTGGTCGGCCATCAGGTGGCACGATTCGCTCCGCTGTCGGAGCCCGCGAACTAAGCGCCGCAGCGAACCGGCGTTAGTTGACGGCCGCGCGGAGGGTGGCGCGGACTCCGATGTGGGCCGGGTCGTACTCGACGATGGACTGGAGGCTCTGCGCCATCGCCCGGATGAGCTTCGTGCCGAGGCCGGTGCCGCGCGGCGTCGCGTCTTCGGGCAGGCCGCAGCCATCGTCCTCGACCGCCAGCAGGAACGCGTCGTCGTCGACCCGGCGCAGCGCCACGCGGACTTCGCCGCCGCCGGTCGGGTAGGCGTATTTGCACGCGTTGGTGACGAGCTCGGTGACGATCACGCCCAGCGAGACGGCACGGTCGGTGGGCAAGCGGATCGGCTCGGCGGCAAGGCTGAGCGCGCGCGGCAAGGCTTCGGTCGACCAGGTCTCGGCAAGCTCGTCGACCAGCGCGCCCAGATATTCCTGCATGTCGACACTCTCGACATCGTTGCTGGTGTAGAGTCGGCGGTGGACCTGCGCGATCGCCTGGATGCGGCGCTGCGTATCCTCTAGTGCCTCGCGTGCGGACGGGTCGGTGAGCGCGGTCGCCTGGAGCCGCACCATCGCCGAGACGAGTTGCAGCGAGTTGGCGACGCGGTGGTTCACCTCGCCGAGTAACGCCTCGAGCCGCGCGTTGCTGGCGCGTAAATCGGCTTCGGCGGAGGCCTTTGCCTGTTCGAGCAGCGACCGGGCGCGGACCTGTTCGAACGATGCGGCGAGCAGGTCGAAGAAGTCCTCGCCCACGGTCTTCACGACATAATCGGCGGCACCGGCCTTCAGCGCGGCGACCGCGATGCGGCCTTCCTCCGAGCCGGTGACGTAGACGACGGGGGGCGGATCCGGCAGCCGACGCAGCGCGTCGAGCGTTTCGAGGCCGTCCATGCCGGGCATGTAGTGATCGACCGCGATCAGGTCGAAGCGCTCGGCGGCGGCCTTGACCACGCCCTCTGCGCCGGTCTCGGCGACCGTCATCCGGTAGCCGCGACGTTCGAGCGCGCGCGCCGCCAGCCGCCGGATACCGGCGTCATCGTCGATGTAGAGAACACTCGTGGGCAAGGCGGCGGACGTCGGCATCAGCTCTCGACGTCGGGAACCTGGATCACCGACAGGAACAGGCCGAGCTGTCGGATCGCCTGCGCGAAGCTCTCATAGTTCACCGGCTTGGTGATGTAGACGTTGCAGCCGAGGTCGTAGCACCGCTCGATCTCGATCTTGTCGTCGGTCGTGGTGAGCACCACGACGGGCGTACGCCGCAACGGGCTGCCCTCCGCCTTGATCCGCGCGAGAATGTCGGTGCCGCTCATGTCGGGCAGGTTGAGATCGAGCAGGATCATCGCCGGGCCGCTCTTCGCGGGACCATCGGCGGCGTTGAACAGGAAGTCGAGCGCGCTGGTGCCGTCGGTGAAGTGCTTGATGTCGTTGAGGATACCGGCACGCCGGATATTCTTTTCGATCAGGCGGGCATGGCCCTCGTCGTCCTCGATCATGACGATGCCGACGGTCTGATGCTGGTTCATGCCTTGATATCCTGCGTCGTCAATTCGGTGGGAAGGTTCAGTCGGAAGGTGGCACCGTCGCCCAGGGTCGACTGCACGTCGATAGTGCCGCCGATACGATAGGCCAGCGCGCGGACATGCGCGAGGCCGATGCCTTCACCGGGCTGATCCTGCGCGCCCGACCGGCGGAACAGGTCGAAGATGCGCTGATGATCGCGGGGATCGATGCCGCGGCCATTGTCGACCACCGACAGGATGACGCGGCCGCGTTGGGTGATACCGCTGACGACGATCTCGCCGGGACGACCGGGTTTCAGATACTTGGTCGCGTTCTCGATCAGGTTCGACAGGATCTGTTCGAGCGCCAGTCGGTCGGAGACTAGCGACGGGAATGGCCGTTCGACGCGCACCACCGCGCCGCGATCGTCGATGACGTGCTGGATCGAGCCGATGATCGAGTCGACCAGTTGCGCCGGATCGATCAATTCGGGGGTGATCGTGCGACGACCTTCGCGCGACAGCTTCAGGATGGCGTTGATCAGCCGGTCCATCTTCTGCGTCGAGGTGCGGATGAAGCCGATCGCCTCGGGCAGGTCCTCGCGCGCTGCCAGCTTCGCGTCCTCGGTCAGCAAATGCGGTGCGTCGGCCTCGACCCGGTCGATCAGTTCGGCGAGCGGTGTCGCGGCGGTCGCGAGTTCGGCGGTGAAGCCCATCACATTGACCAGCGGGCTGCGCAGATCGTGGCTGACGATATAGGCGAAGCGCTGGATTTCCTCGTTCGCGAGGCTGAGATCGGCGGTGCGCGTCGCGACCTGTTCCTCGAGCGTCTCGTTGAGATCGCGCAGTTTGTCGCGCGAGGTGCCGAGATCCGAGGTGTAGCGGCGGATCACGAGGATCGCGAGGATCGCGACGATCAGCAGCAGGACTGCGGCGGCCCCGGCGACGGACAGGAACAGCGCGCTGGTGCGTTGCTGGCGTTCGCTGCGGATCGCGAGCAGGCGCACTTCGTCCGCCGCCATCGCCTGCAATCGATAGCGGATGCCACGCATCAGCGGCACGCTGGCGTCGACCGCGAACCGGCGCTGCGCTTCCGCAATCCGTCCGGCGGCGACGAGCGCGATGGATTCGGCGCGCAACGCGCGCAATCGATCGAGCCGACGCCGAATCAGGTCGATCCGCTGCGTCTGGCGTGGGTTGTCGCGGGTCTGATAGCGCAGGCCGTCGATCGACGGACCGAGCAGCCCCGAGGTTCGCGCATAGGATGCCGCGAACAGTGGCATGCCGGTCAGGACATAACCGCGGCGGGCAGTTTCGGACTGCTCCATCTGGACCTGAAGCGTGGCGATCGCCTGACGGACATCCTGCGTGTGCAGGATCTGCGCGGTGAAGGTGCGATTGCGGACCGTGATCCAGCCGATCGCGATCGCCGCGGCGGCGAGCGCGATGAAGCCGAGCGTCATAAACGCGACCAGCCAGCGCGCGACGCGCCCCTCCGAGGGCAGTTTCAGGCGAACGGCGACCATGAATTTTCGTGTAGGTGAGGCCGGATCGTTACGCCAGTGACACTGCCCGACAAAGCCAGCAGAATAATATTAATCTACAGCAGCAGATCCTGCGCGCTGGCCTTGCCGACGCGACCCCCGCCGCTGCGCCGGTCCGCCTCGTGGTTGGCGGTGAAGCGGATGTCAGGATCGCGATCGGTCAGGAACGCCATCAGCGTCTCGTGGTCGAGCTCGGACCATTCCTTGCCGCGATCGGGACCGTAGCGGACGCGCGGGATAAGACCCGGATCGCGCGACCATTCGACCAGTTGCGCGAAACTCGCCTCGTTGAGCATGTCGCGCAGATGGAATGCGGTGACGTACGCGTCGGGAAACGCGCGGTGCGCGGGCAGGCCGCGTTCATGCTCCATGCCGTGCGGCTTGCGCCAATAGCGCAGGACCTGGTTCGAGAAGCTCGGGCTGTCGGGCCAGAGCCGGAGCGCGCATTTCCAGGTGCAGATCCACTCGGCATCGCGGGTGAGCGCGGGGGTGCAGAACTTCTGTTCGAAATCCGCGCGGTGTGCGGCGAGTGCCAAACGACGCGGCCACGGGTCGAGCACCTGACGTGCGCAGTCGTGCCACCAGGGAGCGTCGGCGACGTGCTCGTCGAGAATGTGGTGGATCGCCTGCGTGACGGGCGGGATCGGCCGGCCGGGATTGACGAGCAGGCTGCCGCCCTCGCCGTGGATCTCCCAGCGGCCGTCCTCGCCGAGCGCGACGTCCTGCCAGCCGATCTCGCAGACGCCATGCGCGGGCGGGGCCGAACCGGTGGTCTCCAGGTCGACGACCCGGATCATCTGCGGTTGCGGTTTGGGCTTGGGGTAGGGGGGCGCCATGACCGCCATGTGGGGACAAAAGCGCGCTTAATCCAGCGCGTATGCGTCCTCGTGGTCGATATCGAGTTCGCGGACGCCGCGGCGCTGGCGGGCGCGGTCGACGAGCTTGCGCAGGCCTTCGCGGCGATCGCGCGCCATCGGGATATCGCGCAACGTGAACTCGCCGGCCGCCGTCGTGCGGTCGGTCGAGGTGAGGATGATCGTGCCGATGTCGGTCATCTGGTTGAGCAGCGAATAGCCGAGCCGGACGTCCTTGATCCGGTAGAGTTCGATCTCGTCGATCGTCTTGAACAGGATGCCGCGCTTGATGATCAGGCGCTGGTCGGTGATCTCGTAGGAGGCGCTTCGGTTCTTGAGCCAGCGGACGCCGATCAGGACGAAGCCGACGCCGATCAGACACGCGAGCAGCGTTCCCCAGCCGGCAAAGCTGCCGAGCAGCCAGCGCCGCGTGCTGGAGCGGAATTCGTCGACTGGGCGCTCCACGTGGGGACTCCTTGGGATGGTGGCGCGACGGTAGGCGAGAGGGGTGGTGAGTCAATCGCCCTCCCGTTCTCCCGCAAAGGCGGGAGTCCAGGGTTCCAGGCGACGGCGTTTGGGATTCCTGGACCCCCGCCGTCGCGGGGGAACGGTTAGTTTGCGTTACGCGGCTTGTCGCGAGTTTCGCGTCATGCATCTGTTTTGCGTGTAGCCTGGTCACGCACACCACCCCGGCGGAGGCCGAGGCCCAGTTGGGAAACGTAACTAACTGAGCGAAGCGCTTCGTTATGTCCACCTTTCCAACTGGGCCCCGGCCTTCGCCGGGGTGGCGGCCTTGTTACGGTACCGATCTCACAACGCCGCTGGCCGCGAGTTGCGCGTCGACCTCTGCCAGAAGCGTATCGAGCGCCGCGTGATCCTTCGCCTCAGCCCGCACCGTCAGCATCGCCTGCGTGTTCGAGGCGCGGAGGAGCCACCACCCGTCGGCGGTCGTCACCCTCGCCCCATCGGTGAGGTCCAGGTCCACACCTTCGGCTTCCAGCCGCGCGATCACCGCGTCCACCACCGCGAACTTCCGTGCGTCGTCGACTGCGAACCGCAGGTCCGGCGTGGCTACCAGCATCGGCATCGCATCGCGCAGCTCGGTCAGCGAACGGCCCGACAGATGCACCGCGCGAATCAACCGTACCGCAGCGTACTGCGCATCATCGAAGCCGTAATAGTCGCCCGCGAAGAACAGATGCCCGCTGAGTTCTCCCCCCAAGGGCGCGCCGGTGCGGGTCATCGCCTGTTTCATCAGGCTGTGGCCGGTCGCGGCCATCACCGGCTCGCCGCCGAGCTCGGCGATTCGGTCGAACAAGGCCTGCGAGGACTTCACGTCGGCGACGATCGGCGCGCCGGGGTGCTCGCGCAGCGCAGGTTCGACCAGAATGGAGAGAATCTGATCGCCCCAGATCACGCGTCCCGAGCCGTCGACCGCGCCGATCCGGTCACCATCGCCGTCGAAGGCCAGTCCGAAATCGAGCTGCTTCTCCGCGACCAGTCGCTTGAGATCGGCGAGGTTCGCTTCTTCGGTAGGATCGGGATGATGATTGGGAAAATTGCCGTCGACTTCGGCGAAGATCACATGATGCTCACCCGGCAGGCGCTGCACGAGCTTCTCCACGACCGGGCCGGCGGCGCCGTTTCCCGTGTCCCAGCCGACCCGGTACGCGCCGCCCTCGTATCCCGCCATCAGCCGGTCGACATACGCGTCGAGCACGTCTGCGGTCGTGACGTCGCCGGCCCCTTCGCTCCAGGCGCCCGACGCCGCGAGCGCCGCCAGGCCCTGGATATCGTCGCCGAAAAATGGCGCGTGCGCGTGCACCATCTTGAAGCCGTTATACTCGGGGGGATTGTGGCTGCCGGTTACCTGAATGCCGCCATCCACCTCTAGCGTCGCTTCGGCGAAATACAGCATCGGCGAGGTGCTGAGGCCGATCCGGACGACGTCGACCCCGCCTGCGACGAGGCCGGACACGAGCGCGGCTTCGAGGTCTGGCGAGGAGTTGCGGCCGTCATAACCTACCGCGACGCGGTGGCCGCCAGCGGCGCGGATGCGGGTGGCGAAGCCTCGGCCGATTGCGACGGCATCGGCGGGGCCGAGCGCTGTGCCGACGATCCCGCGGATGTCGTATTCGCGGAGCGAGGTCGGATCGAACTGGTGGGTCATGGGCCTCTCGACGATTATGTCTCACTGCGGTTCCCGCGCGAAAGCGGGGGCCCAAGAGCCAAAAGTTATAGCGTTCGTGACCCTGGGCTCCTGCGTTCGCAGGAGAACGGCTTAGCGCGCGCGCTTCAGCAGCAGGTCGCGCGCTGCGTTCACTCGGCGGGTCAGGTCGGTCGAGCCGCCGCGGTCGGGGTGAACCGAGGCGATCAGGCGGCGGTGTGCGCTGCGGATCGCGTCGGCGTTTGCGCCGCTGTCGATGCCGAGGATCGAGCGGGCTTCGGCTTCATCCGTCACCACGCGCTGTTTCGGCTTGGGCCGGAGGTAATGCCATGCCAGCCATATGAAGAGCGCGGCGACGATCCACTTCACGCAGCGACGTCCGGTGCGCGCTCGGCGACCACCTCGGGTAGCTGCAGCGCGGCCATCATCTCGCGCAGTTCCTGGCGCGCGGCGACATGCGCGAGGCCCATGCTGCCGAACGCCTTCGCATCGATCATCGTCAGGCCGGCGGGGAACATCTCGCGGTAGATCACGCGCTCGCCGAGGCCCGGGATGATCCGGAAGCCGACGCGCTTGGCCAGTTGCGCGAGTGCATCCGACACGCGGCGCATGTTGCGCGCCTCGATGTGCTGGAGGCGGTTGCGCAGCACGACCCAGTCGATCGTCGTGCCATCGGCGCGTGCGCGCTGTTTCCGCGCGTCCCAGATCAGTTCGGAATAGAAGCTCGGACGGGTCACCTGATATGTCTCGGGATCGACCTGGCCGATCAAATCGAAGTCGACGAAGCTGTCGTTCATCGGCGTGACCAGCGTGTTCGCGAGTGCGGCGGCGGTGCGCGCGAACGGATCGTCGCGGCCCGGCGTGTCGACCACCAAGAAGTCGGCGCCCTCGCTGAGCGAGTGCCACAGGTCCTCGAACTGGTCCTCGGTCTGCGCGGACAGCGTCGCGTGGCGCGGCATCGGCAGGACCGAGCCATTGCGCTTCATCGTCTCGGCGCGGTTGTCGAGATAGCGGCCGACGGTGCGCTGGCGGTGATCCAGATCGAGACACGCGACGCGCGCACCCTTGGCCGCGAGCGCGATCGCGACGTGAACCGCGGTCGTCGACTTGCCGGTGCCGCCCTTCTCGTTGGCGAACACGATCACGTGCGGCGAAGCTAGGGGTGAGTCAGGGCCCATGGCCAACGCGCGTTTCCTTATTGATCGAGACTGTCACCCTTCATAGAAGCCGCGACCGCACTTATCGAGTAGGAGTTTCACGTGGACACCGTCCGGGACCTTAATGCGTTGCGCGAAAGCGTCGCCGCCTTCCGTGCGGCGGGGCAGCGCGTCGCGCTCGTCCCGACGATGGGCGCGCTTCACGCCGGCCATGTAGCGCTGATCGAGGCGGCGAAGCGACCGGGGACGAAAGTCGTCGCGTCGATCTTCGTCAACCCGACGCAGTTCGGGCCGAACGAGGATTTGTCGCGTTACCCGCGGCGCGAGATGGCGGATATCCGGATGCTTAACGAAGCCGGGTGCGACCTGCTCTGGCTGCCGTCCGTCGAGACGATGTATCCCGACGGGTTCGCGACGACCGTGCGGGTCTCGGGCGTGAGCGACGGCTTCGACGGCGCCTCGCGGCCCGGCCATTTCGACGGCGTCGCGACGGTCGTGTCGAAGCTGTTCAACCAGGTCGGGCCCGACGCGGCGTATTTCGGCGAGAAGGATTACCAGCAGCTGGCCGTCGTCCGGCGGTTCGTCGCCGATCTCGATTTCGCGATCGATATCGTCGGGGTGCCGACGCAGCGCGACGACGACGGCTTGGCGATGTCGTCGCGTAACATCTATCTAGACGACGAGCAGCGCAAACAGGCGATCGCCTTGCCGCGCGCGCTCGGTGTGGCGGCGCGGGCGATTTCAAAGGGCGAGGACGTTGACTCGGTGCTCGAGGATGCGCGCGCGACGCTCGTCGGCGCGGGGTTCACGATCGATTACGTCGCGCTAGCCGATGCCGAAACGCTGACCGAGAACCCGGCGGCTGATCGCCCGCGACGGTTGCTCGCGGCGGCGCGGATGGGGGCCACCCGGCTGATCGATAACATCGCGATTGAATAGAGCGATCGGTTTGTAAAATAACGACATTAACCCATTAACCAATTCGTAGCCAGAATCACCGCAAGGTTGCCCAACGAACATTGGGGGCAGACCATGGGTAGCAGTCTCAAGAGCGCGAATTTTCTGATCGAACGGCGACTGGCGGATGCCGCGCGCGGCGACGACCGGGCGTGTTACGACCTAGGGATGGTGTATTCGACGGGGACGTCGGGTGTCGTCCTCGACCTGATCGAGGCGCACAAGTGGTTCAACCTGGCGGCGGTGTCGGGGAACATCGCGGCGCAGGAATGTCGCGCGGAGATCGCCGAGGACATGACCGCGCGGGAGATCTCGGTGGCGCAGCGCGCGGCGCGGGATTGGATGCAGTTGACGCAACGGCGGGCTGCTTAATTCTAGGGCTCCCCTCCCGCTTGCGGGAGGGGTTGGGGGAGGGGATCACCGCGAACGACGCGTTCGTGGGGTATTTCAGTCCCTCCCCTAGCCCCTCCCGCGAGCGGGAGGGGAATTAGGCTTCCGCTTTCTTCTTTGGCGCGGCTTTCTTGGCGGGTGCCTTTTTAGCCGGTGCCTTCTTCACTGGAGCCTTCGCCTCGGCCGCATCCTTGGCCGGTGCCTTTTTCGCCGCCGGCTTCTTGGCGGGCGCTTTCTTCTTCTTCGGGGCCGGAGCCGCCGCCGCTCGCGCGTCGATCAAGGAGGCCGCTTCCTCGAGCGTCAGCTGGTCCTTCTCGATCGACTTGGGCAGCGTCGCGTTGGTCGTGCCGTCGGTGACGTAAGGACCGTAACGTCCCTCCATCAGCTTGATCTCGGCCTCGGTGCGCGGGTGATTGCCGAGGATTTTCAGCGGGGCCTGCGCGCCGCGCTGCTGGCGACCACCACCAGCCGCGGCTTCGGCGAGCTTCACCACAGCCGCGTTCATCCCCGTTTCGAACACGTCCGCGGTCGAAGTTAGCCGTGCATATTTGCCCGCGTGCTTGAGATACGGACCATAGCGGCCGATCGCCGCGGTGATCGGCTCGCCGGTCTCGGGATGCGTGCCGATGGTCCGCGGCAGCGACAGCAGTTTCAGCGCCCATTCGAGATCGAGTTCGCCGATATCCTTCGGGATCGACGCCATCTTGCGCGCCTCACCCTCGCCGATCTGGATGTATGGGCCGAATCGCCCCGACTTGCGCTCGACCGGCAGGTTCGTCTCCGGGTCTACGCCGAGAGTCGACGGGCCGGCATCCGCCTCGGCATCGCCGCCGGGCTGTGCGAAGCGGCGCGTGTATTTGCACTCGGGATAGTTCGAGCAGGCGATGAACGCGCCGAACTTGCCGCCGCGCAGCGCAAGCTGGCCCTCGCCGCAGTTCGGGCACAGGCGGGGATCGCCGCCGTCCGCCTTGGCCGGGAACAAATACGGCGCGAGGAAGGTGTCGAGCTCGGCGGTGATCGCCGACGGCTGCTGCTCCATCACCTCGTTGGTGCGCGGCTTGAAATCGCGCCAGAACGCGTCGAGCACCGACTGCCACTGCGCGCGGCCGCCGGAGACGTCGTCGAGTTCTTCCTCCAGCTCGGCGGTGTAGTCGTAGCCGACGTATTTCTCGAAGAAGCGCTCAAGGAATGCTGTCACGAGGCGCCCGCTCTCCTCGGCGAAGAAGCGATTCTTCTCGATGCGGACGTAGGCGCGGTCCTTGAGCGTCTTGATGATCGAGGCGTAGGTGGAAGGGCGGCCGATGCCGAGTTCCTCCATTCGCTTGACCAGCGAGGCTTCGGAAAAGCGCGGCGGCGGCTGGGTGAAATGCTGCTCGGCGTCGACCTTCTTCTTGGCGGGCGCATCGCCTTCGCGCATCCGCGGCAGGCGGCGAGCGTCCTCGTCGGCGGAGTCGTCCGAGCCTTCTTCGTACAGCGCGAGATAGCCGGGGAAGAGCACCACTTGGCCGGTGGCGCGCAGGATGTTGCGGCCGGTGCCGTCGGCCATCTCGACCGTCGTGCGCTCCATCCGCGCGGACGCCATCTGGCTCGCCAGCGCGCGCTTGAAGATCAGGTCGTAGAGGCGCGCGTGATCGCCGCCGCCGGCCTTGTCCTTGCCGAAGTCGGTCGGGCGGATCGCTTCATGCGCTTCCTGTGCGTTCTTCGCCTTCGACTGGTATTGCCGAGGCTTGTCGGGGACATAGCTCGCGTCGAAGCGGTTCGCGACGGCCAGACGCGCTGCCGAAATCGCGCTCGAATCCATCTGCACGCCGTCGGTACGCATGTAGGTGATCGCGCCGTCCTCGTAGAGGCCCTGCGCGATCCGCATCGTGTGATCGGCCGAGAAGCCGAGCTTCCGCGAGGCCTCCTGCTGGAGCGTCGAGGTGGTGAACGGCGGCGGCGGGTTGCGACCGGCGGGCTTGGTCTCGACCGACTGGACCGAGAAATTGCCGTCGAGCACCGCCTGCTTGGCGCGCAGGGCATCGCCTTCGTTGCCGATCGAGAGCCGGTCGAGCTTGTTACCCTCGAACTGCGTCAGCCGCGACGTGAACGCGGTGCCGTCATGCTCCATCTCGGCCGTCACCGACCAATATTCCTGCGGCTTGAAGACGTCGATCTCGCGCTCGCGCTGGACGATGAGACGGAGCGACACGGACTGGACGCGGCCAGCGGACTTGGCGCCGGGCAGCTTGCGCCACAGCACCGGCGAGAGCGTGAAGCCGACCAGATAATCGAGCGCGCGGCGGGCGCGGTAGGCGTCGATCAGATCGTCGTCGAGCTCGCGCGGGTTCTTCATCGCCTCGGTGACGGTCGCCTTGGTGATCGCGTTGAAGGTGACTCGCTCGACTTCCTTGGGCAGCGCCTTCCGCGCCCGCAGGACCTCGCGGACGTGCCACGAGATCGCCTCGCCCTCGCGATCCGGATCGGTCGCGAGGATCAGGCGGTCGGCGACCTTGGCGAGATCGGTGATCGCCTTCAACTGCTTCGATTTGTCCGCGTAATTCTCCCACGTCATCGCGAAGGCGTCGTCGGGATCGACCGAACCGTCCTTGGGTGGCAGATCGCGGACATGGCCGTAGCTGGCCAGGACGCGGTAATCGCTGCCCAGATACTTCTCGATGGTTTTGGCCTTGGCGGGCGATTCGACGATGACAAGCTGCATGGGGAAACCGGGGTCCTTACGTGTACGCGTACGAGGGTGGGGACGAAGGGGCGGTGCCGTCAACCCGGGGTTGGTTCAGAGTGAAGTGCAGAAAGTGCAGACGCTGGTGCGGGATTTCCAGGGGTACGTGCAGTATGCTCGGCTTCTCGGCCGAGTCGAAGCGGCGCGTTTCCGGCTGCGCGGTCGTGAGCGACTTTCAGGTTTGCGTCCTCCTGCGAATAAGCGCGTTTGCCGATCGTTGGTAGCAGCGGCATCAGGGCCGAAGCGGGGCGACCGGGTATTCCGCGCTATGAACGGCAATGCTCGTGTAGGACAGCGCGGGGCGGAGGCCGAGTCCGCCCACAAACAGTCATAAGCCGGCCCTGGACTTCAACTCCTCGTCAGGCGCATGTTGCTTTGCATCGAGGGAGTTGTTTTATGAAGAAGACAGCGAGGCCGGGGCTCGCAATCGCAGCGATCTTTCCGGCGGCTATGGTACCCATCGCGCTTCCGACCCTACAGATGGCCGCAGTTTCCGATGTAGTGAGAGGCGTCGTCGTCGGCGTGCTTCTCGGCGCATCATTGCTGCTGATCACCTTGGCACTCAAGCTGCGTCCGGTCTAACGGCAGCTACCGCCCAATAGCGGACGAAGGTTGGGCCAGGTATAGCGGCTGGCATGGACAGCGCGGTACAGACCCAAATTGTAATCATTCCTGCCAGTCGAATTGTAGACTGGGAGTCCTTTCACGACGTGTTTGATGAGGCTTTGGGGTTTCCGCAATTCTACGGTCGCAACATGAATGCGTGGATCGACTGTCTCACCTATGCGGACGACGCCGAGAGCGGGATGGTTGCCAATCCGGTTGCGAGTGGCGACCTACTTACTCTATCGATCGTAGACACGGCAGAGTTCAAGCGACGCTGTCCCGAGCAGTTTGATGCGCTGATCGATTTCACTGCCTTTGTAAATTATCGGCGGCGGGAAGTTGGCAATGGCCCCGTTCTCGCCCTGCTTATTGACGGGTGCTTCGCCTAGAAGCGAATGTCCGCTCCCCACCAAACCCGGCCATTCCCGGAATCCGATCGAATTTCGGGAATGGCAGGTATGGCGAAAGCGCCCAATTGATACCTGTCGGCACGCCTCGGCACATTCCAAGTAGCTGCCGTTTGTTCAGCTATGCCGTTTCGCGATCACGAGGAGCGAAATCCAAGCTGGCAAAAACAGAAGCAGAAACGGCACCCAATCCGCTTCGGGGTAGCCGAAATGATCGAGAGCCGACACTCCGAGGCTCGATCCGAGGCCCACGGGTAGAACACAGGCCACGATGACCGCCCAGCCTTTCCAATGGCAGGGAATGTAACTCCACGGCACTTTGTAGAACCAAATTTCACGCCGCATAGCTGCCTCAGGGATGTCCGCTGTTGCGAACTTAGCGCCGGAAGCGGTCAGGCTGCAAACCTTCCCAAAGCGGTCGTCAGGTAACGATCACGATGGCCACGCCTGCGATCGACAGGATGATGCTCAGCGTCGTGAGCCATCGGACTTTTCGCTTGTCCTGGGCGGTGCTGGCGAAGTGTACCGCGACGAGCAGCAGGGCCGTGCTGAGAAGCACGATAGCGCTGCCTAGAAGATCGCCTTGGGCATCGGTCATCTGCTCATCCACGGCGCTGGCCCTGGTGATCGGCTAGCAGCGCGATCGGCTAGCAGCGCTTCCCTGTCATGGGCGTGACGGGCGGGTGAAAAACGGCATGACGAAAGGTGACCTTCAGGTCAGACTCACCCGCCCGCCGGCATGACGTTCCAACCGGCCGCCGAGCTCGAGTTCGAGCAGGACCGTCTGGACCACGGCCGGACTCAGATGCGACTGGCGGAGGAGTTCGTCGATCGTGACCGGGACGGGGCCGAGCAGGTCGACGATCCTGCGGCGGTCGGCGTCGGATGCGTCTTCGGGAGGGGCCGAGGCGTAGCCGTCGATCGGCGAGCGGACCGAGCGCGGGTCGAACGGGCGGATCTGTTCGAGGATGTCGGCGGCCGATTGCACCAGCGTGGCGCCTTCGCGGATCAAGCATGCGGTAGATTACACGCTCAGAATGTGCAGCATTTGCAGTAGGTTACTCGTCTATCCCGCGCGCTTCCATCGCTGCCGTGAGAAGGTCGACCCACTGCTGTCCCGGAACACCGTCGGTAGCTAGGTAAGCCCGACGTATCTCGTCATCGGTCATCGTCTCTATGCGGTCTTGGCACTCTAGCGCGTGCTGTTCGTCTGTATGGTCCTTGCTCATGCGAAGATCATGCGCCGGTCGGCCTACCCACGCAATCGTCGTTGAAGTCGTTTGAAATAGTCGTCAGTCCCCCACGATGGCACGGTCGGAGGCAAAGGCGTTGGGGCCAAACGACTCGGGCGCGCACCGCATTTCGTGCAACGTAAATATCCCGGCAGATTTTCTATCGAGACATTCGCCCGCTTGAGGAAGGCCCACCGGGCGAACAAGTCACGGTGAACAACCCCCTTGTGACCACACGAGCCGCAGATGCACCCGACATTCGCGCTGGCGCGGCTGAACTCGTTCAGCGATCGGAAACGGACGTTGCCCACGTCAAAGCGGTAGCCGAAGCTGCTGAGTATCGGTGTTGAGGGGTTGGTAAAGCGCGCTGTAAACGTGCTGCGCTAGCTCTCGCTGTGCATCTTCGCGCAGGCGTTCATTGGGCATCGTCAGACCGATCTTGGCCCATGCAGGAGCCTCGGCAATCAGTTCGCCAATGCGTTCGGGCGTGATCATTCCAGCCATCAGAAAACGTCGGTTCGGTAGGTTGCGTAAGGAGACAATCCACGCCTTGCGAATTCAGCTTCGATCGGTGCGAGCAGCGACTGCGGCCCATCTTCCATGGCCTGAAAATAGATCGTCTGCATTTCGCAGGGACGAATATGCGGAAGGATTTCAGCAATCAGGTTGTGGGTCTGACTGTAGGGCTGTGCGCCGTCGCGCATCGACTCGGGGGCGTGTTCCATACCCCCTTGTTCTCTTTTCGTTCTGATTCGTCTAGCTCTTTATCCCGATCTGCTAACGCTCAATCGGCATTAGCTATTTGACGCTTGCGTCAGGTGATCAAGTCATCCAAGCCGCGTGTCAGGCAAAGACGCACTTGGCGCGGTGTCTGTTGAGGAATAACCAAAATGAATGAGAACGAAAGTGAGGACTGCCCACGCGTTCTCTCGAAACAACTTGAGCATATGATCGAGTTTGCGGAGAAAAAGCAGGATTACGTTCTGGCCGCGTGGCTCGTTCAGGCGCACGAACACCTTCGGGAAACACACATTCCCGTATAAGCGTGTTGCTTTACGTTAGGGTTTCCGCTGATAATGCTACCGAGAGAAACGGGAGCAACACATGAAGGGGAATGATCAAGCCGCCCAGCTGGCTGCTTCGATCCTGCGGTTCCGACGGTTCCGCGAAAAAGTCCTCACACCGGACATTTTTGGCGAACCGGCTTGGGAATTGCTACTGGAGGTCTTCGTTGCTGATGCCGCGGGCGAACCAATTACGGCAAGGATGGTGGCTGAACGCCGTGGGACATCACCCGCCGTGCTATCGAGGTGGCTCAGACACCTTACCGTCCAAGGGCTCATCGTTGGGGATGGAGACGGGGATGTGGACGACGAACTCACTTTGTCGGGCATCGGAATGGAGAAGATCGAAACGGTTCTCCTAGAGGCTCGAGTCCTCACGGACGCGTTTGCCCAGTTTGAGAGAAGATAGGGCAATGGCGTCGGCGGGTTCCCGACGCCATGCTGTGAATCCTGTGGATTAAACAGTTCTACTGAAAGCCATACTGGGCCATGACCTCAAGGGCTTCCCGCTGTGTCTTTTCCTGAGGCGTTTCGAAGAACACGAACAAGCCGTCCTCGATTGCCTGGGGGGCATCCTCGTTCTGAGTGAGCAGCTTGCCGCTGGGTCGCGTGCCTTCGTATTTGCGAGCGTTCAGGCGCTGATACATCTTGGCCGTGCGCTTAATTTCTTTCAGTGGGTCCATTGCCGTGCCGTGGAACACGACTGGTGAGGTGGTGCGGTGAACCTGAACGATATGCGTGGCCGCCAAACAGCCATGCTCCATGCGGTATTCGTCCAACTGCTCTGCGAGGATCGAGGCCAGCCGCGCATACTGGGCTTGGTCAATCGAACTGGTCAGGGGAAAAACGATCGTGATGGTGTTTCCTCTCTTGGCCTCGGTATCGATAAGGAAATGCGCCCAACCTAGATCTTCGGCCCTGTCGTGGAGCCGCTGAACAATCTCAGTGTCGTCGCGGCTTAGGGCATATTCCAACATGATCGCGTTCGCACCAATGAGGTTGCTCGCGACGTTGGTTCCCTTGCGCCACGAGGCGAACGACCAGCCCGTTGGCTCGTCGGCATGGTTGTGTAGCTGTCGGATCAAGCCGTCCATGTAGCCCTGAATGGGAGCGCAGTTCTCGTCTGCGTTGCTGAGGCAAGCCTTGTAAGTGTCCATGCCGGTAAAGCATCGTGCGGACTTCTCGAAGCGGGTCAGTGTAACTGTCGTCATGTAGATTCTCCATTGTAAGCATTGCGGGTCTGTCTTCCCGTCAAGTATTTATGGAGAAACCCCGAAAAGTGCCCTGAAACGGGGTCAAACGGGCTGATTTGATAGATACGGGATGACAACATCATCCCGTGCCGGTCTTGGCCTCGTAAAGACTTTTGAAGGCTGCAAACTAACAGCCTATCTCTGCCCCGCTGGCGTTCCGACGATCGGCTATGGGCGAACAACCGGCGTCAAGCTGGGCCAGAAGATCACGCAGGCACAGGCCGATGCGTGGGTGGTTGAGGAGTATGACGAGTTCGAGGCTCGGGTTCGTCGGATCGTCAAAGTCCCACTGACGGCCAACCAACTGGGTGCGCTGACCTCGTTCGCATACAATCTGGGATCGGGCGCGCTTGCGTCCTCAACGCTGCTCAGACTGCTAAACGGGGGCGATTACTCGGGTGCGGCAGCGCAGTTCGCGCGCTGGAACAAGGCAGGTGGTAAGGTGCTTGCAGGGCTTACAAAGCGACGCGCAGCAGAAGCCGCGCTGTTCCTCAAGACGTGAATATCACGTCCCCTGAGGACATTCCCGGACTGCTCAACCGTCCAATAAAAAACCCCCGGAAAGCGGTTAAGCCTTCCGGGGATTTCCTTTTACGCCGCCACCTTTTCGCCAAGAGCCAACTTGAGCGCGATATCCTTGCCCAAATCGTTGACCTTCGAAAGCAAGCTGGCACCGCGCTTGCGGGCCTTTGCCTCGAAGGCATCCTTGGTGAGTTCTTCTGACGTGATGATCACGATGTCGTCGCCGTCGCGTTCGAAAACCAAAACGCCATACTTTGTGGATGAATCCACAAGAGCAGGCTTTTCGATCTTGAACACGTCGGGCGCATTGCGGTTCAGTCCAGCCTTCAGCTTTGCCTCAGGCGTGAACCCCTTCGTAGCGACCCCGTTGTCCTCACGGTCCATCTTTTCGATGGCCTTGAGGTAGCGAAGATCGCCATGCACGGCACCACGAATGGTGTCGACAACCTCGTCAGCGGGAACGCCGTTGAGGTCGAAATAGCGGAAATAATTTGCATACTTCTCCGCGCTGCGATCGGGAGTGAAGATGCTGTTCACGGCATCCCACTTCCCAAACAGCAACTTCGTAACTGGAAGCCACTGGTTTGCAGTTTCGGTCGGCAGCTTCAAACCGGCCTTTTCCAAAGCCGCCTTGTAGAACGCCTTGTTCTCGTCATCGAGGATGATGAGACGCGAGACGCGATATGCTTCCTGAACCTGATTCCAGACGACTTGCCATCCCTTAATCTGGAAGTCCTGCAACGTCGTTTCGTCCGAGGCCATGCGGCCCTGAAAGTCCTGAACAAGCAGTTCAACCGGGTTGAGTGCCGGAGTTTCGGTGGTGGTGTTGTTCTCGATCGACATAATATGGTTCCTTTGCCAGCTTGGTGATCGAGCAGCCGTGCGCGCCATTACTGACGCAACTCCCGATCTTCAGCGTATGGTAAGGACAAGCCTTGTCGGCCTGAGGCACGGCCTCAGGTCTCTGACCAACCGCTGCGCTGACCTGCAAAGGACGTGAATCCCAGACATTGCCGCCACTAAGAGTGACGACTGATTACCCAGCCAGCTTGCGAACCGATGTCTGTCAAAGAGCGTCTGAGGTTGCCCCCAGACAATCGGCTTATCGGGCAGCAGGTAAACGCCGGGTAAACGGATGCGGGTTTCGTGCGGCGCGGGCTCCCTCGGCGCAGCCAGCTTTCTCTCAACACCTCCTGGGGATAAGCGGAGCGTTAGCCGTCCGCAGGACTACTGGGTCTGGCGAAAGCCAGAGCGATTACCTGAGAAGCCATGTGACAAGCGGGTTTCCCGTGCGAGCACCTGAGCAAAGCGAAGGCGCGGAGCACGCGGGAACCGCGTGGCACTACTCATTTCATGTGATTTTGGGGGTTAGTCAATGGGATGGGTATAATTACTCTACAGAGTAATATACCTATTCTATTGGTTAATCACCAATGTCACGTGGGATGACCTACTTAATACTATATAAACCTACTCTATTGGATAGAGGGATATAGACGCCAGAGCCCCGCAGACAGCATAGTATGAATATGGACCATATGAGCCCATTCTAAGAGATTCCAGATAAGTAGATCGGACACAGAGCATCACCCAAGTGTTCCAGATAGTTTAGGTTTCCGGTCGAACCGGATTACGTGAACCCCAGCGGTTGGTGATGCTCCCGCTGGGGTTTCTTGTTGAAAGAGCATCACATGACAGACATTCAGAATCTATCGCAGAGGCTAACAGCTTACCTGCAATCGTGGCACACAACGGCAACCACAAAGCAGATTGCCGCTGGTATCGAGGTCGATCTTCCGTTTCAGGACTTCGTTGATCTCTTCGCCCCTGAACAGCTTGACAGCCTACAGCGCGCAATCGATGCAAACCGTATCCGCTACCAGATGCGTGACACCAATCCTTTTGCATTCGTGCTTACGTGGAAGAGCTACGCTGCCTGCTCTACGGGAAAGCTGAACAAGGACACCGCAACTGTCTGCTCGCGCCAGAAAAGTGCCCAGATCAATTTGCCGCAGGCTGGTGATAAGCTGCGCGACGGTCACAAGCAGGCAATCTCTGAGGCCCTAACGGGCCTCACCAAGAGTGAGGAGCATAAGAAGGCCATTGGCGAAGCCAACAAGGGCAAGGCCAAAGAGCCATGGACCGACGAGCGCAAACAGGCCCGTCGCAACCAGCTTGCAGCAAAGAAAGCGGCCCAGACCCAGCAGCGCCGGGCCACTGAAACTGCCGCATGGGAGCGCCTACAGGCATCGCGAGGTGACGCATGAGGCTGTCGCACAATGGGGCGCTGAGCAACAAAACGTATCAGGTCTTCCAACTCGAACTGCCCGTGGACGATACCGATGTGGACTCTCGCGCGAGAAATCACGCCGCGCTAGAGATTGGATCAGACCTAGTAGCCGACTACAACTCACTCAACGGCTATCAACGGGCGAAATGGAACGCCGCGTATCATCAGGCCCTGAAAACCGAAGCCCTCAGAATTGCATTCAAGTCGCCTGAGGTTATCTGGCTGGTTAAGCAGGATGCTGAGTTTGACGTCCATCCGCTTAGTTGGACGCCATTTGTCGATAACCCCGCGTTGTCGATCAGCGTTTCCGATAAAAAACTGGCGATGCTTTTCAAGCTGACCTTTGGGGGTCGCTGACTTTCGGTCTTGTCCTTCACCAAACCGGAGGATCAGCAGGTGGCGATCGTTCAAAGCATAGCGTTCTTGGCGTAGATCAACATCGCTACTGCCAGTGCGGGGAACGGTAAGCGCCAGACCACCAGTGCCGCAAAAGCTATCCATGGGTGGCCGGAAGCGGTGAAAAGCCTTACGGTTTCCACCTCTTTGAAGCGGTTTCGCTCTTTCCGTGCCAGCGGCACGCGGTCCATGAGGTCGAGATGTTGGCGCATGCCAGCACTATACCGGCGAACACCATTTTCAGCCAAACATCAGATTTCATATATGTGACATCTAGGCGCTTGCATCTCGGCGATTTGGTGAAGCAGCTTGTCCGCAGACAGTGCTGTTCTAGCCCGTCTGGGTTCAGGCCGGCGGTGAAGGTGCTAGTATTTTAAGGGTCGAGCTTCTTGGGGTCGCTGGCCGCGAGATAGCTCTTGGCGATGTTCTGCAACATGGTTTTCGCCCATGTGCGCGCCATGCCGATAACGCCCACTCCGAGTGCGCCAATGCCCATGCCCGCGAATGTCGCATACATAATGGTATATTGGCGGTCGAAGATAATGGCCCCCGTGAGCAGCACGGATAGCAGCGTTACCAGCACCTCAAAGACCATGACCCGCTTCTTCCGGCTCGGTGTCGTAATTGCGATGCCTCGGACAATGAGGGCTGCGAGACAGCCGCACATAAGCGGTGCCCAGACCTCATAAGGCGTGGCTGTTTGAGCCGTCGCCAGACCCGCCGTTCCAGCCGACGTGAGGACGAGGCCGGTCAGGCTGATGCGGTCGAACACTCCCGTATTTAAGAGAAAGCCCGACCTAGAGCGACCGTAGCCGCGAAGGCCGCGCATAGGAACGAGACACCTGAGAAGCGGCTCAGGCGCGGCCAACGCCTGTCGGCCCATACGAGATTTACAGGACTGCGTAGCTTGAGAACGATGTCTGGATACCAGAGCCAGAACGTGCCCATCCAGAACATCACTGGGACCAAGCTGCTGATGTCGCAGACCCGTTTGATTGTGAGGATAACGGCGATCGTTTCCGGCAGCGCCTCGGCGTAGCAGATCATGTAAACGACCTCAGGAATGCATCGAAGCAGGATCGTGACACAGACAGCGGTAACGAGGCTTCGCAGAGCCGACACGGCGTCGACGCCGCGTCTGCGATCCTTCCACAGATCGCGAGCCAAATAGCTGCCAATCATCATAGCCAGCGAGGGCATGAGGATAAGGCTGAACAACGCCCATCCAAACAGAATGGGGGAGCCGTCGAAACTCTGCGGGAATGGACCGTGGGGCATCGCAGTTACCGCTTGGCCTTGGTCAGCTTGTTCAGCAGAATATCGAAAACCCGGACTGCCGCAATTCGGACAACCGGGTTAGCAACGACAGCTTTGACCATCTTGATTAGCTGGGTTTTGTTCATTTCGCTCTGGATGCCAGTGGCAATCCCCTCCAATTAGAATGTGTAGTAGATGTGTTCCATGTAGCCGCGGCTAAAGCTGATGGACGCCTTGGTCGTCGTTGAACCCGTGCCAATCCATGCTTTTAGGTATAGCTTGGTGCCAGATACCGCCGTGCTACTGCCGCCCATGCTATAGACGTCGTTGATCACTGTTGCGGTGATGTTCGAGGAGTCCACTGGGCAAAAGAACATGAAAGTATAGAGGTTGTTGCCCACGGCAGCAGGCATGTTTAGGTCATTCTTCGTCAGCGTGCCGGTAGAGCGAACCATGTATTGTAGATTGCTGTCTGCGCTGTTGACGCCAAAACCCATGAAGTTGGTGATGCCGCTGGGGTCTTGATCGACTGGCGCGTTTGGATTGTCGGTCAGTCCGACGAACCAACGCTGGCCAGCAGTCCATGCAGGAATGCGAAGGCGCAAGGAGACGAAGAAGCCCGCGACGTTGGTAGTCGTTGGCTTCATCACGGGATTGAGGCACGTCAGCGACGCAATGGAGCTGGCCGCTGCTGCCGTCTCATAGGTGATCTGGGGCTCGCAAAGCTGAGCAGTTGGGCTCATCGGCACCGCAACAGCCGTGCCCTGATACGCGGGGTCAAATGCCTTGGTGTGAACGCTCAGGGTTTCGCCGTGCGCTTGCCATTCCCTCTGAGTCGAGAAGCCGGTCGAGACGCCAAGTGGAAACTGGCTCTGGAGAGCATACTGGCTGCTGACGCTGAGGTGCGATCGGTTGGCGATGTTCGCACCACGGACCACCGCGTCGCCGCCGAAGATCAAGTTGCCGTCAGTGTGAACAGATACCTTGCTGGCACCTGCGAGAGCCGCACCGTTGCGGTATTGGACTTCCCTGCCAGTGCCGTTGGTCGCCAGAAACGTCTTGGTCTGCCAGCTTGCCGCGTAATCGGTGGCGCTAGTCTTGGTCAGAATCTGGTTGGTCGTGCCGCCCGTTGGCAATCCGTTAGCTGCGCTGCCACTGCTCGCTGGAGTTACCCATGTGGTGTTGTAGTCGGTCGCGTTGACCTTGCTCAGCACCTGACCAGCAGCGCCGCCCGTTGGGACACCCTGACCATTCGTTCCGTTGGTGCCGTTGGTTCCTGCTGCACCGGTCGCGCCGGTATCGCCCTTCGCACCCGCTGCGCCAGCGTCACCCTTAGGGCCTGTGGCGCCGGGGCTACCAGTATCACCCTTGGGGCCGATTGGCCCTTGCTGGCCGTCTGCGCCCGCTTCACCGGGCGTTCCTGCGTCACCCTTTGCGCCGGTTGCTCCGATGTCGCCCTTGGCTCCTGCTGGACCGTCGGCACCCGCTGGACCTACCGGACCGGTTGCACCGGGTTCGCCTGCTGCTCCATCGACACCATCACGACCATTTGCGCCAGGATCGCCCTTGTCGCCTTTGCTGCCGGGAATACCGGGCAGACCCTGAGCACCGTCCTTGCCGTCCGCACCGTTTACGCCATTGAGGCCGTCTGCGCCTGCTGGACCCCGCTGGCCGTCCAGACCATCGAGGCCATCGCGACCATCGCGACCGGGAAGGCCATCAACGCCATTTCGGCCTGGCAGTCCGTCGACGCCATCACGACCCGGCAATCCATCAACGCCATCGCGTCCAGCGGGACCAATTGGGCCAGCGGGACCGGTTTCGCCTCGATCGCCCTGAGGACCGGGCACGGATACCAGACCCGCTGCGACTTCTAGAATTTCGTATTCAGCTTCTACGAGCAGGTCGGTAATCTCGACTTCTTTTCCCGAACTCATGTTTAGGCCACCTTGACCGCTGTTACGGTTCCTTCTTTGAGGGTCTGGACTGCGCCATGATCCCAAACGATATAGAAGCTGTAATCCATCTCAGACGTTGCCCGGATGAAAGCCACTTGCTCATTGGTGATCTGGATATGAATTGACTTGGCTGTGTCGTCCCAAGTCAGCCCCTCACCAAGCGATAGCTCTAGCTTGGTGCGGCCATTGTCACGGACGTGGAAAAAGGCTTCAACGACGGAAGCGGAGACTGGCTCACTCTGAGTGACCAGCCCCCAAATTCGATTGAAAACCAATGATCCAGCGGACGCAGGATTGTATGCTCGTAGTTCAATAGGTGCAGTATCCAACGCCATTCCGTGACCTCACAGTTATCACGGATATTTAGTTGGATACTGTCTCTCAGGGCCTCACCGGCCTGTTGTTCGTGGCTTGGTGATACTTGAACCACTCCGAGCCCGCTACTGTAGGACCCTTGGCTGTCTCGCTCGTCAGCTTTTCTTGGAAACGCTGTTCAGCGGTCGCCACTGCCTTGTCGACATCAGCACCTGTCATGCCCATGTCCTTGAGCAGCGCAGGGCCAGCGAGAAGCTGGTCCATTGCCTGACCGTCGCGAATACCAACAGTGGTGCCGTCTTTGTAGGTGTCCCAGCTTGGCGCTGGTCGCGCTGCTGCGACCTGAGCCATGTTCTGGTGCAGCTTTGATACATCGCCGCCAGCAGCCTTAATTTCGGCCTCAGTCCAGTAGCTGGTGAGGTAATCGGTGCCCTGATAGGCGTTGATCAGGTAGCCGTCATTGATACGGCCAATTGTGCGGTTGCGATGACATGCCAGCAGCCATTCCACGACAGCTTTGACCTTGGGGCTCGCGGCCTTCAACGCTTCAAGGAAGCCGATGCGGTGTGCGACATGGAGTGCGCTCAGCCAGTAGCCGCTAAAGAAGTCGTGGCAGTGAATGCCAGCGTCGGTAAGCTGGACCGGTCCAAAGCGCGCTGCACCCGCGAACACGGCCTTGCGCTGATCAATCTCTCCACCCGACATGATGTTGGTTGGCGGATTGAGGAAGCCGGGAGTGCTGGCATACCAGAGATCGTAGAAGGTCTCAAAATCGAACGTCACGAAATCCATAACCTCGGCACGGCTGTAGAGTCGGTCGCTGTTCGCACTCGCGGTCTTCCATGCCATTGCGCTCTGTAGGAACTTCCACGCTGCGCCACGCTCGTAGAACTCGGTGCAGCTATCGTTCTTGCCCAGAATCACGTTGTCGTAGAGTTTGACCTGATCGAAGAACCTGTGACCCAAGAACGCAAATTCAGGCGTCTGGAATAGCAGCGATCCCCAGTGGGGAAGCTGATGGCCGTGCGCTTCGTCAATTTGGTTGGTGCCGAAGATCGGCTTGGACGCAACCATACCGCCATAGGGCACCTTCACTCTGAGTGGGCTGCTACCGTTGGACCATTCGTAGGGTCGTCCACCCTGCACGTAGTAGGCTTGGCTCGCGGGCGTCGCAGCCTGTCCCGGTCCATAGTAGTGGTTACGCATCGTGATGTTACGGCGCATGTTGCCCTTGTAGAGCGGCTTGTTCCTGCCGTTCTCGAAGGCGTGATATGGATCGCTGACGTAGCCGGTGAGGTAATCGAGCGCGATTTGCTTCATTGGGCGCTGGTCGTGCGGACGCTTGGACGTGACATCGCGGGCATACAGGGCGACCATTTCCGGCATAACCTGACGGTCATCCCTCACGCCACCAGGACCGGTGATTGGACTGCGGCCCATCTGGTTGAATGGCGTGTATTTGAGCCAGACACCCGCGTTGGGCACTGCGCCATCGGGATTGTAAACGCTGCCCTTCCAAGGGTCCTTGGTAGCCGCCGTTTGTGCCTGAATGTCCTGATAGGTCGTCGGCTCCCACGACATGACGCGGTAGTTCGCAAAGCCGTTTGCCTGACCGTCGCTGAAAATCCTCATGTCGCCGCCGTTAACCGAGAAGCCGGTCTTGGACGCAAACGGGACGCGGAAGTCGTAAACCGGGACCGTGCTCCAAATCTGCTGCTGGGTGTATTCCACGGGATCGTGACTGCGCCAGATAACGCCGCTGCGGGTCGTGCCATGTGGATAGAACGGGTTGGCAGCGGTGATCTGCGCCACGCCGCGACCATCATACGTGCCCTGCCATGTAGCGGGGGTGCTCGTCGCGTTCAGGGGCTCGCCGTTGGGCTTTTCCACTCGGGCAATGACTGCGCCCGTGCTGTCTAGGATCTTCCACTTATGCGGGACCATGTAGCTGTCCTTGCCCGATGGATCGCCAAAGGGCGCGTTGGGCATGGTCGCAGTGTTCCAGTCGTAACCAAACTGGAACTGGACATACGTTCCGATGCGGATGCCCTCGCAATAGTAGTTGATGCCGTTAATGCTCGGCACTGGTCCCTGCGGCAAAACCTCAGTCCATGTTGCCTGACTGCCGTAGAGCGAAGCATCTTCGAACTTGCAGTTCTGCGCGCTCGGCTTGGTCATGACGAGGTGGTTGGGATGCTCAACAGCCGAACCGCTCGACCAGTCCTCAAGGACCGCCTTGTAAGCGCGACCTGCTGGTAGCTGCATCTCACCAACGACAATCTCGACATCGTATGTCTGCAAGCCGTTAGCCGTGTATGTCAGGTGTCGTGCAGTTTGGTTGCCCGAGATATTGCGCGCATCCACGACCAGATTCTGCAAGTCCGTGACGCTGATAACGCCATCCTTGACCGCTTCGTAATTGCTCTTAATGCCCGGCTTACCAACGGACAGCTTCACGGACTCAATCTCAACATCGTTGATGCCCTGCGAGGTGTTGCCTGCCGATGCGTTGATTTCCAGCGAGGCTGCTGGCGCGATGCGCGGCTTGCTCGATGTTGCCACTGGCGATCCAAGCTGAACGCCGTCGATGTAGAATGTGACCGTGCCACCGTCTCCGCTGGGATTGTCATTCCATTCCGCTTCGTAAAGCTGGTTCGTGCCAAGAACGCGGTTCCTTGCTTCTGGGCTGATGATGTTCTCGCTGGAGCCGTTGCGGTGAAGCTGTAGCTGGAGCGTGTTGCCTTCCCAATGGATGCGAAGCGTCATGCCGCCCGTTCCGTAATCCATGAGATTCAGAATCGGAGCCTCGAAGGTCGAAGCAGGGACGACGCCCTTCCAGCTCATTCGGAGTGACGGCGGGGTCTGGGTGATGATGTCGTTGGTGCTGGTCTTGAACTCCATCGCCAGCGCCTCACTGAACAGGTAGCTGCCCTGATTGACGACCACGTGACCGTTGCGGAAGTTGAAGCCGGTGCCGCTCTTGTTCAGGCCAGCCGTTGTGCTGACCGCGTTACCGACGACCGCATAGGGAGCGCCAGAACCGCCAAGCGTCCAAGTGCTGCTTGTTGGCGTCACGATATCGACCCTGCGCTCGATCATCACAGGTAGCTCTTCTGGCGTGTTTACGGTGAAGTTCGCCTTGCTGCCGCCGAGGTTGATACCAAGAGGAATGATCGTGCCGGGGGAGCCGTAAATGGTGCTGCTACCCGAGAGATCGACAGGCTCCGTTGGGACTTCGGGCTGGGGTTCGGGAGCGTTCGCGAGGCCGATGGTGATCGCGAGACCGGAGACGCCACCGATGACGCGGGTTCGCGCATAGAGCGCGCCGGTAGCCGATGGCTTGTCGCCGGGAAGGAAGACGGTCGCTTCCTGCGTGAGCGTGATACCGGGATCACCGCTATTAATGGGAATAAGGACGTAAGAGCCGCTGCTACCAGCGATCTGGCCTGCAACCTCGTTCAAGTTGATGATTGCGCCAAAGCCGGCATCGCCGTTCTTGCCCGATGGACCGGCGGGGCCGCTGGGACCGGCTGGGCCGGTTGGACCGACCTTCGCATCAACGAGGTCGCCAGCGATGTCGATGATCTGCTGGACCTTCTTGGAAATCTCGTAGTTGTTGGGCTGCAAGGGCATGAACGTGTAGCGGATGCCCGATGCGGTTTCGCCATTGTAGGGCTCCACCAGCGTCAAGCTGCTGAGACTGTCGATCGTCGCGACAGGAAAGCTCAACCCGCCGACGTTAAGAGCGATGCCGTCATAGTCGACAAGCCACGACGTGCCAGAACCGGTAACCGTGCGGGAGCCGCTGGTCAGGCTGATAGTTCCACTGTTTTCAAAGATAGTTGCCATGCGGCCCCCTAAAGATCGTTTCCGATATTTAGCGGGGCGCACAGGTTGTAAGGTCAGTAGCCAAAAGCGATCCAGTCAAAGCCGTCGAGATACTGGTCGTCACGACGAGCAGCCTGTGTTGCGACCGTTGCACCGAAACGACTGGTCTGCCCGATGTTCTGAATCCAAAGGTCTCGTTCATTATTAAAGACGGCAAGATATGGCGTCGCGTTGAAGCACAGGCACTGGTTTGGGAACGGAATGGGGAAAGAAACAGAGAACGTGGATTCGTAAGTGATTCGCTGACGAAAACGCCCCCACATCATCATTGGACCACCGGGAATCTGCTGATATCCCGAAATAGGGTCAAGAATTGATTGGTTCTTTGCAAACTGGTCAACCAGTGCCCCATAGGTCAGTTTGTCAACGCGGACGTTGGGCATGTAAACGCCCTCAGAGTCTGCGTAAAAGACCTGCTGGGGGAACGAGCCCGGTGTCGTGAGTCGGAAGCTATCAGCGGTGAACGAGATTGCGGACACGTTATCTTCGATTGCTAGACCCATACCTGCAATGGACCGGACGCCGTTACTGTCGGTTTGCAGCTTCAATACGTATTGAGCGCCAATGCCGTCGGTCTTCGTCGCGTATGTATTCAGCTTCTCTTCGAGAGAAGCGATGTTCAGATTATCCAGCTTTGATTGCAGGTTGCGAGTTTCCTCAGCGCGAGCGCTGTTGTCATCCGCTTGAGTTTTCTGGATATTCTGAATGATGCCATTGGGACCAATAATGCCATCAACGCTGCTGGAAATGGTGTCGATGCGACCAGCGGTTGCTCGTCCATCTTCGGCGCGAGTTTCCTCAATCGTTCGGATCGCGCCCTCGTAGGCTTTCGTGACGCCATCAACCTCCGTGGTGATGCGCGTGCCCATTTCGTCGATGCGCTTGGCAGTCGCTTCGCCGTCCTCGACGACAAGTTCGCGAAGATCGTTGAACGAGCCTTCCAGCGAGGTTTTAACTCCGCCAACCTCGTCCGTGATCCTGACGCCCATCTTTTCGATGTCTTCGGCGATCGCCTTGTCTCGTTCAGAACGAACACGCTCCTCGTTGGTCTGCCAAGCCGTGACGCCATTGCCATAGTTGGCGATCTTAACGTCCACGACCTCGCTACTGGCGTAGTTGGCATTCGCAATCGCACGCCTGAGTTCACTCAACCCAGCCTCAATCGGACCCTTGATGTCGATACCCGCGACGGCCTTCTCGTTGTCGGAAAGGCGCGCGGTTAGCTGCAAGACTTCTTCTGCGATCTTGCTACCCGCTTCATCGACGCGCGTGCCGATTGCCCGAATGGCAACCAGATTCTCCGTGTTGAGTGCCTGACTGAGTTTAACTCCTGCTGTTCCATATTCGAGGTTCAGCGCGGATAGTCTGTCGATTGGCGCGCGGAGAAGCGGACCGACAAGATCGGGCAACTGGTGCTTGATCGCGTTTGCGTTCTCGTTCGCCTTTTCAATGTCCTGCTTTACACCACCGATGACATCAAGCGTGCCCTCGACGGCGTCTTTCAACGCGCTGGAAATCTCACTGTCGCTATGAACTGAGAAGCAGCGACGGCCACCAACGCGGACACGGTGAACGCGAGTTGATGTCGCGGGGGCGGCGATATCGATTACAACCGGCTTACCACCCCGACCGGAGCGCAACAGCGTCGGTTCCTTGGTCGAGACATTACGGCCAAAATGCCACACGCCAAGTGCGTCAGCGAACAGGTAGCCCGCCAAATGGCTAGTCGCCTCACGGACAAAATCACCTACGCTGTAGCTGGGCTCGTTTTCGTCGGCATCCTCGGGCTTGGATCGGGCGTCGATGTAGCTGCCCCACGTGTGGGGAAAGTCGCGATCCATCTTGGCCGCTGATGCCCTGTCGATAAGCGCCTGTGGAATGCCACCGAAAACGCGCAGCATATAGGAGCAGATTGCGCCGACTGATTCAGGGGCAAAGCCGTTGTCTAGAACGCCCACGACATCAGCAGTCACCTTGCCAATGGGTTCGCCACCGAAGCGGAACATGCCAACAGCCGGGGCCTTTGCCCATGTGCCAGGCGGTAGCTGTTCAGCCGTGTAACCGGCCAACTCGTCATAGGTCGCGGCAACCAGCTTGGCGGGTCCGAGCGTCAGCGCATTCTCATAGGCGGTTTCCACATCCTGCGTGGGACCATAGCCATGATACTGCCAGATGAGGTTCACTGGGTCGATGAGCAGAGCTTGGATGTTCTCGCATCGGCCAATGGCAAAGGGCTTTAGCGTGCCCTTCAATTCCTCTTGGCCTTCCGCGCCGCCGGTGCCCGCGTAGCTGGCTGTCAGCACGTCTTTCTTGAGTTCAACGTCAGGACCCAGCAGAGCCAGTTCACCCAGATTGGCCGTCTGGACATCGAGGGAGCCGACGCGACCAGCGGGGATCTGTTTGTAGGTGCTGTAGGGCGCGCCATACTCGCCATAGAGAAGGCGGCAGGGATAGCCGTCGAAGTCGTAACGACGCCAATGGGTGTTGCGGTGATCGCGGGTAAACCTGATCGAGATAGCGCCGTAATCGATCGTGATCTGGCCGGGGATGCCATTGTCCGTGACAGTGCGGGTCTGCGTAGGCGCGGATGCAATGCAGGGAATATACTGCTCGTCGGCAAACTCAGGGAAGGCCACATGGCCTTGACCACCGGAACACATGCGGAGCGTTACAAGCTCATCTTCGCGGGGATCGTATGCCGTAATTTCTGCTAGAAAGACCTGTCGCAACTCCGCACCCCATATCCTGTCGGATATTTAGCAGCGGGCCGATTCGGCGCCTTTCCTTACAATTTGCCAAATCCGGGTTGGATCAGGCAAACACCTGTTGACCAGCGGCGAGCACTGGCCTAACAGGGTTTGGCGAGACCAAGTTCCAGTTGGATACTCGCTATGTCAACGACTTAATATGAGGCTTACCCAATGAAGATGCTGTTGAACGAGAGCGACTTTAGCAAACTGCGGCCCGAAACGGTAGCGGATATCTTGTCCCTTTTGACGCCAACCCGAGCCGCGAAGGAGGCCGAGCAAGACGCAAATCCGGTCGTCCACGGAAGCCCTGTCGATTTGAGTCTGAACCAAGTTCAGCACTATATGGAGACACCCTCGGACGCTGTTCGAAGTGGCATAAAGTATATCGCAATCAACGGACCCGCCGTCTGGGGCCAGGATTTGCTTGAAGGATCCGATGTAACAACCCTTCGAGACTTCCAAGGCGCAACGACGAAGCGCGCCCGCACGGTCACAAAGGTCGAGGGCGCGACTTTGCTAGGCTGGGATGATTGGAATGAATACGAAGACCACCCAGGACGATATGGCGTTACTGATGTCACGTTTGCGAGCCTTCGTCGGTATTTTGACCTCGACTAAGCGAGATGGGGGCCTTCGGGCCCCCATTTTTATGCTTTCAGTCCAGCAACCTCTAGATCACTCTCCCACAGGTTGTGGTAGAGGTTTACGCCCTTGTAGGCGACCTTCATGCGCCCATAAACTGTCCAGCTTTGAACGCTATCGAGGTTGTCGGGTTCTGGTGCGAACAACACAGGGCGCTTCACGCCAACACGCATCATGAAGGCGTCGAGTGTGTTGAAGTTCTGCTCATTCATCTGGCCAAAAGTCGCCTGAACCGATGGACGGCTCGGAAACTCCTGCACGTCTTCATAGTTGGGCGCTGTAGTTACTGGGCTGTCATCAATAACGCTCTTCGACCATTCGTAGTCGATACCACTGCCAATGACGAGGCGTTCGCCCATGACGACGCGCGAGGCTTTGACCTGACCGTCAGGATTGCTGGGAGCCGAGAAATCAAAGCGCCAGTAGGTGGCCTGTGTCCCCTTAGGAACGTCAATGAGGGTCTTTGCTGTGTAGGGCGCAACAAGGGTGCCCACGACTGCCGGGATCGCCCCGCTATCCCATAGAGGGGCTGACAGGAGTGCTGAGACGCTATTCGCGGCCCTCACTCTGAGTGTGTCGCCGGGACGTAGGTTGCTGAACAACAGGGCGACCGTATCAACGGCACCCACATTGCGGAGGACGAAATAGACATCGTTGAGGCCCAGCGAACCCCACTCCATATCCATGTTGTCGTTGGTCAGATTCTCGACCGGCGAACTGGCGAGCTGAACGCCTGTGGATTCGTAGAACAGTGGATTGCTGGTCAATAGGAATGGCTCTGCGATCATTGCGGCCCCTTCGCTGTAATGGTCGTCGTAAACTCGTTGTAATCCGTCGTTGTTGTGACGGTTCGCAACACGTCGGTTTGGCTAATCGGCCAATCTGGAAACACGCATGAGAATGTCGGTGGACTATCAATCCACTTGTCGTCACCTGCGACATCGACGCCAGCTACCTGGACGCGGTAAGCCTGCGCGACATGCTTGTGTTCGGTCAGCAACTCGACAGCCAGTGCTTTCGCAGCCGTGCTATCCAGGTTGGTTTCCAACTTGATCGTGCGAGCGTTCGGTTGTTTGATTAGGACCGCAGGCGCATCCTCGGTTTCGTAGCGGTATTCCTGTTTAACGAACGAACCGCGATTGTTATCAATGGCCATTGGCTACCTCCTACAGTATTTACACTGTTCCGCGCTGGTAGCCGTTGACTGCCTTGTTGCCGTTCAGGTAGCCCTCAACATCATTGGCCGCTTCAAGTGCCTGTGCGATGCGCTCCTGAATTGCGTTGCCCTTCTGCTGTTCCTTGATCTGCTGCGCGATAAGCTGTGTCTGGGTATCCACGGCTTGAACAACGGTCGTGCTGTCGCCGCTCGTCCCATACATGGACTCGACATTCTTGGTCATCGCATCGCTCGCGTTCAGGAGTTCGTTCCTGATGTTCTGGAAAAGCGGACCGGACGTGCCATAGAGGTCCCGTGCGATGTCGAAGATCGAAGAGCCCAGTTCAGCGAACTTGCTTGGGTCAACGCTGCCGCCCTTTGCGATCGTGTCCTCGTAAGCGCGGAATTCCTTTAGCTGCTTATCCAGACGGCTCTTGCTCGACACGCCGCTGTCTGCGCCGTTCAACTTATCCTGTAGGCTCTTGATGCTGGAAAGCTGATCCTCAAGCATCTTCTGGCGCTGGACCATGTAATAGCGATCCACATTCGCAAGTTCGCCAGCGGTTGCACCGTTGGCCGTCATGCTCTTGTTCAGCTTCTCAAACTGCTCGTTGAGTTCCTTTAGCGGGGCGCCAATGGGATCATCGATTGCAGCCAGTTCCTTGAGGATATTCTCGTAGGTCGTCGCAAGTGCCAGAGCAGAATCTAGGTTCTCAGTCGCGCTCAATAGGCGCTTGCTGAAATCCGACACGCCATCGAGAATGCCTGACTTCAAGGCCAGCTTGATAGCCGCTGCAATCGCGTCGGCTTCATCTTCAAAGGCCATGACGCTGCCGCCCTTGACCGCACCGCTACCCGTTGGATCGACGCGATACGCACCAGCCTTGTGGCCAGGACGATAACCAACGCTGATACCGCCAGTGCCAGTCAGGGTGCCGCCAAGCTGCGACGCGATGCTGTTGAGGCCGCTCGCCACGCTGTTGGCAAGTGCCTCCGCTGCTGCCTTTTCCTTGGCACCACGACCCGTGGCGTTCATGCCAACGAGGTTGCCGAAGCTGTCCATCTGGAGGCCCGCGCTGCCCTGCTTGG
This sequence comes from Sphingomonas sp. M1A8_2b, assembly GCF_053345535.1. Classification (NCBI taxonomy): domain Bacteria; kingdom Pseudomonadati; phylum Pseudomonadota; class Alphaproteobacteria; order Sphingomonadales; family Sphingomonadaceae; genus Sphingomonas; species Sphingomonas sp. M1A8_2b. The sequence continues at coordinate 91,210 of NZ_JBKFAH010000001.1, read as the reverse complement.
ACTTCTTGAACAGGCCACCGAACAGACCGCCAGCGATGCCGCCGACGATGGAGCCTAGTGGGCCAGCCACCGCACCACCGATAGCGCCGCCAATCTGGCTACCCAGCTTGCTCGACTTCAACCCAATGGCCTTCATCAAGCCGTCGGCTGTCTCGCCCATCTGCATACCACCAGCGGCCTTGCCCAGCACGCTGCCCATGCTCTTTGTGAAATCACCGTTCTTGCCGAAGATGCCCTTGAGGTCGGTCTTGAAGCCGTCGAAGCCGGTGCTCAGCGACTTGAGCGGATTCTTGAACGCGCTGGTCTCACCGTTCCGACCAAGTAGCTGATCGAGGCTCTTTTTGCTGGCGTCTGCTGCCGCCTTGCCCAGAGCGTTGGCGGTGCCGTCACTCTTAGTGCCCAGCAGGTCGATGACGCTACCTAGGGGGCCAAGGCCACCGAATTTGCCACTGGCTGCATCGGCCAGACCGCTAATCAGCTTGCCGAATTTGCCGACTGCCGCACCAAAGACGCCGCCTAGCTGCTCGCCAAGCTGGTCGATTTTACCACCAAACTCACGTTCCCAACGGGTCGCAATCTCAACGCTGGCCTTCTCCACGCCATCAAGGGCGCGACGATACTGCTCTTCTGTGATCCCGCCGTCGGCAACCGGCTTGCTACGCAGAAGCGTGAGGCGATTACGATCAGCGTTGATCTGGTCGAGGCGCTGGTTGTCAGCTTCACGAGGGCTATACTCACTGAGCAAGCTGTCCCGGTCCTTGAGCATCCGGTTCTGCTTTTCGATTTCAAACGTCTCGCCAGCGCGGGCCTTGGCAATCGCAATCTGAGTCTGGAACAGGTCAGACGTGATATCGACTTTGTCCTGTAGCGCCTTGCTCTCAATCTCCCACGCGGCTTCGGCCATGGCCGCTTCCTTGTCGGTCATGCCCAGCTTGCGCTTTGCGAACTCAAGTTCAGCAGCGCCGTTATCGTTTGCCGCCGTGACCTCCGTGAGCAGCTTGGCAGCACGGGTCTGGTCCATAAGGAGCGCCATGCGCTCCTTATCCTGCTTGGTGATCTCGGCACCGCGGATATGGGTCAGTTCCTGCTCAGCGTTCAGCTTCTCGGCCTCGGCAGGCATCAGCTTCGCCAATGCGAGCTGGTTGTCCATGGTGGACCACAATTCAGTTTCCTGCTTCTGACGACGCTCGGCTAGATTCTCGGCCTCACGCTGCGCTGAAATCGCAGCCTTCTCAGATTCAGACTTGGACTTGTCGCCCTTGCCCTTCCACGCGACGTGGAAGTGATCGCCCTCGTCCAGCTTCTCCACCACATCGTAGCCCTGCTCCTTGAGCGCGCTGACGACCTTGCCGAGCGTCATGCCCTTGGTCTTCGCGATATCGCGGGCGTTGCCGGTCAGGTGATAGCTGTTGGGCTGTCCACCGACCTCCTTGTTATGCTCGTAGGTCCGGTAGCCGCTGGTAACGCGGGCACCGATACTGTTCATGATGTCATCGACATCACGGCGCGAACGACCGCCGCCGCTGCCCGTGCTGGTCGACGTTCCCGGCGCGGCACGAAGCTGGCCAGTGCCACCCTGACGAGCCTTATACGCGGGCATTGCCTGCCAGAACTTATCGAAGATCGCCTTGGGGGTCATGCCCTTGCCGGTGAAGCTGCTGTCGCCGGTCACCATACGGGTGTTGGCAATCAGCTTGTCGAGCGCGCGATCACGACGGCTCTTTTCAAACCCGGCGTCAAAGTCGCCCTTCATGTTCTGGAGCGGCTGGTTCTTTGGGATACCGGCCTGCGCCCACTCAGGACGCATACTGCGGTCAACGTCGTTGGCCCAGTTCTGCAACTTGATCGGAGCGTTGGCGATGTTGTCCATGATGCCCAACAGACCGCCGATCTGCTCCTTTACCGTGCCGATGCGGATACCCAGAGCGTCAAAGACGCCGTTGGCACCATTGAGAAGCGGCTGGAAAGCATCGCCAAGACCCGCGAACGCATCACGAATTTCACCACCCGCGTCTGCTGCGCGCTTGGTGATGCTGTTCATGTTCTCGGTGCCCTGATTGGCGAAATTGTAGAGCGCCTGACTGAAACCGCCGCCGCTATCGAACGCGCCAAAGGTGCGCGTCGCTACGTTCTCAACGGCCGTGAATGCGTCACCAAAGGTGGCGGGGATCTGCTTGGCCTCGGCGTCGAGTGCCGCAAAATACTTGGGGTCCGTGAAGGCGCGGAACAGCTTTTCGCTGGTCAGCTTGCCCTCACTGGCCATCTTCTTGAGTGCGCCAATGGGCACGCCCATGCTGTCGGCCATCAGCTTCATCAAGCGAGGCGCGTTCTCAGCGAGGGAGCGGAATTCGTCGCCGTTCAGCTTGCCCGACGACAACGCCTGACCAAGCTGCAACACGGTCGATGCCGTCTCGCCAGCGGATGCACCACTGACCTTCAAGGACTTGGTAACGGTCTCGGTTGCGCGTGCGACCTGTGCCTGACTGGCGTTCAGGTTCTTACCGCTTGCGGCCATCTTGCCATAGAGAACGGCAGTGCTGGTCAGCTCACTTCGAGTGACGGCGCTGATGCGCGACACGTCGGCTTGCGCCTGTCCGTAGTTGCCCCAGTTCGCCACTGCCAGCTTCAGCTTGGCGTCCATGAGGCTGCTGGCGTCAGCAAACTCCATGGCCTTCTTGGTCAAGCCGGTCAAAATGCCGATCGCCGCTGCGCCCTTGAGGCTGCTCAGGGTGCTGCTAAAAGTCCTGACATTGACCGTCGTGCGGCCCAGAGAGGCGTCCAGACGGCGGCTGGCATTGCCAACTCGATCAAGTGCTCGTTCTGCTGTTGAACCGCCGCGCGCGGCTCCCGAAGCATCGATAACAATGCGGACTGTAGTGTCAGACATTTATAGGCAAGGCTCCGCGATAGTTGGGGACGACCAACTATTTAGCGGGGCCACTGCTTTTCTTGTCTGACTCGGAGAGCACTACGGCATCCATTGAGCGGATGATGAACCAGAGATTTTCTTTCTCTTGGAACGTCAAGCCGTAATGGTCTGCCAGCTTCATTGTATCGTCCCAGCGCAACTTGCCTGCTGCCATGCCAACGGGGCGCATGGAGTTGATCGCTTGAAATGCGGTCCAGTAGAACTCACAATGTCGGGGGAGCGAGGGAGCCTTTAATAGCTCTTCCTCATAAAGCAGGACCGACGAGTGTTCGTATTGTCCGCGCTTGATAGCCGCTTGGGCATCTGCCTCCGCTTTGTCCAATCGGACTTTAGCGGGAGACAGTTGCCAAGCTAGGAACTCGCTTAGGAGTTTTTTTCGGTGACGACCTGAGCAGTCTGGAAATTGCTTTCATCGGCCGAAAATGCGTCCAGTTCCTGATAAACGAAGAACGCCTGCGGTAGCATGAAGAACTTGATCAGCGCCTCAGTAGAGTGCTTCCACGTTCCGCCCTTGACCGGTAGGCTCTTGCTGTCCGTGACATACTTCTCAACGAACATGCGGATGAGGACCTTACGACGAAGCAGAATGTCGTCCTCGGTGTTCAGTTCGTCAATGCGCTTCTTTTCATTGTTGCTCAGCTTTGCGGTCGCGCGCTTGTAGTCTAGAAGCCACTTGGGCGAACCAACGAACTGGTGCTTCACGTAGAAGACGCCATAGCTCTTGCCGTCTTTGACCACTTCAATTTCGCGAGCGTCGTCAGCGTCGAAAGTGGGAAGATCAAACTCAAATTCCATTGTAGATACCTCAGGTTTTCTACAGCATTGTTTGCTGCCTGATATTTAGCTGAGACGGCAACGGGAGCGGTGGACCTGAAACCACCGCTCCCGCGTCATTGGCCGATTTTTAGAAGTTACGGAGTAACGTCGTCGGTCAGCTTCTGAATCATGATGTCCGTGCCACTGACGTTATCGCCCTGTGGAACGAACGCAACTGCTACCATCTGGTTTGCGCCGTCTTCGCTATCTTCGGGGAACGAGGGCTGCGCCTTTGGCAGAGTGAAACGATAGCCTTCGCCGTCGAACACTGCGTCAAAGGAGATCGAAACCGCAGGGTTCTCGATACCGTTCTTGATCAGCGCCTCAGGGCCGAAGTCCTTACGGTAAAGCATGACCTGTAGTTCGATGCTCTTGCCGCTGGTGCCAATGCCGCGAGCATAGGCCGAACCTAGCTTGCCCTGCGTTGCGCGGTCCTGCGAGACAGTCAGGGAAAGCGTCGAGTAATCGACTTCACCAAGGCCAACGATGTTGATGTTCTTGATGTCTGGGCCAGCGAACTTCGTGCTGTCCGATGCGTTGGTATAGGCAGCGCCCGTGATGATCGTGGTGGCCGGATCGGCACGACCGCGACCAAGGACCGTGAAGTCGGCAGTGACGATGCCGCCGAACTCTGCGTTCAGGGCAAACTCCGTGACCTGACAGCCGAAGAAGCGGCTGAACATGCTGGTGTTGCCGTCGATCCAACGACGCTCAACGGTCAGATCGGTTTCCGTGGTGCCAGCCTTCAACAAACCGTTGTTATCGAAGCGACCCGAAAACGCGCTCTCGAGCAGCAATTCGGTTGCTGCGTCATTGGCGGTGAATTCCGTGTTGAGCGTGCCTTCAACGCGAGGATTGACGAGACGCTGACCGGCATTGGTGCGGCCCTTACGGCGGGTTGCGCTGACGATCGGATCGGCAGTTGCGTTGAGGTTCGAACCAACAATGGTTTCGAGACGCTTGAACGCGGGAGTTGTTGGCGTAGTGCCAGCAACAGTCTCGCGGACAACCGCAAATTCTGTATCAGATGGGTTAATAGCCATTCAGGGCCTCCTAAATAAAAGCGGGCCGCTGAATGGCCTCAGCATATTTAGTTAGGTCGCCGTTCTGGCTTGCCGTTCAGGTTGAACGCGTGGAGCGGTAGAACACACTGGTAGAAATGACGTAATACTTGTCATCGGGAACAACCGTTGGCTTCGTTTCCCCACAGAGCAGCGCGCCATCGGGACTGCGCCATAGGTTGAATATGCCGGTTGCCTTATCAGCGAGCGCCCAAGCGTCAGCGTCAGGTGTGCCAACGGGAACGGCAACTTGCAGCCACACGCGACCTTCACAAACGACGCGGATGCGCTCGTTGCCGAGGTTACGCTGTTCCTGAATGCTTGGACGAACGGAGAAGCGAACGAACTTATCGGGTAGAGACGCACCGGCCTTGGCGTTGTCGTAGAGTAGCGGCACATTGGGGATAGCGAGGGCTTTCCAGCCACTCGCCATGCGCTTGCGTAGCAATTCAATATCTGTGCTGTGACCCATTAGCGGCTACCTCGTGTTGCGTTGTCGATTGCCGCCTCGATCCAGCCACTAGGCTTGCTGACCGCTTTGCCTGCGTTCAGGCCTTCGACGTATGGCTGGTTGTTGACGATGTTGATGTTCTGACCCAGCTTGGCCGTGGCAATCGTCGCCGCGCCCTTGGCCAGCGCGGCTGCGCCACCGGGATCGGGCTTATCCACAAGACTCTCAGGCGTTGTCTCAAGCCCGACCTGCCAATCACCGATTGCGGTGCTGGTATCCTCAGGCGTGCCCTGCACGACCCCTGTAAGAATGCCCGACGCGGTATTACGGACGACCTGCTGAGCATCAGCGAGCGCCTTACGCTTTGCGGCTGCTAGGCTTTTGACCACGCCGCCCAGGTTCGAGACGCCCGACCTGGCCATTATTCGAGAACCAGAGTGTAGCTGATGACTGTGACACCATCGGGTTTGACCGGCACGACGCTATCAATGGTCCACGTCTCACCGCCCATCGTGACGGTATCCTGAGGAGCAGGCTTGTAGGTGTAGTCTATCAACAGGCTGGCTTTGCCAGCGAGGTAAGACCCTGCGTTGAAGAACGATGCATCCCGATAGATGCCTCGGATCTTCTTCGGTGTGCCGGTCGTGACGGGGATCTGGTTGCCCTCGTCGTCGTAACCGCCCTCGGTGCGTGTGATGATTGCAGGACCACCATACTTGACGATGCTGTCCTGAACGACCTTCCTGCTGCGCGCGTAAAGCTGCTCCATTAGCGCACGATCCGCATCATGGTCAGGCCACCAGAGCCACCGGCTAGAATGGGCTGCAAGGTGAACGTGACGAAGGGATAGCGTTCTAGAGGATCAGGCGCGTCGGCGTATTCGAACTCCTCCGTGACCGCGCCTTCAACGACGATCTTGCTGCGCGTTACGCTGGCTTCCTGTTTGATCGGGTCGAAGCCGTTGAGGAATTGCAGGGCCAGAAACATCGTTGCACGCACCAACAGCGGATGATCCGCAGGCGTGTCGGGCTTGAGCCGGTAATAGGCCGCGATGTAGTCCTGAGCCCTCACGATAGCGGCTGATTTCTCAGTCGACGTGCCTGCCCAGTCAGCGTTGTCGCGCGCCAGATGAAATGCGTCAGCAGTCTGAATGTCCATGCTGTATTTACACCAGACATGGCGAAGCCCTGCTGTTTTCAGCAGGGCTTCTGTATTGTCCAACGCTGCAATTTAAGCGGTCTTGTTGAACTTCACAAAGCGGAAGCCAACCTGCTCAGGTGGAACTTCTAGGGTCCACGATGCAGTCTTCGCTAGGTTAGCGAAAACGTCTGTGGTCTTGCCTGGGATTGCGCCAACGTAGCTGAAACCCTGTGGGTGGACCACAACGCTGCGACGCGAGTGCAGGATGTCTGCACCACCACCGTTAGCGGCGTTTGCCCGACGCTCGATTTCCGACGCAACTAGGCCAGTGGGAACGCCCTCACCAAAGGACAGCGCACCGGTGCGACCGATGGTCACTTCGTCTGCGGTCAGGGTAGCAGTGCGAAGCACGCTAAAGCCCTGGAAGTTAGCGATGTTGGTGTTGGTCTTGCTGGCTGGGATAAAGCCGTTCTGTTCCTGACCCTGTAGTTTCGCGTAACGCGCTGGGCTAACCATCAGGACGTTAAACTGATCCTGGAGCATGCCAGCCTTCGCAGCCTCGTCGTAGATTGCCTGCATGTCGAAGTCGCCGGTAACAGAGGTTTCGCCAACGACGCCCTTGATGCCCTTGAGGGTCGAAGTCAGCAGCTTCATGTATTGGGTCGCCCAATACTGCGCGATACCAGCGCGGATGCCGCCCTGTGCATCATACTGAGTGACCATGCGGGTCAAGTCAGCAAAGCCCCAGCCGTAATTAAGGTCGTGACGAAGGACCATGAACTCGTCAGCTGTCATGCTGCCGATGTTACCTTCATCGAGGATGTTGTCAGTCGAGACGTTGACTTCGTCGGTGCCGAGCGGATTGATGTATGCGAGCGATGCCTTGCGAGGGCCACCGCCTGCAACCGCGTCTACTTCCGGTCCACGTGCGGTCAGACCGGAATTGACGAGTTCGTTCTTCGCAGGAAGGATCAGGTTGACCGCGACGTCTAGTGCCTTCTCATTAGGAACCAGATCAGTGATCTTGGTATTTGTAATAGCCATTTTTGCTAACTCCAACTGTGAACCGCGGCCCACAGTCGGAGCCGGGCAAGCATCTGGCTTGCCCGTTATTTATGCCATTGCTTGTGGTAGATGTTTTATACCTTTAGGTCTGGCAGGTTCCACTTATCAGCAAGGCTGTTACGCATTGCAGGATCATCATTTGCAAGACGATCGAATGTGTTCCATTCAGCATCGGTGACGGGTGGTTTTGCGAAGGTGTTTGCTACCGCGCCATCATTGCCGGTTGCGCCACTGCCGCTGCTCTCAGGAGCGCGAACAAAGTAGCTGCCCTCCTTGCTCTTAAAGAAAGACTTAGCGTGATCGCCAATCGACTTGCCATCGATCGTCGCCGCGCCATCTTCATAATTTGCGTTGCGGAGCAGTAGGGCTTCAATTGCTGGCACTAGCTCTGGGCGGATATTCGCTGCCGCAATTGCGCTTTTTACTTCGTTATCGACGCGAATGGTCTTTAGGTCCGATGCAAAGGTGTCGCGTTCGCCCGTCAGGTCATTGACCTGCTTGGTTAGCTTTTTGATTTCGTTGAGAGCCTTTTCGAGCTCGGTGCCGGTTGCGGCCTTCGCGTCCTCGATTGCGGATTCCTGGTCGTCTTGTAGCTTTCTGAGTGCAGTAGTCGCCTTGAACTTCTCACCAAGTGCGGCCTTCTTCTCATCTTCAGCCTTGGTCAGAGCAGCTTCGAGCGCTTCAATACGCTTCTCTAGTTCATTAGTCATTCCATCCTCCATCGAATGGTTAGTTAGCACCATCGCCAAAAAAATGCTGCCCGCCATCGGGCGGCAAAGTATTTAGCGAAAGTGCGGGATTATTATATTTCCCGGGGCGTCGTTGTTAGAGCCGCTGCCTTTGGAGCTGGCGTTGCTGGAATTTCAGCCTTGCGAAGCTGCTCTTCTTCAAATGTCAGCGTCTCGTTGAAGAGGCCAGCAGTGCGGAACCTGTAGAAGAGGCTCTTTGCGCTAATCTCGTTTGCCTCTCGCAGACCCAACAGCGCAGTGATTTCCTGAGGGCTGATATTCGTAGGCAGGTAGTCGGTGTTGATCTGGAAACGCACAGAATCAGTGCCACCATCGAAAGCGTTTACGCGTCCGATGGCACGTTCGAAGCGGGCGCTGACGGCGTTTGCGATCATAGCTACGATGCTGTTTTCTGCGCCTTGGCGGACTGCCTCGGTCTCAGCGGCTTCCGCAACCGATTTCTGACGAGCCAGGATGCGGCTGGCGACAGTTGCCATGCGATCCTCCAGCTTCTCAAGCTGGTGCTCCAGCGGCACTGCTGCATCGCTGGGCACGTTGATGACGTAGGGCTTCGCGTCTGCGTTGTCGGTCGTGTAAACCTGACCTGGAATCCACTCGAACGTCTCGCCCTCCTTCTGCTCAACGCCAGCGATGAACAGCATGGGCGAAATGCCATACATGATCTGGCGGGTGAGAAGGCCCTGAGTCACGTAGTGATCCAAGTTCAGTGTGACCACGTTGTCCAACTGCGCACCACTCGGAGTGAAGCTGTTGTCCGTGGTGATGAGGTCGAATGGGATCTCGGTCAGGCGATTGCCATTAGCCTTGGGTTCGTATCGCTTGGTAGGCTGGCCCTCGACCGGGAACGCGCCGCCTTTGGCGTCGTAGATCTCGATAACCACGTAGCCATCGACTAGCTTGAGGATGCGAACACGGTTCTCATTGTCGAGCAGGCGGACGCGAACGGGAACGCGCTGGTTGCGCACCACACCCGGCTTGCACTCCAGGATGCTCTCAGCCGGATAGAAGTTGATGAAAGGGCGAATGCCCTCGTCCAGCATAGCGCCGAGGCTGCTGGCTTCACCTTCTGGGTAATCCGTGAACAGGCCGCAATAGTTGGTGGTCAGCGCCTCGCGGCACGCAATGCGCGCTAGCTCGTCGACGCTATCTCCGTTGGATGTAATGACGCCCTTGATCTCCTTGGCCAAACCATCCGTTTCCAGAACCGGCTCCTTACGCATCATCAGGCCCACGATACCGTCTAGGGTTCGGCTGGCTGCTGGATAGAAAGGAGTGGCCTTCTGGTATGCTTCGTAAGCGACGGTATCTTGGTCGCGGTAAGCAAGAGGCAGATAGGTTTGCCCGGTGCTGCGGGCCTTAATTGCGTATGCGCCGGACACCACATCGCGGGCCGTGCGCCAGCGCGTAAGCTGCTTCGCGATGTTATCTTCTGGGGTGTTAACGGACACTAGGATACCTCGACAAATTAGTTGTCGGGTATTTATTTTTACCAGCCGGGGAGGCCGCCCTTCTTGCTCTTGGATACTGCGCCCGTAGAATTACCGATTTTCAGGACCTCGCTGACGCCCCAGACAAGAGCATCCATTCGGTCCGGTGACTTCTTCGTTCCTTCCTTGTAGGCGCACATCTGACTTTCAAGCTCTTTGAAGCCATTATCATGATCGGTATGGAACACTTTGCTCTGATGATAGGCCATTGCGACTGGTTCGGCACGAACCAGCTTGCCTCGACTTGCACTGACGAGTTTGACCGGCAGGTTTCTGCGATACTGCTGGATCGTATTTGTAACCATGGTGCCGCCGAAGTTCTTCTCCGCGACAATCAGGTCTGCATCCCAGCGGTCATACATTTCTGACACTTTGGCTGACCATGAATCTGTCGAGCCCTTCACGCTCGCATCTTCCAAAATGTAGGCGCAGCCGTCCATGCCAAGCCCGACGACGCAGATGCCCGTATAGTCGCCACTGTTGCCCTCGTTTCCCGAGGGATCGACGGCCACGATGATACGGAGCAGGAAGTCGCTTTTCGGGCACTCCCGGTATTTGAACATGCTTTTGCGGAACAGCGCGTCAGGGTTGTCGTCGCGCCATTCGCCCTCAAGGAAACGAGCGGCCATGTCGGGCGAGCCGTCGTAACGGTCTTCCAAACCCTCAACGTAGCCCTTGGCGATGTTGGCCGCATTCTCCGACGTGGGCAGCTTGACCCTACGCCATTTGGCCAGCGCCTCAGGCTTGAACGGCTTCCCGGTTAGGGGATGCTGCTTGGCTTTAAAGCACAGGAAATCCCAATCGGTCTTTACATCTGGATTGCAGTCGAAAATCATCAAGGGGCGCAGCATTTGAACCTGGCCACTGGCGTCCAAGATGGGCTTACCCGTGTTGCCATCCACCAATGGCGCAGTATCGGCCATACGTGAGGCCAATTGCTGAATAATATCGTAATCCTGAATTTCGTTGCACTCGTTGACCCACGCCGTAGCATATTGGGCACCCAGGACCTTATCTATGTTGTTGGGATCAAGGCCCTCGAAGTGGATCTTGCTGCCATTGGGCAACTCAACCCAGCTTTCAGCGCGGTTGACCTTGTTATTCTTTTGCATCCACTCCCAAAGGTCGGGGTAGATCATCTTCATGATTTCGGGGAACGTGCCGTTGAACAAGTGGCTCCGGCAGCTTCGCATGGTCAGTCGGAATATAGCGTGCTTAGTGCCGGGGTATGCGATGGCTCGATTGATGATATTCGCGGTGATGATGGCGCTCTTTCCCGATCGGCTGGGGCCATAGGCCAGCACGTTCTCAACCAAAGGATCATGCCAGATAAGCTGTGTCAGCTTGATCTGTTTGGGGTTGGGATTGAACTCTTTGCGGTAGAATGGCTCTTTCATCCCATATTTAAGCGGATGCAGTGCTTTTCTCTGTTTGAGTCGCCTTAGCGGATGACGCGACTTACCTGCGACAATACGAACTCCCGCAAGCAACGGGAGAATGGTCATTATGGGACGTGCAATTAAGCCGCTGGGTTGGCGCGATGCCCTAGCAACGTCGACGGTTGCTTTACTCGCCCTTTGGGCAACCGACGCGCTGCCTACGCAGGCTGCGGATGCCAGGGTAGCGGCTGAGGTGGCTAGGCCCTCGTAGGGCTTCTCAAGGGATCAGAGGTGCAAATGGCCGGGTTGCCCCGGCCATTTCTGTCATTCCCTAGCTTGGACGGTATATGCCCTCAAAGGGACGATGCTGCACCGCGTTCACTCATCGGGGGCCTTCAATCATTACGCTCGGGAGCCGTGGGATGAGCAGCTGGGGCATGTCCACGATCCCGCGACAAACGGACTGGATAGGAGACTAGCAGCACGCCCTGGTCGATTATTTATCGTCAGGAAGCTGATTAGCGGTCAACTGTCGAGAGAGTTCCTGCTGTCTCGCGATAAAAGCATCTCGATCGCCAGCCGGATCAAGCCCACGCTCAGTCCATGTTTCGTAGATGTTGTCCTTTGCCTCATCGGTCAGAGCATTCTTCCCCGCGTTGACCACCAATGTGATGATCAGCGGCAGCTTGTGACGAACGCAGTAATAGCCGACCTGTGCCAGCGCATCGGTGACGGCTTTTCGTGACTTGAACACACTCCACGGCTCGTTGGGGCGAAATGATCTCCAGAGATCGCCGTAGCTGATCAACCCATCTTTAAACTGGCTGCTCAGATCGATGATCTTTCGGGCGGTTTCCACCGTGCCAAACACCCCCGGCTTCACCCGGTTGTTGAGTTCCTGAAGCAGTGCCGCGAGGGAATAATGCCCTCCGGTTGTGACGCCCTTTTCCCGATAACGTCGGACATTGTCCTTGAGCTGACTCACGGTGAGCGCTTCGATCCCCATTATGCCTCCAACTGCTATGCAGCGGGAGGATCGCATCTGCTTGATCTGAAAGGCAAGCAAACGATGGCTAACTTATCGTCTGCTATCTCTGCGCCGAACCCTGACACCCACGTTCTCGCCCCGCTGATGCGCTCGGGCCTCGGCTAATCCCATGAGGTCGACGTGGTGTTCGTAGCGGCCAAAATCGCGTGCAAAGGCGCGGAACAGGGCGAGGAAATCAATGGGTTGCTCCATCCCCTAATTAGCCGTCTGTAAACCGCCGTCAGGGCAAATGGGTCACTCAGAGTGAGGGCCTATGACCGACCAAAACAACGATAACGCCATGGATCTTGTGGCGCGTGATCTGATCGATCTGACGATGAGATACGATCCCGCCGCCGCCATCATTGGGGGCAACCCTAAGCACACCAAGCAAGACGAGATTTGGAATAATACCCTGATGGCGGAGGCGCATAAGGCTGGTGACAAAGTGCTGATGGCGCGCTTATTGGCTCAGCCTGGTGACATCAAAGAGGTGGAGCCTACGGAGCGCATGACGCGAATTATCAGGGCAATGAACTACGCGACTAGCTGGCAGCTTAGGCGCGGCAAAGAATGAGATCGAGCGACCAACGCTATTTCCACGTCCAGCGGACCAAGCGGCCCACTGAGCAATACGGCGAGCAGATCGTCCAAGCCCTGCAATTGGCGCGCACGACAGGCGCGACGGAACAGCTAGACGCGGCAATCCGCGAAAGCGCGGTTGAGCATCCCGTGGTGTTGCTGGCTTGCGGACGCACGGCAACCGACTTCCGCCGACAGTTCCGACGCGGCACACCTGCCTACCATGGCGTTGCGGCCAATGATGTCGCGCCGATCGACCTCCTCAGGGACGAGAAGCTGGACGGCTACGTCGTGATGCGCCTGACGCGCGAGCAGCACAGGGCAATTAGGGACAAGGCTGAGAAGCTGTATGGGCGGGATCAGCTGCTCAGTGATCCTCAGGGCGCTATCTGGACGCAGGTTGCTCACGCGAGCCTAGCAGGGGAGCGTGAAGAGCATATGGACCTGCTAACCAACCTCAGAGATCGGGGCCGGGTTCTGAATGAGCAGGACCGGCAGGGCTATCAGGTCGTGCCATTGCCTACACCCGATGAACTACCGGACGATCTACCCCCGAATAAAGCCGTGCTACCCTTTGCCGCTCATCAGTTCCTCACGTGGCAGGGGCGCAAAGATGCGATCCGCTGGGAGGCTTGGCGAAGCGGCATGACGACGCCGGTGTTGATGCTAACGGCGTATTTGGATGGTCGGAGCATGATGGAAGCCCGCTATTGCAGGACCGGACAGCGGGACACGCATGAGCATCGCCGGCACTTTCAAGGCCAGGTCGATCGCATCGAAAATGAATGCGGTTTCCAACTGGACGAACTGGCGGGAGGATGGGATGGTCGTCGGCCAGAAGAGCTTACTCATCTAGAATGACAAATTCGGTGGCCACCGTTGGGCACAGTCAAATCACTCGGGGGCATGGAATTTGTTTAGAAGCGACGGTAACGTATTTACGTTCTCGGGCAACGTCGGTGGCGACCCGCTGCCAGTTCTCGCAGCATTACATACAGTGCTTACCAAGCAGGGCTACTCCGACGTTGTTCTCGATTTTGACCAGGCCACATTTGTGTCCGCCCCTTACATATTGCCGATTGTTGTTATGTGCCGAAAATACCGGCTAAGTGACTTTGACTTTGATTTGATACTGCCCTCTCTTTCGACAGGCGCACGCCTTCTTCAAAATACCGATTGGGCGCACTTGATAGATCCCAAGACATACGGATCGATGGCAGGTGCAAGCAAAAGAAATCTCTCTGCAACTGCTTTTGCAACAGCTACGCAAGCTCACGACGCGGTGGATACGAGTATTAGAATGGTGCTCGGATTAGTAAGCGGATTGGATCGGAGCCGGATTGTTGCTCTCCAATGGGCAATTGACGAGGTAGTTGATAACGTCCTCAACCATGCCGCCTCGCCAGTGGGAGGCATCATACAGGTTATGACCTATCCAAAGCGCAAGCAAATCGAGTTCTACGTTTGCGATGCGGGCATGACCATACCCCGTTCGCTACGGCAGTCCGAGTATGGATATGACAACGACGCGATTGCACTACGTCAGGCAATCAACGAAGGGGTTACAAAAAATAAACAGACGAACCGCGGGAATGGATTGTTTGGCACATTTAGGTGCTGCGAGGTCAGCGGCGGCGAGTTTGATATTTTGTCGGGCAACGTGTCTCTTAAAAATCGACCTGCTAGTCGATATCAGTCGGCAACAACCATCGTTAAGACTGCGCCAATACCATTCAACGGCACTTTTGTTAGGGCATGCATCAACTGGGACTACAACCGACTCTTGGAAGAGGCCTTGGTCTTCAAGGGCAAAGCTCATGTGCCCTCGTTTGATATCATAGAGAAATACTACGAGGCTGACGATGACAGCATTCTTTTCAAAGTAAAAGAAGAAAGCTATTCGTTCGGCACGCGGGAGGCGGGTCGCGAGTCTAGAAACAAGGCCGTCAACCTCATGGATAACTTCACGGTTCCCGTGACGTTTGATTTTGAGGAGGTCTTTGTCATATCGAGCAGCTACGCAGACGAGGTCTTTGGAAAGCTACTTGTTGAACTAGGCGAGGATAGGTTCAACACCCTCTGCCGCTTTACCAATATGGACCGAACAATTAAGTTACTGATCGACCGGGCAATCCGCCAGCGGCTCCCCGAGGCTAATCAAGCCAGTAACTGAAGTTCAGGATGGTCTTAAACAAAATCTGAGCCTGGCAGGCTTCCGCGAGCAAGGACGCGCAGTCTTGTTGGTTCAAGCGTCAGCTTCCCCGCAGACTGGCGATGTCTTCGACAGACATCAACTTACCCCAGCGATGGGCCATGCGGTGGCAGTTTGAGCAGAGCAAGGCCAGGTCCGACAGCTTTGGCACCGTGCCCGCTTTGACCGTATGGATGGGCTTCTTGTGATGAACTTCGATATAGTCGGCCCCGCGCTCGCCGTAGGCTTCTTCGAAATCGAAGTCACATGCCTCGCACGCGAGGGGTAACCCGGCGTTTCGAATGCTCGCCTTCTTTCGGCGCACATTGATTGGGTTGCGTTCGTAGCGGCGATGCTTGCGATATTCGTAGCCACCCTCAGCCGCAAGGTCGGCATCCATGTCATCTGAGAATGCTTCTCCAACCTCAATCCCATTCTGGATACTCAAACGGATTGCGGATGCAGCCTCACGCAAACGATCGGGCTTTCCCGACCACTCTTGCCAGACGATCGCTTCTAGCTTGGCTCCTCGCTCCATTCCTTTGTTGCCCTTGGCCAGTTGGCTAGGGTCATACCGACGGAAATTCATCATCTTGAGGTAAACGCCATCGCCGTTTCGAAAGCGCGGAGGCACTGCGCGGCCTAGTTGCCCGGCTCGTTTGCGAAGAAGGTCGGATACCTCGGCAATCGACTTGCTCGTCTTTCCCGGTTGAGGGCTGCGAAAGTAAAGATCAAGCGCGAGAATCATCTCCTCGCGATCCCAATTTACTTTCCCTTCGGTGTAGTCAAAACCGTGCCTTTCCAGCACAGGGATCATTGTTGCCAGTCCGCCGCTATAGCCGCGATGCTCCATGGCTAGGTCGCCTATCGATCGATAGTGTGCCGCGTTGACAATTGCCTTTGACGGATAGAAGCCACCTTCCCACACGACATGGTAGTCCACGTTTTTGTCAGATCCGCCCCATTTTTTATGGAACTTGTCTGCTCCTAGTGTCCGATACTCTTCCAGGGTTTCCAAAATCGAACCCTTCGTTACGTCTGACAGCGACACGCAAACCCCCTCCTAGTTTCCCGCGGTTGTAGCGTGAAGCGATCGCGCGGCGAAAGCCCGGCATCAAATCTCAGGTTACCTTATAGAAATCCTGAGGCTCGCAGAGCACCGTGAGAAAGGGGCGTATGCCCTCCACCAACTCACCTGATCCAAAGAGCAACCGATCTTTGGACTTGACGCATTCTTTTTTGGATATCGGTTCAACCAACGAAGTCGCATCTCTACCAGTCACACTATAGCCGCAGATCTGCAAATCAACCGCTCAGGGAGTCAGATAGATATCTTTCTATATTTGCGACGAGCCGTTGCTGTTGGGGGTGTCAAGTGGCCTGAGGTAGGAGGTTGCTCTACTACCCATTCACTATGTTGCCACACCTGTCAAAGAGCAAGCCGCGCAGATATATCTTTGGGGCTTGACGAAAGATATCTATCACTCAACCGACCGCTATGTGGTCTGGTTTAGATAGATTGTCCATACCGCCATTGAGTGGTTGATTTGCTCTATTGTGAGTATAGTGTGACTGAGCAGGAGCGTGACTCTTTGCAGATCCACATGGCAAAAGAGTTCAACAACTCGTCGCATTCTGGCTGACGGTTTGTCACTTGATGTTAGTTTGCTAGGGTGGAGGCATGTCTTCCAATCTAGGCCCACATAGTCTCGAATGAGACTACCGCCACAGTAACCATACTACCTAGGTAACACACCGACTGATTGACTGATCGGGGCCAGGAACATGAGCGTCGCACAGGGTCTTTGGGGCGCTCAGCTACCCAACTACCCTAGGACCAGCCCTTGACCCTCACAGACCCTTACAGGGCATCAGTGACGTATTAGAGGCCCATAGCCATGGCGCGGCACAGATGGCCTTCTACTTCATCGGCATCAATGCTGAGAATGAGGTCTTTCAAGTCCTGAGGCATTGGCTCACTGGGAGTGTGGTAGATAGCCCGCATCAGGTTGCCCAGCCAGTTCTGGTAGTCCGTATTATCAACGATCAAATACAACTGCATGACAATCCCCTTTGCTTATCATGCTTGTATAGTCGCCCACTGGTCTAATATACCGAAGACTTTAGAAGTCCATTAATCGTCTTGATCTGGGTCTTCGATTACATTGCCGTCGATGACTGGTCCACCAAGGCCCCACTGGGGCATGGATACCGATACAGCGACATTCTGGTCCACCTGTAGGCTGTCGCCCCATGCCTTGCGGTTAGATCGAGCCGCAATCCATTTGATGTTGTCGCTGAGCAGCTTCTTGGCCGCGTCACTCAAAGTGGTGTCATAGGGGATCTCATACAGCTTCTCGACCTGAGCTGATTGCCCATGCGAACTGGCGATGGCTAGGCGCTTGTCGAACTCCTCATCGATCGCCGCGAGGTTGCGGATGGTCGCGGGGTCGACACCGATCTCACGGCAGACGGTGGAAAGGATATGGCCACCACGTATGCGGTAGAGAATGATCTCTTTGTGCTCCTCGCTGACCTTACGCCACGCATTGGTGTCGCTCTCAGCTAGGTTGCGATCTGCCAACTCGCTCAGGGTCTTGGCGCTCTCGGCGGTGCGGGCCGCGTATTGGATCGCTCGCTTCGATTGTTCGTCCAGCTTGGGTAGTTTCTTTTGTGCCATACAGCTATTTAATCGCTGGCATCACATTTCAGGCGACGGCACCAATGGCTCTTCCTCAGACTTACTCGCGACGGAAGCGCACCCGCGAGCAGGAAGGTAAGACCACGGAACTGAGGACATTTCCATTTGGGACGAAGCTGCTCAATCAGCTTTTTCAGGCGTTTCTGGTTGTGGACAACCATTTGGACAGCAGGAGTGAGCCGCTTTTTCGCGCGCTCATCGCCCACTTGCGGAATGAGCTTGGCGTAATGGCGCTGAACAATAGCAACACCTTTCAAGAGGAGTTCTATTGGTGGTGGATGTCCGAGACCCATTTCAATGATGAAAGCCGCGACTTGAGAGTGGACGCTGTTGAAATTGCCTGCGCCTACCCCTTCGAATATATTCAAGAGCTGCGCGCTACAGAGCCGCATATGGCTTACGGCCCTGCTGACGAGATCCGTAACATCATTCGTGAAATCAACGCGAGAATGGCCGAGGATGGCTTTGGCTATCGGTTCGAAAAGGGCCAGGTCATCGAGGTCACATCGGAGTTCCTCTATGATGCTGCTATCGCCCCCGTTCTTGGCCTAATAGCCCACAAGGACTTTGCCGCCGTAGATCAGGAATTCAGGGACGCTCTGTCAGAGTTGCGGGGTGGCAATTACGACGACTGCATTGCGGATTGCGGCAACGCTCTTGAAAGCACGTTAAAAGTCATTGCTGCTAAAAAGGGTTGGGCAACGAAGCCGAGCGATCGCGCCGCAGTGCTAATCAATCTGATGTTCGAGAAAGAACTGATCCCGCAGCATCTGCAATCCCAGTTTACAGGGCTAAGGTCCGTCCTGCAGGGCATTCCAACGATGCGTAATAACGAAGGTGGCCATGGAGCGGGCACGGCTCCGCGGGTCGTTGAGAAACACTTTGCAGAATATATGGTCCAGCAAACCGCTGCCGCGATCCTGTTTCTGATCAGAGCGGCGGGCTGAGGGCTTTAAAAGGGGAGTTGTTCGGCTTCGTCTTCGCCTTCGTCAACAATCTCATCGGCGAGTTCGAGAGTCGTCCCAACCGCCCCTAACTCCTCATCGAGCTCGTCTATTTCGTCATCTTGAATTTCGGAAACATACCTCTCTCCTGACAACAGCTCTCGAAGCAACTGAAGTCGCTCAAGAAGCTCGTCAAAAGTGATAACACGCGCGTCTTTTAGCTGGTTTCTCATTAGCTCAAAGGAAGTCCGCTTGTCCTTTTCGGCGGGGGTGGTCCCGGCAACGACCACGCAGTCCACCGCAGATACATCCAGGTTGCTGATGTTGTCATTTTCACTGTTGTTGTAGCGAGTAGCCATGATGCCGGTAGTCAGCTTGAGTCGTTGATCAAGGAGCTGAATGATTGACCCCATGATTGCTGACGATGGACCGAAAACCCCTTTACGATACTCCTGACCGAGTAATGGTGTTTTTGGTGTCTTTAGCTCTACGAGCACGGCGTTATGACTGATAGGGTTCTTGGCGAGGAAGTCGGCTATTTTGGTGCCACTCCCTATTACGGTCTGGCCGCCAACAGACGCTCCAGCTTGAATAACAATAATAGGCTGACCAAAGAGCATCGACAGAATGAACGGGTTAAGTTCGAGGAGCCGTTGCCACTCGGCTTCTGCGCTATTTTTCCTCAAACGCATTTCGAAGTTCGCTATAAGCCTGTCTAAGCTGACAAGCTCGATATCTTTTTGAAGCTGGACAAATTCCTTAGGATCGCGCTGCGCTATTGCACTCGCGTTGTTGGCAAATGCAGCCAGCATACCCGCTCTGTCTTTGCCCCTCAGCTTGATACCACTCGATTTTGAGCCGCCTAACAGCCGAAATATCGTGCCGGGCTCATACGGCCGTTCCTTAAATGAGAACTTGCCGGGTTGGGCGATATGGATCGACGCATTGTGGGCTAATATGGCGCGATCCGTAAGGCTCTGCTGTTGAGCGCGGCGTGCAATGCGGTTCATGCCGCTTCGAAGAGTCAGGTATTCACCCTCGCCCATAAAGAAGGTGTTTCCTTCCACACGCGTTGTCTCAAATTCTCCAATAACGAGCCGCGTTACCCCCTCAATCTGTTCAATAGATTGAACTAGCGGCTTCATCTCTTTGATAAAACCGAAGCCCCATTCGGGGTCACGCATAAGCCCACTAGGCAAGTCATCTAGAAAGCCGAGGACTGCAAAGTGATCTTCGGGCTTATTAGACCGGGTGTCCAAGTCAACCACGATCTCTTTGAGGCGGCGGTATTTCTGACGATACAACTTCGCCGTCTCAAGCGTTAGTTGCGGGAAGATACTTAGTTCACCAGCGTGAAAATCAAAGCTCAAAATACGGCGAGGCTTGGGAGGCTCGCCGTCGAGAAAGATCTTCGAAACCCGTTCTTCGACGGCATCGGGTAATCGCAATATGACGTTGACGACCTCGTCCAAGACATCAACGATCAGCCGCGGTTCGGTAGCTGCGGGGGTGGCGAATAGGTCGTGCTGATCCATTGCAATCGTCCCATCGTCTGCCAAGATCAACACCCCTATTTTTTCGACAGGCTATCGGGGACGGGAGCGCCGGTCTAGCGATCTCCATCGTCGTGAAGCCAGATATTGGGGTCGCTGAGAATGTCCTCGGCGTCTCGGTCATCAATGGTTTTTGCCGCCCAGCCCACGGGGTCATGGGTCGTGCCAAAGAACCAGATATAACGACGGTTCATGTCGCCACTCGCTCCGGGTTCAGCCGTCCAATAATATGAGTCTCGTATCTCTTCGCTCATGTCGGCCAAGTCAGCCATGACATCGCGGAAGTTCTGGTCATCCGGTGGATTGGCCACGAGGTGCTTTATGAGGATCGCACCGCTGGGTAGGTCGCGCTTCTTGATCGTAGGGCCATTGTTGCGCGCAAATATCGCCTGACCAACGTGGAAGCCCAGCTTGAGCCGATCTTCCTCGCTCATGCCCATGTAGCCCAGTAGCTCGTCCATCTTTTTGGTTAGTGGCTTGTTGGGGTCCTGCCGCGTTCTCAGTTGGCATTGGAAGCAGTCATACCCCGTGCTGCCGTCGGGATTGACGAACACCGACCCTCGTTTGGTGCGGTCGCGGCTATGGCCACGAGGGATGCAACCGGGACAGTCGAAGGTGTATTTGGTTGCGCCGTTGTAGGGCCTGCCTCTGGTGCCTGGGGGCAAGTGGGCCATCAGGGCGTCACGGACTAGATTGTTCATCTGGCCGATCTACCGGCCCACGATTGCCCAAGGGTTAAAAGGCTGGCTTTCCGTGGAAAGCCAGCCCAGTCGTTCATTCCGCGGTGTCGTCGGCCTTGCGCTTACGTGGAGCGGGCTTTGCAGCTTCGGCCTTCGCGGCATTCGTCTGACCCGGCTTACGACCCAAACCGATCTTCTTGGCCATTTCCTGACGAGCAGCCGAATATGTTGGGGCGACCATGGGATAATCGGCCTTGAGGTTATACCGCTCCCGATACTGCTCAGGCGTCAGGCCATTGGTCGCGAGGTGACGACGCAGGGTCTTGTAGGGCTTGCCGTCGATCATGCTGATGATGTGGTCAGGGCTCGCAAGGCTCTTACGGGCCGTCACGGCGCCCACGTATTCCTTTGCCTCATCCGCTGGTCCAGCGGCTTCCGTGGAGCCACCGACGAGGTTCTGAACGCTGGCGTGCATCGAGGCGAGGAAAGCCGGCACGTCATCGGCGTTCGTGCGCGTGTTGGGATTGCTCAACCAAGCGATCGTCAACTCCGTCGCGAGTTCAACAGCGTTGGGGGTGTAGGTATCGTCAGACATGCAGGGGCTCCAATTATTCCGCGCATCTAAGGCCGGGAATTGTGAGGAACAACCCACAGGGCCTGCTAATCGTTCAATCGACGAATGAGGTTCCGCAGCTTGGTCCTGTTCTCGTTTGGGCAGTCCACTGGTTCGGCAGCTTTGGGGCTATTTCGGTTCACATTACAATCAGGGCAACTTGTCACGAGGTTAGCGAAGGTATTGTTCACTCGGTCCCAGTCCAAGTGATCTACGTGCAGGTCTGACCACTTGATACCTGAATTGCACCAATGGCACGTTTGCGATCCCGGACCATACTTCTGGAAAGCAACCGCGCGATGCTCGTAAACGTAGCCCTGCTTGCTGGCCAAAGGGTGCGCTTTGTCGCGAAGCAGGATATAGCCGGTCTGCCGGTTTTCATATCGCCCCATTGGTTCGGGCTTGTCAGCGTGAAATAACGTGGGCAGCTTCGCCGCGCGTCGCGCGCTATAGTGGCGTTCGCAAAGAGCCTGATAGCCGCCCTTATTCATGCGGTCGCAGCCGGGATATTCGCAAGGCCGAAGCTCTCGACAGCCAAAACGCCGGTCTTCATCTTCTGTGCAGTTGAATGTGTCTGTCACGCAGATAGTTATCTGAGTGGTTTACTCGGGCGATGACGGAGGGCATCTTGCGCGAAACAGGGGTGGAGCAAGTTATGGCAGAGCCAGAAAGCCGGTTGAGCGAAACGCTCGATCGGATGAAGCACGAGGTTACGCTCAAGCTGTCGCCCTATGGCGGGCGGATATTCGTGGAAAACGCGGACCTAAAGCGCGTCGATCAATCGACCATCGAGTTGAAGTGCTGGTTCTCGCCCGACCTCTTTGGCCTCAACGTCACCATTGGCAGTGAGGAGCATCCGCGCGTCACCCATTACGAGGACGAGGAAACAGACCAAGAGGACGGCAAGCCCGTTGAGCAGGACACCGGCTGGCGGCTTGGTGATGTGCCCGTCATGCTGACCTTGTATCGCGTCGATGAAACGTGGCTCCAAGAGAGCGCAGCCAAGAACGAGGGATCGCCCGTCCTGGGGCGCTTCCACTACTATCCGCGCATCAATACCTCAGACGGCGTGGTCAACGACAAGCGGCCCACCGTGACGACTTGGACATGCCTTGGAGCCGATAACTTCGCGCTTGTTCGGGAACGGCTTCTCGATTTCAAAAAATATGACTTCCAAATCGGTCTGAACGTCGCCTTTCCCCAAGGCACCGTCGAAAGCCACGAGTTCATGGGCCGGAGCATCAAGTGGGATGGCGAGGGTGAATTGCCCGTGCTGTCCGCGTCGCTCGTCTGGCAGAAAGAGGATTGGTCATCCGACTTCCATCGCAAGGAACGGCTGTTCGACAAGAAACCGCCCA
Organism: Sphingomonas sp. M1A8_2b; assembly: GCF_053345535.1. Classification (NCBI taxonomy): domain Bacteria; kingdom Pseudomonadati; phylum Pseudomonadota; class Alphaproteobacteria; order Sphingomonadales; family Sphingomonadaceae; genus Sphingomonas; species Sphingomonas sp. M1A8_2b. Next base: position 68,484 of record NZ_JBKFAH010000001.1, on the reverse strand, counting down.
AGGCTGAATTGCCCTATGATCCACCCCGCGAGCATATCGAGGTCATGGACGCGACGCGGAGGATCGAAACTGCGCTCGGGAGGCTCGTTACGCCGCTCTGGCTCGCCGTGGGCGCCCTGATCGTCATGGCGTTCTTGCGTCGTTAGGCCAGCGCCAGCTTCATCATAAGAGCCGTGTTCTGATCATTCAGGACGACGACCATCTCGCTGGTGCCCGCAAGATCGTCCACGTTAACGTAGCGCATCACGTAATGGGACTGCCGACCGTTCTCGATCAGCCAGCTTCCAACCTGTCCCGCTAGGCGCGTCCAGTGCTGCGCTCGTTCCTGTGCAGAGGTCCAAGAGTGATGGAATATGGCCTTGTAGGGTTGTTCGCTCACCGGCTGGTCTGCATGGGATTGACGAGGAGGGTAAAGAGCTGGTCATTCATGTAAGCACCTGTTTGTTTCCGTCCCAGATATTTACCTCGCAACAACTCGTCGGTTTCTGACGTTCTTGGTCTGGTTTTGGTAGGAATGGCCGTCAGGTGACTGCAAACATGCTGAACAGCAAAGGAGTTCAGCAGATGCGCGCACTGATTAAGAAGCAGTCCGAGTTTGAAACTGTTCTCGATTATGCTGCGACGACCAGTCGCCCTGCAATGTATCGGCTGATGATGCTGCTGAGCATTAAGCTGGGCCTGCGCCCCATGGAGATCGCTGGGCTAGATACTAGCTGGTTCCGTGGTGACGAACTCCGCATCCCGCTCGGTCATAGCAAGCGCAAGCAAGGTCGCAGCTTGCCCCTATGCGATGAGATTCTGGACGCGTTGGCCGCCCACACGCAGGGCAGCGCAGGGCGCGTGTTCCGCAACAAGACAGGGGACGTGTTCACGGCCAACGGGATCAGCGAAGCTATGCGGCGGCTCTACAAACGCGCAGGCGTTGAGGGCTCCTGCTACAGTGGTCGTCGGACCCTCGCTACCAGCCTCGTAGATCGGGACGTGAATATCGCCATCGTTAGTAAGTTGCTCGGCCATAGCAGCATCGCGACCACGCAATCCTACGTCGGCGTAACGGACAATATGATGCGTCGGGCACTTTATGCCTGAAAGCGGTTGCTCTGAAAGTCAGGCGATGTCTTTTAGTCCCAACAGCAGCAGCGTTGCTGCACTAGCTGGAGACTTACAATGGACTGGAAAAAGACTGTAAAGCCTGCTCACACGGTCGAGGGCTTCGCAAAGGCCAAGGCCGCTGGTTCTGCGCGCACGGCATCGGCGGTCGTGATGGCCAGCATCGACAAGCAGATCGAATTGTATGGCAAGCCCAAGGCCGAGGGGCGCAGGACGTTCCGCGTTGAGGGCGGCAACGTGGCCTTCATGATCCGCTACGCCAACAGCCCACTCAAGCTGGTCGGTGAGGAAAAGGAACTTGCGGTTCCTCAGGCGCAGTTCGTGGACGTGTTGAAGGCCATAAAGGCCGACATCGAGAAGGGCGCGTTTAAGGACCAGCTTGAGGCGATCGAGAAGCAGGTCAAAAGCCGCAGCGAGCGCATGGGCGAGACACGCCGGGGCAAAAAGGAAGCTGCACCGACCGCCTAACAAAGCTCACTCAGAGTGATACAAGCCCTGGTTAACGCCGGGGCTTTCCACGTGGGGACGAGATGCTTTCAGTTTGCAGTTCTGCGATCGATTGGGACGCCACGGGATCGATGATGCAAGGCATCGGCGGTTTCCTGGCTGTAGCCGGTGTCATCTGGGCCACGAAGCAGGGCCGCGATGCGGTCGCAGACTGGCGGACACAGAAGCAGGACGAACGGGCCATCGGTGCAGCAGAGCGCGTGCTGACCGCGGCTTACAAGGCTCGCACCTCACTCGACGGCATACGCGCAAATCTCATGACATCGGCGGAACTGACGCGAGCCATGAACAAGCTCAAGACGGACTATCCCGACGTCGTTGGGTTTTCCGATGCTCGCCAACGGCGGCTTGCCCATTCACAGGCCATCTTCAACCGCATCAACGCATACAAGGCCGATTGGGACGAACTTTTCGCGGTGATGCCTATAGCAAACGCCTACTTCGGAGCCGAAATCGAAGCACAATTGGAGCAGCTTGCACGGCAGCGCCAGATTGTCAGCGTGTCAGCCGATTCCTACGGAGAGGATGACGGCAGTGACGCAGAGTTCACCAAGCAAATTAGGGCTGATATGTGGCGAGGGTTGACCTTGGACGGCGTGAAAGACCCCGTTGCAACGAGGGTCACAGAAGCCATTATCGTTATCGAGCAGCGGCTTCTTCCTGTGCTGCGATCCGACTACGTCCCGACGTGAAGGAAGAGCCAGACCACGAACGTGATCTGGCTCCCATGCCTACAACGGCCAGCCGGGAAATTGACAGAAACCCCGGCTGGTCGTGCATCTACTTAGCTAGGCCATGATACGGCCCTTTGCCCTCGCTTCCCGCGCATACTCGCTCAGGGGCTTGCTGGGTTTGAAGTGGATATCGCGTTCAACACGGAGCCCACCCGGTCCGACGACCTCCCAAATCTCATCAAGGGATATGTAGCCGAGTTCAGGGCTACCCGTGTCAGCCAGGCCAAACGCCAGTCCGTCATCGTCCAGTTCTGACAACAACCATGTCGCCCCAGCCCACGGCAGAAATATCTTTGCTACTGGCTCGAAATCTCGCTCACGCCGAGTGCCCTTGAGGGGTAGCTGCTCGTGGTGATTGGCGTTCAGCTTCTGGACTATCTCCGGCGTAAGCATCGCGATCAGGTCTTTGTTCATGTGGCTTCTCCTTGTTGCCACAAGAACATCAAGCGCCACTTGAAGAGCAAATCAACCGAAGAATGGCATGCCGCAAAGACACCAAAAATCTGACTGGAATGGCAAGTCTGGTGTAGGAAAGGATGCCAAAAGGCTATTGATAGAGTGGGCAAACAGGAGTTGCCCAAATGCTTACACAGATCGACCTTAATGCATTCGCTGATTACGCACTCAGCACTTTCGACTACAGTGCGGACTTTGAGGATGATGCGTTCGCGGTCACGTTTGACGACCAGCGGATCTACGTCGAGCGCAAGCGCAGCCACTTCGTCGTTCACGTTGGTAACGACCAGCACAATCTGCCGCGCTGCTAATGCCGCCGATCAGCCAAGCTAACCCGCGCTTAATGGGCTTCCTCAAACAACGTCCAGCAGGGCTAGTCCAGCCACCCGCAAACAAACTGGCCACGTGGGTCCACAGACAGCGCCAGAGACGCCCATAGAGCCTCTCTCAAGCCCAGACAGGAAGCGCAGCTATCCAACGCTGCGCTTACCTGTCTCGGTTTTCCTAGGGCGTCTTAGGCCCGGTGCTTCCAAGTCTGCTCCGATGGGTCCACGACCGGTCGCGCAGGCTGCTCCATGCGGTTACGCACATCGTCAATCATCTGCTTGGGACCGGGTAGGCCCCTGTGAAGGTCGAGCCGGTTACGTAGGTCCACTGGCTCCCCAATCATCACGCCCTGCTGGTCGAAGCGCCATGCCATCATACCGTTCTGCAACATCACCGTCACGACACCATCGGGCGTGAACGTGCCGCGAGTGAGGAACGCGAGCGCCTGTTTGACACGAACCCTCGCACTGTAACGGGCTTCCTTGTCCTCGCTGTTGATGCTGTCCTTGACCTCGCGCACTCGGGCCAGATGCTCAATCGGGTTTGCACCTCCCTGCTGGCGCGATAGCTCATCCTGCATTTCGCGCAGCTTGGCTTCCTCGACATCGATCTCCGCTTCGATCTCTGCCGCTTTAACCGCAAGGGCTCGAATGAAATACTCACCCAGCGTGTCCACGATGGATTGCAGGTTCTGGCGCTTGCTTTGAAGCAGCCGTTCGGCTTCCGCTACGTTAGCGCCCATCGCTGCGACATGATCGGGGACAGTGAACTTCTTATCATCAATCGCAACTGCCAGAACGGCATCAAGGATCGCGGGTTCGAGGGCCTCATACCGGAACGACTTGTTGTTCTGACAATCGTGTTTTCGCCGGTTGTTATTGCACCTCAGATAGCTACGATTGACTCCACTGACATAGCTGAGCTTCCGACCGTCCAGCTTGCTTTTATGGCCAGTCGGTCGACCGACCTTCTGCTGGCTCTGGAAATACATGGGCGCACCACAGGTGCAGAAAGCTGATCCGGAGAAGAGGTTGCTGACATTGGCCTCCGCTGGACCACCTGAGAATTGGCGCAGCTTGCGGACAGATTCTACCCGAGCGAACAACTCGGCTGGGATGGCTTGGGGGTAGTGGTCGGGCTTAACGATGCCCTTGCTAGTTTCGTTGATCCCGCCATGGGTTCGCGACATGGGAATGTATTCACCAAGCACGGCGCGGTTGGTCAGTAGCTTGTGGAGATAGGCTGTGTTCCAGCCGTTGCCCTTGTCCTTTTTGCCGACTGACCAGCTTGGCTCCTTACGCGCATTCAGCTTGGCCACGATACTGGGCAGACCATGCCCCTCGACATACAGGTCGTAAATCTCACGTAGGACCGCGCTGCGATGTGGATGCAGGACCACATCGTCGGTCTCGGGATCGCGCATCATCCAGCCGGGGGGCAAACCGATCTTCGCCTTGCGATCACCGGCTTCAATGGCCTTGATCTTCTCAGACCAGTTGAACAGCCCTCGCTCACTCTTTTTGTTGCTCTCCTCACGAGCGCCCTCACTCTTGAAGACCAACTCCATGATGGTGCCGCCATCGATGCGCTGACCGGCTGGATAATAGCGGTCGCCGTCGATGGTCGCGACACTGACGCCGTTTTCAACGCAGACTTTCAGGAAGGCGTGAACTTCTTCCCAACCCTGGCGGCTTATGCGGTCGAAATGCTCACACACGAACACCGCACCATTCCGGTAGAATCCCTTTTCTACCTGACGTTCGAACGAATACAGTTCGCCGCCCTCAGACCGATTCGCACCATGAAAGGCTGAACGGCCTTTGTCGGATATTTCTCGGTCAGGATCGAGCAACCATCCCTTTTTCTCCGCATACTTTCGGCCGTTTTCGAACTGCCGGACAAGCGAGGTGCCCCTCCCTTGTTCGAGCGAGGAATACCGAGCGTAGAGAAAAGCGGGGAGCGTCATAACCAGAGTTAAAGCGTCTGCGGACCCATAGGGCAACTCCATTATGCTTGATCAGCAGGTTGCAGCCTTGCGCGCGCGGGTCGAGCGGGCTGCCGGGGACGGCCATGACTTCGCGGCCGGACTCGTTGGCGAGGCGCGCGGTGATGAGCGAGCCGGATTTGGGGACGGCCTCGACCACCACCGTGCCGATCGCGAGGCCGGCGATGATCCGGTTGCGTGAAGGGAAGTTGCGCGCCTTGGGCTCGGTGCCGGGGGGCTGTTCGGCGAGCAGCAGGCCGTCGGTGGCGATGCGCTCCTGCAACGCGGTGTTGTCGGGCGGGTAGGCGATGTCGATACCGCTGGCGATCACGCCAATCGTGGCGCCGCTCGAGCCTCCGCCGAGTGCGCCGATGTGCGCCGCTGTGTCTATGCCGCGGGCGAGGCCGGAGACGATGGTGGTGCCTTCCTCGGCGAGTTGCAGCGCGAGCTGGCGGGCGAAGCGGCAGGCGGCGGCGGAGGCGTTGCGCGCGCCGACCATCGCGATGCAGGGGCGGGTGGCGTGGGCGAGGTCGCCGCGGAAAATGAGGGCGGGCGGGGCGGTTTCGATTTCGGCGAGGAGGCGGGGATAGTCGGGGTCGTCGACGAAGAGATAGCGCGCGCCGAGCTTTGCGGTAGCGGCGATCTCGCGCTCGGCGAGGGCTGCGTCAGCAATCCGGGGGCTGTGTCCGCCGCCGCGTCGGGCGAGCAGGGGGAGGGCGTCGATCGCGGCGTCAGCGCTGCCGAACCGGGCGATGAGCTGGCGATAGGTGACCGGTCCGATCCCGGTCGTGCGGATGAGCCGAAGTCTTGAGACCGTCGGGTCAGTCACGCGTTTTCCGGTTGGCGCCGATGCGTGGCTCGCTGCCCGCGAACAGGCGCTCGACGTTCTCGCGGTGCTTCCACAGGACGATCAGCGAAAGGGCGAGGAGTAGCAGGACGAGGTCGAACCTCCCGAACAGCGCGGCCGCAAACGGTGCGCTGAGCGCGGCGGCCATGCCGGCGACCGAGGAGATGCGTATCCCTGCGAGCAATCCGAGCCAGACGACGGCGTAGACCAGCCCCAGTGGCCAGTAGAGCGCGACGACGATACCCATCAGCGTGGCGACGCCCTTGCCCCCCTTGAACCTGAGCCAGACGGGATAGCAATGGCCGATGAACGCGCCGGCCGCGGCGAGCAGCGCCCCACTGGAAGAAGGGGGGCCGGGGAACAGGTGCGCAACCAGCAGGACGGCAACCGCGCCCTTGGCCATGTCGAGCAGCAGCGTCGCGGCGGCGAGGCCCTTGCGACCGGTGCGCAGGACGTTGGTCGCGCCGATGTTGCCCGAGCCGATCGTCCGCAGATCGCCCGCGCCGCCGAGCCGAGTCAGGATGACGCCGAACGGGATCGCGCCGAGCAGGTAGCTCAGCACGAGCGATAGCGTGGGCGCGACCCAGAGAATTTCCGTCTGCAAGTATGTCCCCCGTTCTGGCGGTGCTTATAGGCGACGCGGAGCGGACGGCAAATGGCCGCGGTTGGCGAGGCTTGGTGCGACCCGACCGGGCATCGCGTTCTGCGATCCTCCCCCGCAAGGGGGAGGTGGCGCCGGAGGCGTCGGAGTTAGAGGACAAGGAACCCCGGTTGCCCTTTCCTCCCCTCCGCCTGGCAAGGGCCAGCCACCTCCCCCTGGCGGGGGAGGATCGTTGGGTTTTGACCACCGTGCGGATCGATCGGCGCTGGTTTGACCGGGGCGATCCGTCTTAAAGGGGCGGATATGGACCAGCGCCCCATCCTGTTTTTCGATTCCGGTGTCGGCGGGCTGTCGATCGTCGGACCGGCGCGCGCCGCGCTTCCGGATGCGCCGTTCGTATACGCCGCCGACTCGGCCGGGTTTCCGTACGGGACCAAGAGCGAGGCGGAGATTGCGGCGCGGGTGCCGGTGTTGCTTGGGCGGTTGGCGGAGCGGTATCGGCCGCGGTTGATCGTGATCGCGTGCAATACCGCGTCGACGATCGCATTGCCGGTGGTGCGCGCGGCGCTCGACCTGCCGGTGGTCGGGACGGTGCCGGCGATCAAGCCGGCCGCGCTGCTTTCGGGGACGCGGACGATCGGCGTGCTGGGGACCGAGGCGACCGTGCGGCAGGCGTATGTCGACGATCTGGCGGCCAAGTTCGCGGGCGATTGCACGGTGTTGCGTTATGGATCGGCGGCGTTGGTCGAGATGGCGGAGGCAAAGCTGCACGGCCGGCCGGTCGCACGGGAGCGCTATGCAGCAGTGCTGGACGGGTTGTTTTCGCAACTCGGCGGCGAGCGGATCGACGTGATCGTCAACGCCTGCACGCATTTCCCGCTGGTCGAGGCGGAGTTGGCCGCGGCGGCGCCCGGTGTGCGGTTCGTCGACGGGGGGCCGGGGATCGCGCGGCGGATCGTTCACCTGATGCAGGGGCAGCACTGGCGCGGAGCGGGAGAGGGAACGGCGGTATTCACCCGGCTCGGCGGCGACGAACGGGCGCTGTCTTCGGCGTTGGCGGCGCGGGGATTTGCGCGGATCGAGCAGCTTTAAGCGTTAACCTGGGACAATGTGGCACCTTGCTTCGGGCGCGCATCGTGGCAATGTGCGCCCAGGACGAGGAAAGCGATCACCGTAAGAGCGGTATTACGCTGGAACTGAGTGAAAGTGAGGCGTAGTGCCCAAGCCTATGAGTATCGACGGCAAAACGGCGACGGACGGCATCAGTGGTCCGCGAGTCGATTATTCGCGCGTGTTCACGCAGGCGATCGACCGGTTGCATGCCGAGGGGCGCTACCGCGTGTTCATCGACATTCTCCGCAACAAGGGCGCGTTTCCGAACGCGCGCTGTTTCGCCGGGCATAACGGGCCCAAGCCGATCACGGTGTGGTGTTCGAACGATTATCTCGCGATGGGCCAGCACCCCAAGGTGATCGCGGCGATGGAAGAGGCGCTGCACGATGTCGGCGCGGGCTCGGGCGGCACGCGCAACATCGGCGGCAACACGCATTACCATGTCGACCTGGAGGGCGAACTCGCCGACCTGCACGGCAAGGAGGCGGCGTTGCTGTTCACCAGCGGGTATGTCTCGAACGAGGCGACCTTGGCGACGCTGGCGAAGGTATTGCCGGGCTGCATCATCTTTTCCGACGAATTGAACCATGCGTCGATGATCGCGGGCATCCGCAATTCGGGCTGCGAGAAGCGGGTATTCCGCCACAACGATCTCGCGCATCTCGAGGAATTGCTGGCCGCGGAAGATCCGGCGACACCGAAGTTGATCGCGTTCGAGAGCGTGTATTCGATGGAGGGCGACATCGCGCCGATCTCCGCGGTGTGCGACCTCGCCGACCGGTATAACGCGCTGACCTATTGCGACGAAGTCCATGCGGTTGGGATGTACGGCGCGCGCGGCGGCGGCATTTCGGAGCGGGACGAGGTCGCGCACCGGATCACGATCCTTGAGGGGACGCTGGGCAAGGCGTTCGGCGTGATGGGGGGCTATATCGCCGCCGATCGCACGATCGTCGATGTGATCCGCTCGTATGCGCCAGGGTTCATCTTCACGACCTCGCTGTCACCGGTGCTGGTGGCTGGCGTGCTCGCGAGCGTGCGGCATCTGAAGGCGTCGAGCGTGGAGCGCGAGGGGCAGCAGGCGTCCGCTGCAATGCTGAAGGCGATGCTCAAGGACGCCGGACTGCCGGTGATGATCGGCGATACGCATATCGTGCCGCTGATGGTTGGCGATCCGGTCAAGGCGAAGAAGATCAGCGACGTGCTGCTCGCCGAATACGGCGTGTACGTGCAGCCGATCAACTATCCGACGGTGCCGCGCGGCACGGAGCGGCTGCGGTTCACGCCGGGGCCTGCGCATACCGAGGCGATGATGCGCGAACTGACCGATGCGCTGGTGGAGATTTGGAGCCGGCTGGACTTGCGCAAGGCGGCTTGAGGCTCAGTCGACGACGATGTCGATGTTCAGTTCGGGGATTGCGATGGGGTGGCCAAACGGGATCAGTCGTTTGTCCTCGTAATCGCCAGCGCGGGGCTTAGCCATCACGTGCGTCCGACGCGCGTTGATATCGACGACCCAGTAATGCGGCACGAACGCCTCGGCATAATCGCTCCGCTTGGCACCGAGATCGAGCGCTAGGCTCGTATCGGCGATCTCGACAGCGAGGAACAGCGCAACGCGGTCGAACAATGTTGCGCGTAGATCGGGGTCGCGAAGCACCGCCACATCCGGTTCGCGCAGCGTGTCGGCGGTCAGGCGGACGGTCGGTTCCTGCCCGACGATCCATTCGGTGCCGAGCGCGGCGAAGGCGGACTGTAAGCGCAGGAAAGCAATGCGCTGCGCGTTCCAGTGCGGTATTTTTGCCGGTGACATCCGCATAATCTCCCCGTTGACCAGTTCGACCTTGCCCAGCCAGTCGGCAATCGGCGGATGACGGACGAGCTCCATGAACTCGGCGGTGGTGAAACGCGCGGGCCCGGAAGCCAATTGAGTGATGTGTTCGGCAACGCTCATAGCGTTAGTATAGCATTTTCCCGCACCCGAGTCACAGTATAGCCGCCAGTAACGTCAGGACGCCGAGGCCGATCGACAAAGGTATGCGCAAGGCCATCCAACCGGATGGGGCGATGCCGGCGCGGACCAGCGCGCGGTCGACCAGTAGCGCAGCGATCAGGCTGATGCCGAGCACGACGAGCGAGGGGCCGGGCCAGCGCAGGCCGACCATCCAGGGCCAGGCGGTGACCAGCGCGATCAGCGACGGCGCGACGCTCGCGAACCAGAGCCAGCGCGGCGGCGGGTCGGTGCGTGCGGCGAGACCCCACCAGAGGCCGCCGAGGAAGCTCAGGATGATCGCGGCATAGGCGTAGGCGATCGCCAGCGCGGAGAACCGGCTTTGCGGATCACCGCTCAGCAACAGCGCGACCGCCGCGAGTTGCGGGAGGAGGCCGCTCAGCCCGAGCAGGCGGGCGATCGGCGGGATGCCGCCGGTCGCTGCGGGCCGCTCGGCCATCACCCTAGCATCAGACGCGGGCGACGACGCCGGTGGCGACCACCGGACCGGTCGGCAGGCCCGTCGGGGAGCCGCCGAGCGGTTCGACCGAGATGGCGAGCGTCGCCCCCGCGGTTATCCGACCGCGATCGACGCCCTTGGGTGCGAGTACGGTCGGCTGGCCCGACAGCAGGCCGAGCGAATGCGGTACGCCGTCGCCACCTATCACCCAGAGCTGCGCGACGCGGGCGTTCGGCACGCCAGGCCCCGCGGCGACGCGGAGTGCGCCATTGGTGGGATCGTAGACCGCGGCGACCGGTGACTTCGCATCGCCGAGCATCGCCACGAGCACGCTGGTCGGGCGCGCGACGGGGGTCGGCTGCGAAACGGGGACGGTGGGCTCGGGGCGGACCATCACGAACAGCAGCAGACAGGCGGCAAGCGCACTGGTGACCGCGGCGAGCGCAGGCCACGGGAAGCGGCTGACGGTTGCGGACTTCGCAGCACCGTCGAGGCTGGCTTCGATCCGCGCGGCGAGATGCGGCGGCGCCGCGCGTTCGGGCCACAGGTCGAACAACGCGGCCAGACGCGAACGCCACCACTCGACCTGCGCGGCGAACCCGGGCTCGGCGAGCACGCGGCGCAGCGCTGCCCCGCGCTCTTCGCCCTCGAGCAACCCGAGCGCGAGTTCGGCGGCGGCAACGTCGTCGGGGATGCGGGTATCGTCGGTCGGATCAACCATCGAGGCAATCCTTCAGCCGCGCGAGACCGCGGCGGACCCAGCTCTTCATCGTGCCGAGCGGGACCGCCCGCTTGATCGCCAGTTCGGCATAGGTGACGCCGTCGAAGAACGCGGTGCGGATCGCATCGCGCTGCTGCGGTTCGAGACCGTCGAGGCATTCGATCAGTTCGCGCGACGATTCGGTGGCGAGCAAAGTTGCCTCAGCGCCTTCGCCGGGATCGGCGATGTCGGGCGCGTCGTCGAGCGGGCTGGTGCGACGGACGCCCTGCGCGCGCTGCCAGTCGATGGCACGGTTGCGCGCGATCGTCGCCAACCAGGTTATCGGGCTCGCGCGGCCGGGTTCCCAGGCACCGGCGCGTTTCCAGATCGTGAGATAGACCTCGTGCAGCACATCCTCCGCGGCTTGGGCGTTGCCACAGATACGGTGGGTGATGCCGAAAAGCTTCGCGCTGGTCAGCGTGTAGAGTTCGCGAAACGCGTCGCGATCCTCCTGGCCGGTACGCAGCAGCACTTCGGAGAGGTGCGCGCGGGCGGCGTCTGCGTTGAGGTGTGCGGTTGTCACGACGACGAACCTAGCGGCTAAGTCCGTCGCGGCAATAGCCTTCGCCGGGTTTGACGGTGAGACAGTCGGTTTTGCCGGCAAGATATTTCAGGCCGGTCGCATTGCCGTCGGTCGGGCGCAGCGTTTCGCGTAGACCGTTGCGATCGAACGATATCGTGTCGCCGCTGGCGGTGCCGACGAACGTGCCCTTGTTGTCGAGATCCCATTGCATCGTCAGCGTATAGCGGCCGGGCGACCCTGCTTTGGCGATGTCGAGATACATGCCCTCCACGCCAAGCCACCGGCCGCTATAGTCGCGGGCCGCCGCAACGGGGGCGGCGACGTTGCGCTCGACCGCGCCTGCGGAGGTCATGTTGCTATCTCGGCTCGTATCGGGCGCGGCGCCGGAACAGGCGGTCAGCGCGGCAGTGGCGAGCAGGGTGAGGGCTTTCATGGATGTCTCCTTCACGGTCGGCGTTCTGCGCAAGTCGGCACCTTAACGCGTCATCCTGACGAAAGTCAGGACGCAGCGCCATAGGGGTTGCGGTATGTTACCGTGGGTCCTGACTTTCGTCAGGATGACGGCAGTGCCCGCGAACAGGTGTGGCAAATTCCGGCTCGGGTGGGTAAGGGGCTGAGCACCCGATCTCCCGCCACAGGAACACGCCAGGTGCGCATCGCCATCGCGTCCGATCACGCTGCCGTTTCGCTGAAAGCGGCGCTCGCCACTTGGCTGCGCGAGGTGGGTCACGACGTGCTCGATCTGGGCCCTGAGGGGACGGCCAGCGTCGATTATCCCGACTACGGGTTCAAGCTCGCGTCGGCGATCGCCGATGGTAGCGCCGAGCGCGGTATCGCACTGTGCGGCTCCGGGATCGGCATTTCGATTGCCGCCAACCGCAACCCCGCCTGCCGCTGCGCGCTCGTGTCCGAACCGTTGTCGGCGAGCCTTGCGCGCATCCATAACGACGCCAACGCCATCGCGATGGGCGCGCGCCTGATCGGCGAGGAAATGGCCAAGGCGTGCGTCGAAGCTTTCCTGTCCGCCGAGTTCGCCGGCGGCCGTCATCAACACCGTGTCGACAAGCTTGCAAAGGTCCCCGCATGAGCTCCCAACCCCGCGACCTCCACGACGTCCAGCCGGACGGTTTCTTCACGCGTACCCTGGCCGATGCCGATTCGGCGGTGTTCGCCGGGATAGCCGCCGAGCTCGAACGCGAGCAGACGCAGATCGAGCTTATCGCGTCCGAGAACATCGTCTCGAAGGCGGTGCTCGAGGCGCAAGGGTCGGTGTTCACGAACAAGTACGCCGAGGGCTATCCGGGCAAGCGCTACTACCAGGGCTGCGGTCCGTCGGACGTCGTCGAGCAGCTCGCGATCGATCGCGCCAAGCAGATCTTCGGCTGCGGCTTCGTCAATGTACAGCCGCATTCGGGCGCGCAGGCGAACGGCGCGGTGATGCTCGCGCTGGTGAAGCCCGGCGACACGATCCTCGGTATGAGCCTCGATGCCGGCGGTCACCTGACGCATGGCGCCAAGCCCGCGATGTCGGGCAAGTGGTTCAACGCGATCCAGTACGGCGTCGACGCGACCACGCACCTGATCGACTATGACCAGGTCGAGGCGCTGGCGGTCGAGCATCAGCCGAAACTGATCATCGCGGGTGGTTCGGCCTATCCGCGGACGATCGACTTCGCGCGCTTCCGGGCGATCGCGGACAAGGTCGGCGCGTATTTCATGGTCGACATGGCGCATTTCGCCGGGATCGTCGCAGCCGGCCTGCACCCGACGCCGTTCGGCCATGCGCATGTCGTGACGACCACCACGCACAAGACGCTGCGGGGCCCGCGCGGCGGCATGATCATGACCAACGACGAGGCGCTGGCGAAGAAGTTCAACTCGGCGGTGTTCCCGGGGCTCCAGGGTGGGCCGCTGATGCACGTGATCGCGGCGAAGGCGGTCGCGTTCGGCGAGGCGCTGCAGCCTGATTTCAAGAGCTATATCGCGGCGGTCGTCGAGAACGCGAAGGTGCTGGCGGCCACGCTCAAGGAGCGTGGCTCGGACGTCGTCTCGGGTGGCACCGACACGCATCTCGCGCTGATCGACCTCACCCCGCTCGGCATCACCGGGCGCGATGCGGACGAGGCGCTGGAGCGGGCGGGGATCACCTGCAACAAGAACGGCATCCCCAACGATCCGCTGCCGCCGATGAAGACCAGCGGCATCCGCGTCGGCTCGCCCGCGGGGACGACGCGCGGCTTCGGGCCGGCCGAGTTCCGCGAGATCGGCAACATGGTCGCCGACGTGCTGGACGGCCTCGCGAAAAAGGGCGAGCATGGGGACCCGGACGTCGAGGCGGACGTTCGGACCCGCGTGCGGGCGCTCTGCGCGCGCTTCCCGATCTATCAAGGATAAGAGCATGTCGAAGATCGACGACCTCCAGAACGACATCAAGGCAACGCCGGGCCTCGGCAAGAGCATGGCCAAGTGGAGTGCGCTCGGCGCGGTCGTCGCGATCCCGGTGCCGGTGATCGGCCCGATCTTCGGCGCACTCGCAGGCGCGGGCTACGCCTATTACAAGGGCAAGAAGAAGGTCTGAATGCGCTGCCCCTTCTGCGGACATGAAGACAGCCAGGTCAAGGACAGCCGCCCCACCGAAGACGGGGCGGCGATCCGGCGCCGGCGCCAGTGCGAGGGCTGCGCCGCGCGTTTCACGACGTTCGAGCGCATCCAGCTGCGCGAGCTGTTCGTGTTGAAGAGCGCCGGTTCAGAAGGTGGGGTGCGCCGGGAGCCGTTCGACCGCGAGAAGCTGATCCGGTCGCTGTCGATCGCGACCAGGAAGCGGGCGATCGATCCGGGGCGGATCGAGAAATTGGTGAGCGGGATCCAGCGTCGCCTGGAGACACTGGGGGAGAACGACGTCACGTCGAAGCGGATCGGCGAGATGGTGATGGACGGGCTCAAGGGGCTCGATTCGGTCGCATATATCCGGTTTGCGAGCGTGTACCGGGATTTTAGCGAGGCGAAGGACTTCGAGGCGTTTGCCGGGAGTGTGGAGGAGGTTGGGCGGGCTGAGTGATCTGGGCCTGTCTTCCGGCCTAAGTGAGGTACCCTTCGACTTCGCTCAGGGCCAAAGGAGGGGTGAGGATGGGCGTGATGGCCGTCCTCGATAGTGATCCACCTCCCAGCCCGTTCGTCCTGAGCGAAGTCGAAGGACTTGTCCGAGCACCACGCCCCCGCGTAAGCCGCGACCATGACATTCTGGGCCTACGTGGTGCGCTGCGCCGACGACAGTTATTACACCGGACACACCGATAACCTGGAGCGCAGGATGGGCCAGCATAACCTCGGCGAGATTTCGGGATACACGCAGACGCGCCGCCCCGTGACCTTGTTGTGGTGCCAGGACTTCGGCAGCCGGCAGGAAGCGCTCGCCGCGGAGTTCCAGGTGAAGGGCTGGTCGCGGCGCAAGAAGGAAGCGCTCGCGCGGGAGGATTGGGCGGACCTGCACGATGCTGCGATCCCCCCGCGGGAACGTGCCCTTCGACTTCGCTCAGGGCGAACGGAAGGGGGGGAGGGCATCCTCTCGGCAGGGGAGAAGCGTATCCTCTCGGAAGGGGACAGCCGTGTCCGATCGGAACAGGGGAAGGAGCCCTCATCTCCCCCTCCCGTTCGTGCTGAGCGAAGTCGAAGCACCTTGGCGGACGAAACCCCACCCCCCGTCATAATCCTGGTCCGCCCGCAACTCGGCGAAAACATCGGCAAGGCCGCGCGCGCCATGCTCAATTTCGGGCTGACCGAAATGCGCCTCGTCTCCCCCCGCGACGGCTGGCCCAACCCCTCCGCCGGCCCGGCCGCCAGCGGTGCGGACATCGTCCTCCAGAACGCAAAGGTGTACGACAGCGTCGCCGCTGCCACCGCCGATTGCGCGCAGATCTACGCCACCACGGTCCGCAAGCGCGGCGTGACCAAGCCGGTCGTGACCCCCGAACAGTCGTCGGCAGAAATCCACGCAGCCCCCGGTCGCTCAGCGATCTTGTTCGGGCCCGAGCGCTCCGGCCTGGAGACCGACGACGTCGCGGTCGCGCGGACGATCATCACCGTGCCGATCAACCCCGAGTTCGGGTCGCTCAACCTCGCCCAGGCGGTGATCCTGGTCGCCTATGAATGGTCGAAGGGACTGACCGCCGAGCGCGAGCTGTCGCAGCCGTCGATCAACCCGATCATGCCGCCCGCGCCGCAGGAGGAGCTCGACGGGATGATCGGGCAGCTCGATGCGATGCTGGTCGGGGCGGGGTTCTTCCATCTGCCCGACAAGATGCAGTCGACGCGGCGGACGCTCCGGACGTTGCTGACCAAGCCGGGCTGGTCGAGCCAGGAGATCCGGACTCTCCGCGGCGTGCTGTCGTCGCTGGCAGGAAAGAAGCCGCGTGTATGAGCGGCCGCGAGTGAACATTGCCAAACCGACATAGACTACGCCGATCCGGATACAGTTCCGATTGAGCCCACCTCTCCGTTGTGTTCCTCTGGTCAAGGTTCGGGAAACCCCGAAGCTTCGCAAGTCTTAGCCCGGGAACACGAATATGTCGGAAGAGCTCAATGGCAATTTTCGGATCCTCAATGCCCGCCTTAGGGACAAATCGGCCATCACCTTCAAAGCCCATTGGCAAGGGTATGGCGATTTTTCTTGGTCGGAAAGCGGCAAGGGGGCGACATGGGACCATCCGTTCGATGATCGCCGCTGTCACTGGACAGCAACAGGACGCATCGTTCGTAGCATCGCGATCGTCGTCGTAGGGCAAGAGTACTGGCGCGATGATCTGACCACCGCTTTTACAGCTGCTAGTGCTAATCAAGGATCTGCGTTCCAATTCGGCGATTTTCAGGCCGAAAATTGCGGAATGTGCGAAGCCCGCCGAGAAAGCGATTTTCGCAACATGCGCGAGCAGATTAACGCAGCACTCGACGGAACGATCGAAAAAGACCTGCCCAACGTCATCGCCAGCCTGAAGGCGTTGCCTGAAGTGCTGGAGCTCGACGCCTGATCAGCGACGGTCGAACGCCACCAGTTCGTAGGCGATCGAGGCTTCGACAAGGCGCTCCCACAGGTCTGCGACCACGGCTTCGGGAACGCCGAGCTTGACCGCTTCCGCCCGCGCGTTGTCGATCACCTGCGTCTTCCGTGCCTCGTCCCGCACATGCCCGCGCGCGGGCTTGATGCGCGCGGCGGCGTCCATGTACGCAAAGCGCCTGGCGAGCAGTGCGACCAGTTCGCGGTCGAGCGCGTCGACGCCTGCGCGGACCTCGGTCATGGTCGTGCACTCGCTACCGGGGAGGATCGGGGCGGGCGTGGTCGCGCCGGAAACGGCGGAGCCGGAAGGGATACGGTCTGACATGATGCGTCCATAGTCCGGTCCGGTCCGCTATCCAACGTACCGCATGGCCCGGCGCCGGTGTTTTGGCTTTGGCCGGCTTCGTTTCGGCCGATTGCGTTGCGATTGCGATCGCGCCGGCAGTACGTCAAACATGCTGCCATTGATCACCTCCAGTCGAATCGAGATCCGCGATGATGCTAGTGATGCTGCTGTCTGGTCTGGCGATGCAGGCGACACCCGCACCGGGTGCGGTGAAACTCGCCGCGGATCCCAACAAGACGATATGCCGCAAGGAGACGGCGACCGGCAGCATCATGGGCCGTCGCGTGTGTCATACGCGCGCCGAATGGTCGGCGATGACCAAGTCGGAGTCGGGCGGCCGCGACAATTTCCGCGACCAGACGACCAATCCTGGCCTGCCCAGCCTGAGCGGGCGCGGCGGCTAACGCCATTCGTGCAGCGGACGATACGGCCATCGTCTTGACCTTGGCCCGCGTTTGGGACATAGGCCCGCGCTTCGCGACAGGCGCCGCACCCCGGTGAAGCGGATGCCCTGCCCCACGGACCTGGTTCGTGGCCAGCAGGCGATACCGGGAATAGCGTGTTCCAGAGATGGGGCAGGCTCGTTACAAGCTATTGCCAAGGACTTACTATGTCGAAGCGTCAAAGCGCGAAGTACAAACTCGATCGCCGTATGGGCGAGAACATCTGGGGTCGTCCCAAGTCGCCGGTCAACAAGCGCGAATACGGCCCGGGCCAGCACGGCCAGCGCCGCAAGGGCAAGGTCAGCGATTTCGGGATCCAGCTGCGCGCCAAGCAGAAGCTCAAGGGCTATTACGGCGACGTGACCGAGAAGCAGTTCCGCGCCTGCTATTTCGAAGCCGCGCGCATGAAGGGCGATACCAGCCAGAACCTGATCGGCCTGCTCGAGCAGCGCCTCGACATGATCGTCTACCGCGCCAAGTTCGCGCCGACGATCTTCGCGGCTCGCCAGATCGTCTCGCATGGCCACATTCGCGTCAACGGCGTGAAGTGCAACATCGCCTCGCGTCGCTGCTTCGTCGGCGACGAGATCACGCTGGGTTCGAAGGCGCAGGAAATGGCGCTGGTCATGGAAGCCCAGAGCCTCGCCGAGCGCGAGATCCCCGATTACGTCGCTCCCGATGGTGCGGCCAAGGTCACCTTCACGCGCGTCCCGACGCTCGACGAAGTGCCTTATCCGGTGAAGATGGAGCCTAACCTGGTCGTCGAATTTTACTCGCGTTAAGCCGAAAAAATTCGTCGACCGGCCGGCGGTGCTCAGGCACCGTCCGACGACGTGGCTTTGCCACGGCGCGGTTTGGAACAGAAAAGGGCGGTCCCGTTGGGGCCGCCCTTTTTCGTTGCCCATTTCGCATCGTGGACATGCGCGGCGGGCTTTGCCAGAACGCGCGCAACCAAATGGGGAAATGACCATGCGCGCTGCCATCCTGTCTCTGTTGCTGCTGGGGACCGCCGCGTCCGCGCAGACCACCCCCGCGATCTCGGTCGAGACGTTGAAGACCGTCACGCAGGTTCTCTCGTCGGACGCGTATGAAGGCCGCGCGCCGACTACGCCCGCGGAGGCGAAGACGGTGGCCTATATCGTCGAGCGGATGAAGGCGGCGGGCTTGAAGCCCGGCAACAAGGGGTCTTGGACACAGGACGTGCCGATGGTGCAGATCACCGCAGGCAACGTGCAGCCGTACGTGTTTTCCGGCGGCAAGGCGCCCGTCAGCCTGAACTTCCGCACTGACATGGTCGCGGGCACCTACCGCGTCGTGCCGAAGGTGTCGGTGGCGAACAGCGACGTCGTGTTCGTCGGCTACGGCATCACTGCGCCTGAAAAGGGCTGGGACGACTATGCCGGCACCGATGTGAAGGGGAAGACGGTGGTCATCCTCATCAATGATGCCGACTGGCAGACGATGTCGCGTGAGGGGCCGTTCGAGGGCCGCGCGATGACGTGGTACGGGCGCTGGCCGTACAAGTTCGAGAATGCGGCGAAGCACGGCGCGGCGGCGGCGATCATCGTCCATGATACCGAGCCGGCGGCGTATCCGTGGGCGGTGGTGCAGTCGTCGTGGACCGGGCCGCAGCTCGAACTGGACGAGAAGGGCGATCATCTCGACCAGTCGCAGATCGTCGGCTGGATGCAGAGGCCAGCGGCGGAGCGCGTGTTCGCGAGCGCAGGCAAGGATTACGCGACGCTGGCGGCGGCGGCCAAGGTTAAGGGGTTCAAGGCGGTGCCGCTCGGGCTGAAGTTCGGCGGTGGGTTCGACAACACGATCAAGCGGCAGGCATCGAAGAACGTCATCGGCGTGCTGCCGGGGACGGCCGCGCCCAATGATTACGTGATGTATTCGGCGCATTGGGACCATCTCGGGCGTTGCGACGCGGTCGATGGCGATGACATCTGCAACGGGGCGGCGGATAACGCGACCGGTGTCGCGGGGCTGGTGGCGTTGGCCGAGGCTCAGGTGAAGGCGGGGCCGGCCAAGCGCTCGATCGCGTTCCTGGCGGTGACGGCGGAGGAGTCCGGGCTGCTCGGCTCGCGCTATTATGCCGAGCATCCGATCTATCCGCTCGCGCATACCGTCGGCGGGGTGAACATGGACGTGCTGAACGTCGACGGCCGCGCGAAGGACTTCGTGCTGACCGGCGCGGGCAAGTCCGAGATCGAGGATCTGGTGAAGCCGTTCGTCGCTGCCGAGGGCCGCGTGATCGGCGTCGAGGCGAACCCGGAACGCGGCGGCTATTATCGGTCGGATCACTTCAGTTTTGCCAAATTGGGCGTGCCGATGCTCGACGGCGGCAGCGGCGAGGACCTCGTCGTTGGCGGCACCGCGGCGGGGCATGCCAAGCGCGAGGATTATGTCGCGCACCGGTATCACAAGCCCGCGGACGAATATGATGCGAAGTGGGACTGGTCGGGTGCGGTCGAGGATTTGACGATCTATTACGGGCTCGGGCGCAAGCTCGCGGACGATACCAGTCTGTGGCCGAACTGGTATAAGACCGCCGAATTCCGCGGCATCCGTGACCGCGATCGCGCAGGAGCCAAGTAAGTGACCACATCCGCCGTCTCGACCCCAGCCGAATGGGCGCACCACAAGGCTGTCTGGATCGGCTTTCCGAGCCATGCGGACCTGTGGCTTGAGGATCTGGAGCCGGCGCGGGACGAGATCGTCGCGTTCGCCAAGGCCGTGCATGCGGGCGGCAAGGGTGAGACGGTGATCCTGGTTGCGGCGGACGTCGGTTCGGCGACCACCGCCAAGAAGCTGGCGCCGTTCGCACAGGTGGTGGTCGAGCCGTTCGGCGATATCTGGCTGCGCGATACCGCGCCGATCATCGTCGGCGACGGCAGTGCGCGCGATTTCCGGTTCAATGGCTGGGGCGGCAAGTACGACCTGCCGGGTGACGACACGATCGGGCAGCGGCTGGCGGCGAGCCGGCACACGCGGGTCGAGGCGTGCGATTGGGTGCTCGAGGGCGGTGCGATCGATGGCGATGGCACCGGGACGGTCGTGACGACGCAACAGTGCCTGCTCAACCGCAATCGCAATCCGTCGCTGACCAAGGCGGAGATCGAGGCGCGGCTGGCGTCCGACCTGGGGTACACTCGCGTCGTCTGGTTGGGCGACGGGCTGGTCAACGATCACACCGATGGCCATGTCGACAACCTCGCGCGGTTCGTTGGCGAGGGGCGCGTGGCGATCCCGAAGGCGACCGACAACGATCCGAACTGGCAGGTGTATCAGAACGCCGCGCGCGATGCCGAGGCAGCCGGGCTGGAGGTGGTGACGATCCCATCGCCGGGCCGCGTGCTGCGCGACGAGGAGATCGTGCCGGCGAGCTACATGAACTTCTATATCGGCAATGCCGCGGTGGTGGTGCCGTTATATGGGGCTGAGAACGATGCGGCGGCGGTCGTGGCGATACAGGCGCTGTTTCCGGACCGCGAGGTGGTTGGGCAGCGCGCGGATCATATCCTGACGGGGGGTGGGAGCTTCCACTGCATCTCGCAGCAGATTCCGGGGTGATTCCTTCGATTTGGGCGTGCGAGACCCTCTGAGCCCACCACCACCCCGGCGAAGGCCGGGGCCCAACTGGGGGACGTCGCTAACGAAGCGCTGCTCGCCGTTGCTGCAACCTTTCCACTTGGGCCCCGGCCTTCGCCGGGGTGGTAGTTAAACAGGTAGGCTCAGCGGCTCCAGCGAGCCCAGATCGCGGTGGGGAGCGTCAGCCCGCGGGCTTCTTCGCGGACGCCGAGTTCGCCGACTTCCACCTTGCCCGGCAAATCCGCGAAGACCTGGTTCAGCAGCTCGCCGATCGCCAGCGCGGACATCCGCACCGCGTAGACTGTGAGGAACAGGAAGCGCGAGTTCTCGTCGAGCAGCTTGCGGCAATCGGCGATGAGCTTGGGAAGGTCCTCCTCCAAGCGCCAGACTTCGCCCTCCGGGCCACGCCCATATTTCGGCGGATCGAGCAGGATCCCGTCATACCGCCGCCCACGCCGCACCTCTCGCGCGACGAACTTCGCCGCGTCGTCGGTCATCCAGCGGATCGGCGCATCGGCCATACCGGACAGTTTAGCGTTGGCCTTGGCCGCCTCGACCGACTTCTTCGACGCGTCGACGTGCACCATGCGGACGCCCTTGGTCGCCATCGCCAGCGTGCCGACGCCGGTATAGCCGAACAGGTTCATGCATTCGGGGCTGTCGAGACCGGCGACGCGCTCGCGCATCCAGCTCCACACCGGTGCCATGTCGGGGAAGAAGCCGAGGTGGCGGAACGGGGTGGTCTGCGCGGTGTACGACACCTCGTTCCACCTGAGCGTCCAGCCTTCGCGGGGGACGGGCTCGGAGAATTCCCAGCGGCCGCCGCCGTCCTCGTCCGAGCCGGGGACGAATTCGCCCTGCGCCTGCCAGTCGGCCGAGGCGGGCGCCCACATCGCCTGCGGCTCGGGGCGGATGAAGCGGAAGCGGCCATAGCGTTCGAGCTTCTTGCCATGGCCGGAGTCGATCAGGCCGTAGTCCGCCCAGGGTTCGCCGATGAGGGTGTGGAGCTTCATGCCGACGGGGTCGCGCGGTCGGCAATGTACGCGGTGACCGCCTCGAACGTCGCCGGCAGCGTGGCGTAGCGCTCCTCGCGCTGGAACAGGTCGCCGACCCGGGTGGGGAGCGACGGACGGACCCCGGTCGCACGCTCGACCGCGTCGCCGAACTTGGCGGGGTGCGCGGTGGCGAGCGTCACGATGGGAACGCCCACCGGAACTTCGGTACGCAGCGCAGCCGCGAGGCCGATCGCGGTGTGCGGGTCGATCACCTGGCCCGCATGCTCGTGTGCCCAGCGCATCGCCAGCGTCATGTCGTCGAGGTCGATGCGTTCGCTCTGGAACAGCGCCGAGGCACCCTGCGACTGCGCGTTGGTGAGACGCATGGCCCCGGAGGACTCGAAGCCGACCATCTGTGCGGCGAGCGCTGCTCCATCGCGGTCGCCGAGGTCGAACAACAGGCGTTCGAAGTTCGAGCTGACCTGGATGTCCATCGACGGGGTCGGGGTCTGCTGGACGCCGCCCTTCGAATAGTCGCCGGTGCTGAGCGCGCGGTGGAGGATGTCGTTGACGTTGGTCGCGACCACCAGCTTGGCCACCGGAAGCCCCATCCGCGCCGCGACATAGCCTGCGAACACGTCGCCGAAATTGCCGGTCGGGACCGCGAACGCGACCTCGCGATCGGGCGCGCCGAGGCGGACGGCGGCGTAGAAGAAATACACCACCTGCGCCATCAGCCGGGCCCAGTTGATCGAATTGACCGCCGACAGCGCGAACTTGGTCGAGAAGGCGCGGTCGTTGAACATCGCCTTCACGAGTGCTTGGGCATCGTCGAAGCTGCCCTCGATGGCGATGTTGTAGACGTTGGGGCTAAGCACCGTGGTCATCTGGCGGCGCTGCACGTCGGAGATGCGGCCGACCGGGTGGAGCATGAAGATATCGATGCCCTCGCGGCCCGCAACCGCGTCGATCGCCGCCGAGCCGGTGTCGCCGCTGGTCGCGCCGACGATCGTCAGGCGCTTGTCCGTGCCGGCGAGGAAGCGCTCGAAGAACAGCCCGAGCAGCTGGAGCGCGACGTCCTTGAACGCGAGCGTCGGGCCGTGAAAGAGTTCGAGCAGCCACTGGTCGTGGTCGAGCTGGACCAGCGGGACGACCGCGGCGTGCGAGAAGCGGCCATAGGCCTGCTCGCAGAGCGCCTTGAGTTCCTCCCGCGTCATCGCGTCGCCCACGAACGGGGCCATCACCGCGACCGCGGTGTCGACGTACGACAGGCCCGCGAGCGCGGCGATCTCGTCGCTGGTCATCGTCGGCCACGCGTCGGGGAGGTAGAGGCCGCCATCGGACGCGAGACCGGCGAGCGTCGCCGCTTCGAAATCCAGGATGGGCGCCGAGCCGCGGGTGCTGATGTAACGCATGGCCAAGCGGTTAGCGGGCTGAGCGTAAGGGAACAAGCTGCGCGCTTTCCGTTTTCCTGCGGACGCAGGAATCCAGGGTTACGCAGGGATGCGCGCGGTACCCTGGGCTCCTGCGTTCGCAGGAGAACGGCCTATTACAATCCTCCCCCTTGCGGGGGAGGATCGAGTCAGCGCGGTTCCATTTCCATCCGTGGGCGGCGGCGGAGCGCGAGGGTGTAGATGATCGCGGCGATGGCGGCGAAGAAGAACCATTGGCCGGCATAGGCGAGGTGGTTGTTCGGGACCGAGGCGATGTCGGGCTTGCCGTTGGGGTTGAGGCCGGCTTGCGGGGTATCCGCGACGAGCATCAAGCGTTGCGGGGTGTGATCGAACAGCGATCCGATCAGCGAGCGGCCGTCGGGTGCGTGGCTGATAAAGCCGGACACTTCGCCGCCGGGCCAGGCGACCTTGGCCATCGGATCGCGCGTCGTGCCGAGCTGGACGATCATGCCGGGGCCTTCTGCGCCCGTCTTGCATTCGGCGATCGCGCGGAAGCCGGATTTTCCGGCGCCAGCGAGTTTGATCTCGGTCGGCTGGAGGCAGAGGCCCGAGGCGCGGCGGAACAGAAGCGTCTCGTCTGGGAAGCGCGGGAACGCCATTGGCGGCTTGGCGGGGTTGGCGGCGAGCTGGGCGAGGAACGCTTCCTTTTTCGGGAGGCGGTCGAGGAGCTGCCACAGGCCGAGCGCGATCATCGCCGCGATCGCGAGCGTGACGAGGATGGTCGGGATGATCGGGATGCGTCTGGTCACGGGTCGATTCGGCCTTCGCGGGCTGCGTTGCGGTATTCGGCGGACATGAGCGCGCCTTTTGCTGCTCGGAGAGACAGCACGACGCCGCCGGCGGTGAAGGGGATCCAGATCAGCATGTGCAGCCAGAGTGGCGGGTGGACCTTGAGTTCGAGCGTGATCGCGAGGGCCACGACGAGGGCGCCGAGGATCAAGGTGAGGAAGGCGGCGGGGCCGTCGCCGACATTGAACTTGCTGAAGTCGAGACCGCAGTTGGGGCAGCGGTCGGCGAAGTTGGACCATTTGGCGAAGAGGGTCTGCTTGCCGCAGCGGGGGCACAGGCCTTTGAGCGCGACCTGGGCGATCGTGGGGGCGTTGGCGAGGGGGTATGGGTCTTCAATCATGCGGTCAGCACTCTCCCTTGTTTCCCCGCGAAGGCGGGGATCCAGACTGGGCTCCCGCCTTCGCGGGAGAACAAGGGAAGGGAATAGGCTTGGATCAGTGCCGTGCCATTCGCCACCACCCCGGCGGAGGCCGGGGCCCAATTGGGGGGCGTTGCCAACGGAGGACTGCGCTTCGTTATCGCAACCTCACCAATTGGGCCCCCGGCCTTCGCCGGGGTGGTTAGTAGTAACCCTCAACCGCCGTGGACGGGGGCGCCCCAGCCGCCCCAGACGTAGACGGTGACGAACAGGAACAGCCACACGACGTCGACGAAATGCCAGTACCACGCCGCCGCCTCGAAGCCGAAATGCTGACGCGGGGTGAAGTCGCCGCGGTACGCGCGGACCAGGCAGACGATCAGGAAGATCGTGCCGATCAGGACGTGAAAGCCGTGGAAGCCGGTCGCCATGAAGAACGACGCGCCGTAGTTGATGCCCTTGAACGGGAACGGCGCGTGGACGTATTCATACGCCTGGATCGCGCTGAACAGCGCGCCTAGGATTACCGTCAGCCAAAGGCCCTTGAGCACACCGTCGCGGTTGCCGACGCCGATCAGGCCCCACAGCCCGGTCTTCTCGCCGCCGCGCTGGTTGTGGATCAGCGCGTGGTGCGCCCACGTCACGGTGGTGCCCGAGGTCAGCAGGATCAGCGTGTTGAGCAACGGCAGTTCGAACGGGTTGATGACCGTCAGGCCCTTGGGCGGCCACTGCGCGACGATCGCCGCCCCACCTTCGACGGCGCGCGTGACGCTGCCGTCGGCGAACGTCATAGCGGTCGGGAAAAGCGAGAAGTCGAAGAACGCCCAGAACCAGCCGACGAAGAACATCACTTCGGAGGCGATGAACAGGATCATGCCGTAGCGGAAATGAAGCTGGACGACGGGGGTATGATCGCCGTCGTGTGCTTCCTTGATGACCTGCGCCCACCAGCTGTAGAAGGTGAAGAGCAGCCCGGTCAGGCCGATGAAGAAGATCCAGCCGCCGCCATTGGGCTTGTCGATATGGCCGCCATGCATCCACATGATGCCGCCCACCGCCATGATCAGCGCCGAGAACGATCCGACCAGCGGCCAGATGCTCGGCGGCAGGATATGGTAATCATGGTTCTTGGCGCCAGCCATTGGTACTCCCCTAGTCGTTTTGCCGCACCCTAGCTTGCGATTTTCGCGGAATCCACCGGGTAAAACGTATAGCTGAGCGTGATCGTCTGGATATCGGCGGCGTCGGGATCGGTGAGGATCTTTGGATCGACGAAGAAGATCACCGGCATCCGCGCGGTCTCGCCGGGCTTGAGCGTCTGCTGCGTGAAGCAGAAGCACTGGATCTTGGTGAAATACTTGCCGGCCTGCGCGGGCTGGACGTTGAACGTCGCGGTGCCGGTGAGCGGCTTGTTCGAGGTGTTGGTCGCGGTGAAGAACGCCATGTCGCGCGCGCCGACGTCGATCGTATCGGAGCGATTCTCGGGCACGAACTTCCACGGGAGTTTCGGGCTGACGTTGGTGTCGAAGTCGACCGTGATCTTGTGATCGACCGCGCCGGGGGCGACGAGCCCGCGCTGCGTCGTACCGTTGAGGCCGGTGACCGAGCAGAACAGCCGGTAGAGCGGCACGCTGGCCCAGGCGAGCCCGGTCATGAAGCAGATGAAGAGCACCGCGAGCGCCGCAGTACGGTTGGTCCGCGACATGGTCCGCCAAGCCGCCATCAGTGCGGCATGCCTGCGCGGATCTTGGCGATCGAGATCGCGAAGACCAGGATGACGAACGCACCGAGCAGCAACGCCATGACGCGCGCGCGACCGCGCTGGCGGCTGCGGATCAGGTCGGGATCGGGCAGGCTCATGCGAACCACCGGTCGACGACCAGCGCGCCGAACATCACGAACAGATACAGGATCGAGTATTTGAACAAGGCCTTCTCCGGTTTCATCGCATCGTCGGCATGCGTGGTGCGCTTGGCGACGCGAATGGCGAGCAGCGCGAACCAGCCGGTCAGCAGGATGGCGGCGATGCCGTAGATCGGCCCCGTCAGCCCGAGCGGCCAGGGCAGGATCGCGACCGCGGCCATCGGGATCGTGTAGAGCCCGATCTGCGTCCGCGTGGTCCGCTCGCCCGACACGACGGGGAGCATCGGCACGCCCGCGGCGGCGTAATCGCTCTTCATGAACAGCGCGAGCGCCCAGAAATGCGGCGGCGTCCAGAGGAACACGAACAGGAACAGCAGGACGGGGAGCAGCGCGATGTCGCCGGTCGCGGCGGCCCAGCCGATCAGCGGCGGGAACGCGCCGGCTGCACCACCGATGACGATGTTCTGCGGCGTGCGGCGCTTGAGCCAGACGGTGTAGACCAGCACGTAGAACAGGATCGAGACGGTCAGGATGGCGGCGGCGACCGCGTTGACCGCGAACCCCATGAACAGCACCGAGAACGCACCGAGCCCGACGCCGAAATGGAGCGCGGCCTGGCGTTCCATGCGGCCATCGGGGAGCGGGCGCTTCTGCGTGCGGCGCATGACCGCGTCGATGTCCGACTCATACCATTGGTTGAGCGCCCCCGCGGCACCCGCACCGAGCGCGATGCACAGGATCGCGGTGAAGCCGATCACCGGATGGACACCGACCGGCGCGGCCAGCATCCCGCAGAGCCCGGTGAAGACGACGAGCGTCATCACGCGCGGCTTCGTCAGCGCGAGGAAATCGCGCCAATGCGCCGGTGGCAGGAGGGGAGTGGCAGGAGTCATGGTTCGGGTACGCTATACGCGGTGCGGCTGAAGTCGGAAAGCCTTCGTGACGGCTCAGCGGTTTGCCGGATGCGCGGGTACGGCTTGGTGGATGACCGCGATGTCGTCCGCGTAGATCCGTCGCCATGCGGGATCGTGGTCGAGCAGCGAGACCAGGCGCGAGCGTGGCGGCAGGATGGTCCAGCCGAAACGCCATTTCGCGTTCGCGGCGCGCCAGCGATCCGCGTTGCCGCGGGCGATCGCGAAATAGCCGAGCGTGAACGCGTCGCCGTACATGTCGGTCCGTCCATCGATATACGGACGGATGCCTGCGAGGATCAGCGACCCGCCGAAACCGTATTCGTTGAAGACGCGCTGGTGGCGCAGTGCCGCGGGCAGATGTGCGAGCGCGGTGACGGGAATGCCCTTGGTCTCGGCGCGTACGACCGGCACGGCGATGCGGTAGGCAGTCAGGCCGATTGCAAGGACAGATACCAGGACCGCGATCGTCAATCGGTCCGGGCTTGGCCCGCGGGGTTTCGAAGCGTGGGTATCGTGGCGGTGCCACGCTTGGCCGAGCGGCTTGGCCAACACGAGAAGACCGACGGTGACGAGGATGATCTCGTGGCGGGTGTGCTGCAGCGTCATGTGGAGCATGCCGAGCACGAGCAGCAGGCGGATCGGCGGAATCCGGATCGGCCTGGCCAGCAGGACCGCGAGACCGACGAGCAGGATGGCCTCGAACCCTGAAAAGCGCGTGAAGTCGGACGGCTGCCATTCGTTGATCTCGCTGAGCGCCTTCAGGTCGTTGAGATAGAATGGGAACGTCAGGCCGTGAGGCCCCCATGGCGTCACCGCGGCGGCGATCGTCGCGACGATCCCGAACAGCACCCAGCGCTGGATCACAACGCGGCGGTCAGAGCGCTTGGCGGTCAACAGCGCCTCGAGCGCGAACACGCCGACCAGTGCCAGCCCGAAGACATAGCTGCCATGCGCATTCGCCCAGATCAGCATCGCCGCAGCCACCGGCAGCGGTGGCGCCCGGTCCTGCTCGCGCGCGTGCAGCAGCGCGATCGTCCAGCCGGCGAGGATCGGCAGCACCAGCATGTGCGGCCGTGCGACCAGTGACGGGATCAGCCCGGTAGCGAGCATCAGCAGCGCGACGATGCTCGCCCGCGCGCTCATCCAGCGACGCAGTTCTGCGGCGACGAGCGCGAACAGCGCCGCCATCGCCGCGCCGACCAGGACGATCAGGCCGCTCCAGCCGCCCGCCCGGTAGCTCGCGTACATCGCCACTTCGGCCAGCCATTCATGCGCGACCCAGGGGCGCCCGGCGACGCTGAACGAGAACGGATCGATGGTCGGGACCGCAGCATGCGCGACGATCCAGGCGCCGGCGACGATGTGCCAGCCGGTATCGCCGTCGCGGAGCATGGTGGGGACGATGATCGTGAAGGCGAACGCGGCGAACGCGGAGAGGAGCACGAAGGTCGAGCGCGGCGTGGCGGTCGGCGCGTCGGGGCGGACTGGGGTCGGTGCGCTCGGCATGGGGGCGGGGTTAGCGCGATTGTCCTGTGGAATGGTGAATGGGAGGGGGGCGCTGCCCCGTCCGCCGCCCGGTTCCGGCCCGTCACCCCAGCGAAAGCTGGGTCTCCCGTTTGGTACGGGCGCGGAGACACTGCGGGAGATCCCACCTCTCGCTGGGAAGACGTTGGGGGGGAGTGCTTCTTCCTTGTCCTCCCGCGAAGGCGGGAGCCCAGGCTGTGTTCCCGACTTTTGGGGACACACAAGGGGGGCGGCAATTCAACGAAAAACGCCCCGGGTTTCCCCGAGGCATTTTTGTTACTGGCTGGCCCCGACACGGGAGTTAATCCCGTGTCGTCGGACGCGGCGTTGCCGCGACGGCCGGTCGGATGCGTGCGGCTGGGCCGCACCGGCGCGTAGCTGACGCTACGCGGCCTCGCATCCTAATCGATCTTCGGCAGGGTCTCAAACTGATGGTACGGCGGTGGCGAGGAGATCGTCCACTCCAGCGTCGTCGCACCGTCGCCCCAGGGGTTGTCGCCTGCCTTCTTGCCGGCCGCCAGCGACCAGATCAGGTTGACGAAGAACACCACCATGCCCGCGGCCATGATCATGTAGCCGACCGATGCGACCGTGTTCCAATGCTCGTACTGCGGCGTGTAGTCCGGGATGCGGCGCGGCATGCCCTGCAAGCCCAGGAAGTGCATCGGGAAGAACATCACGTTCACGCCGATGAAGAACACCCAGAAGTGCAGCTGGCCGAGGAACTCGTTGTACATCTTGCCGGTCATCTTCGGGAACCAGTAATAGAACCCGGCGAACAGCGAGAACACCGCACCCAGCGACAGCACGTAGTGGAAATGCGCCACCACGTAGTAGGTGTCCTGCATGTAATCGTCGATGCCGCCGTTCGCGAGCACCACGCCGGTCACGCCGCCGACGGTGAACATGAAGATGAACCCGATCGACCACACCATCGGCGTCTTGAAGGTGAGCGAGCCGCCCCACATAGTCGCAATCCACGAGAAGATCTTGATGCCGGTCGGGACCGCAATGACCATCGTCGCTGCGGTGAAGTACATCTTGGTATTCACGCTGAGACCCGTCGTGAACATGTGGTGCGCCCACACGACGAACCCGACCACGCCGATCGCGACCATGGCATACGCCATGCCGAGATAGCCGAAGACGGGCTTGCGGCTGAACGTCGAGATGATCTGGCTGACGATGCCGAAGCCCGGCAGGATCATGATGTAGACTTCGGGATGGCCGAAGAACCAGAACAGATGCTGGTACAGGACGGGATCGCCGCCGCCGGCCGGATCGAAGAAGGTCGTACCGAAGTTGCGATCGGTCAGCAGCATCGTGATGGCCGCAGCCAAGACCGGCAGCGCCAGCAGCAGCAGGAACGCGGTGACGAGCATCGACCACACGAACAGCGGCATCTTGTGCAGGGTCATGCCCGGCGCACGCATGTTGAAGATCGTCGTGATGAAGTTGATCGCGCCGAGGATCGACGATGCGCCTGCGAGATGCAGCGCGAGGATCGCCATGTCGGTCGACGGCCCGGGCTCGCCATAGGTCGAGAGCGGGGCGTAGAGCGTCCAGCCGTTACCCGCGCCACCGAAGAACGGCGAGGCCAGCAGCAGCGTGAACGCGGGGATCAGCAGCCAGAACGACACGTTGTTCATTCGCGGGAACGCCATGTCGGGCGCACCGATCATGATCGGCACGAACCAGTTGCCGAAGCCGCCGACCATCGCCGGCATGACCATGAAGAACACCATGATCAGGCCATGCGCGGTGATCAGCACGTTCCAGAGATGGAGCGATTCGTCGAGGCTGGCGGGGCCGCCGTGGAGCATCGACGCCCAGCCCTGCAGATACTGGATGCCGGGATGCGCGAGCTCGGCGCGCATGAGACCCGAGACCGAGCCGCCGATGATCCCCGCGACGATCGCGAAGATCAGGTACAGCGTGCCGATGTCCTTGTGGTTGGTCGACATGAACCAACGCGCGAAGAAGCCCGGCTTGTGATCGGTGTCGTGGTGATGGTCGTGCGCTTCGTGGGACACGAAGGCCGACGGGGTGAGAGCGATGTCGGTCATCTTACTGTCCCGCGTTGCCGGCGCCGGCCGGGTTTGAGGTCGCGCCCTGCGTCGTCGCGGGGGCTGTAGTGGTCACGTTCTCGACCGGGCCGGTGGCGTTGGCGGTTTCCGCCGCCTCCTCGACCTTCGCCGCGGAGCCGTCGGCGCCGGGCTGCGGGATGACCTTGTCGGACGCCTTGCCGGGGGTGGGCATCGTGCCGCCCTTCGCCTTGACCCAGGCCGCGTATTCGGCGGGCGGAACCGCCTCGACCGCGATCGGCATATAGCCGTGGCGCGCGCCACAAAGCTCCGAGCACTGGCCGAAATACAGGCCGGGCTTGTCGATCGTGAAGCTGGTCTCGTTCAGGCGGCCGGGGATCGCGTCGAGCTTGATCCAGAACGCGGGGACCGCCCAGCTGTGGATCACGTCGTTCGAGGTGGTGATCAGGCGGATCGGCACGCCGACGGGGAGGACGATGCGGTTGTCGGTGGCGAGCAGCTTGGGGCCGTCGGCATCGGTGCGCGGCCGCTCGCCGGCGGCGACGTCAGCCTTTTCCTTCAGCATGTTGGCGGTAATCTCGAAGCCGCCATTGTCCGGATACTGGTAGGTCCAATACCATTGGTTGCCGATCGCCTTCAGCGTCACCGCGCCGGAGGGCGCCGGCTTGAACTGGGCTTGTAGCAGGCCGATCGAGGGGACCGCGATCAGGACCAGGATCACGACCGGCGCGAGCGTCCAGATGATCTCGATGAAGGTATTGTGGCTGGTCTTCGACGCGACCGGGTTGCGCGCCTTGCGGTAGCGGAACGAGACCCAGAACAGCAGCGCGAGGACGAACAGCGAGATGATCGTGATCGTCGGCACCAGGATCGAATTGTGCATCCAGTGCGCGAACTGACCGTTCTTGGTGACCTGCGGCTGGAGCCCGAACAGGCCGTCCGTGGGCTGGCCGATCATCGGCTTGACCGTCATCGCGGGCGCACCGTCCATCGCGAGCTCGGGGCTGGACGGGTTGGCGGTCGGCTTTGCCGCGGCGGTCGTGGGTGCCGTGTTCGAGACTCCGGCGGGTGCTGCAGCAGCCTGCGGTGCCGGTGCGGCTGGCGTTGGCTGGGCCGCGTGCCCGGCACCACCGAGACTCGCCAGTGCGAGCCCCGCTGCCATCGCAAATCCTCTCATCCCCATCTTGCGCATCGTTTTTATTGACCCCGGTTTATAGCGAACCCGATTCCGGACGCGCGGATGTCTTCTTATGATTTGGGAAGAGCTATACCCAGCGGGGGGGCTTGCCTCAAGTCTTGTCTCTAACCATCGTCTTACACGCTCCCGTCATCCTGCCGAAAGTCAGGACCCAGGATCACAAACGGCATCCCGTGTGGCTCTGGATCCTGACTTTCGTCAGGATGACGGGGTAGATGACGTGTGATGCTTGAAGCACCGGTAGTCGTTGCGTGCGGTTTCCCGCGCTCGTATCAGCGCGGGCAGACCATTTGGAGCGATGACCCGCGATGACCGAAGACGACGTGCTCGCCGAATTCCGCGCTGCCGAAGCGTTGCTCGAAGGGCATTTCATCCTGTCCTCCGGCCTGCGCAGCTCGCGTTACCTCCAATGCGCGCGGGTCTTGATGGATCCCGCCCGTGGCGCCCGGTTGTCGGAAGCGCTGGTGGCGTCGATCCCGGCCGAGTTGCTTGCGCAGATCGATATCGTCGTCTCGCCGGCGATGGGCGGTGTGATCGCCGGCCACGAAATGGGCCGCGCGCTGGGTGTCGAGGCGGTATTCCTCGAGCGGCCCGACGGCGTGTTCGAACTGCGCCGCGGGTTCCGCCTGGCGCCGGGCCAGCGCGTGCTGATGATGGAGGACGTCGTCACCACGGGGCTGTCGTCGCGCGAGGCGATCGCGGCGATCGGGCGCGCGGGCGGCGTGACCGTGGCGGCAGCGGCGTTGGTCGATCGCTCGAACGGGACGGCGGATCTCGGCGTGCCGTTCTTCCCGCTGATTCGGCTCGACGTGCCGACTTATCCGGCGGATGCCTTGCCGCGCGAACTGGCCGCGATCCCTGCGATCAAGCCCGGCAGCAGGGCTGCGGCATGAGCCGGGACCTGCGTTTAGGCGTCAACATCGATCACGTCGCGACGGTGCGGAATGCAAGGGGGGCGGGGTATCCCGATCCGGTGCGCGCGGCGCTGGTTGCTGCGGCCGCGGGCGCGGACGGGATCACCGCGCATCTGCGGGAGGATCGGCGGCACGTCACCGACGACGACATCGCGCGGTTGTCGGCGGAGCTGGCCATTCCGCTCAACCTGGAGATGGCGGCGACCGACGAGATGCTCGGCATCGCGCTGCGCCACAAGCCGCACGCGGCGTGCATCGTGCCGGAAAAGCGCGAGGAACTGACCACCGAGGGCGGGCTCGACGTCGCCGGGCATTACGACCGGATGGCGCGGCTGGTCGATGCGCTGGCGGGGGCGGGCATCCGCGTGTCGCTGTTCATCGAACCGGACGCGCGCCAGATCGAGGCGGCGGTGCGGCTCAAGGTGCCGGTGGTCGAGCTGCATACCGGGCTGTATGCGGAGCTGTCGGGTGAGGCGCGGACGGTTGAGCTGCGGCGGCTAACCGATGCGGCGGCGCTGGCGGCAAAGAACGGCATCGAGGTGCACGCGGGGCACGGGCTGACCTACGACAACGTCGCGCCGATCGCCGCGATCCGGCAGGTTCGGGAGCTGAACATCGGGCATTTCCTGGTCGGGGAGGCGCTGTTTGTCGGGCTTGGCGAGGCCGTTCGGTTGATGCGTGAGGCTATGGATGCCGCGCGGTAGGCAGGCAGTTTTGTTCGCGCAGAGGCGCAGAGGCGCGGAGCAGAAGAGGGGGCTGGCCCATGGCTGGATTCTCTCGCATGCTAACTCGATCTTGCCGCTTTTGCGGCCCTTATACTCTCCGCGCCTCTGCGCCTCTGCGCGCAAATCTAATTTTGTCTTCCGACTCCAGGCCGTATCGTGATTATCGGGCTTGGGTCGGACCTGTGTAACATCGAGCGGATCGCGGCGTCGGTCGAGCGGTTCGGGGAGCGGTTCGAGCAGCGGGTGTTTACCGATGTCGAGCGGGCGAAGGCGGCGCGGCGGCCTTTTACCAAGGCCGGGACGCTGGCGAAGCGGTTCGCCGCCAAGGAGGCGTTTTCGAAGGCGGTGGGGACCGGGTTTCGGGCGGGCGTTTTCATGTGCGACATCGGCGTGGTCAACGCCCCGAGTGGCGCGCCGACATTGGCATTGACCGGAGGCGCCAAAGCGAGGCTTGACGCGTTGACCCCCGAAGGCCACGCCGCGCGCGTGCATCTGACGATGACCGATGATCACCCGTGGGCGCAGGCCTTTGTGATCATCGAAGCTATACCTCTGATATCCCCGGACATGCGCCAGGATACGAATCGATGAAGGACGCGGCGTTGGACGGCAACGAGTTCCAGGAAAAGCCCCTCGCGCAGACCCCCCTAGCGCAGACCACAGCGGTCGATCCCGCGCCAACGGCCGGCACCAAACCGGAAACGACCCGCCGCCGCGGCACCGACTGGTGGGGCGAGGTGAAGGGCATATTCTGGCTGATCCTGGTCGTGCTCGGCTTCCACAGCTTCATCGCCAAGCCCTTCTATATCCCCAGCGAATCGATGCTGCCGGGCCTGCGGATCGGCGACCGGCTGGTGGTGACCAAGTTCGCCTATGGCTGGTCGTTCGTCTCGCCGACGATTCCCGACCCGATCGCGATTTTCAAGGGCGTCGTGCTGCGCCAGCAGGAAGAGAGCTGGAGCGTGCAATTGCCGTTCATCCACGGCCGGTTGTTCGGCTCGCTGCCGACGCGCGGCGACGTGGTGATCGTGACGCCGCCGGGAACGCATAACGACTATATCAAGCGCGTCATCGGCCTGCCCGGCGACAGGCTGGCCGTGCGCGGCGGGATCGTGTTCCTCAACGGCGTCGCTGTGAAGCGCGGCCCGCTGCACGACACGCTGATCCCGGTCGATACGAACAGCCCGTGCAGCGAGATCGACTATCCCGGCGCGCGTGAGACGCTGCCCGACGGGCGCGCAATGTGCCGCCTGCCGACTTATACCGAGACGCTGCCGAACGGTCGACGCTACGAGACGATCGATCTGGAATCGGACAGCCAGGGCGACAATTTCGCGGAGATCACGATCCCCGCGAACCATGTCTTCCTGATGGGCGACAACCGCGATCGCTCCGCCGACAGCCGCTTTCCGCTGACCCAATTGGGCCTCGGCGGGCCGGTACCGTACGAGAATCTAGGCGGGCGTGCGGAATTCATAACCTTCAGCCTCGATGGCGACGCAACGTTCAACCCGCTGACCTGGTGGGGATCGTTGCGCCCGGATCGTGCCGGTACCTCGCTGCATCCCGCCAAGGTCGATTGAGGTGGCCGACGATAAAGCCGTCACCGAACTCAGCCCGGTCGAGATGCGCGATCCGTTTCTGCGCAAGGAGCTGAAGCGCGCGGTCATCTGGCTCGGGCTCGCCTGTCTGATCGCGCTGCTGATCGTGCTGGTGCAGCCGTTGCTGATCATCTTTGCCGGCGTCGTATTCGCGGCGTTGCTGGACGGCGGCGTGCGGTTGCTCGGGCGGGTACTGCCGATCGGGCGCGGCTGGCGGTTGCTGATCGTCGTGCTGCTGACGTTCGCGTTCCTGGTGGGCACGTTCATCCTGACCGGCGTGCAGGTGACCGAGCAGGTCATGCAGCTGCGCTCGACGCTGGAATCGCAGGCCAATCGCTTCACCACCTATCTGTCGTCGCAGGGGCTGATGCCTGGTGCGTCGGACGTCAACGGCATCGCCAAGCAAGCGCTCGGGTCGGTTGGACGCGTTACGTCGTGGGTCGGCAGCGCGATCGGCGCGATCACGAGCATGTTCATGATGCTCATCCTCGGG
This sequence comes from Sphingomonas sp. M1A8_2b, assembly GCF_053345535.1. Classification (NCBI taxonomy): domain Bacteria; kingdom Pseudomonadati; phylum Pseudomonadota; class Alphaproteobacteria; order Sphingomonadales; family Sphingomonadaceae; genus Sphingomonas; species Sphingomonas sp. M1A8_2b. Next base: position 32,766 of record NZ_JBKFAH010000001.1, on the reverse strand, counting down.
CTGTTCATCGCGATGGATCCGGGCACCTATTCGCGCGGGCTACAGTGGATGGTGCCGATCGATCTGCGCCCCGAATTCGCCAAGACGCTGGACAGGATGGGCACGACGTTGCGCAAGCTGCTCGCCGGGCGCCTGCTCGGCATGGCGGTCGAGGGCGTCGCGAGCGGAATCGCGCTGGCGGTCGGCGGCGTGCCGATGGCAATGCTGCTCGGCATCATCGCGGGCATCCTGGCGTTCATCCCGAACGTCGGCGCGATCGTGACCGGCGTGCTGATGATCGCGGTCGGGTTCAGCGCGGGAGTCGACACGGGCTATTGGGCGATCGGCACGTATCTGATCGTGCAGACGATCGACGGGTACGTGATCGTGCCGATGGTGGCGAAGCGCACGGTGGATTTGCCGCCCGCGCTGACTCTCGGCGCGCAGATCATGGCGAGCGCGCTGTTCGGGATCCTGGGGCTGGCGCTGGCCGATCCGATGACCGCGATGATCAAGACCGCGCTCGAGCGGCGGTCGGAGCGGGAAGAGGAGAAGGCCGAGGCGAGTGATGGTGAGGCTACGGCCTGATCCAGTTTAGCGCCCCCTCCAACCTAATCCACGTCCAAGCTCCCATTACGTCATCCCCGCGGACGCGGGGACCCATATCCTCCGAGTTCGCCAGTATGGGTCCCCGCGTCCGCGGGAATGACGGGGGGGATGGCCTGGAACGTCAATGGGGCGGGTAATCGGGTAGGAAGTTACCGCCTCACCAACTGATCGAAGAGCGCGAGGTAGCGATCAGCCGAGTCCGCACCGGGTTGCGGTACCGGCTCCGGTCGCTGAACAGTCCGCACGAGCCACGCATCCAGCGCTGCGACCAACGCCGCCGCATCGTCCAGACCGACAACCGTACCGCGCTCGCGACGATCGACGATCTCGGCAACCGCTGCGCTCGAGTCCGTCGACACCACCGGTGTGCCGACCGACAATGCCTCGCGCAACACGCCCGGCACGCCTTCGTAATCCGAGGTCAGCGCCAGCACTGTGGCGCGCGCCATCGCCGGCAGCGGATCGCTGCTGTGACCGAGCAGGATCACCCGAGAGGTCAGGCCGAGCGCGCGGATCTGCGCTTCGAGCGCGGTCCGCGTGGTGCCCTCGCCGAGGATCACCAGCGGAATGGTTCGGTCCGCCAACAGCGGTAGCGCGGCGATCAGTCGGTCCCAGCGCTTCTGCGGTTCGAGCCGACCGACCCCGAGGATGAAGCGATCGGGCAGGTCCGGCGTCGCCCCGCGGATCGGCACCGCCGGCGGGTTCGGGATGACGCTGGTGCGTCCGACCATGTGCGTCGCTCGCGCCGCCTCGTCCGCGGTTGCCGGGGTCATCGCGACGAGGTGATCGAGGAAGCTGCCGTGGCGCGCGAGCCAGATCTGGTGCGCGGCATGCACCGCTCGTCCATGATCGGCGCGCGTGGCGGCGTTGGACATCTTGGCGACGATCGGCGGGCAGTGCTTGCCCAGTCGCAGCCGGGTCCATGCTGCGCTCCAGGTATAGAAATTGCCAGGGCAGAAGATCACGTCCGGCGACAAACGCCGCACGACCTTCGGCAACGTCAGCAACCGAAACGGCGAAACGATCTCCAGCCCCTCGGGCAGTTCCGCCGCCAGCGGCCCGGCAATATCCTCGATCGCCAGCGTCACGCGCCGCCCCGCTGCGAGCCAGCCGCGGGCGAGGCGCAGTTGCGCGCGTTCGACCCCCCCGCCGCGGAGGTCCTCGGCATAGGTCAGGATGTGCTGGGCGACCGGCGACATACACAACACTGAAACATGGGAGTCATCATAATGCACGATTGGTAGAGCGGAGATCGCGACCGAATGAAACCGACTTTGCGTGCACGACCGGCGGCCAAAGGCTATTGTCGCGCCATGATACCGGGTTCGACCGGGGCGACGTGCGACCCTTGCAGACATGGCGTGAGGACAAGCGATTGACGATGCGACCGCCGACTGCGGCCGATACCGCCGGTTATGCCGACGTCTCCAGTGTCGGACTCGCGCCGTTGAAGACGGTCCGCAGCCGCTGGCCGGCGATCATCGGCGCGGTGCTGACCGGCGCGATGATCGTCGGGCTGGCGCGCGAGCTGTTCGGACATGGCCTGGCGGGGCTCGGCCGGTCGGTCCCTGGAGATCCGCGCTTCTATCTGTGTTTCGCGGCGCTCTACATGGCGTCGCCGACCGGCGACTACGTCATCTTCCGCCGGCTATGGGCAATCCCGATCGGGGGGCTGGTCGCGCTGATCAAGAAGCGGATCGCGAACGAAGTCGTGTTCGGCTACTCGGGCGACGCGTATTTCTACGCCTGGGCGCGCGCGAAGGCACAGATGGTCGCGTCGCCGTTTGGCGCGGTGAAGGACGTCAGCATCCTGTCGGCGATCGCGGGCAATGCGGTGACTCTGCTGCTGGTCGCGATCGCGCTGCCGTTCGGGCGGGACCTGTTGACCGCGGATCAGTTTCGCGCGGTGTTGGCCTCGGCGGGGGTCACGTTCGTGATATCGCTGCCCTTCCTGATCTTCTCGCGGCGGGTGTTTTCGCTGGCACGGCCGCTGCTGTGGTGGGTGTTTTCGGTGCATTGCATCCGGCTGTTGCTCGGATCGGTGCTGATCGCGCTCGCCTGGCATTACGCGCTGCCCGCGGTGTCGATCGGCATGTGGATGTTTCTCGCCGCCGGGCGTCTGCTCGTGTCGCGGTTGCCGCTGGTGCCGAACAAGGACCTGTTGTTCGCCAACGCGGCGATCCTGCTGATCGGTCAGGATCAGGCCCTGTCCGAACTGATCGCGTTCACCGCGGCGCTGACGCTGCTCGTGCACGTCGCGCTGATCGTCGCCTTCGGTGCGCACGCGATCGCGACGCGGACGCCGGCCACGGTTTCGAAGCGGGCTCGATCGTGATCCGTTCGGGAATCGCCCTATGCATCGGGCTTGTCGTCGCGGCGCCGGTGGCGGCGCAGACGATCCTCGGCAGCGATGCGGCCGCGTGCCAGCCGGGTGGCGGGCCGGCGATCGCGGTCGAGATCAGAGGGCTGAAGGATCGCACCGGCGAGTTGAAGCTCGAACTCTACCCGAGCGAGGAAGCCGATTTCCTCAAGGACGACCGCGTGCTGATCGCGGCGGGCAAGACGTTCCGGCGGGTGACCGTGCCGACGCCCGCGACCGGGCCGACGACGCTCTGTATCCGGGTGCCGAAGCCGGGGCGCTATGCGCTGTTGCTGACGCACAATCGCGACGGGAAGAACAAGTTCAGTGTCTGGACCGATGGCGCCGGGTTCGCGAGCAATGCCAGGCTCGGGCGGTCGCGGCCGAAGGTGGCGCAGGCGCTGGTCGAGGTGGGGGCGGGGGTGACGGTCGTGCCCATCACCGCGCAATATCTGCGCGGGCTCGGCGGGTTCGGGCCGATCGGGTAAACCCGTCGCGGTGAAGCCGGTCGCTAGTGTGAGGGCGGCACGTACAGCGTGAAGCGCGTGCCGGGCATGGGGATCGCGCGATAGCTGTTGCGGATCGCCGACATTGCGAGTGCGCGGTCGAGGCTGGCGTCTCCGCTGGTCTCCGGACCTTCGCCGCCGGTGAGGATCGGTGCGCCGGTCCGGTAAGCGCGTGCGCGGGACATCAGGTGGAGCGTGCGTTCCTGTTGCCAGTCGAGCAGGCGGGTGCTGCGGAAGTAGAACGGGCCGGTGGCGAAGGCGGGATCCGGCAGGCGGTTCGCGGCGGGCAGCATCTGTGGCGACAGCGTCGCGATCGGACCGGGAATGCCGGTTCGATCCAGCGTCCGACCGACCGCGTGCCCTTCGCGCAGGGCCTGGGCGAGTGAGAGGCCGTCCGGGCTGGCCAACGCGGCGATCGAGGGCGCGAGCCCGGCGGCGGCGAAGATCGCGAGCGCGATCCGCCACGGCCGGGTTGGTGGCGCGATCAACGAGAGGCGGACGAACAGCGCGGGGAGGGCCGGGAGCAGATATTGCCGCCAGGTCGGGAACGGCAGCAACGCGGCGATCAGCCCGGCGAGGATCAGTGCGTCGAACAGCCCGGTCGCGCGACGTCGCCTGGCGTCTCGCGCGATCAGGACCAGCGCGGGGAGCGCGGCGCCGAGTGCGAGGAACTTGAGCGTGTCGATCGCCTTGGCCGGAAGCGACATCTTCCAGGGGCGAGACGCGTAATATTCGGCGGGCCCGCGCGCCGGGAAGGTCAGCGTCCCGAACACGAAACCGGCCGGGCTGATGGCATAGCTCCAGACGACGAACGCGATCACCGGCAGCGTGCCGAGCATGACCGCGACGGGGCGGTGACGGCGATGGATCAGTGCGTAGAGCCCGTAGGTTAGCGCGGGGAGCGCGTAGGAAACCTTCGCGGCGGCGGCGCTGGCGAGCAGCAGGCCGATCAGCAGCGCGCCGTCCCGCGTCGCGCGACCGGTTTCCGCGCGGGCGATCAGCGGGAGTGCGGCGGCCAGCAGCGCGGCGGGGAGCGCGTCGTTGCGCGCGGTGCCGATGCTGAAGAGGAGGATGTCGCAGGTCGCGAACAGGGCTGCGCAGGTGAGGGCGGCTTTGGGTTTGGCACCTAGGGTGCGGGCGGCAGTGTGTACGCAGGCTATCGTCGCGACGCCGAGGAGGGCGTTGAGGATGCGTAGGGCTGGCCAAGTCCAGATGCCGGCGAGGAGTGCGACAGGTGCGAACAGGTACGGCTGGAGCGGGGTCTGGAGGTAGGCGAAGTCTCTGTACGGGAGCAGGCCGTGCGCGGTCAGCGCGGCGGCGGCGACGTACTGGCTTTCGTCGTGGTCGACGGGGCGGAGGAGCGCGAGGGTGATGAGGATGATCGCCAGCGCTGCGAGCATTAGAAGAGTGTTCACCCGCGAAGGCGGGTGCCCAGACTGGGCACCCGCCTTCGCGGGTGAACAGGGTTGGGGAGCGGTGTGCTTCATTACTCAGGTCCACCCAGCTCGCTACCACCCCGGCGGAGGCCGGGGCCCAATTGGGGGACGGTTATGATTGAGGGCGGTGCTCGGTTACCCCGGCCTTCCCAATTGGGCCCCGGCCTTCGCCGGGGTGGAGGGGACGAGGCCACGGGTCAGGCTTTTACCGCAGTCAGGAAGTAATCGAGGCTCGTCGAGTCGCTCAGCGTGAACCCCGTCGCCGGCGAGAAGCTCAGCCCCCGCGTATCCGTCACGCGTAGCCCCGCGTCCTTCAGCAGCGCGGTCAATTCCTCGGGCGTCAGGAACTTGTTCCAGTCGTGCGTGCCCTTGGGAATGGTCCCGGTGCCCTCCGCCACGGTGATCATTGCGAGCCGCGACAGCGGCGTCCGGTTAGGGGTCGACAGGATCAGCAGGCCGCCGTCCGCCAGCGTCCGCGCGAGGCCCCGCACGAAACCGGCCGGGTCGCTGACGTGTTCGATCACCTCGAGGCTGGTGACGAGGTCGAACTGCCCGACCAGCCCCTCTACGCCTCCCGCGCGGTAGTCGATCGCGAGGCCACTCTGCGCGGCATGGATCTCGGCGACCGCAATATTCTCAGGCGCCGCGTCGATCCCCGTCACTGTCGCGCCGAGCCGGGCGAGCGGTTCGCACAGCAGCCCCGCGCCACACCCGACGTCGAGCGCGGTCTTGCCCTCCAGCGGCGTGAAGCTCGTACCGTCGCCACCCCAATGCGCGTCGACCTGCTCGCGGATGTAGCACAGCCGCGGCGGGTTCAGCTTATGGAGCGGGCCGGACGAGCCCTTCGGATCCCACCAGTCCTTCGCCATCGTGCCGAAATGCGCAGCCTCGCGCGGATCGATTGTTGCGTTATTGTGCGTGTCGCTTGCCAGTATCATGCGCGCTACCTATCAGGGCCGCCGCTTCGACCCAAAGGGATTTGCGCAGTTCATGGCCCGTATCGTGATGAAATTCGGCGGCACGTCGATGGCGGGGATCGAACGCATCCGCAACGTCGCCGCGCGCGTGAAGCGCGAAGTCGATGCCGGCAACCAGGTCGCCGTCGTCGTCTCGGCGATGGCCGGCGAGACCGATCGGCTGGTCGGCTTCTGCCGCGAGGCGTCGTCGCTGTACGATGCCAAGGAATATGACGTCGTCGTCTCGGCGGGTGAGCAGATCACGAGCGGCCTGCTCGCGATCGCCTTGCAGGCGGCCGGGTGCAAGGCCCGGAGCTGGCTCGGCTGGCAGCTGCCGATCAATACGTCCGACGCGCACGGCTCGGCCCGCATCGGCGAGATCGACACGGCCGCGCTCGATGCGAGCCTCGCGGACGGCATCGTTGCGGTGATCCCCGGTTTTCAGGGCGTCGCGGACGGCCAGCGCGTCACCACCTTGGGGCGCGGCGGATCGGACACCTCGGCGGTGGCGATCGCTGCGGCGATGAAGGCCGATCGCTGCGACATCTATACCGATGTCGACGGCGTCTACACGACCGACCCCCGGATCGTCCCGCGCGCGCGGAAGCTCGGCAAGGTGACGTATGAGGAGATGCTGGAACTCGCCAGCGTCGGCGCCAAGGTGTTGCAGACGCGGTCTGTCGGCCTGGCGATGAAAGAGAATGTGCGCGTGCGCGTGCTGTCTTCGTTCGAAGACGGCGATACCAATGACGGACATCGTGGCACGCTCATCGTGGGCGAAGAGGAAATCGACGATATGGAACGCCAGCTCATCACCGGCATCGCGCACGACAAGAACGAGGCGAAGATCACCCTGACTCAGGTCAGCGACCGGCCGGGTTCGGTCGCGGCGATCTTCGCGCCGCTCGCGGACGGCGGGATCAACGTCGACATGATCGTGCAGAACGTCGCGCACTCGACCGGCTCGACCGACGTGACCTTCACGGTGCCCGCGGCGGACCTCGCGCGATCGCTCGATATCCTCGACAAGGCGAAGGCTGCGATCGGCTATGCTACGATCGTCCACGACACGCGCGTCGCCAAGGTCTCGGTGGTCGGCGTCGGCATGCGCAGCCACGCGGGTGTCGCCTCGACGATGTTCACCACGCTCGGCGAGCGCGGCATCAATATCCAGGCGATCGCGACGTCGGAGATCAAGGTCAGCGTGCTGATCGAAGAGGATTATACCGAGCTCGCGGTGCGCGTGCTGCACACCGCGTACGGGCTCGATGCCGAGGATGCAGCGTAAAACTCTCCCCTCCCGCTTGCGGGAGGGGTCGGGGGAGGGCTAGGCGGTCGTGATGACCGATATGTCCGCGCCTCAGGCACACCCCTCCCCCGACCCCTCCCACAAGACGGGAGGGGAGCAGAGACTGCAACGCCGGATGGCGCGTGGCGCCGCGTTCCTCGGGTCGGAGGTCGCGATTCTCGGCGGCGCGATGTCGTGGGTGAGCGAGCGTCACCTCGTCTCCGCGATCTCCAACGCGGGCGGGTTCGGCGTGATCGCGTGCGGGGCGATGACACCCGCTCTGCTCGATACCGAGATCGCCGCGACCAAGGCGATGACGGACAAGCCGTTCGGCGTGAACCTGATCACGATGCACCCCGACCTGTTCGAGCTGATCGCCGTCTGCACCAGGCATAACGTCGGCCACATCGTGCTCGCCGGTGGCCTGCCGCCGAAGGGCAGCATCGAGGCGATCAAGGAAACGGGCGCCAAGCTGATCGCGTTCTCGCCGGCGCTGGCGCTCGCGAAGAAACTGATCCGCAGCGGCGTCGACGCGCTGGTGATCGAGGGCATGGAAGCCGGCGGCCATATCGGCCCGGTCTCGACCAGCGTGCTCGCGCAGGAGATGCTACCCGAGATCGCGGAGCAGGTCCCCGTGTTCGTCGCCGGCGGGATCGGTCGCGGCGAGGCGATCGCGGGCTATCTCGACATGGGCGCGGCGGGCGTCCAGCTCGGCACGCTGTTCGTGTGCGCGACCGAATCGATCGCGCACGCCAATTTCAAGAAGGCCTTCATCCGGGCGTCGGCGCGCGATGCGATCGCCAGCGTGCAGATCGATCCGCGGCTGCCGGTGATCCCGGTCCGCGCGCTGAAGAACGCGTCGAGCGAGCTGTTCACGGCAAAGCAGCGCGAGGTTGCCGGGCATCTCGATGGTGGCCGCGTGGAAATGGCCGAGGCGCAGTTGCAGATCGAGCATTACTGGGCGGGCGCGCTGCGCCGCGCAGTGATCGACGGCGATGTCGAGCATGGCTCGGTGATGGCGGGCCAGTCGGTCGGCATGGTCAAGCGCGAGGAGCCGGTCGCGGACATCATCGCCGGGTTGATGGCGCAGGCCGCTACCGCGCTGGAGGCACGCGCGGTTTAGCCCTTATCCTCCCCCTTGCGGTGGAGGATCGAGAGGGCGTCGTCTCAGTGGCACCACCCCGGCGGAGGCCGGGGCCCAATTGGGGGACGTTGCTGATTGCCGGCGCGCTCCGTCACCCCGACCTTTCCAATTGGGCCCCGGCCTTCGCCGGGGTGGTCGTCTGGTGGGTAGGCGCGTCCCTTTTGCGCAGCCAACCCCAACCCCACCCGCTCTCCACTCGCCGCAAATCGCGTACGGCTTACGCATCGTTAACCTTCTCCGTGCCAGACATGTCCCGTCGGGGGACATCACGAGGTGGTTGCGATGAGTCGTCGGTTTGCATTGTTGTCTTTCACCGCGCTGGTTCTCGTGGCCGGGTGCGCGCCGAAGCCCAAGACGGTTGCGGTGGTCGCGGCTCCGGAGGTCGCGGCACCGGTTGCGGCGCCCGCCATGCCGAAGGGCGCGTCGCCGACGATGGTGATCCCGGTCGCGCTTCCAGACGGGACCTATCCCACGCCGAATCGCAACCTGACTCCCGCCGCCAAGGTCTGGCACCTGCGCGCCGCGCTCAACGTCGCTGCGCTTGCCTGCCGCGGACCGCAGGAAGGCGCGATCATCGCCAGCTACAACGCGATGCTGTCGGCGCAGAAGCCGGTGCTCGCCAAGGCCGAGGCGACCTACGCCAGCGAGTGGAAGTCGGGCGGCCGCGACTGGCAGGACCGCTACGACGACGCGATGACGCGGCTATACAATTTCTTCTCGCAATCCCCCGCGCGCGACGATTTCTGTGCGGCGGCGAGCACCGTGCTAGCGCAGAGCGCTGGCGTGTCGGCCGAGGCGATGCCGGCGTTCGCGGCACAGCAACTGCCCGTCCTCGAGCGGCCGTTCACCGATTTCTATCGTGCGTTCGATGCCTGGCGCGGTCGTACCGTGGCAGCGCCGGTGTACGCGCAGCGGTCGCAACCCGTGCTGGCCTCGCGGCAATATGCGTCGAACATGACCGTCCAGACGATCACGCAGGCACGGCTCCAGCCGATCTCGCAACCGGTACCGCCGCCGCAGCCCCGGCTGAAGCTGGACCCCAGCGTCTTCCAATAACGCCGTTTCGGTCGTCCGTTCGCCGCAGCAACGCTTTCCTGACGGCTTAAGGTTGGCTTCGTCGCAAAGACTGGGTTAACAGCCGCGGCGATGGCAGAGGCACAGGATCAACCGACCGGCGGCCGCTTCGAAGGACGCGAGCACCGGTTTCCGGTGCGCGTGTATTTCGAGGACACCGACCTGTCGGGCGTCGTCTATCACGCCAATTATCTGCGCTATATGGAGCGCGCGCGCTCCGATATGCTGCGCGTCGCCGGCATCGACCAGCGCGCGGTGCACGAAGCGGGCGGGGGCGCCTACGCGGTCGCCAGCCTCGCGATCCGCTACGCCGCACCCGCAAAGCTCGACGACGCGCTGCTGGTCGTCACGCGACTGACCCGGGTCCGCGCGGCCGGGGTGTCCATTCATCAACGAGTCATGCGCGACGCGGTTGTCTTGACCGAGGCGGATCTGGTGGTGGCGCTCGTTGCCACCAGCGGCCGTCCCGTACGCCAGCCGCGCGCCTGGACCGACATCTACGAACGCCTAGTCTGGCAGGGGGAAGCATGAATCCGGTGTTGACTATGGAGAGCGCGACGCTGTCGCCGATCCACTTGTTCCTGCAGGCCGACTGGGTCGTGAAGGGCGTGATGATCGGGCTGCTGCTCGCCAGCATCTGGACCTGGGCGTTGATCTTCGCGTTCTGGCGGCGGATCGGCAGGACGCGCAAAGGCATGACCCGATTCGAGCGCGATTTCTGGAAGGCCGAGGATATCGACGTCTTCTACAAGGCGGAGGGCGAGAACGACCTGCCGTCGGCGCGCGTGTTCGCGGCCGGCGTGACCGAGTGGCGGCGCTCGACCGCGGGCGGCACGATCGACAAGAGCGGCACGCGCGAGCGGCTGGCGACGACGATGGGCGCAGCCGTCGCGGGCGAGATCGACAAGCTGTCGGATCGGCTCAACGTGCTGGCGACGGTCGGCTCGGTCGCGCCGTTCGTCGGGCTGTTCGGGACGGTGTGGGGCATCATGCGGAGCTTCACCAGCATCGCGGCGGCACAGAACACCTCGCTCGCGGTGGTCGCGCCGGGCATTGCGGAGGCTTTGTTCGCGACCGCGATCGGCCTGTTCGCGGCAATCCCCGCGGTGATCGCCTACAATCGGTTCTCGCACGGCATCAACCGGATCGAGGCGAGCCTCAACCGGTTCGCCGACGGTTTCCACACGACGCTGTCGCGCCAACTGGACGGCTCGCGATGAGCGGGCTGGCAAATCCTCCCCTGCAAGGGGAGGTGGCTGGCGTAGCCAGGCGGAGGGGTGATGCCCTCTCGATAGCGCGACACCCCTCCGTCAGCCCTGCGGGCTGCCACCTCCCCTTGCAGGGGAGGATTTAAGGTGGCGATGAACCTTCCCTCCAGTCGCGGCCGCGGCCGGCGCGCGCCGATGGCGGATATCAACGTCACGCCGCTCGTCGACGTGATGCTGGTGCTGCTGATCATCTTCATGGTGACCGCGCCCTTGATGACCGCCGGCGTGCCGGTAAACCTGCCCGATGCGCGCGCCAAGGCGCTCGACCAGGAGCAGAAGCCGGTCGAGATCTCGATGGATGGGGCCGGCGCGCTGTTCATCGACAAGGATCAGGTGACCGATGACGCGCTGCCGGTGCGGCTCGCTGCGATCGCTGCAAGCCGTGCGGTGGGGGACGAACCGCAGGTACTGCTGCGCGCGGACCGGAAGCTCGATTACGGCCGCGTGATGCGCGTGATGGGCGAACTCAACCGCGCCGGGCTGAACCGCGTCGCGCTGGTGACCGTCGAGGGTAATCAGAACTGATGGCGCTCGGCTGATGGATCGTTCGGAGAAGATCGGCTTAGGCGTTGCCGTCGTCGGGCATGCGGTGCTGTTCGGGCTGTTGTCGCTCGGGTTTCTCAGCGCGCCCGAACCGCCGAAGATCCAGCAGCAGCCGATCGACGTGAGCCTCGTCCCCGACGTGGCGCTGGAGGCGACCGCGCCGCAAGCGACCGAGGTGCCGGCGCAGTCGATCGCGCCTGACGAAGGCGCGCCCGAGGATGCCGCGCCGCCGGCGCCTGACCAGGCGGAACCCGAGCCGAAGCCCGATCCGGTGCCACCCGCGCCGCAGCCCCGGCCGACACCGCCGAAGCCCAAACCGCAACCGGCGCCCGAACCTAAGCCCGAGCCCAAACCGCAGCCCAAACCCAAGCCGGCCCCGCCCAAGCCCGCCGCCAAGCCGGCGCCGGTGAAGAAGCCGGTCGAGAAGCCCAAGCCGGCGCCTGCCAAAGCCAAACCGACCAAGGCCTCGCCCGAGAAATCGGCGCCAGCCAAGACCACGACGAAGGCGAAGGACTCGCCCGCCAAGTCATCGTCGAGTTCTTCCAAATCCGCCAAGCCGTCCTCGACCAAGGGCAGCGGCTCGACCGCGGAGGCCAAGACCTCGCGCCCGCGCGGCTCGCGGCTCGGCGACAATTTCCTGAAGGGGCTTTCGGCCGATCCGTCGCCGAGCAAGTCCGAGGCGCCGAGAGCGGCCAAGATGGATGCGAAAGCGGCGACCAATATCGGTTCGGCGATCCTTAGGCAGGTACAGCCCTGCGCCAATCGGCAGGTGACACCGGGGCCTGGGGCTGAGCGCATTCGTGTAAAAATCAATCTGCGGCTGAACCGCGACGGCTCTCTTGCAGGTCGTCCGACGATCAGTGAGCATACTGGGGTCGACGAGGACAACCAGCGCTACGTAGCGCGAGTCGACGATTTGGCGATTGCGACCTTCGTGGGGTGTTCGCCGCTACGCGGTTTGCCTGACGAGCTATATGACGTGCCGCATGGCTGGAGCAATTTCAGCCTGCGCTACAAACTTCCCGGCTGAGGATGTCCGTTATGATCCGTTTGATCCTGGGGTTTTTCCCTTCGCGCCAGACCGTCCCGGTTGCAGGTGACCACCTGTCGCACGGTAACCACCCCGGCGAAGGCCGGGGCCCAATTGGGAAGGTCGATGTAATGATGCGCAACGTTCCCTCAGCGGCGTCCCCCAATTGGGCCCCGGCCTCCGCCGGGGTGGTTTCGGGTGGGCATAGGGCACGATCGGTTCTGGCTTCGGTCGGGCTGCTCGCGTTCGTCTCCGGCGGTGCCGCCTACGCTCAGGATGCACCCGCACCAGCGCCGGTACCCCAGCAGGCCCCCGCCGATCCAGCCGCGCCAGCCGCCCCAGCAGGCGATCAGTCCGGCGGGCTCGTGGTCGACGTCACCGGCGGTATCTCCGCGCCGATGCCGATCGCGATTCCCGTCATGCCGACGTCCGCGGTCGTCTCCACCCCGGCAGGCTCGACCGACGCGCTCGGGCGCCAGCTCGCCGACATCGTCACCAACGACCTGCGCAATTCCGGCCTGTTCACGCCGCTCTCCCCCGGCCAGCTTCGCCCGGTCAGCTTCCCCGAAGTCACCGCGCCCGGGTTCGACTATTGGGGCAGCACGGGCGCGCAGGCGCTGGTGCAGGGCTTCATCCGCGCCAACGGCGACGGCAATCTCACCGTGGGCTGCTACCTCTACGACGTGTCGTCCAAGGCGGAGCTGACGCGCACCGGGTTCGTCGTATCGCCATCCGACTGGCGCCGCGCAGGGCATAAATGCGCCGACATGGTCTACACCCGCCTCACCGGCGAAGGCGCGTATTTCGACAGCCGCGTCGTCTACGTCTCCGAGACGGGCCCCAAGGGGCGCCGCATCAAGCGGCTCGCGATCATGGATCAGGACGGTGCCAACCACCGCTTCCTGACCAACGGCCAGTCGATCGTGCTGACGCCGCGGTTCGCGCCGAACCAGCAGTCGATCGTCTATATGAGCTATCTGAACAATCGCCCGGCGATCTATGTCTACGACATCGGTTCGGGCAGGCAGCGGCTCGTGGTGGCCAATGCCAATTTGACGTTTGCCCCAAGATTCTCGCCGGATGGCCGCAACATCCTGTTCTCGATGGCGCAGGGCGGCAACACCGATATCTACCGCGTGTCCTCGCAGGGCGGCACGCCGCAGCGCCTGACCAACTCGCCGGGGATCGATACCGGCGGCAGCTATTCGCCCGACGGCTCGAAGATCGTGTTCGAGAGCGACCGCTCGGGCGGGCAGCAGATCTACGTGATGAACGCCGACGGCTCGAACCAGCAGCGGATCAGCTTCGGCGGCGGGCGGTATGCGACGCCGGTCTGGAGCCCGCGCGGCGACCTGATCGCGTTTACCAAGCTTGGTGGCGGGTTCCGGATCGGCATCATGAGCCCGAGCGGCGGCGGCGAGAAGCTGCTCACCAACGACTGGCAGGACGAGGGTCCGAGCTGGTCGCCGAATGGTCGCGTGATCAACTTCTATCGTTCGGGACGCGGCAGCGGCGGCAAGGCGGATCTCTGGTCGGTCGACCTTACGGGTGTGAACGAGCGCAAGATTCCGACGCCGCTCGACGGTTCGGATCCGGCATGGGGCCCGCTTCGCCCATAAATCTGCTATGGGGGCGGTAATCGGGGCTATAATTTTCTACGGGAGACTGTCTATGTCGAAGCTTTCCAACGTCTTGCTTGCATGTACCGCGCTGATCGCCGTGTCGGGCTGTGCCAAGAAGCGCCCCGCCGTGCTCCCGCCGGCGCCGGTGGACAATAATGCACCGGTCGATCCCAATGCGGGCATGAACAACGGCAATGTCGGCGGCGCGATCGTGCCGGGGTCGGATGCCGACTTCCAGCGCTCGGTCAGCTCGAACACGGTGAATTTCGGGCTCGACATGTACGACATCGATCCGACCGCGCGCGCGATCCTCGACAGCCAGGCGCAGTGGCTGGCGAAGTTCCCGAATCGCCGGATCACGATCGAAGGCCATGCCGACGAGCGCGGGACGCGCGAATACAATCTGGCGCTCGGCGATCGTCGTGCGAACGCGACCAAGAACTATCTGGCGGCGCGCGGCGTGTCGGCGGACCGGATGACGACGATCAGCTACGGCAAGGAACGACCGGTGGCGCTGGGGTCTGACGAGCAGAGCTGGGCGGCGAACCGTCGCGCGGTCACGGTGGTGCTGAACTAGGATGCTGCGGCAGTCCCTCTCCCCTGCGGGGAGAGGGAGGGAGGAGCCGCTTGGCGACGGAAGGGTGAGGGGCTTTGGGATTAGTGTCCCGAGCCTCAAGCCCCTCACCCTCCCACGTGCAAGAGCCCGCGGGCCCCTCCCTCTCCCCGGAGGGGAGAGGGTAAGCGCGTCAGCCCAACGCTCTGTCGAGCAGTTTCGCCAGCCGGATACCCCCGCGGCGCACCTCCTCGCGCGACACCGGCACCATCTTCGCGATCGTCGCCTCGTCCATCTTGACCCGTGCCGGCACGGAGCCGCACGCATCCCCGCCGAGCGCCGCGGCATACGCCGTATGCGCGGCTTCCCAGCTCTCCCGACTCCAGTCGGTAACCGTCCCAGCCCCGATCTTCGCCCGCTCGGCGGCCGGATAGCGCCGCACCAGCGACGGCGGCGTCGAGATCGCGCGCTCCGCCAGCGGGCCATCCCAGATCGAGTGCAGGTTAAACCGCGCGGGGCCGTAGATCCCGTAATCCGCCTTCACGTCGTTGCCGCCCTTGTCGTTGCGGTCGCCCGCATGCAGCGGTTGGTGGAGATCGCCGACGAAGTGGATCAGGAACGCCAGCGCCTGGACGCGGTCCTTCGGCGCGGTGGCGCGATCCCGCAGCAGCTTTACGTCGCGATCGATCTGGACCGAGACGCAATTGCCGTCCTTGCACGACGGGGTGAGGTCGAACGGCGCGCAGACGTCGGCATCCTGGAAATGCCAGGTATAGGCGAACCCGAAGCGCGACTTGCCGTCGGCGGTCTTCAGCGGCTTGATGCAGTCCGCCCAGACGCTCGCCTGTTCGATCGTGCCGGCCGGGCATTCGGGCGTGTCGAGCAACGCCTGTTGCGCGAGCAGCTTCCGGATCGCGGCCTTGGTCTTGGGCGTAACGTTGGCATAGGCGATCTGTGCGACGGTCTGGTGGCCGTACTCCCAGAATGCGGTGGCGGGGGAGGCGAGGCCGAGCAGGGCCGAGGCGGCGAGGAGATAGCGCTTCATGCCGGCTCGTTAGCGTAGATCGCGACCGTCCTGCTACCCGCCGATGTTGCGTGCCCGCGGTACATGCCGACGGTGTTGAAACCCCACGCCATGTCGCCGCCCGGCCCGGCGACGATCACCCCGCCGGTACCGCCTAAGGCCTTCACTTCGGCGAGTACCGCGTCAGCGGCGGTTTGCAGCGATTCGCCCGCCAATCGCACGCGCGCGGCAATCTCGTGACCGACGCCGACGCGCAGGAAGAACTCGCCCGAGCCGGTGCACGATACCGCGCACGCACGATCGTCGGCGAAGGTGCCCGCGCCGATTACCGGCGTATCGCCGATCCGGCCCCAGCGCTTGCCGGTGACGCCGCCGGTCGACGTCGCGGCGGCGACATGGCCGTGCGTGTCGCAGGCGACCGCGCCGACCGTGCCGTATTTCATATCGACGTCGAACCCGCCGCCATCGGCCTGGAACTCGGCGAACTGCCGGCGGCGTTCGTCGGTCGCGAACCAGTCGGTATCGGCTTGCGGCAATCCACGATCGCGCGAGAACGCGTCGGCTCCCGCGCCGGCGAGGAAGACGTGGCGCCCGTCGTCGAGGATCGCGCGCGCGAGCCCGACCGGGTTGCGCGTCGCGGTGGCCGCCGCGACAGCGCCTGCCGCTCGGCTGCGGCCGTCCATGATCGCCGCGTCGAGCTCCAGCGTGCCGTCATGCGTGAACACCGCGCCGCGTCCCGAGTTGAAGTGCGGATCGTCCTCCAGCACGCGGACCGCCGCCTCGACCGCGTCGAGCGCGCTGCCACCATCCGCCAGCACCGCCGACCCGGCGTCGAGCGCGCGCGACAGGCCGGCACGCGCGCCCGCATCCTGGTCGGGCGAAACCATCTCGGCGTCGAGCTTGCCGGCGCCGCCGTGAATGACGAGGGTCCAGGTCATGATGATGCTTTCGGGGTGAGGGGGCGAAGGCCGATCAATGGGCGCAGCGGGGTTATGCTGCGGCCGATCAGGTAGAAGGCGACGCTGCCGACGATCGTCGCGACGAGCAGGCACGCGAACTCCGCCCAGCCCGGGAGACCGGCGGGGAGCAGCGTATACATGCCGAGGACGATAATCGTCTGGTGGATCAGGTAGAACGGGAACACGGCTTCGGTCAGCACCGGGCGCCAGCGATGGTCGCGGTTCCCGTGGCGTTCGGCGATCCCGATCAGCGCAATGATCGCGCCCCATTGCTCGAGCGCATGCGCGACGCCGTAGGGCATGTAGACCCAGCGCGGCGCTTCGATGTCGCCGGGCCAGTGCAGTTCGACGCCGATGATGAAGAGGTATCCGAGCACCGCCGCGCCCGCGCCCGCTTTCCACCACCCCGCTATCGCCGCCATCGCGGCTTCGGACCGCGCAAGCCCGAAGCCGAACAGGAAGGCGGGGAAATAGGTGACGTGCGCGACCCAGTCGCCAACCAGCTCTTGGGTCTCGGCGGCCATCTGGAACCACCAGGCGTGGACGAAGATCAGCCACGCGACGGGCAGTACGACTGCGCCCCAGCCGCCGAACACCCAATCGAACGCGCGTTGCAGCCAGTCGCCGCGCACGACGACCAGCCCGAGCGTCAGGACCGCGGTGTAGGCCCAGAGATAGACGACGAACCAGAGGTGGTTCCAGGTCGGCAGCGTGAGCCCCGCGAGCGTGCCGAAGCGGAAATAGTCGTGGCTCCAGAACATCCAGTAGCTGCCGGCATAAGCGTGTTTGGTGACCAGCTCGACCCAGGGTTGCGGCGGGACGATGACGGCGATCCCGAACAGCAAAGGCACCAGCAGCCGGGAACAGCGATTGGCGAAGAACCCGCCGACGCCGCGCGACCGGGCAAGCAGCGCGCGGCTCGCATAGCCCGAGACGACGAACAGCAACGTCAGGCGCCACGCATTGCTGGCGAGCATCGGCAGCCGCACCCAGTCCTCGACATGGAGCGACTTCACGTGGAAGTTCCACGGCACGAAGACCATGCCGATGTGGTAGACGATCAGCAGGGCGAACGCGCCGATCCGCAGCCAGTCCATGCCGAAATGCCGGGTCATCGCGCGGCCCTACGGGGCGGGGAGCGGGGCCGCAAGCGTGCGACTGCCCACCCGTTCTCCGTGTCAGTTCAGGCCTCTCGGTTCAGGCCTTCATGCGCGGCGTGCCGAGGAAGTCGCGCTTGCCGATCGGCACGCCCTTCGCGCGCAGGATCGCGTAGGCCGTGGTCGCGTGGAAATAGAAATTGGGCTGCGAGAACGACAACAGGAAGTTCGCGCCGGTGAAGGGCATCACGAACGTGCCGAATTCGAACTTGGTGTCGCTCTCGGCCAGCGTGTCGAAGTCGTCCCTGTCGATCGCCTCCAGCGTCGCGATCGCGTCGCGCAATACCGTGTGCAGGCCTGCGAAATCGGTCGGCCACGCGCTTCGATCGGGAGTGAAGACGCCGCCCCGGACGCCCTCGATCCCGCCGACCGAATGCGCCGCGCAGGATTTCACCTGGTAGCCGAACGGCAGCATGTCGTCGGCGAGCTTCGCGTCGATCAACGCCGCGGGCTCGATCCCCTGCTCGGTCGCGAATGCCGCCGCCTTGTCGATCAGCGCGTCGAGCGCGCGAAGGATCTGGAGGTTCGACGGGATCGTCGCGTCGTAGAGGGAAAAGGTCATCGATCGCTCTCCTGCAAAGAAGGCGCTGCTATGACCGACGGCGGCAGTGTCGACCAGCGATGTTCCGTTCCTGCCTGCAAGTCGCTATATACGGCGGCGAACTCCCGAGGAATCTCCATGTCCCTTCGTCCCTGGCGCGATATCACCCGCCGCAAGAGCCGCCAGATCATGGTCGGCAACGTCCCCGTCGGTGGCGATGCGCCGGTCACGGTGCAGACGATGACCAACACGCCGACCGACGACGTGCGCGCGACGGTCGACCAGATTCGTCGTTGCGAAGACGCCGGCGTCGACATCATCCGCGTGAGTTGCCCAGATGTCGAATCGACCGGGGCTCTGAAGCAGATCGTTCGTGCGAGCCGCGTACCGATCGTCGCCGACATCCATTTCCACTACAAGCGCGCGCTGGAAGCGGCGGACGCTGGCGCGGCCTGCCTGCGGATCAATCCCGGCAATATCGGTTCGGCGGCGCGCGTGAAGGAAGTCGTCGACGCGGCAAAGTCCAATGGCTGCGCGATCCGGATCGGCGTCAACGGCGGTTCGCTCGAGCGGCACCTGCTCGAAAAATACGGCGAGCCTTGCCCCGATGCACTGGTCGAGTCGGCGCTCGATCATATCAAGCTGTTGCAGGACCACGACTTCCACGAGTTCAAGGTCGCGGTGAAGGCGTCCGACCTGTTTCTCGCGGTGGCAGCGTACCAGCAGCTTGCCGAACAGGTCGATTGCCCGCTGCATCTCGGCATCACCGAGGCGGGCGGGTTCGTCGGCGGCACGGTCAAGTCTGCGATCGGGATGGGGAGTTTGCTCTGGTACGGGATCGGCGACACGATCCGCGTGTCGCTCTCCGCCGAGCCGGAAGAGGAAGTCCGCGTCGGGTTCGAGATCCTCAAGGCACTCGGCATCCGCAATCGCGGCGTCCGCGTCGTGTCGTGTCCATCGTGCGCGCGGCAGGGTTTCGACGTGATCCGGACGGTGCAGGCGCTGGAGGAGCGGTTGCAGCATATCCGCACGCCGATGTCGCTGTCGGTGCTCGGCTGCGTGGTAAACGGCCCCGGCGAGGCACGCGAGACCGACATCGGCATCACCGGCGGCGGCAACGGGAAGCACATGGTGTATCTGTCGGGTGTCACCGACCACCACGTCCAGGACGCCGACATGGTCGACCACATCGTCCGGCTGGTCGAAGCGAAGGCCGCGGAAATCGAGGCGGCGGACGAGGCGGCCGCGGCACTGGTGCCGGTGGCGGCGGAATAGGGGCTACCTCTGCGGTCCGTCATCCTTACGAAAGTCAGGATCCAGGGTAACGAACGCGGACCTCAATGGCTCTGGATCCTGACTTTCGTCAGGATGACGAGGAATAGGGCGCAGGCTCCTTCTCGTTCTCCCGCGAAGTTGGGAGCCCAGGATAAAAGGCGATGACGGTTGCGGCTCCTGGCCCCCGCCTTCGCGGGGCAACGGTGCTAATGCACTGTCGCCGACGCTGGCCGATCCTCCCCCGCCAGGGGGAGGTGGCGCGAAAGGCGACGGAGGGGGAGGACACGCAACAGCGGTGATCTCTTTACCTCCCCCTCCGTCTGGCAAGTGCCAACCACCTTTCCCTGGCGGTGGAGGATCGACACATCGAATGACGCTCCTTTCGGGCAACGCGGGGCGATGGCGTGCCGGTTCGATGCAGCGTATGGGATACTGATGACGACGGCCGCCGATCTCGATGCTCTGACCGCGCTGGATCAGGCGGCGACGCCCGGGCCTTGGTATGTGCGAGCCTTGGACGACGACAATGCATCGTGCGCGACCGCTGTCGCGACGAAGCTAAACACATCCGACGACAATGATGATCTCTCCGGCTCGACCTATCACGGCGTGGTAGCGGCAACCTCGATCCAGCATCACGACTATGTTGTCCCCGCCGATGGACGGTCGCACGAAAATGCTGCGCTGATCGCGGCCGTTCGGACAGCGCTTCCCGAACTGCTTCGACTGGCGCGGATCGGTGCGGCAGCCGATCGCGCCTGATATCCGCCTGTTCCGATGACCTGTCGCACCGTTTCGCCCGCCTTGGCCTTCGCGGTTGCCGCGCTCGGCATCGGATTGTTCTCCATGATGGACGCGGTGATGAAGTCGCTCGTCCTGGCGATCGGTGTCTACAACGCGCTGCTGTGGCGGCAGATGATCAGCGTCGGCCTCGGTGCGATTGCGTGGAAGCTGGGGAAGAGCGGGCGACCGAGCGGGCGGGCGCTCAAGCTGCATCTGGCGCGGGGGTTGGTGACGACGGGGATGGCGGTGCTGTTCTTCTGGGGGCTCGCGCGCGTGCCGATGGCGCAGGCGGTGACGCTGACCTACATCGCGCCGATGCTCGCGCTGCTGCTGGCGGCGGTGACGCTGGGTGAGCGGGTCGGGCGCAAGACCGTGTTCGCGTCGATCGCGGCGCTCGGCGGCGTCGGCGTGGTGATGATCGGGCATGGTCGCGAAGCCGGGGCGGCGGCATCGCTCGAGGGGGCGCTCGCGGTGCTCGGGTCGGCGGTGCTGTATGCGGTCAACCTCGTGATCGCACGGCTCCAGAGCCAGGCGGCGCGACCGGGCGAGATCGCGTTCTTCCAGGCCGTGGTCATCACGCTGACGCTCGCGCTCGCCGCGCCGTGGCTGGCGGTGGTGCCGGACGCTGCGACCTGGCCCAAGCTGTTTGCCGCCGCCGCGCTCGCGACCGCATCGTTGTGGCTGCTCGGCTGGGCGTACGGGCACGGCGACACCGGCTATCTCGCGACCACCGAATACACCTCGTTCGTCTACGCCGCGGTGCTGGGTTTCGCGGTGTTCGGCGAGCGGGTATCGGCGTTCACGCTGGCGGGCGCGGCGATCATCGTCGTCGCCTGCCTGTCCGCGGCGCGGCGGCGTGACATCGCGCAAACATCGATCGAGGCTAGTGCATGACCCACATCCGTCCAGCCACCCCCGCCGATGTCGGCACGATCCTGCGCTTCGTCCGCGAGCTCGCGGCGTTCGAGCGCGAGCCGGATGCGGTCGAGGCGACCGAGCCGATGCTGGAAGAGGCGCTGTTCGGGGAGCGGCCCGCCGCGGAGGCCTTGATCGCGGAGATTGCCGATGGCCCGCTCGGCTTCGCGCTGTTCTTCCACAATTTCTCGACGTGGACGGGCAAGCGCGGGCTGTATCTTGAGGATCTGTACGTAACGCCGGACGCGCGCGGGCAGGGGGTCGGCGGTGCGTTGCTGTCGCATCTGGCCGGCGTGGCGCTCGATCGCGGGTGCGCGCGGTTCGAATGGTCGGTGCTCGACTGGAACGCCGATGCGATCGCGTTCTACCGGAAAGTCGGCGCGGTCGGGATGGAAGACTGGACGATCCAGCGGATGTCGGGGGATGCGCTGGCGACGCTGGCCGGGCGGTAAGAGGGCCACCGCCACACCGAACCGATCCCGTCTAATACGACCTCCCCGGCACAGGCCGGGGCCCAATTGGGGGCCAGAGGTAAACGATGGATAGTCCTCCGTTACTTCGACCTTCCCACTTGGACCCCGGCCTGCGCCGGGGGGGATTTGGGCAATAGACCGGCAGACGTCAGATCAGCGCCCTGCGGCGTCGTCCGAATTCATCGGCTCCTTGCCCTTCGCCTTCTCGGCCTCATAGCGCTCGATCGCCTCGACCGTGACGCGCTTGGCTTCCTCGGCATCGCCCCACTTGCCGACGCGGACCCACTTCGTCTTCTCGAGGTCCTTGTAGTGGGTGAAGAAGTGCTCGATCTGCTCGAACACGATCTCGGGCATGTCGGCACGCTCGCCGATGTTGGCGTAATACGGGAACACCGCGTCGACGGGGACGCAGACGAGCTTCTCGTCGCCACCGGCTTCGTCTTCGAGGTTCAGCACCGCGATCGGCCGCGCGCGCACGACGCAGCCGGGGATGAACGGCGAGCGTGCGATCACGAGCGCATCGAGCGGATCGCCATCGGGGCTGAGCGTATGCGGCACGAAGCCGTAGTTCGCCGGATAGCGCATCGGCGTGTGCAGGATGCGATCGACGAACAGCGCGCCCGAGGCCTTGTCGAACTCGTACTTCACCGGCTCGCCGCCGGTCGGCACTTCGATGATGACGTTCAGGTCCTCGGGCGGGTTCTTGCCGGTCGGGATGAGATCGATACGCATGGCGGTCCTTTCGATATGACGATGCCGGCGCTCCTCATCTGGAGAGCGGCCGGCACCGTTAGGATTTCAAAGGCTCAGCGCGGCGTCAGCAGCCGGTCGAGCCCACCTTCCCCTGTACCGACCTTCTGAAGGCGCGGATAGCGCGGCCCGTCATGGTAATCGATCGTGATATCCCGGAATCGGTCGTTGTTCTTCACCGTGAGGCGAATCGGCAGCTTGGTTCCCTTCGCTGCGACGATCGCTGCCTTGAGCCGATCGGACGAATACGCCTCGCTGTTGACCGCCTCGATCTCGGTGCCGACGTCGATGCCGGCCTTGAACGCCGGGCTGTCCCAGATCGACGAGGTGACCACGCCCTCCTTGTTGACGACCATGCCGAGCGAATAGCTGACATCGGTGCCGCGGATCTTCTCGATCTGCTTCAAATACGGGCTCTGCTCGGGGCTGTAGACCAGCTTGTAGCCGTTCATCGCGAAGCCGTTGATCGGCGCGGGCTTGCCGGTCTCGGTGAGGCGGGTGTTGAGGAACGTCGCCCAGTCATAGGGGACGATGCCGTTGAGCGTCTTCGCAACATCCGCGAAGGTGTAGGTGAGTTCGCCGTAATCGCCGTCGCGGACGCCGAAGAAGGCCTTGGCGAAATCGTCGATCGACTTGGTCCCGCCGGATTTCTGGCGGAGCATCGCGTCGACTTCCATCCAGACCATCAGGCCCTCGTTGTAGTAATCCTCCGAGCGCTGCCAGCTGGTCCAGCCCTTCGGTTTCCGCGCGGAGATCACCGGATCGTTGGTCGTGTCGATCAGCGGGCGCCATTCGCGACCCTTCGCGCTGTCGTAGATACCCAGGATCGCGGCATAGCCGTCGAGCGTGTCCTGTTTGCTGACCAGCCCCGAGCGCGCCTGGAGCACATAGCCCCAGAACTGCGTCTGGCCTTCGTACACCCACAGCAGCGAATCGCGCATCGGCGTGCGGAAGTCGGGCGTCCACAGGTCGGCGCCGCGGCGGAACTTGCCGTCCCAGCTGTGCGTGTATTCGTGCGGCAGCAGGTTGCGCGCGGCGGCACCGGTTTCCCACTCGGTGAAATAGCCCGGGCGGACGCCGTTCTCGGAGCTGCGATGATGCTCCAGGCCGATCCCGCCAAGCTGGTCGGTAATCGACAGCAGGAATTCGTAATGATCGTAATGCTGCGCGCCGAACGTCTTCACCGCCTGGTCGACGAGGCGCTTGTGCGCGTCGATCTGCTCGGGCTTGGCGGCGAGCTGGTCGGGGCTGTCGGCGAACACGTTGAGATCGACGCGGGGGCTGAGCGGCCAGACCTTGCCGTATTTGCCCGCGAGCGTCGGCGAATCGACGAGGATCTCGTAGTTGGTCGTGTCGTAGCTGTAGGTCGAGCCCGACACCTTTGCCGGCACCGCGCCCGCCGCGGTCCAGCCGGTCGGGTAGGTGACGGTCATCTTGATCGGGATCTGGCGCGTGAAATAGCCGGCCGGGTACAGGCTGACGAGATTGGGCTCGAGGCTGATCATCGTCGGCGTCATCACCACGCGGCCCTGATCGGGTTTGGTCGCGGAGACGAACTGGAACTCGGCGACCAGCGTCTTCGCGCCGGTGGGGACATCGATGTGGAAGGCGAAAACGTCGACCGGATCGCGCGTCCAGGGGACGATCTTGCCGTTGGCGCGGATCACGAGGCCGGCGAGCTTCTCGATCTCGCCGCGGGGGCTGTGCGCGCCGGGCAGCCATTTCGGATACAGCAGCGCCATCGGGCCGGCCTTGGCGACCGGGATCGTCTGCTTGACGCGGAAGATGCCACGCTCGGTATCGGTCGCGTCGACGTCTAGCAACAGCGTGCCCGGATAGGGCGTGTCGACCGCGTCGGGGATGGTGTCGACAAACGGCACCGGCTGGGGTGCGGTGTTGCCGGCGGGGACCTGCGCGGTGGCGGGGCCAGCGGCGGACATTGCGGACGCGAGCAGGGATGCGACGAGAAGCTTGCGGATCAAGGAAGGGCCTTCCGGCTGAGAGACGATGACCCGAGGTGTAATCGCGATAAAGGGCAGCCGTCCAGTCCTTTACCGGGGGAAGTTCGGGTCCCCACGCTCACCATAACCCCCTACCGTCATCCTGACGAAAGTCAGGACCCAGAGCCACGCAGTGCAGCGCCGGTAACCCTGGGGCCTGACTTTCGTCAGGATGACGGAGCGGGTGGGCAGGGCTCAGCCACTACTCCCGAGCACGTTGATCGTGAACGCCAGCACGCCGATGTTGAACACGAACGCCGCCATGCACTGGCCGAGCGCTGCCTTCCGCACGCGGCGCGAGGTGATTTGCACGTCCGAGGTCTGGAACGTCATCCCCAGCGTGAACGCGAAATAGGCGAAATCCCAGTAATCGGGCTCGTCGCAGCTCGGGAAATCGAGGCCCTTGGCATCCTCACCCGCGGGATCGTCGACATAGAACAGATGCGCGTAATGCAGCGTGTAGATCATGTTCGAGAACAGCCACGCGAGCGCCAGCGTCGTAATCGTCAGCGCAATCCCGACCGCGTCGTTCTTGCCCTGCAATTCCTTCGCCACCGCCACCAGGATGACCAGCATGATCGTCCCGCTGAACCCAAGCAGCACCGCGCGGTTGGCGTCGTTCTCTTCCGCCGCACGGCGCATCCGATCGGCACTGGCGTTGCGGAACAGCGTCGAGACCGCGATCAGGAACACGACCGCGGCGACGTCGAACGCCGCCATCGTGCCGCGGCCGAGCCCGAAGCGCGGGATCAGTGCGGCGAGGCCGATCGCGAAGACCAGCACGAACAGGATGAAGCGCGGCGGGGCAACGCGTTGGCCGAGGCCCCAATATCTGGGTTTGTCGTTCATGCCACAGCGCTAGCGCTTCGCAGGCACGTCGCCTAGATACGCGCGCATCATGGCCAAGACAGAAACCCCGCGCCGCATCCGTGGCACCCAGGACATTTTCGGCGACGAACAGCGCCGGTTCGCGCACGTCCTCGCCACGTTCGAACGCGTGCGGGCGCTGTATTGCTTCCAGCGCGTCGATATCCCGGTGTTCGAGTCGACGGCGGTGTTCGCGCGCTCGCTCGGCGAGACGACCGATGTCGTGTCGAAGGAGATGTACACGTTCGAGGATCGCGGCGGGGACTCGCTGACGCTCCGCCCAGAGTTCACCGCCGGGATTGCGCGCGCGTATCTGACCGAAGGCTGGCAGCAGTTCGCGCCGCTGAAGCTCACCACCAGCGGCCCGGTGTTCCGCTACGAACGCCCGCAAAAGGGCCGCTTCCGCCAGTTTCACCAGATCGACGCCGAGGTGATCGGTGCGGCTGAACCAGCGGCGGACGTCGAGCTGCTCGTGCTGGCGGATCAGCTGCTCCGCGAACTCGGCATTTCCGAGGGCGTGACGTTGCAGCTCAACACGTTGGGCGACGCGGCGACGCGCGACGCATGGCGCGAGGCGCTGGTGGCGCATTTCGAGGCGCACCGCGGCGAACTGTCCGAAGACAGCCTGACCCGGCTCGAAAAGAACCCGATGCGGATCCTCGACTCGAAGGACCCGCGCGACCGCCCGATCGCCGACAGCGCACCGGACATCGACGCGTATCTGACGCCCGAGGCACGCGCGTTCTTCGAAGCGGTGACCGCAGGACTCGATGCGGCGGGCGTCGCGTGGGAGCGCAACGCGCGGCTGGTCCGCGGCCTCGATTACTACCGCCACACCGCCTTCGAGTTCGTGACTGATCGGTTGGGCTCGCAGGGTACCGTGCTGGCCGGCGGCCGGTATGACGGGTTGATCGGATCGCTTGGCGGGCCCGAGACGGCGGGCGTTGGCTGGGCTGCGGGTGTTGAGCGGTTGGCTATGTTGCTGAAGGAGCCGACTGAGCAGCGTCCTCAGGTCATCGTCGTTGCAGAGGACGACGACTCAAGTCTCGATGCGATCGCCCTAATTTCCGACTTCCGGCGAAATGGAGTGTCCGCAGATCTGGTTGCTTCCGGTTCGCCGAAAAAACGCTTCGACAAGGCCGTCAAGGCAACCCCACAGGCGATCGCGAGCGTTCGTCGTGTCGACGGCGAAGTCGTCCGAAAGTTGAAGATGCTCGGGTCGGAAACCGAAGGTCTTGAGGCCAAATTGAAGACGCTGCTGTCGTGATGGGTCATCCGCAAATCCTCCCCGGCACGGGGAGGTGGCAGTGCGCGGCACTGACGGAGGGGGGCTTCCACGCCGCGCAACACTTGCGGCCCGCCCCCTCCACCCCCCTGCGGGCGGTCCCCCTCCCCGTGCCGGGGAGGATTTCATGACCCAGATCTCCCCCGACCGCATCCGCGCGATCGAGGCGCGGCGTGACGAGCTGCAAGCGCTGATGTCGACCGGTGATCTCCCCTCGGACCGCTTCGTCGCGGTATCGAAGGAATATGCCGAGCTCGAACCCGTGGCCCAAGCCGCCACCGAGGTGCGCCGGTTGCGGCAGGAGGCGGAGAGCCTTGCGTTCATGGCCGAGGATGCCGACGACGAACTCCGCGCGATGGCGTCGGACGAGCTGCACGAGAACCGCACGTTGCTCGAGACCGCGGACCGCAAGCTCGCGCTCGCGCTGTTGCCGCGCGACTCCGCCGACGAGCGCTCGGCGATGCTCGAGGTCCGCGCCGGTACCGGTGGCGACGAGGCGGCGCTGTTCGCGGGCGACCTGTTCCGAATGTACCAGCGCTATGCCGAATCGCAGGGCTGGCGGGTCGAGATGATCTCCGGCTCGTCGTCCGATGCGGGCGGCTTCAAGGAAGTCGTCGCCAGCGTCACCGGCCAAGGCGTGTTCGCCAAGCTCAAGTTCGAGAGCGGCGTGCACCGCGTCCAGCGCGTGCCGACCACGGAAGCGGGCGGGCGGATTCACACCTCGGCGGCGACCGTCGCGGTGCTGCCCGAGGCGG
The DNA here is from genome assembly GCF_053345535.1 of Sphingomonas sp. M1A8_2b. Lineage (NCBI taxonomy): Bacteria > Pseudomonadati > Pseudomonadota > Alphaproteobacteria > Sphingomonadales > Sphingomonadaceae > Sphingomonas > Sphingomonas sp. M1A8_2b. The sequence goes on along the minus strand of NZ_JBKFAH010000001.1, from coordinate 5,615 downwards.
AGGAGGTCGACGTCAAGATCGACGACAAGGACCTCCGCATCGACGTCTATCGCTCGTCGGGGCCGGGGGGGCAGTCGGTCAACACGACGGATTCCGCGGTGCGGATCGTACACATCCCGACCGGGCTGACCGTGATCCAGCAGGACGAGAAGTCGCAGCACAAGAACAAGGCCAAGGCTTTGCGCGTGCTGCGGACGCGGCTGTACGAGGCGGAGCGCGACCGGTTGCACGCCGAGCGGGCAGGCGCACGGAAGTCGATGGTGGGGTCGGGGGATCGCTCGGAGCGCATCCGGACGTACAACTTCCCGCAAGGCCGCGTGACCGATCACCGCATCAACCTGACGCTGCACCGCCTGCCGGAGATCGTCGCGGGCGAGATGGACGAGCTGATCGGCGCACTGATCGCGCAGGACGAAGCCGACCGCCTGGCGCAGCTGGATGGCTGAGCCCTCCCCAGCCGCGACGGCATTCCCCTTCCGCTTGCGGGAGGGGTTAGGGGAGGGGCTTCCCGCTAAGGGCATCGCCCGGTGATGGCCCCTCCCCCGACCCCTCCCGCAAGCGGAAGGGGAGCAGTAAGTGCCGCCATCGTCACCGCCGCCGCGCAGTTCGGCTTCTCCGCCACCCCGCGCCTCGACGCGGAACTCCTCATGGCGCACGCACTCGGCGTCGAGCGCAACGCGATCCTCCTCGACCCGACCCGCTACGACGTCCCCGAGACCTTCGCCGCGCTCGTCGAACGCCGTCTCCGCCACGAACCGATCGCTTACATCACCGGCACCCGCGGCTTCTGGTCGATCGACCTCGCAGTCGGCCCCGGCGCACTCGTCCCCCGCGCCGACAGCGAGACCCTCCTGATCGCCGCGCAAGCGCACTTCGCCGGCCGCGCCCCCACGACGGTGCTCGACCTCGGCACCGGCCCCGGCACATTGCTCCTCGCCGCGCTCGACGAATGGCCCGCACAAGGCCTCGGCGTCGACTATTCTGCCCAAGCGCTCGGTTACGCCCGCACCAACGCGGCCACCCTCGGCATGACCGACCGCGCCCGCTTCATCCGCGGGAGCTGGGCCAGCGCGATCGTCGGCCAGTTCGACCTGATCCTCGCCAACCCGCCCTACATCGCCACCGACGAGATGCTCCCGCCCGAAGTCCATGACCACGAACCGCATGCCGCGCTGTTCGCCGGCAGCGACGGCCTCGACGACTACCGCATCGTCGCCGAGCAACTTCCCGCGCTGATCGCCCCCGGTGGCGCGGCCGTCATCGAGATCGGATCGACGCAAGCCATACCCGTGACCGCGCTGCTCGAAGCGCAGGGTTTGCACGTCGCGCTCCACCACGACCATGGAAACAACCCGCGTGCGCTGGTCGCGACGACAGGAATACGGCGCTAACTCGTAGTTTTCGCTTGTAGTATGGCCTTTCCGCCCGCTATCACGCGGGCAGGGGCACGCACTCTCGACGATTGGTCGGTTTAGAGCGATGACCCGCATCCTTCGCTTTGAGGTCGCTGCAGTCCGGCGGCCCTGGCAAGTTCGACGCACCGATCTCGTTTAGATCGTCGGTGCGCGGCGGGGGGTTTGCACCGCATTTCGGAGCACGACCAGATTTTGGTTCGACGACTGAGGACACAAGCTTGATCAACAACCGGCAAGCCGGCCGCCGTCGCGGTCGTGGCAACAATAATAATGGCGGCGGTGGCGGTGGTGGCGGTCAACGCCAGGGCGGCGGCGGTGGCCAGGGTGGTCGCGATACCGGCAACCGCATCGACAGCCGCGCGCGCGGCAACGCGAGCCAGCTGTACGAGAAGTACAAGAACCTCGCGCGCGACGCGCAGCAGCAGGGCGACCGCGTCAACATCGAATATTACCTCCAGTTCGCGGATCATTATTTCCGTGTCCTGAGCGAAACCCGCGCCCGCTTCGAAGAGAGCCAGCCGCAGGCGCAGCAGCAACCGCGTCGCCAGCAGCCGTTCGATCTCGACGGCGACGACGATTACGGCGACGAGGGCGAACCGATCCGCTCGGGCGAGCAGCAGGGGCAAGCTTCGGCTGAGCAGAATGGCGGCCAGAACGGCCAGTACCAGAACGCGCCCCGGCAGAATCGCGACACGCAGAACCGCGAAGATCGTCCGCAGCGCGACGACCGGCCCCAGCGCGAAGAGCGCCCGCGGTACGAGAACACCCGCTATGAGGGCCAGCGTAACGAGGGCCAGCGTAACGAGGGCCAGTCGCGTAACGAAGGTCAGCGCGAAGACCGCGTCCGTGGCGAAGGCCAGCGCAACCAGCGCAACGCTCCCCGCGATACGCAGCAGCGCGACGAGCGTAGCGGCGAAGAGCAGGGTCAGGCGCGCGAGGCCCAGGCCCGTGACAACCAGGCGCGCGAGACCCAGCCCCGCGACGAGCAGGTCCGCGAGCCGCGCTCCGACTACCGCGATGCGCGGCAGCGTGAGACGATCCGTCGTACGCCGCGCGCCAGCGTCCAGGTCGCCAACGCCAACCAGGATTCGGAAGCCGACGCGGTCCGTTCGGTAACCGAAGCCCCGGAGCAGGTTGCCCAGCCGATCGAAGGCGTCGAGACGACGACGCCTGTCGCCGCCGCCACCGAGGAGCAGCCCCGCCGTCGCGGTCGTCCGCGCCGCGATCGCAGCCTCGACGCACCCGTTGCGACCGAAGATGCAGCACCCACCGCATTCAATGCGGACCGCCTGCCGCCATCGCTCGGCATCTCGGCCATAACGCCCGCGCCAACGCCGGCGACCGAAGCGACCGCTACCGACGCGGCGCCGGAAGAAAAACCCCGCCGTCGCCGCGTTCGTGCGGTACCGGACGAGGTCGCAGGCTGAAGCCGTCATCCCGGACTGGTCCGGGGCATAGCTGAGACCTGAAAAGGCCGGTGCCGCGTCACGCGACACCGGCCTTTTTCATGTTCGACGTCTGATCGGCGTCATGATCGGCGTCCGCTCAATCGATCCGCGCGACATCCTCGTCATGCCCGCTTCCCGAACTGAGGAACGCGAGTCCCATCAGCAGCCCGGCCATCATCACCGATCCGCCGACCCCGCCGATCACGGCCAGCATCGTCACCAGATGCAGCGGCCCCTGCAGATGCGCCATCGCCGCGATCACCGCCGCGACGCAGATCGCCGCCGCCAGCACCATCCACGCCATGATCGCACGAAACCGCGCCCATGCGAACGCCGCATACTGCGGGTCGTCCAACCCGGCCGGTGGTTCAGGCAGTCGATCGGTCATCGCTTCACATTGCCGCGCAAACATGGTTTCCTCAAGCCACGCGCACCAGACGCATATGAGGAGAGGCGAAGATGACGATCGCGGCGATCCTGAAGGACCGAAAGGGCGGCATAGAGTCGCTCCACCCGGACTCGACTGTGGCGGAGGCGGTGGCTTTGCTCGCCGAGAAGCGGATCGGCGCGGCGCCGGTGCTCGACGGCGACCGCGTGGTCGGCATCTTCTCCGAACGCGACGTCATCCACTGTCTGCAATCGGACGGTGCCGCGGCGCTGGACCGGCGGATCGGTGCGGTGATGACCACCGCAGTGAAGTCGGTCGGCCCGACCGAGTCAGCGATCGGCGCGCTGTCGTTGATGACCCAGCGTCGGATCCGCCATTTGCCGGTGATCGATGGCGATACGCTGGTCGGGTTCGTCTCGATCGGCGATCTCGTCAAATACCGCATCGACCGGATCGAGGCGGACGCCGCGGCGATGCGCGAGTATATTCAGTCGGCGTAGCGTAGGCCCGCCAGACTAGGCGGGGAGCGGCTGTTTCCGGGCGATCGCGATCACCTCGCGGATTGTCGCGCGCGCGAAGGCCAGCATCCAGCCGACATAGACCGCCGCGCCGATCGGCACGAGGATCGCCAGCCGCCAGTGCGCGTCGAGCGGGGGGAGGTTGCGGTCGACCAGTCCGACCACCAGCGCCATCGCGATCCCTGCAAAGACCGGCGCTGCGACCGCCGACGCCACGTCGCGCGAACGCACGCCGATCACCGGTAGCGTCCGCCACGCGCTGATCGCCAGATACAGCGGATAGGCGATGATCCACGCGGTCGCCATGCCGGTCGGGCCCCAGTGGACGCCGACCAGGAACGCGGACGCCAGGATGATCGCGCCGGTCGCGCCGTTGCGCACGCCGATTCCGGGGCGACCTCGCGCGTCCGACGCCGGCGTGAACAGTACCTGCAGCGTCATGAACGGCATCGCGAGCGCGAGCAGGTGTACGACCGGGGCGGTCTCGCGCCATTTCTCGCCCAGCATTGTCAGCACGAGCGGTTCGGACGTCGCCGCCAGTCCCATATAGAATGGCATCGCGACAATCATCACCATCCGCACGCCGCGCACGAACGCGCGGCCGATCGCGGCCGGATCGTGCTGCATCCGCGCATAGGCAGAGAAGGCGACCTCGTTCAGCGGCGGCACGAACTTCGAGACGAAGATCTGCGTCAGAAACAGGCTGGTCGTGTAGATGCCGAGCGTGTGCGGGGAAAAGCTGCGCCCGGCGATGAACACGTCGGCCTGGCTTTGCAGGAACCAGAACAGCTGGCTCGCGGCCATCACACCGCCATAGCGTGCGATCGTCCCGGCGCCGCGAAAGTCGAAGCTTGGCCAGACGAGCGAGCGCGCCGACCAGGTCATCATCGCGCCGCGCACGCTGAACAGGACGATCGGCGCAAGCACCAGCGTCCAGACGCCGAAACCGTACAGCGCGCCGCCGAGTGCCGCGCTGGCCGAGGCGATCGATGCCGTGATGTTGGCCTTGGCCTGATGGCGGAAATCCATCGCTCGCGACAGCAGCGCATAGGGGAGCGCGATGAACGGAGTCGTCAGATACAGCAGCGCCTGGACCCGCAGCATGTCGCCGACGATCGGCTGGCGGTAATAGGCCGCGGCGAGCGGCGCGAGCGAGAGCTGCGCGATCGCAAGCGCGACGTTAAGCACGATCAGCATTCCGAACAGCTGGCGTACTTCACGGCGACTGATCTCCTTTTGCTGGATCAGCCCACTTGCCAGCCCATAGCCGTTGAGCATCGCCATGAAGGTGAGAATCACCTGGCACATCGCGAACAGGCCGTAGTCCGCGGGTGCCAGGATCCGGATCACCAGGAAGGTGGCGCTCCACTGCACCAGTTGCGCGACGATCTGGCTGCCCGAGCGCCAGATCAGCGCGCTACGCACCTGCCGTGCAAGCGAAGGCTGGTCGTTTGCAGGCACGGGGGCGGGGGGCACGGTATCCATCGTCTCGGGCATGTAGCGATATGCCCCTTCACAACGGATTAAGGCGAGGCCTTAAAATGGCAATGTGACCTGAGCCAAGCTAAGTCACGGCAGAACCAGCTCATTCGCAAGGCACTGCCAAGCGCGTGCCATCGGCCCAAGGGCGTCCTAAACGCGCCAATCCGCAAAAATTGCCACAAATATGAAAGATTGTGTTTGACGGTTCTGCGAACGCCGCCTAGAGAGGTGTCACCGCAGCGGACGGCCTTAACGGCTACCGCGGCGGTCGCAAAAAACCAGATGCTGCAAGCTTCTTCTACCGAGGAGGTTATGCGAGTGTCGGTATTTTTGTCGGCTCTTTGACATTGTAGGTTAAGATGAA